>CAWARW010000001.1:0-31974 GCA_963784605.1 uncultured Alphaproteobacteria bacterium
GCTCGCCACCAACCTGAAGTCCGCCGCCGCGGCGATGGAGATCGCCGAGAAGATCTCCAGGGGCGTGGCGGCGATCAGCGAGCTCAACGACGTGCGCGTCGAAATCTCGATCAGCGTCGGCATTTCGGTCTTCCCGCTCGACAATTCCTCCGCCGACGTTCTGGTCACCCACGCCGACATGGCGATGTACAAGTCGAAGGCGAGCAAGAAGAGCTCGATCAACTATTTCGACGCCCGCATGGACGCCGCCGTGAAGGCGCGCCATGCGCTCAAGCGCTGCATGCCGGACGACATCGCCAGCGGCAAGTTCTATCTGGTGTTTCAGCCGATCGTCGACGCCACCACCCGCAAGATCGTCGGCGCCGAGGGCCTGGCGCGCTGGCGCGACATCCACAACAAGCTGATCGCGCCCGACGAGTTCATCCCCATCGCCGAGGAATCCGGATCGATCGCCGAACTCGGCAACCGGCTGCTGAGCGAGGCCTGCACCTATCAGCGCCACTGGACCGAGATGCAGAAGGTGCTGGTGCCGATATCGCTCAACATTTCGCCGATCCAGTGCCGCGACCCGGGTTTCGGCGCGCGCCTGATCAACGCCGTCGAACAGGCGGGGATCGAGCCGGCGCTGATCAACATCGAGATCACCGAATCGTCCATGTTCAAGAACCTGGAGATCATCCAGAAGAACCTTGCCATGCTGCGCGACTTCGGCATCGGCATCTCGGTCGACGATTTCGGCACCGGCTTCTCGTCGCTGTCGCTGCTCAGGGACCTGCCGCTCAGCGCGCTCAAGATCGACCGCAGCTTCGTGCGCGACATCGGCAGGCTGGCGGGCGCCGAGACGATCGTCCATGCCATCGTCGAGATGGCCAGGAAGCTGGGCTTCCGCACCGTCGCCGAGGGTGTCGAGACCGAGGATCAGGTCGCCATGCTGCGCGACATCGGCGTCGACAGCCTGCAGGGCTATTATTTCTCCAAGCCGGTTGCCGGCGACCAGTTCGTCTCCTGGCTGGCCAAGAGCGAATCCTATCTGGTTGCCTGAGGCCGGCAGCCGGCGCTCAGGACCCGTAGCCGTTGCGGTCGAGGAACAGCTTCAGCCGGTCGGGAAACTTCAGCACCTTGAGCTCGCCCTTCGGGCAGTCGCCGATGTCGGCGCCGGTCAGGCAGGTTTCCTCGCCCGCGTCATGGGCATAGTTCCAGTGCGCCTTGAGCTGCCTTCCAGGCGTCGGCGCCCTCGCCGACGCGCACCTTGGCCGCCACCCAGCCGGCGAGGAAGCCGGGCGAGGTCCAGCGGTCGGACGGCTCGACGGAGTCTTCCAGTTGCGCCAGCCAGTCGCGGTGGGCGGAGCAGGAAGCGCGGGTCGGTGGAGATATCGATCACCGCCCCGTTGCGCACCGTGTCGATGACCAGCGGCGCCGCGCTGCAGGCATAGCAGTCGAAGGTGTAGAGGAAGCGGTTGTCGACGGTGACGATCTCCGCCAGGCCGTCATGGTCGACGTCCTGAAGATAGTCGCTGCCGCCGTCGAACTCGCCGACCTTGACCGTCACCCAGCCCTTCGGCTGCTGCTCGGCAACGAACACGTCGGTGCAGCAATGGGCGCCGCCGGTATAGGCGGCGAAATAGACCTCCGGGTAGCGGTTGCCGGGGTCGATCTCGGCGATGCTGGCCTCGGCTTCGGGCACGTCGAAGCCGGCGTCCGGCGCCTCGGCCTCGGCGACCGGCAGGGCCGACCTTGACCCGCAGCCACACCTTGTCCTTGTCGGGGTCGGGCGTGGCGCCGCGCAGCAGGCGCACCGTCGCGGTCACGTCGCCGACGCTGACCGAGGCGCTGGTGGCGCCGTCGGCGAATTCCGTGGTGGGGAATTCCGGGGTGTCGGTGTCGTCCTCGGCATGGGCGACCGCCGCCGCCATCGCCAGCGCCGCGGCCACGGCGGCCGCCGGCAATATCCGTTTCCCGCCAGGCACGGGTGTCCTCCCTCGTCGGTCAGCCTACCTTACAGCCGGGCGCCGGTGAGGGGAATTGCCGGCTGGCCGCCCGACTGCGCCGCTCTGTAGGGTGTCGAGTCATGTGTTACCACCGGGAGGCAGAAATGCCAGAGAGCGGCCTCAAGACGATTCGGCTCAACCTCGCCCGCACCCCCGAATTTCCTGACGGCAGCGAGCGCCACTATTACCGCTTCACCGCGCCGCTCGACGCCGACGGCCACCTCGACCCGGAGGGCTGGCGCAAGTACCGGGAGCGCTGCCGCGTCGTGCGCAACTGGGGGGCGGAGGAGGAGGACATCGGCCATCTGGTCCATCGGCCGGGCGGCAGCTGGGGCTTCCACTACGACATCGACGGCGAGGAGGGCGACGAATCGGGCTTCAAGCTGGCCACCCACCGCTTCGCGCCGGGCGAATACGTCTCGATCCGCGACGAGGACGGCGACATGCACACCTTCCGCGTCGTCACCATCACCGACGTCTAGAAACAGATGGCGGACCGGCATCCAAGAGCCCGCCGACGGCGGCGCGGCTGATCGTCGAGGCGCTGGAGAATAACGGCGTCGAGCGCGTCTTCTGCGTGCCCGGCGAAAGCTATCTGGCGCTGCTCGACGCCCTCCACGATTCCTCCATCGCGGTGACGCTCTGCCGCCAGGAGGGCGGCGCGGCGATGGCGGCGGAAGCCTGGGGCAAGCTCACCGGCCGCCCCGGCATCGTCATGGTGACGCGCGGGCCCGGCGCCACCAATGCCTCCGCCGGCATCCATGTCGGCCGCCAGGATTCCACCCCGATGATCGTCTTCATCGGCCAGGTCGGGCGCGCCATGCGCGGGCGCGAGGCGTTCCAGGAGATCGACTTGTCGCATGTTCGGCGAGATGGCCAAGTGGATCGAGGAGATCGACAGCGCTGACCGCGCGGCGAGTTCGTCAGCCGCGCCTTCCATGAGGCGACCGCCGGCCGCCCCGGCCCGGTGGTCCTGTCGCTGCCCGAGGACGTGCTGCGCCAGACGACGACCGTCGCCAATCCCCGGCCCTGGGTGCAGGTCGAGACCCATCCCGGCCTCACCCAGATGGCCGAATTGCAGAAGATGCTGTGGCGGGCGAAACGGCCCTTGGTCATTGCCGGCGGCTCGCGCTGGTCGGAAGCGGCGGTCGCCGCCTCAGCGCTTCGCCGAGCGCTTCGAACTCCCCGTCGGCTGCTCGTGGCGCCGCCAGGGCCTCTTCGACAACGCCCATCCGAACTATGCCGGCGATATCGGCGTCGGCGTCAATCCGGCGCTTGCCGCCCGTGTGAAGGAGGCCGATCTCATCCTCCTCATCGGCGGGCGCATGAGCGAGATGCCGTCCTCCGGCTATACGCTGATCGACATTCCCGAGCCCGCCAGGCGCTGGTCCACGTTCATCCCGGCGCCGAGGAGCTCGGCCGCCTCTACCGGCCGACGCTGGCCATCAATGCCAGCCCGATCGCCTTTGCCGCGGCGCTGGAAGGGTTGCAGCCGCCGAACGCGATCCCGTGGGCGCGGCAGCGCCGAAGCGGCCAATGCGGACTATCGTGCGTGGTCGACGCCGGTGAACAATCCCGGCCCGGTCCAGCTCAGCCAGATCGTCGCCTGGCTCGGGGAGCGCCTGCCCGAAGACGCCGTCATCGCCAGCGCCGCCGGCAACTATTCCGTCTGGGTGCATCGCTTCTACCGCCACCGCCGCACTGGCAGCCAGCTTGCCCCGACTTCCGGGTCGATGGGCTATGGCCTGCCGGCGGGGCTTGCCGCCAAGCTGAAATATCCTCGAGCGCATGGTGGTCGTCTTTGCCGGCGACGGCGATTTCCAGATGACCATGCAGGAATTCGTCACCGCGGTTCAGGCGGGCGCCAACGTCATCGTGATCGTCGTCAACAACGGTATCCACGGCACCATCCGGATGCACCAGGAGCGGCCTATCCCGGCCGTCCCGTCGCCACCGACATCCGCAACCCGGATTTCGCCGCCTTCGCCCGCGCCTGCGGCGGCCATGGCGAGACGGTGGGAAGAACCGAGGATTTCGCCGCCGCCTTCGAGCGCTGCGTGGCTTCGGGCAAGCCGGCGATCATCGACCTTGCCTTCGACCCGGAAGCGATCACCCCGTCGCGCACGCTCTCCGAGATCCGCGGCACGGGCCGGAGCCGCTAGCCGTGCCTGACCTGGATCAAGGCCGTCGCCGCCCGTCGGCGCACCATGGCGCCATGGCGAGGAGACGACATCCGCTGCGTTCTGGCCGCCGCCGCCTTCCTGGCGGCCGGCCCGGCGCTGGCCCAGGATCAGGAGCGCGGCGACGCTGAGAGAGGCCGCGCCTATGCCGCGGCCAACTGCGCCGAGTGCCATCAGACAGAGCGCGGCCATTTCGACAGTCCGAAGCCCGAGGCACCGACCTTCCAGGATATCGCCGACGCCGAGGGCATGAGCGCGATCGCGCTCTATCCGTTCTTCCGCACGCCGCACAAGGACATGCCGAATTTCATCATCCCGCCCGCGGACATCGCCGATCTCACCGCCTATCTCATGAGCATCCGTCGACACCGCTGAGCCGGCGGCCGAAAACGGGTGGCGTGCGCCTGGGGTCCGCGGCATGCTGCCGGGCATGTCCGACGAGCCTCGCGACCTCGACTTCCGCCCGGTGACCGGCGCCAACTGGGATGCCTTCGAGCGCTTCTTCTCGGCGCCCGGCGCGCCCAAGCATTGCTGGTGCATGGTGTGGCGGCGCACCGCCGCCGAGGCCAAGCTGCAGGCGCCGGCCGAGCGCAAGCGCATGATGAGGAGCGCATCGCTGCCGGCACGCCGGTCGGGCTTCTCGCCTATGACGGCGAGGAGGCGGTCGGCTGGGTGTCGATCGCGCCGCGCGAAACCCATCGCGCGCTCGGCGGCCCGGAGGCGGAGCCCGGCGAGGTCGATCTGGTCGCTCACCTGTTTCTACGTGCCGCGGCGGCTGCGCGGCGACGGGGCTGGTGCGCAGGCTGATCGCCGGTGCCGTCGACCACGCGAGGGCGAACGGCGCGACGGTGGTCGAGGCCTATCCGGTCGATCCGGAGTCGCCGAGCTTCCGCTTCATGGGCTTCGTCCCGGTCTTCGCCGAAGCCGGCTTCCGCGACCTCGGCATGACCGGCACGCGGCGCCACGTCATGCGGCTGAATGGCGAATAGTGAATCGTGAATAGTGAATAGTGAAGAAGACGTGCTCCGTCTGCTAGTCGCTGCTCACCGTTCGCCATTCCCATTCCCTCTACAGCAGGCTGCCCTGCGAGCCGTCGTCGGCCGTCTTCCGCCGGCGCGGCGCGGCGTGCCGCCGCCGCCGGAGACGGCGCGCACATGGCCGTCATGGAACTCGATGTCGAGCAACTTGCCGTCCGGCACCGCCGCGGCCGAGCGGATCGGTTCGCGGTCCTCGAAGTCGCTGACCAGCGCGAAGCCGCGTTCGAGGATCGAGCGGTAGCTGACCACGTCGAGCAGCTTGGCGGCGGAAGCGAGGCGGGCCTGCAGGCGCTCGATGCGGCGGGCGAGGAACTGGCCCTGCGCTCGCCAGCCGGGTCACCGCTGGCGCGGCGCTCGACAGTGCGGGTGTAGAAGACGGCCTTGCGGCTGTCGGCGCGACAGCCGCTCGCGCGCCCGCTCGACCAGGCGGTCGAGCCCGGCCGAGCGACAGGCGCACGGCGACGCGCTCGTAGCGGGCGCGGTGCGCGCGGGTATTGGCGATGCAGCGCCCGGCCGATGCGGCTCGCCAGCTCGTCGAACACCCGCCGCGGCATGGCGAAGAGGTCCTCGGCGCGCGGCAGCGCGCGGGCGGCGGCGCGCAGCTCCCGCCGGCTCGTTTCGATGTGCCGCAGCGCCGCCCCGGCGAGCCGCCCGCCGAGATCGCCGACCGTCTCGATCAGCTCGGAGCGCACCGGCACCGCGATCTCGGCCGCCGCCGTCGGCGTCGGCGCCCGCATGTCGGCGGCATAGTCGATCAGCGTGAAGTCGGTCTCGTGGCCGACCGCCGAGATCAGCGGGATGGCGGAGGCCGCCGCGGCGCGCACCACGATCTCCTCGTTGAAGCTCCACAGGTCTTCGAGGCTGCCGCCGCCGCGCGCCACGATCAGGAGGTCCGGGCGGGGGATGGCGCCGCCTGCCGGCAGGGCGTTGAAGCCGGCGATCGCCGCCGCCACCTCCGCCGCGCTGGTCTCGCCCTGCACCCGCACCGGCCAGACCAGCACGCGCGTCGGGAAGCGGTCGGCAAGGCGATGCAGGATGTCGCGGATGACCGCGCCGGTCGGCGAGGTGACCACGCCGATGACCCGCGGCAGATAGGGCAGGGGGCGCTTGCGCTCCTCGGCGAACAGGCCCTCGGCGGCGAGCGCCTTGCGGCGGGCTTCGAGCAGCGCCATCAGCGCGCCGACGCCGGCCGGCTCCAGCGCCTCGATGACGATCTGGTATTTCGACTGGCCGGCGAAGGTGGTGAGCTTGCCGGTGGCGACCACCTCGACGCCTTCCTCCGGCTTGAACTTCAGCCGCGGCAGCGTGCCGCGCCAGACCACGGCCTCCAGCCGCGCCTTGTCGTCCTTCAGCGAGAAGTAGCAGTGGCCGGAGGAATGCGGGCCCGCGGAAGCCGGAAATCTCGCCGCGCACGCGCACATAGCCATAGGTGTCCTCGACCGTGCGCTTGAGCGCCGCGGAAATCTCGGAGACGGAATATTCGGCGACATTGGCGGCGGGTTCGCTCATGGCGCCATGGGTGCCGCCGGACGCGGCCGCGGTCAAGCGAGCTTCGCGCTTGTAACCAAATTGGTGACATGCTACATCGTGGCGATGCAGGTGATTGCCCGGCGGACCCTGGTTCAATTCTGGCGGCGGCATCCGCCGGCCGAGGGACCTCTGAAAGCATGGTTCGCGGTCGTGTCCAGGGCGACTGGGCAGGACCGGCCGAGATGAAACGTGCCTTCGGCGCGACGGTCGATTTCGTTTCGGACAATCGCGCCATATTCGACATGGCGGCAACAAATATCGGCTGGTCGCCCATGTCTCATACAAGTTCGGCCGGTGCTGGTGAAATTCGTCGGCACCCATCCGAGTATGACCGATCGATCCGGGAACCGTCTCATGGCGCAGAAGTGTCCGTCCGCTCCGCAGCGAAGCCGACTATGAGGCGGCTCTCGACGAGATCGAACGCTATTTCGAGAATGGCCGCGGAAGGGCAGCGGAAGCGGACCGTTCGACCTGCTGGCGCTGGTCATCGAGGATTATGAGCGCCGCCACTGGCCGGTCGATCCGCCGGATCCGGTGGAAGCGATTCGCTTCGGCATGGAGACGCGGTCGAGACGGACGCAGGCCGAACTTGGCCGGCTTCTCGGCTCGCGCCAGCGGGCATCGGACATTCTCGGCCGCAAGCGCTCCACTGACCATGAAGATGGCGTGGCGCCTCCATCGCGAATGGGGGATACCGGCAGAAGGCCTTGACTGCGGCCTTCGGCCGCCGCGACCGCGGCGCGAAAAGGCCGGGCGCACGGCTGACCGACATGGCCGCAGCCGGCGTCAACCGCAATGGTGATAAGCTCGGCGATGCATGGCCCACGATTTCACCTCCATCCGCCTGTTCCTGCGCTCGACCCGCTTCGTCGGCGGCTAGCACGGTCGTGCTCGACCGCAACCAGGCCAACTACCTGGTCAACGTGCTGCGCCTGTCGGACGGCGCCGGCATCCTCGTCTTCAACGGCCGCGACGGCGAATGGCGGGCGATCCTGCGCGGCGGCGGGCGCAAGTCGTGGAGCCTCGAGATCGGCGAGCCGCTGCGCGCCCAGCCGGCCCATCCCGACCTGCACTACATCTTCGCGCCGCTCAAGCAGGCGCGCCTCGACTACATGGTGCAGAAGGCGGTGGAGATGGGGGCCGGGCGCCTGCGCCCGGTGCTCACCCAGCACGGCCAGGTGAGCAAGGTGAACCTGGAGCGCATGGAGGGGAACGCCATCGAGGCCGCCGAGCAGTGCGGCATCCTCACCATTCCCGCCATCGACGAGCCGATCGCGCTGCGCCACCTGCTCGAAACCTGGCCGGGGCGTGAGGACGGCCGCCGGCTGATCTTCTGCGACGAGGGCGAGGAGCGCGCCGATCCCCTGTCAATTCTGTCGGGGGTGGCGCCGGCGCCGCTGGCCGTGCTGATCGGCCCGGAGGGCGGGTTTTCGGTCGAGGAGCGCCAGTTGCTGCGCTCGCGGCCGTTCGTCATCGCCCTGCCGCTGGGGCCGCGCATCCTGAGGGCCGATACCGCCGCCGTGGCCGCGCTGGCGCTGGTCCAATCGGCGCTGGGGGACTGGCGGAACGCGCCGCCCACCCCACATTGAGCGGGCTTGCACCCGGCCCGGACTGCTCTAATCTGCCGCCCCGTTTCCCTCTAGCGCCTCGGAAAGCCCTCCTGAATGGCACGCGACGTCTCTGACGCGACGCCGATCGAATCCCGCGACCAGCTCGTGGCGACGCTCGAATCGGGCTCCAAGCCGAAATCCGAATGGCGCGTCGGCACCGAGCACGAGAAGTTCGGCTTCTACCTCGCCGACCATGCGCCCGGTGCCCTATGAGGGGCCGCGCGGCATCCGCCGCCTGCTGGAGGCGATGGAAGGGCTGCTCGGCTGGCACCGGATCGAGGACGGCGGCCGCATCATCGGCCTCACCGACCCGCTCGGCCTCGGCGCCATCTCGCTGGAGCCCGGCGGCCAGCTCGAACTCTCCGGCGCGCCGCTGAAGACCATCCACCAGACCTGCCGCGAGGTGAACGCCCATCTCGCCCAGGTGCGCGAATGCGCCACGCCGCTCGGCATCGGCTTCCTCGGCTCCGGCTTCTCGCCCAAATGGTCGCTCGCGCGAGACGCCGGTCATGCCCAAGCAGCGCTACGACATCATGCGCGCCTACATGCCCAAGGTCGGCGGCCACGGCCTCGACATGATGCTGAGGACTTGCACCATCCAGGCCAACCTCGATTTCTCCGACGAGGCCGACATGGTGAGGAAGATGCGCGTCGCGCCTCGCGCTGCAGCCGGTGGTCACCGCGCTCTTCGCCAATTCGCCCTTCGCCGACGGCAGGCCCAACGGCTTCCAGTCCTATCGCGCCGAGATGTGGCGCGACACCGACCCGGCGCGCACCGGCATGCTGCCCTTCGCCTTCGAGGACGGCTTCGGCTTCGAGCGCTATGTCGACTGGGCGCTCGACGTGCCGATGTATTTCGTCAAGCGCGGCGACCGCTATTTCGACGTCACCGGCACCACCTTCCGCAGCTATCTGTCCGGCAGCCTCGACAACAGCCTGCCCGACGCCCGGCCGACCATGGCGGACTGGAAGAACCACCTCTCCACCCTGTTCCCCGAGGTGCGGCTCAAGAACTACCTCGAGATGCGCGGCGCCGACGGCGGCCCCGGCCGGCGCATCTGCGCGGTGCCGGCGCTGTGGGTCGGGCTGCTCTACGATTCGGCCGCCCTCGACGGCGCCTGGCAGATCGTCAAGGACTGGACCGGCGCCGAGCGCGAGGCGCTGCGCGACGCCGTGCCGAGGAACGGCCTGAAGGCGACCATCCGCGGCCGCAGCGTTCGCGACATCGGCCGCGACATCGTGGCACTCGCGCGTGAAGGGCTCGCCCGGCGTTCCTATCTCAATGGAGAGGGCATCGACGAGACGATCTTCCTGTCGTCCATCGAGGAGGTCCTGGCCAGCGGCATGACGCCGGCGGACCAGATCATGCGCGAATACGAGCGCGACTGGCACGGCGATATCGACCGGATGTTCGAGGTCTATGCCTATTGAGGATCGCGCCGAATGTGGCAAAGAGTGGTTTGATCCCGGTCAAGGTGGCGACGGCTGTTCGACCTGATGCTGACCAATAAAGGAGGAGGGGCAATACAATGAATAATGCGGTCAGTACTATCAATGACATGCATGTGATCGTCGATCTCAGCGGCGCAGCGCCGCCCGACGGTGATCGCCGCCGATCTCGCGCGCCAGCTCGACGCGCACCTGACCGGCGTTGCCCTGGCTTTCGAGCCGGTGGTGCCCGTCTACACGATGACCACGCCGCTGCCGACCGACCTCATCGTCGCCGCCCACGAGCAGGCGGTGAACGACGCCAAGGCGGCCGCGGCCGCCTTCGAGCAGATCGCCGCTCGCGCCGGCCTCCGCTACGCCTCGCGGACCACCGAATCGGTGGGCAGCGACGGCCTGGAAGGCGTCACCCGCAGCCTGGCGATGAGCGACCTCCTGGTGGTCGGCCAGCAGAACCCCGACACGCCCGAGCCGATGCGCGAGGCGCTGATCGAGGCGATGCTCTTCCAGTCGGGCGCCCCCATCCTGATCGTCCCCTATGCCGGGGTGAGCGCCTTCACCCCCGGCCGCGCCATCGTCGCCTGGGACGGCGGCGCCGCGGCGGCGCATGCGGTGCGCGCGTCGCTGCCGCTGCTCCACCTCGCCAGGGAGGTGGTGGTGGTCATCGTCAAGGAGAACATCAAGCGCTCGACCGAGCTTGCCGGCGCCGACATCGCCACCCATCTCGCCCGCCACGACCTGCATGTCGAGGTGCGCGAGATCACCAACGCCACCGGCGATATCGGCCAGACCATCCTCTCCTTCGCCGCCGACGAGGCGGCCGACTGGATGGTGATGGGCGGCTACGGCCACAGCCGCATGCGCGAGTTCTTCCTCGGCGGGGCGACGCGCGGCATCCTCGAATCGATGACCCTGCCGGTGCTGATGACGCACTGAGGAGTCGACCCACCGGGCGGAGTCCCGCATCGGTGGGTCGAGCGCTCAGTTCCAGGTGCCCGTGAAGCTGGCGCCAATTGTGATGCTGAGGCCGTTTCCGGCTCCCACCCAGACGGTCATCGGATGGCCCTCGTGTCCGGGGGGCTCGAATGCCAACGTCATTCCCCCGGATACGCCCATGACGACGGTAAGACCGGGCAAGAAGGTGACATAACCGACGATGTTCCTGAAGTCGTCGATTCGGTAGAGATTGTCGGTCTCGAACTCGACCCAATCGCCCTGTCCCAAATAGCCGGCGGACCAGTCCTGGTAGAATGGCACACCTCTCTTGATTCCTGCGCCATTGAAGTGCAGCGTCTTCCCGGCGGTCCACATGCCATCGGCATATTGCGATAGCTCGACATCCATGGACACACCGCCCAACCCCGCGGCGATGAGGTTCTTGACGCGGACGACCCTTATCCGGAAAGAATTGCCACGCAGCGTGGCCAAGTCGTCCGTGGCGATAGCCCCAAAGGACTCGATTGCCAACCCATGATTTGGGCCGGCGCCGACCGACACGACCCTGATGGTATGGGCAGCGTTCGTCAGGCCGCTGATGACGACCTTTATCCATCCTTTGTTGTTCGTCTGATAGATGCCGACGGGAACGCCATCGACGATGAACTGCGCCGGTCCGTCGTTGTCGTCGGCTTCGAACTGGACGACCAGCTCAGTGGCCGGCGTCGAGAAATTTGCTTCGGCATAGGCCCCGCGCGCGGTGAGCCAGACTCCGGAATTCCACGGCGCCGGCGGGGAAACGTTGAACGTCCGCGCATCGCTGCCGCAGCATATGGTGACCGCCGGGTTCTCCGCTTCGATGGTTTCGGCCCAGACCGATCGTGAGTCGCGCTCGAACGAGCCCAGCTTGATGGTCGCCGCGCTGGCCGACGATGCCAGAAGGGCGACGATGATAAGCGGCAATGCCGCAATGCTCAGCCATCTCATGACATTTCCCCCAACGGCAGAACCAGCACCGTCGAAAGCACGGGCAGCCTGCCGATTACTTTGCGTTTGACAGCATCGCCTTCGCGCGCCCCAAGTCTCAGTTTTCGGCTCTCAGTTTTCGGCCCGATTTTCGGCGCGCCAGCGCTTATTATGAACCGTTGCACTTCGTGGAAGTCATGGCGCTCGTTTAGTCCAATTGGACTAACCCCGGGGAGCGCGCCTAACCGCGATCAGCCCTGCGCCAAGCCACCATCGACGAAGAGTTCGACGCCATTGATGAAGCTGGCATCGTCGGAAGCCAAGAATACCGCGGCCTTGGCGATCTCGTCCGGGTCGCCGAGACGGCCGAGTGGCACCTGGCCGGCGACTTGAGCCTTGAACTGTCGCCGCTGCTCTTCGGTGGCGGCCAGAGCTGTCGAGACCGGGCGTGTCGATGGGCCCCGGGCTGATCACGTTGACGCGGATGCGACGTGGCGCCAATTCGAGCATCCATTGCCGTGCAAAGCTGCGGATCGCGGCCTTGCTGGCGGCATATGCGCTGAAGCCCGGTACAGCACGCACGGTGCTGATCGAGCCGAGTAAAATGATGGTGCCCTCGTCCTGCAACAGCGGCAGCGCCTTTTGGGCAGCGTAGAGCGTACCCTTCACATTTGCGATGAAGCTCTTCTCAAGATGCTCCTCGTCGATGGCGCCGAGCGGCGCGGCTTCCCCGAAACCAGCATTGGCGACCACGATGTCGACCCGGCCGGCCTTGTCGCGGACAACGCCGTAGAGGCGATCAAGATCGGCAAGGCGCGCACTGTCGCCGCACACGCCGGTCGCCTGCGGGCCGATCGCCTTGACCGCGGCGTCGAGCGCCGCCTGCCGGCGGCCGGTGACGAACACCGTGGCACCTTCGGCGACGAACCGCCTGGCGATGGCAAGACCGATCCCGCTCGAGCCGCCGGTGACCACTGCGACCTTCTCGTTGAGCTTGCCGTTCATCCGGTACCGTCGAGGCGGGCGAACTCGACCAGCATGCGCACCAGCTCGACCTGCGAGCGCGTCTGCGTCTTGGCGAAGATGCTGCGCAGATGTGCGCGTGCGGTGTTGTGCGCCATGCCGAGGTCGCGTGCAGCTTCCGCCAGCGTGCGGCCCTGAATGAGCCGCTGTGCGATGCGCACCTCGTTGGGCGAGAATCCGAGGCTGCGCAAGATTGTGTCGCTGGGTGTCGCGCGCCGGTCGGGATCGGCAATCAGCACCAGTGCCAACGGCAGTTCACCCTGGCGGAGACGCTCACCGGCCGCGCTCGGCATGACCCGCACGCCGAACGGCATGCGTCCGCTCGGCCGCGCCACGGCCACCGCCCCGCCGGCGTTAGGCCGATCCCCGGATTGCGGGCGCAGCACGCCGTCGATGAGCTGCTGCAAGGTCCGGTCGTTGGCTGCGCGCGCCGCGCGCAAAAAGCTGCCGACCACCATCAGCCCGTCACCAGCACGGATCACGTCTTCGGCGACGGCGTTCATGAACAGCACGCTGCCGTCGGCACGCAGGCCGACCAGCCCGCACAGACGCTGCCCGGCCAGCGTTTCGATCAGGCCCTTGGCGGCGTCAACGGTATCGATCAGCCCGGATATTTTCCAGGCATTGGCGATGTGCGGCAGCACGCGCTGGAAGGTCGTCAGGATCGCATCGTCCGGATGCCCGTGCCGGCGGGTGAACTCGACCGAGGCGAGCAGCGAGCGCGGCCCGTCGTCGGCGATGCGCGCGCCGACGAAATAGCGCACGCCGTGATGGCGCTCGATCCAATCGTAGAATTCGCTGCGGTTGAGCGCAGTCTCCGGCAGCACGCGGTAATCGCTGATGATATGGGGCCCCGGCCGCTTGAGCGACGCGCGCACGCGTGGATTGATCCGGTTCATGCGGGCCACGTATTCGTTGACGGTGGTGTCAAGCTGATGGACCGTGGATCTTACCCACCCGCATGGTGCGCCGATTGAGGTCGAGCACCGCCCCGGCGCCGCCGCCAAGCAGGCGCGCAGTCGCCTGCAAGGCGTCGGCCCACGAGACCTCGCCGAAGCCAGCCCCGTACCAAAGGTTTATCGCCTCGCGAAGAAGATCTTCTGCGGTCACCGGTTCCCCCATCTTGCGATATTCGGTGACGAACTTGCATTATGGCATATTGGCCGAGGCCGCTCCACCGGCTGATGATGTCGGGTCGGCTTTTGGCGTCGCCAAACGAAAAAGGCCCGCCGGGTGAACGGCGGGCCAGGTTGCCGGAGCTTCCAGGGGACCAGCAGCTCCGAGAAAATCTTTGCCTATGCGCTCGCCCGCTTGCCGCGCTCGTCCGACACGAAGGGCACAGGTGCCTTGGGCAGCGCGGTGCGCAGGAAATAGCCCTGCCGGTCGAGCCGCTCATGGGCGGCGGTCCGCGCGGCACATGCGCCGCTCGAGCGACATCGCGCCGAGGTGCGATAGGACGGGTCGTCGGCCATCGGCGCGGCCAGCGCCGAGCGCACGTCGCCGGGGGTCAGGCCGATGTCGCGCAGCATGTGCTCGTCCCACTCCAGCAGCCGGGCGACCGAGCGGCGGTTTCTGCGCGGCGCGCCAGAGGGCGACGAGGCGGGCAAGACCGGCCTCGACAAGGCGCCGCAGCTTTTCGCCGGCGCCGGCCGGTGCGCTTTGGGTGAGTTCGGTGGTGGCCATTTCGTGCTCCTTCGGGGCGTCGCGGGCCCGTCTGCGGCCCTTGTCGGGGCAGGGTTAGGGGGTTCGATTGTTCGGCGACACCCGGTATATGCACGGGCCGATTGATCATTCCAACGAATGTTTCTAATATTTGCCATCGCTTTGGTTGATGGACCCAGAGGGGCAGGAAATGGCCGCAACGCTCGATCTCGATCAGTTGCGCACCTTCATCGCATCGTCGAAACCGGCAGCTTCACCCGCGCCGCCGAAGCGGTGTTCAAGACCCAGTCGGCGGTATCGATGCAGATGCGCCGGCTGGAGGAGCGCATCGGCAAGCCGATCTTCGAGCGCGACGGCCGCGCCTCCAGGCTGACCGAGGAGGGCGAGCGGCTGCTCGGCTTCGCCCGCCGCATGATGCGGCTGAACGACGAGACGCGTCGCCGCCTTCGACGACGCCGAGCTCTCCGGTGCCGTGCGCCTCGGCACGCCCGGACGATTATGCCGACCGCTTTCTGCCCGAGGTGCTGGCCCGCTTCGCCCGCTCCAATCCGCGCGTCGAGGTGTCGGTGGTCTGCGACCAGTCCTCCGAGCTGATCCGCCAGGCCCGCGCCGGCGATATCGACCTCGGCATCGTCACCCATTGCGGCGAGGGCAATGTCGAGGTGATCCGCCAGGAGCCGCTGCTCTGGGTCACCTCGGCCCACCATTCGGTTGTCCGACGAGGAGGTGCTGCCGCTGGCGCTGTCGAAGCCGCCCTGCATGTGGCGCGCGGCCGCCATCGAGGCGCTGACCATCGGCCGGCCGCAAGTATCGCGTGCTCTACCAGAGCGCCAATGCCACCGCGACGGCGGCGGCGGTGCTTGCCGGTCTGGCGGTGAGCGTGCTCGCCGAATCGGCGCTGAGGCCCGGCATGCGGGTGCTCGGCGAGGCGGACGGTTTCCCGCGCCTGCCGGCCTGCCAGATCGGTCTGGTGCGCTCGTGGAACCGGCCGGCCTCGCCGATCGTCGATGCGCTCGCCGAGCACATCGTTTCCTCCCTCGACAACCTGTCGGTGCCGGCGGCGGTCGCCGCCGCCTGAGAGGCCGCCTGCAGGAACGGAAATGCGCCGTTCGGCCGCCGGCCGAACGCCTTTTCCAATCGCTGCCCAGGCGCGGCGAAAAGCCTCGCTTGAAGCCATGCGGGGCGGCGCGCTTACATGCCGATCACCTTCAGAGAATTAGAACAGGAGTAATTCTCATGGCTCTGCGCATCGGCGACACCGCGCCGGATTTCGAGGCCGAAACCACCGAGGGCAAGATCCGCTTCCACGAATGGCTGGGCGACAGCTGGGGCATCCTCTTCTCCCACCCCAAGGACTTCACCCCCATCTGCACCACCGAACTCGGCACCGCCGCCAAGCTCAAGCCCGATTTCGACAGGCGCAACGTCAAGCTGATCGGCCTCAGCGCCGATCCGGTCGACAGCCATGGCAAATGGGCCAAGGACATCGAGGAGACGCAGGGCACCGCGCTCAACTTCCCGATGATCGGCGACGCCGACCTCAAGGTCTCGAAGCTCTACGACATGCTGCCGGCCGCCGCCGACCCGTCCGGCCCGCGCACCGCCGCCGACAATCAGACCGTGCGCACGGTCTACGTCATCGGCCCCGACAAGAAGATCAAGCTGATGATCGCCTATCCCATGTCGACCGGGCGCAACTTCGACGAGATCCTGCGCGCCGTCGATTCGATCCAGCTCACCGCCAAGTTCAAGGTGGCGACGCCCGCCAACTGGAAGGTCGGGCGAGGACGTGGTCATCGGCGGTTCGGTCAGCAACGACGAGGCCAAGAAGATCTGGCCGGCCGGCTGGAAGGAGCCCAAGCCCTATATCCGCATCGTGCCGCAGCCGAAGTAGGCCGCGCTCACGGCGACGGAGAGTTCGGGACGGCGCGCCGGACAAGGCCGCGCCGTTTTCTTTTGTCTCAGCCTATCCGCGGTCGCCGCGGCGAGGCCGCATTGGATCAGGCGGACCATCGTCCGCTTGCGCTCGGCTTCCGGCAGGTCGCGGCGCCGGAAGGCCGCCCAGACCGGAAAGCTCATCAATGCGATAACCATCTGCGCAGCGCGTTCCGGCGCACGGGTTGTGGCCAGCGCCTCGCGGACCAGCGCTTCGACGCCGGCTTCCACCGCTGTGAGAAAACCATCGAGCTCCGGCACCAGCTCGCGGTCCCGTGCCGCCAGGCCGAGGCGCAGGGCGCCGCGCGTCGTAGAAGGCATCGAGTTCCGTCGACCAGCCGCTCCAGCCGCTCGGCCGGCGTCTCGATGCCGGCGAAGACGGCGGCGGCGCCATCTGGCACCGGCGGGCGCATCTCCTGCCAGACATGGCGCCGCAGGCCATCACAAGATCGCCGAGCCTGGGGAAGTGCCGGTAGACGGTCGCCGCGCCGACGCCGGCACGCTCGGCGATCTGGGTGAACGAAGTCGTCGCCACGCCCTGCTCGTCATGCAACTGCATGGTCGCCTTGAGGATGCGTTCGCGGGTCTGGTCGCGCTCCTCCGCCCGCTTCTTGAGCCGGTAGGTCCTGGGCATCAGCCGGTCATTTGACAAGAAGAATATTTCATGAAATATCCAATCCGCTAAATACATAGCGCCGAAAACGCGCCCGGTCCAGCCCTGCGGCCATTCGGGTTGATTGCCACAGCCGGTTTGCGCCGCCGCCGAAGCAGGGCGGCGCGGGCAGCCGCCGGAAGCAACATGGAGAAGCACCGTGCCTGCCGATCACAGAAATGCGCTCGAAATCACGGGCGAGATCTACGACGCCGCGCTCGACCCGGCCCTCTGGCCGGATGTCCTCAGGCGCATCAGCGATTTCGTCGGCGGCCCGGCATCGGCGCTGTTTTCGACCGACATGTCGCGCAGACGCAGCGCTTCCATTTCATCTGGGGCGAAGATCCGGATTTTGCACGGTCCTACAACGAGACCTATGTCCGGCTAATCCGCTCATCTCCAGACTGATGATGGCGAAGGTCGGCGAGGTCAACTCGGTCGCCGACGCAATGCCGATGAGCCAGTTCCACCAGACGCGCTTCTATCGGGAATGGCTCAGGCCGCAGAACTGGGGCGACAACATCTTCTCGCTGGTCGAGCGATCGGGGACGGTGGTCACGACGCTTGCCACCACCATCGACGAGGACCGCAGCCCCGCCTCCGAGGAGGCGAAACGGCGCATGGCGCTGATCGTTCCGCAGGTCCGTCGCGCCGTGGCGATCGGCAATGTCATCGAGATGCATCGCATCGAGGCCGACGCACTCGGCGACGCGGTCGATGCGGTCGGTGCCGCGGTCTATCTCGTCCGCAGCGACCGGCGAGATCGTGCGCGCGAATGCGCGCGGCTCGCGAACTGACCGACGCGGGTTTGCTGCTGCGCGTGCGAGGAGCAGCGCATCGTCGTGGTCGGAGAGAACGGCCGGCGCGAACTCCGCCGGGCAATCGCCGATGCGGCGGCGGGAGACCGCGTGATCGGTCCGCGCGGAGCCGCCATCCCGCTCGCCGACAGAGCGGGCGTGCGCTATGTCGCCCATGTCCTGCCGCTGACGGGCGGAAATCGCCGGCGGGCCGGGCTTTCGACGGGGGCCGACCGCGGCGATCTTCGTGCACAAGGCGGAGATGAACTGCATCTTTCCGATGGAAGCCGTCGCCCGCCAGTTCGCCTTGTCGAAAGGCGGAATTGCGGGTTCTGATCGCCTCGCTCGAAGTCGGGCCGCCGGCGGAAGTCGCCGCCGTGCTCGGCCTGTCCGAGGCGACGGTGCGCACCCATCTCCGCCGGCTCTATCGCCAAGACCGGAACTAGCCGCCAGGCCGATCTGGTCAAGCTGGTCGCCGGCTACGCCAACCCGCTCGTCTCTCCGGCGGCGGCGTGAGCCAGGCGGGCGACGCAATCGGATGTGACAGCGGGTCACATCCGGTCATCCATTTGGGTGACGAACCGCCTCCTCAATTCTGCGACCACATCGACGCCGGCAAGAGAGCCCAGCGGATGGTCCGCAGGCTTCCGATCTCGCCGGTTCCATCCCGCCCCCGGGATTTCGTCATCGGAAGGAACGTGTCCATGTCCATCATCCGCAAGCTCGCGCCGATCGCTGGCGCTTCGCTCATCCTCATCGGCCTGGCCAGCGGCGCCAGCGCCTATCAGTGCAAGAGGCTGAACGTGACCGGCGTGAGCGTCGGCACGGCGCAGGCCGCTGCGGCCGCCGGCGCCCGTGCCAACTGGACCGAGCAAGGCCAAGTCGTCCTTCGGCCTCTCCTGGTCGGTGTGGAACATCGCCAAGAACCCGAAGCAGACCTGCACAGCCGGCGCCAACGGCACTTTCGTCTGCACCGCCAAGGCGAAGCCCTGCAATTACGTCGTGCAGTAGCACTTGACCGGGAGAGCGCCGGCACCGACCGGCGTCGCCTCCGCAACGGCACTGCACAAATGGCGCGGCTTCGGCCGCGCCTTTTTCTGTGGGCTACAGAAACCGGTAGTCCGTCCCTTCCAGCGCCAGGCAGGTGAGCGGGCCGCCATAGACGGCGCCGGTATCGATATTGATGCGGTTCGGCATGACCTCCGGCGGGTTGGCCGGCGTGTGGCCGTGGACCACGACGAAGCCGTGGTCGCTGCCATCCCACAGGAAGTCCTCGCGAATCCAGATCAGGTCCTCCGGGTCCTGGTCCTCGAGCGGCACGCCCGGCCGGATGCCGGCATGGACGAACAGGTAATCGCCGAAACGGGCGGTGAGCGGCAGGCTCTCGAGGAAGGCGCGGTGCGCCGCCGGCAGCGCTTGCGCCAGTTGCTCGGACAGGCGGCGATAGTCGAAGCCACCGAAGAGCGAGCGGCTCGGCGTGACGCCGTAGGAGCTGCAGCGTCGCATCGCCGCCATTGGCGAGCCAGATCGGCCCGTGCGCCTCCGGGTCGGTGAGGAAACCGGCAAACAGCGCGTCATGATTGCCCTTGAGGCAGATCACCCGGCGGTCGGCTTCCGTCATCCGCGCCAGGCGCTCGATGACGCCGGCCGAAATCGGTCGCCGCGGTCGGTGTAGTCGCCGATATGGACGATGCGGTGATCGCTCACCGGGCGCAGGGCGAGGTCGGCGGCGATCTTCTCGTGCGCCTCCGCCAGCATGGCGTCGCAGCCGTGCACGTCGCCGATGGCGTAGAGCCGCATGCCCTCCGGAGTGCGTGACTCGCCCAGTCGCATCCGTTCCGTCCTTCTCCCGCTCGTTCGGCCGTCGCGGTCATGCTACCAAGTCTTGGAGGTGGATTGCGACGATGCGTGTTCTGGTCATTGAGAACTATTTTGGGACGACACTCGGGCAGGTCGGCGCCGCGCTCGACGAGGCCGGCGTCGCGACCGACATCCGCCGCGTGTGGAACGGGACGGCGCTGCCCCGCGGCCCGAATGGCTACGACGGGCTGGTCGTGCTCGGCGGCGAGCAGAGCGCCGTCGACGACGCCGAGCATCCCTATCTGCCGCGGGTCGCGGCGCTCACCCGAGCCTTCGGCGAGGCCGACAAGGCGGTGCTCGGCATCTGCCTCGGGCGCCCAGCTCGTCGCCCGCGGCCACGGCGGCACCAACATCCTCGGCCGCCCGATCGAGTTCGGCTGGCAGGAGGTGGCGCCGACCGAAGCCGGGCGCGACGATCCGGTGCTCTCGGCGCTTGGCGATGGCGCGCCGCTGTTCCACTGGCACCTCGACACCTTCACCCTGCCGCCGGGCGCGACCCATCTGGCCACCAGCGCCATGACCGAGATGCAGGCCTTCCGCCTCGGCCGCGCGGTCTACGGCATCCAGTTCCATTTCGAGGCGGACCGGGAGCTGGTCGAGCAGTGGAACCGCGACTTCGCCGAGTTGATCGCCGAGGAGATGCCCGACTGGCCGGAGCGCCACGGCCGCGACGCCGCCCGCCACGGTGCGGCGGCCGATGCCACCGGCCTTGCCCTCGCGCGCGCCTGGGTGAAGCTTGTTCGCTGACAGGGCGAGGCGGCCGTGGAAAGACCCCTCGGCCTTTCCCGCAAGGGCGGGTGGAATTAGGGTGTCAGTCGGATTTTCGGGGAGTAGGTCTCATGAAATCGTTAGCCATTCTCGCTGCGGCGCTGGCCGCTACCATGGGCGTCGCGCACGCCGCTTCGCTGCCCGACCTCAAGGGGCGGACCGTGATCGCGGTGACCGAGAACGCCTATACGCCGCTCAATTTCGCCGACCCCAAGACCGGCCAGGGCATCGGCTGGGAATACGACGCGGTTCAACGAGATCGCCAAGCGGCTCAACCTCAAGGTCGAGTGGAAGCTGTCGAGCTGGGACACCATGATCCAGGGCGTGCAGCAGGGCCTCTATGACGTCGGCATGGACGGCATCAGCATCACCGCCGACCGCGCGAAGCAGGTCGACTTCTCCGTTCCCTACATGGTCTCGGAGCAGTTCATGCTGGTGCGCGCCGACGAGACGCGCTTCACCGACGCCAAGTCGCTCGGCGCCGGCGACTTCCTCATCGGCGCCCAGGCGGGCACCACCAACTTCTACACCGCCCTCGACGTGACCGGCACCGACGACAAGAACCCGAGCCCGCGCATCAAGCTGTTCGATACCTTCGGTGCGACGGTGCAGGCGCTGAAGGCCGGCGACGTCGATGCCGTGTTCATGGATAACGCGTCGGCCGCCGGCTACATGGGCGCCTCGCCCAATTCGTTCAAGATCGCCGGCGACCCGGTCGGCCACGACGAGTTCGGCTTCATCTTCAAGAAGGGCTCGGACCTCGTTGAGCCGGTCAACGCCGCCATCAAGGCGATGAAGGACGACGGCACGCTCGACGCGCTGAACAAGAAGTGGTTCTTCGACTACAACAACCAGCAGTGACGCAGGTGGACGACGGCGCGGTCCTTGAACGCGCCGGCCAGGAAGACTGAGCGTCGCGAGTTTCCGTTCTGGCTGCTCGCGGCGATTCTTCTGGGCTTGCTGCTCTGCTGGCTGTTCGTCGTCAACGGCGACTACCGCACGATCTTCCGGGCGCTCAGCCGCGGCGTCTTCACCACGGCCTGGGTATCGGTGGTCGCCTATGCCGCCGCCGCGATCGTCGGCCTCGTGGTCGCGCTCGGGCGCGGCTCGCGCTCGCGCGTCATCCGCGAGGTCGCGACGTTCTACGTCGAGATCGTGCGCGGCATACCGGTGCTGGTGCTGCTGTTCTACGTCGCCTTCGTCGGCGCGCCGGCGCTGGTGGCGGCATGGAACTGGCTCGCCGCCTGGCCGATCGCGTGGGGCCTCCTGCCGGGCTGACCATGCGCGGCTTCGACATGACCGCGCGGGCGATCTTCGCGCTCACCGTCAGCTATTCGGCCTTCCTGTCGGAGATCTTCCGCGCCGGCATCGAATCGGTGCCGCAGGCACAGGTCGAAGGCGCCCATGCGCTCGGGCTGTCGCGCATGGCGACGTTCCGCTTCGTCATCTTCCCGCAGGCGTTCCGCACCGTGCTGCCGCCGCTCGGCAACGACTTCGTCGCCATGATCAAGGATTCGGCGCTGGTCTCATCGCTCGGCGTCCAGGACATCACGCAGATCGGCAAGGTCTACTCGGCCTCGACCTTCCTGTTCTTCCAGACCTACAACGTCGTCGCCTTCCTCTATCTGGTGATGACGGTCGGCCTGTCGCTCATGGTCCGCGCGCTCGAACGCCACCTCAAGCAGCACGGCTGGGCGGGTACGGGACAGGGGCAAGCCCACTAGCCGACCATGATGATGTGCAGATTGCGCGGCCCGTGGGCGCCGAGCAGCAGGGTCTGCTCGATGTCGGCGGAGCGCGACGGGCCGGTGACCCAGTTGACCGTGCGCGGCAGCGAGCCGTCGCCGGTCTGCCGACCGCAGGCGGTCCCACACCGTCTCGTAGTCGCCGGCGATATCGGCGGCGTCGAGCACGACGATCGCCGTCTCGGGAAGGAAGTTGAGCGTCGTCGGGTTGTCCGCGCCGGAGGTGAGCACCAGCGTGCCGGATTCGGCGACGGCCGCGAAGGCATGGCCGACCGAGACCGCATCGCTGCCGTCCGCGGCGCCGTGCTTCATCTCGATCTGCGTCTCACCCCACGGCATGGCGGCAAGGCGCTTGTCGTCGCCCATGCGCACCACCGCCGGCAGGTTGCGCTGGCGCAGGAATTCGGCGACCGCCGCCGGCACTTGGCTTCCGTTGGCGACACGCGCCACGCTGGCCGAAGCCGCCTCGGCCAGCCTGGTGAACAGCGCCAGCCTTTCGGCAGCGGCCAGTTGCCCGCGTGCCGGCACGACGCCGCGCGGCCGCGTGCGCAGGCGGTTGTCCACGGCGGCATTGCGGGCGGGCTCCGCGCCGGTGACGCCGAGCGAGCGGCGGATCTTGCCGAAGATGGCGTCGCGCGCGCTCATGCCGCCTTCCTCCGCTCGGCCCACATCTCCTGGAATGTCTGCCCTTCCGGCGCCGGCAGGTCGCGATATTTCGTCCACCCGCCGGCAAGCGGCAGCCGCCTGAAGCGGCCGCGCGTGCTCCCAAGATTGCCGAGCGCCCGCATCACCAGTTTCGTGCCGAATTGATAGAGGCGCGGGTGGCGCGCGAACCACGCCCACACGCCGAGGCCCCAGCGCCAGGTCGCCGGCGACAGGTGGCGCTCGAACTCGCGCTCGCGCCAGTGGCGCATCATGTTGGGCAGCGGGATCTTCATCGGGCAGACGCTTTCGCAGCGTCCGCAGAAGGTCGAGGCATTGGGCAGGTGGCCGGCCTGGTCGATGCCGATGAGGGTCGGCGTCAGCACCGCGCCCATCGGCCCCGGATAGACCCAGCCATAGGCGTGGCCGCCGACCTCCTGATAGACCGGGCAATGGTTGATGCAGGCGCCGCAGCGGATGCAGCGCAGCATGTCCTGGAACTGGGTGCCGAGCATCTCCGAGCGGCCGTTGTCGAGCAGGACGACGTGGTATTCCTCCGGCCCGTCGGGGTCGCCCGGCCGCCTCGGACCGGTGGAAAAGGTCGTGTAGACCGACATGTCCTGGCCGGTCGCCGAGCGCGCGAGCAGGCGCAGGATCTGGCTGACGTCGTCCAGCGTCGGCGTGATCTTCTCGATCGTGGCGAGAACGATGTGGACCCGCGGCAGGGTCTGCGTCAGGTCGCCATTGCCTTCGTTGGTGACGATCACCGAAGTGCCGGTCTCGGCGATGAGGAAGTTGGCGCCGGTGATGCCGACATCGGCGGCGAGGAAACGCTCGCGCAGGATGCTGCGCGCCTCGGCGAGCAGCGCCGTCGGGCGCGCTGAGGTCGCGGTCGGGCGGGCAGTCGCGTGTGCACCCGGCGGAAGTCGTCCGCGACCTGCTCCTTGGTCAGATGCACCGCCGGCGCGATGATGTGGCTCGGCGGCTCGTGGCGGATCTGGATGATGTACTCGCCGAGATCGGTCTCCACCGGCTCGATGCCGTTCTCTTCGAGATGCTCGTTGATGGCGATCTCCTCGCCGATCATCGTCTTGCCCTTGGTGACCGTCCTGGCGCCGGCCTTGCGGCAGATGTCGAGGATGATGTCGCGCGCGCCTCGGCGCCGGTCTCGGCGTAGTGCACCACGCCGCCGGACTCGGCGACCTTCTCCTCATAGGCCTCGAGATAGAGGTCGAGATGGGCCAGCGTGTGGTTCTTGATGTCGCGCGCGCTTCTCGCGCAGCGCCTCGAATTCCGGCAGCGCGTCGACCGCTTGCTGACGCTTGGCGACGAAGTTCCCGCGCACGAAGCCGAGCGTCTTCTGCAACTGGGCGTCGTCGAGCGCGCGCCGGGCGTTCTGCCTTGAAGGCTGGGGAGGTGGTCGTGCATCAGCTTTCGGCCTCGCCGATCGGCGGCGTGTCGGTCATGCCGGCCAGCACCTCGGCGACGTGGCGGGCGGCGACCGCCTGGCCCTGGCGCTGGAGCTTGCCGGCCATGTTCATCAGGCAGCCGAGATCGCCGGCGAGCAGCGTGCCGGCGCCGGTCTCGACGATCGCTTCCGCCTTCTTCTCGACGATGCCGTTGGAGATGTCGGGATATTTGACGCAGAACGTGCCGCCGAAACCGCAGCAGGCATCCGCCTCCCTGAGATCCTTGATGGTCAGCCCGGCGACCGAGGCGAGCAGCTTGCGCGGCTGGTCGCGCACGCCGAGCTCGCGCAGGCCCGCACAGGAATCGTGATAGGTCACCGAGCCGTCGAAGGCAGCGTCGACCTTGGTCATGCCGCGCACGTCGACCAGGAAGCTCACCAGCTCGAATACCTTGGCCGAAAAGGCGGCGGCTCGCGCTTCCCAGGCCGCGTCGCCGGTGAACAGGGTAGGGTAGTGGACCTTGAGCATGCCGGCGCAGGAACCAGACGGCGCCACGACGTAGTCGTAGGGCTCGAAAGCGGCGATCACCTGCTCGGCAATGGCGCGGGTATCCTTGCGGTCGCCGGAATTATAGGCCGGCTGGCCGCAGCAGGTCTGCGCCGCCGGCACCTCGACCGTGCAGCCGGCCGCTTCCAGCAGTTTCACGGCGGCGAAACCCACGCTGGGGCGAAACAGATCGACCAGGCAGGTGACGAACAGGCCGACCCGCGGAGTGCCTTGTGTTTCCGGCATTGTTCTTCCTTGGCGCGACAAGCCGCATCCTGGTTCGATAGCAGGCCGGACCGGGTCCTATCAACGTTTTGGCTGAAACGGGCTCTGCGCTATGGTCGCAGGCTGGAGGAGAGGTTGCCATGACCGCCATCGCCATGCCCGAGATCGACCGGCGGACGATTACCCGGCGCGAGGCAATCGTCACCGGGCTGGCGGCGATCGTCGGCGCCGATGCGGTCATCGCGGAAGAGGACGAGCGGCGCGCCTACGAGACCGACGCGCTCACCGCCTACCGGGCGGTGCCGCTGGCGGTCGTCCTGCCGGCCTCCACCAGGGAGGTTGCGGCGGTTCTGAAGTTCCTCGGCAGCGAGGGCGTCAAGGTCGTCGCCCGCGGCGCCGGCACCTCGCTCTCGGGCGGCGCGCTGCCCTCGCCGGACGCGGTTGTTCTCGGTCTCGCGCGCATGAACCGCATCCTTTCCATCGACTATGACAACCGCGTGGCGACGGTCGAGGCCGGCGTCACCAACATCAATATTTCCAACGCCGTCGCCCATAAGGGCTTCTTCTATGCCCCCGACCCGTCGAGCCAGCTCGCCTGCACCATCGCCGGCAATGTCGCCATGAATTCTGGCGGCGCCCACTGCCTGAAATACGGCGTCACCACAAACAATGTGCTTGGGCTGAAGATGGTGCTGATCGACGGCACGGTGGTTACGATCGGCGGCGCTCATCTCGATGCGCCGGGCTACGATCTGCTCGGCCTCGTCGTCGGTTCCGAGGGTCAGCTCGGCGTCGTCACCGAGGTGACCGTGCGCATCCTGCGCGCGGCGGAAGGCGCCCGGCCGATGCTGATGGGCTTTGCCAGCACCGAGGCCGCCGGCGGCTGCGTCGCCGCCATCATCGGCTCGGGCATCGTTCCGGTGGCGATCGAATACATGGACGGCCCGGCGATCAAGGCTTGCGAGGCCTTCGCCCATGCCGGCTATCCGCTCGATGTCGAGGCGCTGCTGATCGTCGAGGTAGAGGGCTCCGAGGCCGAGATCGCCGATCTGATCGGTCGCATCAACGCGGTCGCCGAAGCGTTCCAGCCGCAGGTCGTGCGCGTGTCGAAGTCGGAAGCCGAGAGCGCCGCCATCTGGAAGGGGCGCAAGGCCGCCTTCGGCGCCATGGGCCAGATTTCCGATTATCTGTGCATGGACGGCGTCATCCCGACCGGGCGCCTGCCCGAGGTGCTCACCCGCGTCGGCGAGATCTGCGCCGGCTATGGGCTGGCCGTCTCCAACATCTTCCATGCCGGCGACGGCAACCTGCACCCGCTCATCCTCTACGACGCCAACAAGCCGGGCGACATCGAGAAGGCGGAAGCTGCCGGCGCCGACGTGCTCAGGCTTTGCGTCGAGGTCGGCGGCTGTCTCACCGGCGAGCACGGGGTGGGCATCGAGAAGCGCGACCTGATGACGGTGCAGTTCTCGACCGTCGACCTCGCCCAGCAGATGCGGGTGAAGAGCGTCTTCGATCCGGGCTGGCTCCTCAACCCGGCCAAGGTGTTCCCGCTGGAGGGACGGCCGGAGCGCGCTGCGCCGCTGGCCTGAACCTCACCACAGGGTCTTGCCGTCGACCTCCTTCACTGGGACAGCGGCAAGATCGAAGTCGTCGAACAGGCGGGCGTTGACGCCGATCCTGGGATTGTCGAAATCCGGTTTGCCCGTCGACCAGTCCGGCGACTCCGAATAGGTGGTGCAGCCGCAGACCGGGCAGAAGTGATGTTGCACGGTGAAGCTGTTCCACTGATAGGTGGCGACGCGGTCGCGCGCCGTCGTCAGGCGAAATTCCTTCGGCGTGGTGTAGGCCCACAACGCCCCGCTCTTGGAACAATAGGAGCAGGTGCAGGCGGTGACGCTCTCCGGCGCGGCGCTCACCTCGAATTGTGTCGCCTTGCAGTGGCAACTTCCCTTGATGATCATGACATAATGCTCCCGCGTTTCCGCCCGATGCAGCGCATCATGACTGACCCCTGCTGACAGCCTTGTGGCAGGAGGTGGAAGCGTCCCAGAGTTGAGCCGCGTCAAGGCATCGGTCAGCCGGCCGGGGATGCTGGCGGCAAACAGGGGATGCACCGCACATGGACAAGGTTCGTATTGAACAGCACTCGTGCCTCGGCCTCATCTGGGCGGCCGGCTGGCTTTTCTCGATCGGCTTCCTGAAGCTCGGCTTCTGGAAGGGCGTCTTCGCCATCATCGTCTGGCCCTATTATATCGGCAGTTGGGTGGCGACGCTTCTCGCCTGACGGGAAGGGACAGCCTTTCCCCCAACTCCTCCGGCGGCTAATGCTAGACGGCCGGAGAGAGCGGACGCGTGAACGAACCCCTGCTGCCGAACGACGAGACAGAGATTGCCGACATCGTTGCCGTTGCCGCCGGCCGCAAGTCGCCGCTGGCGGTGACGGGCGGTGGCACGCGTTTGGGGCTCGGCCGCCCGGTGCAGGCCGCCGCAGCGCTCTCCACCGCAGAAATGCGTGGTGTCACTCTCTACGAACCAGCCGAACTGGTGATTTCCGCCCGCTCCGGCACACCGCTTTTCGAGATCGAGGCGCTGCTTGGCGAAAACGGCCAGCGCCTGACCTTTGAGCCGCCGGACCATCGCGCGCTTTACGGCTCCACCGGCGAGCCGACTATCGGCGCCGTTGCCGCCGCCAACCTCTCCGGCCCGCGCCGCATCACCGGCGGTGCCGCCCGCGACGGTCTGATCGGTGTGCGCGCCGTCACCGGCCGCGGCGAGGTGGTGAAATCCGGCGGCCGCGTCATGAAGAACGTCACCGGCTACGACCTGGTGAAGTTCCTCGCCGGTTCCTACGGCACGCTCGCGGTCATCTCCGAAGTGACCTTCAAGGTGTTGCCGGCACCTGAGACTGAAGCGACGCTGGTAATCGAGGGCCTCGACGATGCCGCCGCGGTTACCGCGCTCTCGGCGGCGCTTGGCACCCCCTTCTCGGTGACCGGTGCGGCGCATATCCCGCTCTCCAGCAAGGGGCCAGGGCGCACCTGCATCCGCCTGGAGGGCTTCGCCGCTTCCGTTGCCGACCGCGCCGGGCGCATGCGCGCCATGCCGGGGCCGTTCAGCGGCGCCGCGCTGCTCGACCAGGCGCAGTCGGCGGTCCTGTGGCGCGCGATCCGCGAACTTGATGCGCTGGGCGCGCCCGATACGGCGCCGGTCTGGCGTCTGTCGGTGAAGCCCGGAGATGCGCCGGCACTGGTCGAGACCCTGCATCGGGCGTTCGAATGCCGCGCGCTCTACGATTGGGGCGGGGGATTGGTGTGGATCGCCGGCGGCGACGGGCCGGACGTCGGCACGCAAGTGATCCGCTCCGCCGTCGCCGCGGTCGGTGGCCACGCCACGCTCGTCCGTGCACCCGACGACGTGCGCAATGCGGTCGCGGTCTTCCAGCCGTTGCCCGAGCCGCTGATGGCGCTCACCCGCAAGCTCAAGGAGAGCTTCGACCCCGCCGGCATCCTCAATCCCGGCCGCATGTACGCGGGGGTGTGAGCCATGCAGACCTCGTTCACGCTCGCCCAGCTTGCCGATCCGGACATTGCCAATTCGGAGAAGATCCTCCGCTCCTGCGTCCATTGCGGTTTCTGCACGGCGACCTGCCCGACCTATCTCATCCTCGGCGACGAACTCGACAGCCCGCGCGGCCGCATCTACCTGATCAAGGACATGCTGGAAGGCGGCAAGCCAGCCAATGCCGAGGTCACCCGCCATATCGACCGCTGCCTGTCGTGTCTGGCCTGCATGACCACCTGCCCCTCCGGCGTCGACTACATGCATCTGGTCGACCACGCCCGCGCCCATATCCATAAGACCTATCGCCGCCCCTTCGCCGACCGCGCCATCCGTTCGCTGCTGGCTTTCGTCCTGCCTTATCCAACGCGCTTCCGCGCCGCGCTCGGCGGGGCAAGGCTCGGCCGGCCTTTCGCAGGGCTCCTGGCCAGGCTTCCCGCCGGCAACCGCCTGTCGGCGATGCTGAAGCTGGCGCCCAGGCGCCTGCCGCCGCTCTTGCCGGCAAGCCGCCCCGGCACCTTTCCCGCGGTGGGCGAACGAGAAGGGCGTGTGGCGCTTTTGCGCGGCTGTGCCCAGTCGGTGCTCGATCCCGGCATCAACGACGCCACCATCCGCCTGCTCACCCGCAGCGGTATCGAAGTGGTGCAGGCGGCCGGCGAGGGCTGTTGCGGCGCGCTCACCCATCACATGGGTCGCACCCACGATGCGCATGAACAGGCGAAGCGCAACGTCGACGCCTGGACCAAAGAGATCGCGGCCGGCGGGCTCGACGCCATCATCGTCACCACGTCGGGCTGTGGCACGACGGTCAAGGACTACGGCTTCATGCTCCGCCTCGACCCGGCCTATGCCGAGAAGGCCAAGCGGGTGTCGGCGCTGGCCAAGGACGTCACCGAATACCTGGAGACGCTCGACCTCGGCGCGCCAAAGAACGGCAAGGGGCTCGCCGTCGCCTATCACGCCGCCTGTTCGCTGCAGCACGGCCAGCAGGTAACGGCAGCGCCCAAAGTCCTGCTTTCCCGAGCTGGCTTCGACCTGCGCGAGGTGCCGGAGGGGCACATCTGCTGCGGTTCGGCCGGCACTTACAACATGCTCCAGCCGGAGATTTCCGGCCGCCTGCGCGACCGCAAGGTTGAGAACATCAAGGCGACCGGCGCGCGTCTGGTCGCCGCCGGCAACATCGGCTGCATCACCCAGATCGCAAGCGGCGTTGATCTGCCCGTTGTCCACACGGTCGAACTCATCGACTGGGCCTATGGCGGGCCGAAGCCGGCTGGGCTCGGGCTATAGCGCCCCCTTGTGTCTCGGCGCCGGCTGGGCCTCAGGTCTTCAGCCGGTAGCCGGTGCGAAACATCCAGGCGATGACCGCCAGGCAGATGGCGAGGAAGACGAGCGTCATCGCGAGGCTGAGTGCCACGCTGACGTCGGCGGTCGAGAAGAAGCTCCAGCGGAAGCCCGAGACCAGATAGACGACCGGGTTGAACAGCGACACCGACTGCCAGAAATCGGGCAGCATCTTGATCGAATAGAACGTGCCGCCGAGGAATGTGAGCGGTGTCACGAACAGGAGCGGCACCAGCGACAGCTTCTCGAAGCCGTCCGCCCACAGCCCGATGATGAAGCCGAACAGGCAGAAGGTGACCGCCGTCAGCACCATGAACAGCGCCATGACCGCCACGTGGTCGATGTGGATCGGCACGAAGAACGAGGCGGTGGCGAGGATGACCAGACCAAGGATCACCGATTTGGTCGCCGCCGCGCCGACGTAGGCGATGACGATTTCGAGGTACGAGATCGGCGCCGAAAGGACCTCGTAGACCGTGCCGGTGAATTTCGGGAAGTAGATGCCGATCGAGGCGTTGGAAATCGACAGCGTCAGCAGCGTCAGCATGATCAGCCCCGGCACGATGAACGCGCCGTAGTCGATACCGTCGACCGTGCTGATGCGCGAGCCGATCGCCGAACCGAACACGATGAAATAGAGCGATGTGGTGATGACCGGCGCCACGATCGACTGAAGCAGCGTACGGAAGGTACGCATCATTTCGAAGCGGTAGATCGTCCAGGTCGCAATGGCGTTCACAGGTTGTCGCTCCTGACCAGGTCGACGAAGATATCCTCGAGCGAGCTTTGCCGCGTCTGGATATCCCGGAAGTGGATATCGGCCGCGGAAAGGTCGGCGAGCAGGTGCGTGATGCCGGTGCGCTCGGCTTGCGTGTCGTAGGTGTAGGTGAGGTCGCAGCCGCCGCGACCGAGCTCCAGCTTGTAGCCGGCCAGCGCCTCGGGCACCGAGGCGATTGGATGCGACAGCAGCAGGGTCAGCTGTTTCTTGCCGAGCTTGCGGGTCAGCTCGGCGGTCTCCTCCACGACGATGATCTCGCCCTTGTTGATGACGCCGATGCGGTCGGCCATCTCCTCGGCTTCCTCGATGTAGTGGGTGGTGAGGATGATGGTGGTGCCGGCGTCGCGCAGCGCCCGCACGGTCGCCCACATGCTCTGGCGAAGCTCGACGTCGACGCCGGCGGACGGCTCGTCGAGGAAGAGAATTTCCGGTTCGTGGGCGAGCGCCTTGGCGATCATGACGCGCCGCTTCATGCCGCCGGACAGCGTCATGATCTTGGCGTCCTTCTTGTCCCACAGCGACAGGTCCTTCAGGACCTTCTCGAGGTACGCCGCGTCGGCGCGCTTGCCGAAGACGCCGCGGCTGAAGGTGACCGTGTTCCAGACCGTCGCGAAAATGTCGATGGCGACCTCCTGCGGAACCAGGCCGATCATCGACCGGGTGTGGCGGAAGTCGCGCACGATGTCGTGGCCGGCGACGGCGACCGTGCCGGCCGTCGGCGTCGACAGGCCGCAGATGACGCTGATGAGGGTGGTCTTGCCGGCGCCGTTCGGGCCGAGCAGCCCGAAAATCTCGCCGCGGCGGATTTCGAGGTCGATGCATTTCAGGGCCTCGAATCCGGACGCATAGGTCTTGGAAAGGCCGGAAATCTTGATGATCGGCTGTGTGGAAGCGCTGCCCGTCGCCATGTCGGTCTCCCCCGCGGGCGACACATATGGGCAGAATGCCGCAGGGTTGCAAGGCGCGCGCTTGCAGCCTCATGCAAACCCCTGCCAATCGGGTTCTTTCCGCGCCAAGGCTGTGCCATAGAGAAGCGACAGCAGGTGGGGAGTGAAAATCCGGAAATGTCAGTCGTTGAGCGGAAGGCGAAGGTGCCGGGAGTTGAAATCCGCGGTGCATGGGGGCCGCGCTATGAAGAGATCCTGAGCGACGAGGCGCTGGCCTTCCTCGCCGGCCTCCACCGCAAGTTCAACCCGTCGCGCCTCAGGCTTCTGAGCCTCCGCGACGAGCGCCAGGCCCGCCTTGATGCCGGCGCGCTGCCGGATTTCCTGCCCGAGACCCAGCATGTGCGCGACGGCGACTGGAAAGTCGCGCCGATCCCCGAGGACCTGCAG
>CAWARW010000002.1:0-280888 GCA_963784605.1 uncultured Alphaproteobacteria bacterium
GAAACCGATCCTCACCGGCGCCATCAGCCCATCGGGCAAGGCGCTGGCGCGCGCCATGGCGCGACCCGGTCGACGCCGAGGGCAGCTGGCCGGTGCTGGAACTGGGCCCCGGACCGGCCCGGTGACGGCGGCGCTGATCGAACACGGCGTCGCCGCCGAGCGCATCGTGGCGCTGGAATACAATCCGGAATTCTGCGCGCTGCTGGTGCGCCGCTTCCGCGGCCTCAACGTGGTCGAGGGCGACGCCTTCGATCTCACCACCAGCCTGCCGCCGGGGCTCGCCGGCCCGTATGCGGCGGTGGTCTCCAGCCTGCCGCTGCTCAACAGCCCGGCGGAGGCGCGCCAGGCGCTGATTTCCGACGCGCTCGGCCGGGTGCTGCCGGGCGGCGGCCTGATCCAGTTCTCCTACGGCTTCGGACCGCCGGTGCCCGCGATCGAGGGCCGTTTCACCGTCGAGCAGATCGCGCTGGTCATCGCCAACCTGCCGCCGGCGCGCGTCTGGTTCTACCGCAGCGTGAGCCGCTGAACGGGAGCCCTTTTCGACCAGAAAAGGTCTCAACCCCCGTCGTAAATAGCAGTCTACAATTGCGGTAAACGATATATATTGTTGCCTGGTTGCGTCGTCCCGACGCTGCCGACCCGCAGGAAATCGTCGCCATCGCGCAAGTCATGCCGGTCCCAGCCGGAACGGCCGCCAGCCGGTGCGAACCCGTTTCGCAGCGCGATGGCCCGCAGGACTGCCGCCGTTCAGGGAACCTCGGGGAAATTGCCTACCGCCTATTATTTCACGCATACGCAGGTCCGCGTCGATCCAGCAACACCGGTAAGGGACTGGCACCTGTCCGACGAGGGCCGGGCCCGTATCCTGCGCGTCATCGGCGCGCCATGGATGTCGCGGGTGACGGGCATCGTCGCCGCCAGCGAATATCGGACGATCGAGGCGGCGCACATCTTCGCCGCACGGCGCGGGCTGCCGGTCGAAGTCCATCCCGAGCTCGACGACAGCGCGCGGCGGGTGCACGATTTCCTGTCGGTCGCCGAGCTCGACCGGATGCTCGACGCCTTCTTCGCGCGTCCGCAGGACAGCGCGCGGCCGGGCTGGGAAACCGCCGCCGACGCGCAGCGCCGCATTGCCGGCGCCATCGACGCGCTGCTCGACGCCAGAACCGCCGACGGCGACCTGTTGATCGTCGGCCACGGGCGGATCGGCACCCTGCTGCTCTGCCATCTGGCGGGGCTGCCGATCGCGCGGGAGCATTTCCAGCCGGCGCCCGGCGGCAACCTTTTCGCCTTCGATTGCGCCAGCCGGGCGCTCCTCTTCCGCTGGCGGCCGGTGGCCGCGCCGCTATAAACAGGGCCGGACCCCAACCAGGCAAGGCTGATAGCCGATGGCGCCCACCAGGCTTCTCGTTTTCGCCGGCTCGATCCGCTCCGGCGCGCTCTCCGCCAAGCTGGCGGCGCTCGCCGCCAAGGAGCTGGCGCTCGCCGACGCCGACGTGACCCATGTCTCGCTCGCCGACTATCCGCTGCCGCTCTACGACGGCGACGCCGAGGCGGGGCAGGGCATCCCCGACAACGCCGCCCGCCTGGCGCGGCTGATCGCGGCCAGCCGGGGCGTGTTCATCGCCACGCCGGAATACAACAACTCGCTGCCGCCGCTCCTCAAGAACACCCTCGACTGGGTGAGCCGCCACAAGCACACCGGCTCGCTGCCCTATCGCCGCAAGGTCTACGCGGTCGGCAGCACGTCGGACGGGCCGTTCGGCGGGGCACGGGCGCTGATCGAGCTGCGCAAGGTGCTGCTCGCCGGGCTGGGCGCGATCGTGTTGCCCGACAAGATCGAGATCCGCGCGCCCAGGACGCCTTCGACGAATCCGGCGGGCTGATCGACGAGGCGCGGGCGAAGCACCTGAAAACGGTGTGCCGGAACCTGGTGGACTTCGCCTCGCGGCTGGCCGACTGACGGCCTGCCGCCCCGCCCGCGAGGTGTGGGGATGGCGCCGTTCCATCAGGCCGGGGAAAGGCTTTAGCCTTGGCGCGGGGTTTGTGGAAAAGGCGGGAGAGACCATGCCAAAGGGGTACTGGATCATGCGCGTCAACGTGCACGATCAGGCGAAATACGACGCCTATCGCGTCGACAACATGCAGGCATTGCGCAATTTCGGCGGCCGCTTCCTGGTGCGCGGCGGCACCTTCGAGAATCCGGAGGGGCGCTCGCAGCCGCGCAACGTGGTGATCGAGTTTCCCAGCTACCAGGCGGCGGTCGACTGCTACCATTCGCATGAGCACCACCGCGCCTTGGCCAAGCGCGCGGGCGGCGCCGATGTCGATTTCATCGTCATCGAGGGCTATGACGGCGAGCAGCCATAGGGGAGTTCAGAACGATGAGCGACATGAAGCTGGTCGTCGTCGGCGCCGCCGGACGCATGGGGCGGACGCTGGTGCGCCTGGTGACCGAAAGCCCGGGCGTGACGGTGGCCGGCGCGATCGACCGCGCCGGCGCGGCCGAGATCGGCGCGGACGCCGGGCTGCTCGCCGGGGTCGGCGCGCTGGGCGTGGCGGTGACGGCCGATCCGCTGCCGCTGTTCGCCAAGGCCGACGGCGTGCTCGATTTCACCGCACCGGCGGCGACCGTCGCCTATGCCGAGATCGCGGCGCAGGCGCGCATCGCCCACATCATCGGCACCACCGGCCTGTCGGCCGACGACGACGCCAAGATCGCCGCGGCGGCGCGCCATGCGGCGATCGTCAAGTCGGGCAACATGAGCCTCGGCGTCAACCTGCTGGCGGTGCTCGTCCGCCAGGCGGCGAAGGCGCTCGACGCGGATTTCGACATCGAGGTGCTGGAGATGCACCACCGCGCCAAGGTGGATGCGCCCTCGGGCACGGCGCTGATGCTCGGCCGTGCCGCCGCGGCGGGACGCGAGATCGCGCTCGAGGAGCATTCGGTGCGCGTCCGCGACGGCCACACCGGCGCCCGCCGGCCCGGCGACATCGGCTTTGCGACGCTGCGCGGCGGCTCGGTGGTCGGCGAGCACAGCGTCATCTTCGCCGGCAACGGCGAGACCGTGGAACTCCGCCACACGGCGACCGACCGGGCGCTCTTCGCCCGCGGCGCCATCAAGGCGGCGCTGTGGGCCCGCGACCGAAAGCCCGGGCTCTACTCCATGGCCGACGTGCTGGGCTTGGGGTAGTATCCGCCCCCGCTTTCTCCCGAGGCGGCCGGTCACCCTCCCCGCGACCGTCGCCAGACTGAAAAACCAAAGGACAAGAACGACATGGACCGCTTGCTGGTGCTCGTCCGCCACGGACAGAGCGAATGGAACCTGAAGAACCTGTTCACCGGCTGGCACGACGCGGACCTGAGCGAGCAGGGCATCGCCGAGGCGAAGACCGCCGGGCAGCGGCTGAAGGCGAAGGGCCTGAGCTTCGGCCTGTGCTTCACCTCGGCGCTGATCCGCGCCCAGCGCACGCTCGACCTGATGCTCACCGAGATCGGCCAGAGCGGCCTGTCGATCACCCGCGACCAGGCGCTCAACGAGCGCGACTACGGCGACCTCGTCGGCCTCAACAAGGACGACGCGCGCAAGAAATGGGGCGAGGAGCAGGTCCACCAGTGGCGCCGCTCCTACAACATTGCGCCGCCCGGCGGCGAGTTGCTGCGCGACACCGGCGCGCGCGTCTGGCCCTACTACATCAACCGCATCCAGCCGCATGTGCTGCGCGGCGAGAAGGTGCTGATCGCCGCCCACGGCAATTCGCTGCGGGCGCTGATCATGGCGCTCGACGGGCTGACGCCGGACGAGGTGGTCAAGCTGGAACTGGCCACCGGCGTGCCGGTCGTCTACCGGCTGAACGCCAACTCGACCATCGCCAGCAAGGACATCCTCTCCGGCTGAGCTATAGAGTTCAGCTCCCAGGTCTGGCCGACCAGGTCCTTGCCGAAGCTCCGGTGGCGGCCCTGGGAGACGAGGCGGAAGCCCGCCGCCTGGTAGATGCGCCGGGCGGACGCCAGGATGTCGTTGGTCCACAGGGTGAGCGTGCGATAGCCCTTGAGGCGGGCGAAGGCGACGACCTCGTCGACCAGGCGCTTGCCGATCCCAAGGCCGCGCGCGGCCGGCTCGACGTAGAGCAGGCGGAGCTTGGCGACGGCATCGTCCTGGCGGACGAGGAAGACCGAGCCGACGATCTCGCCGTCGATCTCGGCGATCCAGGCGCGCTCGCGGCGGGCATCGAAATTCTTGACGAAGGCGGCGAGGATCTCGGCGACGAGGCCCTCATAGGTCTCGTCCCAACCGTATTCCTCGGCATAGAGCCGGCCCTGACGGTGGACGATCCAGCCGATGTCGCCCGGCTGGTGGCGGCGGAGCACCAGCGCCGGCCGGCCGCGCGGCGCATCGGACAGCAGGCGTTCGACGGCGGCGAGCGCGGTGGTGAGGCGCTTGCGGTCGTGCGGGCCGAGCGGCGCCAGCATGGCGCCGACCGCCGCGTCCGACTGCCGTTCGAGCGGTTCCTGGGCGGCGCGCCCGGCCCCGGTGAGCCCAATGCGGCTGCGGCGGCCATCGCGGGCGTCGGCGGCGCGGGCGATCAGGCCGGCCTTCTCCAGCGTCTGCAGGGTGCGGCTGAGATAGCCCGGATCGAGGCCGAGATCGCGGGCGAGCGCCGCCGCGGACAGGCCGTCGCGGTGGGCAAGCTCGTAGAGGATGCGGGCCTCGGCCAGCGAAAACGGGCTCTTGAGCAGATGCTCGTCGAGCACGCCGATGCGCCGCGTGTAGAAGCGGTTGAAGCGGCGGACGGCAGCGATGGCATCGGCAGCGGGATCCATAGGTTGCCATAGTCAATGATTTCGTTGACTATGGCAACGACTTTCGCCGCGGCCTATTCGGCGCCCTTCCCCGCCACCCCCGCTTCCCAGCCAAGGATCGCCTGCTTGCGGGTGAGACCCCAATGGTAGCCGGTGAGGCCGCCGTCCTTGCCGAGCACGCGGTGGCAGGGAACCACGAAGGAGATCGGGTTTCGGCCGACCGCCGTACCGACGGCGCGGGCGGCGGTGGGCCGGCCGATATGCGCAGCGATGTCGGAATAGGTGGTGGCCGTGCCAAGCGGCAGCCTGAGCAGCGTCTCCCACACGGAGAGCTCGAAATCCGTACCGATCATGACGATCCTGAGCGGCCGCTCGGGCCGCCAGGTGGCGGGATCGAAGATGCGCCGGGCGGTGGCTTCGGTGGCCTCGGCATCCTCGACATAGGTGGCCCGCGGCCAGCGCGCCTGCATGTCGGCGAGCGCCGCCGCCTCGCCGCCCGGATCGGCGAAGGCGAGGCCGGCGAGACCGCGGTCGGTGGTCATGACCAGCGCGGCGCCGAAGGGCGAGGCGTGAAAGCCGTAGCGCATCACCAGCCCCTCGCCGCGCGCCTTGTAGGCGCCGGGCGTCATCGCCTCGTGGCTGACGAAGAGATCGTGCAGGCGGCCGGGGCCGGACAGGCCGACCTCGAAGGCGGCATCGAGCACCGAGGCGGAATCGGTGAGCAGCGCGCGGGCATGATCGAGGGTCAGCGCCTGGACGAAGCCCTTGGGCGACAGGCCGGCCCAGCGGGTGAACAGGCGCTGCAGCGCCAGCGGCTTGAGGCCGACATGATCGGCGATACGCTCCAGCGACGGCTGTTCGCGCCAGCGGCGCGAGATGAAGGCAATGGCCCGGCGGACGACCTCGTAGTCCGGCACGGCGGTATCGACGGGTCCGGCACGGCGGGCGGCAGTCGCGGGGCTGGTCATGACGGCAAGGTCCATCGCGGTCTCTCCGGTCGCAGGATAGACCCGATGTAGGCGCCGGCGGCAGCCGCGCCCACCCGATTCTTGCAAAGGCTGCCGGCGGAACGGTCAGGCGGCGGGGGCGCGCACCTTGGCGAGCGCCGCGGAAAAGGCGGCGGCGAAGCTCTCGCGCTCGACCGGCGGCAAAAAACCGCCGACGGCCAGACGCACGCCATGCGAGGCGATGGCAAGCGCCGTCACCCCGATATCCGACTGGCGCTCCACCTCGAGCCGCGCCCAATAGGGATTGAAGCCGGTCTCCCGGGCGATGCCCTTCGGTGATATCTGGGTGACCGACAGGCGGTCGTGGGTCAGGTGGATCTCCTCCGACGCCCGCGCATCGCGGTAGTTGAGGCGGAAGGCAAGCTGGATGAGCAGGACATCGAGGCCGCAGAAGCCGACGACCGGCCAGGCGCCCATGAGCCAGAAGGCGAAGCCGATGAAGAACGAACAGAGCGCGATCGCCAGCATCAGCAGCCCGAAGCCGCGCGGGCTGAGCGAGCGGTGGGGACGCAGGACCGCCGAGAAGACGACGGTCGGCGGAACTTCCCGGGCTTGAGTCGGCGGCGTGGCGCTGTCCATGAGCTTTGATTATTCTGATTCCAAGGAAGAATTAGCTGCCTCTATCGCATTGGCAAGGGGCAGCCGTCCAGCAGGGCCGGGGGGATGGGCTTGAGCGAACCGGGAGCGGACAGGCGCGACATCGAGGCGGTGTTCCGCAACGGCAGCGTGACCGTCGTCGGCCTGCTGACCGGCTTTTCGCTCACCTTCCTGACCGCCTGGGCGGCCAATCCCCTGCCCTGGCAGCTGCACGACCTGTTCGGCATCGTGCCGCTGGCGATCGGCGTCGTCTTCGAGCTGATCGCGCTCGCCGCCCTGCTCCACCCCAACTCGCTGGAGCGGGCGCGCTACGACCGCGCCGTGCGCCTGTTCCTGATCGGGCTGGTGCTGGTCGGCTGCGGCGTGGCGCTGGCCATCGGCATCGACGCGGTCAAGGTGGCGGAGCGGGCGTGATGCGCAAGGCCGCGACCCGGGCCAGGGCGCCGGCGGCGGCCACCAAGGCGCCGCCGCGGCTGTCGGCGGCGAAGGTGACCGAGATCTTCCGCCGGTTCGCGGCGGCCGAGCCGGAGCCGAAGAGCGAACTCGCCTATTCCAGCCCCTATACGCTGCTGGTCGCCGTGGTGCTCTCCGCGCAGGCGACCGATGCCGGGGTGAACAAGGCGACGCCGGCGCTTTTCGCCCTCGCCGATACGCCGGAGAAGATGGTGGCGCTCGGCGTCGAGGCGGTGACCGAACGCATCCGCACCATCGGCCTGTTCCGCACCAAGGCGAAGAACCTGATCGCGCTGTCGCAAAAGCTGATCGCCGACTACGGCGGCGTGGTGCCCGACAGCCGCGCGGCGCTGGAGACGCTGCCCGGCGTCGGCCGCAAGACCGCCAACGTGGTGCTCAACGTCGCCTTCGGCCAGCCGACCATGGCGGTCGACACCCACATCTTCCGCGTCGCCAACCGCACCGGCATCGCGCCCGGCCGCGACCCGCTGGCGGTCGAACTGGGGCTGGAGGCGCGCGTGCCCGAGCCCTACCGGCGCCATGCCCACCACTGGCTGATCCTGCATGGACGCTACGTCTGCAAGGCCCGCAAGCCCGAATGTCCGCGCTGCCTGATCGCCGACCTGTGCGCCTATCCGGCCAAGACGCCGTGACCGCCGGCCGCCGGTTGCGCCCGCACCGGCCGCCGCTATAGTCCGCCGCGCTTTGCTTGCTTTCCCGGACAGACCAGAGGTTCCATGGCCCAGGCAGAATTCGACGTGCTCGGCATCGGCAACGCCATTGTCGACATCCTGGCGAACACCGAGGACGACTTCCTCGTGCGCCAGGGGCTGTCCAAGAGCACCATGCACCTGATCGATGCCGACCGGGCCGACACGCTCTACGCCCACATGGGACCTGCCATCGAGGCCTCCGGCGGTTCGGCCGGCAACACCACCGCCGGCGTCGCCTCGCTCGGCGGCCGCGCCGCCTTCATCGGCAAGGTGGCCGACGATGCCTTCGGCGCCATCTACCGCCACGACATGCAGGCGATCGGCGTGCATTTCGCCACCCAGCCGCTCACCGACGGCGCGCCGACCGCCCGCTCGATGATCCTGATCACGCCCGACGGCGAGCGCACGATGAACACCTATCTCGGCGCCTGCCAGGCGCTCGGCCCCGACGACATCGACGCGGACGTGATCGGCCGCTCGGCGATCACCTATCTGGAAGGCTATCTGTGGGATCCGCCGGAGGCCAAGAAGGCCTTCGTACGCGCCGCCGAGATCGCCCATGCCGCCGGCCGCAAGGTGTCGCTGACGCTGTCGGACGCCTTCTGCGTCGACCGGTTCCGCGCAGAATTCCTCGATCTCATCCGCTCGAAGACGGTCGACATCCTGCTTGCCAACGATTCCGAGCTGCGCTCGCTCTACGAGACCGCCGACATGGATACGGCGGTGGCGGCGCTGCGCGCCGACTGCCCGCTGGCGGCGGTGACCATCGGCGCCGAGGGCGCCCTGGTGGTGACCCCGGAGGCGGTGGAAAAGGCGCCGGCGACGCCGGTGGAAACGGTGGTCGACCTCACCGGCGCGGGCGACCTGTTCGCGTCCGGATTCCTGTTCGGCGTGGCGCGCGGCATGGCGCTGGGCGACGCCGGTCGGCTGGGGACGCTGGCCGCGTCGGAGGTGATCGGCCACATCGGCCCGCGCCCCGCGTCGTCGCTCATCGACGTGGCGCGGGCGGCCGGATTTCCGCTTTAGGTCGGGCCTGCCTCAATTGGTCGGCGGCACCGCCGGCTGACCGCCGGCCTGCGGATTGACCATGCGCTGCCGAAAGAGGGCGACGAAATCGATCGGATCGAGCAGCAGCGGCGGGAAGCCGCCATCCTGGCTGGCGTCGGCGATGATCTTGCGGGCAAAGGGAAAGAGCAGACGCGGGCACTCGATCAGCATGATCGGGTTGACCGTCTCCTGGGTGACGTTGATCAGGCGGAACACGCCGGCATAGACCAGTTCGATGGCAAACAGCGTGGTTTCGCCGTCGACGGCGCGCGCCTCGAGGCGCAGCTCCACTTCGATGTCGGTGTCGTTCACCGGGCGCGGCTGGACGCCGACCGAGACGCTGATATTGGGCGCGGCCCCCTGCTGCCTGAGCGTCCCCGGGGCGCCGGGGTTTTCAAACGACAGATCCTTCACATATTGAGCGATGACGTTGATGCCCGGCTGGCCTGCGGCCGCGCCTTCCTGTCCGTTGCTGCCGTCGTCGGCCATTGACCACTCCCATCGAAACCGCGTGCCCTGAAGGCGCCGGTGGGCTAACACGCGGGGGAGCCCGTTACAAGCCGCGGCCGCCGACTCGCAACCGGCCACGGGGTTGCTTACATTGTAATAATCGCCTTCTGACCCGATTTCGGGCAAAGTGGCTCGGTCCAGGCCCAGGACGCCGCCAAAACATGAACAGCTTCATGGACATCACCACCATCATCTTCCTGGCCGTCGCAGTCGTCGTCTTCCTGCGGCTGCGCAATGTGCTGGGCAGGCGAACCGGAAGCGAGCGGCCGCCGTTCGACCCGTATGCGCGGCGCGAGGCGCCGCCCAGCAAGGCGAGCGACAAGGTGATCGACCTGCCGTCGCGGCGGGCGCCGCCGCGCGAGGCCACCGGCCCGGACATCGCGGCGGGCGTCGACGAGCGCATCAAGACGGCCGCACCGGCCGGCTCCAGCCTGCACGAGGCGCTGAAGACGGTGGCCACCGCCGACCGCTCGTTCGAGCCGGAGGCCTTCGTCGCCGGCGCCAAGTCCGCCTATGAGATGATCGTGACGGCCTTTGCCGAGGGCGACCGCAAGACCCTCAAGCAGCTCCTCAGCCGCGACGTCTACGACGGTTTCGTCGCCGCGATCGGCGAGCGCGAAGCCCGCAACGAGACCATCGAGTTCAAGTTCGTCGGCATCGACAAGGCCGAGATCACCGCCGCCGGCGTCAAGGGGACGACCGTCCAGGTGACCGTGCGCTTCCTGTCGAAGCTGGTCTCGGCGACCCACGACAAGAGCGGCGCCGTCATCGACGGCGACCCGACCCATGTCGGCAACGTGACCGACATCTGGACGTTCGAACGCGAGGCCACCGCGCGCGACCCGAACTGGAAGCTGGTGGCGACCGAATTGGTCGACTGATCCGGCGGAACGGCGGGCGGCGGCGGGCGGCAAGCGGCAATGGCTGAGACCAGGGATGCCGCCGGGTCGATTCGTTCGATTCCATTGGAATTTTCCGATCTTGCCGGGTGGGCGGACGATGCCCATGCGGTGGCCTTCGCGGCCTTCCGGCAAAGCGCCGCGGCCGCCCGCGAGCATCCCCCCAAGACCCGCGGGCTCGGCTTCGACGCCGGAGCGCTGGCGGCCGCCCTCGCCGGCGCCGCGGCGCTGCCGGAGACGCCGACGCCCGGCGCCGCCCGGGCGTTCTTCGAGACCGCGTTCCGGCCGCGCGCGGTGGTGCCGGCGGGCGGCCATGGCTTCTTCACCGGCTACTACGAGCCCGAGGTCGCCGGATCGCGGACGCGGACGGCGGCATTCACCGTGCCGCTGCTCGCCCGGCCGGACGATCTCGTCGAGTTCGACCCGGCCGATCCGCCGCCCGGCCTCGACCCGGCGCTGCGCTTCGCCCGCAGGACCGCCGGCGGCCTTGCCGAATATGCCGACCGGGCCGCGATCACGTCCGGCGCGCTTGACGGCCGCGGGCTGGAACTGGTGTGGCTGGCCGACCCGGTCGACGCCTTTTTCATCCACATCCAGGGGGCGGCCCGCATCCGCCTGCCGGACGGGCAGACGATGCGGGTGACTTATGCCGCCAAGAGCGGCCATCCCTACACGCCGATCGGCCGGCTGCTGGTCGAACGCGGGGCGCTGCCTTCCGGCGGCGCCACCATGCCGGCGATCCGCGCCTGGCTCGCCGCCCACCCCGGCGAAGCCGCCGCGGTCATGGCCGAAAACCGCTCCTACATCTTCTTCCGCGAGGCGCCGGTGGCCGACCCGGCGCTGGGGCCGGTGGCGGCGGCGAAAGTGCCGCTGACGCCGGGCCGCAGCCTCGCCGTCGACCGCCTGCTGCACAGCTTCCACCTGCCGGTGTGGATCGAGACGACGCTGCCCGACGGCTCGTCGTTTAGCCGGCTTATGATCGCCCAGGACACCGGTTCGGCGATCGTCGGGGCGGCGCGCGGCGACATCTTCTTCGGCTGCGGCGACGCTGCCGGGGTGCTTGCCGGGGCGATGAGCGGCCGCGGACGCTTCATCGTGCTCGACCCGGCCGGGGGCGCCGCGTGAGCCGCCGCAAGCCGCCGTCGGCAGAGGACCTGGCGCTGTGGGACAACGTCACGCGCTCGGTTGCGCCGCTGAAACGGCGGAAACCGGCCGCGACCAAGCCGGCCGCCGAGGCATCCGAGCCGCCCGGGCCCGAGCGGCCGGCGCCGCCCGTGGCATCGCCGCCGGCGCCGGCCAAGCCCAAGCCGGCGCGGCCGCCGGCGCTTGCCCCGATCGACCGGCGGACGCTCGCCCGCGTCAACCGGGGGGCCGTCGCCATCGACGCGCGCATCGACCTGCACGGCATGACCCAGGCGGCAGCGCATAGCCGGCTCATCGATTTTCTGGGCGGCGCCCGGGCCTCCGGCGCCCGCCTGGTGCTGGTGATCACCGGCAAGGGCAAGAACGGCGACGGCGGCGGCGAACGCGGCATCCTGCGCCGACTGGTGCCGATCTGGCTGGCCTCGGCCGAACTGCGGCCGGTGGTGGTCGGTTTCGACGAGGCCGGCCGCGCCCATGGCGGCGCCGGGGCGCTGCTGGTGCGCCTGCGCCGGCGGGCGCGGTAGCGCCTCAGAGCAGCTTGCGCAGCGCCGCGAGGCGGGCGTTGACCAGCCAGCCGTAGTAGTTTTCGTGGGGGTAGAGGATGCCGAGGCCCTGCGCCTTGCGCCGGGCGTTCTCGGCGGCCAGCGTGCGGGCCCGGTCGGCGGCGTCGCCGAGGTTGTAGAGCGTGGCGGTAAGCCCCGGATTCTGCGAGATGTCGAAGCCGGCGATCTGCCGGTAGGCCTTGATATCGTGGGCGATGACGGCGGCCATGTAGTCGAGCGACATGTCGGGGTCCATGACGGCGCGATAGATCTCGTTGGGATGTTGGAGATCGAGCCGCGGCAGGCCGCTGGTGGCGGCGACCGTGTCGGAGACGGTGAGCGCGGTCAGCGGGCTGAGCTGGCCGAGGCCGAAGGTCTGGCCGGCGAAGAAGGGCTGGAAGAAGACGCGCTGGAAGCGGTCGTTGGGGAACGCCTTGCCGTCGACGGTCTTGCCGCGGAACTTGGCCTGCCAGACGTCCTCGCGGCAGGTCCACAGGTCGTAATCGTTGCCGGCCTTGGCGCAGCCGGCGAACTGCGGCCGCTTGATGAAGTCGCGCACGTCCTCGCCGTCATAGGCGAAGCTCATCTTGGCGCCGAGATAGGACAGCGCCTTGACGTAGTAGCCCTGCAGCGTGTCCATCGAATCGACGTTGTAGGTGTGCTCGCCGACGATGGCGCCGACCATGTGGATGGGGTCGATGCCGTAGGCGGCGGCGGCCTTCTCGATCTTCTGGATGAGCTGGCGGTCGGCGGCGAGCTGGCTGTAGATGGTCTTGAACTTCTCGTCGAAGGTGCCCTTGGTCTGGGCGGTGCGGACCTTCGAGCTCAGCGAAATCGGCGGCTGCTGCGCCGAGCGGTTGCCGGGCGGCACCACGACGACCCCCGCCCCGGCAACGCCGGGAGCGGCCGAAAGCGGCAGCAGCAGGCTGAGCAGGAGGGCGAGGCGGCGAAGGAGGCGGAATCGCGGCATTGCGAGCGGTCGTCTCTCAGGGAACGGCCGCTTTTTCCGGCCTGTCGGGGGCGCGATCATAGAGGCACCGGCGGCGGAGTTGAAGCCGCCGCCGGTGCCCTGCAATCGGGCAAATCCTAGAGGATGAATCGCGACAAATCTGTGTTGCGGGAAAGATCGCCGATGTGATCCTCGACATATTTGGCGTCGATGGTCACGGTGTCGCCGTCGCGGTCGGAGGCGGCGAAGCTGATCTCGTCGAGGACGCGCTCCATCACCGTCTGCAGGCGCCGGGCGCCGATGTTCTCGACGCTGGCGTTGACCGCCACGGCGATCGAGGCGATCGAAGCGATGGCGTCGTCGGTGATCTCGAGCGTCACGCCCTCGGTCTGCATCAGCGCCACGTACTGCTTGATCAGGCTCGCCTCGGTCTCGGTGAGGATGCGAACGAAATCCTCCCTGGTGAGCGCCGACAGCTCGACCCGGATGGGCAGGCGCCCCTGCAGCTCGGGCAGCAGGTCCGACGGCTTGGCGACATGGAAGGCGCCGGAGGCGATGAACAGGATGTGGTCGGTCTTCACCGGCCCGTACTTGGTCGCCACCGTGGTGCCTTCGATCAGCGGCAACAGGTCGCGCTGCACGCCCTCGCGGCTGACATCGCCGCCATAGCGGCCCTCGCGGGCGCAGATCTTGTCGATCTCGTCGAGGAAGACGATGCCGTCGTTCTCGGCCGCGGTGATCGCCTCCTGGGTCACCTCCTCGTTGTCGAGCAGCTTGTCGGACTCCTCGTTGACCAGGAGCTCGTGCGAATCGCGCACCAGCACGCGGCGCGTCTTGGTGCGGTTGCCGAAGGCCTTGCCGAGCATGTCGCCGATGTTCATCACACCGACCGAGGCGCCGGGCATGCCGGGAATCTCGAACTGCGGCATGCCGTTGCCGGTGTCGCGCACCTCGATCTCGATCTCCTTGTCGTCGAGCTCGCCCTGGCGCAGGCGCTTGCGGAAGGATTCGCGCGTCGCCGGGCTCGCCGCCGGGCCGACCAGGGCGGTGAGCACGCGCTCTTCGGCGGCCAGCTCCGCCTTGGCCGAGACTTCCTGCCGGCGGCGCTCGCGCACCAGCGAAATGCCGACCTCGACCAGATCGCGGACGATCTGCTCGACGTCGCGGCCGACATAGCCGACCTCGGTGAACTTGGTCGCCTCGACCTTGATGAAGGGCGCGCCGGCAAGCTTGGCCAGACGGCGCGAGATCTCGGTCTTGCCGACGCCGGTCGGGCCGATCATCAGGATGTTCTTGGGCAGCACCTCCTCGCGCATGGCGCCGGTGAGCTGCTGGCGGCGCCAGCGGTTCCTCAGCGCAATGGCGACGGCGCGCTTGGCGTCGTTCTGGCCGATGATGAAGCGGTCGAGCTCGGAGACGATTTCACGGGGAGAAAATGTGGTCATGGCGCACTCTGATCGTTGCTGCGGTCGCGCGCCATGAGCAGCGCTGGACCATAGATGGAATGGCGCTCGCCTACCGGAACGAAGCCCGCCTTGGCGTAGGCGCGGATCGCGGCGGTATTGGCCGGGTCGGGATCGATCACCACGCGGGCGACACCCGCTTCGAACAGGCGTCGGACGAAGGCATCGACGATGCGTGGACCATGTCCCCTGCCGATGAGATCGGGTTCGCCGATCGACAGATCGATCCCGATCGTGCCGGCCGGCTGATCGCGATAGGGGTGATCGGCTTCCGCATGGATGTCATAGCTCTGCACATAGCCGATCGGGCGTTCGTCGATGAGGATCACGAATGGTTCGACCGCGTCTGCCGGGCCGAGATGCGCCTCGATGCGGGCAAGGCCGGTCTCGGCGTCGTCCCACCAGCGGGCAACGTGCGGCTGGGCAAGCCAATTCGCCATGCGCGGCAGGTCGGCACGGGTCATCGGCCGGAAGCTGTACCCAGGTTCACTCGGCATCAAGGCTTTCCAACGTGACGTTGGTGTTGGTGTAGACGCAGATGTCGGCGGCGATGGCCATCGCCTTGCGGGCGATCGCTTCGGCCGACAGATCGGTGTCGATGAGGGCGCGGGCGGCGGCCAGCGCATAGTTGCCGCCGGAACCGATGCCGGCGACGCCGCCATCCGGCTCGAGCACGTCGCCGGTGCCGGTGAGCACCAGGCTGGTCGACTTGTCGGCGACCAGCATCATCGCCTCCAGGCGGCGGAGATAACGGTCGGTGCGCCAGTCCTTGGCAAGCTCGACGCAGGCGCGGGTCAACTGGCCGGGATACTGCTCGAGCTTGGCTTCCAGCCGCTCGAACAGGGTGAAGGCATCGGCGGTGGCGCCGGCGAAGCCGGCGATGACGCCGCCCTTGCCGAGCGGGCGGACCTTCTTGGCGGTGTGCTTCATGACCGTCTGGCCGACGGACACCTGGCCGTCACCGGCGATGACGACCTTGCCGCCCTTGCGCACGGTGACGATGGTCGTGCCGTGCCAGGGTTCGGAAGTGGGGTGATTGCTCAAAACGGGACTGTCCTTATCCAGCGGACCGGGGCGGTCTCCAGCGAGCCCCGCGGCGGCCCCTCGCGCCGGCCGCAGGGCGCGGCCAGCGGAGGCTTATGTAAGGACGGTCGCGGCGGAATCAAATTCCGCCACGACCCGGCGCGAATCGCGGCTCAGTCGCGGGCGCCGGCCTTCGCCTGGAAGTCGTAGGGGTAGGGCAGCGGGCGGGCGCTCGCGGCGTTAAGCCGGCCGACCTCTTCGTCGCTGAGCGCCCAGCCGGCGGCACCGAGATTGCCCTCGAGCTGCGCCAGGCTGCGGGCGCCGATGATCGGCGCGGTGACGCCCGGCTGACGCAGCAGCCAGTTGAGCGCGACCTGCACCGGCTCCTTGCCGCGCGCCTTGCCGATGGCGGTGAGCGCGTCGATCACCTGCCAGGTGAACTCGTTGGCGTAGCGCTCCCAGGTCTCGCTCCAGCCCTGGCTGGCAGCAATCTCGATACGGGTGCCGGCCATCGGCGCGGTCATGCCGCGATGGTATTTGCCCGACAGCCAGCCGCCGCGCAGCGGGCTCCACGGCAGGACGCCCAGCCCCTCGTCGCGGGCGATCGGCAGAAGCTCCCATTCGAGCTCGCGGTCGAGCAGGTTGTAGAGCGCCTGCAGGCAGGTGAAGGGCTCCCAGCCGTTGGCCTTGGCGAGGTCGATCGCCTTCTGCAGCTGGCCGCCGGAATAGTTGCTGGCGCCGATGTAGCGGACCTTGCCGGCGCGGACGAGGTCGTTGAGCGTCGACAGCGTCTCGGCGAGCGGGGCGGACCTGTCCCACATGTGGACCTGGTAGAGGTCGATGTAATCGGTCTTGAGGCGCCTGAGGCTGGCATCGACTTCCGCCGCGATGTGCTTGCGCGACAGGCCGGAGCGGTTCGGCCGGTCCCGCCCCATGGTGCCGAAGCGGACCTTGGTGGCGAGCACCCATTCCTCGCGGTCCTTACCCTTCAGCCAGTCGCCGACGATCTCCTCCGAGCGGCCGGCGGTATAGACGTCCGCCGTGTCGATGAAATTGCCGCCGGCTTCGGCGAAACGGTCCATGAGCTGGTGGCTGAGGTCCGGCGCGCACTCGCGGCCGAAGGTCATGGCGCCAAGGCAAAGCTCGCTGACCCTGAGCCCGGTCTTGCCCAGATTGCGGAATTCCATGTCGGTTCTCCCCATGTGATGCGCCGTTCGTCCCCGGCACGGCGCCGGGTGCAGCGGGCGGAAGCTGACTTTCGTTTGCTGGCGTTGACGTGAGGGCGCCCGCGCGGGCGCCGGGCAGTGTCACTGTAGCACATCCGGCCTTTGGCCCATACCGCAACGCCCGCGGCAATATGGCAATCGCGCCAAGTGCCTGATACAAGGCGCTCGCCAAGGAGACCGCCCATGCGCAGCGCCACCATCACGCGCAAGACCAAGGAAACCGACATTTCGGTCAGCGTCGACCTCGACGGCGCCGGCAAGGCGACGATCGACACCGGCGTCGGCTTCTTCGACCACATGCTCGACCAGATCGCCCGCCACAGCCTGATCGACCTGACGATCCATGCCAAGGGCGACCTGCACATCGACCAGCACCACACGGTGGAGGATGTCGGCATCGCGCTGGGGGCGGCCATCCGTCAGGCGCTCGGCGACATGAAGGGCATCACCCGCTACGCCGACGTCCACCTGCCGATGGACGAGGCGATGACCCGCTGCGCCATCGACATCTCCGGACGGCCGTATCTGGTGTGGAAGGTGACCTTCACGCGCGGCAAGATCGGCACCATGGACAGCGAGCTGTTTCGCGAGTTCTTCCAGGCGTTGGCGCAGAATGCCGGGATCACGCTGCACATCGAGAATCTCTATGGCCGCAACAACCACCACATCGCCGAGACCTGCTTCAAGGCGCTGGCCCGCAGCCTGCGCGCCGCGGTCGCCATCGATCCGCGGCAGCCGGCGACCGTGCCCTCGACCAAGGGCAGCCTGACCGGCTAGGAGCGAGGCGACGATGCCGCTCTATACCGTCTTCGCACCGCCGCCGAAGCCCGGCCAGACCGCGCCGGACCCGGTGCGCTTCGTCTTCGTCAAGGACGGCTTCTGCTGGCCGGCCCTGTTCATCCCCGAGCTGTGGCTGCTGTTCCGCCGCATGTGGCTGGTCTTCGCGGTCTATCTGGCGGCGAGCGTCGTCCTCAGCGTCGCTGGCGCCAGGTTCGGCGGCCCGCTGCCCTATGTGGCGCTCGCCCTGATGCACCTCCTGTTCGCGCTGGAGGCCAATGCGCTGCGGCGCTGGAAGCTGGCCGCCGCCGGCTACGCCTTCCTCGGCGTCGCCGAGGGAGGGCGGGCCGAAGCGGAGCTGCGGTTCTTCAGCCAGTGGCAGGCCGCCGCGCTGCCGCCGGCGCCGGCCGCACCGGCGGCGGGCGGAGACGGCGGGCAGACGCCGCCAGCGGAGACCCCGGCCGCAGCGAAGACGCAGGAGCCCGCCAAGGCGGCGGCGGAGAGCGGCGAGGTGGTCGGCCTCTTCCCGGTGCCGGGAGGGGCGTCATGAGTGTCGCGCTGATCGACTACGGCGCCGGCAACCTGCGCTCGGCCGAGAAGGCGTTCCAGCACGCCATCGCCGCGGCCGGCCTGAGCGAGGCGGTGATCATCACCGCCGATCCGGAGGTGGTCGCCGCGGCCGACCGCGTGGTGCTGCCCGGCGACGGCGCCTTCGCCGACTGCAAGCGCAATCTCGACGCCATCCCCGGCATGATCGAGGCCATCGACACGGCGATCGACGACCGCGGCCGGCCGTTCCTCGGCATCTGCGTCGGCATGCAGCTGCTCGCCACGCGCGGCGTCGAGCACGCGGTGACCGCGGGCCTCGACCGTATCCCCGGCGAGGTGCGGGCGGTGGAACCGGACGATCCGGCGCTGAAAGTTCCGCACATGGGCTGGAACACGCTCACCGCCATGACCCGGCACCCGCTGTTCGAGGGCATCGCGCTCGGCCCCGAGGGCTGGCACGCCTATTTCCTGCACGGCTTCCACCTGGTCGCGGCGCGCGAGGACGACGTGGCGGCGGTCGCCGACTACGGCGGGCCGGTGACGGCGATCGTGGCGCGCGGCACCATCGCCGGCACCCAGTTCCACCCGGAGAAGAGCCAGAAGCTCGGCCTCAGGCTGATCGCCAACTTCCTGGAGTGGAAGCCGTGATCCTGTTTCCCGCCATCGACCTCAAGGACGGCGCCTGTGTCCGCCTGGTGCAGGGCGACATGGCCCAGGCGACGACCTTCAACCGCGATCCGGCGGCCCAGGCGCGGGCCTTCGCCGAAGCCGGCTTCCAGCGGCTGCACGTGGTCGATCTCAACGGCGCCTTCGCCGGCCGCGCGGTCAACGGCGCGGCGGTCGACGCGATTGTGGCCGCGACCAGCGTGCCGGTGCAGCTCGGCGGCGGCATCCGCGACATGGCCGCCATCGAAGGCTGGCTCGCCCGCGGCATCGCCCGCGTCATCCTCGGCACGGTGGCGGTCAACGACCCGGAGCTGGTCAAGGCGGCGGCGCGCGCCTTCCCCGGCCGGGTCGCCGTCGGCATCGACGCGCGCGGCGGCCGGGTGGCGGTGAGCGGCTGGGCCGAGACCACCGAGATGGACGCCACCGCGCTCGCCCGCCGCTTCGAGGACGCCGGCGTGGCGGCGATCATCTACACCGACATCGAGCGCGACGGGCTGCTCAAGGGCCTGAACATCGCGGCAACGCTGAAGCTGGCGAGGGCGGTGTCGATCCCCGTCATCGCCTCCGGCGGGCTGGCCTCGCTCGCCGACATCGAGCGGCTGCTCGAACCCGACTGCGCCATCCTGGAGGGCGCCATCGCCGGGCGCGCCCTCTACGACGGGCGGCTCGACCCCAAGACGGCGCTGAGGCTCATTGCCGGGCGCGCGGCAGCGTGAGGTACGCCCATGCCGACGCGATGGATCGTGATGTGGATCGTGCTGGCGGTGATCCTGCTGGTTGCGGTGGCGCCGCTCGTCTCGGCGCTGACGGCCGGATGGATCGCCGCGGCGAACGGCTGCGCGCTGGACGAGGGTTCCGTCCATTCCTGCATCGTCAACGGCAAGGACATCGGCCAGACGCTCTACACCTTCGGCGTGATGGGCTGGCTGATGCTGGCGACCATTCCCCTCGGCGGGCTGGCGGTGCTGATCTGGCTGGTGGTTGCCGCGATCATGCTGGCCGCCGGCCGGCGCAAGGCACTGCCGCCGTCGGCGCGGCCGTGAGGAGGGCGGAGCATGCTGAAGACCCGCGTCATCCCCTGCCTCGACGTCAAGGACGGGCGCGTCGTCAAGGGCGTGCGCTTCGTCGACCTGACCGACGCCGGCGACCCGGTGGAGGCGGCGCGCGCCTACGATGCCGCCGGCGCCGACGAGCTGTGCTTCCTCGACATCACCGCCAGCCACGAGGAGCGCGCCATCCTGCTCGACGTGGTGGCGCGCACGGCGGAGCAGTGCTTCATGCCGGTGACGGTCGGCGGCGGGGTGCGCACGGTGGAGGACGTGCGCGCGCTGATGCTGGCCGGCGCCGACAAGGTGTCGATCAATACCGCGGCGGTGTACGACCGGCGCATCGTGGCCGAGGCCAGCGAGAAATTCGGGGCGCAGGCGATCGTCGTCGCCATCGACGCCAAGCGGGTGAACCGCGAGGGCGACCTGCCCCGCTTCGAGGTCTTCACCCACGGCGGGCGGAACCCGACGGGCATCGACGCGGTCGCCTATGCCGAGGAGGTGGCGCGGCTCGGCGCCGGCGAGATCCTGCTGACGTCGATGGACCGCGACGGCACCAAGGACGGCTTCGACCTGGCGCTGACCCGGGCGGTCGCCGATGCGGTGCCGGTGCCGGTGGTGGCATCGGGCGGCGTCGGCACGCTCGACCACCTGGTCGAAGGCGTGACCGAAGGCCACGCTTCCGCGGTGCTGGCGGCTTCGATATTCCACTTCGGCACGTTCACCATCCGCCAGGCGAAGGAGCATATGGCGGCCTTCGGCGTGCCCGTGCGCCTCGACGGCTGAGGATTCCTCCATGAGCGACTTCACCCTCGCCGACCTTGCCGCGATCATCGCCAAGCGCGCCCGCGCCGCCGATCCGCAGTCGTCCTACACGGCGAAGCTGCTCTCGCGCGGCGTGGCGCAGACGGCCAAGAAGTTCGGCGAGGAGGCGGTGGAAGCGGCGCTGGCCGCGGTGAGCGGCGACAAGAAGGCGCTGACGGCGGAAGCCGCCGACGTGCTCTACCACCTGATGGTGATGCTGAAGGCGGGCGGCGTCGACCTGGCCGACGTGATGGCCGAGCTGGAAGCGCGCACCGGCCGGAGCGGGCTCGCCGAAAAGGCGGCGCGCAGAAAGACGTGAGCCCGATGGACCAGCAGGCCGCGCCCGACCTCTCGCCGCACCGCATTTTCACCCGGGCGGAATGGGCGAAGCTGCGCGCCGACACGCCGATGACGCTGACCGCGGACGATCTCTCCCGCCTGCGCGGCCTCAACGACCCGATCTCGCTCAACGACGTGGTCGAGATCTACCTGCCGCTGTCGCGCCTGCTCAGCCTCTATGTCGGCGCCGCGCAGGGGCTGCACCAGGCGACGCGGACCTTCCTCGGCATCAATGACGGGGTGACGCCCTTCATCATCGCCATCGCCGGCTCGGTGGCGGCGGGCAAATCGACGACGGCGCGCGTGCTGAAGACGCTGCTCACCCGCTGGCCCAACACCCCCAAGGTCGACCTCGTCACCACCGACGGCTTCCTGCTGCCCAATGCGGTGCTCAAGCGCGAAGGGCTGATGGAACGCAAGGGCTTCCCGGAAAGCTACGACCTGCCGGCGCTGCTCGCCTTCCTGCGCGACATCAAGGCGGGCAAGGCGCATGTCACCGCGCCGGTCTATTCGCACCTCTCCTACGACATCGTGCCGGGCGCGGCGATCAGCGTCGACCGGCCGGACATCCTCATCCTCGAGGGGCTCAACGTGCTGCAGACATCGCGCCTGCCGCGCGACGGCCGGGTGGTGCCCTTCGTCTCCGACTTCTTCGACTTCTCCGTCTATCTCGACGCCGACGAGGCGGAAGTGCGCCGCTGGTACGTCGAGCGCTTCCTCAGCCTGCGCGGCACGGCCTTCCGCGACCCGAAATCCTACTTCCACCGCTATTCGACGCTGAGCGATGCGGAGGCGCGGGAGACCGCGCTCAGCCTGTGGACGCGAATCAACCTGGTCAACCTGTTCGACAACATCCTGCCGACGCGGCCGCGCGCCGACCTGATCCTCACCAAGGGCGCCGACCACACCATCGAAAGGGTGGCGCTCCGCCGCATCTAGGCCGGCGGGCCGGCTTGCCGCTTGATTTTTGCGGCGCGGCACATGACATACGGGGCCGTAAACCCGAACGAACCGACAATTCATGGAACGGATGATGGCCGACGAAACCCCGACCACGCCCGAGAAGGCGCCTGACGGGCCGGAGACCGGCGCCCCGGTCGCGGCCAACGATAGCGGCCCGGCAAAGCCCCCGGCCGACGATCCGGCTGCGCTCAAAGCGGAAGTGGCGGACATGAAGGACAAGCTGCTGCGCACGCTGGCGGAGATGGAGAACCTGCGCCGGCGCACCGAGCGCGAGGTCGCCGACCAGCGGCAGTACGCGGTCGCCTCCTTCGCCCGCGACATGCTGACCGTGGGCGACAACCTGCGCCGCGCCATCGAGGCGGTGCCGAAGGACCAGCGCGGCAGCGGCGACATGGCGCTCGACGGGCTGATCGACGGCGTCGAGATGACCGAGCGCGGGCTCGAGCAATCGCTCGCCAAGCACGGCGTCCGCCGGGTGGAGGCCAAGGGGCTGAAATTCGACCCGAGCTTCCACCAGGCGATGTTCGAGGTGGCGATGCCCGACGCCCTGCCGGGCACGGTGGCCGAGGAGATCCAGGCCGGCTACGCCATCGGCGACCGCGTGCTGCGCCCGGTGCTGGTCTCGGTGGTCAAGAAGCCGAAGGCGCCGGCGGAAGCCGAGGCCGAGCCCAAGGCCCCATCCGAGCCGCAAGCCCAAGCGGGGCCCGCGGCGGAAGCGGCCGGCGACAGCGGCAACACGTAGGGCGGCGGCCCCGCCTCAAGCGGCGTTGCGGGACGTCACCTCGGCCAAGCGCGCGGCGGAGCGCATCGGGCGTCATCGGCTTTTCCAGCACGGCATCGATGCCGGCGGCGCGCGCCTCGGCGCGGGTCTCGGCGAGAACGTCGGCGGTCACCGCAAGGATCGCGGCGGGCGCCACGCCGGTCGCCCGTTCGCGGTCGCGGATGGCGCGGACCGCCGCCAGCCCGTCGAGCCCGGGCATGTGCAGGTCCATGAGGATGGCATCGAAGCCCCCTGCCCGGCCGGCCGCAGCAGCGACCGCGGCGACGCCGTCGCGCACCTCGGTGACCTCGTGGCCGAGCCCTTCCAGGACGGCCCGCGCGAGCAGCGCATTGATCTCGTTGTCTTCGGCCAGGAGGACGCCGAGCGCGGCGCCGGAACGCCGGGGCGGTGCCGGCTGCGACGGCCGGGCGTCGCTCGGATCGACGCGGAACCCGCCGTCGCCGCCGACGATCTCGCCGACGATGCCCTTGAGCGAGGCGCGGCGTACCGGGCGGACGAGATAGGCATCGAAGCCGGCTGCGCGCAGGCGCTCGATATCGCCGCGGCGGCCGGGCTCGATGAGGACGGCCGCCGGCACCCGGCGGCCGGCGGCTTCGCGGATGCGGGCAAGCGCGGCGGCGGCATCGGGCGCGACGCGGCCATCGATCAGCACGGCATCGTGCGGCTGGCCGGCGGCGGCGGCGGCGCCGATGACGGCGGCGGCCTCGTTGGCGGTGGCGACGACCCGCGCTTCGGCGCCGCCTTCGGCAAGCTGGCGGGCGAGGATCGGCGGCGCGGCCCCGGACGGCGCCACGATCAGCACGGCGCGGCCGGCGAGCGCGGGGTCTTCCGAGGTCGGACGCCGTGCGGCGGAGACGATGTCGAGCTGGAGGGTGAAGCGGAACAGCGAGCCGCCGCCCGCGACCGGGACGACGGCGAGATCGCCGCCCATCTGGCGCACGATGCGCCGGGAGATGGCCAGGCCCAGCCCGGCGCCGCCATGACGGCGGCTGAGCGCCGAATCGCTCTGCTCGAACTCGCCGAACAGGCGCTCGGCGTCTTCCGCCGCGATGCCCGGGCCGCTATCGGCGACGCTGAAGACGAGCGCCGCGCGTCCCTCCGCCGGCCACCCGGCAACGCTGGCGCCGAGGGCGACGCCGCCGCGCTCGGTGAACTTGACGCCGTTGCCGGCGAGATTGATCAGCACCTGACGCAGGCGGGCGGGATCGACCAGGACGACCGCCGGCAGCTCGCCGTCGACCTCGGCGGCGATGTCGATGCCCTTGGCATGGGCACGGCCGGCGAGCAGTTCGGCGATCTCCTGCAGCAGGGCCTCGATATCGGTCGCCGCCGGACGCAGTTCGAGGCGGCCGGCCTCGATGCGCGAGAAATCGAGCATGTCGTCGACCAGCGCCAGCAACGCCTCGCCGGAGGAATGGACGGCGCGGGCATAGGTCTCCTGGTCCGGCGTCAGCGGCGTCTCCATGAGCAGGCCGGTGAGGCCGAGGATGCCGTTGAGCGGCGTGCGGAACTCGTGGCTGACGGTGGCGAGAACGCGGCTCTTGGCCTGGTTCGCCGCCTCTGCGCGCTGACGCGCCTCGGTCAGGCTGCGATAGCGTTCGTCGCTCTCGTGCAGTTCCCAGGCGACATCCGACAGCTGCTCGACGGTCACCGCCAGACGCTGGTTCTCGGCGGCGAGACGGGCAAGGTCGGCGGCGAGACGCTCCTGGTCGGCGCGGCTGGCGCCCCACAGGGCAATGGCGCCGGTGAGCACCACCACCGGGGCGATGATCGGCGCCAGAGCGGGATCGGCCCAGGCGACCGCCCCGGCGACGAGAATGCCGAAGCCGGCGGCGAAGGCGAAGAGGCCGGCGGCGACGCGCTGCGGACCGGGAACCGGCGGCGCCGCCAGATCGGCGGCCTTCAGCCGTTCCGGCGGGCCGGCCTGGGACTGGCACTGTCGGCCAGCGGTCGGACCATTCGCTTGCGCACTCGCTCGGCGCGCCGGCGGAACGCCGGCACGGGACCCGGGCAGAGTGAACCGTCGAGCTTTCGAAATGCTTGACGCGGCCGCCCGGCCGGCGCCGCCCCGACTACGCCGCGGCGGCCAGACGCTCGCCGACGGCGCGATAGGACAGCGCCTCGGCGAGGTGGATGCGGCCGACCGCCTCGGCGCCGTCGAGATCGGCGAGCGTGCGGGCGACCTTGAGCACCCGGTGATAGCCGCGGGCCGACAGGCGCATGGCCTCCGCCGCCTGGCGGAGCAAAGCCGAGGCGGCGGCGTCCGGCGCCGCCACCTGCTCGATCAGCGCCGGCGTGCACTGGGCGTTGGTGCGCACCGCGCTCGCGCCCGAGTGCCGCGAAGCGCGGCGCGCTGGACGGCGCGGGCGGCGGCGACCCGCTCGGCCACGGCGGCGGAGGATTCGGCCGGCGCCGGCAGGATGAGATCGGCGGCCGAAACCGCCGGCACGTCGATGCGGATATCGATGCGGTCGAGCAGCGGCCCGGAAATGCGCGCCTGGTAGTCCTCGACGCAGCGCGGGCCCCGCCGGCAGACATGGCCGGGCTCGCCGGCCATGCCGCAGCGGCAGGGATTCATGGCGGCGATGAGCTGGATCGCCGCCGGGAAGCTGACGCGGTAATTGGCCCGGGCGATGACGCTCTCGCCGCTCTCCAGCGGCTGGCGCAGGGAATCGAGCACCTGCGGCGTGAATTCCGGGAATTCGTCGAGGAAGAGCACGCCGTTGATGGGCGAGCGAGACCTCGCCCGGCCGGGCGCGCATGCCGCCGCCGACCATGGCCGCCATGGAGGCGGAATGGTGCGGCGCGCGGAAGGGCCGGCGGCGGGTGAGCCGGCCATTGGCGATCTCGCCGGCGACCGAGGCGATCATGGAGACTTCGAGGAGTCCGACGGGCGAGAGCGGCGGCAGGATGGACGGCAGGCGGCTCGCCAGCATCGACTTGCCGGCGCCGGGCGGGCCGACCATCAGCAGGTTGTGGCCGCCGGCCGCGGCGACTTCCAGCGCCCGCTTGGCGGTCTCCTGGCCCTTGATGTCGGCAAGGTCGGGCAGCGCATCGCCGGGCTCGGCGATGCCGGCCTCGGGCCGCGACAGAACCTGGGTGCCGCGAAAATGGTTGGCGATGGCAATCAGGCTGCGCGGCGCGAGGATCGCCATGTCGCCGCTCGCCCAGGCGGCCTCCGGGCCGGAGGCGGCCGGGCAGATGAGCCCGCGCCCCTCGGCATTGGCGGCGATCGCCGCCGGCAGGACGCCGGCGACCGGGGCGATGGTGCCGTCGAGCGACAATTCGCCCAGCGCCACGAAATCGCCGAGCTGGTCGCCGGGCAGCGGCGCCGATCGCCGCCATCAGGGCGAGCGCGATGGGCAGGTCGTAATGGCTGCCCTCCTTGGGGAGGTCGGCCGGGGCGAGATTGACGATGATGCGCTTGGGCGGCAGCGACAGGCCGGAGGCATGCAGCGCGCTCCGCACCCGTTCGCCGCTCTCGGCCACCGCCTTGTCGGGCAGGCCGACGATGATGAAGCGCGGCAGGCCGGGCACGATCTGCACCTGGACATCGACGGGAACCGCCTCGATGCCCTGAAACGCCACGGTGGTGACGTGAGAGACCATGCGCGCTTGCCCCGCCTGCCTGCGGGCGAACCTTAGCGGAGGCTGCAACCGGCCGTCAAGAACATTACGTGAACGGGTTGTGGGCGTCCTCAGCCGACCTCGGCGATCAGCGCGGTCAGCTCGCCGAGATGGGCGAGCCGCCGGTAGCGCGGCGAGGACACCGGCTCCTCGGCGTGCTCCAGCACCCAGTTGAGGTCGTGGGGGATGTAGACGCCCCAGCTTCCCGCCGCGATGGCCGGGACGACGTCGGACTTCAGCGAATTGCCGACCATCATGGCGTGCTCCGGCCCGTCGCCATGGCGCGCGGAAGATGCGCTCGATAGGTGCCGACGTCCTTGTCGGAGACGATCTCGACCGCCGCGAAGAGGTCGCCGAGGCCGGATTCGGCGAGCTTGCGCTCCTGGTCGAAGAGGTCGCCCTTGGTGATCATCACCAGGCGGTAGCGGCCGGCGAGGCGCTCCAGCGTCTCGTGCACATGGGGCAGCGTCTCGACCGGGTGGGAGAGCATGTCGCGGCCGGCCTCGAGGATCTCGGCGATGACCGAGGCCGGCACGGCGCCGCCGGTCACCTCGATCGCGGTCTCGATCATCGACAGGGTGAAGCCCTTGATGCCGAAGCCGTAGTGGCCGAGGTTGCGCCGCTCGGTCGTCGAGCAGGCGCGGCCGAGAGCGCGTCGGGCTCGGCATAGCCGGCGAGCGCCGTGGCGAAGCGCGACTTGGTCAGCCCGTAGAAATGCTCGTTCTGCCAGAGCGTGTCGTCGGCATCGAAGCCGATGGTGGTGAGCGCCCGGGCCATCGATCCTTCCGCCGCGTCTCGATGGCGTCCCAGATGAGCGCGGCGATATCGGCGCCGCCGAAGCGCTTGACCTCGCGGATGCCGGTCGGCGAGGTGACGTTGATCTCGGTGAGGTAGTCGCCGATGACGTCGATGCCGACGAAGGTGAGGCCGAGCTCGCGCAGGCGCGGGCCGATGGCGGCGCAGATCTCGCGGTCGCGCGCGGTCATCTCCGGCGGCTTCCGCGCGGCCGCCGACATGCATGTTGGAGCGCGCCTCGCCGGCCGCCGGCACCCGGTTGATGATGCCGGCCGGCTCGCCCTCGACCAGGATGATGCGCTTGTCGCCCTGGCGCACCTCGGGCAGGTAGCGCTGGACGACGAAGGGCTCGCGGAAGGCGCCCTCGAACATTTCGAGCAGCGCGATCAGGTTCTCGTCATGGCCGGTGATGCGGAAGACGCCGGCGCCGCCGTTGCCGTAGAGCGGCTTGATGATGATGTCGCCGTGCTCCTCGCGGAAGGCGGCGATGCGGCCGCGGTCGCGGGTGATCAGGGTCGGCGGGTTGAGCTCGGCGAACTCGGTGACGCAGCAGCTTCTCCGGCGCGTTGCGCACGCTGACCGGATCGTTGACCACCAGGGTCTCGGGATGGATGCGCTCGAGCAGATGGGTGGTGGTGATGTAGGCGAGGTCGAACGGCGGGTCCTGGCGCAGCAGCACCACGTCGAAGGTGGACAGATCGACGAATTCGGACGGCCCGAGGGTGAAGTGGTCGCCCTCGGTGTCGCGCACCGAGACCGGCTCGACCGTCGCCGCCACCCGCCCGTCGCGCATCGCCAGCCGCTCGGGCGTGTAGTGATAGAGGCGATGGCCGCGCCTCTGCGCCTCCAGCATCAGCGCGAAGGTCGAATCGCCGCGGATCGCGATTCGGCGCGATATGGTCCATCTGGACGGCGACTTTGAGGGGCATCGGTTCGGCTTCTGGTTGGCTGCCGGAGTTCCGGCTGGAGGGCGGCTGCCATATCACGCCGCACCTTCGGCGTCGAACGCATGCCGGATGTGGCGGGGCAGGCGGCCGGGCACGCAGATGATGACGTCGAAGCGAAGGTCAAGGGCGGCGGCCGCCGGATGGGCCGCCAGCCAGGCGGAGGCGGCGCGGGCGATGCGCCGGCGGGCGGCCGGCGTCACCGCTTCGGCGGCCTCGGCAAGGCTCGGGCGCTGCTTGACCTCGACGAAGGCGATCAGGCGGCCGCGGCGGGCGATCGAGGTCGATCTCGCCGACCGGCACGCGGTAGCGGCGGGCGAGGATGCGGTAGCCCTTGAGGCGGAGGAACCAGGCGGCGAGCGTCTCGGCGCGGCGGCCGCGGCGCTCGGCCCGGCGGCGGCGGCGCCGTCAGGCGGTCGCCATCGCGGTCCTTCAGGGCGAGCGCCCGCTGGTAGAGGTCGCGGCGCTTGAGGCCGGTGAGGCCCGCCGCCTCGGCGACGGCGTCGCTGAGCGGCTTGTCCTTGAGCAGATCGGCGAGCAGCCGGTCGGCATCCTCGGCCGACGGCGCTGCTGCCGCCGGCGGCCCGACCAGGACGACGATCTCGCCGCTGCGGCGGGTCTTGCCGCGGCATAGGCTCTCGGCCAGCGCCGGCAAGCGTGCCGGCGCGCACGGTCTCGAAGGCCTTGGTCAGCTCGCGGGCGACGGCGGCCGGCGCGGTCGCCGGACAGCACCTCGGCCATGTCGGCGAGCGCGGCGGCGAGCCGCGGGCCGGTCTCGTAGAAGACCAGCGTCGCCGGCACCGCCGCGAGCTCGCCGCAGGCGCGTCCGGCGGGCGGCGGATTTCGGCGGCAGGAAGCCGGCGAAGAGGAACGCGTCGGTGGGCAGCCCCGCGGCGACGAGGCCGGCGAGCAGCGCCGAGGCGCCGGGCACCGGCACGACGGCATGGCCGGCGGCGCGCGCCTCGTCGACCAGCTTGTAGCCGGGATCGGAGATCAGCGGCGTGCCGGCGTCGCTGACCAGCGCGATGCGCCTTGCCCTCGGCCAGGGCGGCGAGCAGCTTCGGCCGCTGCCGCGCGGCGTTGTGGTCGTGATAGGCGACGAGCGGGGTCTCGATGCCATAGTGTCGCAGCAGCACGGCCGTCACCCGCGTATCCTCGCAGGCGATCGCATCGGCGGCGGCCAGCGTCTCCAGGGCGCGAATCGAAATATCGCCGAGATTGCCGATGGGCGTCGCCACGACATGCAGGCCGGGCGCCAGCGGACGGGCGGCCATGCGGTGCCCGGCGATGGCGAAGAACCGTTCGTTCGGCGCGCTCCGCCATAGGACTGCCGCTCTTTCTGGCAGGATCCGCGCAGCGTCCGGTTCACAGGCCGACGTCATGGAATTTTGACAGAATGTCGTTTAGGCCTATGATTTGCCGGCTTTTACCGGCTCCGGGGCGAGCAGGGGAGAATTTCTTGTTCCGTTTTGGATTCATGCGTTCTGGCCTCAGGACGGCGCGTAAGGCTGCCGTTCTGGCCTCGCTGCTGTTTCTTGCGGCCTGCACCGGCGGCGGCATGGGCGGTGGCGGCGCCGACTTCGGCGGCGGCGGCGGCGCGCCGGTGACCGGCGAGGTGCTGGGCAGCCGGCTCGGTCAAGGTCGGCCTGCTCCTGCCGCTGTCGGCCAACGGCAATGCCGGCCAGATCGCCCGGGACATGAAGAACGCCGCCGATCTGGCGATCCGCGATTTCAAGACCGCCGGCATCCAGGTGCTGGTCAAGGACGACCGCGGCACCGTCGACGGCGCGCGCGCCGCGGCCAGCGCCGCGATCTCGCAGGGCGCCGAGCTGATCATCGGCCCGCTGTTCGCCCAGTCGGTGACGGCGGTGGCGCAGGTGGCCAAGGCCTCGCGCGTGCCGGTGGTCGCCTTCTCCACCGACACCACGCACCGCTTCGGCCGGCGTCTATCTGCTGAGCTTCCTGCCGCAGGGCGACGTCGACCGCATCATCGGCTATGCCGCCTCCAAGGGCCGGCGGTCGTTCGCGGCGCTGCTGCCCGACAACGCCTACGGCACGATCGCGGAAGCGGCGCTGCAGCGCGCGGTCGCCAATGCGCGCGGCCGGGTGATGTCGGTCGAGCGCTACGCGCTCGACAAGGGCGCCATGCAGACCAAGGCGACAGGCGATCGCCGGCCTGGTCAAATCGGGCACGGTGGACGCGGTGTTCATGCCCGGCGGCGCGCAGGAGGCGCCGTTCCTCGCCCAGGTGCTGGCCGCGGCGGGCGTCGATTCGCGGAAGATCACCTATCTCGGCAGCGGCCAGTGGGACGACCCCGCCGTCACCGGCGAATCGACGCTGAACGGGGCGCTCTATCCGGCGCCCGACAACACCGGCTTTGCCGGATTCGCCCAGCGCTATCAGGCCACCTTCGGCGCCGACGTCCGAGCCGCACGGCGACGCTCGCCTACGATGCGACCAGCCTCGCCGCCGGGCTGACCGCCCGCTTCGGCGACCGGCGCTTCAGCGCAGGAGACGCTGACCAATCCGAGCGGCTATATCGGCCTCGACGGCGCCTTCCGCTTCCTGTCGAACGGGCTGAACCAGCGCAGCCTGGCCATCTACCAGATCAACAACGGCCAGGCGGTGCTCGTCGAGCCGGCGCCGAAGACCTTCGCCCGGTCAGGTACTTGTCGGAAATCCCGTCCCCGGGGATTCCGGTCCGGCGGCGCTCACGCCGCCAGATCGGCGACCACCGCATCGAGCACGTAGAAGCCGGCGCGCGTGGCGCGCAGGCGATGGCCGCCGGCGCGCTCGACCATGCCGTTGGCGAGCAGGTCGTCGAGCCGCGCCGGATCGAGCGCGCGGCCGGCCAGGCGGCAATAGCGGTCGAGGTCGATGCCCTCGGCCAGGCGGAGGCCCATGAGCAGCATCTCGTCGCCCTCCTCCTCGGCGGTCAGCACGTCGTCGACCACGAGCCCGTCGCCCCACGCCTCGACCTTCTCCAGCCACACCTCGGGGGCGCGTTCGGCGGCCAGCGCATGGCGCCGGCCGTCGGCCAGTTTCAGGCGGCCATGGGCGCCGGGACCGACGCCGGCATATTCGCCATAGCGCCAGTAGACGAGATTGTGCCGGCATTCCGCGCCGGGCGCGGCATGGTTGGAGATCTCGTAGGCGGGCAGCCCGGCGGCATCGCACACCGCCTGGGTCACGCCGTAGAGCTCGGCGGCGGCATCGTCGTCGGGAACGGCGAGCTTGCCCGCCTGATGCAGGGCGAAGAAGGGCGTGCCCGGCTCGATGGTGAGCTGGTAGAGCGACAGGTGATCGGCGGCGAGCGTCAGGGCCCGGGCGAGCTCCGCCGCCCACGCCGACGGCGTCTGGCCGGGGCGGGCGTAGATGAGATCGAAGGAGAGGCGCGGGAAGGTCGCCCGCGCGATCTCGATCGCGGCGCGCGCCTGGGCGGCGTCGTGCAGGCGGCCGAGGAACCTGAGGTCGGCATCGTTGAGCGCCTGCACGCCGAGCGACAGGCGGTTGACGCCGGCGGCGCGATAGCCGCGGAAGCGCTCGGCCTCGACCGAGGACGGATTGGCCTCCATGGTGACTTCGACGTCGGGCGCGACCGGCCAATGGGCGGCGACCGCGTCGAGGATGGCGCCGACCGTCGCCGGCTCCATCAGCGAGGGCGTGCCGCCGCCGATGAAGATGCTGGCGACCGTGCGGCCGGGCGCGCGCGCCGGCCATGCGTCGCGATCTCGCGGGCGAAGGCGGCGGCAAAGCGCGCCTGGTCGGGCGGCTGATGGCGGACATGGCTGTTGAAATCGCAATAGGGGCACTTGGCCGCGCAGAACGGCCAGTGGACATAGACGCCGAAGTCCGGCTCGCCGCTGCCCGGCCGCGGCGCTCATTTGCGCGGAATCCGGGCGCGGGCGAAGGCGGCGAAGGCGAGCGCCCGGTGCGACATGCCCTTCTTCTCTTCGGTGCGTCATTTCCGCATAGGTGCGATCGTAGCCGTCGGGCACGAACATCGGGTCGTAGCCGAAGCCGTTGTCGCCGCGCGGCGGCCAGATCATGTGGCCCTTGACCTCGCCGCGGAAGGTGACGGCGGCGCCGGTCGGCCAGGCGAGGCAGAGGACGGCGACGAAGCGGGCGCTGCGCGGCTTCGGGGGCGATGGCGCCGGCGGCCTGCAGGCCGTCCTCGACGCGCTGCATGGCGGCGGCGAAATCCTTGCCGGGCCCGGCCCAGCGCGCCGAATAGACGCCGGGATCGCCGTTCAGCGCATCGACGCAGACGCCCGAATCGTCGGCCAGCGCCGGCAGGCCCGAGGCGATGGCGGCGGCGATCGCCTTGAGCGAGGCGTTCTCGGCGAAGGTGCGCCCGGTCTCCTCCGGCTCGGGCAGGCCGAGCGCGGCGGCGGTGACGACGGTGAGATCGGCCGGCGCGACCAGCGCCTCGATCTCGCGCAGCTTGCCGGGATTGTGCGTGGCGACGACCAGCGTGTCGCCCGGCTTCAGCAATCCTCCTGCCGCCGGTGCTCTCAAAGGATGGCCAGCTTCTGCAATTCGACGAGACGGGCGATGCCGTCGCGCGCCAGGGTCTTCAGCGCCTCGAACTCGTCGTCGGTGAAGGGGGCGCCCTCGGCGGTCGCCTGGATCTCGACGAAACCGCCGGCGCCGGTCATGACGAAATTGGCGTCGGTTTCCGCCTCGCTGTCCTCGGCATAATCGAGATCGAGCACGGGAAGGCCGCGAAAGATGCCGGCCGAGACCGCGGCAACATGATCGGCGAGCACCGGCCGGGTGACCATGTCGCGGGCGCGCATCCACTCGATGCAGTCCCTGAGCGCCACCCAGGCCCCGGTGATCGAGGCCGTGCGCGTGCCGCCGTCGGCCTGGAGCACGTCGCAATCGACCATGATCTGGCGCTCGCCGAGCGCCGGCAGGTCGACCACGGCGCGCAGCGACCGGCCGATCAGACGCTGGATCTCCAGCGTGCGGCCGGACTGCTTGCCGGCGGTCGCCTCGCGCCGGGTGCGTTCGTGGGTGGCGCGCGGCAGCATGCCGTATTCGGCCGTGACCCAGCCCTTGCCGGCGCCGCGCAGCCAGGGCGGCACCTTCTCGTCGAGCGTGGCGGTGCACAGCACCTGGGTGTCGCCGAACTTGACCAGGCAGGAGCCCTCGGCGTGGCGGGAGAAGCCGCGCTCCAGGCTGATCGGCCGCATTTCGGTGGCGGTGCGTCGCGAGGGCCGTGCCACGGGCGAAGAGAGGTTGTCCATGCCGTTTCATAGGCATGCGCCCGCCGCGCCGTAAAGCCCCGCTTGAATATGCGGTAAAAACCGACACTTAATGCGTATCGGACGAGCCCCATGAGCACCCACGAACCCCCGTCGACCCGTATCCTGGCGTCTGGCGAATCACGCACCTCGGCGCTGCAGAGCCTCGACCGGCGCTCGCGCGAGATCTTTCGCCAGATCGTCGACAGCTATCTGGAGACCGGCGAGCCGGTCGGCTCGCGCAATATCAGCCGGGCGCTGACGATGTCGCTGTCGCCGGCCTCGGTGCGCAACGTCATGGCCGATCTGGAGCAGCTCGGCCTCATCCATGCGCCGCACACCTCGGCCGGGCGGCTGCCGACCGAGTTCGGCCTGCGCTTCTTCGTCGACGCGCTGCTCGAGGTCGGCGACCTGTCGGCGGAGGAGCGCGGGCAGATCGAGGCGCGGGTGAAGGCGGCGACGCCGGGGCGGACGGTCGAGAACGTGCTCAACGAGGCCAGCCAGGCGCTCTCCGGCCTGTCCCGCGGCGCCGGCGTGGTGCTCGCCGGCAAGGCCGACCTCCGCCTCAAGCACATCGAGTTCATCCGGCTGGAGCCGACGCGGGCGCTGGTGGTGCTGGTCGGCGAGAGCGGATCGGTGGAGAACCGGCTGATCGACCTCGCCCCCGGAACGACGCCGTCGAGCCTGCTGGAGGCAGCCAACTATCTCAATTCGCATCTGCGCGGCCGCTCGCTTTCCGAAGCGCGGGCGGAACTCGAGAAGTACGAGCAGGAGGCCAAGGCCGAGCTCGACAAGCTGACCCAGACGCTGGTCACCGCGGGGCTCGCCTCATGGGCCGAGGCCGGCGACGGGCGGCCGGACACGCTGATCGTGCGCGGACGCGCCAACCTTCTGGAGGACGTGACCGCCGCGGCCGATCTGGAACGCATCCGCCTGCTGTTCGACGACCTGGAGACCCAGCGCGAGCTGATCCGGCTCCTCGGCAGCGCCGAAACCGGCGAAGGCGTGCGCATCTTCATCGGCTCGGAGAACCGGCTGTTCTCGCTCTCCGGCTCCTCGCTGGTGGTGGCGCCCTATCGCGACATCGAGCAGAAGGTCGTCGGCGTGCTCGGCGTCATCGGCCCGACGCGGCTGAACTATGCCCGCATCGTGCCGATGGTGGATTATACTGCCAAAGTCGTCGGACGGTTGCTCGGCTAGAGCTCCGGGCAACCGCCCGCTTGCCGGTGCTATTGGGTCGGTTCCAGCGTGACGACCACGCCGGTCGGCTGCGGCTCGTGGGGCGCGAGCTGGGACTGGCCGTCGTCGCTCCAGCTGGCGAGCTTGACGACCTGCCCGGTCTTGCCGGCGCCGGACGAATCCGCCGGGCCTGATCGGTTCCAGTGGGGCGCCCGTCTACCCGGCGCCGCGCCGGCGGTGCATGATGCCGCCGCAGAGCGAGCCGGCGCCGGAGAAGCCGCCGGCGGGAGGACCTCGGGTGGGCAGGGCAGAGGACAGCGCCGACTTCAACAGCCGGGTTTTCGATCTGCGCATGGAGCGCAGCCGCGCCGACCTCTACGGCATGCTGGAGCGGATCTACGGCGCGCGGCCGGACTACGACCGGTTCTGCAAGGCGCTGGAGAAGCTGCTCGCAGACTCCTGGGCGGCGCGGCCGGACGACCTGAAATGGCTCGACCTCAAGCGCGACCTCGAGCCCGACTGGTTCCAGCGGCCGGCGATGGCCGGCTACGTGTTCTACGTCGACCGCTTCGCCGGCGACCTCGCGCACATCGCCGACCGGCTCGACTATCTGGAGGCGCTCGGCATCACCTACGTCCACCTGATGCCGTGCCTGAAGCCGCGTCCCGGCGACAGCGATGGCGGCTATTCGGTGATGGATTACCGCGCGGTCAATCCCGCCTACGGCACCATGGACGACCTCGCGGCGCTCGCCGGCCTGTTGCGCCAGCGCGGCATCAGCCTGTGTGTCGACCTGGTGCTCAACCACACCGCCAAGGAGCACGCCTGGGCGAAGAAGGCGCGAAAGGGCATCGCCAAATATCAGGACTACTACCTGATGTTCGACGACGACGTCCTGCCCAGGCAATACGAGCGGACGCTGATCGAGGTGTTTCCCGACAACGCGCCGGGCAGCTTCACCTGGTACCCGGACATCGGCCCGGGTGGGGGAAAATGGGTGTGGACGACCTTCAACGAGCACCAGTGGGACCTCAACTGGGCGAACCCGCAGGTGTTCCTCGAGATGGCGGCGGTGCTGCTCTACCTCGCCAACAAGGGCGTCGACGTGCTGCGCTTCGATGCGGTCGCCTTCATGTGGAAACGCATGGGCACGCGCTGCCAGTCGGAGCCCGAGGTGCACATGCTGCTGCAGGCGCTGCGCGCGGTGAGCCGCATCGTGGCGCCGGCGGTGATCCATCTGGAAGAGGCGATCGTCGCGCCGGCGGAGATGATCCCCTACCTCGGCCTCGGCGAGCACTCCGGCAAGGAAGGCAACCTCGCCTACCACAACTCGCTGATGGTGCAGTTCTGGTCGGCGCTGGCGGCGCGCGAGACGCGGCTGATGACCCATGTGCTGGCGACGCATTTTCCGCCCGCGCTCAGCAACGCCGCCTATGCCACCTACGTCCGCTGCCACGACGACATCGGCTGGGCGGTGACCGACGAGGACGCCCGCGCGGTCGGCTTCGACGGACACCTGCACCGCGCCTTCCTCTCGGATTTCTACGAGGGCGTCTTCCCCGGCTCGTTCTCGCGCGGCGCCCTGTTCCAGTTCAATCCGGCGACCGGCGACAAGCGCATCAGCGGCACCTGCGCCTCGCTGGCGGGGCTGGAGCGGGCGGAGGCGGAGGGTGACGAAACCGCGATCGCGCGGGCGGTCGACCGCATCCTGCTCGGCCATGCGCTGATCGCCAGCTTCGGCGGCATCCCGCTGGTCTACATGGGCGACGAGATCGCGCTGCTCAACGACTACGGCTATCGCGACGACCCCGAGCACGCCCATGACAGCCGCTGGATCCACCGCCCGCGCATGGACTGGGCAGGCGCCGCGCAGGCGATGGCGGCGGACAGCGCGACAGCGCCGGCACGCGTCTGGCGCGGCGTGCGCCATATCCTCGAACGGCGGCGGGCGATGCCGGAATTCCACGCCGCCTATCCGACGCTGATCGTCGACACCGGCCAGAACAATCTCTTCGCCTTCGTGCGCCGGGCGCCGACCAACGCGGTGGTGTGCCTCTACAACTTCACCGAATTCTGGACGACGATCAGCGCCAACTGGGCGGTAGCGCAGGGCGCCCGGCTGTTCCACGACGGCCTGTCGGACCATCCGGTCGGCCACGAGGACGGCCGCATCCTGCTGCCTCCCTATGCGCGGCTGTGGCTGCGCTGAGGCGGCCCGCTCAGAGCGCCGTCATCGCTTCCGCCACGATCTCGAAGGAGCGCAGCCGCGCCGCGTGGTCGTGGATCTGGCCGGCGATCATCACTTCGTCGGCGGCGGTGAGATCGATGAATTTCCGCAGTCCGTCGCGCACCGTCTGCGGCCCGCCGACCACCGCATAGGCGAGCATGTGCGACGCGCGCTCCTTCTCGGCCGGCGACCAGTAGGTCTCGATGTCGTCGATCGGGGCGGGGAGCGGCCCGCGGGCGTTGCGCTGCATGTTGGCGAAGGCCTGCTGGGTGGAGGTGAACAGGCGCCGCGCCTGCGTGTCGTCGTCCGCGGCGACGACCTGCAGCGCCGGCATGGCATAGGGGCGGTCGGCCTGCGGCGAGGGCGTGAAGCGCTCGCGGTAGATGGCGAGCGCCGGCAGCAGGGCGTCCGGCGCGAAATGGGAGGCAAAGGAGTAGGGCAGGCCGATGAGCGCGGCGAGCTGGGCGCCGTAGAGGCTGGAGCCGAGGATCCACAGGGGCACCCTGGTGCCGACGCCGGGCACGGCGTGGATGTACTGGCCGGGCTCGGCCGGACCGAGCAGGGACTGCAGCTCGATCACGTCGTCGGGAAAGCGCTCGCCGGCGGCGTTGACGTCGCGCCGCAGTGCGCGGGCGGTGATCTGGTCGGTGCCCGGGGCGCGGCCGAGGCCGAGATCGATGCGGCCCGGAAAGAGGCTCTCGAGCGTACCGAACTGCTCGGCGATGACCAGCGGCGCATGGTTGGGCAGCATGATGCCGCCGGCACCGACGCGCAGCGTCCGGGTACCCGCCGCGACGTGACCGATGACCACGGCGGTGGCCGAACTGGCGATGCCCGGCATGTTGTGATGCTCGGCGAGCCAGAAGCGGCGGTAGCCCCAGCCCTCGGCATGGCGGGCGAGATCAAGCGTATTGGCCAGCGACTGGGCGGCGGAGCCGCCGGCGACGATCGGCGCCAGATCGAGAAGCGAATAGGGAATCACGGGGGTGCGAGGCTCCACCGGCGGCTACGGGCAGACGCCCAACATAGGGCGCCGGGGGGCGGGCGTCAGGCGGCGGCGACGCCGGCGCCGAGATAATCCCGCCAGATGGCCGTCTCGCCGAGGCGCCGAATGGCGGCATCGTGCGCGGCGCGTTCCTCCGGGCCGAGGGTGAAGACCCGCGGCATCGGGCGCACGTCGACGACGGCGACATGATGGGCGACGGCGATGGTCGGCGCCTCCGGCTCCTCGCCAAGCACCAGCGCCGCCTGGCGACCGCCGATCAGCTCGATATAGACCTCCGACAGGAGCTCGGCATCGAGCAGGGCGCCATGCAGCGTGCGGCGCGAGGCATCGATCTGGTAGCGCGACAGCAGCGCGTCGAGCGAGGCCGGGCTGCCGGGATGCTTGCGGCGGGCGAGCATCAGCGTGTCGATGACGCGCTCGTCGGAGATCGGCGGCCGGCCGATGCGGGCAAGCTCGGCATTGATGAACGACATGTCGAAGCTGGCGTTGTGGGCGATCAGATTGCCCTCTTCGAGGAAGGCAACGAGGTCCTCGGCCACCTCGACGAAACGCGGCTTGTCCTTGAGGAAGGCGTCGTCGAGGCCATGCACGCGGGCGGCCTCGACCGACATCGGCCGCTCCGGGTTGAGATAGACGTGGAAGTGCTTTCCCGTCGGGATGTGGTTGACCAGCTCGATGGCGCCGATCTCGACGATGCGATCGCCGTTCACGGGATCGAGCCCGGTGGTCTCTGTGTCGAAGATGATTTCGCGCATGATTCGTTGCCGAATCGTGGCCGCTCCGGCGCCGCTGCGCAAGGGGCGCGGGCGTTCGGGAGCCCTACTGCTTGGCGGTGGTCTTGAGGGGCTTGCCGAGCAGGTCGGCAATCTCCTCGATCGTCTTCTGGTGCAGATCCTCGGCCTTGTCGATGGTGATGTGGTTGAGGTCCGGCCGGGTCACGTTCTCGATGGTGCCGGTAAAGCCGAAGCCGGGGGTGGCCTGCACGTTGATGCCGGTCGAGGACGACGAGCGGAAGTTCAGCACATGGGCGACGTTGGCCGGAATCTTGCCGGGACTGGTCAGGTCGTAGAACACCAGAAGCGCGATGGGGACGCCGGCATCGCGCAGCTTGTAGGCCATCAGCAGGGCGGTGTCGGCGCCGTAGGAGTGGCCGACGATGATGATCGGATAGGGGTGCTGCTTGTAGGCGGCGACCTCCTTCTCCATCTCGGTGCGCCAGGCCATGAAGCCGTCGGAGATGGCGGGGAAGCCCTTGTCGGTCAATTCCTTCGCCAGCACGTCCATTCCGGTGGAGAAGATGTTGAGACCGCCGCGCATGATGTAGATGGGCGGCACATCGACTTTCGGCGCCTTGGCTTTCGCCTCGGCGGCGGCAGCTCCGGCCGGAGCGAGCGTCACCGAGATCATGAACGCTGCAAGAATCGCCAGCGCGATTTGACCGAACCGCTGCATGCCACGCCTCTCCGCTTGCTCGGGCCTTCAGCCATGGACCATGAAAGGACCGCCACGCGCCCCTCGCGGCCGCTCCCCGAGCCCTATTCTTTCCCTGAAAATTGGAAAAGCTCAATCCGTCAATCTTAGGTATATGTCCTGACCGGCGCGAAATGCCCGCTTTGGCGACCGGTCGGGACGGCAGAACGAGGCGAAAACCCATGCAAAACCGCGCATTTGGCCCCACCGGTGGCGACGTGCCGGTGATCGGCCAGGGCACCTGGTATCTGGAGCAGGCGCCGCGGGCGCAGGCGATCTCGGCGCTGCGGCGCGGCCTCGATCTCGGCCTCCGTCACATCGACACGGCGGAACTCTATGGATCGGGCGCGGCCGAGACGATCGTCGGGGAAGCGATCGCCGGGCGGCGCGAGGCGGTGTTCCTGGTCTCCAAGGTGATGCCGCAGAACGCATCGCGGACGGGCACGGTCGCCGCCTGCGAGGCCTCGCTGAAGCGCCTGGGCACCGACCGCCTCGACTGCTACCTGCTGCACTGGCGCGGCCGCTTCCGGCTGGAGGAAACCATCGCCGCCTTCGAGGCGCTGCAGGCGGACGGCAAGATCCTGTCCTGGGGCCTCAGCAATTTTGACGAGGACCATCTGGAAGCGGCGCGGCGCATCGCCGGCGACGGGCGCATCGCCTGCAACCAGGTGCTCTACCATCTGGAGGAGCGCGGCATCGAGCATCGGGTGGTGCCGTGGTGTGCCGCGCATGGCGTCGCCGTGGTCGGCTACAGCCCGTTCGGCAGCGGGGATTTCCCCGATCCGCAGAGCCCCGGCGGCAGGGTTCTGGCGGCAATCGCGCGGGCGCGCGGCGCCACCCCGCGCCAGGTGGCGCTTGCCTTCCTCACCCGGCATTCGTCGCTTTTTGCCATTCCCAAAGCCGCCACCGTGCCCCATGTGGAGGAAAATGCCGGCGCCGCCGGCCTGGCGTTGACCGCAGCCGAGATCGCAGATATCGACCGGGCCTTCCCGCTCGGCCGCCCTGCGGGCCTGGCAATGCTGTAGGAGACCGACGATGGCCACCGACCAGTCCGTGCTCGACCACATCAAGGCCCTCACCGACGAGGAACATTTCCTCTACCAGAAGGGCGAGCTCTCCGAAGCGGAGCGCCAGCGCCTGATCGCGCTCAACGTGGCGCTCGACCAGTACTGGGACCTGCTGCGCCAGCGGCGGGCGAAGCGCGAATTCGGCGAGGACCCGGACGATGCGACGCTGCGCCCGCCGGGCATGGTCGAGGGCTATCGCGGCTGAGCGACCGGCTCAGCGGCCGGCCGCCATGCCGGCGACGGCGTGCAGCAGCTCGCCGATCTGGCGTTCCGTATCGTCGAGAGCGCCGCCGGTATCGATGATGAAGTGGGCGCGGGCGCGTTTCTCCCGATCGGGCATCTGGCGCGCGAGCAAGGCCTCGAAGCGCTGCGCGGTCATGCCGGCCCGGCCGAGCACGCGATGACGCTGGCGCTCGGGCGTGGTCGAGACGACCACGACGGCATCGACCCGGCTGTCGGCGTGGATCTCGAAGAACAGCGGCATGTCGAGAAGCGCGATGCGGCGCCCCTCCCCGGCGGCACGGGCGCGGAAGGCATCCTCGGCCCGGCGGACGAGCGGATGGACGATCGCCTCCAGACGCGCGAAGGCCTCGGCATCGCCGACCACGCGGCGGCCGAGACGCACCCGGTCGATGGCGCCGTCGACGGTCATGCCGGGAAAGGCCGCCTCGACCGGCTCCACCCCGGCGCCGCCGCGGGCGTACAGGGCATGCACGGTATGGTCGGCGTCGAAGACGGGAACGCCGGCCCGGGCAAACATCGCCGCGGCCGTCGACTTGCCCATGCCGAGCGAACCGGTGAGGCCGAGCACGAGCATCAGCCGGCCTCGATCGATGTCTGGACCAGCGCGCGCAGCGCCGGCGTTACCGCCGGCCGCCGGCCGAACCAGTGCTCGAAGCCGGTCACCGCCTGGTGCAGCAGCATGCCGAGACCGCCGACCGCCCGCAGGCCGGCGGCGCCGGCGCTGGCGATGAGCGGCGTCTGCAGCGGCACATAGATCAGGTCGGCGACCACCGCATCGGGCGGCAGACGGGCGACATCGACGGCAAGCGGGGGCTGGCCGTGCATGCCGAGCGTGGTGGTGTTGACCAGCAGGCGCGCCTGGCCGAGCAGGCCGGGCAGCGACTCCCATCCGGCAGCGCCGGCGGACGGCCCGAAACGGGCGGCCAGCGCCTCGGCCCGCGCCCGCGTGCGGTTGACCACGGTGACCGGGGCGAAACCGCGCCGGAGGAGCGCCCAGACGATCGCCCGCGCCGCGCCGCCGGCGCCGAGGACGATGGCGCGGCCCGCCGCGGCGTCCCAGCCCGGCGCCTCGGCGTCGAGATTGGCGAGGAATCCCCTCCGGGTCGGTGTTGGTGCCGACGAGCCTGCCGTCCTCGATCCAGATGGTGTTGAGCGCGCCGGTTTCCTCGGCCGCTGCTTCGCGCCGGCTGACCGCGGCGAAGGCCGCCTCCTTGTGCGGCACGGTGACGTTGCAGCCGACCCAGCCGGCGGACGGGAAGCTGGCGAAGAATGCGGCGATGCGATCGGGCGCGACCGGCTCGATGACATAGTCGCCATCGAGGCCGAGCTGGTTCAGCCAGAAGCGATGGATGACCGGCGAGCGCGAATGCTTCACCGGCCAGCCGACGACGCAGGCGACGGGGCGGGTAACGGGATTCACCATGACGGTGGCGGAGGGTTCATGCGATGGCTCCCTGGCTTCTCAAATAGGCCAGAAGCGGCAGGAGGGGCAGGCCGAGGATGGTGAAATAGTCGCCTTCGATGCGCTCGAACAGGCGGATCCCCTCCCCTTCGAGCTGGTAGACGCCGACGCTGTTCAGCGCCTGCCCGCCGACGCGGCCGAGATAGGCGTCGATCTCCGCCTCGCCGAGCGGCCGCATGGTGAGCGTCGCGGTGTCGCGGTGGCGCCAGGTGACGCTGCCGCCGCTGGCCACGGCGACCGCCGAATGAAGCTGGTGGGCGCGGCCGGCAAGCCGCTGCAACTGGGCCCGCGCCTCGGCCAGATCGTGCGACTTGGTGCCGCGATGGCCGTCGCAATCGAGCGTCTGGTCGCCGCCGATGACGAAGGCCGCGGGCAGCCGGCGGCTGACTTCGGCGGCCTTGGCATCGGCGAGCACGGATGCGATCTCCGCCGGCGAGGCGCCACGGGCGACGAGCGGCGCCTCGACCGCGCGTTCGTCGACAGCCGCCGGTTCGACCGTGAATTCGATGCCGGCATTGGCAAGGAGCGTCCGCCGCGCGGGGCTGCCCGAGGCGAGGACGATTGCGCTCACAGGCTATGCCCGGAATCCCGCGCCTCGCGGTGTTCGCGGTGGAGGGCGAGGATCGCCGCCGCGGTCTCCTCGATCGAGCGGCGGGTGACATCGATCACCGGCCAGCCGTGCCTGGCGCACAGCTTGCGCGTATAGGCGATCTCGTCGGCGACCGATGCCTTGTCGACGTAGGCGAGGTTCGGCTGGCTGGCGTTGAGGCTGAGGATGCGGTTCTCGCGGAGCGCGATGATGCGCTCGGGGCTCGCCACCAGCCCGACCACCAGCGGCTTCTTGATGTTCTCGACATCGGGCGGCAGCGGAATGCCCGGCACCAGGGGAACATTGGCGGTGCGGACGCCGCGATTGGCCAGATAGATCGAGGTCGGCGTCTTGGAGGTGCGGCTGACGCCGACCAGCACCACGTCGGCCTCCTCCAGTCGCCCGGCGAGCTGGCCGTCGTCGTGCATCATGGTGAAGTTGAGCGCGTCGATGCGGTGGAAATAATCGGCGTCGAGCGAATGCTGGGCGCCGATGCGGCGGTCGCTGGCGGCACCGAGATAGGACTGCATGACCTGGAAGATCGGGTCGAGCACGGAGACGCAGGGGATGCCGAGAGCGTGGCAATGGGCCTCGAGCTTTTCGCTGATCTGGCGGTCGACCAGCGTGTAGAGGACGATGCCCGGCTCGGCCTCGATTTCCGCGAGGACGCGGGCGAGCTGCTTCTCGTTGCGCACCAGGGCGTGGACGTGTTCGACGGCGCGCGTCTGGGCGAACTGGGCGGCCGACGCCCGGGCGACGGTCATCAGGGTTTCGCCCGTCGCATCGGAGATCAGGTGAAGATGGAAGAAGTTCTCTCGGTTTTGCACGCGCTTATCCCCTGCCCTGTGCATGACGGACGGCGATCAGGGCAATCGAGCCGGAAACTGCCTGCACTCTCCCGAAAGCGCGGGATTTAATCAACAGGCTTGCGCCTGTGACCGGCACTCTGCGGCAATTCGGCAAAAGCGGGGGAATCCGCTGAAATCCATGAATGTCCACAGGTCATCCACAATGAGTTCGGGCGTTCGCCCCCGCCTTATTTATGGTTAACGCATTCTTAACGCGAGGGGATCGCGCTATCCTTGCTCCCGACGACCGGAATCGTATTCTCCCTCTCCCGCTCATCCCTCTGCCAAACCGGACGGTGCGGCCGTGAGGATTGGCCTGCCTAACGGCAATCCACGGTCAATATGAAACAAAAGGTAGAGTTTAGAACTCTCTAGTGAGACGGTGGAGAAGACCGACTGCTCCTGCGCCAGCCAAGGGCCGGGTCGGTGCCGTCCTCGAAGGAAAGCGGCTTTCACCGCCGCCGCTGTGGCTGATGCGGCAGGCAGGACGCTATCTGCCGGAATATCGGGCGCTGAGGTCCGAAGCCGGCTCGTTCCTCGCTCTCTGCTTCAATCCGCAATGGGCGAGCACCGTGACGCTGCAGCCGGTGGAACGGTTCGATCTCGATGCAGCGATCCTGTTTTCCGACATCCTGGTGGCGCCACTGGCACTCGGCCGGCGGGTCTGGTTCGTCGAAGGCGAGGGACCGCGGCTCGAACCGATCGACGAGAGCGGCATCGCGGCGCTTGACGATGACCGCGCGGCGGAGACGCTGGGACCGGTGCTGGAGACCGTGCGCCGCGTGCGGGCGACGCTGGATGGCAGCAAGACGCTGATCGGCTTCTGCGGCGCGCCGTGGACGGTGGCGACCTACATGATCGCCGGCAAGGGGACGGCCGACCAGGCGCCGGCGCGGCGCTTCGCGCTGGAGAAGCCGGCGGCGTTCGAGGCACTGATCGCAGCGCTGGTGTCGCTGTCGGCGGATTACCTGATCGACCAGGTGAAGGCCGGTGCCGATGTGGTGCAGATTTTCGATACGTGGGCCGGGGTGCTCGACGAAGACGGCTTCGAGCGCTGGTGCGTGGCGCCGACGGCGGAGATCGTTCGGCGGCTAAAGGCAGCGGTGCCGACGGCGAAGGTGATCGGCTTCCCGCGCGGTGCCGGAGCGAAGCTCGAGCGCTATGCGAAGATGACGGGGGTCGATGGGGTGTCGATCGACTGGAGCGTTCCGCTGGCCTATGCACGGGAGCGGCTGCAGGGCCGCGTGGCGGTGCAGGGCAATCTCGATCCGATGGTGCTGATGGCCGGCGGCGCGGCACTGGAGCAGGCAGTGCGGCGAATACGCACAGGGCTGGGTGACGGGCGTTTCATCTTCAACCTCGGACACGGCATCCTGCCGGAGACGCCGGTCGAGCATGTGAAGCGGCTGGTCGAACTGGTGCGGGCGCCATGATGAAGAAGCCGGGACTGCTGATGCTGCGGGCAGTGATCATTGCGGCCGTCGTTGCGGCGCTGATGATCTGGCTGATCCCGAGCGAAGGCTACGTGTGGATGAAGGTGCTGCACCTGCTCGCGATCATCTCGTGGATGGCGGGCCTGCTCTATCTGCCGCGGCTGTTCGTCTACCACTGCGAGGCGGAGCCGGGTTCCAAGCAGTCGGAAACCTTCAAGGTGATGGAACGGCGGCTGCTCAAGGGCATCATGGTTCCGGCGATGATCGCCAGCTGGGCGGCGGGCCTGTGGCTCGCCTGGGACCTCAACCTGTTCAGCGAGCCGTGGTTCAATCTCAAGCTGCTGCTGGCGCTGACGCTGACCTGGGTGCACTGGTTCCTCGCCAACTGCGTGCAGGAATTCGCCGAGGATCGGAACCAGCGGCCGCAGCGCTTCTATCGCTACGTCAACGAGGTGCCGACGCTGCTGATGATCGGCATCGTCATCCTGGTGATCGTCCGCCCGTTCTGACCAGGCGCGGCAAACCGGCGTTTTCGGCCTTGCGGTAGCGGGTGCGAGCCATTATCTTCCGGCCAACCGCACAAGCAGACAAGCGTCGACAGCCGGGTTGGCAGATGTTGGCGCACCGACAGACACCGTCGGGCAGAAGTTCTGCGACCTCCCTCACTGTCGGTTCTTTTCCTCATCACATCCAAGAGAATCGCTCTCCATGCGAGAAATGAAACTGAAAGACCTGAAGGCGAAATCGCCTGTCGAGTTGCTCGCCTTTGCCGAGGAACTCGGGGTCGAAAGTGCGAGCACGCTGCGCAAGCAGGAGCTGATGTTCGCGATCCTCAAGCAGCTCGCCGCCCAGGAAGTGGACATCATCGGCGAAGGCGTCGTCGAGTGTCTGCTCGACGGCTTCGGCTTCCTGCGATCGCCGGATGCGAACTATCTTGCCGGTCCGGACGACATCTACGTGTCGCCATCGCAGATCCGCCGCTTTTCGCTGAGGACCGGTGACACGGTCGAAGGGCAGATCCGCGGACCGAAGGAAGGCGAGCGCTATTTCGCCCTGCTCAAGGTCAACTCGATCAACTTCGAGGACCCGGAAAAGACGCGCCACAAGATCCATTTCGACAATCTGACGCCGCTCTATCCCGACAAGCGGTTCAAGATGGAGGTCGACAACCCGACCTCGAAGGACATGACGGCGCGGGTGATCGACCTGGTGGCGCCGCTCGGCAAGGGCCAGCGGGCGCTGATCACCGCGCAGCCGCGCACCGGCAAGACCGTCATCCTGCAGAACATCGCGCACTCGATCACGGCCAATCATCCGGAGTGCTATCTGATCGTGCTCTTGATCGACGAGCGGCCGGAGGAAGTGACCGACATGCAGCGCTCGGTGAAGGGCGAGGTGATCTCCTCGACCTTCGACGAGCCGGCCTCGCGCCACGTGCAGGTCGCCGAGATGGTGATCGAGAAGGCCAAGCGGCTGGTCGAGCACGGACGCGACGTCGTCATCCTGCTCGATTCGATCACCCGCCTCGGCCGCGCCTACAACACCGTGGTGCCGTCGTCGGGCAAGGTGCTGACCGGCGGCGTCGACGCCAACGCGCTGCAGCGGCCGAAGCGCTTCTTCGGCGCCGCGCGCAACATCGAGGAAGGCGGCTCGCTGACCATCATCTCGACGGCGCTGATCGATACCGGCAGCCGCATGGACGAGGTGATCTTCGAGGAGTTCAAGGGCACCGGCAATTCGGAGCTCATCCTCGACCGCAAGGTGGCCGACAAGCGCGTGTTCCCGGCCATCGACATCACCCGCTCGGGGACGCGCAAGGAAGAGCTGCTGGTGGCCCCCGACCAGCTCAAGAAGATGTACGTGCTGCGCCGCATCCTGATGCCGATGGGCACGGTCGATGCCATCGAGTTCCTGCTCGACAAGCTGAAGCAGACCAAGAACAACGCCGACTTCTTCGAGCAGATGAATACCTGAGGCGCGCGTCGCCGACGGGAGCCGACGCGGCACGATCCGGCGGCCGGCGACGGCTCGCGATCAGGATGGACTGACCTCCCGACCGAGCGCGGCTGCGATGCGCTCGGCGAGGTCGTCGCGGTCGGCCGCATCGGCGATCGCACGCATGCCGCTGTCCCGGACAAGCCGCAAATGATGGCGCAGGGCCTCGGCCTGATCGGCGCGGGCATGGGCGACGAGCTGACCCAGGCGATCGGCGAGACGGATGAGGATCGCCGGCTGGGTGGCGCCGGCCTGGCGGATCTCGTTGAAAGCGGCGGCGAGCTGGCCGCCGAAATCGGTCACCGGCTGGAACAGGCGGATGGTGCCGTGGTCGTCGCGATGCACCGGCGAAAGCGCACCGCGCGCCATGATCTCGGCACATGACGCGGTGAGCTGGTCGATGACGGCGAGCGCCGTGTGCGGGTCGTTGATGCCCGGCGACAGGGCGCGGAGGGCAATCTCGACCAGCTGGCGGATGGAATATTCGAGATCCTGAACGGCGGTGCGCTGGCGACCCTGGACCAGCGCGTTGCGGAGGGTGGCGGCGAAGGCGTCATCGAGCGCCGAGGGCGGCTTGACGTGGGCGAGGATATCGCCGGGGAGGACGAACTGGCCCGCGCGGTGAGCGAGCGCGACGACGGCGGATTTCAGCTCGGCGGCGTGAACGATGGCGCCGTGATCAATGACCTGGAGGTAGCCGCTGGCGGTGGCGGCGAGCGAGGCGCCCTGCTCCTGCGCCAGCGCGGCGAGATCGAGGGCAGCTTCGGGCGCGTCGTCGTGGGCCTCGGGCAGGAGGGCGCGACATAGGAATCGAGCGTCGCGCCGACGCGGGCGATGATGGTGTCGGCGACGATCGAGCGGGCGAGATGGTGGACGAAGAAGAGAAGCCCGACGGTGCTGGCCAGGACGAAGACGGTGCCGAAGGTGACGGCGAGCTGGGGCACCTGCGCGCTGGTGCCGGCGACGGTGCGCAAGACGATGAGCAGATAGACGACGGTGCCGACGAGGGTTCCCAGCGCCAGCTTGGTGCGCGTGTCGCCCATGAAGATTGGGATAAGGCGGGGACCGAGCGACTGGGCCGCGAGCGCCAGGACGACCATGGTGATCGAGACTGCCAGGGTGGCCATGGTGATCATGGCGCTGAGCAGGCTTGCCAGGAAGCCGGTCGCCTGGGAGGTGTCGCCGCTGTAGAGCCACCAGACGGCGCCGACCGCCGGCAGGCGAAGGCGAACGGCGGTCGCCGCGAGGACCGCGGCCACCATGACGAGCCCCATGGGCAACGCCCACAGGGAATTGCGGATCGCCTCCCACAGCATCGCCAGGCGCGCGGTCACAATGCGGCTGCCGCGGCCAATCGGTTATTGCCGGTGCATGCCGAGGCCGACGGCCAAGGCGCGCTCGGCAACTTCCTCCTGCTTCTCTGACGCCGTCTCGGGGTGCTCGGGGTCGGTGTCGACGGCGAGCGTGCCGATGTCTTCCATCGGATCGATGGGCTTGCCGTCCTTGCGCTCCTTGAGGCCTTTGGCGGCGAGGCGGCGCTTCTTGCGGATCTCGTCGGCCCGTTGCTGGTCGCTGTTCATGGCGCGATCTCCCGTGGTTGGCTGGGTAACGCGCGGAGATGCGGGCTGGTTCCGCGATGGGCGGCAGGCCTCAGGGAGCGGTCTTGCCGAGAAGGGCGGCGAGGTCGTGCGGGTCGGTGACCGGCAGCGAGCAGGTTTCGCCCTGGCAGACATAGGCGGTCGGACGGCCATCGACGGCGCCCTTGCCGGCGGCCGGGTGGCTGAACGGCAGCCCGGGGGCATCCTCATGGATCGCGAGGATGGTGTTGGGCGTGGCATGCCGGCGGGCGACGGCGAGCAAATCGTTAGCCGGCGAAGTATGTCCGGCGACGATGATGACGTCGGTGGCGCCGAGACGGAGGTCCAGGGCGCTGAGCAGACCGGTGGAGGCAAAGAGATTGGCGGCGATCGCCGGCGCTGCGGCGGCGAGGATGGCGTCGGCGTCGGCGCGGTAGGTCGTCGCGGCCGGTCAGCCGCCACAGGCGGACGAGGTTGGCGACCATCAGCGATGCGGCGCCGGGCGTGGCGTCGTCGGTTTCCGAACGCGGTCGGACGATGAGGGCCTCGGCGTCGTCGGCGGAGAGGAAAAAGCCCGGACGGTCGCTGTCCCAGTGGTGACGCCGCAAGGTCGTCGGCGAGACGCTCGGCGCGGGCGAGCCAGGCGGGATCGAAGGTGGCGTCGTAGAGGGCGAGCGCCGCCTTGACGAGCGCGGCGTAATCGGTGGCAAGGCCGGGAAAGACGATCTTGCCGTCGCGCCAGGAATGCGCCAGGCGGTCGTCGCGGGTCATGGTGCTCGGCGACGAACGCGTAGGCCCGGATGGCGAGGTCGATCCAGTCGGGCCGGTCGAGGGCGGTGCCGGCGGCGGCGAGCGCCGGCGATCGCGAGGCCGTTCCAGTCGGCGAGCACCTTGTCGTCGGTGGCAGGCGGCGTGCGGCCGGCGCGGTGGTGGAGCAGGGTGCGCGCGGGCGTCGGCGAGGCGGCGCTCGTCGTCGTCGCTCAAGGGGGCGCGGGCGGCGCAACCGATTCGGGATCGAAACGCCTTCCCAGTTGCCGGCGTCGGAGATGTCGTAGGCGGCGGCGAAGAAGGCCCCCTCCCCCTCGCCAAGGACGCGGATGACCTCGGCGCGGGTCCACACGTAGAAGCGGCCCTCATGGCCTTCGGAATCGGCATCGATGCTGGCGGCGAAGGCCCCGCCGGACAGGCGCATCTCGCGGACGAGCCACGCGACGGTTTCCTCGATTCGGGCTGCGGAACAATGGCTCGCCGGTGGCGCGCCAGGCGGCGACCAGCAGGGCGATGAGCTGGGCGTTGTCGTAGAGCATCTTCTCGAAATGCGGCACCAGCCAGCGGCTGTCGGTCGAATAGCGGGCGAAGCCGCCGCCGATGTGGTCGTAGATGCCGCCCTGGCAAAGCGAGCGGAGCGTGGTGAGGACGATGGCGCGCGTAGGCGGGTTCGCCGGTGCGCCAGGCAGCCCGCCAGAGGAATTCGAGCAGGCCGGCCTGCGGGAACTTGGGCGCGCCGGCGGTGCCGCCGGCGACCGGGTCCATGAAGGTCAGCAGCCGTTCGGCCGCCTGGTCGAGCAAGGCGCGATCGAGGGGGACGCCCGGGCCGTTGCGCGGCGCCGAGAGATGCGCCATCAGCGCCGCGGTGTTGGTGGCGATGGTGGCGGGCTCGGCATGATAGACGCGGGCGACCTGACGGAGGACGTCGACGAAGGCGGGGCGGCCGTAGCGTGCGGTCCTGGGGAAATAGGTGCCGCCCCAGATCGGCTTCCGTCGGAGGCGAGGAACATGGTGAGCGGCCAGCCGCCCTGCTCGCCGGTGGCGTGGAGCGCGGCCATGTAGATCTGGTCGATGTCCGGTCGCTCCTCGCGGTCGACCTTGATGTTCACGAAAAGCTCGTTCATGACCGCGGCGGTTTCGGGGTCTTCGAAACTTTCGTGGGCCATGACATGGCACCAGTGGCAGGCGGCATAGCCAACGGACAGAAGGATGGGCTTGTCGGCCGCGGCGGCTTCGGCGAGGGCGGCCGGTCCCCACGGGCGCCAGTGGACCGGGTTGTCCTTGTGCTGGAGCAGGTAGGGGCTGGCTTCGTGGCGGAGAAGGTTTTCGCTCATCGGTGGGATGTAGGGTGGTGATGGTGGCCGGCGATACGATCTTCGCATTGTCGAGCGGTGCGCCGCCAGCCGGCGTCGCCGTGATCCGGATGAGCGGGCCGGGAGTTCGATTCGGACTCGAAACACTGATCGGTGCGGTGCCGGAACCACGCAGGGTCTGCCTGCGGTCCATCGGTCGGCCGCGGGCGAGGTGCTCGACCGCGGACTGGTCGTGTTCTTCGCGGCGCCGGCGAGCTTCACCGGCGAGGACGTGGCCGAACTCCACCTTCACGGCGGGCGCGCCGTGGTGCGGGCGGTCCTCGACCGGATCGCTGAGCTGGACGGCTTCCGGCCGGCCGAGGCGGGCGAATTCACCCGGCGGGCGCTTGGCAACCAGAGGCTCGACCTGACCCAGGTGGAGGGGCTCGCCGACCTGGTGGCGGCGGAGACGGAAGCGCAGCGGCGGCAGGCAATCCGCCAGAGCGACGGGACGGTCGGGCGGCTCTACGAGGGCTGGCGGTCGCGGCTCGTCCGGGCGCGGGCGCTGATCGAAGCGGAACTCGATTTCGCCGACGAAGAGGATATTCCGGCGTCGGCGAGCAGCGAGGCCTGGCGCATCGCCGCGGCGGTGCGGCAGGAGATCCTCGACCATGTCGACGATCGGCGCGGAGAGCGGGTGCGCGAGGGGGTCGAGATCGTCGTGCTGGGGCCGCCCAACGCCGGAAAATCGAGCCTGGTGAACGCCATTGCGCGGCGCGATGTGGCGATCGTGACGGCGGAACCGGGGACGACGCGCGACACCATAGAGGTGCGGATCGACCTTGGCGGCTACGCCGCGACGCTGGTGGATACCGCTGGCCTGCGGGATGCGGCTGGGGTGGTCGAACGCGAAGGGGTGCGGCGGGCGGAGGAGCGGGCGGCCAAGGCGGATCTGGTCCTGTGGCTGGGGGACGTGCGGGAGGCGCCGGCGACGCCCCCTGCCCTGGCGGCGCCGGTTGTGCGCATCGGCACGAAGATCGACCTGATCGATTCGGCGGCAGAACGAGCCAGGCGTCTGGCCGGTTTCGACCGGGGTGTGTCGTCGGCGACGGGCGATGGCATGGCGGCACTGCTGGCGGGGTTGGCGGGAAGAGTTGAGCGCGAGCTGGGCGGCGGCGAGCCGGTGGTGGCGACGCGGGCGCGGCATCGGGCGGCGCTCAAGGCCTGCGCCGGGTCGATCGCGTCGGCGCTGTCGGATGATGGCCGGGGCCTGGAACTGCGGGCGGAGGACTTGCGCCAGGCCGGCGATGCCCTAGGAAGGGTGACGGGGCGCATCGGCGTCGAGGAGATGCTCGACGTCGTGTTCAGGGATTTCTGCATCGGCAAATAGGCGGGCTGTTTCACGTGAAACAGGTCTCGGCGTGAAACGGGACGGCAGCGGACAGATTCATGACGGAGACGAACCGATCCTTTGACGTGATCGTGGTCGGCGGCGGCCACGCCGGGACGGAGGCTGCGGCGGCCGCGGCACGAGCCGGCGCGCGGACGGCGCTGGTCACGCAATCCTTTGCGACAGTCGGCGCGATGTCGTGCAACCCGGCGATCGGCGGCCTCGGCAAAGGGCATCTGGTGCGCGAGATCGATGCGCTCGACGGCATCATGGGGCGGGCGGCCGATCAGGCGGGCATCCAGTTCCGGGTGCTGAACCGGCGCAAGGGGCCGGCGGTGCGCGGCCCGCGGGCGCAGGCCGACCGGAAACTCTATGCCGGCGCGGTGCAGGCGCTGCTGCGCGCCGAGGACGGTCTCGAAATCGTCGAGCAGGAGGTGGTCGACCTGGTGATCGCCGACGGGCGGGCGGCTGGCGTGGTGCTCGGAGACGGGCGGACGGTCGGCGCCGGCGCGGTGGTGATCACCACCGGGACGTTTCTGCGCGGGCTGATCCACATGGGCGAGGTGAAGATCCCGGCCGGTCGCGTCGGCGAAGCCCCGTCGGTGGGGCTGGCGCGGACGCTGGAGACGGCCGGGTTCCGCCTCGGACGGCTGAAGACCGGAACGCCGCCGCGGCTCGACGGCCGCACCATCGACTGGTCGGGACTGGTGCGGCAGACCGGCGACGATCCGCCGGAGCCGTTCTCGGCGCTGACCGGCCGGATCACGACGCCGCAGGTCGACTGCTACATCACGCGGACGACCGACGCGGTGCATGCGGTCATCCGTAACAACATCCGGCGCTCGCCGATGTTCTCGGGCGAGATTCGCAGCCGTGGCCCGCGCTATTGCCCGAGCATCGAAGACAAGATCATGCGCTTCGGCGACCGCGACGGGCACCAGATCTTTCTGGAGCCGGAGGGGCTCGACGTCGACACGATCTATCCAAACGGCATTTCGACGGCGCTGCCGGAGGCGGTTCAGGCGGAGCTGGTGCGGGCGATCCCGGGCCTCGAGAAGGCGCGGATCACACGGCCGGGCTACGCCATCGAATATGACCACGTCGATCCACGCGAGCTGAAGCCGACGCTGGAGACCAAACGGATCGGGCGGTTGTTCCTGGCCGGCCAGATCAACGGCACGACCGGCTACGAGGAGGCGGGGGCGCAGGGCCTGCTGGCGGGCGTCAATGCCGCGCGGCTTGCCGGCGGCGGCGAGGGGGTGACGGTCAGCCGGTCGGAGGGCTATCTCGGCGTCATGATTGACGACCTTTTGACCGCGGGCGTGACCGAGCCCTACCGCATGTTCACCTCGCGGGCGGAATACCGCTTGTCGTTGCGGGCGGACAACGCTGACCAGCGGCTGACGCCGATGGGCATTGGGCTCGGGGTCGTCGGCCGCGAGCGGGCGGAGGCTTACCGGGCCAAGGCAGAAGCCCTGGCGGTGGGGCGGGCGCTGACGAAGGCGCTGACGCTGACGCCGAACGAGGCGGCGGCGTTCGGCATCCACGTCAACCGGGACGGTGCGCGGCGGTCGGCCTTCGACCTGCTGGCTCATCCCGGAATCACCATGGCGGCCCTGGCGCGGGTGTGGCCGGAATTGGCAACGCTGGATCGATTCGCCTCCGAACAGATCGAGACGGATGCCAAATACGCCGTCTATCTCGACCGCCAGCAGGCCGACGTCGCGCAGGTGCGGGCGGACGAGGCGGTGGCGATCCCCGACGATCTGGCGTTCGATCGGCTGGCAGGCCTCTCCGGGGAGCTGCGCGACAAGCTGACGATGACGCGGCCGGCGACCCTCGGGCAGGCGGCGCGGATCGAGGGCATGACGCCGGCGGCCCTGGCGCTGCTGCTCGCCAGCATCAAGCGGCGGACGCGGCCGCAAGGTGGCGTGAGGCGCGGTGAACGACGGGCCCGAAGCGCTCAGGGACATCATCCCGGTTTCACGTGAAACAGGCGACCGGCTGGCCGCCTACGTTGCGCTGCTCGCCAAGTGGCAGAAGGCGGAAAACCTGATCGCGGCGAGCACGCTGCCCGCCGTCTGGCGGCGCCACGTCGCCGACAGCGCCCAGCTTGTGGCGCTCTTCCCGGAGGCCGCCCGCTGGCTCGATCTCGGTAGCGGCGGCGGCTTTCCCGGGATCGTCGTTGCCATCCTGGTGGCGGAGCGTCCCGGTGCGGCGGTCCACCTGGTCGAGAGCAACCGGAAGAAATGCGCCTTCCTGCGCCAGGCGATTCGCGCCACCGGCGCACCGGCGACCGTCCACGAGGGGCGCATCGAAACGCGTGGCGGCTTCCTGGTCGGAGCCGGTCGACCGGATCAGCGCGCGGGCGCTGGCGCCGCTTGCCGAACTGCTCGCGCTGGCGGCGCCGCTGATGGAACGGGGCGTCCCCGCCGCTTTTCACAAGGGACAAGATTTTGTGCGGGAAATCGCACAGGCTACTCAATCTTGGGCTTTCGATCTGGTAAAACACGAGAGTCGAGTCGGCGACGGCGGCGCGATCCTCGCCATCAGCCATCTCAGCCGGCGTCGCGCTCATGGTTAACAATCGGTGAACGACCGATGACCCTGCCCAAGACTCCACGCGTGCTCGCCCTCGCCAACCAGAAGGGGGGCGTCGGCAAGACGACGACCGCCATCAATCTCGGTACCGCCCTGGCCGCCATCGGCGAGGAGGTGCTGATCGTCGATCTCGATCCGCAGGGGAACGCCTCGACCGGGCTTGGCATCGACCGCCGAGACCGGGCGGTGTCGACGTACGATCTGCTGCTGGGCGAAGCGACCGTGGCGGAAGCCGCCGTGGCCACGGCGGTCCCACGGGTGGCGGTGGCGCCTTCGACGCTGGATCTTCTCGGGGTCGAACTGGAGATTGCCAGCCGGCCGGACCGCAACTTTCGCTTGCGCCAGGCGTTGTTCGGGCAGGGCGCGGACGATTCGAGTCGGGCCCGAAACTATTCCTACGTGCTGGTCGACTGCCCGCCCTCGCTGAACCTGTTGACGATCAATGCGCTGTCGGCGGCGCATTCGGTTCTGGTGCCGCTGCAGTGCGAGTTCTTCGCCCTGGAGGGCCTCAGCCAGCTGCTGCGGACCGTCGAGCAGGTCAAGCAGACGCTCAATCCGGAACTCAGCATCCACGGCATCGTTCTGACGATGTTCGACAGCCGAAACAATCTGTCGGGGCAAGTGGTCGCCGACGTGCGGGCGCACATGGGCGACGCGGTCTACGAAACGATCATCCCGCGCAACGTGCGGGTGTCGGAAGCCCCGTCCTTCGGCAAGCCGGTGCTGCTCTACGATTTCAAGAGCACCGGCAGCCAGGCCTATCTCAAGCTCGCAGCCGAGATCATCCAGCGCGAGCGGCATCTGCGGGCAGCGTAACGATATTCGATTCGGCCGTGAAACGGACGGCTCTAGCGCAGGGGAAAATGCATGGCGGACAGCGCGACGCGGAACAGGTTGGGGCGTGGATTGGCGGCGCTGATCGGCGACGTCGAGAGCAATCCGCCCGGCGAACAGCCGCCCACGGGTGACCAGCCCCGCGGTCAGCGCCGCCTGCCGGTCGCCTTCCTCAGGCCCAACCCGCACAATCCGCGAAAATCGTTCGGCGCCTCCGACCTGGACGAACTCACCGCATCGGTGCGCGAGAAGGGCGTGGTGCAGCCGATCCTGGTGCGCCCGGTCGCCGGGGCCACCGACAGCTACGAGATCGTCGCCGGCGAGCGGCGCTGGCGTGCCGCCCAGAAGGCCGGCCTGCACGATGTGCCGGTGGTGGTGCGCGAGCTCTCCGACAAGGAGGCGCTCGAACTCGCCATCGTCGAGAACGTGCAGCGGCAGGACCTCAATGCGCTGGAAGAGGCCATCGGCTACCAGCAGCTCATCGACGGCTACGGCTACAGCCAGAGCGAGCTGGCCGACGTGATCGGCAAGAGCCGGCCGCACATCGCCAACACGCTGCGCCTGCTCAAGCTGCCCGACGACGTGCAGGCCTATCTGCGCGAGGGCAAACTGACCGCCGGCCACGCCCGCGCCCTGGTGACGCTCGACGACCCGTCGGCGGCGGCGCGCCGGATCGTCGAGGCCGGCCTCAATGTGCGCGATGTCGAGAAGCTCGGCGAGAGCGCCGGGCGCAGGAAGTCGGCGGGCGGCCGCAAGCCCAGCAAGGATGCCGACACGCGGGCGCTGGAGAAGAGCCTGACCGACCGCATGGGCCTGGCGGTCGCCATCGACCACAAGGGCAATGGCGGACGCGTCACCGTCGTCTACAAGACGCTGGAACAGCTCGACGACATCGTCCGGCGCCTGCGCGGATAGCGACCCCGCCCCAACCCCCCAAGTCAGCGCCGCCCGGCGGTGGCCATGTAGGCAATCGAGTGCAGCGCCTGGGCGACGACCTCGTCCTCGATGCCGCGGTTGCGGCGGCTGTCGAGCAACGCCGAATCGAGGCGGACGAGGGCGGTTTCGGTCGCCGCCACGGTCCAGATGGTGAGCTGGCGAACGATCGCGCCCCGCCGCTGGAAGAAGACCGGCGGGCTGGCGCGGGCGACCACCGCTTCGGGCGTGGCGCCGGCATCGCAGGCGGCGCGGGACTTCTGCAGGACGTTGAAATGACGCTGGGCGGCGCCGACGACCACGGCGCCGGAAACGCCGGCGGCGCGCAGGCGGCGGTGGGCGCGGTCGAGTGCGGCGGCATCGCCGAGCGCGGCCGCGTCGATCACGTCGTCCACGGCGGAAGCGGCGGCGTCGCCGATGATGGCGTGCACGTCGGCGAGGCCGATGGCGCCGGCGTCGGCGGCGTAGAGGCAGAGCTTGGCAACCTCGGAGCGGCTCGCCAGGCGGTCGGCGCCGATCATGCCCTTCAGTGCGGTGCGCGCCTCGGCGGTGATGGTCAGGCCGGCAGCGCGGGTCTCCTCGTCGATGATGCGGTCGAGATCGCGCTCTGAATCGGCGTAGCAGGCGACCGCCGCGGCGCGGTCGTGGGTCTCGCACAGCTTGCGCAGCGCCGAGCCCTTGCGCTGGTCGCCGGCGGCGATCACCACCCAGGAATCGACCGGCGGCGCCGCCAGCACGGCTTCGACCGCGGCCTGGATGGAGCGCGCACCGGACAATTGCACGGTGATCACGCGTTCGCCGCCGAAGAGCGGAACGGCATTGGCTTCGTCGGCCAGGCGGCCGGGATCATCGGCGATTGCCGCCGAAGTCGAGGCGGACGTGCGCGAAGGGATCGCCGCTCTCGCCGAGGACGGCGGCGGCAAACCGCCGGGCGCGCTCGGCGACGAGGCCGTCGTCATTGCCATAGATCAGGATGACGCGGATATCCGGGTCCGGCCGCGCCAGAAAGCGGTCGGCGTCGGCTGGCCTGATCTGAACCACGGCAGGCGCGGGTCCCGGCTAGATCGTTCCCTTGGCGGCGAGCCCGGCGAGGCGGATGCGGATGTCCTCGGCGACCAGCACCGCAGCGCGGTTCTCGGCATCGAGCTTGGCGCGCGTGTTGGCGTATTCCTGGTTGACGACGTCGTAGGACGCGGCCTGCCGGCTGGTGGCACGGTAGACGATCCTGTCGTCGGCGACCGAACGGACCTCGTAGGTGACCTGGACGTGCATGGAGTAGGCCGGGGCGCTGGTGATCGGGTTGACGCCGAGCGCGGTGCTGTTCGACGAGACCATCAGCCGCATGCGATACTTGGCGTTGCTCGGCTGATCCCGGCCGCCGTTGAGCAGGAAGATGAGCTGGTTGCGCACCTCCTGGTCGACGCGACCGCCAACCGTGTCGATGGAGATGTCGCTGAGCGTGGCGCCGACCGACGTGCCGGCGGCGTTGGGTGCGTAGAGCGGTTGCACGGTGCAGGCGGCCAGCGCCGTTGCGGCAATCGCGGCGATAAGGATCACGCGGCCGGCCTTGCGGCCCCCCCCGGACCGGTTGTGGTCATATGACGACATTCACGATCCTCTTCGGTACGACGACGATTTTCCGCGGTTTCTGCCCATCGAGCGCCCTCTGCACCGCGTCCAGCGCGAGGGTCGCCGTCTCCACGTCAACTTGTGACGCGTCGGTGGCGATTGTCAATTCGGCACGTTTGCGACCATTGATCTGGACCGGCAGCGTGATGGTGTCCTCGGTGAGCAGGCTGCGCTCGACGAGCGGCCATGCGCGGGTGGCCACGAGGTCGTCGTGGCCGAGCGCCGCCCAGCACGATTCGGCCAGGTGCGGCATCATCGGAGCCATCATCTCGACCATCATCTCGAGCGCCTCGCGCAGCGCCGCACCGAGCGCATGGTCGGCGGCGTCCTGGCGCTGCTGCGGCAGGATGGCGAGCGCCGAGCTGATGGCGTTGGCGAGCTCGTAGATCTTGGCGACGGCGACATTGAAGCGGAGGTCGGCGATCGCCTCCTCGACCGCGGCGAGCGTGCGGTGGGCGACCTTGCGCAGCGCGATCGAATCGGCGCTGGTCTCGGCGAGCGGCGCGCTGCCGGCGCGCGGCACCACCGGCTGCAGCGCCATCGCCTCGCCGACCAGGCGCCAGACGCGCTGGAGGAAGCGCGCCGCGCCGGCAACGCTCTCCTCGGTCCAGATGACGTCGCGGTCGGGCGGCGAATCGGAGAGCATGAACCAGCGGGCGGTATCGGCGCCGTAGCTCTCCATGATGTCGCTGGGGTCGATGGTGTTGCGCTTCGACTTCGACATCTTCTCGATGCCGCCGATCTCGACCTCGTCGCCGGTGGCGATCTCGATCGCCCTGCGGGCGTCGCCGTCGCCCGCGATGCGCACCTCGGCCGGCGACAGCCACAGGTTCTTGCCGTCCTTTTCCTTGCGGTACGTCTCGTGGACGACCATGCCCTGGGTGAAGAGGCCGGCGAAGGGCTCGTCGATGCCGATGTGCCCGGCCGCCTTCATGGCGCGCATGAAGAAGCGCGAATAGAGCAGGTGCAGGATCGCGTGCTCGATGCCGCCGATGTACTGGTTGACCGGCATCCAGGCGTCGGCGACGGCGCGTGTCGTCGGCGTCGTCGCATGCGGAGCGGTGAAGCGGACGAAGTACCAGGACGAATCGACGAAGGTGTCCATGGTGTCGGTCTCGCGCAGCGAAGGCTTGCCGCAGACCGGACAGGCGACATGCTTCCAGGTCGGGTGGCGGTCGAGCGGGTTGCCGGGCTTGTCGAGCGTCACGTCGTCGGGGAGCAGCACGGGCAGATCCGCCGCCGGCACCGGCACGGCGCCGTGTTCCTCGCAATGGATCACGGGGATCGGGCAGCCCCAGTAGCGCTGGCGCGAGATGCCCCAGTCGCGCAGGCGATAGTTGACCTGGCGCTGGCCCTGGGGTGCGCCGAAAAGCATCGCCTTTTCAAGACGTTGGGTCACCGTCTCCTTGGCGTCGGCGACCGTCATGCCGTCGAGGAACTGAGAATTGATGAGCTGGCCGTCGTCGAGATAGGCCTCGTTGCCGCTGTCGAACTGCTCGACCCACTTCACCACGTCGCCGTCGGTGTCGAAGACGTCGAGCGGCGCCACCACCGGGATGATCGGCAGGTCGTACTTGGTGGCGAAGTCGTAGTCGCGCTGGTCGTGCGCCGGGCAGCCGAAGATGGCGCCGGTGCCATAGTCCATGAGCACGAAGTTGGCGACATAGACCGGCAGCGTGTGGCCCGTGCGGAAGGGATGGGCGACCGACAGGCCGGTGGCGTAGCCCATCTTCTCGGCGGTCTCGATGGCTTCCGCGCTGGTGCCGCGGCGATGGCAGTCCTCGATGAAGGCAGCCAGGTCACCGTCCTTGCCGGCAAGCTCGGTCGCCAGCGGATGGTCGGGCGAGAGCGCGATGAAGCTGGCGCCGAACAGCGTGTCCGGCCGCGTGGTGAAGACCTCGATGGCGTTGAAGCCGGCGGGCGCTTCGGCGCTGACGGCGAAGCGCAGGCGCAGACCTTCCGACTTGCCGATCCAGTTGCGCTGCATCAGGCGCACCTTGTCCGGCCAGCGGTCGAGGTGGTCGAGGGCGGTCAGCAGGTCCTCGCTATACTGGGAGATCTTGAAGAACCACTGGGTCAGCTCGCGCTGCTCGACGACGGCGCCCGAGCGCCAGCCGCGGCCGTCGATCACCTGCTCGTTGGCGAGCACGGTCTGGTCGACCGGGTCCCAGTTGACCTTCGACTTGCGGCGATAGGCGAGGCCCTTGGCCAGCATGTCGACGAAGAGCCGCTGCTGCTGGGCGTAGTATTCCGGGTCGCAGGTGGCGAACTCGCGCGACCAGTCGAGCGACAGGCCCATCATCTTGAGCTGGCCGCGCATGGTGGCGATGTTGTCGTAGGTCCAGGCGCGCGGGTTGATGCGGTTCTGCATCGCGGCGTTCTCGGCCGGCAGGCCGAAGGCATCCCAGCCCATCGGATGCAGCACGTTGTGGCCCTTGGCGCGCATGAAGCGGGCGACGACGTCGCCCATGGTGTAGTTGCGCACGTGGCCCATGTGGATGCGCCCCGACGGGTAGGGGAACATCTCCAGCACATAGTATTTCGGCCGCGGGTCGTCGTTCTTCGTCTCGAAGATGCGCTCGTCGGCCCAGCGGGCCTGCCAGCGGGGTTCTGCGTCGCGGGGATTGTATCGTTCGGTCGCCATGGTCTTCGTATGAGCGGGCCGGCGCGCGGGGAGGGAAGGAGCGCTTGAGCCGGTCGCGGCGGACCATCACCAGAATCGCGCCCGCGGTCAATCGGAAAGGCCGAAACAGGCCAATTTGCGCCTTGCCGACGGTTCCTGTGCGGGGCTAAGCAGGCGCCGGGCCCCGGGTCGGGCGAAAGCCCGCGCAGAGGCGCGGCAGAAATCCCGGAACCGACGCGGTGAGCAGAGAGGCGCTGAACGAGGTTCGCGGCCGCGTGGCGGCGGCGGAGAAGGCGGCCGGGCGGCCGCCGGGTTCGGTGCGTCTGGTCGCCGTCTCCAAGACCTTCGCGGCGCCGGCGATCCAGCCGGTGATCGCCGCCGGCCAGCGGGTGTTCGGCGAGAACCGGGTGCAGGAGGCGGCGGCGAAATGGCCGGCGCTGAGGGCCGCGACCGCCGGCATCGAGCTGCACCTGATCGGCCCGCTGCAATCCAACAAGGCGAAGGAGGCGGTCGCCCTGTTCGATGCCATCCACACCATCGACCGCGACCGGATCGCCGGGGCGATCGCCGAGGAGATGGCGAAGCAGGGCCGGCAGCCGCGCCTGCTGGTGCAGGTCAACACCGGCGCCGAGCCGCAGAAGGCGGGCGTGCTGCCGGAGGAGACCGATGCCTTCGTCGAGCGCTGCCGCACGGTGCATGGGCTGGCCATCGACGGGCTGATGTGCATTCCGCCGTTCGACGAGGTGGCGGGGCCGCATTTTGCCCTGCTCGCCAAGATCGCCGGGCGGCTCGGCTTGCCGTCGCTGTCGATGGGCATGAGCGCCGATTTCGAGACGGCGATCGCATTCGGCGCGACCGACGTGCGCGTCGGCTCGGCGATCTTCGGGGCGCGCGGATGAGGGCGGCGGGTGCCGCGCGCGTGCCCGACGAAGCCGTTGCCGCTGCGCTCGCCAGGCGCGTCACCGGATCGGCCCTTGCGGCTGGCCCTGCCGGCGGCGGCGCCGCCTTCAGCGCACCGCGATGACGGTGCGGACCCCATGCGCGCCAGCAGGCGGCGCATGGCGTCGGGGGCGACCGCGACGCAGCCCTCGGTCGGGGCGAAGCCGGGCGCGGCGATATGCAGGAAGATGGCGCTGCCGGCGCCCTTGCGGGCGCGGGCGAGGTTGTAGTCGAGCACGACGATGACGTCGTAGAGGCGGTCGGCGCGCCACAGGGCCTCGTGGCGGCCGGCATAGGGCAGCGCGCACCGGGCGGTTGTAGCGGCGGTCGGCGGGGTCGTCGCACCAGCCGTCGTCGGGCCTGAGCGCGCCGGGCGGGCAACGCCGTCGCCGGCCGGCGCAGACGGTCGGCGCGCCAGAACACGGCGACCGGACGCCAGGCGCCTTGCGGCGTCGCCCCGTCGCCCTCGTGCTTCCGCCGCGCGATCCCGGAGCGGCCGAGGGCACACGGCAGCGCCATGCCACCGGCGATCAGGAGGCCGCGCCTTGGGCTGTCGCCGGTTGCGGCGACGGCGATCCGCCGCAGCCGGTTCAAGCCGATCTCCCGATCGGCGAAAGAATCGCGATTTCTGCCAAGGGCATGATCCGTCTTAGCCCCGCGCGGGCGCCTTGCGCGGCCGGGCGGTTGCGGTCTACACCGTAGAGGACGCCGAATCCAAAGGGTTTTCCGCTAATTGCCGGCTCTGTTGCCGGTCCTGCGATTAACGAAAGTCCGTCAATGCCCGTCCGCAAGATTCTCGTCGTCGACGATGACGATATGCTCCGCGAGAGCCTGGTCGAGCAGCTTTCCCTCTACGAGGAATTCGAGATCGTGCCGGCCGAGACGGCCGCCAAGGGAGTGCATCGCGCCCGCCAGGAGCCGATCGATCTGGTGATCATGGATGTCGGCCTGCCCGACATGGACGGACGCGAGGCGGTCAAGCTGTTGCGCAAGGGCGGCTTCCGCGCGCCGGTCATCATGCTGACCGGCCAGGATTCGGAATCGGACACCATCCTCGGGCTGGAGGCCGGCGCCAACGACTACGTCACCAAGCCGTTCCGCTTCGCCGTGCTGCTGGCGCGCATCCGCGCCCAGCTTCGCCAGCACGACCAGAGCGAGGACGCCGTCTTCTCGATCGGCCGCTACACCTTCCGGCCAAGCGCCAAGATGCTGGTCGACGACAGGAACCAGAAGGTGCGGCTGACGGAAAAGGAGACCGCGATCCTGAAATACCTGTACCGCGCCGGCGAGAAGGTGATCACCCGCGACGTGCTGCTGCACGAGGTATGGGGCTACAACTCGGGCGTCACCACCCATACGCTCGAAACCCACATCTATCGCCTGCGCCAGAAGATCGAGCGCGACCCGTCCAAGGCGGAGCTGCTGGTGACCGAAGCCGGCGGCTACAAGCTGGTGCCGTAAGGCGATGATGCGGGCGACCGGGCACCATCATGAGCCTCGACAGCGACATCGCGCTGCTGAAGCGCGTTCCGCTGTTCAGCGACCTGCCGACCGAGCAGATGCGCCTGATGGCGTTCAGCGCGGTGCGCCTCGATCTGGCGGCGGACCAGGTGCTGTTCCGCGAAGGGGCGCGGGCAAGCTCCGGCTACGTGGTGGCGAGCGGCGGCATCCGGCTCACCGTGGGCGCCCATCGCAAGGTGGTGGCGACCTGCGAAGTGGGGGCGCTGATCGGCGAGCTGGCGCTGATCATCGAGACGAAGCGGCCGGCGACGGCCACCGCCATGGTCGCCAGCCAGGTGATGGAACTCGACCGCAAGCTGATCCTGAGGATGCTCAGCGAGTATCCGCAGGTGGCGGTCAAGTGGCGCACGGCGATGTCGGAGCGTCTGCTGGCCACGGTCACCGACCTCGGCCGGGTGCGGGCCGCGCTCAAGGAGATCAAGCAGTTCCCTGCGCGCCGGTAGGCGGATCTCGGTGCTCTCGCGGCAGCCGCCTCACGGTGTTTCTCCGCCGCGCGCGCTTGGGCCCGCCGCCTCTGACGCCTGGAGCCGCTCTCCCCAATCGCGCATGCTCAGGAGAACCGGCGCGAGCGACTGGCCGAGTTCGGTGAGTTCGTACTCCACCTTCGGGGGAACTTCCGGAAACACCGTTCTCTTGACGATCCCGTCCGCTTCAAGTTCGCGCAACTGCAGGGTGATCATGCGCGGCGTTGCCAACGGTATGAGGCGGCACAGGGCGTTGAAGCGCAGTTTCCCGTTCAGCAGATGAAAGAGCAGGACCGGCTTCCAGACGCCGCCGATCACCGAGAGGGTCGCCTCGACCGCGCAGCCGGTCCGGCCGGCCTTCCGTCGAATTGAGCGGCGGGCGGTACTATCATCCATGACACTACATGTCCTGTTTGTGCGTACTCCCCATCAGCATAGTAGGCCTCTATCTTCCGGGCTGAAAGACGGCGTTGCGTCGACGTCCCGCCGATCGCGTACCGGGAGATTCGCCATGGACATCATTGAATACCTGGGCCTGTTGGCCAGCACGCTGGCGACGCTGTCGTTCCTGCCGCAGGTCGTGAAGACCTGGCGCAGCCGCAGCGCGCGCGATTTCAGCCTGATCACGCTGGTCATGCTGGAAGCGGGCACCGCCATCTGGATCTTCTATGGCGTTTTGCGAGACGCCCCGGCTATCTGGCTCGGCAACAGCGTTACGTTCGCGCTTGCCGGTTTCATTCTGTCGGTGAAGCTGAGAAACGGCCTGGTCCCGGAGACGCCCCGGAAGACCCAGGCGATGACGGTCGCCCGCATGGACGAATGCCGACTCTGAAACCTGGTCAGTTGGCCGAGGCGAAGCGCGCGATCACGGGAACGTGATCCGACGGCCGCGGCCAGCTGCGCGCCTGGCGGAGGATCTCGGTGCCGCTGAGACGGTGGGCGAGGTGCGGCGTCACCCAGATGTGGTCGAGCCGCCGCCCGCGGTCGCCGGCCCGCCAGTCGGCGGCGCGATAGCTCCACCACGTGTAGACCTTCTCGTCCATCGGCACGAACTGGCGGATGGCGTCGACCCAGCCGCCGACCCGGCGCACCTCCTCCAGCCCGTCGGTCTCCACCGGCGTGTGGCTGACGATGCGCAGAAGCCGGCGGTGCGACCACACGTCGTTTTCGTAGGGCGCGACATTGAGGTCGCCGACCAGGATCGAGCGGCGGTCGGTCTCGGCGCCGGTGAGCCACGCCTTCATCTCGCCGAGGAAGGCGAGCTTGTGGGCGAATTTCTCGTTGATCGAGGGGTCGGGCTCGTCGCCTCCGGCGGGAACGTAGAAATTGTGGATGACGATGGCCGCGTCGCCGTCGGCAATGGTGACGGCGGCGTGGCGGGCGTCGTCCTTGCCGCAGAAGGCGCGAACCCCCGATTCGAGGAAGGGCCGGCGCGAGACGATGGCGACGCCGTGATAGCCCTTCTGGCCGTTAACCAGACGGTGGCGGTAGCCGAGCTCGGCGAAGGCGGCGTGGGGGAAGCGGTCGTCGGGGCACTTGATTTCCTGCAGGCAGAGAACGTCGGGCGCGTGGGACTCAAGAAAGGCGGCGACCAGGCCGATGCGCAGGCGAACGGAATTGATGTTCCAGGTGGCAATGCTGAGGGGCATGAAAAAAGCGAAGCGGCAGGAGCCAGGATGGCGGCCACAGTAGAACCTCCGGCGACCGGAGGGAACCGGCGCCGGCAGGCGATTTGGCGCCCGCAAAAGAAAACGCCCAGCCCCGGGGGAGGCTGGGCGCTCTGCGCTGTTCGCGCGACACCGGAAACCCGGCGTCAGCGGGACGCCCTCGGCGAGACGGGGGGCGCTACCGATGATGAGCGACCCGCCATGAATTCCAGATGGGGTGCGGCCGGGGCGTTTCAAGTCCCCCTCGACGCACGATCGGTACGACGGGAACTTCGCTGAGGCCGAGCCTCAGAAGGTGGGGCCGGGGGTGATGCGGAAGAGGTTCGGATTTTGCGGCTTCCCGGTCGCCGTGTCGTAGATGGCGACGGAGGTGTTGAGGCCCTGGGCGTCGGTCACCACCCATTGGCGCAGCTGGTAGGTCTTGCGATCGAAGATCAGGACCAGCTTGCCCTGGGCGGCCGACGAGCGGTCCATGATGGTCAGCGAGACCAGGTCGGGCTCCTCGCGGATCGACTGCACGATGTTGTGCGAGGTGAGGTCGACGTGCTCGGCGAGCAGGTAGCGCAGCGGCGTCGCCGACAGCGGGTAGAGCTCCTGCGTGCGGGTACGGCCGTCGCGGATGGCGACCGAGCTGCCGTCGGCGACGACATCGAGCTTGGACGGCGGGCTGTAGTGGAAGCGGATGCGCCCCGGCCGGGTCATGAAGAAGACGCCCTCCGACTGCTCGCCGTTGGGGCCGAACTGGATGAAGCGGCCCTCCATGATGCGAAAGCTGTTGAAATAGGCGTTGACGTTGGCGAGCAGTTTCTGCTGCTCGACCGTGTAGGGCGAGTTCGGGTCGGGCGTGAAGGGCCGCTGGGCGATGACCGCGGCGGTATTGGCGGAATCGGTCGGGGGACTGGCGCCGGCCGGGCGCAGACGCGGCAGGGGCACCGGAGCGCTGGTCGCGGCCGCGGCCGGCGGAGCGAACAGCAGGGTGGCCGCGAGCGCCGTCATGACGCAGGCCGTGACGATGCCTCCTGTCAGGCGTCGCGCCGTGGTGGTGCCGGTCAATCGATGCTCCGTGCCGGAAGGCCGGCGCCGCCGATTCGCGGCGCCTGCCGATAATAGCAGGACGACGGGCGCGATAACGGCCGCGTGTGGCGAATTGACGGCGCGGCGCGCCGACGGCCTAGCGGTAGTGGGCTTCCTCGCCTTCGGGAACCAGAATCTCGCGCTTGCCGGCATGGTTGGCGCGGCTGATGACGCCTTCCTGCTCCATGCGTTCGATGAGCGAGGCGGCGCGGTTGTAGCCGATCGACAGGCGCCGCTGGATGTAGCTGGTCGAGGCCTTGCGGTCGCGCAGCACGATGGCCACGGCGCGATCGTAGAGGTCGTTCGATTCGGCGTCGTCGCCGGCGCCGCCGGCCAGGCCGGCGCCGCCGTCCTCGTCCTCGTCGATGGTGACGGCGTGGAGGTATTCGGGCTCGCCCTGGGCCTTGAGATGGGCGACCACCTCCTCGACCTCCTCGTCGCTGACGAAGGGACCGTGGACGCGCTGGATGCGGCCGCCGCCGGCCATGTAGAGCATGTCGCCCTGGCCGAGGAGCTGCTCGGCGCCCTGCTCGTCGAGGATGGTGCGGCTGTCGATCTTGGAGGTGACCTGGAAGGAGATGCGGGTCGGGAAGTTGGCCTTGATGGTGCCGGTGATGACGTCGACCGACGGACGCTGGGTGGCCATGATGACGTGGATGCCGGCGGCGCGCGCCATCTGGGCGAGGCGCTGGACGGTGGCCTCGATATCCTTGCCGGCGACCATCATCAGGTCGGCCATTTCGTCGATGACCACGACGATGAACGGCATCGGCTCGAGCGACAGCTCCTCCTGCTCGTAGATCGCCTCGCCGGTGTCGGGGTCGAAGCCGGTCTGCACGGTGCGGGTCAGCGTCTCGCGTTTGGAGCGTGCCTGGGCGAGGCGCAGGTTGAAGCCGTCGATGTTGCGCACGCCCAGCTTCGACATCTTGCGATAGCGGTCCTCCATCTCGCGCACGGTCCATTTCAGCGCGACGACCGCCTTCTTGGGATCGGTGACCACCGGGGTCAGCAGGTGCGGGATGCCGTCGTAGATGGACAGCTCCAGCATCTTGGGGTCGATCATGATCATGCGGCACTCGTCCGGCGTCAGCCGATAGAGCAGCGACAGGATCATGGTGTTGATCGACACCGACTTGCCCGAGCCGGTGGTGCCGGCGACCAGCAGGTGCGGCATGCGGGCGAGGTCGGCGATGACCGGCTCGCCGCCGATGTCCTTGCCGAGCGCACAGGCCGATGCGCGCCTTGGTCTGCTCGAAGTCCTGCGAGGCGAGCAGCTCGCGCAGGTAGACCGTCTCGCGCTTGGCGTTGGGCAGCTCGATGCCGATGGCGTTCTTGCCGGGGATGACGGCGACGCGGCAGGAGATGGCGCTCATCGAGCGGGCGATGTCGTCGGCGAGGCCGATGACGCGCGCCGACTTGATGCCGGGCGCCGGCTCCAGTTCGTAGAGGGTGACCACCGGGCCGGGGCGGACGTTGACGATCTCGCCGCGCACGCCGAAATCGTCGAGCACGCCTTCGAGCAGCCGGGCGTTCTGTTCGAGCGCTGCCTGGCTGACGGTGGTGGTCTTCTTGTCAGCGGCCTTGGGCTGGGAGAGCAGGGCGAGCGGGGGCAGGACGAAGCCGTCGCGTGCGGCGGTCGACTTGCGGGTCTCGCGCACCGCGCGGCGGCCAGGCTTGGGCTTGGGCGCCGGCGCCGAGACGCGGCCGGTGTCGACCGGTTCGACGACGAAGTCGTCTTCGCTTTCCAGCGCCGGCGGGCTGTCGTCGAAACCGGCATCCGGTTGCGGGGCGGCCGCCCACGGGTCGTCATCGATGCCGCCGAGGCGGGGCTCGACGCGCCGGTCGTCGAAGGCGCCCGGTCCCCAGGCGGCGGAATTCCTCGCGCCGGTGGCGGGCGAGGCGGCGGTGGATCATGCCGGCAACGCGGAGCGTCAGATGGCCGGCGAGGCCCAGGACCAGGGCGAGGCGCGTCGGGCGCTCGTCGTCGTCCTCGTCCTCGTCGTAGTCGTCCTCGATCATGGAGAGGCCGTCGGCGTCTGCCTCGTCTTCTTCGTCCTCGTCGTCGGCTTCGAACGCCGGCTCGGCCGGGATGACGCGGGCGACCGGGCGCACCGCGGGAACGTCGTCCGCGTCGGTGTCGTCCGCGGCGACGGGGCCGACGAAGCCGCAGGCGAAGAGCTGGAGCGCGACGGTGGCGGCGGTGACGACCAGGCCGGTGACCAGCGCGCTCAGACCGGCGGGCGTGGCGCCGATGAAGAAGGCCGGGATGCGCTGCAAGAGGTCGCCGAGCGCACCGCCGAGGCCGGTCGGCAGCGGCCAGCTGTGCGGCACCGGCACGGTGGAGAGCGCCAGCGCGGCCATCAGCGTGCCGGCGATCCAGGCAACCGCGTTCCAGCGCCCGAACCGGGTGGGCAGGGCGAACACGGCACGCCAGGCCCAGACCACCGGCGGCAGCAGGAGGAGCGACGCGGCGAGGCCGAGGAGCTGTGTCAGGAGGTCGGAAATGATCGCGCCGGGGAAGCCCAGAACGTTGCGGATGGCGTGATCGGTGGCGTGGCTGAGGCTGGGGTCGTCGACCGTCCAGGTGGCGAGGCTGGCGGCGGCCACCGCGGCCAGAGCGAGGACCGCCAGACCGACCATGGCGCCAATGTTGCGGCGCAGGAGGTGGCGGATCGCGCCGCCGCCGGGCATGGGAAGGGTGGACGATCGGGTGAGACGCATGGCGGATCCTGGACGCAACTGGTCGGGCTCGAACGCCGACCGTAACCGCCCTTGGTAAAGCCGCCATTAACCAAGGCCCCGGCGCGGGGTTTTCACACCCGGCCGGGGCCTCGAAATACGAAAATCCCGCCGGAACCCGTGAGGATCCCGGCGGGCAGGTGGGGAGGAGGATTACTGAACGACTTCGCCGTGGAGGTTGATGTCGAGACCCTCGACTTCGACTTCCTTGGTGACCCGCAGGCCAATGATCATGTCGACGACCTTGAGGATGATGAAGGTGACGACGCCGGACCAGACGATGGTGGCGATGGTGCCTTCGAACTGGATCCAGATCTGCCCGGCATTGCCGTCGATCAGGCCGGAGTGGCCCTCGCCGCCGACCGCCGAAACCGCGAAGACGCCGGTCAGGATGGCCCCGACGAAACCGCCGACGCCGTGAACGCCGAAGGCATCGAGCGAGTCGTCATAGCCGAGCTTCTCCTTGAGCCACATCACCGACCACGCGCAGATGATGCCGGCGGCGATGCCGATGATCAGGCCGCCGGTGGGATCGACCCAGCCGGAAGCGGGCGTGATGGCCACCAGGCCGGCAACCGCGCCGGAGGAAATGCCGAGCACGCTCGGCTTGCCGCGGACCACCCACTCGGTGAACATCCACGCCAGAGCGGCGGCGGCGGTGGCGATCTGGGTGACGGTCATGGCCATGCCGGCGCGGCCGTCGGAGGCGAGCTCGGAACCGGCGTTGAAGCCGAACCAGCCGACCCACAGCAGCGAGGCGCCGATGACCGACAGCACCAGGTTGTGCGGCGCCATGTTGTCGGTGCCGAAGCCGACGCGCTTGCCGAGCACGAGGGCGCAGACGAGGCCCGCGATACCGGCGTTGATGTGAACCACCGTGCCGCCGGCGAAATCGAGAACGCCGAGGGTGCCGAGGAAGCCGCCGCCCCATACCCAATGGGCGATCGGGCTATAGACGAAGATCGACCACAGGCCGATGAACCACAGCAGCGCCGAGAATTTCATGCGGTCGGCGAAGGCGCCGGCGATGAGCGCCGGGGTGATGATGGCGAAGGTCATCTGGAACATCATGAAGACCGACTCGGGGATGGTGCCCGAGACGGCATCGACGCTCATGCCGGCCAGGAAGAAGCGCGACAGGCCGCCGACATAGGCGTTCACCCCGCCGCCGTCGGTGAAGGCGAGCGAATAGCCGACGATCATCCAGATGATCGTCACCAGGCAGGTGATGGCGAAGCTCTGCATGACCGTGGCGAGCACGTTCTTCTTGCGCACCATGCCGCCGTAGAACAGCGCCAGACCGGGGATCGTCATGAGCAGGACGAGCGCGGTGGAGGTGAGCATCCAGGCGGTATCGCCCTTGTCGGCGACGGCGGGCGCATCCTCCGCCAGCGCCGGGCCGGCCATGGCCAGGAGCGCCAGGGCGCCGATAAGTGCTGGGTATTTGATCCGGTGCTTCATAGAGCTTCTCCTGTCGGATCCCGCGATCCGGGACATGTCGGAAAAATCGCCGAGCCGGGCTGACCGGCGGTTGGTGAAATCGTTGGGAATTGGGTTCATTGCGGCTCTTGCCCCCGAATCGCCGCGCTACAAGGCGTCTGCGTCGGTTTCGCCGGTGCGGATGCGCACGACGTGGTCGAGGCTGAAGACGAAGATCTTGCCGTCGCCGATCTGCCCGGTCTTGGCGGCCGTCGCGATCGCGTCGACGACCTTGTCGGCCTGGTCGGCGGGGACGGCGACCTCGATCTTGAGCTTGGGCAGGAAGCTCACGGCGTATTCGGCGCCGCGGTAGATTTCCGTATGTCCCTTCTGGCGGCCGTAGCCTTTGACCTCAGTAACCGTGAGGCCCTGGACGCCGACCCCCGTCAGTGCGTCGCGCACCTCGTCCAGCTTGAATGGCTTGATGATGGCCATAATGATTTTCATGGCGAAGTTCCCGTTTCCGTCCGCGGTCCGTCTCGACGAACACACGGAGCCCGCGTGAATCGGTTCGTGCCGGGGCTGCAATGGCGCCGCCGACGGCGTTGACCGGGGGATATGGAATCAAGCTCTGTGCCAATTGCGTTTCTGCACTGCAACGTGCTGAATCGGCGGGCACTTTTGCGCAGGATCACGATGCGGCCGAAAACCGCCGAATCAGATTGACTATTTTATAGGCAAAATGCGCCGTCTGCCCATGGGGCGTGCAACCGCTCAGCGAACCCGGATCAGCCCTTCCTGGGCGACCGAGGCGACCAGCACCCCGTCGCGGCTGAACAGGCTGCCACGGTTGAATCCCCGCCCGCCGGAGGCGGACGGGCTGTCCTCGGCATAGAGCAGCCAGTCGTCGGCACGGAAGGGCCGGTGGAACCACATGGCGTGGTCGAGGCTCGCCGCCTGCAGGTCGGGGTCGAACACCATGCGGCCGTGGGGAAAGAGGGCGGTATCGAGCAGCGTCATGTCGGAGGCATAGGCCAGTACGCAGCGGTGGATCTCCGGGTCGTCGGGCAGGCGGCCGGTGGTCCTGATCCAGACGTGCTGGGCGGGATCGAGCGATTCGCGGCCGAGATGGTGGCGCAGATCAACCGGGCGCAGCTCGATCGGGCGCTCGCGCTCCCAATAGCGGCGGACGTAATCCGGCGCGCCGACCAGATAAAGACTGGAGATGTCGCTGCCGCTCGGCAGCTCCTCCGGCTGCGGCACATCGGGCATGGCGATCTGGTGGTCGAGCCCGCTCTCCTCGACCTGGAAGGACGCTTCCATGGAGAAGATGGCCCGGCCGTGCTGGATGGCGGTCACCCGCCGGGTGGCGAAGCTGTGGCCGTCGCGCAGCGGCTCGACCTCGTAGAGGATGGGGACCTTGGGGTCGCCCGGCCGCATGAAATAGGCGTGCAGCGAATGGGCGACGCGCCCCTCGACGGTGCGCGCGGCGGCAACCAGCGCCTGGCCGATGACCTGCCCGCCGAAGACCCGCTGCCAGCCGACGTCAGGGCTCTGCCCGCGGAAGAGATTCTGTTCCAGCGGCTCGAGGTCGAGTATGGAAAGGAGAACGTCGATGGCGTCGGGCATGCGGACCGTCTGGCCTTTGGGCGGCCGATGGGGCCGCCGGTGCGGCGAGCCATCTATCGACCAGCCGGGCCGGTTGGTGTCAAGCGCGGGACGATGATCACAGGCGAGCACGCAGGCGCGATAACAGGACGGGCATGGCAGGCACAGGCATGGCAGGCAGGGCGGACAGCGGAGCGGGCAGGCCGGACGACGTGCTGATCGCCGGCGGCGGCCAGGTCGGCCTCGGCCTCGCCCTGGCGCTGAAGCGCTCGGCGCCGGACATGGCGGTCACGCTGGTCGATGCGGCGCCGCCGGGCGGCGGCCGCGCGGGACGCGCCTCGACCATTACCGCCGGCGGCCGCAAGATGCTGGAGCGGCTCGGCGTGTGGCCGGCGGTCGAACCGGCGGCGCAACCGGTCACCGCCATGGTGATCACCGACAGCCGCACCCGCGACGTGGCGCGGCCGGTCTTCCTGACCTTCGCCATGGCCGGAGCGGACGGTACGGCATCGGCCCATGTGGTCCCCGACGGGCTCGTGGTGGCGGCGCTCGGCACTGCGGCGGCGGAAGCCGGGGTGAGGCTGATCGCCGGGGATGCGGTCAAGGATTTCGCCGCCGGGCCGGCGGCGGTCGCGGTGACCACACGCACGGGCCGGCAGCTTGCCGCGCGCCTGCTGGTCGCCGCCGACGGCGCCCGCTCGCGGCTCAGGGAGTTTGCCGGCATCCAGACCGTCGGCTGGTCCTATGGCCAATCGGGGATCGTGGCGACGGTGGAGCACGAGCGCGACCACGGCGGCCGCGCCGAGGAGCACTTCCTGCCCGGCGGGCCGTTCGCGATCCTGCCGCTCAAGGGCAGACGGGCGTCGCTGGTGTGGACGGAGCCGACGGCGCTCGCCGAGAGGCTCATCGGCGGCGATCCGCTGGTCTTCGCCGTCGAACTGGAACGCCGCTTCGGCCATCGCCTGGGCGCGATGAAGGCGATCGACGCACCGCAGGCGTTTCCGCTCGGCCTGTCGATCGCGCGGCGGTTCGTCGTGCCGCGCCTGGCGCTGGTCGGCGACGCCGCGCACCGGGTGCATCCGATCGCCGGCCAGGGCCTCAACCTCGGCTATCGCGACGTGGCGGCGCTCGCCGAGACGCTGGTCGAGGCCCATCGCCTGGGGCTCGACATCGGCGCGCTGACGGTGCTTGAGCGCTACCAGAGCTGGCGGCGCTACGACACGGTCGAGATGGGGCTGATGACCGACGCGCTCAACCGGCTGTTCTCGAACGACAATCCGGCGCTACGCATCCTCCGCGACGTCGGCCTCGGCGTCGTCGACCGGCTGCCCAACCTGAAAGACTGGTTCGTGCGCGAGGCCTCGGGCGCCGCCTACGGTGCGCCGCGGCTGCTCACCGGCGAGGCGATCTAGCCGAGGAAGGGCCCATGAAGGCGGTCGATACGCTCGAAATCAGCATCCTGGTCGACAACGCCGTCGATAGCCTGTCGTCCAATCCGCCATTCGTGGAGACGGAGTGGGCCGGCCTCCGGCGCCGGGGGATGAGACTGCTGTCCGGCAAGTGCCTGTGCTGCGCCGCCCATGGTCTGTCCTACCTGATCACCGCGGGGGCGGAGTCCGGCAACCGCACGCTCCTCTTCGACAGCGGGCCGGAGGAATGGGTGTTCGAGCGCAATGCACTGAGACTGGGCAGCGATCTTGGGGCGGTCGGGGCCGTGGTGCTGTCGCACGGCCATTGGGACCACGGCGGGGCCATGTTGCGCGCGCTGCAGATGATCACGCTGGCCAACGGCGGCCGCCCGGTGCCGACCTACATGCACCCGGAAATGTTCGCCCTGCGGGCGCTGCGGTCGCGCAACGGCAAGGTCCAACCGATGGAGGCGGTGCCGGGCGTCGACCTGCTTGGCGCAAACGGCGCCGAGGTCATCGTCACCCGCGACGAGCAGTCGGTGCTCGACGATTTCTTCCATGTGAGCGGCGAAATCCCGCGCGTCACGCCGTTTGAGCGCGGGCTTCCCGGCCAGGTCCGGCAGACGGCGTCGGGCGATTGGGAGGCGGATGAGATCATGCCCGACGAGCGCTTCGTCGCGGTGCACGTTGCCGGCAAGGGGCTGGTCGTCTTCACCGCCTGCTCGCATGCCGGCCTGATCAACGTGCTCACCGAGGCACGGGCGCGCTTTCCCGAGATTCCGCTCTACGGCGTGTTCGGCGGCTTCCATCTCTCCGGCGCGACCGAAGCGATCGTTCCGCAGACGGTGGAGGCCCTGGCGCCGTTCGGCCTCGCATTGATCGCGCCGGGACACTGCACCGGCTGGCGGGCGCTCAACGCGCTGGCGGCCGTCTATGGCGACAGGGTGGTGCCGACCGCCGTCGGCAAGACGTTCAGGCTGTAGGGGTCTTGACGGCGCCAGGAGCGCCCGTCGCTCCCGGCTTCCGAGAGCGGCCGCTAGTCCTCCAGCGGCCGCGCCTCGTCGGGCAGCATGATCGGCACGCCGTCGCGGATGGGATAGGCGAGCTTGGCGGCGCGGCTGATCAGCTCCTGGCGGTCCGCGTCGTATTCCAGCGTCGTCTTGGTCAGCGGGCAGACGAGGATCTCAAGCAGCTTGGGATCGGTCAGGCGCTGGGCGCGGGAGGCTTCGCTCATCGCCGGCTCATTGCAGGGTCGGCCCGTCGCCGGGGGGGCCTTCGCGGGTGAGGGTCATCTCGGTCAGCGCCACCAGCGTCTCGGCGCGGGCGCGCAGATCAGGGGCTTCGAGCAGGGCCTGCTTTTCCGCTGCGCCGAACGGCGCCATCATGGCGAGCGTGTTGACCAGCGTCTCGTTGGAAGCGCGGTCGACGCTCGTCCAGTCGGCATCGAGATCGTGGGCGGCGAGATAGGCGCGGAAGGTGCGCAGCACCGAGGGGCGGTCGACCGTCGCTTCGCCGAGGCAGCCGGCGAGGTCGCTGGCGAACGGCGCGGCGGTGACGCGGCAGCGCCGGAATGCGGTGCCGTCGGTCACCTCTTCGAGGATGCGGAAGCGCGAAATGCCGGTGAGCGTGACCAGGTAGCGGCCGTCGCCGGATTCGGCGAAGGAGGTCAGCCGCCCGGCGCAGCCGACGGGGAACAGGCCGGGGCCGCGCTGGCCGGCCGGAACGCCGGCGTCCGGCTGGATCATGCCGATCACACGGTCGCCGGCCAATGCGGCATCGACCATGGCGAGGTAACGCGGCTCGAAAATGTTGAGCGGCATCTCCGAACGCGGCAACAGAAGCGCCGCCGGCAGAGGAAATACCGGAATGACCGCCGGCAGGTCCCCGATCTCGCGGTAGGTGGCGTTACCCGCCTTCATCGACTCCTCAGGCAAACAACAGGGATGACAACCGGCGGCGGCCGGTCAGGGTGGCTTCGTCGGTCGGCCCCCAAGCTTCGAAGAACTGGACGAGCTGCTTGCGCGCCTTCTCGTCCTGCCAACTACGGTTCTTGCCGACAATTTCAAGGAGTTGATCGACAGCCCCCTCACGATCGCCCTGGGCATTGAGCAGCAGGGCGAGATCGAAGCGGGCGTCGAAGTCCTTGGGATCGGCGGCGATGCGGGCTTCCAGCGGGGCGGCGTCGCCGAGCGCCTCGGTCTGCTCGGCAAGCTCGATCTGGGCGCGCACGGCGGTCACCGCCGGATCCTTGCCGGCCGCATCGGGGAGCGTGGCCAATGTGTCGCGGGCGGCGGCGAGGTTGCCGCCGACGATGTGGCACTTGGCGAGGCCGACGATCGCCGGGACCGACTGGGAATTCCCCTGCAGGGCGGCGGCGAACATCTCGGCCGCCCCCGGCGCATCGCCGGCTTCCAGGCGGCGCTCGCCCTCGGCGACCAGCTGGTCGTCCTCCGACGGGCCCTGCGGACCGGCCACCCGGTCGATGAAGGCCTTCACCTGGCTTTCCGGCAGGGCGCCGACAAAGCCGTCGACCGGCTGACCGTTGGCGAAGGCGATGACCGCCGGGATCGACTGGATGCCGAGCTGGCCGGCAACCTGGGGATGATCGTCGATGTTCATCTTCACCAGGCGCACGGCGCCGCCGGCACCGCGCACGGCCTTCTCGATGATCGGCCCGAGGGTGCGACACGGCCCGCACCACGGCGCCCAGAAATCGACCAGCACCGGCTGGCGGGCCGATTCCTCGATGACGTCCTTGGCGAAGGTCTGGGTGGTGGTGTCCTTGACGAGGGCGCCGCCCTGGCCGTCCTGTCCGGGTGCGATGCCGTTGCCCGTCTGAGGCATGCTCATGCTCATGATCGGTTCCGTCCTGTTGGCCCCATCGGGGCGGCGGGTCTCGTGTCGGTGCTAAACATGGAGCGTCGACGGCATTTTTACAATTCGACGGCCGACCCCGCGGCTTGTCGCACCCCCCGGCGGAGCGGTGCCGCGCAAGCGAGCCAACCATATTGCATTTCCCTCGCCGGGGACGATATAAGCCCGCCTCAGGCCCACCGGGGTCCAGTGAGCGGGTGTAGCTCAGGGGTAGAGCACAACCTTGCCAAGGTTGGGGTCGAGGGTTCGAATCCCTTCGCCCGCTCCAATTTTCCCAACCAAATCAGTGTCTTGGCGCCGTCGCCCGACGGCGTGCCGCCGCCGGGTCGTGATGTTTGCGGGCGTTGCGGAGCCGCCTAGTTGATGACGGCGCGGATGCTCCGGCCTTCGTTGCTGGTCCCGTTGCCGCCGCCGCCGCCGTTGCCGACGCCGCAATTGCCGCCGCAGGGGCGGTTGCCGCCGGAGGCGGGCGAATTAACCCTCGACGGCCGGAAGCCGGAGGCGCCGCCGAGCGCCGGCACGCCGGGCACCGTCAGCAATGACCGCTGCGACTGTGGCGCTGCCGCAGGCACAGGCGAGTCGTCGCCCCGCTGCGGGCCCGAATCGAGGTTGTATATCTGGCAGCCGCGCGAGGCGACATGGAACCCGGCGGCCAGACGCTGCTGGCGGAAGGCCAGCGGCATCCGCTGGGCGATCAGGTCCGTGCGCTTGTAGACGTCCTTCACCCAGTTGAATCCAGTGCCGGGGTCGACCTGGATCACGCTGCAGGCGCCGGAGACCACCGTGCAGTGGCGGCGCGGCTGCTTCTTGTCGCAGATGCGCACCGACCCGTGCCACATGGCAAGGGTCGTCGTGCCGTCTTTGGCGACGTGTCCGTCGAAGGCGGTGCCGCGCACCCCGAGGGTCGCCGTCGGCGTGTTGATCGAATAGGCGTTCTTGGCGCTGAGGCCGGTGATGAAGCGGAACGAGCCGCGCACCGCGTCGATGGAGAAGGCGCTCGCCGTCGACTTCCCCTGAAAGACGAACTGGTCGACCGTGATCTGCGCATTGGGGCCGATCACCATCTTGGTGTTGTCGGCAAAGAGGATCTGGGCGGTGCCGCGCCGGTCCGTCTTGATGACGTCGCCGGAATAGACCGCGCCCTGCGTCACCAGGGGGCGATCGCCCCCCGGGCCGCTCGCCGCCGTATTGCGCAAGACGGCGATCGCCTTGCCGCTTGCCTCCAGGGCCATTGCATGACCCGCCAAGGCCGCGGCGATCATTGCCATCGCCGGACCCACCCATGACCGCATCAACACAGGCCGCATCTCCCCTCGATTGGTGGTGCCTCGGCGGGGGCATTTCCCCGTCTGGTGACAAAACGACTGTCGCCCGGCGGCCCCTGCTGCCACCGTTCCTTGACGAATTTTCAGAAGATAAGCCGGGCTCTACGCAACCCTCACCACGCCGCAGATTGCAGTGTTTTGGCCACCTCGGCAAGATTGCCCTGTCACTATTGACGGGGTCCTGTTGCGGAGAGCGTTAACGTCTGGCTGACGGGCCTCCCGGCATACCGCCATGACGGTGTCGCGCAGCCAGCGCCGGGTGGGGGCGGGGTCGCCACGACCGGCCGGGGGTTGATGTCCCGACCATCACGGCCCCACGGTTCCGTGGTGAGGAAAATCATGTTTTCCCTTGTGTCCCGGATGGCCGACGCGTAGGCGCAGATGGCCCTGCCGCCCCAGTCGGGAGCGGCAGGGGACGCGACGGCCGAGGACCGGCGCGCCATCCGGATGGGGGGAACTGTTGGCAGCGCGGTACGATCACATCGTCATCGGCGGCGGCTCGGCCGGCTGCGTCGCGGCATGGCGGCTGATCGGCGCCGGCCGCAAGGTTCTGCTTCTGGAACGGGGGCACTGGCACCGGCATCCGCTGCTCGACATGCCGCCCGGCGTGTTCAAGCTGCTCAAGAACGGATCGAAGTTCTTCGAGATCCACCGATCGGTGCCGCAGGAGCATCTCGGCGGGCGGGTCGCCGAGGTGCCGCAGGGCAACGTGCTGGGCGGCGGCTCGGCGGTGAACGGCCAGGTCTACGTGCGCGGCCGCCCGAGCGACTACGACGGGTGGCACGAGATCCTGCGCGGCAACAACGATGCCGTCGGCTGGTCGTGGCAAGACGTGCTGCCGCATTTCCGGCGTCTGGAAGGGAACCAGCGCTTCAACGACGACCTGCATGGCTGCGACGGACCTTTGCTGGTGTCCGATCCCGGGCAGATCAACGAGATGGCGCACTGGTTCGTCCAGTCGCTGCAGGCCCAGGGCGAGCCCTTCAATCCCGATTTCAACGGTCCCAGCCAGCGCGGCGCCGGCTACTTCCAGTTCACCTATCGACAGGGGCAGCGCGTCTCCGCGGCGCACGCCTTCATCGAACCGATCAGGGGCAACCCGAACCTGGCGTTGCGGCTGGCGGCGTCGGTTCACCGGATCATCGTCGAAAACGGCCGCGCCGTCGGCGTCGTCTACCGCGACAAGAGCGGACTGCACGAAGCGCGCGCCGACGGCGAGATCATCCTGAGCGCCGGCGCCTACATCACGCCGAAGATCCTGATGCTCTCCGGTCTCGGTCCCGCCGCGCATCTGGAGGCGCATGGCATTCCGCTCATCGCGGACCTGCCCGGCGTCGGCCAGAACCTGGTCGATCACCCCGATGTCTCCATCGTCGCCCGGGCGAACGGCCCCTACGGCTACTACGGCCAGGACCGCGGCTGGAACATGGTCCGCAACGGCTTGCAGTTCCGTCTGTTCGGCAGCGGACCGATCACCACCACCGGACTGGAGGCGGCCTGCTTCGTCAACCCGACCGATCCGGATGCGCCGCCGACCCATGAGGCCTATTGCATCCCGATCCTCTATCTTCCGCCGGACATGCTCGCGCCGGAGGGCGACGGATACGGCACCTCGATCCAGATCGTGCTGCTCAAGCCGCACTCGCGCGGCGAAGTGCGGCTGGCATCGGCAAATCCGGACGACATGCCGGCGATCTCGCCGAATTTCCTCAAGGATCCGCGCGACCTCGCGGCGATGATCGCGGGCCTGCGCTACTTCCGGCGGACGCTGGAGACGCGGCCGCTGGCCGACCGGATCGACCGCATCATCGCGCCGCTCCCCGACGACTTCTCGGACGCGGCGCTCGCCGCCCATTGCCGCAAGATGGTGAAGACCAACTATCATCCGGCCGGGACCGCCAGGATGGGGGCGGACGGCGACCGCATGGCGGTGCTCGATGCACGCATGCGCGTGCGCGGCATTGCGCACCTCAGCGTCTGCGACATGTCGGCCGTGCCGGCGATCCCGGCGGGCAACACGAACGCGGCGGCGATGATGCTGGGGGACCGCTGCGCCGATCTGGTGCTGGGGACCGTCTAGGACGTCCGGGGTAGCGGCCGGGCGACGCTGACAACCAAGCGAAGCGATCCGGTAGCGGAGGAGGGTTCACGTGGCAGGCGTCATTCGCGATATCACCGTTCGGCTCTTGCACATTCCGCTGTCCGAGGTGCTGGTCGATGCCAGGCACGGCAGCCACACGCACTTCGAGCTGATCACCGCCACCGTGCGCCTCGACGACGGGGCCGAGGGAACCGGATACACCTACACCGGCGGCAAGGGCGGCTTCGCCATCGCCGCGATGATCGAACACGACCTGGCGCCGTTCCTGATCGGCAAGAGCGCCGCCGACGTGGAAGCGCTCTACGACGCCATGCAGTGGCACGTGCACTATGTCGCGCGGGGCGGGATCGCGTCGTTCGCCATCTCGGCGCTCGACATCGCGCTGTGGGACCTGCGCGGCAAGAAAGAGAGCCGCGCGCTCTGGCAGATGGCCGGCGGCAGCGGGCGCGCCTGCAAGGCCTATTGCGGCGGCATCGATCTCGATTTTCCGTTGGCCAAGCTCGTCGACAGCGTCCGCGGCTACCTCGGACGTGGCTTCAACGGCGTCAAGATCAAGGTCGGACAGCCGACCCTTCAGGCGGACGCCGAGCGGGTCGCCGCGGTGCGTGCAGCGATCGGGCCGGATACGGCCCTGATGGTCGACGCCAACTATTCGATGTCGGTCGAACAGGCGATCGCGGCCGCCCAGGCCTTCGCGCCGTTCGCCGTCGCCTGGTTCGAGGAACCGACGATTCCCGACGACTATGCCGGCTATGCCCGCATCGCCGAGGCAACCGGGATGCCGCTGGCGATGGGCGAGAACCTGCACACCATCCATGAATTCGGGTACGCCTTCGACCAGGCCCGCCTCAGCTTCATCCAGCCCGATGCCTCCAATTGCGGCGGCATCACCGGTTTCCTGCAGGTGGCCGATCTTGCCCGCCGGCACGGCATCCCGACATGCAGCCACGGCATGCAGGAGCTCCATGTGAGCCTGCTGTCAGGCATCCCGGATGCGGGCTGGCTGGAAGTCCATTCCTTCCCGATCGAGCACTACACCCATCGCCCGCTGGTCGTGGAGGATCATCTGGCGATCGCGCCGGACACGCCCGGCGTCGGCGTGGCATTCGACTGGGCGAAGCTCACGCGGGCCGATACGCTCAAGCGGCCGCCAGTGACCATCCGATAGGGCCCGGCGCGCCGCGGCAGCCCGATGCTTTCGTGCGCGAGGCGCGGGCCCGCCCGCGGCGATCAATACATCTGCTCGACCGAAGGGCCCCAGCGCCTGACGATGGCGTGGCGGCGCGGCTTCATGGTCGGCGTCATCATGCCGTTCTCGACCGTGAACGGCTGGTCGGCAATGACGAAGTGCTTGACCTTCTCGATCACCGACAGGTTGCGGTTGGCGCGGTCGATGGCCTGGCCGATGGCGCGGCGGAAGGCCTTGTCCTCGGCGAGCACGGACAGGTCGGGCCGGGCGGCGTTCTGCTTCGCCCATTCGGCGAGAAAATCGGGGTCGGGAACGACGATGGCGCCGATGTGCGGACGGTTGTCGCCGATGGCGACGGCGTAGTCGATCTCCGGCTCCAGGGCCAAGGCGCCCTCGATGTGCTGCGGCGAGATGGTGTCGCCGGCGGAGTTGACGATGATGTCCTTCTTGCGGTCGGTGATCTGCAGGTAGCCATCCTGATCGATCACACCGATGTCGCCGGTATGCAGCCAGCCGTCGCGCAGGGTGCCGGCGGTGAGCTTGGGCTGCTTCCAGTAGCCGTCCATCAGCAGCGGTCCGCGCACGAGCACCTCGCCGTCGTCGGCGATGCGCACTTCGACGTGCTTCATCGGCGGCCCGACGGTGCGCAGCTTGACGCGGCTCAGGCGGTTGACGCTGACCACCGGGGCCGCCTCGGTCTGGCCGTAGCCCTGGAGCAGGCGCAGGCCGAGGGCGGTGAAGAAGATGCCGACGTCGTAGTTGAGCGGCGCGCCACCCGAAACCAGGGCCTTGAGGCGGCCGCCGAAGCGGGCCCGGATGGTGTCGCGGACGAGGCGGTCGACCGCCCAGTCGGCCAGGCGCTGCCACTGGCTCATGGTGGCGGGGCTCTCGTAGCGCCTGGCGCCGAGCTCGACCGCCATCCAGAACAATCGCGCCCGCAGGCGGCTCTCGCGCGCCACCGAGCGCACGATGCGCTCGCGCATGATCTCGAACAGCCGCGGAACCGCGGTCATGATCGTCGGCCGCGCCTCCAGCAGGTTGGAGGTCAGCGTGTCGGTGCGCTCGGCGAAGAAGATCTGTGCCCCGATGGAGATCGGGAACATGAGGCCTGCCGAGTGCTCATAGGCGTGGCAGAGCGGCAGGAACGACAGGAAGACCTCGTCGTCGAGGCCGAGCTCGTGGAGGACATCCGCGGCACCGACGCAATTGGTGATGATGGCGCGGTGGGAGAGCATCACGCCCTTCGGTTCGCCGCCGGTGCCCGAGGTATAGATGAGGCAGGCGAGCGCATCGCGGTCGATCGCGCTTGCCGCCGGCAGGATGGCGTCGGCGCGCGCACCGCCCGACAGGGCCTCCGGCCATGTGGCGATGGCGATGCGGCCGGGGTCGATGTCGCCGAGGTCCTCCATCGCGATGACGCGCTTGATGCTTCGCACCCGGCGGGCCGCCTCGAGGAAGGGCCGCGCCAGCGCCGCCGTCGAGACCACGGCCATCGCCGCGCCGCTGTCGGCGAGGATGTGGGCGTGGTCGCCCGCCGTGTTGGTGGTGTAGGTGGGGACGGTGACGCCGCCGGCCGCCATGATCGCCAGATCGGCGATGACCCAGCGCGGCGAGTTCTGCGACAGCAGGATGACCCGGTCGCCCTTGGCCAGGCCATAGGCCTGCAGCGATGCCGCCAGCGCAGCGACCTGGTCGGCCACCGCCTGCCAGCTCAGCGGCCGGTAAGCCCCCTCGCTCTTCTCCCATAGAAACGGCTGGGCCCCATGCTTTTCAGCCTGAGCGAGAAACATGGCCACCAGATTGGGCCAGTCGCCGATTTCCATGACGCCTTCGATCCGACCGAACGGGGCCGACAATCTAGCTTGCGGCCGACGCCCGGACCAGCCGCGCCCGGCGATCGATCAGGGCACCATCAGCTCGATCAGGAAGGGCGACGCGGTGGCGTTGGCGTGGGTCAGGAGCCTGGCGAAATCCTCCATGGTCTCGGCGCGGGCGCCGTCGACGCCGAAGCCCCTGGCGATGGCCACCCAGTCGAGATCGGGGTTGCCGAGATCGAACAGCACGCGGGAGGCTTCTCCCGGCGTGGCGCCGACCTGCTGCAGCTCGCCCTGCAGGATGGCGTAGCGGCGGTTGGCGAGGATGACGGTGGTCACCGGCAGCCTCTCGCGCGCCTGCGTCCACAGCGCCTGCACGGTGTAGAGGGCGGACCCGTCGGCCTGCAGGTCGATGACCCGGCGGCCGGGCGCGCCGACGGCGGCGCCGGTCGACAGCGGCAGCCCGTCACCGATGGCGCCGCCGGTCAACTGCAACCAGTCGTGCGGCGGGGCGGCGAGCGTGCCGGGGAAGAAGCCCATGCCGAAGGTGATCGATTCGTCGACGACGACGGCGTTCTCCGGCATCAGGGCAGAGAGGGTCTGGGCGACCGCCTGCGAGGTGACGGCGCCGCGGGCGGGCGCGGGCCGCGGGCCAGGGTCCGGCGGCGGGACGGCCGGCGCGTCGAGCGCCTCGGCGAGGCGGGCGAGCGCCTCGGCTGCGTCTTCGCCCGGACGGGCGAGCACATGCAGGGCGGAATCCGGGGCGCGCATCCGGCCGCGCCTGCCGGGATAGGCGAAGAAGCCGACCGGATCGTCGGCACCGACCAGGATGACGTGGCGGATGCCGTCGAAGGCGGCGATGGCGGCGTCGATCTGGTAGGGCACGCGGTCAACCGGATGACGGCCGCGGCCGCGCTCGATGCGGGTGTTGAAGGTCTCGGCGAAGAGCCGGGCGCCGGTCGCCGCGGCGACGCGGTGGGCATCGGCGAGGGCGCCGGCGAGGAGTGCGCTACCGCCCAGCACGATGGTCGCGGGCTCGCCGGAGCGGAGGGCGGCCGCCGCCCCGGCGACCGCAGCGTCGTCCACCGGCGTCACCGCCGGGGGCAGCAGCGGTGCGGCCGCGATACCGCCGTCGCTCCACGAGGCGTCGGAGGGCAGGATCAGCGTGGCAACCTGGCCGGGCGGGGTGAGCGCCGCCTGCACCGCCTCGGCGGCAAGACGGCCGACCTCGGCCGGCGTCGTGGCGGTGCGCACCCAGGCGGAAACGCCGCGGGCGAAGCCTTCGGTGTCGGCGGCAAGCAGCGGGTTGAGCGGCTTGTGGTAGGTCGCCTGGTCGCCGGTGATGTTGACCAGCGGAACGCGGCCGCGGCGGGCGTTGTGGAGATTGGCAAGGCCGTTGGCGAGGCCGGGGCCGCAGTGGAGGAGGCTCGCCGCCGGCTTCCCCGCCATGCGCGCATAGCCGTCGGCGGCGCCGGTCACGACGCCCTCGAACAGGCCGAGGATGCAGCGCATGCCGGGCACCCGGTCGAGGGCGGCAACAAAGTGCATCTCGCTGGTGCCGGGATTGGCGAAACAGGTATCGACACCCGCAGCAAGGAGCGTGCGGACGAGACTTTCGGCGCCGTTCATGATTTCCAGGTGCTCCCGCGGGCGACGGCAATCGTCGCCCGCCGATGTGTCACCGCCGGAGGCCGGTGTCCAGCCTGTCGTGGGCGAAACCGCGTGTGCCGATTTGAAGCAGACGGGGCGGCTGTCAGCGCGATGCAAGTTTGGCCGGCCTAGGGTCGTGACAGAGCCAACCGAACGGGACCACAGCCCCATGCGCGCCACATCATTCACCACGGCAGCGATCATCCTCGCGGCGGGCACCGCCTCGGCGGTCGCCGCCGGCGGCCCGCTGTCGCCGAGCCAGATCAAGAACACGTTCGCAACCGGCAGGGCGTTCAGCGCCATCAGCGCCAGCGGCCGCTCGGCCTACTGGTTCACCTTCAACACCGACGGCAGCGCGTCGGCGGTGCTCAAGGGACAGAAGGCGGGCACGCACGGGACGTGGCGCCTGTCGGGCGACGGCTATTGCTCGACCTGGGGCAACAACGCCGAGCACTGCTACACCATCGAAAAGAACGGACAGCAGTTCGACGTGCACGATCCCGGCGGGGCGCTGATCGCGCATTTCGATCTCTCCTCGCCGTCGGCCGTCGGCGCGGCGGGAGGCGCCAACGGGCAATACCGCGACGGGTCCTTCACCGGCCCGGTGGTCGATGCCTATTACGGCCTCATGCAGATTGAGGCGATCATCAAGGGCGGGCGGCTGACCGCGATCCGGGTGCTGCAATACCCCAACGACCGGCGGACGTCGGTGTTCATCAACCGGCAGGCGCTGCCGATGCTGCGCGACGAGGTGATCAGCGCGCAGAGCGCCAATGTCGACATCGTCTCGGGCGCGACGCTGTCGAGCGAGGCGTTCATCCGCTCGCTGGGCGCGGCCATGTCGCAGGCGCAGTCGTAGAGCTCCGTCCGGTCGAAGGGGGCTCCGGCCGGCGGCGCCGGCGGCTCACTTCTGGGCAGTCTGCCGGTCGAGCTGCGCGCGGTCGACGTAGTTCAGCTCCTCGACCAGCACGTCCTTGACGAGGTCGGTGCCGAGGCGCTTGTTGACCGCGTCCCGGATGTCGCCGGTGATCTTGTCGAGGTTGTACTTGGCCAGGTGGTCGAACTCGATCTTGCCGTCGGTGTAGATGTGGCGGAAGGCCTCGTCGACGACGAAGGGCTCGGGGTCGATGGGCGAGCTGCGCAGCGCCGCTGCGTCGGCGGTGAACACGACCTTGGCGACGACGTAGCCGCGCAGCTGGTCGTCGGAGATCATCGGGACGGTGATTGCCGCCGGATGCTTGTATTCGATGCCCGACGGCGTCGCCTCGGCGCGCACGATGTCGACGGTCGCGCCGGTGTTCCAGGTCGCGGCCATGTAGCCGGCAGCCAGCGCGACGACGATCGCCCACATCCCCAGCCCGATGGTCTTCAGCATGCTTTGTTCGCTTCCTAGGCAGACCGCCGCGCGAAGGTCTCGCCATAGGTGCCGTCCGACTCCGCCTCGTGCAGAACGTTGATCATGAGGTCGGAGAGCTGGCGGCTGGCGGCGAGGTGAAGCCCGAGCAGGCGGTGGTCGGTGGCGAGCGCGGTGCTCAGCTGCTTGAGGCGCGGCGCCAGCTCGCTTTCGCTGCCCACCGGCACGGCGCGCGCCAGCCGGGTGATCTCCAGCAGGCTCTGGCTCTTGCGCCGGTTGATGTCGGCGAAGTCGGCGGTGCTGTTGCCGACAAGGGCGGCGATCTCGACGGAAACCGTCTCCTCGAGGCGGGCGAGCGCGGCGTGCATGGCGGCGACGGCTGCCGGCGTCGAGCGCGGCTGTGGTCGCGGGGCCGCGACGCGGTTCGGCAGATAGCTGCCGATATCGAGTTCCGGCGCGTGGCCGGGTGCGGAGGGTGACTTCGGCGCGTGTTCAACCGGCATGGTTCGCCCTTTCGCGATCAGGTGTTCGTGGTCTTGGCGGCGGCGCCGTGGCCGGCCGCGGAAATGGACGCGGACGCGGTGACATCCGCCGAGCGCGCCAGCTGCCGGGCAATGCCGACGCCGCCGTGCTTGGACATTTCGGTGGCGATCTGGTCGATCAGCATGGATTTCCAGGTCTCGCCGGCAACGCCCTTGCCGAAGAACGTCTCGTCGCTCGGCATCGCCGCCTGCAGCATGTTGGCGAGCGCCATCGCCTCGAACTGGCGGTAGGCGGCGCCAGCCTTGTCGGTGGCGGCGCCGTCGGGCCGGGGCGCCGGCCGCTGCGCCGCCGGCGGCGTGGCGCAGGCGCCGCGGCTGCTGCTGCCGTCAGGGAATCGGCGAAGCCTTCACCCTGTGCCGCATCGAGCCGGGCGACGGCGCGCCTGTAGCGCGCCGGGTCGGCGGCGCGGGCGACGTCGAGCACGATATCGGTGGCCGGGCTGATCGACATGCCGGTCCTGCGGGGCTCCTTGCGATCGGTTCCTGCAGGATGCCGGGCGTAGCTTACGGGAGGCTTGCATCGCGCGCCTTGGCGAGCGTCTCCAGGAGATCCTGGAACAGGCGCTTGTCGCGGCCGAGCTGGTCCTCGCGGCGGACGCGGTCGGTCATCCGTTCGGTGCGCTTCAGCTGGAGCGCCTGCTCGGAGAGCTGCGCTTCGACCACGCGGCGGGCCCGTTCCAACCGCTCGGCATCGCGGGCAAGCGCCTTCAGGCGGCGGGTCATCGCCTCGATGAACAGGCCCTGCAGCTGGCTGTCGTCGTTGAGGGCGGAGAGCAGGCCGGCCTGGCCGCTGGCGTTCTCGGCCTTCTCGCGGTCGAGGGCGGCCATCTTCCATTGCGCCAGCCGGTGCAGCTGCTCCTGGACGGCCAGCACCCGCTCCACCTTCTTCAACCGGTTGCGCATGATCGGACCTAGTAGCCCGACAGCCAGCTGTCGAAGGCCGCCACGAAGTAGCTGAGCAGGTCGTGCACGCTGAACAGCAGCAGGAAGAGGCCGCCGAGCATGACGAACGGCGTGGCGACGAAGAACACCGGAATTTGCGGCGCGAGCTTGCTGGTGACGCCGATGGCGAAGTTGACCAGCACCGAATAGGCGATGAACGGCCCGCCGATGCGCAGCGCGACGATGAAGGCGGTGCCGCCCTTCTCGGCGATGTCGGCGAGCGCCGGCTGGACGGCGAAGCCGGCCGCGGGGGGCAGGGCGCCGTAGGAATCGATGAGACCGCGAATGAGCTGGGTGTGCAGTCCGGCGACGAACATCAGCGTGGCGGCGGCGATCGAGAACAGGTTGGCCAGCGCCGGCGACTGCTCGTCGGGCAGCGAGGTGCCGGGCATGGCGCTGAGCCCGATCAACTGGGTGATGCCGACGGCGACCACCTGCAGCGCCATGAACAGCAGGCGGGCGATGAGGCCGATGAGGAGGCCGCGGGCGAGCTCGCCGAAAAGGACGCCGAGCAGGGCGGGAACGCCGGCGTCGGCGACCAGCGGGCGGACGTCCGCCATCAGCATCGGCGCCAGCGCCAGCGATACGGCGATGGCGAGATAGAGGCGGATGCGGACCGGTACCTGGCTGTTGGAAAAGCCGGGAGCGATCATCAGGCAGGCGCCGACGCGACAGAAGATCGCGAAGGCGGAGACGACGGTATCGGGGCCAATGCCGATCACGAAACGGTTCCGAGGGAACGGATCTCGACGCCGCGGGCGATCTCGGCATGGGAGAGCACGGCGAGCGAGGGGAACATGCGCTCGACGATCATCCTGAGATAGGGGCGCGCGTCGGGTGCGGTGACCAGCACGAAGCGCGGGTTCTCGGCCATGTGGCGGCGGATGACCTCGGAGGCCTCGGTGGCGAACTGCTCGACCAGGCGCGGGTCGATGTCGAACTCGACGACCTCGCCTTTGGCGTCGCGCTTCAGGCTCTGGTGGAAGGCGAGGTCCCAGCGGTTGCCGAGGCGCAGCACGCTGAGCGTGCCGCCGTCGGCGAGGTCGCCGCAGATCTGCTGGGCGATGCGGATGCGCACGTGCTCGGCGATCTGCTCGGGCCGGCGGGTGTGCGGCACGATCTCGGCGATCGCCTCGAGGATGATGTGCAGGTTGCGGATGGAGACGCGCTCGGCGAGCAGCGCCTTGAGCACCGCCTGCAGGCCGGAATAGGAGATCTGCGTCGGGCAGATCTCCTCCAGCAGCCGCTTGTATTCCGGGTCGAGCCGGTCGAGCAGGACGCGCGTGTCCTTGTAGGACAGGAGCTGCGGCAGGTTGTTGCGCACCACCTCGCTGATGTGGGTGAGCATCACCGACAGGTTGTTGACGCCGACGAAGCCCTCGCGGCGCACCTCGGCGTCGTAGGCCTGCGGAATCCACATGGCCTTCAGCCCGAAGGCCGGCTCGCGCACCATCTCGCCGGGTACGTCGGGCGGGGTGCCTTCGCCGACGACGACGAGCAGCTCGCCGATGCGCAGCTCCTGCGTCGACACCGTCGTGCCGTGGATCTTGATCTGGTAGCCCTTGGAGGTCACCGACAGGCTCTCGGCGACGCGGATCTCGGGAACGACGAGGCCGTACTGCAGGGCGAACTTGCGGCGCATGACGCCGACGCGCTCGGCGATCTCCTGGGGAACACGCAGGATCTGGCTGGCCAGGTGCATGCCGACGGAGATCTCGATCTCGTCGGTCTTCAACGCCTCCTTGATCGAGGATTTGGCTTCGGCGCGGGCGCGGGCTTCGGCCGAGCGGACGGCCTGGACGCCGGCGGCGCGGGCGGCGTCGGCGCGCCGGGTGATGGTGAAGCTGGTGGCGGCGAGGCCGCCGCCGAGGAAGAAGAAGGGGACGGTGGGCAGGCCGGGCATGACGCCGAGCAGGAACATGAGGCCGGCGGCGACCAGCAGCGCGCGCGGATAGGCGCTCAACTGGTCGAGGACGGCGGTCTCCGCCCGTCCGCGGGTGCCGCCCTTGGAGACCAGCAGGCCGGCGGCCAGCGAGATGACCAGGGCCGGGATCTGCGAGACCAGGCCGTCGCCGACCGACAGGCGGGTGAACACGTCGGCTGCCGCCGACAGCGCCATGCCGTGGCGGGTGACGCCGATGACGATGCCGCCGAAGATGTTGACCGCGATGATGATCAGGCTGGCGATGGCCTCGCCGCGGACGAACTTGGAGGCGCCGTCCATGGAGCCGAAGAAGGAACTCTCGTCCTCCAGCTCGCGGCGGCGATGCTGGGCCTGCTTGTCGTCGATGAGGCCGGCCGAGAGATCGGCGTCGATGGCCATCTGCTTGCCGGGGATGGCATCGAGCGTGAAGCGGGCGCCGACTTCGGCGATGCGCGTGGCGCCCTTGGTGATGACGACGAAATTGACCGTCACCAGGATGAGGAAGACGACGATGCCGATGACGAAATCGCCGCTCATGACGAAGCGCGAGAAGCCCTGGATGATGTGGCCGGCGGCGTAAACCCCGTCGCCGCCCTGCGACAGGATCAGTCGGGTGGTGGCGACGCCGAGCGACATGCGCAGGATCGTGCTGATGAGCAGCACGGTCGGGAAGGCGGAGAAATCGAGCGGCTTCTGGATCCACAGGGAGACCATCAGGATGAGGATCGAGAAGGCGATCGACAGCGCCAGGCCGAAGTCGATGAGGAAGGACGGGATGGGGACGAAGAGGACCGCCAGAATGGCGAGAATGCCCGCGGCGAAGCCGACGTCGCGGAGCGAGTGGCGTTCGGCCGGGGTGTTGTCGAGGGTTCTGCTGTCGTCGATGGCGCTCATGGCGCCAATCTGTCAGCCGGGGCTTGCGCGAAGATGGGTTCGCGGAGCGGCGCCGTCCACCTAGAAGCCGGTGGCGATGTGGCCGTAGGCGACGGTGGCGAAGGCGAAGATCTGGCCGCCGATGAACGAGCCGGTGAGCGCCGTCACCAGCAGGATGACGATGATCTTCGGGATGAAGGTGAGCGTCACTTCCTGGATCTGGGTGAGCGCCTGGAAAAGGGCGATGACGACGCCGACGACCATGGCGGCAAGCACCGCCGGCCCGGCGGCGACGATCACCGTCCAGATGGCGCCGTAGACCAGTTCGATGGCGTCGGCTTCGTTCATGGAATCACTCGATGGTCACGCCCGAGCCGAGGGTCAGCGTGTCGCCGTTGTCGAGGGTGGCGACGGGGCCGTCGTCGGTGATCTTGACCGACTTGACGACGCCCGAGGTCTGGCCGTCGCCCGAGGTGACGGTGTGACCGATGGCAGCGTCGCCGATGTTGAGCGACTGGGCGGTCAGCAGCGAATCGAGCTTGCTGTTGGTCAGATAGGCCTGCTCGACCTGGGCGAAGGAGGCGAGCTGGGCGACGAACTGGCTCGAATCCATCGGCTGGGTCGGATCCTGATTGTTGAGCTGCGCCATGAACAGCTTGAGAAAGGCCTGGTAGTCGAGGTCGCCGCCGGCCGTCGAGGACTTGGCGGTGGTATCGGCGGTGCCGGTGCTGGATACGGACGAAACGGTGGACATGAGGGCTTTCCTCCGGTCAGGCAGCGCGCGACCGGCCGTTGGCCGGCGACCCAGCGATGATGGCGTCTTCGCTCGGGAACAGGGCGCGCAGGCGCTTCAAGGCGTCGAATGCGCAATTGTCGTCGACCATGTGGGCGATCGCCGCCAGCTCGCCGCGGACCGCGTCGTTGACGAAGGATGCCATGGTCGAAGCATGCATCTGATGGAAGAGAACGCGCGTCGCGTCGGCGTTGCGTGGATCCATGAGCAGGGCCTGGACGACGAAATAGAGCTGGCGGAGCGGCGTCGTGGTCTCCTCGGCCTGCATGACATGGCTTTCCAGGATGAAGACGACGTCGTTGAGAAGTTGCAGCGTAACCTTGCGGTCGGCGCGCACCACGGCGCCGTTGAGGTAGATGCGTTCGCCGGCTTTCAGCGAGATGTGGATGTGGCCGCTCATGCGAGGCCGTCGCGGATCATCTTGTTGACGTCGATCAGGGCCGAGAAGCTCTTCGACGGATTGGCCATGATGCGGTCCGATTCGGCCACCGCCCATACGCCGATGGCGATCAGGTCGCGCTTGAGCGGGTCGTTGAGCTCGTTGCGCGGATCGCTGAGGTTCTCGATGAAGAACGTCCACAGCTTCTGCACGTAGACGACCGCATCGGCGATCTCGCCGGGATCGGTCGCCTTGGCTTCGGCGGCGGTCATCAGGGCGATGGCGCGGTCGAGCGCCGCCTTCTCGCGCTCGCGCGCGGCGCGGGCGCCGCCTTCCATGATCTCGGCGTAGGACATCTTGTACATGTTGGTTTCCGCCCTCGTTTACGCGTAGTTCAGCAGGCTCATCTGCAACAGCTTGGCCGTCAGCGAGTACGACATCTCGATCTGCGTGGTCAGCGTATCGATCTGCACCTTGGCCTGCGTGGCGTCGACGCCCTCAAGCGATTCGATGTGGGTCTCGAGAATCGATTGCTGGGTCTTCAACCGGTCGCTGGCCTCCGTCACCTGGTTCTGCACGCCGCCAAGGCTGCCCTGGATCTCGACCAGCCCGTCATTGCCGTCGCCGACGAGGCTGTTGGCCTTGGTCAGGACCGCCTTCTGGGCATCATCCGAAAGACCGTCGTATCCGAGGTAGCCGACCAGAGTATAAGCCTCAGCAAGCTTGCGCATGGCTGGCTCGTTGGCGCTGACCGAGGTGGAAATTGTCGTGCCGCTGTCGATGCGGCTGGTGGCCACCTTGTCGGACGCCGAGGACCAGTCGGTGCCCCAGGCGGGATCGGCGAAGAGCGCGTCGAACTGGTTGTCGAGGAAATCGCTCATCTCGGCGCCGGTGATGTTGGCGGCGGCGGGATCGTTGGGCGGGAAGCCGAATTTGGCGGTGAAGGCGGCGGTGACGGCGGCGCCGGGGCCATCGTCGTAGGCGGCCAGCGGCGCACTGGCCGCGTTGATGCCGCCGAAGAGGTAGTCGTGGCCGTCGGAGACGTTGACGGCCTGGGTGAAGCTTGCCAGCGCCGACCGCGCCGCCTGGACGATGCTGCCGTCGTTGCCCGAGGTCTGCGCCGCGATCAGCGTCTGCATGAAGCCGTCGGCGCCGTTGCGCATGGTGTCGAGGGCGCTCTGCTGCTGCTGCAGGCGCGCGGCGATGGTGCCGTTGCTGTCGAGGAGCGAGGAGAGGGCGCTGCTGTCGATGTGGAGCGAGACGCTTTGCGCGGTGCGCGCTCCCAGGGTGAGTCCGACGTCAGCCATGCGCGAGGTCACGACCTCCTGGTTGAGGCGCACCAGATCGTGCTGCATGCGGGCGACGCTGACCCGCGGCGTGCCGACCAGCGATGCGGTGGAGACGAGCGAGGCGCGCATGTTCAAGCGACCGCGTCGAGGAGGACCTGGAAGAGCGAATTGACGACGGTGATCAGCTTCGAGGACGCCTGATAACTCTGCTCGAACTGAAGCTGCTGGGCGTATTCGTCGTCAAGGTTGATGCCGACGGCGTTGGACAGCGCCGTCTGCACGCGGGTGAGCAGTGCGCTCTGGTAGTCGGCGGTATCCGACGTGCTCTGCCGCTGGTCCTCCAGCCATCCGATCGAGGCGGTGGAGAAGTCGGTGAGGCTGGTGGTGACTTCCAGCCCGGAGGCTCCGCTGAAGCTGCGCGCGGCGCCGAGCTGATCGATGAAGCCGGAAAGGCGGTCGGAGTAGCCGGCAGCGCCGGTGGCGTTGTACTTGTAGCCGGCGCCGTTGATGCCGCCGTCGCGCAGCCGGCTGATGGCGCCGCCCTCGGCGGGAACCACGGCCGAATTGACCTTCAAGGTCGCGGCAATGCCGGAAGACAGCGTTCCGCCCGCCGGCACGGCGGGGCCGCCGGACCAGGTGAACAGGCCGGCAAGGTCGGCACCGCCGCCGCCGGACTGGTCCTGTTCGGCGAAGCTCTCGACCAGGCCGCGCGCCATCTCGTCGAGTTGCGCCTGATAGGTCGGCGCCGTTTCGTCGCGCAGCGTGGCAAGGCCGACGAGCGCGCCGGACGAGATCGGCATGGGCGCGTTGGCGCCGGTGACCGGGACGCCATCGACGACCACCGGATTGCCGGTGGTGCCGGGCGGAAGCGTGGACGACGGCGCCATGGACACCGTGCGCGCGGTCTTGTCGAAAAGGACCACGCCGCTGTCGGTGTAGACGGCCATGTCGTTGTCGCCGCGGCGCACGACCGAGATGCCGATCTCCTGGCTGATCTGGTCGAGCAGGCCGTCGCGCTGATCGAGCGCGTCGGTGGCGTCCTGGCCGGTCTGGCTCTCGGCGACCACCCGCTGGTTCAGCGTCTGGAACTGGGCGAGCAGCGAATTGAGCTTGTCCACCGACGCAGCCATGGCGGCGTCGGCGTCGTTGCGCACCGCGGTGACGGTCCGGTGGCGTTGTTGAGGGTGGTGGCGACCGATTGCGCCGCAGTGACCGCCGCCTGGCCGAGGCTGACATTGGACGGGGCGTTGGCATAGGCCTGCAGGGCCGTCGACAACGCGGCAATCTTGGCTGCCGGCGAGGTGCCGTCGGCGGTGTCGCCGACGGTGTCCTGCAGGCGGTTGAGGCCGTCGAGCAGGGCCTGCGAGGCGGCCGAGTTCGAGCTGGCGCCCAGATACTGGCTGAGGATGGTGTCGTTGGTCGCCCGCGTCACGGTGGCGACGCGCGAGGACCCCGTCGGATCGATGGTCGCAACCGCGATCTTGCGCGAACGGGTCGGGTCGTCCGCATTGGCGATGTTGCTGCCGGAGACGGCGATCTGCGTCGCCGTCGTCTGCAGCGCCTGGCGGGCCGTGGTGAGCGCGACCGAGAGGCTCACGTCATCGTCCTCGTGGGCCGATTACGCCTGAGGCTAGCGCTTCAGGTTCATCAGAACGTCGAGCAGTTCCGAGCTGGTCTGGACGATCTTGGAGTTGGCGGTGTAGTCGCGCTGCGCCACGATCATGTCGGTCAGTTCGGACGCCATGTCGACGTTCGACTGCTCGAGCGCGCCGGAGACCAGGCTGCCGCGGCCGCCCTCCGTGGGGAAGCCGATCTGCATGTCGCCCGACGCGGTGGTGACGCGATAGGCGTCGCCGGCGACCACGCTGAGATTGTCCGGGCTCGCCACGGTGGCCAGCGGAATGCGATAGACCGCCACCCGCGAGCCGTTTTCGTAGGTGGCGTAGACGATGCCGTCCTTGTCGATGTCGACACCGGAGATGCTGCTCGGCGAATTGCCGTTGACGGTCACGTTCTGGGGCGTGAAGGAGGTCGCCAGGGACGTGGTGCCGGAGAGGTCGAGGGCGAGGGTGTCGCCGCCGGGCACCGGGATGCTCATCGTGGAGGTGCCGGTCAGCTGACCGCTGGAATTGAAGGAGAGCGTCTGGGTGGCAAGCGGCCCGGAGGAATAGGGGAAGCCACCACCGGAGGCGGCGTCGGCCGCATTGTAAACCGTGGCTTCCCACTTGTCGGGGCTGCTCGCGGTCTTGGTCATGTAGACGTCGAGAGTCACCTCGTGGCCGACCTTGTCGTAGGCGACGAGCGACGTTTTGACCGAATAGTTGGAGGTGGAGAGGTTGTCGGCGGGCGTGTCGCCGGTCACCACGTCATCGTCGGCGGGCAGGTTGACGCTGAAGGTGCCCTCGGTCGAGGCGACCGCCTTGAGGTTCTTGTCGGTCATGTTGACCGGCTCAAGATTGGCCGTGCCGTTGAGGACGCCGGCGGTATCGCCATTTTCGACCGGGTAGCCGAGCAGCGTATAGCCGCCGCTGTTGACCAGGTCGCCGGTGGCGGAATCGGTGGTGAAGGCGCCGGCGCGGGTGAGATAGGGCTCGCCATTGGCGTTGGCGACGACGAGGAAACCGTTGCCCTGGATGGCGAGGTCGGTGGACGAGGTGGTGTAGGCCAGCGATCCCTGCTGCGAGATCATGTGGCGGACGTTGGTGGCGACGGCGCCGGAATTGTAGGTGCCGGGGCTGCTGTCGAGGACCAGAGCCGAGAAGAGCGTGTTGCCGGCCTTGTAGCCGGTCGTGCCTGAGTTGGCGATGTTGTCGGCGATCGTCGACAGTTTGGTCGACTGCGCGTTCATGCCGGACACGCCAGTGCGCAGGGCGCTGTAGAGACTCATCGGGGGTTCCTCGTCAAACGGGGTCGAGCAGAGCGCAGCCTACAGGGGCTGGCTTGCGTGGGGCTGGCTTGCGTCGGGCCGGCTCTAGGGGCGAAGCACCTGGGCGAGCTCGGAAAAGACGTCGAGGCTGGGCTTGGTGGAGGGGTCCTGGCGGAGCGCGTCGTAGATGCGCGGCACCATGACCACGGCGCGGTCGAGCTCGACGTCGTTGCCGGGGTGGTAGCCGCCCATCAGCCTGAGGTCGCGGGTGTCCTCGAAGCGGGCGATCATGGTCTTGAGCGTGCTGACGAGGGTGCGCTGCTCGGCCGTCCAGCAGAGCTGCGCCAGGCGCGAGATCGACGCCAGCACGTTGACGGCGGGGTAGCGGCCCTGGTCGGCGATGGCGCGATCGAGCACGACGTGGCCGTCGAGCGTGCCGCGGATGGCGTCGGCGACGGGATCGTTGTGGTCGTCGCCGTCGACGAGCACCGCGAAGATGCCGGTGATCGTGCCGGTGCCCTCGACGCCCGGGCCGGCGCGCTCGAGGATCTTGGGCAGGTCGCTGAAGACGCTGGGCGTATAGCCACGGGCGACGGCCGGCTCGCCGGCCGCCATGGCGACGTCGCGGGCGGCATGGGCGTAGCGGGTCACCGAATCGGCGATGAGCAGGACCGATTCGCCGCGGTCGCGGAAGAATTCGGCGATCGCCATGGCCGCCGGCAGCGCCAGCCGCCGCATCATCGGGCTCTCGTCGCCGGTGGAGACGACCGCGATCGAACGGCTGCGGTTGGCCGCCAGCGGCCCTTCGAGGAATTCGCGGACCTCGCGGCCGCGCTCGCCGACCAGGGCCAGAACGACGGTGTCGAAGGCCGCTGCCTGGGCGATCATCGACAGGATCGTCGACTTGCCGACGCCGGAACCGGCGAAGATGCCGACGCGCTGGCCGCGGCACAGCGGCGTGAACAGGTCGACGACGCGCACGCCGGTCTTCAGCGCCTGGCGCACGCGGGCGCGGGTCATGGCGGCCGGCGGTGCCCGGTCGATGGGCACCGGCGTGTCGCCGCGGGAAAGCCGGCCGCCGTCGTCGATCGGCTCGCCGAGGGCATTGACGACACGGCCTTTCCAGTCGGGCGCCGGATTGAGATGCATGGTGCCGATCAGGCGGCCGACCATGCCGGTGCCGACGGGAAAGCGCGTCACGAACGGCTTGACGGTGGCGTCGGCGGCGCCCACCCGCACGACTTCGCAGAGGGTCGAGCGGCCGCCGGAGTCGAGACGCACGCGGTCGCCGAGCTTGGCGACGGCGGAGATGCCGCGGATGCGGTAGTGGCCGGGCGCGACTTCCGACACGCGCCCGCCGACGTGGACGAAGGGCACTTCGGTCGCCGCGGCCGCCACCGTGGCGGCGAGACGGGAAAGCGTCGTCGCCATCGCCACGGCCTACCTATCCCGGCGCCAGCGTCTTGATGGCTTCCTGGTTCACTTCGTCGTTCTGGGCGAGCGCGGCGGTGGCCTGGTCGAAGGCGCGCGAGGCTTCGATCAGGCGCGTCATCTCGACGATCGGATTGACGTTGGAGCCCTCGACGTAGCCCTGGCGGACGCTGTTGGCGGTCATGTCGACCACCGGATCGGGCGGCTTGTCGGGGATGACGGCCGAATTGTCGTGGCGGGTGAGCTTGGCATCGGCGGCGATGGTGAAGAGCCCGATGCTGCCGAAGCGCCGGCCGCCCTGGCTGATGGCGCCGTTCTCGGCGATCTCGACCGGTCCGCCGGCGGGATCGAGGGTGATCGGCGCGCCGCCGTTGTCGAGAACGGCGTAGCCGTTGACGGTCTGCAGGTCGCCGTTGTCGGTCATGTGGAAGCGGCCGTCGCGGGTGTAGACGGTGCCGTCCGGGGCATCGACCGCGAACCAGCCGTCGCCGTCGACGGCGACGTCGAGGCTGTTGCCGGTATGGCTGATCGGGCCCTGGTTGCGGACGACGTAGGTGTCGCCCTGCGAGCTGTAGTTGACCTGGTCCTGGCCGGCCTGTTCGAGCTCGGTGGAGAAGCGCACGCCCACCGCCCGGTAGCCGGCGGTGTTGACGTTGGCGATGTTGCTGGCGATCGCATCGAGGCGCCGCTCCATGGCGATCTGCGCGGAAATCGCCACATAGGTTCCGCTCGACACGACGCTACGATCCTCCGTGCTTCAGCGAGGTGAGCGCGTAGAGCAGGTCGTAATCGACGCTCGCCTGGCTGCCGGTGCTGTTGAACAGGGCGAGGATCGGGTCCGCGGTGGTCACGTTCTCGGCGTCCCAGGCGGCGGCGAAGCGGGTGATCAGCTTTTCGACCTTGGCCGGATCGCTGAGATCGGCGATGTCGACCTTCTGGGCAACCGCCTTGGCCTGCAGCTCGATGTCGGCGCTGGCCATGGAATCGGGGAAACCGAAAGCCTTCTGCACGACCGTCCACAGCGCGGTGTCGGCGAGCAGGCCGTAGACCGATTTGACTGTCGGGGCTTCGCGCTGGAAGTAGAGCGCCAGGCGCACGGCCTCGTTGTCCTGGCCGGCATCGGTCTCCAGCGTCTGGCGGGTGTAGAGGTCGACCACGGTCTGCTGCACGGCGGTCGGTCTGGGTGGTGGATTCGCCGGTTTCGGCGAAATTGAAGGTCTTGGCGAGCTGGACGAAGCGGTCGTCGGACAGCTTGTTGGCGAAGCTGTTCGAATCGCTGACGCCCTCGGTCAGCACCTTGCGCATGAAGGCCTTGGCATAGGCCATGTCCTCCAGCCCGAAGGCCTTCATGGCGTAGTTGTAGAGGCGCGTGTCCTTCATGAAATCGTCGATCGATTTCACGTCGCCGATGTGGCTCTTGTAGTAGTCCGTCGCCGTGGCGACCGATTGCTGCGAGGCCGTCGCGGTGAGCGAGCGGTCGATATCGCGCGTGATCATGCGATAGGTCGACAGCGTGGTCTGCATGATGGTGACGGTCTCCGGCCGGAGCCTCGTTGCTAGCCGGCGAGGCTTGCGCGAGCCTGACCGCGCCCTTCCGTCGGCCGACTTCAGCCTCGCGCAAGCTTTGCGCGCGATTCCCGAAGAAGCGGAGAAGCTGATTCAGTCCGGGAGCGGCGTGACTTGAACCTCATCATCGGTCTTGTGCTGGGCGTCGGGGCGCTGATGGGCGGCTATGTCGCCGAAGGCGGCCACATCTTCGTGCTGTGGCAGCCCTTCGAGTTCCTCATCATCGGCGGCATCGCCCTTGGCGTCTTCGTGATGGGCAACCCGTTCTCGACGATCAAGGACACGGGCAGCGGCGTCGTCGAGGCGGTGACCAACAAGGTGCCGAAGCGCAAGGACTTCCTGGCGCTGCTCAGCCTGCTCTTCGCGCTGCTCCGCGACCTCAGGACGCGGCCGCGCGCCGAGGTCGAGGCGCACATCGACAATCCGCAGAATTCGCCGCTCTTCCAGCACTTCCCGGGCATCCTCAAGGACAAGGAGCTGACCCAGTTCATCTGCGACTACGTGCGGCTGACGATCATCGGCAACGCCCGCTCGCACGAGATCGAGGCGCTGATGGAGCAGGAGATCAGCACCGTCCGCAAGCACAAGGTGAAGCCGCACGCGTCGCTGACGACGATCTCCGAGGCGCTGCCGGCGCTCGGCATCGTCGCGGCGGTGCTCGGCATCGTCAAGGCGATGGGGGCGCTCGACCAGACGCCGGAAATCCTCGGCGAATACATCGGCGCGGCCCTGATCGGCACGCTCACCGGCATCTTCTGGTCCTACGCGGTGGTGTCGCCCCTCGCCCAGCTGATCAAGACGACCCGGGAAAAGCAGATGGAGTCCTACATCATCGTCAAGCAGACGATCATCGCCTTCATGAACGGGGCGCTGCCGCAGATCGCCCTGGAACACGGGCGCAAGACGATCTCGGCGGGCGAGCGGCCGACCATCGACGACGTCGAAAACGAGGCGATCGCCACCACGCCGCCGTCGGTGGCCCAGAAACAGGCAGCCTAACGGATGACCGTCGCAACCGCCGAGATGACCGCCGCCAGCGCCGGCAAGCCGCCGGCCGATTTCCGCGACCTGTTGCTCAAGGCGTCGAACCTGTCGGTCGAGCAGCTGCCGCTGCTGCCGGTGATCCTCGACAAGGTCGGCGCCCATCTCGCCGAGCGGCTGCGCTACCTGACCTCGGCGCTGCCCCACATGACCCTCAACGAGCTGACCACGGCGCGCATCGGCGACACGCTCGATGCCTACGAGATGCGCGCCGTCACCGGCCTGTTCTATGCGGTCGGCTGGGACGCGCCGGTGATTGTCGGCTTCGATCGCGATTTCGTCTTCTCGGCGGTCGAGATGCTGCTCGGCGGCGACGGCTCCGAGCCGCCGCTGGAGGAGGAACGCAACCTTTCCGGCGTCGAGATCCAGATCTCGCAGTTCGTCTTCGAGGAAGTCGGCACCGCCCTGCAGGCGGCCTTCGCCAGCATCTCCAGCCCGCGCTTCCGCCTCGAGCGGACCGAGACGCGCATGGATTTCGCCGGGGCCGGGCGACGCAACCAGCAGGCGGTGGTGGCGAAGTTCATCCTGCAGGCGATCAACCGCGGCGGCGAGATGTTCGTCATCATCCCGCAGAGCGCGCTGACGCCCATGCGGCAGGCGCTGGCGCGGGTCGCGCCGGCGGCGACGGCACCGGCCAATTCGATGTGGACGCGGCAGATGGGCGACGAGATCCGGCGCGCGTCGGTGACCATCCGCGCGATTGCCGAAACCGGCGAACTGACCCTGGGCGACGTCGCCGATTTCCGGGTCGGGCAGATCGTCAAGCTGCAGGCGACCGCCAACAGCCGCATCAAGGTGGAGAGTGCTGAACAGCCGCTGTTCTGGGCCTATCTCGGCCAGAACGAGGGCTACTACACGCTGTGCATCGACGAGGCTTTCGATGAGCAGCGCGAGTTCATCAACGACGTGCTTGGCGGCTGAGGGCCGGCACCGGCGGCCGCGGAATCCTGCTTGCGGCAAGATTGGCCGGCTAGAGATGAAAAACGGAACGCGGTCGATCGCGAAAGGAAGTCAGAGATGGATGGCAACCCGGTAAGGGCGTCGGCAGTCGAAGCGGGGATGTTTGCGGGCGCCGACGCCACGGCGGTCGGCGACGACGGCGAGCGCGGCGGCGGCAACCTCGATGCGATCATGCGCATCCCGGTGGTCGTGCAGGCGATCCTCGGCACCGCGGTCATGCCGGTGGCCAATCTGATGAAGCTCAATCGGGGCGCCATCGTGCCGCTCGACCACCGTATCGGCGAGGTGGTCGACGTGGTGGTCAACGGCCGGGTGGTGGCGCGCGGCGAGGTCGTCGTGCTGGAGGAGGACAATTCGCGCTTCGGCATCGCGCTGACCGAGGTCGCCGGCATGCCCAAGGCCGGCTCCCCGGGCTGAACGGCGTCGCGCCATGGCCATCCCGATTCAGAACCGGCCGTCGGCGGCCAAGGGCATGCCCGGCTCGGATCGCGTCGCGGCGATCCTGCTGACCATGGGCAAGTCGCTGTCGGCGCGGCTGATGAAGCATTTCGAGGCGGAGGAGATCCGCCAGATCACGCGCTCGGCATCCGACCTGAAGCCGGTCTCGGCACCGCAGCTGGGCTCGCTGATCGAGGATTTCGCCACCCAGTTCGCGCTCGGCGCCAGCCTGGTGAGTTCGCCGGCCGAGGTGCAGCGCATGCTCGACGGCGTGCTGTCCAAGGAGCAGATCGAGGAGATCATGGGCGACGTGGCCGGCAAGCCCGACCACTCGATGTGGGACCGCATCTCGGCGGTCAGCGAGAGCGCGCTCGCCGCCTATATCTCGAGCGAACATCCGCAGACCGCGGCGCTCATCCTGTCGAAGATCAAGTCGGCGACGGCGGCCAAGGTGATCGCGCTGCTGCCGGCGGCGCAGCGCGACGGGCTGATCCGCCGCATGCTGTCGGTGAAGCCGGTCGGCGAGGAGGCGATGCGCCTGTTCGAACGCATCCTGCACGCCGAATTCAGCGGCAAGCTGGCGCGGCTGGCGGGAGGGCAGAGCAACGCCCACATCGCCGACATCATCAACAAGCTGGACAGCGACCAGGTCGACGCGATCCTGGAAAGCCTGGCGTCGACGCGGCCGAAGACCGCCGAGGCGCTGAAGAACCAGCTGTTCACCTTCGAGGATCTCGCCAAGCTGTCGCAGCGGGCACGCGGCACGCTGTTCGACATGGTGCCGGCCGACAAGGTGGCGCTGGCGCTGAAGGGAACCTCGACCGAATACCGCGAGATCATCCTGTCGTCGCTGTCGTCGCGCGTGCGCAAGATGATCGAACAGGAGCTCAACAACGGCCAGGGGGTGCCGGCACGCGAGGTCATCGAGGCGCGCCGCGCCATCGTCGACCTCGCCCTCGACCATGCCGCGCGCGGCGAGATCGAGATCCGCAACCAGGAAGAAGAGCTGATTGGCTAAGGCCACGGCTCCGGGCGGATCGGGCGACGAATGTCTGAGCGTGGCGACAAAAACTCCAGAACAGAGGAACCGACAGAAAAGAAGATCGCCGATGCGATCGAGAAGGGAAACGTTCCCCGCTCGCGCGAGATGGCGGTGTTCGCCTCGCTGCTCGGCATCCTTGCCGCCGCCGGCCTGCTGATCGGCACGGGCGCGGTAAACCTCGCCGAAACCATGGCGCTGATGTTCGACAATCCCGGCGGCTTCCTTCTCGACAGCGGTCCCGACGCCAACCGGCTGCTGTGGGCGATCATGGGGCAACTGACCGATTTCCTCGCCCCGATCGTCTTCCTCTTGATGCTCGCCGGCCTCGCCGCCGCCTTCTTCCAGCATGCGCCGACGCTGGCGCTCGACCAGATCAAGCCGAAATGGTCGCGGGTGTCGCCGGCGGGCGGCTGGAAGCGCATCTTCAGCGGCGCCGGCGTGATGGAATTCCTCAAGTCGCTGTTCAAGTTCGGCGCCATCGGCGTGGTCTGCGGCGTCATGCTTTCCGGCGAACAGAAGGCGGTCTCCAGCGCCCTGTTCATCGATCCCTCGGCGCTGCCGGGTCTGGTGCTGTCGCTGGTCGTCAGGCTGGTCTCGGTGGTGTGCGTGGCGATCGCGCTGATGGTCGTCGGCGATATCCTGTGGTCGCGCTTCCGCTGGCGGTCGGAGCTGCGCATGACCCGCCAGGAACTCAAGGACGAGATGAAGGACAGCGAAGGCGACCCGCTGCTCAAGTCGAAGCGGCGGTCGCTGGCGCGCGACCGCGCCCGCCGCCGCATGATCGCTTCGGTGCCGAGGGCGACGGTGGTCATCGCCAACCCGACGCACTACGCCGTCGCCCTGCACTACGACCGCGGCAAGGGTGGCGCGCCGCTGGTGGTGGCCAAGGGCGCCGATCTGATCGCCCTCAAGATTCGCGAGATCGCCAGCCGGCATTCGGTCCCCATCGTCGAGGACAAGCCGCTGGCGCGGGCACTCTACGACGCAGTCGAGGTCGGGCAGTGGATTCCATCGGAATTCTACCGCGCGGTCGCGAAGATCCTGCACCACATCTATTCGAGGCTGGCCGATGCACGCAGATGAACAGAGCGAATATCTTCCACGGCAGGCCGGTCGCGCCGAGCTGCTCGCCTGCGAGGCCATGCTGGCCGACGGGCTCAAGGAGTTCCTGTCGGAGCTCGCCATGGTCAACGGCGGCGTGATGGTCTCCTACATCTGCAACCACCATCACGCCAATCTCGACGACATCATCGGCTCGTCGACCGAGCATCGCATCAAGCCCGGCCGCCTGTTCTATGCCAGCGACGCCCAGGTCGATTTCGACTGGGGCGAGGCGCCGTCGGTGTCGATCGCCATGGAACTGCGCGACAAGCGGCTGACCGCCTTCTTCAACGTCATCTTCGGCGGCGATCACGTCGCCATCGACCTCAACGGCGTCCATTTCTCGGGCGGGCCGGGCAGCACGCGCGACAATCTCCGCCTGTTCGCGGCGGCGGTGGCCGATGCGCGCGTCAGCCAGACCTAGAAAAGCGCCGCTCCGCCAGCTTCAGGCAAGGTTGTTGTCCGACCTTCGCTGTGAAAACGCAGGAGGAGTCGGTGCAGCCGGTCTACTTGTTCACTCTGGCTTCCCAGCACGAGCGCTGGGCAACGGTGCGTCAGGCCGCGTTGACCAGCAACATCGCCAACGCCAATACGCAGGGCTACTCCGCCGTCGACATCCAGCCGTTCTCCGCCGTCCTCGACGACACCGCCCAGGTGACCCTGGCGCGCACCGAGCCCGGACACCTCGGTGCCTCGGGCGAATTGGACGACGCGGCCCAGCGTGACTGGACGATGAAGCCGACCGGCCAGCCCGTCGCCATCGACCAGCAACTGATGAAGGCCGACGAGACCAACCGCGCCTTCTCCCTCGACACCAGCATCGTCAAGGCGTTCCACCGCATGCTGACGATGGCGGCGAGGTCGGCGTGATGATCGATCCGCTGCGCGCCGCAACCAGCATCGCCGGAGCCGGCCTGGAAGCCCAGTCGGTCCGCCTGCGCGTGGTGTCGGAGAACCTCGCCAATGCGCAATCGGTCGGCAAGACGCCGGGGGCCGATCCCTACCGGCGCAAGACCGTGGCCTTCGACAGCGAATTCGACCGCCTGCTCGGCGCCGCCACCGTCGCGGTCAAGCAGATCGGCACCGACCAGTCGCCGTTCCGCATCGAGCACGACCCGAGCAACCCGGTCGCCGACCAGGACGGCAACGTCAAGCTGCCGAACGTCAACATGCTGGTGGAAATGGCCGACATGCGCGAGGCGAGCCGGTCGTACGAGGCCAATCTGCAGATGGTCAAGGAAGCGCGGTCGATGGCCAACCAGATTCTCGACCTGTTGAGGAGCTGAAGATGATCAGTGCGCTCTCCGGATTGCGGTCGGTCACCTCCACCGCCGATGTCAGCCGGCCGGCGGCGACCTCACCGGCGGCGACCGGCGGCGGCGATTTCGGCAGCGTGCTTTCGCAGGTCGCCAACAACACCGTCGACGCCCTCAAGGCCGGCGAATCGGCCGCCATCGGCGGCATCACCGGCAGCCGCTCGGTGCAGTCGGTGGTCGACGCCATGCTCAACGCCGAGCAGGCGCTGCAGACCGCCATCGCGGTCCGCGACAAGCTGGTTTCCGCCTATCAGGAAATCAGCCGGATGAACATCTAGGTAAGGAGTAGCGTCCATGCGCGCGTTGGCCATTGCAGCAACTGGCATGTCGGCTCAACAGACCAACGTCGAGGTGATCGCCAACAACATCGCCAACATCAACACGACGGCGTTCAAGCGCGCGCGGGCGGAATTCTCCGACCTCATCTACCAGACCGACCGGGCCGAGGGCGTGCCCAACCGCGGCGGCGAGGAAGTGGTGCCGGAAGGCGCCCAGATCGGCCTCGGCGTGCGCACCGTCGGCGTGCGCAACCTGCATATCCAGGGATCGCTGGCGCAGACCTCGAACCCCCTCGACGTCGCCATCAACGGCCGCGGCTGGTTCCAGATCACCGGCCCGAGCGGCGAGACGCTCTATACCCGCGCCGGCTCGTTCAACAAGAACGGCAACGGCCAGATCGTCACCGGCGATGGCTACGCGGTCAATCCGTCGATGACCATCCCGTCCGATACCACCGAGGTCACCATCAACGAATTGGGCGAGGTCTATGCGACCGTCAGCGGCACCCCGCAGCTTCTCGGCCAGCTGTCGCTGGTCGATTTCGCCAACGACGCCGGCCTGCAGCCGCTCGGCAACAATCTCTATCGCGAGACCACCGCATCGGGCTCGCCGATCGAAGGCGTCGCCGGCGATCCCGGCTTCGGCTCGATCCATCAGGGCTACCTCGAACAGTCCAACGTCGATCCCGTGCGCGAGATCACCGAGCTGATCTCGGCGCAGCGCGCCTACGAGATGAACTCCAAGGTCATCCAGGCGGCCGACGAGATGCAGCAGGAAGTCTCCAAAGGCATCAGGTGACCGGTGACATGACCATCCGCTTCCTCTCCCGCGCCGCATCGACCCTGGCCGCGGTCATCGCGCTCGCCGCCTGGCTGGTGGCCGGCACGGCGGTTGCGGCGGCGCTCGACCGCCTGCCGGTACCGACGGTGACGATCTATCCCGGCGATACCATCGCCGCCGACATGCTCGGCACCGGCACGTTCCCGGCCGGCACCGCCGACAACTTCCCGGTGGTGGCGTCGCGCGACGACCTGATCGGCAAGGTTGCCCGCCGCACGCTGCTGCCCGGACGGCTGATCGTGCGCAACACGGTGGGCGAGCCGGACCTGGTGCAGAAGGGCAAGATCATCCCCATCCATTTCGAGCAGGGACCGCTGATGATCACCGCCTCGGTGCTCGCCCTGCAGTCCGGCGCGCTCAACGACACCATCCAGGTTCGCAACATCGACAGCGGCAAGGTCATCGTCGCCACCGTCGCCGCGGACGGCAGCGTGCGCGTCAACGCCCGATGAAACGCCTTCTCCTCATCGCCGCCGCCGCCATGCTGATCGCCTCGGGCGCCGAGGCGACGCGCATCAAGGACATCTCCACCATCCAGGCGGCGCGCGAGAACCAGCTCATCGGCTACGGCCTGGTGGTCGGCCTGCAGGGCACCGGCGATTCGATGCGCAACTCGCCGTTCACCCAGCACGCCCTGCAATCGATGCTCGACCGCATCGGCATCAATGTCGTCAACGGCCAGATGCGCATCCGCAACGTCGCCGGCGTCATGGTCACCGCCAACCTGCCGCCCTACGCCTCGTCCGGCACGCGCCTCGACGTCGACGTCTCGTCGATCGGCGATGCCACCTCGCTGAAGGGCGGCACCCTGATGATGACCCCGCTGACCGGCGCCGACGGCGAGGTCTATGCGGTGGCGCAGGGACCGATCTCGGGATCCGGCTTCGTCGCCGCCGGTTACGCGGCGAGCGTGACCGAAGGCGTGCCGACCGGCGGCCGCATCCCCAACGGCGGCATCGTCGAACGCTCGCTGCCGGGCTCGTTCGAGGCCGAGCGCCAGATCGTCGTCGAGCTCTACAATGCCGATTTCGCCACCGCCACGCAGGTCGCCGACGTCGTCAACGCCTATGCGCAGAGCCGCTTCGGCCACCCGGTGGCGCACGAGCGCGACATGCGCTCGATCGTGCTGGCGCGGCCGAAGGAAGTGAGCGCCACGCGCTTCATGGCCGAGGTCGGCGAGCTGCTGGTGGCGCCCGACGCGCCGGCGCGCGTGGTCATCAACGAACGCACCGGAACGGTGGTCATCGGCCAGGACGTGCAGATCTCGACCGTGGCGGTGACCCACGGAACGCTGACGGTGCGCGTCAGCGAGACGCCCTACGCCTCGCAGCCGCCGCCGCTCTCCAAGGGCAGCACGACCGTGCTGCCGCGCACCAACGTGACGACGAGCGAGCCGAACGCGCACATCGCCATGGTCGGCGGCGCCAGCCTCGAACAACTCGTCGCCGGCCTCAACGGGATCGGCATGAAGCCGACCGATGTCATCGCCATCCTGCAGGCGATCAAGACGGCGGGCGCCTTGCAGGCGGAGCTGGTTGTACAATGAGGACGATGCGAACGGCGCTGCTGGTCGCCGGCCTGACGGTGTTCGCCGGTGTCGCCGCATGGTGCCCGGCGCGCGCGGCGGAGGCGGCCAAGGCCAGCCCGCCCCAGCCGGCGGCCGCTGCCGCCGATGCCACCACCGCCAACGCCGACGCCTATTGCAAGAACATCGCCAATCAGGCGGCCGATGCGCGCTATGCGCGCCAGGCCGAATCGCTGGCCGCGATGACCAAGGCGCTCGACGAGCGCATCGCGGCGCTCGAGGCCAAGCGGGCGGACTACGAGAAGTGGGTCGCCACGCGCCAGGATTTCCTCAAGCGGGCCGACGAGAGCGTCGTGGCGATCTATTCGCAGATGCGTCCCGACGCCGCCTCCCAGCAGATCGCGGTGATGGGCGAGGACGCGGCGGCGGCCATCCTGTCGAAGCTCCAGCCGCGCATCGCCAGCGCCATCCTCAACGAGATGGACGCGGTGACCGCCGCCCGCCTGACCAACGTCATGGCCGGCCTCCCGGACACCGGTGCCCCAAAGAAAGACGGAAGCTCGTGAACCGTTTCCTGCCGGTCCTGGTGATCCCGGTCTTCATGGCCGGCTGCCAGACGCAACCGCTCACCTCGACCACCGGCGGCAATCCGCCGCTGTCGGTCGTCGGCGAGGGCCTCAGCGTGAAACGCGCCGCCCTGCCACAGGCCTTCGCCGAACCGGACGACCACGCGCCGCACTCGCTGTGGAGCAAGAGGAACCAGGGCCTGTTCCAGGACATGCGGGCGCGCAAGGTCGGCGACATCGTCACCGTCGCCATCGACATCAACGACAAGGCGCAGTTCGACAACACCAGCGGCCGCTCGAAGCAGGCCAGCGCCAAGGGCTCGTTCGCCTTCGATCTCGGCTGGGGCGGCTTCGGCATGGACGAACGGACGGGCAAGGCCTCCGCCGACCTCACCGGCAGCGCCGCGGCGGCGGCCCAGGGCGCCGGCTCGATCGACCGGTCGGAAAAACTGCACCTGTCGATCGCGGCAGTGGTCACCGAAGTCCTGCCGGAAGGCAACCTGCTGGTCAGCGGATCGCAGGAGGTGCGGGTCAATCACGAGGTGCGCGTGCTGACCATCGCCGGCATCGTGCGTCCCTACGACATCGCCGACAACAACATGGTCGCCTACGACAAGATCGCCGAGGCGCGCATCTCGTATGGCGGCCGCGGCAAGCTCAGCGAGGTGCAGTAGATGGCCGGGCTGTTCGGCAGGAAGAAGCCGGCGGCGCCGGCCCCGGCCGAGGATGAGGATGAGGACGACGAGCCGGTCGCCGACGTCAACGACGACTTTCCGGTCGAACTGAAGAAGACGGAGCTTGCCGCCAAGGGGGCCAAGCGGCCGTCATGGCTCGGCATCGCGGTCAGCGCCCTCGCCATCACCGCGGCCGCCGCCGGCGGCGGCATCCTCTTCGGGCTGAAGACCGCTGCGACCATCGAGACGACCATCGCCAAGCGCGACGCCGCCGCCAAGCCGGAGGCGGGCCAGCCGGTCATCACCATGAAGTACAGCGGCGACACGGTGGTCAGATCGCTCGACGCGGTGGTGACCAACCTCGCCTCGCCGGCGGACACCTGGATCCGGCTGGAGGCGTCGATGGTGTTCAAGAACGGCGCGCTGGAAAACCCCGAGGTGACCGGCGCCGAGCTTCGCCAGGACATGCTGGCCTACCTGCGCACGGTCAATATCGCCCAGCTCGAGGGCCCGAGCGCGCTGCAGCACCTGCTGGAAGACCTCGACGAACGCGCGGCGGTGCGCACGAACGGACGGGTGAGCGAGTTGGTGATCCAGACGCTGGTCATCCAGTAGGGGCCGGGCGATGGGGACCTCCGCGATGGCGCCACGATCGACCGCCGGGTTCGGGCGGACGCTGCTTGCCGCGATTCCGCTGCTGTTCGTGGCGGCGAGCGCTCACGCCCAGGCGGCGACCGCGCAGGGCTCGCTCCTCGACGCGCTCATCCCGGCGGACGGCGGCAGCGTCTCCGGGCGCATCGTCCAGCTGGTGGTCGTCCTGACGGTGCTGTCGGTGGCGCCGGGGCTGCTCATCATGGTGACGAGCTTCACGCGCTTCGTCATCGCACTGTCGTTCCTGCGCTCCGGCCTCGGCATGCAGAGCACGCCGGCCAATCTGGTGCTGATCAGCCTGTCGCTGTTCATGACCTTCTACGTCATGTCGCCGACCTTCGACCGCGCCTGGCAGGACGGCGTGCAGCCGCTGCTCAACAACCAGATCAGCGAGCAGGAGGCCTACGGCAAGATCACCGACCCGTTCCGCACCTTCATGGCCGGTCAGGTGCGGCCCAAGGACCTGAAGCTGTTCGAGGACATGGACGTGACCCGCATCCACGCGGCGGCGGACGCGGCACCCGGTGCGGCCCCTGCGGTGGCGCCGGACCGTGCCGCGGTCGCCGCGGCGGAGGCGATACCGCCGGACAAGGTCGACCTCAGGGTGCTGATCCCGGCCTTCATGGTGTCGGAGCTCAGGCGTGCCTTCGAGATCGGCTTCCTGATCGTGCTGCCGTTCCTCATCATCGATATCGTCGTCGGCACGCTGGTCATGTCGATGGGCATGATGATGATGCCGCCGGTGGTCCTGGCACTGCCGTTCAAGATCCTTTTCTTCATCCTCATCGACGGCTGGAACCTGCTCGTCGGCGGTCTCGTGCAATCGTATTTCTGACGGGAACTCCAGAAACCAACTGGTAAGACTCGTCCGCCTATATTGCCGGCATGGCGAGTTGGGACTGGGGCTGCGCGGGCAGATGTGTCCGCGGTCCGGTGAAACCAAAGGCATGAGGCCGTCCCGCCATACCGGTGAGAGCCCGGTATGTCCTCGACAACGGCACGTAAAAAGGGTTCGCCATGTCCTCACTGTTGACCAATACTTCCGCCATGGTTGCTCTGCAGACCTTGCGGAGCATCAACACCAACCTCGACCAGACAAACAACCGCGTTTCGACCGGCCTGCGCGTCAACACGGCCGCCGACAATGCGGCCTACTGGTCGATCGCCACCACCATCAAGTCGGACAACGGCGCTCTCGGCGCGGTCAACGACTCGCTCAGCCTCGGTGCTTCGACGCTGTCGACCGCCTATACCGGCCTCGATGCCGCCAAGACCGCGCTCAACGACCTCAAGAACCAGCTGACCACGGCCACCGGCGAGAACGTCGACAAGACCAAGATCCAGCAGACCATCGCCTCCATCCAGGAACAGCTGAAGTCGGTCGCCGGCGGCGCCTCCTTCTCCGGCCAGAACTGGCTGAGCACGGGCTCGAGCACCGATTTCAGCAAGACCATCGTGTCGTCGCTGTCGCGCGATTCGAACAACCAGCTGTCGATCGGCTAGATCGACGTCGACATCACCAGCATCCGCCTCTACGGCGACGCCACCAGCCAGTTCGGCATCCTCGACAAGACCATCGACCCGAACTCTCCGGCTATGCGGCGAACTCTTTGGTGCCGACCATCAATGCGGCTGCGGTCGATTTCGCAACGGCCAACGACGAGGTCTCGTTCAATGTGGCCGAACGGCGAGCGGCTCGACCAAGCGGTCAACATCAATCAGACCACGCTTGCCAATGCCGGCCTCAGCGACACCAAGATCCGCAGCAATGGCGATCTCGTTGCGGTCCTCAACCAGGCGCTGAGCGATGCCGGCATTACCGGCATCACGGCTTCCATCAACGGCACTCCGGTGCATGTGAGCTTCTGTCGCTGACGGGCTTCAGCATCGACGCTGCGTGCGATGCCGGCGCCGACACCATCGATCCGAACGACCTCGGTCTGGTGTCGTCGGGCACCTTGGTGGCCGCTTCCACCGACCTTGACGCGATCAGCGTCGCCGACATCGACATCACCAGGCCACGAGCGACCAGATCCAGGGTTATCTGAAGGTCGTCGATCAGGCCCTGTCGCAGGTGACGGACGCCGCCTCGTCGGTGGGCGCCTATCAGAACCGCGTCAGCTCGCAGCAGAACTTCGTGAAGGCCCTGCAGGACGCCAACACCACCGCCGTCGGCGCCCTGGTCGATGCCAACATGGAAGAGGAATCGACCAAGCTGAAGGCGCTGCAGACCCAGCAGCAACTGGCCGTCCAGTCGCTGTCGATCGCCAACGCCAGCACGCAGAACATCCTGACGCTGTTCCGCTAGTCGCGAAACGGACGCCAACTCCACCGGTTCCTGTGTGTCAGGGGCCGCGTCCTTCGGGACGCGGCCCCTTTGTTTTTGCCGCGCAACCTTCGCGCAAGGTTGACCTTCGAAATTGGCGGCAGGCCGCGTGCGTTCGCCAGCGGCTCGTACGGCCGATGGAACGAGGCGCGAAAAGGGAGCGCGGCTGCCGATGGGGCGGGAAGCCTTGGAACGTCTGTGGACCAGCATCGTCGGTCTCGGTGCGCGACGGCTCATCGCGCTGGCCTTCGTCGGCGTGGCGATCATGGTCGTGCTCGGCGTCGGCGCCTACTATCTCGGCCGCCCACAGCAGCAGGTCCTCTATACCGGCCTCACCCGCGACGACGTCGGCCGCATCGGCACGGCGCTCAAGGAAGCCGGCATCGACTTCGACGTCGCCGCCGACGGCGAGACGGTCACCGTCAACTACGGCGACACGGCCCATGCGCGCATGCTGCTGGCCGAGAAGGGCCTGCCGGAAAGCGCCAATTCGGGCTACGACCTGTTCGACAAGGTGGGATCGTTCGGCCTCACCTCGTTCATGCAGAACGTCACCAAGACGCGCGCCCTGGAAGGCGAGCTGGCGCGCACCATCCAGAGCATGGACGGCATCAAGGCGGCGCGGGTGCACCTGGTCCTGCCGGACACCAGCTCGCTGCGCAGCCAGCAGCAGCAGGCTTCGGCGTCGGTGGTCATCCGCACCGAAATGCCGACCGATACCGGCCCCGCCCAGGCGATCCGCCATCTGGTGGCCGCGGCGGTGCCGGGGCTCAAGGTCGACAACGTCACCGTCCTCAATACCGAGGGCACGCTGCTCGCCTCCGGCGACGACATCGAAAGCGCTTCGGCCGGCAAGATGGCGATCGTCGAGCAGACGGTGAACCGCGAGATCGAGGACAAGGTGCGGCGCACGCTGACACCCTACCTCGGGCTCGGCAACTTCCAGGTCAGCGTGGTGGCGCGGCTGAACCTCGACCGCTCGACCACCAACGAGGTCATCTACGACCCGTCGTCACGGGTGGAGCGGTCGGTGCGCACGGTGCGCGAGAACGCGCTGGCGCAGAACACCTCGAGCGACGCGGCCGTGTCGGTGCAGCAGAACCTGCCGGACCAGGCCAACAACAATGCCTCCGGAACCCCCGGCAAGAACTCCAACGAGACCAACGACCGGCGCGAAGAGACGACCAACTACGAGGTGTCGTCGCGCACGATCGAGACGGCGCACGACGGCTACAAGGTCGAGCGACTGTCGATCGCGGTGCTGGTCAACAAGAACCGGCTCGACGACGTCGCCAAGCAGGGCGCCGATGCCCTGCCGGTCGAACACCAGATGATGGACATCGAGCAGCTCGTCTCCGCCGCCTCCGGCTTCAGCAAGGACCGCGGCGACCAGCTCAAGGTCGCTTCCGTCGACTTCGTCAACGATCTCGGCGAGGCGCCGCCGGCGCCGGGCTTCCTCAGCGTGCTGATGGCGCAGGCGGGCAGCCTGTTCAATTCGCTGGCCCTGGTCGTGGTCGTCGCGGTCGTCGTCCTGTTCGGCTTCCGGCCGGCGGTGCGCATGATCGTCGCCCAGTCGCCCAAGGCGATCGCCGCCGCCGAGGTCGCGGCGATCGAGACCGCCCGCGCGCCGACGCTGGGCACCACGGCCGCGCCGATGGCGACCGCCGACGGCGAGGAAAACGTCAATCTGATCGAGGACGTCACCAAGCGCATGAACCGCTCGCCGCAGAAGCGGCTCGAGCAGATCGTCGAGTATGACGAGGCGCAGGCCGCCGCCATCCTGCGGCAATGGCTGCACCAGGACGAGGCGGCATGACGGTGACGGCAGCGGCGTTCCGTTTGCCGCGTTTCGCCAGCGGTCCGGCGCCGGAGATCGCCGTCGCCGGGTTTCGTCCGCTCAACGAGAAGCCGGCGCCGCCGCCGGCGGAAGACCGGATGGCCGCCCAGGCGGCCGCCGTGGCCGAGGCGCTGGCGGCGGCCGAGGCCGCCTTCGATGCCGCCCGTGCCGCCGATCGCGCCGCCTTCGACGCGCGCCTGGCGGAGCGCGAAGCGGAGATCCTGGCGTCGCTCGGCGAAGCGCTGTCGCAGCAGGTGCGCGAGGGCCTCGCGGCCGTCGAGGAGCGTATCGGGCGCCAGGTCGGCGCCGTGCTCATGCGCTTCCTCGATCATGCGGTCCGCGAACGCGCGGTCGGCGAACTGACCGAAGCGGTCGCCGCCCTCGTCGCCGACGGGACTGCCACGCGGATCAGGATTTGCGGACCGGCGGCGTTGAGCGAGCGGCTGCAGGCGGCCATCGCGCCGACGGGCGTTGCAGTGGACCGCGTCGATGGCGATACCGCCGACATCTCGGTGAGCATCGACGAGACCGTGGTCGAAACCAACATCGCAGCCTGGATGGACCGGCTGATGGCGGACATGGGGGCGGCGAACAATGGCTGAAGCCGCGACCCACGAGCTGATCATCGTCCGCCGGCACGAAGAGGAAGAGCACGCCCATCACAGCTCGGCGTGGAAGGTCGCCCATGCCGACTTCATGACGGCGATGATGGCCTTCTTCCTGATCATGTGGCTGATCAGCGTCACCGACGACCAGATGCGCAAGGGCATCGCCCAGTACTTCAACCCGATCCACATGTCGCAAGGCTCCAGCGAAATGAAGGGGCTGAACAAGGTCGACAACAAGGATCAGTCGGGCGAGAAGGGACACGGCCAGAAGCCGATGGCCGGGGCGACCATCAATCTGATCGACCTGACCGCCGGGCACGCCGACGCCAAGCCAGCCAAGGCGGTCGACCCGGAAGCGGCCGCCGCGGCGCTCAACGCGGCCGCGGAAGTGGCGGCGAAGCTGGTCGAGGCCGGCGGCGCCAGCGACAAGGCGGTGAAGGACAAGGGCGGCGAATCCGCCGCCGATGCGCTCAACAAGATCAGTGCCGCCGCTGCGGCGCTGAAGCCCGCCAACGGCGGCAACGACCGCGCGGCTTTCGCCGATCCCTACGCGGTGCTGGCCAAGCTCGAACAGGACTACGTCAACACGCAGCCGACGACCGTCGACGCCATCACCGGCGATGCCCGGGCAGACGGGATGCCGGGCGGCGAGATCGATCGCGATCCCTTCGACCCGTCCTACTGGCAGATGGTGCCGCTGCCGGCGGCGCGGGCGAACGCTGCCGGCAAGCCCGGCAAGGGGCAGCCGACGCCCGAGGCCGGCAAGCCGGATGCGACCGCCGGAACGCCGGGCGCGGCGCCCGCCGACCCGCCGGCGAAGGCCGTTGCCGACGCCGCGGCGCCGAACGCCACAGCGGCGAAGGCCGGCGGCGCCAGCGACAAGGGCGGGATCGCCGCGGCGACCGTCGAACGGTCGACGGAACTCGCCAAGGACATCGCCAGTTCGGTCGCGCCGATGATGGCCGGCAAGGCCTCGCCCGATCTCGCCGTCGCGGCCACCGACGAAGGCGTCTCCATCAGTCTCACCGACGACGCCGATTACGCCATGTTCGGGGTGGGATCGGCGGTGCCGGACGCGAAGACGGTGGTGCTCATCGAGCACATCGCCCAGGTGCTGGCCAAGACGCCGGGCGAGATCGTCGTGCGCGGCCACACCGACGGGCGGCCGTTCCATTCGGCGGACTACGACAACTGGCGGCTTTCGACGGCGCGGGCGCAGATGGCCTATTACACGCTGCTGCGCGGTGGTCTCGACCAGTCGCGGGTCACCGCCATCGAGGGCCGCGCCGACCGCGCGCTGAAGAATCCGGCCGACCCTTATGCGGCGGAAAACCGCCGCATCGAGATCCTGGTCAAGACGCCATGACCAGGCACCGGCTGTTTGCCGCCTGTGCGACCGTGGCCCTCCTGTGGTCGGCTTCGGCCGTACCGGGTGCGCAGGCCGCCGGCGGTCAACAAGCCGATTTCCTGACGACGCTGTTCGCCACGAAGCAGCCGGCGCCGCCGCTGCCGGCGACGGCGGCGCCGATCAGCGTGCTGCCTCCGGCAGTGGCGCCGGACGGCGCCGGCGAGGCGCGCCGCCGCACCGTTGCCGTGCGGGTGCCGCCGCTGCCACGTCTGCGCCCGCCCTATGGCGCGGCCGCAGTCGCCTCTGCCGCGGCCATGCCCGGCGTCGACCGGACCGTGACGGGCTCCATCGGCGAGCCGATGCCGGCAGAGGCCGAGGCGCCGGCCAGCGCACCGCCGGTGCCGGCGCCGAACGCCGCCGCCAAGCCGGAGATCACCACCGTCCAGCGCTCCGACGGACTGCTCGGCGACCCGTCCGAATATCTCATCGACGAGCCGGCCGCGCCGGCGCCGCAGATGCCGGCGCCGCAGAGGGTCGAAGGGCCCAAGGGCGACGGGGCGCCGGGCGCCGCCCGGGACGAAGCCGCGCTGGCGGCGGTCCCGCTGCTGGGCAACGCACCGTTCGAACTGGTGCGCACGCTGCAGGCGCTGCAGGACCGCATGGCCCACGGCGACGTCCAGGCGATCGCGGCGCAGCGCGCCCTGATGGTCCAGATCGACAAGGCCTTCATGGCCGCCGATCCCACCGTGTGGCAGGACAACCGCAATGCGGCGGCGGCGGTGACCTACGTGTTGAGCGGCGGACCGCCGGAGATCCTGAAGACGCTCATCGCACTCGACCCGCCGCCGGCGATCGACCGGCGCCTGCTCGAAGGCGTGCTCGACTACGCCAGCGGCAAGGCCGACGCCGCCGCGCCGCTGCTGGCCGACATCGAGGCGACCAGCCTGCCGGCGAGCATGGCGGGACAGGTCGCCATCGCCCAGTCGGCGCTGGTCGTGCGCAGCGACCCGGCCAAGGCCATGCAGCTTCTGGCGGTTGCCCGGCTGGTGGCGCCGGGCACGCTGGTCGAGGAAGCGGCGATCCGCCGGCAGCTCCTGGTCGCCGATCGGCAGCGCAGCGAGGACGACGTCCGCTCGCTCGCCCGCCAGTATCTCGACCGCTTCCGCCATTCGGTCTACGCGGGCAATTTCCGGGTGCGTTTCGCTGCCGCGCTCAGCCACATGGCGTCGCTCGACAGCGAGGACCATTTCTCCGAACTCGACGACATGCTGGCGATGGTCGAGCCGGAATCGCGCTGCGATCTCTATCTGACGGTGGCGCTCGCCTCGGCCGTCAGCGGCCGCGCCACGGCCGCCAGGCTCGCCGCCGAACGGGCGAGCGGGCTGGCGCTGGCGGGTTCGGTGCAGGAAGCGCGGGCGAAGCTCTATCACGCCGCCGCGCTGGCCACGATGCCGCAACTGGCGGACAAGGGGATGGGCGAGATCAAGAGCATCGACCGCAGCCACCTGTCCGCCTCCGACCAGGATTTCTACGACATGGTGCGGGTGACGCTCGACGGCGTCACCGCCGGCACCGACCTGAAGACAATCAATGTCACCGCCGCCAAGCCGCTCGGCGACGGCGCGCTCGTCGAAGAAGCGCCGATCATCAAGAAGGCCCGTGCGGCGCTCGATGCCACAGCCGATCTGGTCGCCACCGCACAATGAACGTCATGCTCAACCTGCCGGTCGATACCGGAAACGAATGGACCGGCCCGGCCGGGCGGCGCGCCAGCGATGCCAGCGCCGAAGGCGACGACTTCGGCAGGCTGTTCGCCCAGGTCGGGCAAACCGCGGATGCCGATCGCGGCGCGCCACCGGTTGCGGTGTCGGGCGACGGGACGGCGCCGGACGACGCTGAAACGGCCAGGGCGGAGGTGGCGCCACGGGGCCACCGCCAGCGCCCTGACGGCGAGCCGGCCACGGGCGATGCGACAGCGGCGGACCCCGGCGACGGGGTGCCGGCGGAGGCGGGCGGAAGGCAGGCAGCCGATGGGTTGCCGGCGGTCACCGCAACCACCGCGGACCCTGCGCGACAGGATGCGGATTCGCCCGATGAGCCGGTTCGGCAGGATGCCGGGCCGGCGGACACCGCCGAGGCTGGCGATCAGCTACCGTCGGATCGGATCGACGCGCTGCCCGCCAAAGCGAGGGCCGCCGGTCCGTCCGCCGATGTCGGGATAGCGCACCCGGAGGCGCGTGGCGGCCGGGCGAAATCGTCGGCCGGCCGGCAGACGGTGCGCTCCGACGCCGGCCAGACGCCGGCCGTGGCGGTGCCCGCCAACGGTGGCGCCGACCTGCGGCGGACGGATCGGCAGGATGGCGGGCGCACGCACCGGGCAAGCGATGGCGCGGCGCTGGCGGCGCAGGGGGACGATGCGGCGCCGGTGACGGCCGGCGGCGGCGCACGTACCGCCGACGGTGGCGGACGCCGGCGCCATGTCGAACGGGCGGAGAGCGGCCAAGCCGCGCGCCGGGAAGGCGGGCTCGCCGGCCGCGCCGGCGATGACGACGGGACACCGGCGAACGCGTCCGCCGCCGCGCCGATGGTGGCTTTTGCCGCCGCCCCGGCGCCTGCGACCAAGACGACTCATGCCCCGACGGACGCCGCCAACGCCCACAAGACGGATCGCGCGCGTGACGATGCGGCGCCCCAGCGGCAGGCCCGCCCGGGCGATGCCGGCAAGACGGTGCAGGACGCGAGCGGCGCGGCGAGCGATGCTCCGGCCGCGGACCGGCGCCAGCCGCCGGCGGACGGCGCGCCGCAAATCGGGTTAGCCACGGCCGCCGCACGATCGGCGGAGCCGGCGGACGGCGCGCCCCAAATCGGGCTAGCCACGGCTGCCGCACGATCGGCGCAGCCGGCGGCGAGCGAAGGACAAGGCGACGCGGCGCCGATCCGCTATTGGGCGCGCGGCGATACCGCCGCAGCATTGGCGGCAGCGGCCGCCCGCGATCGCCGGCAGCAGACCGGCACGACGTCATCGGAGCCGCCGACGGACCGGCAGAGCGCTCGCTCGCCGCGCCGCGACCGGCCGATCGATGTGCGGGTTGCCGCCTACGAGCGGCAGCGCGCGCCGGCGGGCTTCGCCGGCGGAACCAAGCCGGCCATCGCGCCCGAGGGTGCCGCCAACGCCGGTGGCACGCCCGCGCCTGAGGCGGCGCCATCGGGTGCGGATCGCGGCGGGTCGCCAGCGCCGGAGGGTCGCCGGAGCATGCGGCCAACGGCGGGCTGGCGGCCGCTTACCGCCGCGGCGCGCAGCGGTGAGCCGGCTGCGGCGAAGGCGCCGTCCGATCACCGCGCCCCTAGCCGCCTGGACCCGGCGGCGGCACCGGATGCCGGCGCGCAGCCGCAGAGCGACGCAGCCGGCGGGGACGACGGCCGGCCGGTGGCGTCGACGCCCAGCGCACCATCGGCAGAAGCCAAGGACAAGCGGCAGCCCGTCAACGCTGCGCCGACGTCCGGCGGCAATCCCGCAGCCAGCCCGTCGGCGCCGGCGTCAGCCCCGAGCGCGCCGCTCACGACCGGCGTGGCGACGGGCATCGCCAATGCGCTCGCGGCAGCGCGGGCCACGGCGGGCGCCGTGTCCGCGCCGGCGCGCGTCGACACGGCGATGGAGCCGACCGCCGCCGAGCCGGTGCGCACGCTGGCGCTCACGCTCGACATGCCCGAATACGGGCAGGTCGACCTGCGCATCAGCCTGAAAGGCAACACGGTGAGCATCCAGCTCAAGGCCGAGCGCGCCGAGACGGCCGCGGCGCTGGCCCGCGACGATGCGTCGCTCCGCGACGCGCTGCATCGCGCCGGCTACGAGGCCCAGCAGGTGCAGATCGACCGGCGCGACGCGGTCGGGCCGCGCCCCGCCGATGCGGCGGCGGGCTCCGGCCAGTCGCTCTCCGGCGGTGCGGGAAGCGGCGCATCGTCGGGCCACGCGGCCGGCGGCGAGCGCGCGGCGACCCCGGACCAGCGTCCTCAGGCGCGGCGCGATGCCGACGGCTTTGCCCCGTCCGACCAGGAACCCCAGAATGCTCCTCGCCAGGATCGTTATCGCGGCCCTGATCGCCTTTACGTCTAGCGGGCAGGCGCTGGCCGCCAACCCGTGCGAGGGCGAGATGCGCGCCGCCTCGGCCAAATACGAGGTGCCGCTGGGCGTGCTCTATGCGGTCGGCCTGACCGAGTCGGGCCGCAAGGACTCGCTGCAGCCGCTCGCCATGAACGTTGCCGGCGAGGCCTATTTCGCCACCAGCCTCGACGACGCCATCCGCCGCTTCGAGGCGGCGCAGGCCGCCGGGATCAAGCTGATCGACATCGGCTGCATGCAGATCAACCACCACTTCCACGGCGCGCGAATTCGCGTCGCTGAAGCGCATGTTCGACCCGCATGCCAACGTCGACTACGCCGCCCGCTTCCTGAAGACGCTGCGCAGCCAGGAGGGCAGCTGGACGCTTGCCGTGGCGCGCTATCATGCCGGGCCGGACAACAACCCGGCGCAGAAGAAATACGTCTGCACGGTGATCACCAACATGGTGGCCACCGGATTCGGATCGTGGACAGAGGCGGCGCACGACTTCTGCAAGTGAATCCGGCAGGCCGGATGGTTAGCGGATGCTTACGGCCGGTGCCTCATTTTGAAAGCCCAACCTCGCGGTTCCTTTATCCGCCTGCGCTAGTCTGCTCCGGTAGTGGATGCCGAAGGGGCGGACGGACGTCATGTCAATCGACTATTCGATGCCGGTATTGGTCGTCGACGACTATCAGACGATGCTGCGCATCATGGGCAACCTTCTGCGCCGGGCCGGCTTCGCCGAGGTCGACACGGCCGGCGACGGCGAGGAGGCGCTCGGCAAGATGCGCCAGCGCAAGTACGGGCTGGTCATTTCCGACTGGTACATGGCCCCTCTCAACGAACTCGACCTGGTCCGCCAGGCGCGCGCCGACGATGCCCTCAAATCGACGCCGATCATCCTGGTGAGCGGCGACGGCTCGCCCGACAACCTGAAGGCGGCGAACGATGCCGGTGCGTCGGGATACGTGCTGAAGCCGTTCAATTCGCAAACGCTGCGCGCCAAGATCGAGACCGTTCTCGCTGCGGCCTAAAATCGCACGCGCGAGGCGCCTGACCACGGGCGCCCGTTAGCGATTGGTTTACCATATTTGCCCCAAACTCGCGACGTGCAGCGTTGCGTCGCGTAACCGGCAACTCCCGGATTTCCCGCGTTTTCTTGGTGTCGATTCGGCCATTGGAGCCGAGCCCGATGCTGCGCGCGGAAAGATGGGCCAGCCCGGCATGAAACAGGACCATTTCCGGGGGCATTTATGCATATCGTTGTCGACGAACGGGACGAGGTGACGGACGCCTATGCCGCATCCTTTCGGGGAGAGGGAGTTGCCAGTCTTGGGCTGCAACCCGTGGAATTTCGTGAATGGCTGTCCGCGGCATCCGCCGACGACATCAATTCGGTCCAGTCGGTGCTCCTCGGCGAATGCGAGGACCGGCCGACGCTGCCGCGGCTGATCAGAAGCCGGACCGATGCTCCGATCATCGCGCTGTCGGAAATCCGCTCGCTCGATTCCACTCTCGAACTGTTCACCGCCGGCATCGACGACGTCGTGCGCAAGCCCGTCCATGTGAGGGAGCTGATCGCGCGCTCGGAGGCGATCTGGCGGCGGGTGAACCGGAAATACCGGCAGGTGAGCTGCGAGCGCCTCAAGATCTTCTTCGACGGTCGCGACATCGAGATCGACGGCACGCCCCTGACGCTGCCGCGGCGCGAGCGCCACATTCTCGAATTCCTCGCCAAGAACGCGCACCGCCGCGTGACCAAGACGCAGATCTTCAACGCCGTCTACGGCGTGTTCGAGGACAACGTCGACGAGGTCGTGGTCGAGGGGCACGTCAGCAAGCTGCGCAAGAAGCTGCGGCTCCAGCTTGGCTACGATGTGATCGATGCCAAGCGCTATCTCGGCTACCAGTTCACCGGCTTCCAGGCGAGCCGGGAAGAGGAGGCGACCCAAAGCGACGCGGCCGACGATCTGGCGGGCCGGGTGGCGGGGCGGTTCGCCGCAGACGACCCGCTGGAGACGGCCGTGGCCGCCTGAGCCGGGCGGAAAAGCGGCCTGTCCGGCGCGGCCGTCCGGGGACCGGTGTCATCGGCATCGCCGGGAAAGCGGAATACATTGCCCCGGAATCACGGTCGGAAGACAATATTATTCTCCAAACGGCGTCTATTTCAGAATCTTGAATGTGTCCTCCCGCCTGGATTTCGGCTCTTGATGGAGCGCTGGCCGGGCACGGCGCGAATCTCGCCACGACACGGCGTCGCAGCCCGCGGAGCCGGGGGCCCGCCATAGTGTTGCCGTTCGTTGGACTTTGTTTCCGGCTGTGCCTATGAACCATTGCCAGCGCGCCCGGGACTTCAAGAACATGCCCATGCAGATGACAGCGACCACAGACGACGACGAGGCGATCCCGCGCGACGGCCTCGACCGCATGCTCGGCAGCGCGCAGAATGCCAGCGAATTCCTCAAGGCGATGTCGCACGAGACGCGGCTCGTCATCCTGTGCCTGTTGATGGATGGCCGCAAAAGCGTCGGCGAGCTGGAACAGAAGCTGCAGCTTCGCCAGCCCTTCGTGTCGCAACAGCTCGCGCGGCTGCGGGCCGACGAGCTGGTCGAGGCGCAGCGCGACGGCAAGAACGTCTACTACTCGATCGCGCGGCCGGAGGTCGGCGAGATCATCGGCTCGCTCTACCGCGCCTTCTGCAAGCCCTGAACGCACCCAGCCGGCGGGCGAATGCCTGACGTGCCCGGCCGCACCGGTCGCCGGAGCGATTGACAGCGCTCGCCGCAATGCCGAGGCTGGCTTAGCTTAGCGGGCTAAGCGCGCAGCCTAGCGGGGAGGGCGGTCAGGTGCTGGAGGCAATCGGGCGTCAGGTCGAGGACCGTCGCGACGACCTGGTGGCGCTGACCTCGGATCTGATCCGCATCCCCAGCGTCAACCCGCCGGGCGAGGCCTATCGCGACTGCTGCGAGCTGATCGCCCGGCGCCTGAAGCCGCTCGGCTTCGAGGCGACCTTCGTGCGCGCCGAGGGCACGCCCGGCGACAGCGACCGCTATCCGCGCTGGAACGTCATCGCCCGCCGCGAAGGCAGACGGCCGGGCGCCTGCGTCCATTTCAACTCCCACATCGACGTGGTCGAGGCCGGCGCCGGCTGGAGCTTCGATCCCTTCGGCGGCGCGGTGCGCGACGGGCGCGTCTACGGCCGCGGCGCCTGCGACATGAAGGGCGGGCTGGCCACCTCCATCGTGGCGGTGGAGGCGTTCCTCGCCCTCTATCCCGACCATCCCGGCGCCATCGAGATTTCCGGCACGGCCGACGAGGAATCCGGCGGCTACGGCGGCGTCGCCTATCTCGCCGACACGGGGCTGATGGCGCGGCCGCGCATCGACCACGTCATCATCCCGGAGCCGCTCAACAAGGATCGCATCTGCCTCGGCCATCGCGGCGTGTGGTGGGCGGAGATCGAGACCAAGGGGCGCATCGCCCACGGCTCGATGCCGTTCCTCGGCGACAGCGCCATCCGCCACATGGGCGCGGTGCTCGATGCCTTCGAGGCGGAGCTCTATCCGGCGCTCGGCCGCCGGCGCACGTCGATGCCGGTGGTGCCCGACGGGGCCCGCCAGTCGACGATCAACATCAATTCGATCCACGGCGGCATGGGCGAGGACTATTCCGGCTTCCCCTCCGCCTGCGTCGCCGATTCCTGCCGCATGGTCATCGACCGCCGCTTCCTCATCGAGGAGGACCTCGCCGCGGTGAAGGACGAGGTGCGCGGCATCCTCGACCGCCTGGCGCGAGACGCGCGACAGCTTCCGCTACGAGCTGCGCGACATGTGGGACGTGATCCCGACCATGACCGACCGCGACGCGCCGGTGGTGCGCTCGGTTTCGGCGGCGATCGCCGCGGTGCTCGGCCGCGACCCGGACTACGTCGTCTCGCCCGGCACCTACGACCAGAAGCACATCGACCGCATCGGCCGGATCAAGGACTGCATCGCCTACGGGCCGGGCATCCTCGATCTCGCCCACCAGCCGGACGAATACGTCGGTGATCGACGACATGGTGGATTCCGCTAAGATCATGGCGCTGGCGACCCATCATCTGCTCTACGGACATGCATGACGGCCTGCGGCGCCGCTTGGCCGCACAGGGACAGGGAGAACCATGGATGAAGCTATTCAGACTGGCGGCGCTCGCCGCCCTTGTTGCGGCGGGGCTGGCGCCGGGCGCGGCGCTCGCCGCGCGCACCGACATCACGCTCGGCATGGTGCTCGAGCCGCCCAGCCTCGACCCGACCTCGGGCGCCGCCGCGGCGACCGACGAGGTGACCTACGCCAACATCTTCGAGGGCCTGACCCGCATCGACGAGACCGGCACCGTGCAGCCGGACCTGGCGCAATCCTGGGACATCTCGGACGACGGCCTGACCTACACCTTCCATCTCCACGACGGGGTCAAGTTCCACGACGGCACGCCGCTGACCGCCGACGTGGTCAAGTTCTCGCTCGACCGCACCACCGCGCGCGGGCAGCACCAACGCGCAGAAGCAGCTCTTCGCCGCCATCGACTCCGTCGAGGTCGTCGACCCGTTGACGGTCAAGGTCACGCTCAAGCACCCGCAAGGCGACTTCCTCTACAATCTGGGCTGGGGCGATGCCGTGATCGTGGCGCCCGACAGCGCCGCCGACAACGCCACCCATCCGATCGGCACCGGACCGTTCAAGTTCGTCGACTGGGTGAAGGGCGACCATGTCGACCTGGTGAAGAACCCGGACTACTGGGGAACGCCGGTCACGCTCGACAAGGCGACGTTCAAGTTCATCTCCGACCCGACGGCGGCCTTCGCCGCGATGATGGCCGGCGACGTCGACGCCTTCCCGAACTTCCCGGCGCCGGAGACGCTCGCCCAGTTCAAGGCCGATCCGCGCTTTGCGGTCGTCGTCGGCACCACCGAGGGCGAGACGATCATGGCCATGAACAACGGCAAGAAGCCGTTCAACGACCTCAAGGTCCGCCAGGCGATGTCCTATGCCATCGACCGCAAGGCGATCATCGACGGCGCCATGTTCGGCTACGGCACGCCGATCGGCAGCCATTTCTCGCCGGCCGATCCGGGCTATGTCGATCTCACCGGCATGTATGCCTACAACCCGGACAAGGCCAAGGCGCTGCTCAAGGAGGCGGGCTATCCCGACGGCTTCAAGGTGACGCTCAAGCTGCCGCCGCCGACCTACGCCCGCCGCGGCGGCGAGATCATCGCCCAGCAGTTGAAGGCGGTCGGCATCGACGCGCAGATCATCCCGTCGAATGGGCGCAGTGGCTGTCGGACGTGTTCAAGGGCAAGCGACTACGACCTGACCATCGTGTCGCACACCGAGCCGGCGGACATCGGCATCTATGCCCGCGACGACTACTATTTCGACTACCACTCGGACGCGTTCAAGAAGCTCATGGACCAGCTCAACCTGACCACCGATCCGGCGAAGCGCATCGACCTGCTCGGCGCAGGCGCAGAAGCAGATCGCCAAGGATGCCGTCAACGTGTTCCTGTTCGAACTGCCCAAGCTCGGCGTGTGGAACGCCAAGATCAAGGGGCTGTGGACGAACTCGCCCATCCAGGCCAACGATCTGACCGGCGTCACCTGGGAGGATTGACGAGGCACGGACGCGCGGCCGGCGGCGCTTCGGCGCCGGCCCCGTCGGTGACGGCACGGACGCATGGCATCCTACGTCGCAACGCGGGCGGCTTCCCTTGTCGCGACGCTGGTCGCCGCCAGCATCGTCATCTTCCTGGTCATGGAGGTGCTGCCGGGCGACCCGGCGTCGTTCATGCTGGGGCTGAACGCCGACCCGGCCACGGTGGCGGCGCTCCGCCATCAGCTCGGTCTCGACCAGCCGCTCGTCCAGCGCTACGCGACTGGGTGGCGGGCTTCGTCCACGGCGATTTCGGCATCAGCTACACCTACCGGGTGCCGGTGGCCGAGCTGATCACGCAGCGCCTGTGGGTCAGCCTGCCGCTGGCGCTGATGGCGCTGGCGCTGGCCGTGGCCATCGCCTTTCCGGTCGGCATCGTCGCGGCGACCCGGCGCAACCGGCCGGCCGACCTGCTCATCATGGGGGCGACCCAGCTCGGCATCGCCGTGCCCAACTTCTGGTTCGCCATGCTGCTTGTGCTGGTCTTCTCGCTCGGCCTGCACTGGTTCTCGGCCGGCGGCTTTCCCGGCTGGAACGCGGGGCTTTTCGCCGGGCTGAAGGCGCTGACCCTGCCGGCGATCGCGCTGGCCCTGCCGCAGGCCTCGATCCTGGCGCGGGTCATGCGCTCGGCGCTGCTCGACACGCTGCGCGAGGACTTTATGCGCACCGCCCGCGCCAAGGGCCTGACCGCGGCCGCAGGCGCTGCGCCGCCACGCCCTGCGCAACGCGCTGATCCCGGTGATGACCATCATCGGCCTGCAGTTCTCCTTCCTGCTGGCCGGCGCCATCATCATCGAGAACGTCTTCTACCTGCCGGGCCTCGGCCGCCTGGTGTTCCAGGCGATCGCCCAGCGCGACCTGATCGTGGTGAAGAGCGTCGTGATGCTGCTGGTCGCCGCGGTGGTCGTCGTCACCTTCGTCGTCGATCTCGCCTATGCGGCCGTCGACCCGCGCCTGAGAAGGCATCGCGCATGAGCGGGCGGCCGCTCGACGCCGCGCCGGCGCCGCCCGTGCAGGGCCGGCGGCTGCACGGCAGCATGCTCGTCGGCGGCGCCATCACGCTGGTGCTGGTCGCCGTGGCGCTGGTCTCGCTGGTCTGGACGCCCTACGACCCGGCGGCGATCTCGATTCCCGACCGGCTGCAGCCGCCCTCGGCGCTGCACTGGCTGGGCACCGACCATTTCGGCCGCGACGTGCTCTCGATGCTGATGGTGGGCGCGCGCAATTCGATGGCCGTGGCGCTGGTCGCCGTCGGCGTCGGCATCGGCATCGGCGTGCCGCTCGGCCTGCTGGCGGCGGCGCGGCGCGGCTGGCTCGACGAAGTGGTCATGCGGGTCAACGATCTGGTCTTCGCCTTCCCGGCGCTGCTCCTGGCGATCATGATCACGGCGCTGCTCGGGCCCGGGGCGGTCAATGCGATCCTCGCCATCGGCATCTTCAACATGCCGGTCTTCGCCCGGCTGACGCGCGGCGCGGCGCTGTCCTTGTGGACGCGCGACTTCGTGCTGGCCGCCCGCGTCGCCGGCAAGGGGCCGTGGCTGATCTCGGTCGAGCACATCCTGCCCAACCTCCTCAACACGCTGGTCGTGCAGGCGACCATCCAGCTCTCGCTCGGCATCCTGGCCGAGGCGGCGCTCTCCTATGTCGGCCTCGGCACGCAGCCGCCGACGCCGAGCTGGGGCCGCATGCTCGCCGACGCGCAGACCATGATCGCGCTGGCGCCGCGCCTGGCCATCCTGCCGGGCCTGGCCATCGTCGTCGCCGTGCTCGGCCTCAACCTGCTCGGCGACGGGCTGCGCGACCTGCTCGACCCGCGCTGGCGGCGGCAGCGATGAGCCTGCTCGCCGTCGACGGCCTCACCGTCTCGGTCGGCACGACGCCGATCCTCAAGGGCGTGTCGCTCGGCGTCGACCGCGGCGAGATCCTCGGCCTGGTCGGCGAATCCGGCTCGGGCAAGTCGATGACGGCGCTCTCGGTCATGCGCCTGCTGCCGGAGCAGGCGGTCGCCGGCGGCACGGTGACGCTCGCCGGCGACGGACCTGACGGCGCTCGACGAGCGCGCCATGTGCGCGCACCGCGGCCGCACGCTCGCCATGGTCTTCCAGGAGCCGATGAGCGCGCTCAACCCGGTGAAGACCATCGGCGTGCAGGTGGCCGAGACGGTGCGCGTGCACCGGCGGGCAAGCCCGGCGGACGCCGCCGAGATGGCGCGCGCGGCGCTCGACCGCGTCGGCCTGCCGGCGCCGCGCTTTTCGCTCGACACCTATCCGCACGAGCTCTCCGGCGGTCAGCGCCAGCGCGTGGTGATCGCCATGGCGACGGTGCTCAAGCCCCAGCTGCTGATCGCCGACGAGCCGACCACCGCCGTCGACGTCACCACGCAGGCGCGCATCCTCGAGCTGTTGCGGCGGCTGGTGGCCGAGGACGACGTCGGCCTCATCCTCATCAGCCACGATCTTGCCGTGGTCGCCGACATGGCGGACCGCATCGCCATCATGAAGGACGGCGAGGTGGTCGAGCAGGGCGAGACGGTCGGCCTGTTCCGCAGCCTGCACAATCCCTATTCGCGCATGCTGCGGGCGGCCTCGACCTATCGCTCGCAGCGCAGCCGGCGGCTGCAGCCGGACGAGGGCCACCGGACGCCGATCCTCGACGTCAGCGGCATCGTCCTCGACTATCGCCTGCCGCGGCCGACGCCGTTTGCGGCGCCGCTTTATTTCCGGGCGGTCGACGATGTCGGCCTGACCATCCGGCGCGGCGAAAACCTCGGCCTGGTCGGCGAATCGGGCAGCGGCAAGTCAACGCTCGCCCGCGTCATCCTGGCGCTGATGAAGCCGCGCGCCGGCGCCGTCCGCCTCGACGGCAGCGACTTCCTGGCCAGCCGCGGCACCCAGCGCCGCGATCTCCGCCGCCATGTGCAGGCGGTCTTCCAGGACCCCTACGGCAGCCTCGACCCGCGCTATCGCGTGGCGCGGCTGATCGCCGAGCCGTTCCACCTCGACCGCGCCCGGCCGTCGGCGGCCGAGCGGCGCAAACGTGTGGACGAGGCGCTCGTCGCGGTCGGCCTGACGCCGGCCGACGGCGACAAGTTCCCGCACGAGTTCTCCGGCGGCCAGCGCCAGCGCATCGCCATTGCCCGGGCGCTGATCACGCGGCCGTCGCTGATCATCCTCGACGAGGCGGTCTCGGCGCTCGACGTGTCGATCCGGGCGCAGATCCTCGACCTGCTCGCCGACCTCGGCGATCGCTTCGCCGTCTCCTACCTGTTCATCTCGCACGACCTGACGGTGGTGCGCGCCATCACCGACCGGGTGCTCATCATGCGCGAGGGCAAGATCGTCGAGCATGGCGAGACCGAGCGGGTCTTCAGCGATCCGCGCCACCCCTACACGGCCGAACTGATCGCGGCGACGCCGGACCTCGAACGGGCACTCGCCGCCCGCCATGCGCGCACGGCGCCGCCATGAGGTGCGGACGGACCGGCCTCAGAGGCCGGCGGCCTTGCGCAATGCCGCGTTGATGCGCTCCTGCCAGCCGGGGCCGTCTTCCTGGAAGTGGTCGAGGACGTCGCGGTCGAGGCGGAGCGTCACCTGTTCCTTGACGCCGGGAAGGGTGGCCGGCTTCGCCGCCGGGTCGGGCAGCGGCGGCGCCTTGGCCTGGAAGACGGCTTCGGCCGCCTTGCGTGGGTCGGTGGGTCGTCTGGCCATGGTCAGTGGGCCGTGCTGAAGGCGCGTTCGAGCATGCGCCGGCAGGCCTCCGCCTGTTCGCGCACGGTGTCCTCGCCCAGCGCCCGGGCGATGTCGCGCAGGTCGCGGATGGCGACGTCGACGGCGGTGATGAGGTCGATGTCGAGCGCCTCGTCATCGTCCGGCTCGGCGCGGCGCAGGGGAAACTGGATGATCTCAGCCATTTGACGGATGTCCTGCCGGCGAATCACTCAGGGTGCCGGTGGGACCATTCCGACAGCGAAAGGTTGCCCAGAAGTTTACCCGGCGGAAAGCATGTTGGCACGCTGGCGGGCGGCCGGCAGGGCGGCCAGCGCCGCCTCGACAACCTGGTCGCGCGGCGGTTCGACCGACACGCGCACGGCGAGTTCGTCCGGCGCCGGCCGCTCGAGGGTCTCGAACTGGCTGTCGAGCAGGCTCGGCGGCATGAAATGATGCCGGCGGTGCCGCATGCGCGCGGCAATCGTCTCCTGGGCGCCGTCGAGCCACAGGAAGATCACCGGCCGTCCGGCGGCGCGGGTGAGCCGATCGCGGTAAATGCGGCGCAGCGCCGAGCAGGCGACGATCAGGCGGCCGTTGGAATCGGCCAGCGCCCGGCCGATGGCGTCGAGCCACGGCCAGCGGTCGTCGTCGGTCAGCGGGATGCCCGCCGACATCTTCTCGATGTTGGCCTTGGGGTGGAATTCGTCGGCGTCGCGGAACGGCAGGCCAAGGCGCTTGGCCAGCGCCTCGCCGACGGATGTCTTGCCGCTTCCGGCCACGCCCATGACGACGATGGGCACGTCGCCCGGTGCCTCGCTTGCTGCTGGCGTCATCACTCCCCGACCTTCGCCGGTTCGCTCGCCGGCAGGCTTGTCGATTGCAATCGGCTTTCGCTCTATATCTAGCGTATCGGAAACAAAAGGGAGGCTCACCCTTGCAAAAATTGCAAAGCCAGGCGGTCCATCACATCACGCTGGTCGGCGCCGATCGTCAGACCTCGATCGATTTCTGGGAAGGCGTGCTCGGCATGCCCTTCGTCTTCGAGCAGCCCAATCTCGACGTTCCGGAAGAGAGCCACCTCTATTTCGACCCCGGTGACGGCCGGCTGATCACCATCTTCACCAAGGAGAGCCGCAAGCCGGACGCGACGCCGACCGCGCGCGACGTCGGCGCCGTGCACCACATCGCCTTCTCGGTGTCGCGGGCGACCTTCGCCCAGGCGGTCCAGCGACTCGACGAACGCGGCATCGAACACAGCGGGGTCAAGGACCGCGGCTTCATGGATTCGATCTATTTCCGCGATCCGCTGGGTCTCCTGATCGAGCTCGCCGCCTATCGCTTCTTCCCGCCGGAAGGCGTGTCGTGGGGCGAGGTGATGCTCGAGGCGCACAAGCTCAGGGTGGCGCGCGGCGACTACAACATTGCCGAGGTGCACCTGGCCGACGCCATCGAAAACCTGACCAAGCGCGTGCGCGGCAGCCTGTCGGAGGATCGCTCGCCGAAGAACCCGTATTCGCTATAATTGACGGTGGCGACCGATGTTGAACCCGCGTGCAAGACGCGGAAGGGGAGGAAACGGATGACCGCCAAACTCTACATTCTGGACGTATCGAACACGAGCCGGCCGATCCGCGCGCTGATCGCGGAAAACAAGCTGCCGATCGAAGAGGTCGCCCTCGACTTCTACAAGGGCGAGCATGCCAGCGAACCCTATCTTTCGCTCAACCCGAACGGGCTGGTGCCGACCCTCGACGACGACGGCTTCGTGCTCACCGAGAGCTCGGCGATCATGAAATATCTCGCCGACAAATACGACCTGCCGCTCTATCCCAAGGACCTCAAGGCGCGGGCGCGGGTCAACGAGCTGATGGACTGGTTCAACACCGGCTTCTATCGCGACTACGGCTACAACGTCGTCTATCCGCAGATCTATCCGCACCACAAGCGGCCGGACGACAGCACCCACACGGGCACCATCGCGTGGGGCAAGGCCAATACGCGAAAGTGGCTGACGGTGCTCAACGACCACTGGCTGGGCAAGGGCAACACCTATCTCACCGGCGAGACGATGACGATCGCCGACATCTTCGGCTATGCGCTGATTACCTGCGGAATGGTGACCCGCGACCAGTTCAAGGATTTTCCCAACGTCGAGCGCTGGATCAAGCAGGTCGAGACGCTGCCGAGCTGGACGGCGATCAACGCGCCGCTCGCCGGCTTCCGCGACTACGTCAAGGACCAGTCGTTCGTGAACGTGTGATCGGGTGCGCCCGCTCGTCGCCGGCATGAGGCGCCGACGGGTGCCTCATGCCTCGGCGGGCGTCGCTTCGCTCCAGTCGGTGAGGTGCGACTTGTAGCTCGACCGCGGCAGGCTGGCGAAGGGCACCAGAACGATCTCGGCGGCGAACAGCAGCCGCTCGCGGATGCGCGCGCGAATACGCTCGGCAAGCCCGTCGGCGGGCGCGCCCTCGGCGCATTCGACGATCACCTTCAGCGGCGGGTCCTGGCGGAAGCCGGTGAGGCGCGGGCGAATGGACAGCACGCCGCTGACCGCGGGGACGAATTCGTTGACCACCTCGCGGACGGCGGAGGGAAAGACATTGACGCCGCGCACGATCAGCATGTCGTCGGTGCGGCCGATGCAGCGCACGCGCGGCGCCGTGCGGCCGCACGGGCACGGGCTCACCCAGACGCGGACGTGGTCGCGGCTGCGGAAGCGCAGCAGCGGTGCGGCGCGGTGGCGCAGGTGGGTGTAGACCAGTTCGCCCTCGGCGCCGTCGGCAAGCGGCACCGGGGCGCCGGTTTGCGGATCGATCAGCTCGAAATGGACGAAGCCACGGCCGCTGAAATGCATGCCCTGGCGGTGATGGCACTCGCCCCATAGCGACACGGCGATGTCGCCGATGCCCATGGCCTCGGTCACCTCGGCATCCCAGGCGCCTTCCAGGCGGGCCCGCATCGCCGGTTCGCCGCCGCCCGGTTCGCCAGCGACCAGCAGACGGCGGACGCTGGTCGCGGCCGGGTTGATGCCGTGGTCGCGGGCCCATTCGGCGAGGTGGAGGGCATAGGACGGGGTCAGCGCGATGGCGTCGGCCTTGAGCAGGCGGACAGCGGCCATCAGGCGGTCGGTGTTGCCGCTGCCGATGGGAATGACGGTGAGACCGAGCCGGGTGAAGGCGTCGATGGTGGCGCCGGCGACGAAGGGGCCGATGTTGTAGGTGGCGATCAGGCGGTCGCCGCGGCCGACGCCGGACGCGGCATAGGAGCGGGCCGAAATGGTCGCCCAGTCGCCAAGGTCGGCGGTGGTCAGCGGAACGTAGCTGGGCTCGCCGGTGGTGCCGCTGGTCGAATAGATGCGGACAAGCTCGCTCATGGCGACCGCGAGATGGGTGCCGATCGGCTCAGCCTCGCTGCGGGTGGCGCGCAGCTCGTTCTTTTCGGTGAACGGCAGGGCGGCGATGGCGTCGAGGCCGCCGACCGCGGTGGGGCGGTCGAAGCCGGCCTCGCTCAGCTTGCGGTGATAGAAGCGCGAACGGGCGAACAGGCGGGCGATCTGGTGGCGGTAGGGGGCGTCGTCGGTGCGGACCTGCTGCTCCCAGGGGGACGCCTCGGTGGCGGGGGCGAGCATCACCTATTCGCCCTCGCCGCCATCATAGGCGATGGCTTCCTCGCCGCGGGCCGCCATCAGGAAGCCGATCGGCCGCTCGCGCTCCTCGGCAAGGTGAGCGAGCAGGCCGGCGGTGCGGGCGAGCAGCGGGATCGCCTTGACCACGGCGGCGGGAAAGCCGAGGTCGAGCAGGCAGGCGGCGATCGGCATGGACACGTTCATCGGCAGGGCGCGGCCCCAGACCGCCTCGACCACCGGCTCGAAGCGGCGGGCAAGATCGATGCACGGGCCGGCGATGCCGCGGTCTTCGGCCAGCGCCAGGATGCGCTGGGCGCGCGGGTCGACCGGCTTGTGCAGCGGGTGGCCGAAGCCCGGCATCGGCTGGCGGCGGTCGTGGAAGGTGCGCGCCACGGCGAGGACGGTGGCATCGGCATCCTCGCCGGTGACGACGCGCTCGCGCGCCTCGGTGAGCACGGCGGCGCAGACCTGTGCGGTGCCGAGGATGACCGGCCCGCAGCCGAGGATGCCGGCGGCAACCGCCGCCTGCAGCGAGTTCGGGCGCGGCATCGTAGGTCATGCGGGCGGCGATCGCCGTCGGCGTCAGGCCGTGTTCGGCGATGGCGACCAGCAGCAGGTCGAGGAAGTAGCGCTGGTCTGCGGTCGGCTCGTCGCCGGTGAGCAGAAGGTAGAAGTATTCGGTGAAGGTCAGGCGCCCCATGAGGTCGTCGACGAGGTCGCGCCCGCGCACCTCGATGCGGGCGGCCTCGGCCCTGGCGATGGCGCTCTTCGCCGCTCCCGGCTTGCCGATCAGCACGTCTTCCCCTCCCAGCACCTTGCCATGTGGAGCGCAGGCCGGCGGCGGCAAGATTACCAGCCGGCGCCGCGACAGGCACGCCGTCAGTTGTGCGGATCGCTCCACGGACCGGGGGCCGACGGCGCCTCGCCCCAGGGATGGGCCTCGCCGGTCGCGGCGGGCGGCGGCGACAACGGCGGCGCCTGCGCCGACGGCGGTTCGGGCAGGGCCTCGACGACCGGGCCGGGATCGTGGCCGCCGGCATATTTCACAAGGCGCTCGATGCGCGCCTCGATCGGCGGGTGGGTGGAGAAGAGCGCGCCGAGACCGGACTGGCGCGGATGGTCGAGGAACATCTCCTGGATCTGGGCGGGCGCGTGGATCTCCGAATGGCCGGCGATCTTGCGCAGCGCCGTGATCATGGCGTCCGGGTCCTTGGTCAGCTCCACCGAACCGGCATCGGCGAGGAACTCGCGCTTGCGCGACATGGCGAGGGAGAGCGCGATGGCGAGCAGGCGGGCGATCGAGGAAGATGGCGACGGCAATGAGGATGAGGATGATGACGGCACCGCCACTGCCGCTACCGCCGCTGCTCCGGCTGCGGCCGCGCGAGGAGCCTCCGCCGCCCCAGCTCCACCCGCTGCCGCCGCTCGAACCGCCGCTGCTGCGTCCCGAGGTCGACCACAGGAGGGCGCGCGGGGCGCGGACGAGCAGATCGCCGACCAGCGAGATGACGCCGACGAAGACGGCGGCGATGACCAGCAACTGGACGTCGCGATTCTCGATGTGGGTGAGCTCGTGGCCGAGCACCGCCTCCAGCTCGGCATCGTCGAGGGCGTCCATCAGGCCGCGGGTGACGGTGATCGAATACTGGTTCTTGCGGACGCCGCTGGCAAACGCGTTGCGCGCGTCGGTTTCGATGATCCGCAGCCGCGGCATGGTGATGCCGCGGCTGATGCAGAGGTTTTCGAGCAGGTTGTAGAGGCGCGGCTCGGACCTGCGGTCGACCTGCCGCGCGCCGGTGACCATGTCGATGATGCCCTGGTTGGCGAACCAGGCGATGACGAACCAGATGATGGCGGCGCCGAAGGCGACGGGGATGAGCGAGGGCGTGAGGTAGATGGCATCCTGGATGCCCTGGCCGACGCTGGGCTCGTTCATCGCCGCGATGACCAGGGCGAAAGCGAAGCAGATGAGGAGCAACAGGAAGGGGAAGCCGGCGAGCAGGACGAGCGACTTCAGCCGGTTGTTCCAGATGTAGGTCCTGAGGCCGTAGGCGCCGAGCACAGGCCTGATTCCCGGTCAGTGGCCCGGCACGGGCGCCGGGCCGATCGCGACTAGAACTTCACCTGCGGCGCCGTCTCGACGGCGGCGCGCTCGCCCTCGTCGACATCGAAGAAGGTGCGCGGGGTGAAGCCGAGAGCGCCGGCGAACAGCACGGCCGGGAAGGTCTGGGTCGAGGTGTTGTACTCCTGCACGGCGTTGTTGAAGAAGCGGCGCGAGGCGGCGATCTTGTTCTCGATGTCGGAGAGGTCCGACTGGAGCTGCAGGAAGTTCTGGTTGGCCTTGAGGTCGGGATAGGCCTCGGACAGGGCGAAGAGCTGGCGCAGCGCGCCGGTCAGCATGTTCTCGGCCTTGGCCTGGGCCTCGGGGCTCGACGCGGCGACGGCAGCGTTGCGCGCCTGGGTGACCGCCTCCAGCGTGCCGCGCTCGTGCGCGGCGTAGCCCTTCACGGTCTCGACCAGGTTGGGCACGAGATCGTGGCGCTGCTTGAGCTGGACGGTGATGTCCGACCAGGACTGGTTGACGGTCTGACGCAGGCTGACGAGGCGGTTGTAGACGACGATGCCGAACAGCGCGATCACGACGATCACGCCAAGGATGATCCAGCCGGTCATGATGGCCTCCGCGGTCGGTTTGGGGCGGTCAATCTAGCAGTGCGTGGCCGCAGGGGCCACCGGCTGTCTGTGACCGGCGTCACCGGCGGCGGCGCGGCCTCAGGACTCGTCGAGGAGCAGGCGCCGCAGCGCGTCGGCGAGCCAGTCTCGGTGTGCCGCCGGGCTCTCTCCGGCAACCGCAGTCCGCAACAGGAAGAGCTCGGGGCTGCCCAGCGACCACACCTGGTCGGTGGCCGTCGGCTCGTCCAGACCCCGGCGCAGGCCGCCGATGCCGGCAAGCATGGCGACGAAGTGCGCCAGGTTCCGGCGGCGAGACCGGTGCAGGTCCAGATAGAGGTCGCGCATGTCGCCGTCGCCTTCGGCGGCGGCGCGGACGACGGCGAGCACCGGGGCGACGCGCGCGAGAACGGCAGCCAGATCGGTGGCGAAGGCATCGACCATGTGCCCGGGATCGCTCTGCCCGTGCACGGCCTGGCGGCCGGCCTGGTCCATGAAGGGGGTGTTCGGCTCGGCGCCGCGCATGGCCGCCACCACCAGCGCATGGACGATCGCCCGCTTGTTGCCGAAGTGGACATAGACCGTCTCCGTCGCCACGCCGGCTTTCGCGGCGATGGCGGCGATGGTGGTGCGTGCCCAGCCGCCCGTCGCAAACAGGGTCTGCGCCGCGTCGAGGATGGCGGCGCGGGTCGCTTCGGCCTGCATGGCGCGCTGCCTGGAGCGATAGAGGCGCCTGGGCTTGACTTCATCCGGCATTTCGATACACCATTACTGTATTGAATTATTACCCAGTGTATCCGAGTCAGCGATTCTTGGGGAATTTGCCTGCTTTCCAGCTGGGGTTCACGCAGGCTCGCCCCGGCTTCTCATGGTGAGGAAGATCGACATGCAGCCGCAGCCCGCTCCCAGCCTGCCGCGTCCCGGTCCCCTTCTGCTGGTGCCGCCGCCTTTGCTGTTCGCCGCCGCCTTCGGCGCCGGCGTCATGCTGCAGCATCTGGCGCCGCTGCCGGCGATTGCCGTTGCCAATGTGGTCCGGTGGGCCGGCGCGGCCATCCTGGCGGCCGGCGTATGCCTCGGCCTGGCGCTGGCGGCACGCTTCCTCATTCAACGGACGACGCTGAAGCCGTTTGCCGATCCGGCGTTCATGGTCGCCCGGGGACCTTATGGGCTTTCGCGCAATCCCATGTATCTGTCGCTGATCGTGGCCTATCTTGGCGCCACGCTGATGTCCCGCGAAGTCTGGCCTCTGGTGACGCTGCTTGCGCCGGTGGCGACGATGGCGTTCGTCGTCATTCCGTTCGAGGAAGCGCGGATGCTGGCGGTCTTCGGAGCCCGCTACCGAGACTATTGCGCACGCGTCCGGCGCTGGCTTTGAGCAACGGGGCGAGCGGCTTCGCCCGCTTGCAGGAGCGCGGGTCCGGCGCCACCGACGGCCGGACCGCGCGCACTGCCACGCCCGGGGCGTGCTCCTAGCCGAACTTCAGGAAGAGCTTGGAATAGGGCACCTTGAGCCCGCCGAGGGCGCTCTTGGCCGCTGCCGCGTCGCCGGTGCGGGCCGCATTGGCGAGGGCCGTGACGCTGTCGGTCATGGCGTCGAGCAGCTTGCCATAAGCGGGGTCGGCGGCTTCCACCGGCGGGTGCGCCTTGATGTCGGCGGCAAGGAAGGCGAGCACGGCAGCGTCTTCGCGCAGCGCTCCGAGGCCGGCGCTGTCGAAGCCGCCATAGTCCTTGCCCAGCACCTCTTCCATCTTGGCGTGGTAGGCGTTCATGCGGTCGGAGAAGCCGACGATGCCGTTGCGCTCATGCAGGCCGCCGACCGCGAAGCGAATCGCCTCCAGCGTCTCGTGGGCCTTGGGCAGCTCGCCGGCGGCAACCTCATTGGCGGCCTTGTCGGCAATGGCGGCGACCTTCGCCAGCGTCGCGGCATAGGCGGGGTCGTCGGCATATTGCGGCGGGGCCGCCGGATTGGCCGCGGTCAGCGCCGCCCACTTCTGCCGGAACGCATCGACCGCCTGGGCGGCGGCGTCGGGCTTGTTGGAGTTGGTCTGGAAGAGGGCGCCGCGATAGTCGGCATAGGCGCCGCGCATCGCCGTCTCGAAGTCGGCGACCGGTCCGGCGCTGGCGCTGCCGATCAGGGCGATGGTGAAGGCGGCGGCGCTGGCGAGGCGGGAAAAGGCGTTCATTTCAGGGGCTCCGCGATGGGTTGGGGGACCATTCTAATTCATATTCTTGAATGTTTACGTCCCGGAGGAGCCCGTCCCTACGCCGGCGGCGCCGAAATAGGGCACCCGCGGCAACTGCGTGGCCTTTTTGCGGAAATCTTAACAAGCCCGCAGGGCGGATGCGATTATCTGCGGGGAGCGCCGGACCCGTTCCCGGCGCCTGTAGGGAGGCCCGCGCCCATGCTCCGCATCACGCTTCTTGCCCTTCTCGCCCTGCTGCCGGTTGCGTCGGCGCCGGCCGAGGAGGCGATCACCTACAAGACCCTGGTGACGCCGCTGCTCGCCACCAGCGAGACGATCATCGGCCAGCCCTTCGCCTATCCGGCGGGCAAGGCCAAGGTGACGGCGGTCATCGTCACCATTCCGCCGGGCGGCGAGACCGGCTGGCACGAGCATCCGGTGCCGCTCTTCGGCTACATGCTCGACGGCGTGCTTACCGTCGACTACGGCGACAAGGGCACGCACACCTACCGACCCGGCGACAGCCTGATGGAGGCGATGAACTGGCCGCACAACGGCACCAACACAGGGGACGTTGCGGTGCGCATCCTCGCCGTCTACATGGGCGCCGAGGGCGTCCCCAATGCGACGCCGGTGGCCAAATGAGGGACCCGCGACCGAGATCGGCCATCGCAGTGGTGAAGCCGCCTGCGGGGAACATTCGATCGAGCGACGAATGAGCGAAGAAACCGATCTGCCGCCGCGCCGGCGCCGGCCACCCCTTTCCATCGCGCTGTGGTTGCCGGCGATCGTCGGTCTGACGGTCGCGGTCCTGCTTGGCGCCTTCACCTCGCTCGGCATGGCCGCAGCCAGCCTCCCGGCGTTCACCGGCCGGGTGGCCGACGAAGCCGGCATCGTCCGGGTCGATGCCGCGGGCGACGTTGCCGCGCAGCGCGCGATGATCCTCTGAAGCCGGTTCCCTCCGGCGGGCCAAGGCTCTAGTTTGCCGGCCGCATGAGCAACGACCTGCAAAATCCGGGGCGGGGGGCCGGAAGCGCGCTCGCCCAGACGTTGGCCGCGGCGGTGGCGCATATCCAGGCCGGCCGGCTGGACGAGGCTGCGCGGGCGCTTGCCGGCGGCGGCGGTGCGGCGCTGAAGAACCCGGTCGGCCGCAACATCATGGGCGACATCCGCCTGCGCCAGGGACGGCCGCGCGACGCGCTGCGCGAGTTCGACGCAGCGGTTCGTCTGGTTCCCGCCTTCCCCGAGGCGCATTGCAACCGCAGCGTGGCGCTGCAGGAGCTCGGCCGGCTCGCCGATGCGCTGGCTGCCGCGGACAAGGCGCTGGCGCTGCGACCGAGCTACGCCGTCGCCCATTTCAACCGCGGCAACATCCTCAAGGACCTCGGCCGTGGCGACGAGGCGATCGCCGCCTACGACCGGGCGCTCAAGGTCCAGCCCGTCTATCCGGAGGCGCTGGTCAATCGCGGCACGGCGCTGGCGGACCGGGGCAGGCCGGTCGACGCGCTCGCCGACTTCCGCCGGGCGCTGGCGCTGCGTTCCGGATACGCCGCGGCGCATGTGGGCGCCGCCAACGCCCTTGCCCAGCTCAACCAGGTGTCCGACGCCCTGGCGGAAATCGACGCGGTCCTGGCGATCGACGCCGACAACCGCGACGCGCTGCTGGCGAAGGCGGCGATCCTGCGCGAGGCCGACCGCGCCGACGAGGCGCTGGCGATTCTCGACGCCATGCTGGTCCGCGACGAGGGCGATGTCGGCGCGCGCATCGGCCGCTCCCATGCGCTGGCCAAGCAGAAGCGCTTCGCCGATGCGCTGGCGGCGGCGGAGGCGGCCAGCACGGCGGTACCGAAGAGCGCGGAGGCGCATCTGGCGCGCGGCATGGCGCTGGCCCAGCTCGGCCGCTTCGACGAGACGTGGAAGGCCCTCGATCTGGCCGAACGCCTTGGCGCGTCCGGCGCGACGCTGCATCACACCCGCGCGGTCGCCTATTGCAACGTCGGGCGGCTCGAAGATGCGCTGGCGGCCTACGACAACGCCATCGCCGCAAATCGGGACGATGCCGCCCTGCGCCATCATCGCGCCCTCGTCCTGCTCGCCATGGGCGACTACGCGTCCGGCTGGGCCGAACACGAGTGGCGGCTGAAGGCCCGCACGTTCAGCCGGCCGCAGCTGCTCGGGGCGGCGCCGCTATGGCGGGGCGAGGAGGTGACCGGCAAGAAGGTGCTGCTCTATTCCGAGCAGGGCGCCGGCGATGCCCTCCAGTTCGTGCGCTATGCGCCGCTGGTCGCCGCCCGCGGCGCACGCGTGTCGATGGTGGTGCACGAATCGCTGCGCCGGCTGTTCGCGGCGAACTTCCCCGACATGGACGTCAGCAGCGACATCGGCATGCGCTCGGGCTTCGACTATCAGGCGCCGCTGATGAGCCTCCCCTTCGTCTTCCGGTCCGACAGCGAAGCGGCGATCCCGCGCGAGGTGCCCTATCTTGCCGCCGACCCCCCGCGGGTGGCCAAATGGGCGGCGCGTCTCGGCTCTGCCGGCTTCAAGGTCGGCATCAGCTGGCAGGGCAACGCCGAATACGGCAGCGACCAGTTCCGCTCGATCCCGCTCGCCGCGTTCGCGCCCCTGGCGGCCGTGCCGGGCGTGCGGCTGGTCAGCGTCCAGGCGGTCTACGGGCTCGACCAGCTGACGTCCCTGCCGGACGGCATGGCGGTGGAAACGCTCGGCGAGGAACTCGTCGCCAATCCCGACGGCTTCCGCGAGATGGCCGCGGTGATGGCCAATCTCGACCTGATGATCGTGTCGGATTCGGCTCCGGCGCACCTCGCCGGCGCCCTCGGCCGCCCGGTGTGGGTGGCCCAGCGCGATTACCCCGACTGGCGCTGGATGGTCGGCCGCAGCGATTCGCCGTGGTACCCGACCATGCGCCACTTCCACCAGACCCGGCTGCGGGACTGGGCGGGGGTGTTCGAGCGGATGGCCGCCGCACTCGCCGAGAGCACGGGTGCCTGAGGGCGACGGCCGTTCGTCGTGCACGCAGGCGGACGGAACCGGGCGTCACATTTCTCCTGCGCCGGGTCAGTGGCGGAAGTGGCGCATGCCGGTGACGACCATGGCGAGGCCGCGTTCGTCGGCGGCCTTGATCACTTCCTCGTCGCGCATCGAGCCGCCCGGCTGGATGACCGCGGTGCAGCCGGCCTCGGCCGCGGCGATCAGCCCGTCGGCGAACGGGAAGAAGGCGTCCGACGCACACACCGCGCCCGTCGCCAGCGAATGGTCGAGGCCGGCCATCCGGCCCGCTTCCTCGGCCTTGCGCGCCGCGATCATGGCCGAATCGACGCGGCTCATCTGGCCGGCGCCGACGCCGGCGGTGGCGCCGGCCCTGGCATAGACGATGGCGTTCGACTTGACGTATTTGGCGACGCGCCAGGCGAACAGCATGTCGGCGATCTCGGCGGGCGTCGGCGGGCGCTGCGAGACCACCTTGAGGTCGCTCTCCGCCACCATGCCCCAGTCGCGGTCCTGGACCAGCAGGCCGCCGGCCACCGAGCGCACGGTCAGCGCATGCGAGCGCGGATCGGGCAGGCCGTCGGCGACGAGGAGGCGGAGGTTCTTCTTGGTGGCGAGGATGGCGGCGGCGTCCTCGGAGAGGCCGGGGGCGATGACGACCTCGGCGAAGACCTTGACGATCTCGCCGGCAACCTCCGCGTCGAGCGGCCGGTTGAGCGCGACGATGCCGCCGAAGGCGGAGACCGGGTCGGTGCGCAGCGCCTTGCGGTAGGCCTCGGCGAGCGAGGCGCCGGTGGCGACACCGCACGGATTGGCGTGCTTGATGATGGCGACGGCGGCGGCGACCCCGGGATCGAACTCGGCGACCAGCTCGTAGGCGGCGTCGGTGTCGTTGATGTTGTTGAAGGAGAGCTGCTTGCCCTGCAACTGGCGGGCGGTGGCCACCCCCGGGCGCTTGTCGCCGGTACGGTAGAGCCCGGCCATCTGATGCGGATTCTCGCCATAGCGCAGCGCCTCCGACAGGCGCCCGGCGAAGCTGCGCCATTCGGGCAGCGGGTCGGCCAGGGTTTCGGCGAACCAGCCGGAGATGGCGGTGTCGTAGGCGGCGGTGCGGGCGAAGGCCTTGGCCGCCAGGCGGCGGCGCAGCTCCAGCGTGGTGGCGCCGTCGTTGGCGTCGAGCGCCGCGGTCAGCGCGGCATAGTCGGCCGGGTCGACCGCCACGGCGACGTAGCCGTGGTTCTTGGCGGCGGCACGGATCATGGCGGGGCCGCCGATATCGACGTTCTCGACCACGGTGCGCTGGTCGGCGCCGGCGGCGACGGTGTCCTCGAACGGATAGAGATTCGACACCAGCAGATCGATGCCGGCGATGGCGTGCTCGTCCATGGCGGCGGCATGGCCGGCATCGTCGCGCACGCCGAGCAGGCCGCCATGGATCGCCGGGTGCAGCGTCTTCACCCGGCCGTCCATGATCTCGGGGAAGCCGGTCACGTCGCTGACGTCGCGCGAGACGATGCCGGCGGCGGTGAGCGCGGCACGGGTGCCGCCGGTGGAAATCAACTCGACACCGCGGCGGGTGAGCGTGTGGGCGAACTCGACGAGGTCGGTCTTGTCGTAGACCGAGATGAGGGCGCGGCGCAGGGTCACGCGGTCGGGAAGAGGCGTGGATGCCGGTTTGATGGCCATGGCGGATCGTCTGTCTTGCGGCGGGAGGATGTGCGGCCGCCGCATATCACGGAATGCCTTGCGGACAAATCGTCCTGAGGTCGCGCCGTCGTTCGGGCGGGGCTTGGTGCCGGGCTTAGCGGTTCAGGCGACGGTCGCCGGGCGCTTGTCGCGCCGACGGACATTGAGGTTGGGCCGCGCCGTCTTGGACGCAAGCAGGCGCGCCTGTTCCTCGACCGCCTCGAGGACCAGCGGATCGAGCGTCGGGTCATCGACCGAATAGGCGTGCGCGGCGCGCATCGCGTTTCTCAACGACAGCCCGGACGGAACTCACCACGGCGGCCACCGGTGCCGGGCCGCCGGTGGCATTGATGGAGGCGTATCCGCCGAGCATCGGGCGCGCGCCGGGCAGCCAGCGCAGCACCAGCAGGCTCGGCTCGAGCACGCCGCGGGCATTGAGGCCGACGAAATAGAGCCAGTGGGCGCGCTCGATGACCACGCCGCGGTGGTCGCCGAGGAACTGGCCCCACCACGAGCCCCGCCGCTCGGTCATGCCGGTGAGGCGCCGGAAGGTGGTCAGATTGCCGTCGTTGCGGATGACGATGGTCGACTGGACGACACTGCCGCGTTCACGCAACTGCGAGAAGTGAGCCGTGTAGATGCCCGGCGCGATCGACGGCCGCGAGTCGGAATAGAGCAGCCTGAGGACCGCCCCGACGTCGGCGTGCGACCACGGCGGCTTGCGCGCACGCGGCAGGATCGCAGCGGGTCCCGTCGCCGTTCCGCCGGCACCGGGGGCGCGGAACAACTCCGCCTCCGAAATGTTGAAATACCGGCAGATCTTCCGGCGGTTCGCAATGCTGGGAATCGTCTGCCCGGCGAGATAGCGGTTGAACTGCTGACGATTGATCTTGGTGCCGCGGCAGACAGCCGCAATGCTCTCCTCGCGTTGGCAGAGCCGCGCGAGATTATGTGCGAAATTCGCTGCCGATGACTCAACACCGAGTACCATGCCCACCCGCTCCCACCGTTATTCTTGCAGCAGCAAACCGTTGCACGTCAAATCCTCGTTGATCGAATGTGGCGACTCGGGGACATTTGCGGTAGTGGTCGTCGCTTATTCAATCTGTGCTTGTCCTCAGTTGCGTCCTTGGCGCTATAAACTTCCTGATTTCGTGCGGAACCTGTGCCAAGCTACGGCCGGTTGCACAGCCGTGGGAAAAACATGACCAGCAAGCACCCTCATCCCATCGATCGTCTTGTCGGACTGCGCGTGCGCACGCTGCGCACCGGACAGGGTCTCTCGCAATCGAACCTGGCGCACGAACTCGGCATCACCTTCCAGCAGGTGCAGAAGTACGAGAACGGCTCCAATCGCATCAGCGCCAGCAAGCTTTTCGAAATCTCGCGCGTGCTGAGGGTCGGCGTTGAAGAGCTCTACGGCGGTGCCGAAGAGACCGGCTCGGCCGCCGTCAACTTCGCCACCCCGGGTTCGCTTCCCTCACTGCTCGATCACAAGATCATCCGGGCGCTGTCGCGCATCGACGACGATCACGTCAAGCGCAAGGTGCTTGCCCTGATTCGCACGCTGGCGCCGGACTCGGACGACGCCGAAGCCTGACCCGCTCGGCGACAGGCAACGCGCGAATTGTCCGCGGGGAGCCTCTGGACGGCGCCTGCCGCCGCCTCTAGCCTTTGCGAAAAGGGAGCGCCGCCATGGCCTATTGGCTGTTCAAGTCCGAGCCCGAGACGTGGTCGTGGGACATGCAGGTGAAAAAGGGCAAGGGCGGACAGGAATGGGACGGCGTGCGCAATTTCACCGCCCGCAACGCCATGCGCGCCATGAAGACCGGCGACCGCGGCTTCTTCTATCACTCGGGCGAGGAGAAGGCGGTGGTCGGCATCGTCGTGGTGGTGAAGGAAGCCCATCCCGATTCGACCGATGGCGAGGGCAAGTGGGACTGCGTCGATATCGCCGCCGTCGAGCCGCTGCCGAAGCCGGTGACGCTGTCCGCCGTCAAGGCCGACAAGGCGCTCGCCGAGATGGCGCTGGTCAGGCTCTCGCGCCTCTCGGTCCAGCCGGTCACCGAGGCGGAATGGAAGCGCGTCTGCAAGCTCGGCGGCCTGTGACGGTCACCGCCCCGGCCGCCCGGCTCTGCTACGGGGCTGGCGCTGCCGGCGCATAGTCGCCGCCATTGTCGGCGTCGGCTGCATCTTCCATGTCGAGCGCCGCGGCCCGGCGGGTGAGGAAGCGCGCCACCGCGACCATCGCCGCGATGCCGCCGACGACCAGGACCAGGCCGAGGCCGTCGACCAGCAGTGGAGCGGCGGCCCGCGGCGGCGCCAGACGCAGGATCACCTGGGCGACCGCGCTCAGCACCGAGCCGGCGGCGAAGATGGCCAGGCTGTGGCGGCCGAGTTCCGCAACCCGGTCGGCGCCGGGCATCCGCCGGAGCAGCATGTCGCCCGCCCCGCTCTGGCCGACGACATAGGCCAGCGCCAGGAAATGCAGGAGCCGCGCGACGCCGAGGATGCCCTTGTCGGACTCAAGGAACGGCCCGACAACCGCGTTGATCTGCGGCCATGCGCCGAAGACGCCGGTGGCGACCGCGAGGGCGAAGGCCAGATAGGCGGAGCCGGCGACGAACAGGCGCGCGCGAATGCGGCAGCGGCCCGCTGGCGCCTGAGCGCGCCGGCGCCGATGCCGAGCAGGAACAGGAACTGCCAGGCGAAGGGGTTGAGGAACCAGGTGTAGGGCACCGGCCAGCTCGGCAGCATCAGCCCGAGCCGCGCCGCGACGAACAGCGCGGCCGAAATGGCGAAGGCGAGCACGGCGCTGCGCGCCAGCAGAACGAAGAAACCCGCCGCCATCACCATCAGCACGACATAGACCGACAGGATGTTGAAATAGCCGAACTGGTAGCTGAGCAGCAGCAGGCCGAGGAGGCCGCCGCCGGGATGCTGGAAGAAGAAGGCACGGTTGTCGGCGGTGATCATGCCGTCGCCGCCGCCGACGAGGAACGCCAGGCCGAAGAGGACCACGGCCGTCACGCTGAGGCCCACCTGGACCAGATAGAGCTGGCCGGCGCGCTTGAGGCAGCGCCACACGACGCCGCCCAGCCGGCCATCGCGGAGGCGTGGCCAGCTGACGTATCCGAGCACCAGCCCGGACAGGAAGATGAAGGCCTCGGCCGCATCGGAGAAGCCGAAATTGCGGGTCGTCAGATGGGACAGGGGATTGCCCGGTACGTGGTCGACGAAGATGGTGACCAGCACCACACCCCGCCAGAAATCGATGCTCTGGATGCGTGACGTCTGCATGAAGTGCGCCTGCGATGCTTTCCAAACCGAGCCAGTCAACCCGTTGCGGCTCCGGCTGTTCCCGTGGGCCCGGCCGGCGACTCCCAGGATGCCCTGCCGCGGTGACTTTCTCGTGGCATTTCGGGCAGCGCTTGCCGCAGGCGCTGTCGTCCGCCTTTACAGGCTGTAAATCCATCAGGCTTGCCGGGAGCCGGTGTCACAGCTTGACAATTGTGAAGGGTGGCCGGGCGCGGGCAGCCCGCGCACGATCGTAAGGCTTGCATCCCCCCGTGTCACCGCGCTTATAACTGGTCTAAACCCGGCGGAAGCCGGGTCACGAAGTTCGGGAGGAAGGGCATGTCAGAGGTTACCGTCCATCCGGTTCCGGCCGAATGGAAGCAGCGCGCCTATATCGACAACCAGAAGTACCTGGAGATGTACAAGCGCTCCGTCGACGACCCGGAAGGGTTCTGGCGCGAGCACGGCCAGCGCGTCGACTGGATCAAGCCGTTCACCAAGGTGAAGAACACCTCCTACACGCCGCCCGACGTCTCCATCAAATGGTTCGAGGACGGCACCCTCAACGTCTCGGCCAACTGCCTCGACCGGCATCTCGCCAAGCGCGCCGACCAGGTCGCCATCCTGTGGGAGCCGGATGACCCCAAGGACGCGGTGCGCACGCTCACCTACGGGCAGCTCCACCACGACGTCTGCGTCTTCGCCAACGTGCTGAAGAAGATGGGCGTCCAGCAAGGGCGACCGCGTCACCATCTACCTGCCGATGATCCCCGAGACGGCGGTGGCCATGCTCGCCTGCACGCGCATCGGCGCCGTCCATTCGGTGGTCTTCGCCGGCTTCTCGCCGGACAGCCTTGCCGGCCGCATCGACGACTGCCGGTCGAGCCTGGTCATCACCGCCGACGAGGGCCTGCGCGGCGGCCGCAAGGTGCCGCTCAAGCACAACACCGACGAGGCGCTCAACAAGTCGCTCGGCGACGCGAAGGTCATCGTCGTCCGCCATACCGGCGGCGAGGTCGCCATGCATGCCGGCCGCGACTTCTGGTACCACGAGCTCGCCGACAGCGTCTGCGCCGACTGCCCGGTGGAGGAGATGAGCGCCGAGGACCCGCTGTTCATCCTCTACACCTCCGGCTCCACCGGCAAGCCGAAGGGCGTGCTCCACACCACCGGCGGCTATCTGGTGTGGACGTCGCTGACCCATCAGCTCGTCTTCGACTATCACGACGGCGACATCTACTGGTGCGCCGCCGACGTCGGCTGGGTCACCGGCCACAGCTACATCGTCTACGGACCGCTCGCCAACGGCGCCACCACCCTCATGTTCGAGGGCGTGCCCAACTGGCCGACGCCGGCGCGCGTCTGGGAGGTGGTCGACAAGCACAAGGTCAACATCATCTACACCGCGCCGACCGCGCTGCGCGCGCTGATGGGGGCCGGCGACGACTACGTCAAGCGGACGTCGCGCGCCTCGCTCAAGCTGCTCGGCACCGTCGGCGAGCCGATCAATCCGGAAGCCTGGGAGTGGTACTGGAAGGTCGTCGGCGAGGGCCGCTGCCCGATCGTCGATACCTGGTGGCAGACCGAGACCGGCGGCATGATGATCACGCCGCTGCCCGGCGCCACCGACCTCAAGGCGGGCTCGGCGACGCGGCCGTTCTTCGGCGTCAAGCCGGCGCTGGTCAATGCCGAGGGCACGCCGATCGACGGCCCGGGCGCCGGCAACCTGATCATCACCGATTCGTGGCCGGGCCAGATGCGCACCGTCTACGGCGACCACAAGCGCTTCGTCGACACCTATTTCATGGCCTATCCCGGCAACTACTTCACCGGCGACGGCTGCCGCCGCGACGAGGACGGCTACTACTGGATCACCGGCCGCGTCGACGACGTCATCAACGTCTCCGGCCACCGCCTCGGCACCGCCGAGATCGAATCGGCGCTGGTCGCCCACGAGAAGGTGTCGGAGGCGGCCGTCGTCGGCTATCCCCACGCCGATCAAGGGCCAGGGCATCTACGCCTACATCACGCTGATGCACGGCGAGATGCCGTCGGACGAGCTGCGCAAGGAGCTGATCCAGTGGGTGCGCCACGAGATCGGCCCCTTCGCCGCGCCGGAGCTCATCCAGTTCTCGCCCGGCCTGCCCAAGACCCGCTCGGGCAAGATCATGCGCCGCATCCTGAGGAAGATCGCCGAGGACGATTTCTCCAATCTCGGCGACACCACGACGCTCGCCGATCCCGGCGTGATCGACGACCTGATCGCCAACCGGCAGAACAAGCACGCTCCCGGCGTGATCGACGCGGAGCCGGCGGGCGGCCGCGCGCCGCCTCGCTGCCGGCGGCCGCGAAGTCAGCCAGCCTCAGCCGCCGGCCGCGGCCAGTCCGCACCAGCTGCCGCGCTTGCCGCCGTCGTAGGGGCGCGCCAGACCGCTCGCCAGCATCGCCTCGCGCGAGGTTCAGCCCGTCCGGCACGGTCGTCACATCCGCCTCGACCCGGCCGTAATACTTGTCGCCTGCGACATTGGTGAGCGTCACCTGCGGGGTCGTTTCGCGCGCGAGATAGCTGCTTGGCCTCCAGCGCGAGGTCCTTCTCCTGCGGGCAGCGCCCACGCAGCTCGGGCGCATCGATGCCCCTCAGACGCACCTTGGTGGTGAGGTCGACGCCGAGCCAGACCGGCACCTCGACGGCGAGCGTGTCGCCGTCGATCACCGCCGTCACATTGGCGACGAAGGGTCCGGCCAGCCGCTCGCCGGCCGTCGGCCCCGGCGGAGCCGGCGACCAGGCCACGGCAGCAGCCCCGCACACCAGAGCCTTCTGAGCGCCCGCCATGCCGGCGCCTTGCGCGAATTTGCAGGAATATCTTCCTGATACTCGCTATCGCGCCCAGCAAGGGAAGATCGGTCAACAGACAATATACCATGGATTGTCCGACCACGACTACCCGCGGCGCGAGTCGACACAGCGCGGTCCGGCGCGCCGACTCCCTTGCGCGCCGGCCGCCTGTCTCCCGACATGTAGCGAACCCGCAGGGGGCGACACGGAGACGTTACGGCAAGTCCCATGAATACGCTTCGCACCGGCATGCTTCTGGCGGCGCTGACCGCCCTCTTCGTCGGCGTCGGCTTCCTGATCGGCGGCTCCGGCGGCGCCATGATCGCCTTCGTCGTCGCCGCCGGCATGAACTTCTTCTCCTACTGGAACGCCGACAAGCTGGTGCTGTCGATGAACCGCGCCCGCGAGGTCGACGAGCGCAGCGCGCCGGAGTTCTATGGCCTCGTCCGCGATCTGGCCGGCCGCGCCGGCCTGCCGATGCCGCGCGTCTACATCGCCGACAATCCGCAGCCCAACGCCTTTGCCACCGGGCGCAATCCCGAGCACGCCGCCGTCTGCGCCACCACCGGCCTGCTGCAGATGCTCGGTCGCGACGAGATCGCCGGCGTCATGGCCCACGAACTCGGCCACGTGCGCAATCGCGACACGCTGACCATGACGATCACCGCGACGCTCGCCGGCGCGGTCTCCATGCTCGCCAATTTCGGCCTGTTCTTCGGCGGCTTCGGCGGCAACCGCAACAATCCGCTCGGCATCGTCGGCGTGCTCATCGCCGCGCTGGTGGCGCCGATCGCCGCGATGATCGTGCAGATGGCGATCAGCCGCACGCGCGAATATTCCGCCGACCGCGCCGGCGCGGAGATCAGCGGCCGTCCGGAGGCGCTGGCCTCGGCGCTCGCCAAGATCGCCAACGCCGCCCGGCGCATCCCCAACGTTGCGGCCGAGCAGAACCCGGCGGCGGCGCATCTGTTCATCGTCAACCCGCTCGTCCGGCGCGCGCATGGACAACCTGTTCTCGACCCACCCGGCGACCGAAAACCGCATCGCCGCGCTGATGGAGATGGCGCGGCGGCCGGCACGCGCCGGCCGCCAGTCCCGGCCGCCCGGCCACGCGCGCCGCGCGGCCCTCGGTTGCCGTTCCCCGGGTCGGCACCACCGGCCGCCCGCGGGGGCCGTGGGGATAGAACGCTGGCGGGCTTGCCGATGGGCGGTCCGTGGCGTAACCCACTGAGCTGATGAATCAATCCACCCACCAGAGAGACCCGGCCGGCCTCGCCGCCCGGGACGCCGCGGCCGGCCTGCTGGCCGGCGTGCTCGACCGCCGGCAGCCGCTCGACGCGCTGCTCGACAGCGACCGCGCCTTTGCGCGCGCTCCCCGACCGCGACCGGCGGCTCGCCCGCGCCATCGCCTCCACCGCGCTCCGCCGCCACGGCGAGGTCCACGCGCTTCTCGACCGGCTGATCGAAAAGAAGCCGCCGCGCTCGCGCGATTTCTTCCATGTTCTCGAGATCGCGGTGACGCAGGTGCTGTTCATGGAGGTCGCCGACCATGCGTCGGTGTCGCTCGCCATCGACCAGATCGCCGCCGATCCCAAGGCGCGCCACCTCAAGGGCCTCGCCAACGCCGTGCTCCGGCGCATCGCGCGCGAGCGCGACGCGCTGCTCGCCTATATCGATTCCGCCAGGCTCGATGCGCCCGACTGGCTGTGGGACCGCTGGTGCGCGACCTATGGCGAGGAGACCGCGCGCGCCATCGCCGAAGCCCATCTCGGCGAAGCGCCGCTCGACCTCTCGGTCAAGGACGATCCCGCCGGCTGGGCGGAGACGCTCGGCGGCGGCGTCACCGCCACCGGCTCCGTGCGCCTCGCCGAGGCCGGTCGCCGTCGAGCAGCTTCCCGGTTACGCCGAGGGCGCCTGGTGGGTCCAGGACATGGCGGCGGCGCTGCCCGCCCGCCTGCTCGGCGACGTCGCCGGCAGGCGCGTCGCCGATCTCTGCGCGGCGCCCGGCGGCAAGACCGCTGAGCTTGCTGCCGCTGGCGCCGACGTCACCGCCGTCGACATCTCCGCCAACCGGCTGAAGCGGCTTTCGGCCAACCTCGCGCGCCTGAAGCTCACCGCCGAGACGGTCGCCGCCGACATTCTCGACTGGCAGCCGGCCGAACCCTTCGACGCCGTGCTGCTCGACGCGCCATGCTCGGCGACCGGCACCATCCGCCGCCATCCGGACGTCTCCTGGCTGAAGACGCCGGAGGACATCGCGACGCTCGCCAAGGTCCAGGCGCGGCTGATCGACCGCGCCGCCGCCATGCTGCGGCCGGGCGGCACGCTCGTCTACTGCACCTGCTCGCTCGAACCGGAGGAAGGCGAGGCGCAGCTCTCCGGCGCGCGCGACGCGCAACGGCCTGACGCTGAAGCCGGTCACCGCCGCCGAGATCGGCGGCCTCCGGCCGCGCGTCACGGCCGCCGGGACGGTCAGGACACTCCCCTGCCACCATGCCGGTGCAGGCGTTCCGCCCGGCATGGACGGCTTTTTCGTCATGCGCCTGCAAAAGGGATGAAGCCTTGATCCGTTTGCCCGGAAGGACGGAAAAGGGCGATAGTCCGGCGGCAGCGATTCGGGCAGAGCGCCGGCCGGTTTCGAAGGGGAGAAGCACAACGATGGCGATCGGATCGGCGTCCGGTCAAGGTCGGCAGATGCGCTTTGCCGCCGGCGCCGTCATCCGCACCCTCTCGCATCGCTTCCACGCCAGCATCTTCTATCGCTGGCGCTATGCCGGCGCCGTGCCCGAGCGGCTGCTCATCGCGCCCATCGACCTGAGGACCGCCGACCCCACCGTGGCGCTCGACATCTATGCCGGCCGCTGGGTGTTCTTCGGCGACGGCGTCGACGTCGAGGGCTTCTCGGTCTTCGACGCCGAGCCGCCCAACGAGGAATGGTCGCGCCAGCTCCATTCCTTCGGCTGGCTGCGCCACCTGCGCGCCACCGACATGAACCTGTCGCGCTCCAATGCGCGCAGCCTGATCGACGAGTGGATCCGCTTCTCCGGCCGCCACGAGCCGGTCGCCTGGGACCCCGACATCATGGCGCAGCGCGTCAGCGCCTGGCTGTCGCAGACGCCGCTCGATCCTCGACGGCTGCGACTACGCCTTCTATCGCCGCTTCCTGCGCTCGCTCACCCGCCAGGTCCGCCATCTGCGCCGCGTCGCCTATGACGGCGCGCCCGGCCTGCCGCGCCTGCGCGTCATGATCGCGCTCGCCGCCGCGGCGCTGTCCATGTCCGACCAGCCGCGCTTCCTCCGCCAGGCCGCGCGCCGCCTCGATCTCGAACTGGTCAACCAGATCCTGCCCGACGGCGGCCATGTCAGCCGCAACCCCGGCGCCATCCTCGCCGCCATGATCGAGCTCCTGCCGCTGCGCCAGGCCTTTGCCGCGCGCGGCAGCCAGCCCGTCGCGCATCCTGGTCTCGGCCATCGACCGCATGATGCCGATGCTGCGCTTCTTCCGCCAGGGCGACGGCAGCTTCGCCCATTTCAACGGCATCGGCGACACCGCCACCGACCAGCTCGCCACCGTGCTCGCCTATGACGATTCGCGCGCCGCCCTGCCGCCCAACGCGCCGCGCAGCGGCTATCAGCGCATCGACGCCGGCACCACCATGCTCATCGTCGATGTCGGCCGGCCGCCGCCGATCGAGTTCTCGACCGTCGCCCACGCCGGCTGCCTGTCCTTCGAGATGAGCGTCGGCCACCAGCGCCTGATCGTGAATTGCGGCGTGCCGTCGCCCAACTCCACCTCGCTCAAGCGCCTGGCGCGCACCACCGCGGCGCATTCCACCGCCACCATCAACGATACCTCGTCATGCCGCTTTCTGACCCGCACCACGATCGGCGACTGGCTGGGCGAGGCCATCGTCGCCGGTCCCACGCGCGTCGACGTCGAGCGCCAGCACGTTCCCGGCGCGACGACGCTGGCCATGCGCCACAACGGCTATGTCGAGCGCTACCGCATCGTCCACGAACGCCATCTCAGCCTGTCCGACCAGGGCGACCGGCTGGAGGGCGTCGATACCTTCGTCTCGCCCCGCGGCAAGCCGGTCTGGCGCGGCGGCAAGGACACCTACGCCATCCGCTTCCACCTGCATGCCAATGTGCGTGCCACGCCGGTCGCCCATGCCGTGCTGCTCGAGCTGCCCAATGGCGAGAGCTGGGAGTTCGAGGCCGATGCCGGCGAACTGGTCATCGAGGAAAGCATCCTGATGTCCGATACCCGCGGCAACCGGCAGACCGACCAGCTGGTCATCTATGGCCGCATCCAGCGCGACCCGATGGTGAACTGGCGGCTGCACCGCACCGGCTTCGGCACGCCAGCGCCAGCGGCTGATCGCGCCACCCGGCGACAAGGGCCGGCGCTAGGAGGGGCCGGCGCCGCAGGGGCGGCGCCAGGTCAGTGGTAGGAATGCTCGGCGATCTTGCGCGCCTCTTCCTCCAAAATCGCCAACAGATAGTCGAGAAACCGGACCTCCTTCTGGTCGATCCGCTGCGTGATCTCGCGCATGCCATGGGCCATGTCGCGGACATAGCCGCCGATATCGGCCGCGGTGAGATCGAGCGCGGTCGTATCCGGTTCGTCTTGTTGGGGTGATCGCTCGGCAATCGCCATCAAATTTCTCCTGTCGTGGAGCGACGGCCAATAGAGCGCAAGTCGACGCGGCGCGCGCGGCGGCCTTCGCGCGAAGGCTTCGCACGCGGGGCCGCTTCGGCCCCGCGCGGAGCGAAGGTTTCGCGAGATGCGACATTTGATCCGGTCGCGCCGACAGCCTCTCTTCGGGGCGTGCGGACATGCAGCCCGCGACCGACGCAAGGAGAGCGCAATGACGAAGAAGCCCAACATTTCCGTGAAGCCGGCCGCCAGCCTGGCCAGCCGTTTCGTCACCCCGGCGATGTGTTTCACCAAGGCCTGACAGGCAACCAACGCTCCGCCCGCCGCGCGGCATGCAGCGGGCGGAGCGCGCGGAGACACGGCGATGCGCATCCGGTCCGCCCGAACTCTGGTGTTTTCCCGCGAAGGCAGGGAACTGGTCGGGTTCAACTACCTTTCCGGGGCGTCGTTCGCCTGTTCGGCCGATCTCCTCGATTTCCTCGGCGCGCTGGACGAGTGGACGAGCCCGCCGACCTGCCGGCGCTGGTGCCCGGGCTGACGGCGGAGGAACTCGGCGCAACGACGCGCGACCTGGTCGCGGTGACGGCGCTGGTCGAAGAGGGCGGCACGCTCGCCGCCACCGAGACAGACCTTGAAACCAGCTGGCGCTGGGGCCTGCCGGCGGCGCTTTTCCATTTCAGCCTGCGCGACCGGGAGTTCATGGCGATCGAGGCGGTCGAGGAATTGCAGATGGCGCGGATCGCGACGGCGCCCCAGCCGCAATTCCACGATCGCAACCATCGCGAGGCAGCCCTGCCGCTGCCCCCGGCGACCGACGGCAACGAGCTGCTCGCGCTGATGGCGAAGCGGCGGACGATCCGCGAAGCGGCGCCCTCCGCGATCGGCCTGGCGGCGCTGTCCGACTGTTCTTCGCCGGGATGGGCATCGTCGGCGAAACCCGCAACTGCGTCGGCACGCTGCCCCTGGCGATGACGCCGTCGGGCGGGGCGCGGAACCCCTACGAGGCCTATGTCTATGCGCGCTCGGTCGAAGGGCTGGCGCCGGGCTTCTACCATTACGACGCAATCGACCACACGCTCGCCCGCGTCGACGGCGACGCCCTGCCGCCACCCTCCGACCTGCTCGGCGGCCAGCGCTGGACCGACGCCATGCCGTGCATCCTGCTGCTCTACGCGCGATTCGAACGCACGATGTGGAAGTACGACGACGCCAACGCCTATCGGGTCGTGCTGATCGAGGCCGGGCACATCGGGCAGAACGTCATGCTGGCGGCGACCCGCAACGGCCTCTCCGCCTGTCCGACCGCCGCCCTCAGCCATACGCGGATCAACGACTGCATCGCGCCGGAAGCGCGGCTGACCCACGCCCCGATCTATGCTCTGACGCTGTCGCAGCCGCCGCTGGCGGCCGTCGTCGCCGCCAACCACCAGCCGACCGCGGCGGTCGCCGTTTCCCGCCCCTGACCGATCGTCTCTCTCCACGGGATGCGCACTCCACGGGAGGCGCACGGTCCGCTCTGCTGGCCCGACGCGCCGATCTCCGTCATCATGGGGCGGGCATGCTTTTGCCATCGCGATGGTGAAGCATGCGGCCGACGCAATCGGCGGATGCGACGGATGCGGGAATGATGGTCGCGATCGGCATGAGGCGGTTGACGCTGGGCGTGGCGCTGCTGATCGGCATGGCGGTCGGGGCGGGCGGCGGCGCCCTGGCGCAGGACGACACCGCGCCGCCGGAGCCGCCCGAACCGGCGGCGGAAGACACGGTCTGCGACCTCATCGACGCGGCCTCGGCGGCCAACGCCCTGCCGGTCGACTTCTTCACCCGCCTGGTGTGGCGGGAAAGCCGTTTCGCCGCCGACGCGGTGAGCCCCAAGGGAGCGCAGGGGATCGCCCAGTTCATGCCGGGAACGGCCGCCCTGCGCGGGCTCGCCGACCCGTTCGACGCGCGCACCGCGATCGCCGCATCGGCGGCCTATCTCAGCGATCTCGGTGCCCGGTTCGGCAACCTCGGCCTGGCGGCGGCGGCCTACAATGCCGGCGAACAGCGCGTCTCGGACTGGCTGGCCGGCGACGGCGGGCTGCCGTGGGAGACGCGGGACTATGTCGTCTTCATCACCGGACGGACGGCGGAGGACTGGAAGGCCGACGCGACGGACGCCGCCGCCAACGATGCCGCCGACGATGCGGCTGTTGCCGCCGCGCCGCCAGCCGCTGCGGCCGCGGGGACCGCGACCTGTAGCGAGATCGCCGCGCTGCTCGCCAAGGGCGCCGGCGCGGCGACGGTGCCGGCGAGCGCCGAATCGGCACCCTGGGCGCCGTGGGGCGTTCAGGTCGCCGGCAACTTCTCGCAGGCGCGCGCCCTGTCGAGCTATGCCGCGCTGCAGCGCCGCTTCCCCAAGATCATCGGCGACCGCGTGCCGCTCATCGTGCGCACGGTGATGGCGGGCCGTGGGCGGGCGCCGATCACTGCGATCCGCCTTCCGGCCGGCACGCGCGAGGCAGCCGATGGGCTCTGCCGCGATCTGCACGCCGCCGGCGGCGCCTGCATCGTGGTCAAGAACCGGCGCTGATCAGTCCGCTTCGCGCTTCAGCGGGCGCGACATCAGCCCGTCGATGGCCTCGTTGACGGTGATGGCGTGCTCGACGATGGCGGCGACCGCATCGATGATCGGGGTGGAGATGCCGTTCTGCCGGGCGAGATGGCGGGCGACCGCGGCCGTGGCGATGCCTTCGGCGAGCGCGTGGGGCGCCGCCGGATCGCCGCTGCGACCGAGATGGACGCCGTAGGAGAAGTTGCGCGATTGCGGGCTGGTGCAGGTCAGCACCAGGTCGCCGAGGCCGGAGAGGCCCATCAGCGTGTCGGGCCGGGCGCCCAGCACCTCGCCGAGGCGGCGAAGCTCGGCGAAGGCGCGGGCGGTGAGGGCGGCGAGCGCGCTGGCGCCGAGGTCGCGTCCGGCGACGATGCCGGCGGCGATGGCGAGCACGTTCTTGACCGCGCCGCCGATCTCGACGCCGGTCACGTCGGTCTCGGCATAGGGGCGGAAGCCGGGGCCGGCGAGGGCATGGCAGAGGGTGAGCGCCAGCGCCTCGTCTGCCGCCGCGATGGTGACCGCGGTGGGCAGGCCGCGGGCGACGTCGGCGGCAAAGCTCGGGCCGGAGAGGACGGCGGGACGGGTGTCCGGGGCGACCTCGGCGATGACCTCGGACAGGCGCCTGTCGGTGTCGTGCTCCAGCCCCTTGGCGGCGACGATCAGCGGCGTGCCGGCCGGGATATAGGGCGCGGCGGCGGTGGCGACGGCGCGGGTCGCCTGGGCGGGAACGGCCAGCACGATGGCGTCGGCGCGCAGCGCCACCGCCAGCGAATCGGTTGCCGGCACGTGGTCGAGGCGGATGCCGGGCAGGTAGCGCGGGTTCTCGTGGCGCTCGACGATGGCCGCCACCGTGTCGCGGTCGCGCGCCCACAGGCGCACCGAGCGGCCGGCGCGCGCCGCCGTGAGGGCCAGCGCCGTCCCCCAGGCGCCGCCGCCGATGACGCCGATCTGTTCGATCATGCGCGGGCTCCCTTGGCTCCGGCGCCGAGCTTGGGTGCGGCCACCTCGTCGAGCGGCCAGCGCGGACGCGCCGCCACATCGAGCCGATCGACGAGGCCGCGGACAAGGCGCTCGGCGCCTGCCCAGGCGATCATAACACCGTTGTCGGAGCACAGGCGCGCCGGCGGCACCGCCAAGCCGAAGCCGTTGCGGGCGGCCGCCGCGGCGAGCGCCGCGCGGATCGCCTGGTTGGCGGCGACGCCGCCGGCGGCGACCAGCACGCGCGGGCCGTCGTGGTCCTCGGCGAAGGTGCGCATGGCGTGCACGGCACGGTTGGCAACGACGTCGGTGACCGCCGCCTGGAAGGAGGCGCAGATGTCGGCGACGTCCTCATCCGACAGCGGCGCGGCGGCTTCGGCCGCCAGCCGCACGGCCGTCTTGAGGCCGGAGAAGGAGAAATCGGCACCCGGCCGGTCGATGAGCGGGCGGGGCAGGGGAAAGCGCGTCGGATCGCCGGCTTTCGCCGCGGATTCCACCGCCGGGCCGCCGGGATAGGGCAGGCCGAGCAGCTTGGCCGCCTTGTCGAAAGCCTCGCCCAGCGCATCGTCGATGGTCGAGCCGAGGCGGCGATAGCGGCCGACGTCCTCGACGGCGAGGAACTGGCTGTGGCCGCCGGAGACCAGCAGCAGCAGATAGGGGAAGGCGACGCCGTCGGTGAGGCGGGCGGTGAGCGCGTGGCCTTCGAGATGGTTGACGGCGATGAGCGGCTTGGCCGCGGCCAGCGCGATCGCCTTGGCGGTGGTCAGCCCGACCAGCACGCCGCCGATCAGCCCCGGCCCGGCGGTGGCGGCGACGGCGTCGAGGTCGGCGAAGGAGCGGCCGGCCTGGTGGAGGGCGGCGCGCACCACCTCGTCCAGCACCTCGACATGGGCGCGGGCGGCGATCTCGGGCACGACCCCGCCGAAGGCGGCATGGTCGGCAACCTGCGAGAGCACGATATCGGAGAGGATGCTGCCGGTTCCGTCGTCGGCGCGGGCGACCACGGCGGCGGCCGTCTCGTCGCAACTGGTCTCGATGCCGAGTACGATCATCGCCGGTTCCGCCTGGATTTCGCTCTTGTCGGCCGGCGCTTGCCAGGGCCGGAGCGGTCAATAGAGTGGACCGCCTTTTCAGCCCCTAACACCCCGGACACCAGCCTTGCAATCTGCCGAAACCCGCACCCTCAAGCTCGGCACGCGCGGCAGCCCGCTGGCGCTTGCCCAGGCGGAAATGGTGCGCGCCGCCCTGCGACCCTTCGCGCAGCCGGTCGACGTGGTGCCGATCCGCACCACCGGCGACCGCATCACCGACCGGCCGCTGGCCGAGGCCGGCGGCAAGGGTCTGTTCACCAAGGAGATCGATGCGGCGCTGCTCTCCGGGGCGATCGATTTCGCCGTCCATTCGGCCAAGGACCTGCCCACCGCGCTGCCGGACGGCATCGTCATCGCCGCCTGCCTGCCGCGGGCCGACTGCCGCGACGCCTTCCTGTCGCCGCGGGCGGAGACGCTGACCGCCCTGCCGCAGGGCGCGGTCATCGGCACGTCGTCGCTGCGTCGCGCGGCGCTGGCACTGCGGCTGCGGCCGGACCTGAAGATCGTGCCCATGCGCGGCAATGTGGAGACGCGGCTGAAGAAGCTCGCTGCCGGCGAGGCCGACGCCACCCTGCTGGCGATGGCCGGCCTGACCCGGCTGGGGCTGAGCGCCCATGCCACCAGCATTCTTGCCGCCGGCGACTGGCTGCCGGCGCCGGGACAGGGGACGGTCGCCATCGCCGCGCGCACCGGGGACCGGGCCATTCTCGACCTTCTCCGCCGCATCGACGACGCCGCAACCACGTCGGCGCTCGCCTGCGAACGCGCCTTCCTCGCGGTGCTCGACGGCTCGTGCCGTACGCCGATAGGCGGCCTGGCAGAGGTCGACGGCGACCGGCTGCGATTCCGCGGCATCATCGTCAAGCCGGACGGCAGCGAAGCGCACACGGTGGAGCGGAGCGGGCCGGCGACGGCCTGCGTCAGCCTCGGTAGCGAGGCCGGAAGCGAACTTGCCGCCCGCGGCGGCGCCGATTTCTTCGCCGGCTAAGCGATGCGCCTGCTGGTCACCCGGCCCGAGCCCGATGGCAGCGCCACCGCCGCGAAGCTGACGGCGCTCGGCCACAGCGTCACCATCGCGCCGATGCTGCGGATCGTGATCAACCGGCCGCCGGACGATCTGCCGCAGCCGGCCGGGCTGATCGTCACCAGCCGCAACGGGGTGCGGGCGCTCGCCGCCTGGCCACAGGCGGCCGGTTGGCACGGCGTGCCGCTGTTCGCGGTGGGCGAGGCGACGGCGGGCGAGGCGCGGTCGGCGGGCTTTGCCAGGGTGACGGCGGGGGCAGGCGAGGGCGCAGCGCTGGTCGCGGTGATCGGCGCCGCGCTGCCGCCCGGCCGCGGTCCGGTGATCTATGCGGCGGCGCGCGACCTCGGCGGCGGTCTCGCCGGAAACGCTGGAAGAGGCCGGCTACGACTTGCAGATGGTGGAGGCCTATCGTGCCGAGCCGGTGGCGCGCCTGAGCCCGGGGCTGCTGACCGATCTCGAGGCCGGCGCCATCGACGGGGCGCTGTTCTTTTCGCGGCGGACGGCGGAGACCTTTCGCGACCGCGTCGCCGGCCGGGCGGTGCGGCTGGCGCATGTCTTCGCCCTGTCGGCAGCGGTGGCGGCGCCGCTGCGGGCCCTCGGCGCCACGGTGCATGTCGCTGCCGCCCCGGACGAGGCCAGCCTCATCGCGACGATTCCGCCGCGCTGAAACCTTGTCGGGCGACGTGGCCCCGCCGATCTAAGCCTGTATGGTAAGGTCGGCGACTGCCGGAATGCGACGAGGAGGATCATGGCCGCCGAAGACGACGGAGCACGGGACGACCAGCCGGGCGGTGCCGGACGCAAGAGCCGCGCCCGCCGCCAGCGCTCGCCGGTCACCATCGATCTGACCGCCGAGCGCCTGTCGGATACCGGCGAGCGCGCGGCGGACGAGGCCGCGCAGAGTCCGGCGCCGCAGGCGCCTGCCGAAGACGAGGCCGCCAAGCCGGAAGCCGGAACGGCCGAACCGCCGCCGGTGGAGGAACCGGCTGCGGCAGAAAGTCTCGCGGCGCCCGAGCCGCCGCCGGCAGCAGAGGCCGAGGCGCGACCCCCGCCATCGGGCGCGAACTGGCTTCCCGGCGCCAGCATCATCGGCAGCGACGACGGCTGGACACGGCCGGCGCTGGCCGGCGTGGCCGGTGGCATCCTGGCGCTGATCCTGCTCATCCTTCTGCAGGTGATCGGCCTGGTGCCGGCGCCCGGCCGCTCGGCGGTGCTGCAGGCGGCGGACCAGGCGAAGGCGGCGAACGAAGCCGCGGCGGCACTCGACCGGCGCGTCTCGGCGGTCGAGATGATCACCCAGAACCTGCCGTCGAAATCCGCCGTCGACACCCTCGCCGGACAGGTCGCGCAACTGCAGAAGCAGATGGGCGCGCTCGCCACCCAGGGCGACCTCACCGTTCTCGAAAACAAGCTGGCGGGGCTCTCCCAAAAGCTCGACGGGCTGTCCGGCGGCGTCGGCCAGGCCGACCTGGCGGCGCTTGCCGACCGCGTGGCGCGCCTCGAAGCCGGTGGCGCCGCCGGCGCCGGCGGCAGCGTCAGCCCGGGGGCGGTGGCAGCGCTCAATTCCCGCATCGATCAGGCTCAGGCGAGCCTCAAGGCGCTCGACGCACGCCTGGCGGCGGTGGAGCAGAAGCTTGCCGCCGGCCCGAGCGACAGCACCGTGGCCGCCCGCGCCATCGCCGTGGTGGCGTTGCGGCGGGCGGTGGACGAAGGCGCGCCGTTCGCCAACGATCTCGATCTTGCCGCGGCGCTCGGCCTGCCGGCCGACGACGTCGCCGCGCTGAAGCCGTTCGCCGACAAGGGCGTGGCGACCAAGGCAGCGCTGGCGGCCCGCTTCGCCGATGTCGGCGATGCGATCGTCGCCGCGTCGGCAAAGGCCGATCCCAACGCCGGCTGGTTCCAGCGGCTGATCGCCGGCATCGGTACGCTGGTGACGGTGCGGCCCGCCGGACCGGTTGCCGGCGACGATCCGGCGGCGATCGTTTCGCGCATGCGGGCGGCGGTCGCGGCCGGCGACCTTGCCACCGCGCTCAACGAACGCGATGGCCTGCCGGCAGCCGGCGCGGAGGCCTCCGCCGAATGGGCGGCCGCGGCCAAAGACCGCGTCGCCGTCGACGGGCTGATCGCCAGGATCGCCGCGAGCATCCAGCCGAGCGCGGGGAACGGGCCGACATGATCCGCGTCCTCCTCTACGTCGTGCTGGTGTTTCTGCTGGCCGCCGGCTTCGTCTGGCTGGCGGAGCGGCCGGGTGACCTGCTCATCGACTGGCAGGGATACGAGATCCGCACCTCGGTGATGGTGGCGGTGGTCGGCGCCGGCATCCTGATCGCGCTCATCGCGATTGTGTGGTCGCTGCTGCGGGCGATCCTCCGCGCGCCGCAGTCGGTGGGGCATTTCTTCGGCGCCCGCCGCCGCGACCGCGGCTACCGGGCGCTGTCGCGCGGCATGATCGCGGTCGGCGCCGGCGATACCCGCGCGGCGCAGCGGGCAGCGCGCGAATCGCGCAGCCTGCTCGGCACCGGCGAGCCGCTGGTGCTGCTGCTGTCGGCCCAGGCGGCGCAGATCGCCGGCGACGGCACGACGGCACGCTCCGCCTTCACCGCCCTGTCGGAAACCGCCGAGACGCGGGTGCTCGGCCTGCACGGCCTCTTCGTCGAGGCCCGCCGTACGGGCGAACATGCCGCGGCGCGCCATTTCGCCGAGGAGGCGATGCGGCTGTCGCCCCGGGTCGCCTGGGCGGGAACGGCCCTGTTCGACTATCAGTGCCAGGCCGGCGAGTGGGAGGGAGCGCTGACCACGCTGGCCGCCAACGCCGAAGCCGGCACGATCGACCGCACGCGGGCGCAGCGCCTGCGCGCGGTGCTCCTGACCGGCCGGGCGATGGAGCTCGAAGCCGGCCAGCCGGACGAGGCGCGCACGCTGGCGACGGAAGCGCACCGCCTCGCCGCCGAGCTGGTGCCGGCATCGGTGGTGGCGGCGCGGCTGCTCACCCGCCACGGCGATTTCCGCCGCGCCGCGCGCATCCTGGAGGCGGCGTGGAAGGCCTCGCCCCATCCCGATATCGCCACGACCTACGCCGAGGTCAGGCCCGGCGATTCGGTGCGCGACCGGCTGAAGCGCGTGCGCAAGCTGGCTGACATGCGCGCCAACCACGCGGAAGGGGCGATGGCCATCGCACGCGCCGCCATCGATGCGCATGACTGGCCGGCGGCGCGCGAGGCGCTTGCCGGCCTGACGGCGGCGCGGCCGAGCGAAGGCGTCTGCCTGCTGATGGCGGAGATCGAGGAAGGCGAGCACGGCGACCAGGGGCGGGTGCGCGCCTGGCTCGCCCGGGCGCTGGGGGCGCCGCGCGATCCGGCGTGGATTGCCGACGGGCGCATCTTCGCCGCATGGGCGCCGGTATCGCCGGTCTCCGGCCGCGTCGACGCCTTCGAATGGAAGGTGCCGCCGGCGCGCCTGCCGGCGGACCGGCGGATGGAGATCGAAGCCTGGGCGGCGGACGACGATGCGCCGCCGGTGGTCGAAGCCAAGGCTCTGACCGTCGCGCCGGCGCCGGCGGCGAACGCGGAGACGCCGCCGAAGCCCGCCGAACCGCCGCCGAGCCGGCCGCCGGAGGCCACGTCCGCGGAAGCCGGAGCACCGGTAGCGCGGCCACCCGAGCCGAAGCCGGCGGAGGCCAGGCCTTTCGTGCCGCCGCCGCCGGTGGAGCCGAAACCGGCGGGTGCACGGACGCCGTCGGCCATGGTCATCCACGACGACCTGATGCCGCGGGCGCCGGACGATCCCGGTCCGGCGCACCGCCCGGACGAGGACGAGCGTTACAAGATATTCTGACTGACCTTGCGGACCTGCCCTCGATGACGGAGAGCGAACTTCCGTGAAGCACCATCCGCCGAAGCCGCCGCTGGCACTGGCGGTCGGTATCGTCGGTCACCGGCCCAACCGCTTGCCGGTGACAGCGCGCGCCAAGGTGGCCGCCGATCTCGCCGCGGTGATCGACGGCATCGTGGCGGCCATGCGCAAGGCGGGGCAGGACCACGCCGCCGTCTTCTCCGGCGCGCCGGTGCTGTCGCTGGTCGGTTCGCTGGCCGAGGGCGCCGACCGCATGGCGGCGGACGTGGTGGTCGCGCGGATGGCCGCGGGCGACGGCACCGTGTCCCTGGCCCTCGACGCGGTGCTGCCTTTCGACCGGCAGGAGTTCGAAAAGGACTTCGCCGACGATGCGTCGCGCGCCGAATTCCACGCCTATCTCGGCAGGGCGCGGGCGGTGCTCGAACTGCCCGGGAGCCGGCAGGCGGAAGCCGGCGCCTATGAGGCGGCGGCCTATACGGTGGTCGACCAGTCGGACGTGGTGATCGCCGTGTGGGACGGCGGACCGTCGGGCGGGCGTGGCGGCACCACCGACACGATGGAAGGTGCGGCACGCGACGGGCGGCCGCTGATCGTCATCGACGCGAACGGCCTGGCACCGCCGCATCTGCGCTGGCATGGCCTCGACGAGGCGATCGTGCCGACCGGCCGGATGGTCGACATGCCGGCGGACGGCGTCGAGGCCGGACTGCCGCTGCTGGTCGATGCGCTGCTGCGTCCGCCGCCGCCGTCGGTCGGGAGCGGCCACGGCCTTCGCGACAACGAGGCAGCCGGCCTGGCACGCTATTTCGCCGAAAGGACGTCGATAGGGACGCTGTTCATCGGCTTTCCGCTGCTGATGGCGCTGTTCGGCGTCCAGCCCCTGTCGGTCCGCCATCTGCGGCCGCCGCGGCCGGCGGCGCTGGCGGCGCGGGAGGCGGGACTGACGCCGGCGGCCGCCGCCGATGCGCCGGCGAGCGCACGCCCCGGGCGGATCACCGCCGCCTTCGGATGGGCCGACTTCGTCGGCTCGCTGCTCGCCCAGACCTTCCGCGGTGCCTTCATCCTCAACTTCGTCTTCGGCGCGCTGGCGGTCGCCTGCGCGGCGATCTCCATCGTCCGCCACGACTGGAAGCCGGTGCTGGTGGTCATCGAGATCCTGCTGATCGTGGCGGTGGTGCTGAACACCGGACTCGGCCTCGGACGGCAGTGGCACCGGCGCTGGTTCGAGGGCCGCGAACTGGCGGAGCGCCTGCGGGTGGCGCTTCTCCTGTGGATCGTGGGGTTGCGGCCGGCGGCGGCGGCCGGCGCGGAGCCGACCTGGACGGGCTGGTACGCGCGCGCGGTGGTGCGGGCACAGGGCCTGCGCCATGCGCGGCTGGCAGGCGACGGCCTCGGCGCCGCGCAAGCCGCGGTGACCGGGCTCCTCAACGACCAGTGCGGCTATCACGCGGCATCGGCGCAACGCATGCACCGGCTCGAGCACCGGCTGGAACGGGCGGGGCTCGTCTGCTTCGTGCTGACCATCGCGGTGGCGCTCGCCTATCTCGCGGTCAAGCTGCCGGATCTCGCCGCAAGCGGCGCCGGCGAAGGGCCGGGCGGTCACGGCGAGAGCCTCGCCGAAAGCTTCGGCGTCTTCGTCGCGGCGCTGACCGCCGGCCTGCCGGCGCTGGCAACGGCCACCTACGGCATCCGCGTCATCGGCGATTTCGCCGGCATCAGCCGGCGCTCGGAGCGCACGCGCCGCGGCCTTGCCGCGCTGGTGGCGCGGATCGAAGGCGGGGAGCCGAACCTGCATCACCTGCGGGCACGGGTGCGGGCGGCGGCGGACGTGATGCTCGGCGATGTCGCAGGCTGGCGGCTGTCGGCGGAGAGCCGGGGGCTCGCCATCCCCGGCTGACAGGCGGCATGCGACTGCGACCGGTCTTGCTAGAGCGGCCGCCCACGGCTAACCAGCAGGGAACCTGTCCCTCTTCCTTTGCCGCGGAGCCGCCGATGACCACCCACCACCTCCTCCTTCTGCCCGGCGACGGCATCGGGCCGGAAGTCATGGCCGAGGTCCGCCGCGTCATCGCCTGGTTCAACCAGGCCGGCGGCGACACCTTCGAATACGACGAGGACCTGGTCGGCGGGGCCGCCTACGACGCCCATGGCGCGGCGATCTCCGAGGCGGCGATGGACAAGGCGCTGGCCGCCGATGCGGTGATCTTCGGTGCGGTCGGCGGGCCGAAGTGGGACGCGGTGCCCTACGAGGTGCGCCCCGAGGCGGGGCTGCTGCGCCTGCGCAAGGACCTGGCGCTGTTCGCCAATCTCAGGCCGGCAATCGTCTATCCGGCGCTCGCCGATGCCTCGTCGCTGAAACGCGAGCTGGTCGAGGGGCTCGACATCCTGATCGTGCGCGAGCTCACCGGCGGCGTCTATTTCGGCGAGCCCAAGCAGATCATCGAGCTCGGCAACGGCCAGAAGCGCGGCATCGATACCCAGGTCTACGACACCTACGAGATCGAGCGCATCGCCGGGGTCGCCTTCGAGCTGGCGCGCACGCGGCGCAACAAGGTCACCTCGATGGAGAAGCGCAACGTCATGAAGTCGGGCGTCCTGTGGAACCAGGTGGTCACCGCCACCCACAAGGCCGGCTACGCCGACGTGACGCTCGACCACATGCTGGCCGATGCCGGCGGCATGCAACTGGTGCGCGCGCCGAAGCAGTTCGACGTCATCGTCACCGACAACCTCTTCGGCGACATCCTGTCGGATGTCGCCGCCATGCTCACCGGCTCGCTCGGCATGCTGCCCTCGGCGTCGCTTGGCAGCCCCGATCCGGCGACCGCCAAGCGGCGGGCGCTCTACGAGCCGGTGCACGGTTCGGCGCCCGACATTGCCGGCAAGGGGCTGGCCAACCCGATCGCCATGCTGGCGAGCTTCGCCATGGCGCTGCGCTATTCCTTCGGCCTGGCGGAATCGGCCGACCGGCTGGAGGCGGCGATCTCCGCCGTGCTCGAGCGGGGCCTGCGGACCGGCGACATCTGGACGCCGGGCTGCGAGAAGGTGGGCACCGAGGCGATGGGCCAGGCGGTGGTGGAAGAACTCGGCAAGGCGTCATGAGCGCGCCCGGGATGACCCGCGTCTTCGACGATCGCGGTCTGGTGGTGCGCAACTGGCTGTCGGTGGCGGTGCTCGTCGCGGCGTTCCTCTGGGGGATCGTCGAGCTCGTCCGCGCCCAGGCGGCGGTCTCGGACCAGACCGGCTTCCTGTTCGGCCTCGGGTTCATCGCCGCGTCGGCCTACGGCCTCTATCGCCTGCTCAGCGACTCGCGGGATGCGATCATGCGCTTCGACGCCGACTATGGCAGCGGGCAGTCGGTGACGACGCTGTGGCGGCCGTGGGGCCCGAGCCGCCTGGAAGCACCGCTCGCCGCGCTCAGCAGCAGCTGGCGCCTGTACGTCGCGATGAAGAAGCGCAACCAGCCGACCTTCCTGCTGCAGGTCAACCATCCCGGCAATCCGCGGCCCCTGCACATCGAGCTGACGTCGGCGACGAAGGGCCTCGAAGACTTGCGCCGGCTGGCGCCGGAGGCGATCGAGGATTTCGAGATCAGGACCGGCAAGCGCAAGGCCGGCTGACGGCCATCCCGCTCGGAGAATGTGGAGCCGGCCCGGGCTATTCCGGCAGTCCAACGGCGCGGAGCGCCTCGCCCAGAGACGCTGCGAGCCCCGGAGCGCAATCGACGCCGGAAAATTGGCGGCTGTAGCGGAAATTCGGCTGCAATTTCAAAACCTGCGCCGCAGCCACCCGGGCCGCCTCCAGCCGCCCCAGCTGCGCGAGCGCCGCCGCCAGAAGCATGTAGGAGATGCTGTGGGCCGGATTGGCCTGGACGGCCTTGTGGCCGGCCTTGGCAGCCTCCTCGTAGCGGCCTTGCAGGAAGTTCCCCAGCATCAATGAGTGGAATGCGGCGAAGGCCCGGGAATCGAATGGACTGAGGCGCAAGCCGCGCTTGCCCCACTCAATCGCCCGTTCGGCTTCTCCGTTCCATGCGAGAACGACGCTGCCAAGGATGTAGGTAAGGGCCGACGAGGGGCTGATGGCGAGGGCTGCCTCGAAGGCGGTGAACGCGGCCGCGCGGTCGTGCCCATCCATGCCAATGGCAAATCCGGCGAAAGTCAGAGCGAGCGCGTCGTCCCGGCCATGCGCGATGGCAGCCTGTGCATGACGGACCGAAGCCGCTCGATTGTCTTCATGCAGTCCGGCACGCAGGAAGAGGGAATGATGGCACATGGCCGCGAAGGCGTGCGCCAGCGCATAAGCGGGATCGACCGCGAGTGCGCGCTCAAGAAGTGGCAAGGCCCTGGTGACCTGCGCCGGCATTCCGGAATCGACGTCGCGCTGAGTCTGCAAGACGAGGTCATAGGCATCGAAGCTGTCCGGTCGCTTGCGTTTGACGCGCTCGATTTCGGCCCGCCACAGGCTCGGCTCGATGGCGCCGACCACGTGCAGGGCGATTTCGTCTTGAAGCACGAAAATGTCATCGAGCGGTCGGTCGAACCGCTCGGACCACAAATGGCCTCCGGTTTCCGCCTCTATCATCTGCGCAGAGATGCGGACGCGACCGCCGTCCTTACGCAGGCTTCCCTGGAGCAGGTAGCGTACGCCGAGTTCGCGACCCACGCGTTTCACGTCGACAGCCGTCGCTCTGTAAATGAAGCTCGAAGTGCGCGCGACCACAAACAGCCACTTGATGCGCGACAATCCCGCGATGATGTCTTCGACGACACCGTCGGCGAAATACTCCTGCTCGGGGTCGCCGCTCAAATTTGTAAAGGGAAGAACGGCGACGGAGGGCAGGTCGGGCAGGACGAGGGAGGTCAAGGTCGGCTGGACTGACGGCGCCGGATCGCCGCCGCCGACGGCCGGCCCGACATAGCGGTAACCGCGGCGCGGCAAGGTCTCAACCCAACCGGCACCCCCGGCAACGTCGTCAAGGGCCCGGCGCAGCGCCGCGATCTGAACCGTCAGGTTGCCGTCGTCGACGGCAAGCCCCGGCCAGCAGCCGCGATCAGAGCATCCTTGGAAACCGGCTCGCCGGCCCGCTCCAGAAGCAGCCGAAGCAGCGCGACCGCGCGTTGGCCCAACACGATCGGTTGCGAGCCGCGGAACAGCATTTTGGCGTCGGTATCGAGCTCGAAACGGGCCAAACATCTGGATCATCGCCATCCGCGAAGTAAGTCTTATTTGGAAATATTTCGCAACTTCTTCGCAAGGATCTCACGACTTAGGAAGGCGGCGGCATCACGTTCTCGAAATTGAGGCGCACCGCAGCGCCATCCAGGGGGGACAACATGAACGCCACGCCAGTCATCCGCATGCCGGGCGAAGGCAAGGAAGTCACCCTGGCCGGGAAGCCCCTGGTGTTCCTCGTGACCGGGCAGGATACCAAGCACACGTCGATGTTCGACTGGATACTGCCAGCAGGCTTCTCCACGGGCCTGCACGTCCATCGCGTCCAGGAGGAAACCTTCTACGTGCTGGAAGGCGAGTGCCAGTGGCAGATCGGCGAGCAGACGGTTCGAGCCTTGCCCGGGACCTATGTGTTCCTGCCGCCGGGCGTGCCGCACAACATCGCCAATGCCAGCGACAAGCCCGCCAGGATGATCATGACCGTGTCGCCGCCCGGCCACGAACACTATTTCGAAGAACTGGTGAAGCTGGTTGCGCACAGCAGTCCGCCGGATGCCAAGGCCATCGCAGAATTGCGAGCCCGCTACGACACCGAGCAGTTGTCGGCATTGAAAGCCGAATGAGGGTCGAAGTCATACGGCGCGAGGACGATGACGTGGCTGGCGCGACCGGAAGAGTCCTTCTGGCATCGGGCGTTTGCGGCAGTTTTGGGATCATGCCGAGCCGAGCACATTGCCGGCCGGAACGAGAACAATCGAGTTCGATCCGCGATGCGCGATCGTAACACACCAACTCGACGCGCAAGCATCGTTCGACTGCGTTTCGTCTGCCAAGGGGTGAACGAATTGGGCCTTGCCATTGAGTGGTTCATTCAGCAACCGGTGGAGAAAAGGACTTTGAAATGAACAATCGTTTTGTTGCGGGTGTCGTTTTGGCTCTGGTTGCTCTCGGGGCGTTCCCGGCACTGGCTGAGCCGGTCGCTTATGCCGCAAATGAACGCGGCAGTTTCGGCGGCGCCATTGGTTTCGGGAGCAATAGCGCGGCCGAGGCAAAGGCGATGGGCTGGTGCGGCGGCGCCGCGGCTGGATGCAAGATCGTGATGTCGGGGAATGGCGATTGCATCGCCGCCGCGGATAGTAAATCCTCGGCGGGCTACTGGTACTATGTCGGCTCAACAGATGCCACGAACGCATATGATCGCTCGGGAGAACTCGCGCGCGTCAGGAACAAAGTCCTGGCTTGGTGCGACCAGGGTCCTGCTCCTCATGGCACATGTCGGATCGTTCATTCGGATTGTGCGACCTATATCAGGAATTTGAACTGATCCTGTTCTTTCTTATATTGATGCCCACGCCCGCGAAGCCGGTGTCTATGGCCGCGCGTCTGGGCGGCGATCTGAGCCAGTAAGCTCTGCAAGACAGACGCGGCAAGCGCCGCCAACGACCAAGTACCCCTCCTTCCGCGTCCTTCCGCGCGAGGAGGGGCGCCAGGGCCGTTGCGCCAGACGCTTATTCGGAAACCGGATGATACTGGATCATGGAAAGGCTCAAATGAAGGCGCTTGCACGTGCTCTGATCATTCTTCTTCCTGCGTGCCTCGCACCGGCAGGCGTCGTTGCCGAAGATGTCGCCGGCGGTCAGGATCATCCGCTCGTCGGCCGCTACGCAGGTTCCTCCATCGTCTATTACAAGGCGTCCGATTTCGACGAAGCCGCTCTGTTGCAGGCCCCGCACGACTACGGCGCTCTTCTCGACCAGAATGACACCAAGGATCGCAGTGGATCGGAATGGATGCATGTGGAGGGCCGAACAACCTCGATCCGCTATGAAATCCCGGCGGGACGGTCGTCGCTGGAAGTGATCCGCAACTACGAGGCGGCGCTGACCGCGCAGGGATTCTCAGTCGATTTCTCTTGCGCCGACAAGGCCTGCCTTACCGGGAACCTGCGCGACAATTATCTGATCGGCGAACAGCTCGATCCTTCCAACGGCATATCGACGGCCTATTCGGATCACGCCCGCTATCTGCTTGCCGATCTCGACCGATCGGAAGGAAAGGTCTACGCGGCGATATTGGCGGGCGAGTACAAGGATCAGGTTGTTGCGTTCGCAACCGTCGTCGAGACCAAGCCGATGCAGGGCGACCAGATTGTCGTCATCACAGCGGCGGACATGCAGACCGCCCTCCAAAGCGGACAAAGCGTCAATCTCTACGGTATCCGGTTCGATTTCGATCAGGCCACATTGCGCCCGGACTCCACGCCGACGCTTGACGAGATTGGCAAGCTGCTCACGGCCAATCCCGGCCTGCGTCTCAAAATTGTCGGTCACACCGACAATAAGGGCACCGCAGCCTACAATCTCGACCTTTCCAGTCGCCGCGCGGCGAACGTCGTTGCCGCGCTGGTCAGCGACTACGGCATCGATGGCGGCAGGCTCACCTCAAGCGGCGCGGGGATGACCATGCCGCTGGCTTCAAACGACACGGATGAAGGTCGTGCCAAAAATCGCCGGGTCGAACTGTCTGCAAACTAGCTGCGACATGATTGGAAAGTGCCCAAATCGCCCAACGACCGGTCGCTGACCGGCGGCATTGCAACAAGCCGATCTGGCTTGCCTGTTGGAGGGATGTGAAACGCTCGGCGGCCTCGCGGGCATGAAACCGCCGCAGATCCGGCCGACGGGCCGACGGAGCCGGTTCAAGCTGCCAGTCCCGGAATCGATACGCCCAGGGTCAACAGGATCAGGATCACGTTCAGCGTCAGCACGACAACGGCGCCGGCGACCGCGGCAACCGTGGTCAGACGCCGGTTGACGAATTCGCCCATGATCCGCGAGCGGGCGGTGAAGATGACCAGCGCGATCATCGGCACCGGCAGGGCGATGCTGAGCACCACCTGGCTGAGGACCAGGGCCTGGGTGGCGTTGACGCCGAGGCCGACGACGACGAAGGCCGGCAGCATGGTCACCAGGCGGCGCACCCAGACCGGGATGCGGAAGTTGACGAAGCCCTGCATGATCATCTGGCCGGCCATGGTGCCGACGACCGAGCTCGACGTGCCCGAGGCGATCAGCGAGACGAGGAAGACGGCCGCTGCGGCGCCGCCGAGCAGTGGCGTCAGCGTGTGGTAGGCGGTCTCGATCTCGGACACCTCGTTGTGGCCGGCATGGAAGGCGGCCGAGGCCATCATCACCATGGCCATGTTGACGATGCCGGCGATCGCCAGCGCCACGACCACTTCGATGTTGGAGAAGCGCACGACCGTGCGGCGCTCGCCGGCGTTCTCGACCGGCACGCGCCCCTGGGTCAGCCCCGAGTGCAGGTAGATGGCATGCGGCATGACCGTGGCGCCGATGATGCCGACCGAAATCATCAGCGCCTGGGCGTCGGGTATCTGCGGAACCACGACATGGAAGGCCGCCGCGCCCCAGTCGATGGGGGCGATGAACAGCTCGATCAGGTAGCAGGCGCCGATGATGAAGACGAGGCCGCCGATGACCAGTTCCATCGGCCGAAAGCCGCCGCGCTCGAAGAACAGGATGCCGTAGGTGACGAGCGCGGTGACGGCCATGCCGTAGATCAGCGGCATGTTGAAGAGGAGGGCGAGGCCGATGGCGCCGCCGAGGAACTCGGCGAGATCGGTGGCCATCGCCGCCACCTCGCTGACCGCCCACATCAGCCAGACGAGCGGCCGGGGAAACTCGCGGCGGCACATCTCGGCGAGATTGAAGCCGGTGACGATGCCGAGCTTGGCGGACAGCGCCTGGAAGAGCATCGCGATGAGGTTGGCGAGCAGCACCACCCAGAGCAGGGTGTAGCCGTATTTGGCGCCGCCCTGGATGTTGGTGGCGAAGTTGCCGGGGTCCATGTAGGCGATCGAGGCGATCACGGCCGGACCGGCGAACAGGCGCGCGGCGGTGGCGCCACCGCGCTCGCCGAGCAGGACCGACCGCAGGCCGGCCACCGTCCGCTCGGTCATTCCCTGCCGGATGCTATGCGCCACGACCTGTCGCCCCATGTGCACGCGGCTGACCGCCTGGAAAACCAACCGCCTGACAAGGGAACACGCGACGCCTCTCGATTCGATGAATGCCAGTCTCTGCGAATGCGAACTAGTCGCAATCTAGGTGCGACCGGTCGGCCTGTCAACGTCCGTGCCCGCCGGATCGTTTCCGCAAGGGCTACGGCGAGGCGACGAAGGCGGCGGATCGGCGGTCGACGCCGGCCGGCCAGCGGCAAACCGCCTCAGAGGTCGGCTGCCGGGGTCTCCGGGCAGGTGTTGTCATGGCCGCGCACCCAGCCGCGCGAGGTCCATTTCTGCGGATCGATGGCGCCGCCGTCGGGGTCCTTTTCGTAGAAGGTGAAGCAGTTGGTGCCGTCGCGTTCGACGATGAAGCAGGCACCCTGCTGGCCCTCGTAGAACGTGCAGAACTGGCCATCCTTCACCGACCATTCGCCGCTGTCGGCGGCCACCGCGTCCCAATAGCGGATGGTGCCGTCCTCGTGATAGGCCTCGGTGAAATAGGTGCCGTCGAAGTAGATGCCGTCGAGGGTGACGCCGCCGAGGTAGGCCTCGATGTCGGGCCCGGTCATCGGCTCGCCGGCGGCCGCCGGCGCCGCAGCGAGGGCAAGAACCAGGACGGCGGCGAGGCGCCTGACGCGCTTGTCCGTTGACTTCATGGGCCTTTCGCGTAGAAGAGGCGCGGATTTCCCGCTGGGCGATCAGATGATCACGCGCCTTGCACTTGCCGCGTCTCCGCTTGCCCCGGCGCCTCTCGCCGGCGAGCGGATATCTACGCCCAAAACCACCGGGAAAACTACCAAAACCGCCTGACGCTCGCACCTGGCTCGAACGCTCTCCCCGGCCAGGCCGCGGGACGAGCAGACCGGGTTGCTTGAGCTTGAGCATCGCCGGCGCCAGGGGGAGAGGAGCGGGAGTTCTAGGATCATGGGCTACAAGGTTGCGGTCGCCGGGGCCACCGGCAATGTCGGCCGCGAAATGCTGAACGTGCTCGCCGAGCGCGGCTTTCCGGCCGACGAGGTGGTGGCGCTGGCCTCGCGGCGCAGCCAGGGCACCGAGGTGTCCTACGGCGAGCATACGCTGAAGGTGAAGGCGCTCGACGCCTACGACTTCTCCGACACCGACATCTGCCTGATGTCGGCGGGCGGCTCGGTGTCGAAGGAATGGTCGCCGAAGATCGGCGCCGCAGGGCTGCGTCGTCATCGACAATTCCTCGGCCTGGCGCTACGACGCCGACGTGCCGCTGATCGTGCCGGAGGTGAACGCCGACGCGATCGTCGGCTTCTCCAGGAAGAACATCATCGCCAACCCGAACTGCTCGACGGCGCAGCTGGTCGTGGCGCTGAAGCCGCTGCACGACCGGGCGCGCATCAAGCGCGTGGTGGTGTCGACCTATCAGTCGGTCTCCGGCGCCGGCAAGGAGGCGATGGACGAGCTGTTCACCCAGACCCGCGCCGTCTTCGTCTCCGATCCGGTCGAGGCGAAGAAGTTTCCCAAGCGCATCGCCTTCAACGTCATCCCGCATATCGACGTCTTCCTGGACGACGGCTTCACCAAGGAAGAATGGAAGATGGTGGCCGAGACCAAGAAGATCCTCGACCCGAAGATCAAGCTGGTCGCCACCTGCGTGCGCGTGCCGGTGTTCATCAGCCATTCCGAGGCGGTGACCATCGAGTTCGAGAGCCCGATCACGGCCGACGAGGCGCGCGAGATCCTGCGCGAGGCGCCGGGCTGCCTGGTGGTCGACAAGCGCGAGCCCGGCGGCTACGTGACGCCGCACGAGGCGGCCGGCGAGGACGCCACCTATATCAGCCGCATCCGCGAGGACCCGACGGTCGACAACGGCCTGGTGATGTGGGTGGTCTCCGACAACCTGCGCAAGGGCGCGGCGCTCAACGCCGTGCAGATCGCCGAGGTGCTGGTCAACCGCAAGCTGATCGAGCCGAAGCGCCAGGCGGCGTGAGTCCGGCCGGTCGCTGAAACGGCAGCGCCCGGACAACCGGCCATCGTCCGGGCGCGACGGCGTCAGCGGCCGCCGGCCCGCGTCTCGCCGCAATCTTCGGGTTGGTTCCGGCATCCGGGAGGGCACTGGAGCCACCGGAGAGCCGCGTGCTGCCGAAATTGCCCTTCCGCTCCCTCGTCGGGATCGCCTTCCTAGTGACCCTTGCCGGCGCGGCCAGCGCCGGTTCGGCCAGCGCCGCCGATGCCGGCCTTGCCGGCACCCATTGGCGGCTGGTCTCGGTCGGCGGCGTCGCCGCCGATCTCAGCCGGCGCGAGCCGTTCATCCTGCTCGATGCCGACGGGCGGCTCTCCGGCGGAACGGGATGCAACAGCTTTGCCGGCGGCTACGTGGTCGACGGCGGCTATCTCACCTTCGGCCAGGTCGCCACCACGCGCATGTATTGCGCCGGGGTGTGGGACCAGGAGCGGGCGATCCTCGCTGCGCTGCCCAAGGTGGCGCGCTGGCAGGTCAGCGGCGACCGGCTGGAGCTCGTCGGCGGAAGGCGGACAGGTGCTTGCCGTCTTCCAGGCGCGAGCCGCAGGCGAACTGACGCGCCGGCTTCAGGCGGGCGACGCCAGCACGCCGTCGAGCCGGTCGTAACTCTGGCCCATGCCGCGGGTCATGCCGGTGGCCAGCGCCGCGTCGCGGGTGGCGCGCGAGGCGATAGCTGATGGTCAGCGTCATGGTGGTGCGGCCGTCGTCTTCGGCGAACTGGTGGTCACCAGCGCCTCGGGCATGTCGGCGCCTTCGAAGGCTTCGGGGTGGACGATGCGCGAGGGCGCGACGATCTCGCGATAGATGCCGTTGAGCGCGAATTCCCGGCCGTTCTCGTCGTTGCGCCAGACATAGCGGAAGCGGCCGCCGACGACGAGGTCGATGTCGCAGACCGGCATCGACCAGCCGGGCGGGCCGAGCAGCCAGCGCTGCACCAGCGCCGGCTCGCGTGTGGCAGTCGAAGACGAGGCGCGCCGGCGCATCGAAGATGCGGGTGCAGACCACGTCGAAATCGTTGGGCGTCGCAACGGCGAGTTCGTGCGGCATCGGTGTGTCCTTCAGCCGGCGAAGGCGCGCTCGAGCGCGGCGATGTCGATCTTGCCCATCTTGAGCATGGCGTTCATGACGCGGCCGGCGGCGGCGCGGTCCTTGTCCTGCAGCAGCGCGCCGAGGGCATCCGGCACGATCTGCCAGGAGACGCCGTATCTGTCCTTGAGCCAGCCGCACTGGCCGGGCGCGCCGCCTCCTCGCCGAGTTGCTCCCAGAAGTGGTCGACCTCGTCCTGCGTCTTGCAGTGGACCATGAAGGAGATCGCCTCGGTGAAGGTGAAGGCCGGGCCGCCGTTCAGCGCCATCCACGGCTGGCCGCGCAGGCGGAAGATCACCACCATGGCCGAGCCCGGCGGCCGGCCGTGGATCTCCTTGCCTTCCTCGCCGTAGCGGCTGACCGAGGTGATCGCCGAATCCTCGAAGATCGAGACGTAGAAGTTCGCCGCCTCTTCGGCCTGCGCGTCGAACCACAGGAATGGCGTGATGCCGGTCATTGTCCGCTCTCCCTCCGTTTCGGCGTCCGCCGCGTCGGCCTGCAGTTCGCCGAGCAGCGTATCGAGGCGCCGGTAGTTGGCTTCGGCCCGCCGGCGGAAGGGCTCCAGCCAGCCGGTGGCCTCGGCCAGACGCTTCGACCTCGAGCCGGCAGGGCCGCTTCTGGGCGTCGCGGCCGCGCGTGATCAGGCCGGCGCTGCTCCAGCACCTTGAGATGCCGGGAGATCGCCGGCTGGCTCATGGCAAAGGGCCGGGCCAGCTCCATGACCGTGGCCTCGCCCTCCATCAGCCGGGCGAGGATCGCCCGCCGGGTGGGGTCGGCAAGGGCGCTGAAGGTCAGGTCGAGTTCGGCGGGCGTCATGTCCATAACCAATCGCGTATATAACGTATTGGTTATGATGATGGGCTGCCGCTGTCAAGCGGGACCCGAAAAAAGATGCCGCCGCCGGGGGGCGACCGGCGGCGGCTGGCTTGCGACTGCAAGGGGTTGCGGGGAGGGAGGACGTAACCCTGTTCGTCGTGGGCGACGAAACCGCAGCCGCAGCCTTTCCGTGAAACCTTGTCTCTCTCCTCCTCGCCTCTCCGGGCGGCCATGCCGTCCTCGTGTGACCTGGAGATGGGAGCGGCCGGCGCCGGCCGTTGTTAGGGACCTCACAAGGCCGCCGGCGGCCGCTCGCGGCGCGGTTCGCCAAGCGTGACGATCGCGGCGGCTTGGGGAACGGCATGAACCGCGCTATGGCTCTAGCCGCCATGATTTCGGAGCGCCCCGAGATCACCCTGGTCATCCCCGTCCTCAACGAGGCGGCGGGGCTCGACGCGCTGGTGGCGGAACTCGCACAAAGCCTCGACGGGCAGGACTTCGCCTGGTCGGTGCTGTTCGTCGACGACGGCTCGACCGACGGGACGCTTGAGCGCATCCGCGCGCTGAACGCCGCCGATCCGCGCTTCACCGCCATCTCCTTCAGCCGCAACTTCGGCAAGGAGATCGCCATCGCCGCCGGGCTCGCGCCACGCCAAGGGCGATGCGGTGGTCATCATGGACGCCGACCTGCAGCATCCGCCGGACATGGTGCCGGCCTTCGTGGCGGCGTGGCGCAAGGGCGCCAAGATCGTCTTCGGCCAGCGCCAGAGCCGCGATTCGGACAGCTGGCCGCGGCGGCTCTATTCGCGGCTGTTCCATTTCGTCTTCCGCCACATCGCCCAGACGCGGCTGCCGCTCGGCGTGGTCGATTTCCTGCTCATGGACCGCCAGGCGGTCGACGCCATCAACCGGCTGGGCGAGCGCACGCGCTTCTCCAAGGGCCTCTACGCCTGGATCGGCTTCCCCTCGGCGGTGGTGCCGTTCGAATCGCACGACCGCTTCGTCGGCAAGTCGCGCTGGAGCTTCATGAAGCTGGCGAGCTTCGCCGCTCGACGGCTTCGTCTCCTTCTCCTCGCCTGCCGCTCAAGGTGTGGTCCTATTTCGGCGCGCTGATCTCGCTGGCGGCGATCGCCTATGGCGCCTATTTCCTCGTGCGCAGCCTGGTCGTCGGCGTCGACGTGCCCGGCTTCCCGTCGCTGATCGTGTCGATCATGTTCTTCGCCGGAGTGCAGCTCGTCTCGCTCGGCGTCATCGGCGAATATCTGGCGCGCATCTACGAGGAGGTGAAGGCGCGGCCGCTCTACGTGGTGGCCGAGGAGATCGGCACCGGAGGCGGCGGGCATGCCGTCGCGCAGCCGCGGCCGGTGCGGAGGCCGGCGTGACGGCGCCGGTCATCCTCAACGCCGACGACTACGCCATGACCCGCGGCATCTCCGAGGGCATCCTGGAGCTGGCCGAGGCCGGCCGGCTGTCGGCGACCAGCGCCATGGTCAACATGCCGCCACTGGCCGGCGGTGGCGGCGCCGGCCGTGGCGCTGCGCGACCGCTTCGCCCTGGGGCTCCACCTCAACCTCACCTTCGGGGCGCCGCTGGGCGCGATGCCGAAGCTGGCGCCGACCGGCGTTCTGCCGCCGCCCGAGCGGGTGGTCGGCCGGGCGGTCAGCCGGGCGATCGACGACGCCGAGATCGCCGGCGAGATCGAGCGCCAGCTCGACCGCTTCGAGGCGGTGGCCGGCGTGCCGCCGGATTTCATCGACGGCCATCACCACGTGCATGCCCTGCCGGGCATCCGCGCGGCGCTGGTCGGCGTGCTGAAGCGGCGCTTTCCGGCTGGCGGTCCGCTGGTCCGCGATCCCGCCGACCGCATCGCCGGCGATCCTCAGGCGCAGGGTCGTGGCCGGCAAGGCGCTGACGGCGGCGATGCTTGCCTTCGGTTTCCGCCAGGCTGGTGGAGGCGGCGGGCTTTGCCACCAATCGCGGCTTCTCCGGCTATTCGACCTTCGGCGCGATCCCCTATGCCGCGCGAGTTCGACGCCTTCCTGATCGCGCCCGGGCAGCGGCCGATGATCATGTGCCATCCGGGCCTGGCGGACGACGAACTCGGCGCCGACGACGAAATCGCCGCCCGGCGGCCGCAGGAACAGGCCTTCCTGTCGGACCGCGACGGCCTGCCCGGCCTCATCTGGCACGTCGCCGGGCGCGATGCTGCCGGCTTCCCTGGCCGGCGCCCGGCCTGAGATGGCGGGCCCGGACAAGCCGCTCGACTACCGCTCGCTCCGCCACTGGGGCGGCTTCATCGTCTCAGCGGCGGCAGCGCCTTCCTGGTCGATAGCCGGCATCAACTCGGGCTCATCCATCTCGCCGGGCTCGAGGCCGTTCGTTAGCCGGCTTATCTCCATCGGCTGCGCCATGGTGTTCGCCTGGCTGATGCACCGGCACCTGACCTTCGCCGTCGCGGCGCCGCCGCGCCTCGGCGAGTTCGTCCGCTTCGCCACGGTCGCCGGCAGCGCCAATGCGCTCAATTATGCGCATCTATGCCGGCATCCTGCTGGCCTGGCCGGCGACCCCGCCGCTCGCCGCGCTGATCGTCAGCACGGGCATCGCGACCGCGGCCTCCTATCTCGGCTTCCGCTTCGGCGTGTTCCGGCGCGAGGATGATCAGCCGTCTGTATTCGTGACGGTGACGTCGGCCGGCGGGGCGCCGAACGCATCCTGGCAGGCGGCCAGCGGCAACTCGTCGAGGCCGTCGCGGTATGCCGCCGCGACCGCGCGGCAGACGGCGCTGGCGGCGCGGGCGGCGGCGTCCGCCGGTGTCGGCGCCATCGAGGCGATGGCCGAGATAGAGGGCGGCGAAGAGGTCGCCGGTGCCGTGCACCGTGTTGTCGGCAGCCAGCGATGGGCGATGCGGAGGCTTGTCGTCGGCGCGTCGCGACCGCATGTCTCGATGGCGTCGGCGCGGATCGCCGCCGAGGTGACGACCAGCTCCGCCGGCCGGGCCGGCGGCGGGATCGGCCGGCGACGGCGGCGCTCAGCCAGTCGAGCTCGAAGCGGTTGGGCGTGGCGATGTCGGCGAGCGGCAGCAGGCGGTCGCGGATGGCGGCGGCCACCGCTTCCGGCTGGAAGAGGCCGCCGGTGTCGCCGATGTTGGGGTCGCAGAGGTGGATGGCGCGCGGATTGGCCGCCTTGCACGCGCGGCGACCAGGCGGGCGGTCGGCGGCGACCTGGCCGGCCTCGCCGAAATAGCCGGTGAGCACGGCGCCGACGTCGCCGAGCCAGGCGGCGCCGGCGATGTCGTCGAGCAAGCGCGGCGAAGGTCGCGGTATCGGGCGCCATGCGCGTCGGCGCGGCCGTGGCCGGGGTGCCAGGCCAGCACCACGGTCGGCACGAAGATGACCGGAAAGCCCAGCCGTTCCAGCGCAAAGACGCTCGCCCGGCCGCCGACGCCGCCGCGGGCGACCAGGCTGTTGACGACGACGACAGCGGTTTCGGCACCGATCCGTCCATTCTCTTGATTCCCGGCGTTCATCTAGCCGACATTCTGGCAGTGGAGCAAAGCCGGCGGCGGGACTAGTGTCTGCCCTGCGGGGACTGAGAGGGGGAGATCGGATGCCGGGAGATCTGCGTCCGCGGCGAAGTGCGCTGTTCATTCCGGGGGCGAATGAGCGGGCGCTCGAAAAAGGCAAGAGCATCGCGGCCGACGTGCTGATCCTCGACCTGGAGGATTCGGTGGCGCCGGACCGCAAGAACGCGGCGCGCGACGCCGTCGCCGCGGTGGTCGGCGAGCTGACCACCGGGCGGCGCGAGATCGTCGTGCGCATCAACGGCCTCGATACGCCGTGGATCGCCCGCGACATCGCCGCCATGGCGGCGGCCAAGCCGGACGCCATCCTGGTGCCGAAGCTGTCGCGCACCGACGACATCCGCCGCACGCGGGCGGCGCTGGCCGCCGCCCACGCGCCCAAGACGATGAACCTGTGGGCGATGATCGAGACGCCGGCGGCGGTGCTCAATGCCAGCGCCATGGGCGCGATCGCCGCCATGCCGGCGCCGGCGGTCACCTGCTACGTGATCGGCACCAACGATCTTGCCGCCGAACTCGGCGCCACCATCCGGCCGGGGCGGGCGGCAATGCTGCCCCATCTCGCCCAGGTGGTGGTGGCGGCGCGCGCCCACGGGCTGGCGGTGCTCGACGGCACCTTCAACGATCTCGACGACAGCCAGGCGCTGGCCGAGGAATGCCGGCAGGGACGCGACCTCGGCATGGACGGCAAGACCGTCATCCATCCGAACCAGGTGGCGGTCGCCAATGCCGCCTTCGGGCCGTCGCACCAGGAGCTCGCCTGGGCGCGCAAGGTGATCGAGGCCTTCGCCGCGCCGGAAAATGCCGGCAAGGGCGTCATCACGGTCGACGGGCGGATGGTGGAGCGCCTGCACGAGCGCATGGCGCGGCGCACGCTGGAACTCGCCGACGCGATCGGGGCGATGGGCGGCGCGACCGCGGACGCCTGAGCCCGCCACGCCTCAGGCGCGGACGTTGCCGGTTTCCGGCGGAGCGCCGCTACTGGCACTCCTTGGTGATGGCGTCGAGCGCGGCGGTGATGCCGGACAGCGAATAGAAGTCGGTGACGTCGGTGCCACGGCTCGACGTGCTCGTGACGGTCAACTTCGAGCCCTTCTTCATGGCCTCGATCAGCGCCGGCTTCCTGATCCGGCACCGCCCACGAGGTCTCGCCGGCGGCATCGTTGAAGAACATCTTGAAATCGGTGCCGTCGACATTGGCGGTCACGTCGCTGCCGGCCTTGAACGGAAAGCCGATGATCGTGCTCGCCTCGTTGTTGATGCTCTTCGACGGGATCGTGGTGATCATGAAGAAGGTGTCGCCGCGGCTCGAGATCGAGCGCGAGTATTTCGAACTCGTCGGCTGCGTGGCGGCGAAGCAGGTCTTGCTGCCTGCCGTCGGTGGATACGTAGGCGTTCCAGGCCTTGAAGGTGCCGATGGAGGTCGGGCGCCTGCGCGGCGGCCAGATTCGTCGACGCGATGAGGGCGCCAGCCAGGAGCAGGATGCGTGAATTCATCAGCCTCTCACGGGGACGTCGGTTCGCCGCCCCGGTCACCGGTTTGTCCGCCTCGATAAGCATTTATTAAACTTCCCTCACCGGAGTTACTATTTCGTGAAGCGTCCGGCAATCCGCAAACCGTGAATTTCCGGCCCGAAATGCGATGTCCGAGGTAGAACCGGCGAAATCGGACGACAATGTGATCCGCGCGCCGGGCAAGCCGCGCGTCAGCGCCGCTTCTCGTCGAGGGCGGCGCCGGGCGGCGGCGCGATGGGCCGGGGTGATGTGGGCGCCGACGGTGGCGATGGCGGCGAGGAGCACGGTCACGTCGTCGGTGAAGCCGAGGCCGGCGATGAAATCGGGGATGGCGTCCAGCGGCAGGACGAAATAGGCGAGCGCGCCGATGAGGACGGCGCGGACCCGGGTCGGCGTCGCCGGGTCGAAGGCGCAGTAATAGGCGGCGACCAGGTCCTCGGCGAAGGGAATGTAGCGGGCGGCCTTGCGGAAGGTCGCCCAGAACTTGCCGCGCACCCGCTCTTCGCGCCGGGCTTCCTCTTCCGGCCCCAGAATCTCGCCGTACAGCACCTTGGTCATCGGCTTCCCTCCGCGTCACGAACCCCGGAAAAGATGGGGCGAGCCGGCCGGCCGGCGCAAGCGCGGCCGCGGCCGGCGGATCAGGCCGACAGCCGCGCCGCGTCGCCGCCCTGGGGGATCAGCGGGTAGGCCTCCTCGACGACATAGGGTCCGCCGCCGACCGAATCGCGCGAGGAGAACAGCACGAAACGGTCGACCTCGACCGGCCCGGTGGAGAAGCCGCCGCGCAGCGACAGGTAGTCGGCGATATCGCGGGCGCTGGCATGGCGCAGGCGGGCAAGCGTGATGTGCGGGGTGTACTTGCGGCCCTCCGGCGGCAGGCCGATGCGCTGCATCAGGCGCTCGTGCTCGGCCTGCAGCTCGGTCAGCGGCGGCGACGGCTCGACGCGGGCGACGATGGCGTGCGGCTTGCGCGTGCCGAGCGTGCCCACCCCGGTGATGCGCAGCGAAAAGGCGAGCGGCGCACCCGCGCCAGCGCCTCGGCGATCGCTTCGGCGGCGATCATGTCGAGGTCGCCCATGAAGCGCAGCGTCAGATGGTAGTTCTCGGCGCTGATCCAGCGGGCGCCGGGCAGGCCGCCGCGCAGAAAGGACAACCGTTCTGCGACCCCCAGGGGGATTTCCACTCCGGTGAAGAGGCGCGGCATGAGCGAGTCTCCCGGCAGGCTGTCGTCCTCATGCAGGTTCGCTGCTTCGCCGCCGGCCTGTAAAGGGGGCGGAGGGCGCTTTTTTCGCGGCCGCTCACGGCGGATTAACCTCCTGTCATGGTACTTGTTTAGGCTGTTGGGCGCGGCCCATATTGGGCTCACGTGCGCCAGGTACCTCAAGGGCCGCGCCGGTTTGCAGTGAAAGAAGGGACCTTTCGATGGCGAATTACGACAATCAGCCCCGCTATCGGCGCAACGATTGCGCGCGGTGCTGACAGCGCAATCGATGCCGGCCTCCGGGCGCATATGATCCGTGTCTACAACTACATGGCAATCGGCCTGGTGCTCACCGGGCTGGCGGCCTTCGGCACCTACTCGCTGTCCTTCACCGAAGTCGGCGGCCGGCTGGCGCTGACCCCGTTCGGTCAGGCCCTGTTCGGCTCCCCGCTGATGTGGGTGCTCGTGCTGGCGCCGCTCGGCCTCGTCTTCTTCCTCTCCTTCCGCATCAGCAAGATGAGTGTCGGCGCCGCCCAGGCGACCTTCTGGGCCTATGCCGCCCTGCTCGGCGTGTCGCTGGGGGCGATCTTCGCCGTCTATACGATGACCAGCATCACCCAGGTCTTCATCATCACCGCCGGCACCTTCGGCGCCATGAGCCTGTGGGGCTACACCACCAAGCGCGACCTGACCGGCATGGGCTCGTTCCTGTTCATGGGCCTGATCGGCATCGTCCTCGCCTCGATCGTCGGCATCTTCTGGCACTCGAGCGCGCTGCAGTTCGCCATCTCGGTGCTCGGCGTGGTGATCTTCACGGGTCTGACCGCCTACGACACCCAGAAGATCAAGGAGATGTACTACGTCGGCGACGACGGCACGGTGGCGGGCCGCAAGGCGATCATGGGCGCGCTCAGCCTCTACCTGGATTTCGTCAACCTGTTCCTGATGCTGCTCCGCCTGTTCGGCCAGAGCCGCAACTAGGCGGGCACGACGCGACACTGATGAAAGGGCGCGGTTTCGGCCGCGCCTTTTTTGTTGAGGCTCGAGAGGCGGCAGCGATGCGCGACATCGTCATCCGGCCGGCGACCAATGCCGACCTTCCCACCATCACCGAGATCTATGCCGAAGCGGTCGCCGTGGGCACGGCGAGCTTCGAGGTGGTGCCGCCGGACGAGACCGAGATGACGGCGCGCTTCACGCGCCTGACCATGAGCGGCTATCCCTATGTGGTCGCCGAACGGGCGGGCACGGTGCTGGGCTACGGCTATGCCGGGCCCTACCGGCCGCGGCCGGCCTATCGCCACACGCTGGAGGATTCGGTCTATCTGGCGCGTCGACGCCCGCGGGCAGGGCATCGGCGGGGCGCTGCTGCGCCGGCTGATCGACGATGCGACGGCGTTCGGCTTTCGCCAGATGGTGGCGGTGATCGGCGATTCCGCCAACGAGGCATCGATCTGGCTGCACAAGGCGGCCGGATTCGAACTGGTCGGCACGCTCAAGGATGTCGGCTTCAAGCACGGCCGCTGGCTCGACACGGTGATCATGCAGCGGGCGCTCGGGGGCGGCGCCGAGAGCCTGCCGACGCGGTAGCGTCCGTGCGCGGCGTCAGGCGACGATCTTCAGGCGCCGGTCGATGACCCGCAGCACGCTGGCGAGATCGTGGCCGCGCCTGAGGATCAGGCCGGTGGCGGTGATCAGCGACCAGGTGCCCTGGCGGCGCGCCAGACGCGGCTGCTTGACGATCCGGTAGAGCGGAACTTCCGAAGCGCGGCGGAAGATCGAGAACACGGCCTGGTCCTTGCCGAGGTCGATGGCGTAGTCGCGCCATTCGCCGTCAGAGACCATGCGGCCGTAGACGTTCAGAATCTGATTGAGTTCCTGACGATTGAAGCTGACGGGCCCGGAATGGTGCTGGGCCGGCGGCCTGGCGGCGAGGGCGATCAGGTTCGCCCGGCCGCCGGACGGCTCTTTTTCTTCCGTCTCACTCATGGCGTCTCTCGCGTCATCCCGCCGTCATGATTGCCCCGATTTCGAGGCAAGGCAAGAGCGAGGAAATCCGCGTGTTTCGGGGTACCGGATGGAGCGGGCGGGCCGGACGACGGCGGTGCAAATTCACGATTTTGCCCTTTTTCCGCCGTTGCCCGAACATCTTGGCGGGCGATCATTCATCGTTGCCTCAGATGGTTCGGCTCGGCGGGGACCACGGTAGTTTCTCAGCCCCCCAGCCCCCCGAGGTTTCTTGTCGGGCCGAATCTCTGGCCTTGTACCTGAGTGCTATGCGGCAACATTGGCCGGCCTCGTGCCGGCCAATTTGCGTTCGGGGCCCGGCAATTTCCGCCAGGCCGACCGCAAAGGCTTGAAAGCCGCGCCGCGAGCGGCGATATCTCGCGCAGAACAGCCATCATATTCTCCGAGGAAGCGACATGGCCGAGGGCGAAACAGCGACCGGCGGCGACGGGCCGACGACCCGCGCCTTCGAGGCGGAGGTTTCCCGCCTGCTGCACCTGATGGTGCATTCGGTCTATTCCAACCGCGACGTCTTCCTGCGCGAACTGATCTCCAATGCCGCCGACGCTTGCGAGCGGCTGCGCACGCTGGCCCTGGCCGAGCCCGAGCTCGCCGCCGACGAGGCGCCGTTCCGCATCGTGCTGTCCGCCGACAAGGCGGCCGGCACGCTGACCATCGCCGACAACGGCATCGGCATGAGCCGCGAGGAGCTGATCGACAATCTCGGCACCATCGCCCGCTCCGGCACCCGCGCCTTCCTCGACAGCCTGCCGGAGAGTGCCGACCGCAGCGGGCTCATCGGCCAGTTCGGCGTCGGCTTCTATTCCGCCTTCATGGTGGCGGACGAGGTCACGGTCACGTCGCGGCGGGCCGGCGCGGCGGAAGCGTGGCGCTGGCGCTCCGATGGCAAGGGCAGCTACAGCGTGGCGCCGGCCGCCCTCGGCGAGGCGCCGGCGCGCGGCACCACCGTGGTCCTCAAGCTGCTCGACGACGCCAGGGAGTATGCCGAGCAGGCGACCATCGAACGGGTGGTGGCGGCCTATTCGGCGCATGTGCCGGTGCCGATCGCGCTCACCCTCGGCGACGGCGCCGCGGAGAAGGTGCTGGCCGACGGCAGCGCCGTGTGGCGCAAGCCGAAATCGCAGGTCAGCAAGGAGGAATACGCCGAGTTCTACGGCCACGTCAGCGGCCAGTACGACGAGCCGGCACTGACCGTCCACTACCGGGCGGAGGGGCGCAGCGAATATTCGGTGCTCCTCTTCGTGCCGTCGATGAAGCCGTTCGACCTGTTCAATCCGGAGCGCAAGGGGCGCATCAAGCTCTACGTGCGCCGGGTGTTCATCACCGACGACGCCGCCATCCTGCCGGCGTGGCTGCGCTTCGTGCGCGGGGTGATCGATTCGGAAGACCTGCCGCTCAACCTGTCGCGCGAGATGCTGCAGACCAATCCGGTTCTGGCGGCGATCGGCAAGGCGGTGACCTCGCGCATCCTCGGCGAACTGGACAAGCTCGCCAGCGAGGACAAGGAGACCTTCGACAAGATGTGGGAGGCCTTCGGCGCGCGTGCTCAAGGAAGGCCTCTACGAGGACGCCGACCGGCGCGACGCGCTCTACAGAATTGCCCGCTTCAAGACGACCACCGGCGGCGCAGCGTGGCGCAGCCTGGCCGACTACGTGGCGGCCATGCGGACCAACCAGACGGCGATCTACTATGCGCTCGGCGACGACGCGGCGGCGATCCTGGCGAGCCCGCAGCTCGAAGGCTTCGCCCGTCACGGGGTCGAGGTGCTGGTGCTCTCCGATCCGGTCGATGCCTTCTGGGTGCGCACGGCGCTCGGCTTCGACGGCAAGCCCTTCCAGTCGGTGACGCAGGGCGCCGCCGACCTCGAGAAGATTCCGCTGGCCGAGGGCGTCGGCGCCGACGAGGCGGCGCCGGAGAGCGCGGTGGCGACGCTTGCGGCGCGCTTCAAGCAGGCGCTCGGCGACAAGGTGAGCGAGGTGCGCGTGTCGAAGCGGCTGGCGACCAGCGCGGTCTGCCTGGTGGCGCCGGAGCTCGGCCTCGACCGGCAGCTCGAAAAGATCCTGTCGCGGGCCGGCGAGCTCAAGAAGAGCGCCGCGCCGGTGCTCGAGCTCAATCCGACCCACGCCCTGGTCAAGGCGCTCGCCGGCAAGGTGGCGGCGGGCGGCGAGGCGCTCGACGATGCTGCCGTGATCCTCTACGGCGAGGCCAGGATCCTCGACGGCGAGCCGCCGGACGATCCGGCCGACCACGCGGCGCGCATCGCCCGGCTGATCGAGAAGAGCCTGGGGTAGCGGACGGGAAGAGCGAATAGGGCGTGGCGAATGGGAATGGCGAGCAGCGGCCTGCTCGCCGTCCGCTGCCTCGCCGTCCGCTCGCCTACGTCCCGGTCATGTCGATGGTGGCGGCGCCGAGGATCGGCCCGGGGAAACCGTCCTTGGTCTCGGCCTGGAGCAGCACGGCGCAGCGGTTGACGTCGGCGTGCTTGACCTCGCTCTTGGGCAGGTCGACCGACATGCGCTCGCCCTTCCACATGGCGATCGGGCGAAGCTTGCGGACCACGTTGGTGTAGGTGATCGTGCGGCCGCTGTTCTCGCCGCGCTCGATCGGCACGGCGACCGCCTCGTCATACATCACCAGCCACAGGGTGGCGTGGGGCATCGCCCCGGCGGTGGCGGGGTCGGCGGCGTCGATGCTGACGGTGATGGCGTCGCCGGTCGAGGACAGCGACAGATGCACCGGCAAGCCATCGGGATATTTGGCAAGGGCCTGGTCGATCTGGGCCGCGTTCGAGCCGACCGCATGGGTGCGCCCGTCGACGACCACCTGCGGCGTGTAGACCTGACCGTCGCCGCGCGCCTGCGCGTAGTTGCGCTGGCGTTCGGAATTGTCGGGGCTGGCCAGGGTGTCCTTCCAGCCGAGATAGTCCCAGTAGTCGACGTTGTAGGACAGCGCCAGGAGGTCCTTGCGCGCGGCAATCTGGCCGAGCAGCTTGTCGGCCGGCGGACAGGACGAGCAGCCCTGGCTGGTGAACAGCTCGACCACCCCCTTGATCTCGGCCTGGGCCGGAACGGCGGCGAACAAGATACCAGCGAAGAGGCCACCGACAGCTATGGCGGAGATCGTCGTCTTCATGAAACCTGCGCGTGTAAACCCAACGGCCGCCGGATCATCCGGCCGTTCCAAGCCGCCCAAGCTCAACCTATGACCGGGGAGGGTCAAGTTCGAGTCACGTTCGGGTGAGAGCGGGCGCGCGGCCGAGCGCGCGCCCGTGATCCGGCCTCAGGCGGCGAGCTGGCGCAGCACGTAGTGCAGGATGCCGCCGTTGCGGAAATACTCCAGCTCGTCGAGCGTATCGATGCGGCAGGTGAGCGGCACCGACGCTTTCCGCCCGTCGCTGTAGGCGATCTCGGCGGTCAGCGTCTGGCGCGGCTGCAGGCCCTCGGCAAGGCCGCGGATGGTCACCGTCTCGTCGCCGCGGAGGGCGAGCGACTTCCAGGTGGTGCCGGCGGCGAAGACCAGCGGCAGGACGCCCATGCCGACCAGGTTGGAGCGGTGGATGCGCTCGAAGCTTTCGGCGATGACGGCGCGCACGCCGAGGAGCCGCGTGCCCTTCGCCGCCCAGTCGCGCGACGAGCCGGTGCCGTATTCCTTGCCGGCGAAGATGACCAGCGGCACCTTCTCCTGCGCGTAGCGCATGGCGGCGTCGTAGATGGAGAGCTGGTCGCCCGAGGGATAGTGGACGGTGACGCCGCCTTCGACGCCCGGCACCATCTGGTTCTTGATGCGGATGTTGGCGAAGGTGCCGCGCATCATCACCTGATGGTTGCCGCGGCGCGAGCCGTAGGAGTTGAATTCCACCGGCCGCACCTGATGCGAAATGAGATATTCGCCGGCGGGGCCGTCGCGCTTGATCGAGCCTGCCGGCGAGATGTGGTCGGTGGTGATGGAATCGAGCAAGAGGCCCGAGCACGCGCGCCTCGACGATGTCCTCGACCGGCACCGGCGTCATGGTGATGCCCTCGAAATAGGGCGGGTTCTGCACGTAGGTCGAGCCGTCCGACCAGGCGTAGGTCTGGCCGCCGGTGACCGAGATCTTGCGCCACTGCTCGTCGCCCTTGAAGACGTCGGCATAGCGCGCGCGGAACATGTCCTCGCTGACCGCGATGCGGATCAGATCGGCCACCTCCTTGGTGGTCGGCCAGATGTCCTTGAGATAGACCGGCGTGCCGTCCGTGGCGGTGCCGAGCGGGTCGCTGGTGACGTTGACGCGCATGCTGCCGGTCAGCGCATAGGTGACCACCAGCGGCGGCGAGGCGAGGTAGTTGGCGCGCGTATCGGGATTGACGCGGCCCTCGAAGTTGCGGTTGCCGGACAGCACCGAGGCGACGACCAGCTCCTTGGCGCCGATGGCCTCGGAAATCTCCTCCGACAGCGGGCCGGAGTTGCCGATGCAGGTGGTGCAGCCGTAGCCGACGAGGTTGAAGCCGAGCGCGTCGAGGTGCTCCTGCAGGCCGGCCTTGGCGAGATACTCGGTCACCACCTGCGAGCCGGGCGCCAGCGAAGTCTTCACCCACGGCTTGGCGGTCAGCCCTTTCTCGTGGGCGTTGCGGGCCACCAGGCCGGCGGCGATGAGCACGCTCGGATTGGAGGTGTTGGTGCACGAGGTGATGGCGGCGATGACGACGTCGCCGTCGGTGAGCTTGTAGTCCTTGCCGTCGACCTTGGCCGAGCGATAGAGCTCCGGCACCGAGCCGCCGCCTTCCTCGTCCATGTCGGAGGCGGCGTCGCTCCTGTTGACGTCGCGGAAGTCGGCGAGCGCCGCCTCGAAGGCGGTATCGGCGTGGGCCAGCTCGACGCGGTCCTGCGGACGCTTTGGCCCGGCGATCGACGGGACGACGCTGGCCAGATCGAGCGACAGGGTGTCGGTGAACACCGGATCGGGCGTCCCGTCCTGGCGGAACATGCCCTGCGCCCGGGCATAGGCTTCGACCAGCGCGATGCGGTCGGGGTCGCGGCCGGTCGCCTTGAGATAGGCGAGCGTATCCTTGTCGACCGGGAAGAAGCCGCAGGTGGCGCCATATTCCGGCGCCATGTTGGCGATGGTCGCCTGGTCTTCCAGCGACAGGGTGGAGAGGCCGTCGCCGTAGAACTCGACGAACTTGCCGACGACGCCCTTGCTTGCGCAGCATCTGGGTGACGGTGAGCACCAGATCGGTGGCGGTGACGCCCTCGGTCAGGCGGCCGTTCATGCGGAAGCCGATGACCTCGGGGATGAGCATGGAGATCGGCTGGCCGAGCATCGCCGCTTCGGCCTCGATGCCGCCGACGCCCCAGCCGAGCACGGCCAGGCCATTGACCATGGTGGTGTGGCTGTCGGTGCCGACCAGCGTGTCGGGATAGGCGACGGCAGTGCCGTCGTCGATGCCGGTCCACACGGTCTGCGCGAGGTATTCGAGATTGACCTGGTGACAGATGCCGGTGCCCGGCGGCACCACGCGGAAATTGCGGAAGGCGGACTGGCCCCAGCGCAGGAACTGATAGCGTTCGCCGTTGCGCTCGTACTCGCGATCGACGTTCCTCTGGAAGGCGAGCGCGTCGCCGAACTGGTCGACCATGACCGAATGGTCGATGACCAGATCGACCGGCACCAGCGGATTGATGCGCGCCGGATCGCCGCCCAGCGTCACCATGGCATCGCGCATGGCGGCGAGGTCGACCACCGCCGGGACGCCGGTGAAGTCCTGCATCAGCACGCGGGCCGGGCGGAAGGCGATCTCGCGGTCGCTGGTGCGGGTGGTGAGCCACGCGGCCATGGCGCGGATATCGTCGGCGGTGACCGTGCGCCCGTCCTCGTGGCGCAGCAGGTTCTCGAGCAGCACCTTCAGCGAGAAGGGCAGGCGGGCAATGCCGTCCAGACCGTTCTTCTCGGCGTCGGGCAGGCTGTAGTATTCGTAGGTCGCGCCCCCGACGGTGAGGGTGCGCCGCGATTTGAAGCTGTCGAGCGACGTGGCCACGTCCTGATACTCCTTGATCCGATTAGCAAAGCGCCCCGATGCGACGACGGGAGAATGCGGCATACCGAACCGGTTCCGCAGGCGACGGCGCGGGTCGCCGGCCTTATAGTGAATCTCGCATGGTGATGCCAGACGATCATGGGGCGGCGGCGGCCGGGGGCAAGCGGGATTGCGCCGGGAAGGCGCGCGCTGCCCACGGCCGGGACGGGAGGCGGGCCTGCCCATGCGCCTGACCGCGACCGGGCTCTCGGCGGTGCGCGGTGGGCGCACGGTCTTTGCCGATCTCTCCTTTGCCGTCGGCGCCGGCGAGCTGCTCGCGGTCACCGGGCCGAACGGCGCCGGCAAGTCGACCCTGCTGCGGCTCATCGCCGGGCTCCTCAGGCCCGCCGCCGGGACGGTGTCGCTGGAATTCTCTTCCGATCCCCCCGGCGAAGGGGGGAGGTGGGCCGGCGACGGCGGCATCGGCGAAAATGCCCACTACCTCGGCCATCTCGATGCCCTCAAGCCGGGGCTGACGGTGCGGCAGAACCTCGATTTCTGGCGGCGACTGTGGGGCGGCGGCGATGTCGACGGCGGCGCTTCAGGCGGTCGGCCTGGAGCCGCTCGGCGATCTCCACGCCGCGGTGCTGTCGGCCGGCCAGCGGCGGCGGGTGGCGCTGGCGCGGCTTCTGGTGGCGCCGCGGCCGCTATGGCTCCTCGACGAACCGGCGACGGCGCTCGATGCCGCCGCGGAAGCCGGGCTCGGCCGGCTGATCGCCGGGCACCTCGCCGGCGGCGGCATGGCGATCGCCGCCACCCACCGCGACCTGCCGGTGGCGCCGACGGCGAGCGCCCTGGCGGCGCTGCAGCGGGGGCGGCATGATCGCCGGTTTTGCCGCCATTGCCGGGCAGACCGCGCGGCTGTCGCTGAAGAGCGGCGGCATCGCCTTCGTCGGGGTCGTCTTCTTCGTCGCGGTGGTCACCGTGGTGCCCTTCGGGGTCGGTCCCGACCTCAAGCTGCTGGCGCGGATCGGGCCGGCCATGCTGTGGATCGGGGCGCTGCTGGCGACCCTGCTCGGCCTCGACCGGCTGTTCGGCGAGGACAAGGAGGACGGCACGCTCGACCTCCTGGCACTCTCCGGCCTGCCGCTCGAGGTGACCGTGCTGGCCAAATGCGCCGGGGCATGGCTGGCGACGGGGCTGCCGCTGGTGGTGGTCAGCCCGGTGCTCGGGCTGCTGCTCGGCATGGAGCCCGAGGCGCTGGCGGTGACGACGCTGACGCTGTTCATCGGTTCGCCGGCGCTGACGCTGATCGGCGCCATCGGTGCGGCGCTGATGACGGCGCTCGGCCGCGGCGGCCTGCTGGTCGCCGTGCTGGTGCTGCCGTTCACCATCCCCGTGCTGATCTTCGGGGTGAGCGCCGCCTATGCGGCCGTGATCGGCCCGACGCCGGTCCTGCCGCCGCTGCTGATTCTGGTGGCGCTGACGCTCACCAGCGCGGTGGTGGCGCCGGTTGCCGGCGCCGCTGCGCTGCGCGTCGGTCTGGAATAGGGGCTACTGCGCCGTGGTGCAGCGGGCGAGGCGTTCCGGATCGCCGCCGCCATTGTCGAGGAGCAGGGTGTCGCCGTCGAAATCGACCAGCATCACCGGCATGTCGGTATCGTCGCTCTGGCCGGTGAGCTTGCCCTGGTCGATGGAATAGGTGCCCTTGACGCTCTCGTCGGCGGTGGCGCCCGCCGACACGAAGCTGCCGTCGGCGTTGAAGGTGAGGCGGCCGTCCGCGCAGGCGGCCGACTGGCCCCAGCTGCCGACGATCTTCTGGCGGAGCACGTCATCGGGCGGCGGGGTGGCCTCTGCGGCATAGGCCGCGCTGGCAGAAAGGGCGCAGAGGAAGGCGAGAACGGAAAAAGCAGCGCGCATATGCACTCCTTTGCTCGGGCACCGGGCCGGCGGCCCTGAACTGCCCGATCTGGCGGATCGCACCCTAGCATGGCGCTCTTGTGGCACGCATCGGCCGTCGCGTAAGGGGCGCTTGCGACCCCCACGCGCACCCGGCTGCCGCAAAATCGCTTTGTCGGAATGGTTCTATCGGACCGGGAAAAGCTCTAGAAACACGCCCATGGCCATCGTCGACCTCGCCAATCCGACCCGATTCCTCGGCTATTCCGGCCGGGCGCTGCCGCTCCTGTGGGGGGCGGCGCTGCTGCTCCTCGCCGTCGGCCTGTACCTCTCCTTCTTCGAGGCGCCGCCCGACTACCAGCAGGGCGACACGGTGCGCATCATGTTCATCCACGTGCCGGCGGCCTGGCTGTCGATGATGGGCTACGGCATCATGGCCGTGGCCGCGCTGGGCACGCTGGTCTGGCGCCATCCGCTGGCCGACGTGACGGCGAAGAGCGCGGCGCCGCTCGGCGCCGCCTTCACCTTCATCGCGCTCATCACCGGCTCGCTGTGGGGCAAGCCGATGTGGGGCACCTATTGGGTGTGGGACGCGCGGCTGACCTCGGAACTGGTGCTGCTCATCATGTATCTCGGCCTGATCGCGCTGTGGCAGGCGGTGCCGGACCCCGGCCGCGCGGCGCGGGCGGCGGCGGTGCTGACGCTGGTCGGCACCATCAACCTGCCGATCATCAAGTTCTCGGTCGACTGGTGGAACACGCTGCACCAGGGCGAGAGCATCTTCCGCGCCGGCGGGCCGACCATCGACGTCACCATGCTGGTGCCGCTGTTCGTGATGATGGGCGCGATGACGCTGATGTTCGCGGCGATGCTGGCCATGGCCATCCGCAACGAGATCCTGCGCCGCCGCGTGCACACGCTGGAGCTCGCGGCTGCCTCCGGGGCCGGAGGCTGACCGGCCGATGGCACCCCATGCCGGCTTCATCATCGCCGCCTATCTGGTGACGCTCGTCGTGGTCGTCGCCATGATCGGCTGGATTGTCCTCGACGGCCGCCTGCAGCGCCGCCGGCTGGCGGACCTGGAAGCCCGCGGCATCCGCCGGCGCTCGCAGCGGGGAACGCCATGAGCGGGGCCAGCGAGACCGGGCCGGACAGCGACCGGCGGCCGCGCTTCCGGCCGGTCATGCTGCTGCCGCTGGTGCTGTTCGCCGCCCTGGCGGTGGTCTTCCTGATGCGGCTCGAATCGCACACCGGTGCCGACGTCGTCCCCTCGGTGCTGATCGGCAAGCCGGCACCGGATTTCTCCCTGCCGGCGCTCGACGGGTCGGGCGTGCCGGGCCTGGCGCGTGCCGACCTCGACGGTCAGCTGACGCTGGTCAACATCTTCGCCTCGTGGTGCGTGCCCTGCCGCCAGGAGCATCCGGTGCTGGAGACGATCGCCAAGGACGAGCGCATCCGGCTGGTCGGCATCGACTACAAGGACAAGCCGGAGAACGTGCGCGTCTTCCTCAACGAGATGGGCAACCCCTACGCCGCGATCGGCGTCGACGCGGTCGGGCGCACCTTCATCGACTGGGGCGCCTATGGCGTGCCGGAGACCTATCTGGTCGGACCCGACGGCATCATCGCCAAGAAATACATCGGCCCGCTGACCGACGACGCGGTCGCCAGCGACCTCATGCCGGCGATTGCCAAGATCCTCAAGAAGGGCTGACGGCGGCCGTCAGGAGCCTTCGGTTTCCTCGGCAATGGCGTAGCGGTTGATGAGCGGCATCTGCGCCAGGGCGAAGACGAAGGTCAGCGGCAGGAAGCCGAAGACCTTGAAGGCGACCCAGGTGTCGGTGGAGACGCTGCGCCAGAGGATCTCGTTGAGCACCGCCAGCACCAGGAAGAACACCCCCCAGCGCAAGGTGAGCTTGCGCCAGCCCTCGTCCGACAGCTTGAACATGGCGTCGAAGACGTAGCCGAGGAGCGAGCGGCCGAAGACGAGGCCGCCGAGGAGGACGCCGCCGAACAGCAGGTAGATGATCGTCGGCTTCATCTTGATGAAGGTGGCGTCGTGCAGCCACAGGGTCAGCCCGCCGAAGACGACCACGACGATGGCCGTGACGAACGGCATCAGCGGCAGATGGCGGGTGAGCGCGTAGGAGATGGCCAGCGCCAGCACGGTGGCGACGACGAAGCTGGCGGTGGCGAAGAAGATCGGGCCGCCGAGGGCATTGATCAGCGGCCAGCTCTCGGCGAGCTTCTCGCCGCGCGCATTGGCGAAGAAGAAGATGAGCAGGGGGCCCAGCTCGAGCGCCAGCTTGAGCCAGGGATTGAGCTTCTTCTCTTCCGGCGTGTGCGGTTCGTTGGGGGCGTGTTCGAAGGACATGGGAGGAACTCTCGCGTATCACGCCAGCCGGCGCGGGGCGGCGGTCGACGGATCGCCGGAATTGGGCGTGCCGGTCGGCTCGATCAGCAGGATGTGGACCTCTTCGTCGGCGACCGGCCGGTGCTCGACGCCCTTCGGCACGATGAACATCTCGCCGGGGGCAAGCGTCACGGTGCGGTCGCGGAGCTCGATGGTCAAGCGGCCCTTGAGCACCAGGAAGAAATCGTCGGTGTCGTCGTGCTTGTGCCAGACGTAGGGGCCCTTCAGCTTGGCGACCATGACGTCGTGGCCGTTGTATTCGGCCAGCGTCCGCGGGGCGAAGACGTCGGTGAAGGTCGCGAGCTTGTCGGCGAGGTTGATGGCGCCGTCGCTCATGATCGTGTCCTCCTCTACAGGCCGGCCAGGGCGCGGGCGAAATCTTCCGCCGCGAACGGTTCGAGATCGTCGACGCCCTCGCCGACGCCGATGAAATGCACCGGCAGGCCGTAACGGGCGGCAATCGCCACCAGAATGCCGCCGCGGGCGGTGCCGTCGAGCTTGGTCATCACCAGGCCGGTGACGCCGGCGCGCCGGCCGAAGATCTCGACCTGGTTGACGGCGTTCTGGCCGGTGGTGGCGTCGAGCGTGAGCAGCACCGAATGGGGCGCGCTCGGGTCGACCTTGCGGATGACGCGGATGACCTTCTCCAGTTCGGCCATCAGCGCGTCCTTGTTCTGCAGCCGGCCGGCGGTGTCGATGAGCAGCACGTCGGCGCTGTCGCCGCGCGCCCGCTCCAGCGCGTCGTAGGCAAGCCCGGCGGCGTCCGCTCCTTGCGCGCCGGAGACCACGCTGGCGCCGGTGCGCGCGCCCCAGATCCTGAGCTGCTCGATGGCCGCGGCGCGGAAGGTGTCGCCGGCGGCGAGCACGACGGACTTGCCCTCGGCGCGGAGCTTGGCGGCGAGCTTGCCGATGGTGGTGGTCTTGCCGGTGCCGTTGACGCCGACGACCAGCACCACGTGGGGCTTGAGCGCCGGGTCGATGACGAGCGGCTTGGCGACCGGCGCCAGCGTCCGCGCGATCTCCTCGGCCAGCACCGCCTTGACCTCGGCGTCGGTGATCTCCTTGTCGAAGCGGCCGGCGCGCAGCGCATCGGCGATGCGGGCGGCGGTATCGGGGCCGAGGTCGGCGCGGATCAGCATGTCCTCGAGGTTCTCGAGGGCCTCGCCATCGAGCTTGCGCTTGGTGAAGACCGCGGCGATCGATTCCGACAGGGCGCCGGAGGAGCGGGCGAGGCCGCTCTTCAGCTTCTGGAACCAGCTCTGGCGCGGTGCCGGGGCGGGCGCTTCCGCCGCCGCGGTGTCGGCCGGCGTCGCCTCGGCGGGCGCCGGCTTGCCGCCGCGCAGGCGGCCGAAGAATCCCTTGCCTTCCGCCATCAGGCCGCCTCGGGGAGGGCGGTGGCGACGAGCGCGCCGCCGTGGCGGCCGGTGATCCGCGCCGTCACGATGGCGCCGGGCTCGCCGCTGTCGATCGTCGCTTCGGTGAAGTGCTCGGTGCGGCCGCGTCCGCTGCGCTCGACCAGCACCCGCCGGGTGGCGCCCTGCTCGGCGGCGAGATGGGCGGCAAGCGCCGCCTCGCCCTTTTCGCGCAGGCGGCGGGCGCGCTCCTTGACCAGCGTCCGGTCGAGCTGGGGCATGCGCGCGGCCGGGGTGCCCGGGCGCGGCGAAAAGGGGAAGACGTGGAGGTGGGTCAGCCCGCATGCGTCGACGATGGACAGGCTGTTTGCGAACATCGCCTCGGTTTCCGTCGGGAAGCCGGCGATCAGATCGGCGCCGAAGACCACGTCGGGGCGCAGGCGGCGGACGGCGCCAGCAAAGCGCACCGCATCGGCGCGCAGGTGGCGGCGCTTCATGCGCTTGAGGATCATGTCGTCGCCGTGCTGGAGCGACAGGTGGAGATGCGGCATCAGCCGTTCCTCCTCGGCGATCAGGCGCATCAGGTCGTCGTCCACCTCGATCGAATCGATGGAGGAGAGGCGCAGGCGCTTGAGTTCCGGGACATGGCGGAGGATGGCGCCGACCAGCCGGCCGAGGGGCGGCGTGCCGGGCAGGTCGTGCCCCCAAGAGGTGATGTCGACGCCGGTCAGCACCACCTCGGCATAGCCGTTTTCGGCGAGCCGGCGGACCTGCTCGACGACGGCACCCACCGGCACCGAGCGTGAATTGCCGCGGCCGTAGGGAATGATGCAGAAGGTGCAGCGATGGTCGCAGCCGTTCTGCACCTCGACGAAGGCGCGGGCGCGGCCGTCGAGACCGTCGACCAGGTGGCCGGCGGTCTGGCGCACCGACAGGATGTCGTTGACGCGAACCTTCGCCGTCTCACCGATGCCGAAATCGTAGCTTCGCGCCTCCAGCTTCTCGGCGTTGCCGAGCACGAGGTCGACCTCGGGCATGGCGGCGAAGGCCTGCGCGTCGATCTGGGCGGCACAGCCGGAGACGACGATGCGGGCGGCGGGGTGGTCGCGGCGGGCCTTGCGGATCGCCTGGCGGGCCTGGCGCACGGCTTCCGTCGTCACCGCGCAGGTATTGACGAGGATGGCATCGCCCATGCCGGCCTCCGCTGCGCGGCGGCGCATGACTTCCGATTCCAGCGTGTTCAGGCGGCAGCCGAAGGTGATGGTGCGGGTCCCTCGCCTGTCCGCGGAGGGATGGGCGTCCGTCTCATTGCCCTTGACCATCACGCGGCGCCCCTGGCGGTGACCTGCCAGGCCAGGGTCGCGGGGTCGAGCGTGCCTTCGAACTCGGTCTCCACCGGTCCGGTCATCCACACATGGCCGTCGTCGCGCCATTCGAGCGCCAGCGGCCCGCCGGGAAGCGTCACCGTCACCCGCCGCTCGGTCATCTTCTTGCGCATGGCGGCGACGGCGGCGGCACAGGCGGCGGTGCCGCAGGCCCGGGTGATGCCGACGCCGCGCTCCCAGGTCCTCACGGTGATCGCGGTGGGCGAGACGACGTGGGCCAGCGAAATATTGGCGCGCTCGGGAAAGATCGGGTGGTTTTCGAGCAGCGGGCCGAAGCGTTCGAGATCGTAGGCGTTGACGTCGTCCACCCAGAAGATGGCGTGCGGATTGCCCATGTTGACCACCGCCGGCGAATGCAGGATCGGATCGTCGATCGGCCCGATCTGCAGCTCGATGGCGCGGGTGTCGCGGAACTCCTCGGCGAGCGGAATCTCGTCCCAGCGGAAGCGCGGCAGACCCATGTCGACCGTGACCAGCTCGGGCTGGCCGCTGTCGAACGCCCTGAGCAGGCCGGCATTGGTCTCGATCATGGCGCTGGCGCGGCCGGTCTCGCCCATGATCAGCCAGCCGACGCAGCGCGTGGCGTTGCCGCAGGCATCGACCTCGCCGCCGTCGCGATTGTGGATGCGCATGAAGGCATCGTCGCCGGCAGAGCGCGCCGACTCGATGGTGATCATCTGGTCGAAGTTGAGAGCATCCGGGGCGCCCAGCGTGCGAATCGCCTCGGCCGGCAAGTGCACCGGCTGGCGACGGCCGTCGAACACGATGAACTCGTTGCCGAGGCCGTTCATCTTGCGGAAGGGGAGTGTGCCGGCCGTCATGGCAGCGGGTCCGAAACCAGAGAAATCCATGGGTTTTCCGCCTCTATATGGCGGAACCGGGGGCAAATTGCCAGCCGTCTGGAATCTTGTCGCGGAACTGTCGTTCCGGCGTCATCTCGTAGTTCTAGCAATGGCGGCCACAATCGTTAACGTGCATTAATCAATTTCTTAACAGTGTAAAAACGTTTGACAGGGCCCTGTCCAAGGCCGGCGCTTTTTTGCGCCGGCCTTTATTTTCGGCAGGTTGTCGCGTCGGGCAATCGACGCCGCCGCAGCCCGCGACAAAACGCTCCGTCGGAATCGCCCCCATCCGGCCGTGAACGGACAAGACAATCGGGATGGTCCGGCCGGCACCGGACCGGGTTGGCGACCATGCGCACGCAGGTTCCGCCGCGGCTTCGCGGCCTTTCCGGGTTCTGGCTGGCCTTGCTCTATGTGGCGGCGCTGACCGCGCCGCTGCTGCTTGCCTGGCTCACCGGCCGGTCGCATGCGTTCGCCTGGCGCGAGGCGACCGCGGCAACCGGCATCGTCGCCGGCGTCGCGCTGGTGCTGCAGTTCGTCACCTCCGGCCGCTTCGAGTGGCTTTCGGGGCGCATCGGCATCGACGTCACCATGGCCTTCCACAAGTGGTCGGCGCGGGCGCTGCTGGCGATGGTCATCGTCCATCCGCTGACCTTCATCGTCCCGAACGTCGTCGCCAATCCCTCCCGCACGTTCGACTGGCTGGTCTATCTGTTCTTCGACCGTCGCTTCCTCACCGGAACGATCTCCGGCGTGGCGACCGTCCTGCTCGTGCTCTTCGCCCTTCATCGCGACAGGCTCGGGCGCTACGGCGTATGGCGGGCGAGCCACGGCCTGCTGGCGCTGGCCGCGGTGGTATTCCTGGTGCTGCATGTCCTGCGCGCCGGCCACTATGCGCGCGTCTTCCCGCTCGACGCGCTGTGGCCGCTGCTGGCCATGGTGGTGGTGGCGGGCGCGCTGGTCGTCTACGGCGACCGCGCCCTGCAGATGCTCGCCACCCGATGGCGGGTGGTGGAGAACCGCAAGGTCGCCGATGGCCTATGGGAAGTGACGCTGCGTCCGGACCGGGGCAAGGGACTCAGCTATCGCGCCGGCCAGTTCGCATGGGCGTCTTTCGGCGGCCGGCGCTTTCCCCTGTTCGACCATCCCTTCTCGATCGCTTCGGCGCCTTCCGCCGGCCGCGACCTTTCCTTCATCATCAAGGAATTGGGCGACTTCACGGGCGGCGTCGGCGCGATCGCCCCGGGGTCCAAGGTCGGCCTCGACGCACCGCACGGCAGCTTCGTTCTCCCCGAGGGCTCCGCCGATCCGCTGCTGCTGGTTGCCGGCGGCGTCGGCATCGCGCCGATCCTCGGCATCCTGCGCGAGCTGGCCGCGCGCGGCGACCGCCGGCCGGTACGGCTCATCTATGCCGGCGCCCGGCCGCCGGCGATGATCGCGCCGGCGCGGATCGTGGCGGCGGGGCACGGGCTCGACCTCGAGGCGATCTTCCTCGCCGAGGAGGCCGGCGACGGCTGGCAGCACGAGCGCGGGCGGGTCACGTCGGCAACGGTCGCGGCGGCGCTTGCCGGCCTCGACCGAAAGACCGTCAAGGCGATGCTGTGCGGGCCCGGCGCGATGATGTGCGCCGTCTGCGATCTGCTGCGCGCGGCCGGGGTCCCGCTCGGCGCCATCCGCTACGAACGCTTCGACTATGCCGACGCCGCGCGCTCGGCGAAGGACCGCCGGCTGCTCGCGGATTTCGCCGCCATCGGTGCGGCGGTCGCCGCCGCGATCGTCGCTTTTTCGCTGGCGTGATCGCGCCGCAGCGTGCCGGCGACAGCCGTCGGCGTCACGGCAGCCTCAAGACGAATTGAGTGGGGCGTGTGGCGGGGGGCGGCGCATAGTGCCCGGCACACAAGGAGCGCGACACCATGGAGAGGATGCCATGCACGACGGGACAATGCCGAGCCGCCGGCGGTTCCTGCTGTCGGGCGCGGCGCTGGCCGGCGTCGTCGGTCTCGGCGGCGCCGTCCGCTGGGTCGCCCGGGCCGGTGCGAGCACGATCGTGACGACGCCCGGGATGGTGACGATCGCGCGCTTCGCCGACAGCGGGGCGAGCCTCGGCGAGGAGACCGTGCCCAAGGTGGTCAAGAGCGAGGCGGAATGGCGGGCCGAGCTCTCCGACCTCGCCTTCCGCGTCGCCCGCCAGGAGGGCACGGAACGGGCCGGCAGCGGCGCATACGTCGACAACCACGACAGCGGCCTCTATCGCTGCATCTGCTGCGATACGGCGCTCTACGATTCCCGGACCAAGTTCGATTCGGGCACCGGCTGGCCGAGCTTCTGGCAGCCGATCGCCAAACAGAACGTGGTCGAAACCACGGACCGCACCTACGGCATGGTGCGCACGGCGGTCTCCTGCGCGCGCTGCGAAGCCCATCTCGGCCACGTCTTCGACGACGGGCCGCAGCCGACCGGCCTGCGCTACTGCATGAACTCGGCCGCCCTGAAATTCGTGCCGCGCGCCACCGCGTGAGGCGCCTCGCCGTTCCGTTTCCTCGCTCCTGATGGAGGTTCGCATGTGGTCGTCACTCAGCCGGATCGGAAAGACCCCGGCCCTCATCGCCGCCGGCGTTGTCGCCCTGGCCGGGCTCGGCATGCTGCTCAACGGCAGCGAGGCCAGCGCCGAGAAGATCGGCCCGGTGGTCGTCATTCCGCCGCCGGCGGTCGACGAGCCGGCCGCGGCGGGCAACGAAACCGCGGTCTTCGCCGGTGGCTGCTTCTGGGGCATCCAGGGCGTCTTCCAGCACGTCACCGGCGTGGAGAGCGCCATCGCCGGCTATGCCGGCGGCACCGTCGACCATCCGACCTACCAGCAGGTGGGTTCGGAGGAGACCGGACACGCGGAATCGGTCCAGGTGACCTTCGATCCCGCCAAGGTCACCTACGGCAAGCTCCTGCAGATCTTCTTCTCGGTGGCGCACGATCCCACCGAGCTCAACCATCAGGGGCCGGACATGGGCCCGAGCTACCGCTCGGCGCTGTTCACCATGAGCGACGAACAGGCCAAGGTGGCGCACGCCTACATCGCCCAGCTCGATGCCGCCAAGCTTTTCCCGGACAAGATCGTCACCGAGGTGACGCCCTACACCAATTTCTTCCAGGCGGAGGACTATCACCAGGATGCCGCCACGACGATCGACATCAACCCGGGCTACATCATGTTCTACGACGTGCCCAAGATCGCCGCGCTGAAGGCGACCTTCCCGGAGCTCTACCGCGAGAAGCCGGTGCTGGTCTTCGCCAGCAACGCCCGCAGCTAGACCGGCGCCAAGGGCGATGGCGCGGACCTCCGGCACGCCGGCCCTGTCATCGACCGCTGCCATGGCGATCGCAGCCGCCGCGGGTTTTGTCGGCTGGGCGGCATTCTCGCTCGGTGGCGCGCGGCGGGAAGCGTGGAACTTGGGCAGCTGGTGGCTCGTGGTGGTGCCGGTCCTGGCGCTGCTGGCGGGGATACTGGGCTACCTCGTGCCGCAGAGGGTCTGGCGCTGGGCGGTCGCCATCCTCGCCGGGCAGCTCGTTGCCATGATCCTGTTGCGGCCCGCCGGGACGGATCTCGGCCTGTTGCCGCTGACCGTCGTCCTGCTGCTCGTTCCGCTGGGCCTGGTCTTCACCGCCCTGGCGCTGATCGGCGGTGCGATCGCCCGCCGCCGAGCCTGATCCAGCCAGCTTTGCCCGCCGCAACGAGCGAACGGTCGATTTCGCCCGATCCATCGGTTAGGAGTGCGCCTTGGACGAGGTCGACGGGAGACGCATACCGACATGCCACAGAATTCAACGGGGGCGCTGCCGCGCATGCGGCTCGGCCGGACCGACATGGAGATCACGCGGGCCGGCTTCGGCGCATGGGCGATCGGTGGCGGCGACTGGCTGTACGCCTGGGGCGCCCAGGACGACGGCAAATCGGTTACGGCGATCCGCCATGCGGTCGACTGCGGCATCAACTGGCTCGACACCGCGGCGATCTACGGGCTCGGGCACTCGGAAGAGGTGGTCGGACGGGCGCTCAAGGAGATCCCCGCGGGCGACAGGCCCTATGTGTTCACCAAGTGCGGCGTCGTCGGCGATCCGCGCAATCGGATGACGCAGCCGCGGCGGGTGGGGGCTGCCGACAGCCTGCGCGGCGAGGTCGAAGCGTCGCTGAGGCGCCTTGGGGTCGAGCGCATCGACCTCTACCAGATGCACTGGCCGAGCCAGGATGGCACGCCGCTGGAGGGTTACTGGCAGACGCTGGTTGACCTGAAGAAGGAAGGCAAGGTGCGCGCGATTGGCCTGTCCAACCACAATGTCGCGCAACTGGAAGCGGCGGAGGCCATCGGCCACGTGGACACGCTGCAGCCGCCCTTCTCGGCGATCCGCCGGGACGTCGCGGCTGGCGAGCTGCCGTGGTGCGCCGCCCATGAGACCGGCGTGATCGTCTACAGCCCGATGCAGGCGGGCCTGCTCACCGGGCGGTTTTCGGCGGAGCGGGTGCGGGCGCTGCCGGCCGACGACTGGCGCGCGCGCGATCCCAATTTCAGCGGCGAGAAGCTCGCCCGCAACCTCAAGGTGGTCGAGGCCATGGCGCCGGTTGCCAGGGCGCACCAGACCAGCGTGGCGGCGGTGGCGGTCGCCTGGACGCTGGCCTGGCCGGGCGTGACCGGCGCCATCGTCGGGGCGCGTAGCCCCGAACAGGTCGATGGCTGGCTCGATGCGGCCTCGCTCCGCCTGACCGACGCCGACATGAACGCCATCGCCGGCGCCATCGCGGCGAGCGGCGCCGGCTCCGGACCGGCCCTGCCGCCGGGCCCGGTGGCGGCCTCTTGATTGACTTGGCCGGCCGCGCCAACTAAACCCGGCCGACTCTGACAAGAGCCGGAAGTGCAGCAAAGCCGACCGGGGCCGAGACCCCGGAGGTCAGCGTCCGCCAGCGCAGGTGCGCCCGCGGGCGCCTAAATGCTTGTTAGGACGAGACAAATGGACCAGAGCAACAGCCTTTCGCATAGTCGTGCCCGGCACCGGGCAAGGCCCGCGCCGGCCTCCCGCGGCGCGGAATGGATCCTGGAAGCCATGCACCACCTCCTCGACGTGGCCACGGCAGAGCGGCGCGGCTAGCCGACCGGGAAAGCGAAGAAGTCTGATGTTTGAATCCCTCTCCGAACGCCTCGGCGGCATCCTCGACCGGCTGACCAAACGCGGCTCGCTGTCGGAGGCCGACGTCGGCGAGGCGATGCGCGAGGTGCGCCGGGCGCTGATCGAGGCCGACGTGGCGCTCGACGTGGTGCGCTCGTTCACCGACAAGGTGCGTGTCCGCGCCGTCGGCCAGGACGTCATCCGCTCGGTCACCCCCGGCCAGATGGTCGTCAAGATCGTCCACGACCAGCTCGTCGAGATGCTGGGCTCGGAGGCGCAGGCGATCGATCTCAACGCGCCGGCGCCGGTGGCCCTGATGCTGGTCGGCCTGCAGGGCTCGGGCAAGACGACGACCGCCGCCAAGATCGCCCGGCGGCTGAGCCAGCGCAACAAGCTGAAAGTGCTGATGGCCTCGCTCGATACGCGCCGGCCGGCGGCGCAGGAGCAGCTCAAGGTCCTCGGCGAACAGGCGGAGATCGCGACGCTGCCCATCGTCGCCGGGCAGATGCCGGTCGAGATCGCCGGCCGCGCCCTCACCGCGGCGCGCTTCGGCGGCTACGATCTGGTCATCCTCGATACCGCCGGCCGCACCCATATCGACGAGCCGCTGATGGCCGAGATGGCGGAGATCAAGCGGGTCGCCACCCCGCACGAGATCCTGCTGGTCGCCGATTCGCTCACCGGCCAGGACGCGGTGACGCTGGCCAGATCCTTCGACGAGCGCGTCGGCATCACCGGCATCGTGCTCACCCGCGTCGACGGCGATGGCCGCGGCGGCGCGGCGCTCTCCATGCGCGCCGTCACCGGCAAGCCGATCAAGCTGATCGGCGTCGGCGAGAAGCTCGATGCGCTCGAAGATTTCGATCCCGGCCGCATCGCCGGCCGCATCCTCGGCATGGGCGATATCGTCGGCCTGGTGGAGAAGGCGGCCCAGTCGATCGATGCCGAGAAGGCGGCCAAGGCCGCCGAGCGCATGCGCAAGGGCGTCTTCGACCTCAACGACCTCGCCGAGCAGCTCCAGCAGATGCAGAAGATCGGCGGCATGTCGGGCGTGATGGGCATGCTGCCCGGCGTCGGCAAGGCGAAAAAGCAGATCGACGCCATGGGCATCGACGACGCGGTCTTCCGCCGGCAGGCGGCGATCATCTCGTCGATGACGCCGAAGGAGCGGCGCAGCCCGGACGTGCTCAAGGCGAGCCGCAAGAAGCGCATCGCCGCCGGCTCCGGCACGCGGGTCGAAGAGGTCAACCGGCTGCTCAAGATGCACCGGCAGATGGCCGACATGATGAAACAGATGGGTCGCGGCAAGGGCATGTTCGCCCGCATGGGCAACATGCTGGGCGCGCCCGGCGGCCCCGGCGGCGGCGGCATGCCGGCCATGGACCCGGGGCAACTGGAGAAGCTGGCAAGGTCCGGCGGCCTGCCCGGCGGTCTCGGCAACCTGCCGGGGGGGCTGGCGGGCGGATTGCCCGGCCTCGGCGGCCCCGGCGGACCGAAGCTGCCCGGCCTCGGTGGCGGCTTTCCCGGCCTGCCGAAGAAGAAATGAGGGGGAGATGACCGCCAAGGACGCCATTGCCGGGCTCGCCGAGCTGCGCGCCAGCATCGACAACATCGACGCCGCGCTGGTCCATCTGCTCGCCGAGCGCTTCAAGCTGACCAAGCAGGTCGGAGTTTATAAGGCGGCTAACGATCTCCCCCCGCCGATAGCGAGCGCGAGAAGCAGCAGCTCGCCCGCCTGCACAATCTGGCCAGGGAATCCGATCTCGATCCGGTCTTCGCCGAGAAATTCTATGCCTTCATCACCAAGGAAGTCATCCGCCACCACGAGGCGCTGCGCTCGTGACGGCCAGCCAAGCAACACCCCAAGGAGTGAGTAAAACCCAATGTCCCTGAAGATTCGCCTGTCGCGTGCCGGCGCCAAGAAGCGGCCGTTCTATCGCATCGTCATCGCCGACTCGCGCTTTCCGCGCGACGGCCGCTTCATCGAGATCGTCGGCACCTACGACCCGATCCTGCCCAAGGACCACGAGAAGCGCACGGTGCTGAACGTCGAGCGCATCCAGCACTGGCTGTCGCGCGGCGCCCAGCCGACCGACCGTGTGCTGCGCTTCCTCGCCGGTGCCGATCTCCTCAAGCGCGCCCCGCGCAACAACCCGCAGAAGGCCCAGCCGGGCAAGAAGGCGCAGGAGCGCACCGCCGCTGCTGCCGCAGCCGCGGCCAAGGCCGAGGCCGAGGGCGCCGCGGCCCCCGCTGCCGCCGGCTGAGGCCTGGCCTCGGCGGGTGAGAGGCGGAGCGTCCGGTGGCGGCCCCTGAGGCCCGGCGGGTCACGGTGGGCCGCATCGGCGCGGCCCACGGCATCAAGGGCGAGGTGCGGGTGAAATCGTTCACCGCCCTGCCGCTCGACCTGGCCGCCTACTCGCCGGTGGAAACCGCCGACGGCCGCCGCTTCACGATCCAAGCGGCACGGCCGGCCGGCGCATCGCCCGACATGCTGGTGGTGCGCTTCGCCGGCATCGACGACCGCACCGCGGCGGAGGCGCTCAACGGTCTCGAGCTGTCGGTGCCGCGCGCGCGCCTGCCGGAGCCGGAGGCGGACGAATTCTACCATGCCGACCTGATCGGCCTCGCCGCGGTGACGCCGGCAGGCGCGCCGCTCGGCACGATCGTCGCGGTGCCCAACTACGGCGCCGGCGACCTTCTCGAGATCGCCCCATCGGCGGGGCCGACCGTGCTGGTGCCGTTCACGCGGGCGAGCGTGCCCGAGATCGACCTCGCGGCCCGGCGGGTGACGGTCGCCGTGGCGGCCGAGACCGGCGATGACGATGGGGAGGGAGGCGCGCCATGACCTTCCGTGCCACCGTGCTCACCCTGTTTCCCGAAATGTTCCCGGGGCCGCTCGGCATCAGCCTTGCCGGCAAGGGCCTCGGCGACGGCCTGTGGTCGCTGGAGGCGCGCGACATCCGCGCCTCGGCGACGAGCCGGCACCGCACCGTGGACGACACGCCGGCCGGCGGCGGCCCGGGCATGTTGATGCGCGCCGACGTGCTGGCGGCGGCAATCGACGCTGCGGCGGGGACGGGCGACGTGCGTCCGCGTCTGCTGATGAGCCCACGCGGCCGCCGGCTCGACCAGGCGATGGTGGCCGACCTCGCCGGCGGCCCCGGCGTGCTGATCGTCGCCGGCCGCTTCGAGGGGGTGGACGAGCGGGTGATCGAAGGACGCGGGCTGAGCGAGGTCTCGGTCGGCGACTATGTCCTCTCCGGCGGCGAGATCGCCGCCATGGCGCTGATCGACGCAGTCGTCCGCCTGATCCCGGGAATCATGGGCAATGCGCAATCGGCGGCGAGCGAGAGCTTCGCCGGCGGCCTGCTCGAATATCCGCAATACACCCGGCCGCAGCTCTGGGAAGGCCGGCCGATCCCGGCGGTCCTCGTCTCGGGCGACCACGGGCGCATCGCCGAATGGCGGCGGGCGGAGGCGGCGCGGCTGACCGCCGAACGCCGGCCGGACCTCGCCGCCCACGACAAGGGCTAGCCGGCGGCCGCTTGCGGCCCCGTCAGCTCATTTCAGGTTGAAGGTGACGTCGCCGCTGTGCACGGCGAGCTCGCGGAACTGCTCGGTCTTCAGGCCGGCCGCCTCGCACGACAGGCCATGCTGCTTGTCGGAATAGTCGGCATTGTAGGTGACGAAGCCGCTGTCGTCGGTGCAGAACCAGCCGCCGCTCTGGCTCTTGCTCGGCGGCAGCCGGCCGCCGTCGACCAGCAGATAGACGTAGGAGCCGGAGAGATTGCCGGGCAGCAGCGACTGGCAGTCGCCCGGAGCGATGCTCCACCAGCCCTGGGCGGTCCAGCCCTTGTCCCGGTCGAAATAGCCGACGGCGACGCTCGCCCCGCTCTTGGTCTTGTTGCACAGCTGCATTCCGGCCTCCGCCGGGAACGACAGGAGAACAGCCCCGGCAACGAGGGCTGCGGCCGCCAGTACGCGCTTCATGACTAACCTTCCCGCGGCAAAACCACTGTGGCGACAAGACTAACCGCAATTTCGCCGGCGGCCAGAGCTATCGACAATCAAGGTTGATTGCTGTATTGACCGCGCCGGTTTACCGAACAGGCGGACGGACGGCCCGAACCGAGGGACGCCCGGTCCTTGTGGGATCGGCGTCGAACCGGGCCGGCCAGGCGGCGCAAGCCCCTGGACGAGGCTCCGGTGCTGCCGTTGACAGAAGAAGAAGGTCCTCACCGATGTCGATTATCCAGGAGCTCGAGAAAGCTCAGGTCGCGGCGATCCTGGGCGATCGCACCATTCCCCCGTTCGCTCCCGGCGACACCGTCAAGGTCAACGTCAAGGTGACCGAGGGAACGCGCACCCGCATCCAGGCCTACGAGGGCGTGTGCATCGCGCGCGCCGGCGGCGGCCTCAACGAGAACTTCACGGTGCGCAAGATTTCCTACGGCGAGGGCGTCGAGCGCGTCTTCCCGATCTATTCGCCGTCGATCGATTCCATCGAGGTGGTGCGCCGCGGCAAGGTGCGCCGCGCCAAGCTGTATTACCTGCGTGGACGTCGCGGCAAGTCGGCGCGCATCGCCGAAAAGCAGGAGCGCGGCCCCCGCGGCGGCGAGGTCGAGGCGAACGCGCCGGCGGCGGCTTCCAAATAGGCGCAAGGGGATCTTCTCCCCGGCGGCGACCGACGGGGCGGCCAGGGCCGCCCGGTCCGTCGTACCCGCGCCAGCGCGGGCGTTTACCAACTTCGCATCGAATCGGCGGACAGGCGGCGGCCCGGCGACGGGAAGCCCTATGTTGACCGTATTGTGGTGGTGGGTGGCGACAGCACTCTCGCGTGAGATCGGCCAGACATGCTTTCGCGTCGAACGTTCCTGAAAACCATCGGCCTCGGTGCGCTCGGCGTCTTCGGCCTGTCGTCCTATGCCTTCGCCATCGAGCCGCGCTTCCGCCTGGTGGTCACCCGCTACCGCGTGCCGGTGCCGGACTGGCCCGCCGGCCGCAAGCCGCTGCGTCTGGCCGTGGTCGCCGACATCCACGCCTGCGACCCGTGGATGCCGCTGTCGCGGGTGGCCGAGATCGTGTCGGTTACCAACAGCCTGGCGCCGGATGCGACGCTGCTGCTCGGCGACTACGTCCCGGGCCTTCGCCGCTTTCGCACCTCGGTGGTGGCGCCGGCCGAATGGGGCCGGGTGCTCGCCGACCTGTCGGCGCCGCTCGGCGTCTACGGCGTCATCGGCAATCACGACTGGTGGCACGACATCGACGGCGTGCGGCGCGCCTTCGCGGCGAACCGGCTGCCGCTGATGGAAAACGACGTGGTGCGACTGGAGCCGCCGGACGGACCGGCCGTCTGGCTGATCGGCCTCGGCGACCAGCTGGCCCATCCGCTCGGCCGTGGCCGCTTCCGTGGCGAGGACGACCTGCCGGGGGCGCTCGCCCGCATCCCGGAGGATGGCGCGCCCATCGTGCTGATGGCCCACGAGCCCGACATCTTCCCGACGGTGCCGGAGCGGGTCAGCCTGACCATTTCGGGCCACACCCACGGCGGCCAGGTCGACCTGCCGCTCCTCGGCCGGCTGGTGGTGCCGTCCGAATTCGGCCAGCGCTATGCCTATGGCCACGTGGTCGAGCACGGCCGCAACCTCATCGTTTCGGGCGGCCTCGGCTGCTCGGTCCTGCCGGTGCGGCTGGGAGTTCCGCCGGAGATCGTGGTGATCGAGCTGGGCGGCACGGCAAGCGTCTGAGGGGCCGGCGCGCCCGGCAATTGTCTCCGGCCGCCTGTGTTGCTATCTACACGCAATGAAATCCGCCATTTTGCACAAGGTCGGACAGGCAATCGCGCGCGGCCGGCGGCTGCGCGGCAGCTTCGATTTTGCCGCCATCGCCGACCGTCAGCGCATGCCGTGGCGGTTCCTGGCCCGGCATATCGCCGTCGACGGCCTCCTCGCGGCCTGATTTTCGCCGGCGCTCGGCCGGCCCGCGACAGTCTCGCGCTTTCGGGCGCAATCAGAATTCCCCATGAGCAGGAACCTTAGGTCATGACCGCCGCAAAGACGCTCTATGACAAGATCTGGGACGATCATCTGGTCGAGGAGGCGCCGGACGGGACCGCGCTCCTTTATATCGACCGCCACCTGGTCCACGAGGTGACCAGCCCGCAGGCCTTCGAGGGTCTCAGGCTGGCCCACCGCACCGTGCATGCGCCGGGCAAGACGCTCGCCGTGGTCGACCACAACGTGCCGACCACCGACCGCCGGGGCGGCATCAAGAACCCGGAGTCCGCCCTGCAGGTGCAGACGCTGGCCGAGAACGCCAGGGACTTCGGCATCGAATACTACGACGAACTCGACCACCGGCAGGGCATCGTCCACATCATCGGGCCGGAGCAGGGCTTCACGCTGCCCGGCATGACGATCGTCTGCGGCGACAGCCACACCTCGACCCACGGCGCCTTCGGCGCGCTCGCTCATGGCATCGGCACCTCCGAGGTGGAGCACGTGCTCGCCACCCAGACGCTGATCCAGAAGAAGGCGAAGAACATGCGGGTGACGGTCGATGGCACGCCGCCGCCGGGCGTCGGCGCCAAGGACATCATCCTCGCCATCATCGGCCACATCGGCACGGCCGGCGGCACCGGCCATGTGCTCGAATATGCCGGCGAGGCGATCCGCGGCCTCTCCATGGAAGGCCGCATGACGGTCTGCAACATGTCGATCGAAGGCGGCGCCCGCGCCGGCCTGATCGCGCCGGACGAGACCACCTACGCCTACATCAAGGGCCGCCCCAAGGCGCCGACCGGCGCTGCCTGGGACAGAGCGATGGACTACTGGCGCACGCTCTATTCCGACCAGGACGCGGTCTTCGACGAGGAGATCCGGCTCAATGCCGCCGAGCTGCCGCCGATCGTCTCGTGGGGCACGTCGCCAGAGAACGTCACCACCATCGACGGGCGCGTGCCCGACCCGGCGACCATCGACAACCCCGACCGCCGGCGCGCGGTCGAGCGGGCGCTGGCCTACATGGGGCTGGAGCCCAACACGAAGATCACCGACATCCCGATCGAACGGGTCTTCCTCGGCTCCTGCACCAACGGGCGCATCGAGGACCTGCGCGCCGCGGCCAAGATCGTCGCCGGCAAGTCGGTGCACGAGGGCGTCGCCGCCATGGTGGTGCCGGGCTCGGGCCTGGTGAAGGAGCAGGCCGAGGCCGAGGGCCTCGACAAGATCTTCCTCGCCGCCGGCTTCGAGTGGCGGGAGCCTGGCTGCTCGATGTGCCTGGCGATGAACGACGACCGGCTGAAGCCCGGCGAGCGCTGCGCCTCGACCTCCAACCGCAATTTCGAGGGCCGCCAGGGCTTCAAGGGCCGCACCCACCTGGTGTCGCCGGTGATGGCGGCAGCGGCAGCGATCGCCGGCCGCTTCGTCGACGTCCGCACCTGGGGCTGAGCGCTTCCGGCCCGTGCATGTGAAAGCCCCGCGGTGCCAAGCCGCGGGGCTTTTCTATTGTTTCAGCGCAGGAGCTTGAGCGAGCCGGTCAGCGACTTGACCCAGGACGGAAGGGCCGGCGAGGCCGAGACCGTCGATCTCCTCCTCGTCGAGCGAGCGGCTGCGCAGGGCCGCGACGTATGCGGCGTAGTCGTGGATCGACCGGGCGAAGGCGGGGAACGGAGCGACCACGGCGCGGTCGGGCCGGTCGGCAATCGCCTTCAGCATCACGCGGCGGATGACCACGCGGTCGGCCTGCAGCACCGGCAGCGGCTGGTTGCAGATGCTGTCGACGGTGAGATCCGCGGCATCGGCGAGCCGCAGGTCGGCCAGCGACGGGAATTGCGTGCCGAGCCCGACGGCGACGACACCGACGGTGTTGGCCACCAAGCCGGGCGGCAGGCCGGGCGCCACGATCACGGCCACGCGGACGTCTTCAGCCATTGCCGGCTCCAGCGCTTCACTGGAGGTGTTCTACACCGACTCTGCGACAGATCCTTCCGTTCTCACCCACGATGTGAAAGAATGCGGTCATATTGACCCAAAATATCCAGAATGCAGGTGAATCGTGTCTGAGACCCTGGAGCCGGCCGATACCCGTATCCTGCGCGCGCTGCAGGACGACGGGCGCCTGACCAATCAGGCGCTGGCCGAACGGGTCGGCCTGTCGGCCTCGCCCTGTTGGCGGCGCGTGCGGGCGCTCGAGGAGACCGGCGTCATCCGCGGCTACCGGGCGGTGATCGAGCGCCGAAAGGTCGGGCTCGGGGTGCTCGCCTTCGCGCGGGTCCGCGTCGGCGGCCACAGCGACAAGGAGGCGCAGGAATTTGCCGACAGCGTCGCGCGGCTCGAGGCGGTCGTCGCCTGCTACGCCATCGCCGGCGATGCCGATTTCCTGCTCGAGGTGGTGGCGTCGGATCTCGACGCCTATGCCCGCTTCTCCATGGAGGTGCTGCGCGCCCTGCCGCACATCAAGGAGATGCAGACGATGTTCGTGCTGAAGGAGATCAAGCCCTATCAGGGCCTGCCAGTGGCGGCGGGCGGCTGAGCGCGCCGCACGGGCCGGGGCCGGCGAAAAGCCCCGCGGCCTGCGCCGCGGGGCTTTTGAGTGCGGATGGCGGCCGCCTAGTAATGGCGGCGATAGTCTCCGCCGTAGGCCCAGCCCGGATTCGGGCCGGGTCCGCCCCAGCCACGCGTCCAGTGGCACTCCTGGTCGACGACCACCTGCCTGACGTGCGGGCGGCCCCAGTGGTCCCACCAGCGCACGGTCCGGTAGACCGGCTCGCAGACCTGCCGCGCGTGGTGCCGACGCCAGCCGTGGCCTTCGCCGTCGCCGATGCCGACGCTCCAGCCGGGGCCGCCGAAATACATGCCGGCGGCCGACGCGGTGCCGGTGGTGGCGACCATGGTGCCGGCGGCGATCAGTCCGGCGGTGGCGGTGGCGATCAGGGTCTTCTTCATCATGGCTCGAGGTCTCCGTCTCTCGGGTTCACTCCGATCGGTTGACCGATCGTGTGCGACCGTCCTAGCCGGGGCGTCTTGAACCGAGGCTGAGGTGGCGGTTCAGCGCCGGTTCAGGCGTCGCGGCCGGCGTGGGCCGGGCAAAACAGGCGCTTGACCGCGGCGGCCGGAGCGGGGGAAATGGCGGCGCCATGAGCCAGGACGACAACAAGCCGGATGCCATCGAGGTGTGGGCGCGCCGTGTCGGCCGCACCCTCGGCTACATCTTCATGCTGAGCCTGGCGGCCTATCTGGTGGCGACGCTGTGGCCGACCAAATGAGCGCGCCGTCCGAGACCTGGGCGAAGTGCCAGGCGCCGTCGCTGGACGATATCGAGGCGATTGCGCGGGTCAGCTTTGCCGGCCTGCCGGCGACGTTTCGCCAGCTCTGCGGCGACATCGAGATCCGCGTCAGCGAGTTTCCCGAGGACGACGTGCTCGACGAACTCGGGGCCGAATCGGAATTCGACATCCTCGGCCTGTTCCAGGGCGTCGGGCTCGCTCACGACGCCGCCGTCGGCTACACCGGCCAGATGCCCAACCGGATCTGGCTCTATCGCCGGCCGATCCTCGACTACTGGGCCGAGCACGAGGAGACCCTGGGCGCCGTCGTCGGCCACGTCCTGGTGCACGAGATCGGCCACCATTTCGGCCTGTCGGACGACGACATGGAAGCGATCGAGGCGGGCGGCGACTAGTCTCGCTCGGCCGGACAGGGCCGCCGCCGCGGCTGACAGCCAATCGACAGGATTTTGCAAGGTCGCCTGCGCTAAACGCCGCGCCGCTTGCGTAGGGAAGCTCCCGTTCCCACGTGACTGCTGAATACCCTCCTCCCGACGGATTCCCCATCATGACGCTTTTCGGTACCGAACTCCGCTACGGCACGGTCGCCCAGGCCTTTCACTGGGTGACGGTGCTGCTGATCGCGGCGGCCTGGCTGGTCGCCGGTCACGACCGCTCGCCCACCATCGTCCTGCACGAGACGCTGGGCATGGCCGTGTTCGTGCTGGTGGTCCTGCGCCTCGTCTGGCGCGCCTTCGACCGCCGCCCCGCCGACCCGCCGATGCCCAAGGCCATGGCGTGGTCGTCGCAGGCCATGCACTGGCTGCTCTACGGCCTGCTCGTCGCCATCCCGCTGTCGGCGATCGTCGGCACGCAGCTCCAGGGCCATCCGGTGCTGCTCTACGGCTTCGGGGCCGTGGGTCCGTTCCTCACCGCCTCGCGCCAACTCGGCCACCAGATCCTCGAAGTCCACCAGCTGATGGGCACGCTGATCGTCTGGGTCGCCGGGCTGCACGCCGCGGCGGCGCTCTATCACCACTACTTCCGCCGCGACGGCGTCCTGCGGACGATGCTGCCCGGCGGGCGCGCGGCCTGATCGAACGGGCTTCTAGCGGGGCTCCGCACGGAAGCGCCTGCGACCACTTGGCCCGGTCGGCGGCAGTAGGATTGGTCGGGTTGCAGGCGTGATACCGGCGTCATCGACAACGACGGGAGCCTGCCGCCATGACACTGTTCGGGACGAGGTTTCACTACGGGCCGGTCGCCCAGACCTTCCATTGGGCGATGGCCGTTCTGGTCGCCGGTGCCTGGCTCACGGCGGGCGACGCGAGCATCGCGCTGCACGAGACCATCGGCGTGACGGTCTTCGTGATGGTCGGCTTCCGCCTGCTGTGGCGCTCGTTCGACCGCCTGCCGGGAAAGCCGCCGATGCGCAATGCGCTGGCCCGGCTGTCGTGGCTGGCCGACATCCTGCTCTACGCGCTGCTCGTCGCGGTGCCGATCACCGGCCTCATCGGCCTGCAGGAACTACCGGCGATCGCCGCCGGGCTGCATCCCGAGCACGGCGTCATCGACCTGCACCGGCTGTTCGGCAACCTCATCATCCTGATCGCCGGGGTGCATTCCGTGCTTGCGCTCTACCACCACTTCGTCCGCAAGGACGGCGTTCTGAGGATGATGCTGCCCGGCGGGCGCGCGGCCTAGACCAACGGCAACCGGCCGGTCAGGCGCTCAGTCGCCGACCGCCACGTCGAGCGACAGCTCGACCATCTCGGAGAGCGACGACTGGCGCTCTTCCGGCGGCAGCTTGTCGCCGGTGACGATGTTGTCGCTGATGGCGCAGATGGCGACGGCGCGGGCGTTGTAGCGGGCGGCCAGCGTATAGAGCGTCGCCGCCTCCATCTCGACGGCGAGCACGCCGTGGGCGATGAGCGCGTCGTAAACCTTCGCTCCGTCGGGATGGTAGAAGACGTCCGACGACACGATGCCGCCGACGTGCCAGGTGAGGCCGTGCCTCGCCGCGATCTCGGTTGCCGCGCGCAGCAGGCCGAAGTCCGCCACCGGAGCGAAATTGTAGGGGCCGAAGACGTCGCGGTTCATGGCGCTGTCGGTGCTGGCGGCGGACGCGATGACGATGTCGCGGACGGCGAGCTTGGCGCTGAGGCCGCCGGCGGTGCCGACCCGGATGGCTGTCTTGACGCCGTATTCGGCCAGCAGCTCGGTGACGTAGATGCCGAGCGACGGCTGGCCCATGCCGGTCGCCTGGACGCTCACCGGCTTGCCCTTCCAGGTGCCGGTGAAGCCCAGGCAGTTGCGCACGGCATTGACCTGGCGCGGCGCCTCGAAAAAGGTCTCGGCGATCCATTTGGCGCGGAGCGGGTCGCCGGGCAGCAGGACGGCGTCGGCGTAATCGCCCTTCTTGGCTTCGTTGTGGGGGGTCACTGTGGCAAGCCTCCGGTTTTCCCGCAGTTTGTAGCCGGGATGGCGGCGCAGCGCAATCCGCGGCGGTCCCCGGACCGCGGTTTCGCCCGGCTCCATGCGGATTGCGGCCGAGAATGCCCTATATGACCAGCGCTTGACCTCTCCGGCCCTCCCGTCGCATGACAGGCGCCCCAGACAAGGATTTGCGCGCATGGACAAGTTCACGACGCTCACCGCGGTTGCGGCGCCGCTCGACATGATCAACGTCGATACCGACATGATCATCCCCAAGGACTACCTGAAGACGATCCACCGCACCGGCCTCGGCACGGGTCTCTTCGCCGAGCTGCGCTATCGCGACGACGGCTCCGAGAATCCCGATTTCATTCTCAACAAGCCGGCGTACCGCAAGGCGCAGATCCTGGTCGCGGGCAACAACTTCGGCTGCGGGTCGAGCCGCGAGCACGCGCCCTGGGCGCTGCTCGACTACGGCATCCGCTGCGTCATCTCCACCGAGTTTGGCGACATCTTCTACAACAACGCCTTCAAGAACGGCATTCTGCCGATCAAGGTCAGCCCGGAAGACCTCGAAAAGCTGATGGACGACGCCGAGCGCGGCGCCAACGCCACGCTGACCGTCGATCTCGATGCCCAGGAGATCAAGGGGCCGGATGGCGGCACCGTCCACTTCGAGGTCGACGCGTTCAAGAAGCATTGCCTGCTCAACGGCCTCGACGAAGTGGGTCTGACCATGGAAAAGGCCGACCGCATCGCCACCTATGAGCAGCAGGTCGCCGCCGAGCGGCCCTGGGTGTGATCGTTCGCCCGTCTGAGGCCATGACCGCTATCGCTCCCGTATCGGCGGATGGTGCCGCGCCCGGCCGTGCTCCGGAGCGGCCGTCGCTTGACCGGCATGAGCCGCGCCGAGCTTGGCGCGGCGCTCGCCGCCATCGGCGTGCCGGCGGGGCAGGTGCGGATGCGCACCGCCCAGCTCTGGCACTGGCTCTATGTGCGCGGGGCGACCGATTTCGCCGAGATGACCAACGTGTCGAAGGGGCTCCGCGCCGATCTCGCCGCGGCCTATGCGGTGAGCCGGCCGGAGATCGTCACCGAGCAGGTCTCCGAGGACGGCACGCGCAAGTGGCTCCTGCGCTTCCCGCCGCGCGGCGCCGGCCGGCCGGTGGAGGTGGAGACGGTCTATATCCCGGAGGAGGGGCGGGGCACGCTGCTGCCTTTCCAGCCAGGTCGGCTGCACGCTCTCCTGCACCTTCTGCCACACCGGCACGCAGACGCTGGTGCGCAACCTGAGCGGCCGAGGAGATCGTCGGCCAGGTGCTGCTGGCGCGCGACCGCCTCGGCGACTATCCGGCGCCGGGTGTGTCGAAGTCGGCGCCCGCTCCGCAGCGCGAGGCCAGCGATGCGGCGCCCTCCACCGGCCGGCTGGTTTCCAACATCGTCATGATGGGCATGGGCGAGCCGCTCTACAATTACGACAACGTCCGCCAGGCGCCTGCCATCGCCGCCGACGGCGACGGCATCGCGCTGTCGAAGCGGCGGATCACGCTGTCGACCTCCGGCGTGGTGCCGATGATCCCGCGCGTCGGCGAGGAGATCGGCGTGCTGCTGGCGATCTCGCTGCACGCGGTCACCGACGAACTGCGCGACGTGCTGGTGCCGCTCAACCGGAAGTATCCGATCGCCGAGCTGATCGCCGCCTGCCGGGCGTATCCGGGCCTGTCGAACGCGCGGCGCATCACCTTCGAGTACGTGATGCTCAAGGGCATCAACGATTCGCCGGCGGAGGCGCGGGCGCTGGTCAGGCTGCTGGCCGGCATCCCCGCCAAGATCAACCTGATCCCGTTCAATCCGTGGCCGGGCTCGGGCTACGAATGCTCCGACTGGGAGACGATCGAGCGCTTCGCCGACATCGTCAACCGCGCCGGCTACGCCTCGCCGGTGCGCACGCCGCGCGGCCGCGATATCCTGGCCGCCTGCGGCCAGCTCAAGAGCGAGAGCGAGCGCCTCAGGATCCGCGAGCGCATGGCGCTGGAAGCGATGATCGCGGGCTAGGGCCGGGCGCTTGGCCGATCTCCTGCGCATCCTCTTCCTGGTGCCGCTCGGCTTCATCGCGGCGGTGCTGGCCGCTACGCTCACCATCCTCGCCGGCTGGTACGGGCACGAGCCGCGGCGTCCTCACCGACATCGCCGCCACCGGCTACGTCCTCGGCTCGGCGTGTGTCGTGATGCTCAGCATCGGCGCGCTGGCGGTGATCCCCGCCGTCCTCGCCATCGTCCTGGCGGAGCTGTTCCGCTGGCGCTCGGTGTTCTTCTACCTCGCCGTCGGCGGTGGCCTCGGCTGCCGCCGACCGGCTGCACGGCGTGCCTGGGACAGATGAACGACCGCTTCTCCTGCTGGCGGCGGGCTTCGTCGGCGGCTTCGCCTACTGGCTGATCGCCGGCCGGCTCGCCGGGCTTGGCCGTGCGTCCAGCGGCGCCGCCGGCGCCGACGCTGCCGCCTACTTCGCCTGGGTGAGGATCAGCCGCGCGGCGAAGGCGCCGAGCACGCCGGCGAAGAGCCAGTCGACGATGCGCGTAGCGCGCGACGAGCGCTTGAGGAGAAGCGCGATGCGGTCGGCGGCGAGGATGAAGCCGCCGCACACCGGCAGGTTCACCACCATGAAGGTGAGGCCGAGGAAGAGCAGCTTGCGCGCCACGTGCGGGTCGCCGGCCGAGACGAACTGCGGCAGGAAGGTCACGAAGAAGATGATGATCTTCGGGTTGAGCAGGTTGATCAGCATCCCCTTGAGGAAGACCGCGCGCAGCCTCTCGCGCCGGCCGCCGGGCGTCAGCGACAGCGACGAGCCGTTGCGGATGGCGTCGATGGCGAGCCAGGCGAGGTAGGCGGCGCCGGCGATCTTGAGGATGGTGAAGGCGGTGACCGAGGCGGCGAGCAGCACCGAGAGGCCGGCGGCGACGAGGACGGAATGGATGGTCACGCCGACCGAGACGCCGCCGAGCGCCGCGAAGCCGGCCAGCGCGCGACTGGGCGACCGTCTTCGACAGGAAGAAGGTCATGTCCGGCCCCGGCGTGATGCCGAGCACGATCGAGGCCAGCCACGAAGGCGGCAAGGACCGGCAGGTCGGGAACGAAGGTGGCGAGCATGGCATGGGCCGAGGGGATGACGGATATCTTCTGGGGCGCGAAGCCGGCGGGCTCGGTCTGATCCCGGCTCACGGCAGCCGGTCGCAGCCCGGATCGAACGCGCCGGCCGCCGCCCGGTCGGCACGGAAGGCCTCGTAGGTCCGGTAGACCGTCGCGCCGACCTGCCGGCGGATGGGGCCGAGCGGCGTCAGATTGACGAAGCACCGGCCGAGCTGCTCGCCCGGCCGCGCCACGATCAGCACCGGCTTGTCGAGAAGGGCCGGATCGGGCGGCGGCGCATAGGCGTAGCGGACGCGCTCGTCGGTGGCCACCACCGGCACGCCCAGCGGTGCGCAGGCGGTAGGCCAGTTCGCCATAGGCGCCGTAGTAGGTGACGGCGACCCATGCGGCGCCGGACTGCTTGCGCAGCTGCTCGGTCCGGCGCCGAAGCCGTCCCAGCCGCGCACGATCTGGCCGACATCGAGGGGCAGCGGGATGGCGTGGCCGGGGTTGACCGCGCCGACGAGGCCGAGGACCATGCCGCCGATGCCGAGCGGCAGAACCAGCGACGCAAGCGGCGTCCAGTTCGCCTCGGCCATCTCGGCTGCCGCGGCGGCGGCGAGCGCCAGCGTCGGGAAGAGGGGGGCAAGCCAGTGGCCCTGGACCTGCTCCTGCAGGGCGTGCACCGCCAGATAGGCGATGAGCGGCACGGCGGTCCACCAGAGCAGGGCGATGCCGTCGGCGCCCGGCGCCGTGCGCCGACGGATGGCGAAGACGAGGCCGAGGCCGGCGAAGACGGCGATCGGCGGGTTGATGAGGCCGAACTGGGTCACCAGGAAGTTGAGCGGCCCGAGCGGATCGAAGCCGTGCTGGGTCAGCCGGCCGAACTGCTTGGTCAGCGTCACCCAGTGATGCGCCGGCGTTCCATAGCAGCATGGGCGTCACGATCAGCGCCGCAAGCGCGCCGGCGGCCCATGGCCAGGGAGAGGCGAGCCAGCGGCGGACGTCCGGCCGGACGGCGAAGAGCAGCAGAACCGCGGGGCCGAGAAACAGGCCGGTGAGCTTGGAGACGGTCGCCAGGCCGGCGGCGAGCCCGACCAGCAGCCACCAGGCGCCCCTGGCGGTCTTCGCCAGCAGCGCCAGCCCGAGCGTGGCGACCGCCCAGAACAGCACGGAGGGCGCATCGGGGGTGGCGAGGATGCCGCCGACGGCCATGAGGAAGGTGGCGTTGGTCCACAGGGCGCCGCGGATGGCCGTCGGCCGGTCGAAGAGGACGCGGCCGGTCAAATAGACGCAGAGCGAAATCGGCAGCCCGGAGAGGATGGAGACGGCGCGGATACCGAAGGGATTGGCGCCGAAAGCCCGGGTGCCGAGCGCGATCCACCAGGCGCCCATCGGCGGGTGGTCGTAGTAGCTCCAGGCGGGAAACCGCGACCAGTCGAAATAGTAGGCCTCGTCGGGGCCGAGCGGCACGAAGGCCGCGGCGATCAGGCGGGCCGCGACCATGGCGACGATGATGAGAGCGGCCGTGCCGGCGTTGGCCGACTCGCGCCTGGCGGCAAATCGAGCGGGCAGGGTCTGCGATTCGATGTGGGTCATGCTGGGCGAGGGCGGGCTCAATTCCATGCGTGGAGTCGCCGCCATCCTGGCGGACGGCAGCTTTCAGGCGGCTGTTGACGAGCTGACAGGGAAACCGCTCTAAGGTCGGCGCGCGGGCGAGCGGAGAGCGGAACAGATCGTGTCCGAAGATCAAGGCAAGGTCCCCAACGCCATCTGGCAGCCGCTGGGTGGGCCCGCGCTGATCGGCGACCCGATCGTCCAGTGCCTCCTCCTCATCGTGCTGACCAGCGCCGTGTTCCTGGCCTTTCCGGGCATCGACCTGTGGTTCTCCGGCCTCTTCTACGAGGCCGGCAACGGCTTCCTGGTGTCGCATCTGCAGGCGTTCATCGCGGTGCGCGATCTGCTGCGCAAGGGAACGACGGTGATCGTGGTGGTCCTCGTCGCCGTGGTCCTCATCAAGCTCGCCTGGCCGTACCGCAAGACGCTGCTCAGGCCGCGCGATGTCGTCTTCATCCTGTCGACGCTGGCCATCGGGCCGGGCCTCGTCACCAACTTCATCTTCAAGGACCACTGGGGGCGGCCGCGCCCGTACCAGGTCGAGGCTTTCGGCGGCGACCAGCCCTTCGTCGTGGCGTGGAAGATCACCCACTACTGCGCGACGAACTGCTCCTTCATCTCCGGGGAAGGGTCGTCGGCGATGTGGCTGCTGACGCTGGCGGTGCTGGTGCCGGCGCGCTGGCGGCCGACGACGATCAAGGTCCTCCTCGGTTTCGCCATCGTGTTCTCGCTGAACCGCATCGCCTTCGGCGGGCACTTCCTCTCCGACGTGCTGCTCGCCTGGTGGTTCACGCTGCTGGTAATGGCGATCGAATACCGGTGGCTCTACGTCAGGCCGCCGGCGGCGCTCACCAACGAGCGCATGGAGACGTGGCTGACGGACGCCGGCCTCGGGCTGCGGCAGGGCGTGGCGGCGCTGCGGCCGAAGGTCTCCACCCGCACCGCTGTGGGCGGAGACAGCGACCTGGATCCGCCGGAAGGGCCGCAGGCGGCCGCGCGACCGCCTGAGGCGGGCCGGCCGCCGGACGAAAGTCCCTGACCAGCCTAGCCGTCCGGAAACCTGGCCGCTTCGATGGTGATGGAGTGGACGAAGTCGGCGACCTTGGCCTCGGCGCTGCGGCTGCCGAAGTCGTATTCGCTGACCGTCAGCAGCGGCTTCGGGCTGCGGCCGGTCATCTCCTCGAATTCGCCGAGCACGGCGGGATAGGCGGCGCCGTCGCCGGACTGGAGGGCCAGGCCGAGGGCGTGCGTCCGCTGGCCGTGCCGGTGCAGCCAGGTGCGCGCCGGCCCGGCGATGCGGCCGCCCCAGACCGGACAGGCGAGGATGACGCGATCGTAGATCTCCTCGCGGTGGGTCATCGGCGCGATCGGCGGCCGGCGGTGGAAGAGCGAATCGAGGCCGGAACGGAAGATGCCGCGGAAGGCGAAGTCGCGCGGGCGCCGCTCGACGATTTCCTCGATCTCGGCCTTGAGGCCGGCCGCCAGCCACTCGGCCACCTGGCGGGATTTTCCGGTCAAGGAATAGAAAACGACCAGCTCCGCCATTGCGGCGCACTCCTTCCCACCATCCCCGGTCAGGATTGCCGGCCCCATCCGCGGCTGCCTTGCGATGGATCAACGGGCCAAAGCGCCGCCTTGCCGCCTCGCCGGCCGCCGCCTATAAGCCGGCGAACCCCTCGTGTCCTGTCCGTGGCGGAGCCCGGGAAATGTCCGATATCAAGAAGGTGGTGCTGGCCTATTCCGGCGGCCTCGACACCTCGATCATCCTCAAGTGGCTGCAGACGACCTATGACGCCGAGGTGGTGACCTTCACCGCCGATCTCGGCCAGGGCGAGGAGCTGGAGCCGGCGCGCAAGAAGGCCGAGATGCTCGGCATCAAGGAGATCTTCATCGAGGATCTGCGCGAGGAGTTCGTGCGCGATTTCGTCTTCCCGATGATGCGCATGAATGCCCTCTACGAGGGCGTCTACCTGCTCGGCACGTCGATTGCGCGGCCGCTGATCGGCAAGCGGCTGGTCGAGATCGCCCACGATACCGGCGCCGACGCCATCGCCCACGGCGCCACCGGCAAGGGCAACGACCAGGTGCGCTTCGAGCTCACCGCCTATGCGCTCGACCCCAACATCAGGGTGATCGCGCCCTGGCGCGAATGGGAATTCAAGTCGCGCAGCGACCTCGTCGAATTCGCCGAGACACAACCAGATCCCGGTGCCCAAGGACAAGCGCGGCGAGGCGCCGTTCTCGGTCGATGCCAACCTGCTGCACTCCTCCTCCGAGGGTAAGGTGCTGGAGGATCCGTGGGTCGAGCCGCCGCCCTACGTCTTCCAGCGCACCGTGGCGCCCGAGGATGCGCCCGACAGGGCGACCGAGGTGGAGATCGAATTCAAGACCGGCGACGCGGTGGCGGTGAACGGCGAGGCGATGAGCCCGGCCAGCCTGCTCACCGCGCTCAATGCGCTCGGCCGCGACAACGGCATCGGCCGCGTCGACCTGGTCGAGAACCGCTTCGTCGGCATGAAGTCGCGCGGCATCTACGAGACGCCCGGCGGCACCATCCTGTCGGTCGCGCATCGCGCCATCGAATCGCTGACGCTCGACCGCGAGGCGGCGCACCTCAAGGACTCGCTGATGCCGCGCTACGCGGAGCTGGTCTATTACGGCTTCTGGTTCGCGCCGGAGCGGGTGATGCTGCAGAAGCTCGCCGACGAGAGCCAGCGCCACGTCGAGGGAACGGTGCGGCTGAAGCTCTACAAGGGCAACGTCATCGTCACCGGGCGCAAGAGCCCGAAGTCGCTCTACTCCGACGCGCTGGTTACCTTCGAGGACGACCGCGGCGCCTACGACCAGAAGGACGCGGCGGGCTTCATCCGCCTGAACGCGCTGCGCCTGAGGACGCTGGCGGCGCGCGACCGTCAGCGGTAGCGCAGGCCGTCCGCGCGACCTATATCGCCTGCCAGGAGTTCCCGAGCGAACTCGGCAGAAGGGCGCGCCATGTCGTGGTCGATCACCATTGCCAGGATCGCGGGCAGCGAGATCCGCATCCATGTGACCTTCCTGATCCTGCTGGCGTGGATCGGGCTGGCTGAGTATTTCAGCGGCGGCGCGGCGGCGGCCGTCGACGGGGTGATCTTCATCATCGCCATCTTCGCCTGCGTCGTGCTGCACGAACTCGGCCATGCGCTGGCCGCGCGGCGCTACGGCATCGCCACGCCAGACATCACGCTGCTGCCGATCGGCGGGCTGGCGCGCCTGTCGCGGATGCCGGAGAAGCCGGCCGAGGAGATCGTCATCGCGATCGCCGGACCGCTGGTGAACGTGGTGATCGCCGCGATCCTGATCGCGCTCGGCGCCCATTTCGACCTGGCCACGGTCGCCGACATCGAGAAGTCGGCGCCCGGCTTCCTCACCCGGCTGGCGGCGGTCAACGTCTGGCTGGTGCTGTTCAACCTGATCCCCGCCTTTCCGATGGACGGCGGGCGGGTGCTGCGTGCCCTGCTCGCCTTCCGTCTCGGCCGCCGGCGGGCGACCGAGGTGGCGGCGCGCATCGGCCAGGCACTGGCCTTCGCCTTCGGCTTCCTCGGCCTGATGAGCGGCAATGTCTTCCTCGTCTTCATCGCCATCTTCGTCTACTTGGCAGCTTCCGGCGAGGCCGGCGACGTCGGCATGCGCGAGGCGGCGCGGCGGGTGCCGGTCGAGCGCGCCATGGTGCGCGTGTTCGAATCGCTCGGTGTCAATGCCACCGTCGACGATGCCGCCGAGGCGCTCCTGCGCACCACCCAGCATGAATTCCCGGTGGTCGACGGCGGCGGCCATCTGCGCGGCTTCCTCAGCCGCAATGCGATGATTTCGGCGCTCAAGGCGAGCGGGCCGCAGACGCCGGTGCTCGAGGTGATGACCCGCGACGTGCCGGCGGTCACCGTCGGCCAGCCGCTCGAGACGGCGATCGGCCTGATGCAGGAAAAGCAGGCCGCGGAGGTGGCGGTCGTCGACGACGGCGGTCGGCTCGTCGGCTATGTCAGCCGCGAGAACCTGGCCGAGTTCATGATGATCGAGAACGCCGAGCCGCACGGCGATGCCGCCGGCCCGGCGGGGCCGTGGCAGAACCGCCCGGTCGCCTGATCACGCCGGCTGGGGCGTTCCTTCCGGCAGGCCGGCCTTGCGCAGCCCGTCGAGATAGCGGGCGCGCAGCCCCGGCTCCATGAAGTTCAGCGCATTGGCGACCTGCGCCACCGTGGCGCGGGGATGGGTTTCGCGGAACCTGGCGGCCGCCTCCTTGGCCTCGTCGAGCTTGCCGGCGGCGGCGAGGAAGGTGGCGAGATCGCGATAGGCCCAGGTGAGGCCGACTTTTTCGCGCATGGCGCGGCGGGTCCATTCGGCAGCCTCCGCCGGCAGGCCGGCGGCGAAGCGGGCAAGGCCCAGGCCGATGTAGCAATTGAAGCTGAAGGGATCGAGCGGGCTGAGGCGGATGGCACGCTCGAAACAGGCGGTGCCGGCGTCGGCCTCGCCGCGGTAGACGTTGAGGAAGCCGCGGCGCGCCCAGCCCCAGGCGAGGTTCGGGTCGAGCAGCAGAGCGCGGTCGACGAAGCTCTGGGCGCGGTCGAGATCGCCGAACAGCAGCATGGTCGCCGTCGACAGGGCGCACAGCGCCGTCGGGTCGTCGTTGACGGTGTCGGCGGCGAGCGCGACCAGGCGGTTGCCCTCGGCGCGCATCTCGGCGATGTCGGAGGCCCAGTTGTAGACGACCTGCTGGGCGCGGGCCCAGGCGGCGAAGGCGGTGGCGCGGCCGTAGGCGGGGTCGATGCGGTGGGCCTCGTCGAGCAGGCGGATCGCCTCGGCGTTGGCGTCGGCGCGGTGGCTCCACAGGTTGGGCAGGGCGCGCAGCATCAGGTCGTAGGCGGCGAGGCTGTCGGGGCGCTTGCGCCGCGCCTGCTCGATCTCGGCGGCGCGGATCGAGGGATGCAGGGCGCCGGCGACGCGCTCGGCGATCTGATCCTCGAAGTCGAAGATGTTGTCGACGACGCCGTCATACGAATCGGCCCAGACATGGGCGCCGTTGTCGGCGTCGATGAGCTGGGCGGTGACGCGCACCCGGTCGCCGGCCTTGCGCAGGCTGCCCTCCAGCACGTAGCGCACGCCGAGATCGCGCGACACCTGGCGCAGGTCGCGGGACTTGTCGCGAAAGGCGGCATAGGTGGAGTTGCGCGCGATGACGGTGAAATCGCGGATGCGCGACAGCGTCGCGGTGATCTCTTCGACCAGGCCGTCGGCCATGGTCGAGGCAGTGGGGTCGCCCGACATGTTGTCGAAGGGAAGCACCGCGACCGAGGGTTGGCCGGGCGGCGGCAGCGGCGGCGGCGGGGCGGCGACCGCTGGCGGCGGCACCGGCGCCAGGGCCGGCTTCTGGTAGTCGGGAATCTGGTAGCCGTAGCGGCCGCTCGCGTCATCGGGGTCGCGGCCGCCCGGGGTCCACACCCAGATCTCCATCGGCTCCTCGATGCCCTTCAGGGTGACGCGCTCGATGTGGGAGAAGGTCTGCGCCAGCTCGCGGGCGAGCTGCCAGCGCACCGAATGGGTGATGGCGATGCCGCCCGGCGGCGCCGCCTGCTGCAGGCGCACGACGAAGCCGACGGCGGCGCCGAAGCGGTCGGTGCCCTGGACGAAGACGTCGGCCAGCGCGACGCCGAGGCGGACCTCGACGGGAGGCTTGCCGCCGCGGTCGGCGTTGCGATCGGCCATGGCCGCCTGGAAGGCGATGGCCCAGCGCACGCTGTCCTCGACATTGGGGAATTCGACGAGGCCGCCGTCGCCCATCGTCTTGAACATGTTGCCGTTGTGGGCGGCCAGCGTCGGCCTGAGGATGCGCCGGCGGATGGTGGCGAGTTCGCTCAGCGTGCCGCGCTCGTCGCGCTCGACCAGGCGGGTGTAGCCAGCCACGTCAAGCGATGCGAGGACCGTCAGTTTTCGCGGCGGTGGACGCATTCGGCCAATCCCGAAATCTCAGAAGTTCCCGATGTTCTAGGCTACCCCGGCCGCCGGCGCACGAGCTTTTCGCGGGCCGCCGCGGGCGGTCGGCCGGCTGCCGGCGATTTGGCTTCGCCGGCGGGTTTTCCGGGGGCGTTCGAATCCCCAGCGGTCGCGTTTGCGTTTGCGCCGCGGCTCACTATATTGCGCCGCAACACAGGCACGGCACGGCCGGCCGCCTGTTTCACGGGCGCGGCGACCGGTCAGCGCCCTTTTTTGGTGAACCATGTCACTCCGCAACATCGCCATCATTGCCCACGTCGACCATGGGAAGACCACGCTCGTCGACCGCCTGCTGCAGCAGGCCGGCGCCTTCCGCGAGAACCAGCGGGTGGCCGAGCGGGTCATGGATTCCAACGATCTGGAGCGCGAGCGCGGCATCACGATCCTCGCCAAGGCGACCTCGGTGCTGTGGCACGGCACCCGCATCAACATCGTCGATACGCCCGGCCACGTCGATTTCGGCGGCGAGGTGGAGCGCATCCTGTCGATGGTCGACGGCGCCATCGTGCTGGTCGATGCGGCCGAAGGGCCGCTGCCGCAGACCAAGTTCGTCGTCGGCAAGGCGCTGAAGATCGGTCTCAAGCCGATCGTGTGCATCAACAAGGTGGACCGGCCGGACGCGCGGGCGGAGCAGGTGGTCAACGAGGTCTTCGACCTGTTCGCGGCGCTCGATGCCAGCGAGGAGCAGCTCGACTTCCCGATCATCTACGGCTCGGCCAAGCAGGGCTGGATGGCCCATTCGCCGGTCGGCCCGGTGGATGGCGGCATGACCGAGCTGTTCGACCTGATCCTCAGACACGTGCCGCAGCCGAAGATCGAGGCCGGCGCCTTCCGCATGCTGGGCACGCTGATCGAAGCCAATCCCTATCTCGGCCGCCTGATCACCGGCCGCGTCTTCGCCGGCAGCATCGGTGCCAATCAGCCGGTCAAGGTGCTCGATCACACCGGCGCGCTGGTCGAGACCGGGCGGGTGTCCAAGATCCTCGCCTTCCGAGGCATCGAACGGACGCCGATCGACGTGGCCGAGGCGGGCGACATCGTCGCCATCGCCGGCCTGCCGAATTTCAACGTCGCCGATACGCTTTGCGCGCCGGAAGTGACCGAGCCGCTGCATGCCCAGCCGATCGATCCGCCGACGCTGTCAATGACCTTCCTGGTCAACGATTCGCCGCTGGCCGGTACCGAAGGCGACAAGGTGCAGAGCCGCGTGATCCGCGAGCGCCTGTTCCGCGAGGCGGAGGGCAATGTGGCGCTGCGGGTCACCGCCGCGCCGAATTCCGACGCCTATGTGGTGTCCGGCCGCGGCGAGCTGCAACTGGCCATCCTGATCGAGACGATGCGGCGCGAAGGCTTCGAGGTCGGCGTGTCGCGACCGAAGGTGGTCTTCCAGACGGACCCGGTCAGCGGCGCGCTGAAGGAGCCGATCGAGGAGGTGGTGATCGACGTCGACGAGGAGCACTCGGGCATCGTCATCGACAAGATGAGCCAGCGCAAGGCTGAGATGATCGAGATGCGCCCGTCGGGCGGCGGGCGGCTGCGGCTGGTCTTCGACGCACCGACGCGCGGGCTGATCGGCTATCAGGGCGAGTTGCTCACCGACACGCGCGGCACGGCGGTGATGAACCGCGTCTTCCATTCCTACGCCGACTACAAGGGCGACATTCCCGGCCGGCGCAACGGCGTGCTGCTGTCCAACGACACGGGCGTGGCGGTGGCCTACGCCATGTGGAAGCTGGAAGACCGCGGGCCGATGATGATCGAGCCCGGCGCCAAGGTCTACCGCGGCATGATCGTCGGCGAGCACACGCGCGACAACGACCTCGAGATCAACGTGCTCAAGGGCAAGCAGCTGACCAACATCCGCGCCGCCGGCAAGGACGAGGCGGTGAAGCTGACGCCGCCGATCAAGATGACGCTGGAGAAGGCGCTCGCCTACATCGATGAGGACGAGCTGGTCGAGGTGACGCCGAAGGCAATCCGTCTGCGCAAGCGCCTGCTCGACCCGAACGACCGCAAGCGCGCGCTGCGCGCCGGCGCGGCGTGAGCCGCCGAAGCACAATCGCAAAAGCTGCAACGACGGCCGCGGCTGCGTCAAGCAGCAGTGCTGCAACACCGCCTGAAAAATCCTCGCCGCTGGCGCGCTAATGGTCTTTGCAGCTTCGTCGGCGGTGATAAGCTTGCCGTCATGAGCACGCTGGTCATAGGAGTGAGACGCGCCGAAGTCCGGGATGCCGAAGGCATCACGGAGGTGCACGACGCGGCGTGGCGCAACGCCTATGACGGCATGATCCCGGCGAAGGAACTGAACCGGATCGTCGCCCGCCGCGGGCCTCGCTGGTGGGACCGGGCCATTCGCCGCGGGACCGCGATCCTGGTCCTCGAGGTCGGCGGCGCGGTGTGCGGCTATGCGACTTTCGGACCGAACCGGGCGCGCAATCTCGTCCAGAAGGGCGAGATCTACGAGATCTACCTCAAGCCGGAATATCAGGGCATCGGCCTGGGCACCCGCCTGTTCCTGGCGGCGCGGCGCGAACTTTCCCGCTTCGGCTTCGATACCGTGGTGGTGTGGGCGCTGGCCGACAACGACAACGCCTGCCGGTTCTATCGCAATGCCGGCGGCCGCAAGGTGGCCCGCGCCAACGAGCGCTTCGGCGAAGTGGCGCTGACCAAGGTTGCCTTCGCCTGGGGCCGCGGCGCCGCCGGCGGCACCTAGCTCACTTCTCCGACGGCCACGATTCGACTGTCCGCGCCAGGTCGGCGGGGGCGCCTGCGATGCGCACCTGCTTGACGCGGGCGCTCGCTCCGGCGGCGATGCTGACCGCCGACTTCGGCCGATGGAAGACCTTGGCAATCAGCGCCACCAGAGCCTTGTTGGCGGCGCCCTCGGCGGGCAGGGCGCGCACGCGGGCGAGCGCCACCGCCTGGCCGTCGGCGAGCACGCCGACGCCTTCGACGGCGTCGCGGTCGGCACGCGGCGTCAGCCGCACGGTGAGGAGAATCCCACCCGGCTCGGTGCGGTAGCAGGACATCGGCCGCAGGCTAGATCATGTTGCGGACGAACAATTCCACCAGCAGGTTGCGCAGGAAGATCAGCAGGAGGATCAGCACCACCGGCGACAGGTCGAGCCCGCCGAGATTGGGCAGGATGCGGCGGATGGGCGCCAGCACCGGCTCGGTCAGCCGCCACAAGGCGTCGGCGATCATGGCGACGAACTGGTTGCGGGTGTTGACCACGTTGAAGGCGATCAGCCACGACAGGACGGCGGAGGCGATCAGCACGTAGATGTAGATCTGGATGACCGTGTCGATCAGGTTGAGAAGCGACAACATTGGTGGGCACCCGCATCTGATGGCGGCCGCAGGCGGATAGCGGGCCCCGGCGCTGAAGACGCCCTGATTTAAGGCTCCACCCGAGTCGCCGCAACCCCGGCATTTCCAACCGGTTTGCGGACCGTCGCGGCATTTCTTGACAGGGCGGAGGACGAAACCCTAAATGGCGCCGGCCCGGCGCTTTCGTTTCCAGCCGACCGGGATCCCGATGGGGCCGTAGCTCAGCTGGGAGAGCGCCGCGTTCGCAATGCGGAGGTCAGGGGTTCGATCCCCCTCGGCTCCACCAGACCGCCCGGGTGATCTGGCTGAAAGAGCCGCCGCTGCCGCCGGATGGCAGGCGGAACCGGCCGAACCGCGAAAACCCGGGCGTCGCCTGCGCGACCCAGTTGTTGAGCCTCGCCAACGCCAAAGCCGCAGCATATCGGCTTCAGCTATCCGGCCGGGATCAGAGCCGATTGACCGGATATCGGACGGGCACGGCCTGCGCAAAGCGGACCGCCTCTTCGGCGACCTTGCGCTTCATCTCCAGCCCGGCTTCCTCGGAATACCAGGCCATGTGTGGCGTGATCAGGCAGCTGTCGAGGCCGCGAAGCGGGCTGTCCGCGGCCAGCGGCTCGCGCTCCACCACGTCGAGCGCCGCGCCGGCCAGCGCTCCGCGACGCAGGGCATCGGCGAGCGCGACCTCGTCGATGATGCCGCCTCGCGCGGTGTTGATGATGTAGGCCGTTGGCTTCATGCCGGCGAGGACCTTGGCGTCGAACAGACGGGAGGTTTCCGGGGTCAGCGGACAATGGAGCGTGATGAAATCGGATTCGGCGACGACCGCGTCGAAAGGCAGCCACTCGGCATTCCGCATTTGCGGGGATCCCGGTTGATAGGCGGGATCGTAACCGATCACGCGACAGCCGAATGGCTGCAGCTTGGCGGCGAGGGCGCCGCCGATGCGGCCGAGGCCGAGGATGCCGACCGTCAACTCTGACATGCGACGGATCGGGATCGCCGACCGGTAGTCCCACGCACCGCCCCTGGTCTGTTCGTTCATCAGCACGATCTTGCGCTCGAACGCGAGGATCAGCGCGAGGGCGTGATTGGAGACCTCGTGCACGCCATAGTCCGGCACGTTGCAGACCTGGACGCCGGACGCGGTGGCCGCGGCGACATCGATGTTGTCGACCCCGACGCCGTAGCGCACGACCTGGCGCAGATCGGGCTTGAGCGCAGCGAAGACCCGCGCGGTGAACGGCGCATACTGGTTGAGGACGATGCCGACGCCCGCGCATTGGGTGATCAGATCCTCTTCGGTCCGGCAGCGCAGGTGCCGGAAGGTCATGCCGCTGTCGGCGAAGATCGCCTCTTCCGGCTTCATGGACTCGTGATCGCAATCAGATACGACGATCTGCACCATGTCTCTTCTTTCCAGTTCCTGGTCGCCCGGCGGTCGCGGGCCTGGTTGTCGTCTAGCGCCCGAGATAGCCACCATCGACGGGCACCATGGCGCCGTTGACATAGTCGGAAGCCGACGAGACGAGAAAGAGAAGCGGCCCCTTCATGTCGTCCGGCGTGCCCCAGCGGTGGGCGGGAATGCGCGCCGAAATCTCGGCGTTCCGACCGGGATCGGCGATGAGCGCCGCGTTCATCTCGGTGGCCATGTAGCCGGGGGCGATCGCATTGACGGTGATGCCGCGTCCCGCCCATTCGTTGGCGAGCGCCTTGGTGAGCTGCACCACGCCGCCCTTGCTGGCCGCATAGGCCGGCACGGTGAAGCCGCCGAAGACGCTGAGCAGGGACGCGATATTGACGATCTTGCCGCTCCCCTGGGCGAGCATGACGCGCCCGGCGAGCTGGCACATGGCAAAGGTCGCCGTGAGGTTCACCTCCAGCACGTCGTGCCAGTCATCCAGTGGAAAGGCCTCGGCGGCATGGCGGCGCTGGATGCCGGCGGAATTGACCAGGATGTCGAGGCGGTTGCCGAAGAGGGCGAGGGTCCGGTCGAACGCCGATTGGCGCTCGCGCGGAGTCCGCCAGATCGGTGACGATGCCATGGCACGCCAGCCCCCTGTCGCGGTATTCCTTGGCCCGCGCCAGCGCCGTGTCGGAGGTGCCGAAGATGGCGACCTCGGCGCCGGCCTCCAGCAAGGCCTCGGCCATCCCCTGGCCGAGACCGCGGGTTGCGCCGGTCACGATGGCCTTGCGCCCCTTGATATTGAACAAGTCCATAGGTTCGAATTTCCGAATGGTCGACCTGGCGAGATCGCGGCCGGGTCACTGGGTGCAGTCGACGAGAACCTTGAGCGTGTTGACCGCCGGATCGGCAATCAAATCGAAAATGCCTGCCGCTTTCGACAGCGGCACCGTCTGTGTCACCACGGGCTCCAGGTCGTCGCGTATCTGGGCGGCATAGGAGACGGTCTGTTCGAATTCGCGCTTGGTGTAGACGCGCGAACCGACGAGGATCTGTTCCTTGAAGTTGATCTCGCGCAGATCGACCGGGCGGGGCTCCTTGTGGATCCCGGTCATGCACAGCATTCCGCCGACGCGTCCGATCTTGGTCATTTCCATGGCGGCGCTCGCGGCCCCGCTGCATTCGAAGACGACGTCCATTCCCTCGCCCTTGGTGGCCTCGCCGACATAGTCGACCAGACCGCCGTCCTTGCCGTTGACCGTTTCGAATCCGAGCGAGCCGGCGAGACCGAGCCGGCCCTCGTCGACATCGGAGATGATGATCCGCGATGCGCCGCTGCGGCGGAGCACGATCGCCGTCAGCACGCCGATGGGGCCCGCTCCGATGACGACAGCCGAATCGCGCACCTGAAAGCGCGCCTGGTGCATGGAGCGGACGATGACGGCGAGCGGCTCGACGAGCGCGGCGATGCGGTCCGACAGGGACTCGTCGACCTTGAACAAGGCGTCCTCTTCCACCCAGACATGGTCGGCCATGCCGCCGTCGCGGTCGATGCCGATCAGCTTCAGCCTCTCGCAGACATGCGGCGTCCCGGTGCGGCAGGGCAGGCAGGTGCCGCACGACAGCAGCGGATAGGCCACGACCCGGTCACCGGGCTTGAAGCCCAGCGTCCCGCCGCGCACCTCTTCGATCTCGCCGACGAATTCGTGGCCGAAGACCAGCGGCGCCTTCGCCCGCGGATGCTTGCCGGCGTGGATCGAGATGTCGGTCCCGCATACGCCGCAATAACGCGTCCTGATCTTGGCGGCGCGATCGCGCGGCGTCGGCTCGGGAACGTCCCGGACTTCCGCACGGTGCGGCGCAGTGTAGACGAGCGCTTTCATTCCATGTCTCCTTGGCATTTCACGGGGCGCGCGGATTCCTCGGTCTGGTCGCAGCGCCGATGGGTCCGATCGGTACTCCCACTAGCCCCAACATCGCAATTGTCGTTATCCCCTGACTCGTCCGCGACTGCCAGGCGCCGGCGCGCAGGCCGAAGCGCGGTCCGCCCGTCCCGCTCGCCGCCTTGTTGGGTCTCCGGACGAGGCGTTCTCCGGCCGATTCGCCGGTCCACCTCTGCTCGCTCTATCGCCATGCCCGATCGGCGTTTCGCCCCTGTCGGGTCCGGCAGCCGAAGCTCAGGAGGCAACCGCGTTCAGGCGTAGCCGGGCGCGACGCGCGCGTCCACCACCACGACCTTGCCGGCGGTAACCTCCTGCAGGGCGCGCTGAAGGGTTTCCTTCAGGTCGTCCAGCGTGTGCACGGGGCCGAAGCCGACCGCCCCCTGGGCCCGCGCCAGCATCGCCAGATCGATGTCGGGATCGCTCATCCGCTGACCGATCCATTTGTTTTCGACGACGCGGGAGCGCTGATTGGCCATGCGCACCTGATGGAGCTCGTCATTGTAGAACGAGGTGTTGTTGGCGACGATCAGGAGCAGCGGGACGCGATAGTGGACGGCGGTCCACAGCGCCGTGGCGCCCATCGAGAAGTCGCCGTCGCCGATGATGGAAAGGGGCAGGCGACCGCTGCCGCGCAGGGCCAGGGCGGCACCGACCGCCATGCCGGGCCCCGAGCCGAGACCGGCGCCGCCGTCGATCCCGAGATAGCCGAGCGGATGATCGACCTGCCAAAGCCGCCCCGCCCACGAGAGCGGCCCGCGGATCAGGCACACATCCTGATGGGCGGTCGCCTCGGCCACCGCCTGCGCCAGGAGCGGCACGGTCAGCACGTCGTCGGGCGCGCTCGCATCGGCGACCTTTGCCGGCTGCGCCTTGGGGGCAAGCACAAGCTCGTCCTCGGGCCACAGCGAGGCCGCTTCCGGCAGCGAATCGAGTGCGTCGAGAAGATGGTCGACCGCCGTGTCGGCGGCGCACAGGATGGTGATATCGGCAGGCGCCAATCCCTGATGGTCCATGCTCCATCCATTGTGGATGAGCTGATCCCCGGAAACCGAGATGATCCTGGCCGCGGGCTCCTGCTTGCCGAAGGCCGCCTTCAGCGTTCCTGCCAGATCGATCCAGTCGAGGCTGAGGATCGCGTCGGCCCGGCGCAGAATTGCACCGCCTTGCTCGGTGAGGAACGTTCCGGCCGGACATGGATGAAGCGGATGGGTGGTCGAAAAGGCGGCGGGCGTCTTGAGATCGGTGAGCACGATCGCGCCGAGACGCTCCGCCAGCCGGACGCGGGCTTTCCATTCGTCCATGCCGCGGCCGACCCGGCCCATCAGCACGACGGGACGTTCCGCCTTCAGCAGCAGTTCGGCCGCTTCGGCGATCAGGTGCGACGGCGGCTCCATTGGGGCCGGCGGGAGGAAGCGCTGCGGATCAGGAATCGACGGCGGCTGGTCGAGCTTGGTTTCCTGCAGCCCGGCGTCCAGGCAGATGTAGGTCGGCCCTTTCGGATAGGTCTGGGTCAGGACGTTCGCCCGATAGAAGGCCTCGACGATTGCTTCGGCCGAGGCCGGCTGGTTGTCCCATTTGGTATAGGGGCGCACCAGCGCCGCCTGGTCGGTGGCGGTATGGATCCAGTCGATCCAGGGGCGCCGCTTGGCCGCGTCGACCGGCCCCGTCGCCCCGACGAGAAGCATCGGAACGCGGTCGCACCATGCGTTGAAGACGGCCATCGTCGCATGCATCAGGCCGACATTGCTGTGCACGATCACCGCCATCGGCTTTTCCGTCACCTTGGCCCAGCCATGCGCGATCGCCACCGCATGTTCCTCGTGGAGGCAGAGGAGCATTTGCGGCGTCGCATTGCCGAGATGATTGACGAGGCTGTCGTGAAGTCCGCGAAAGCTGGCTCCCGGATTGAGCGCGACGTAGGGAACATCCAAGGTGCGCAGCATCTGTGCCGCGATGTCGCTGCCCCAGCGGCCTTCGCTCTCCGATGGGATCGGACGTTCGACGTCGTGAGGGCCCGGCTGTTCGTTTCTCGGAAATTCCGCGATGTCATCCACTGCTTTTCTCATTTCAGGTTGAGTGATGTCTGGCTTTCCGAATAAAATCGAAGACTGACGTTCTTGACGCGTGTACAGGCAATCATTTCTTCAAAAGCTTCTTCCTTTCCGAAGCCTGATTGCTTGTATCCGCCGAACGGAACGCCGACATAGTGAATGCTGACTTCGTTTATCCAGATATACCCGGCGTCTATACGTGCTGCCATCCGGTGGGCCCGGTCGAGATCGTGGGTCCAGATCGACGCGGTCAGGCCGTGCTCGAGCGCGTTCACCTTGCCGATCACGTCGTCCTCGTCCGACCAGCGCAGAAGGCTGACGACCGGACCGAACACCTCCTCGCGGGCGATGCGCATGTCGTCGGTCACGTCGACGAACAGCGTCGGCTGAACGAAGAAGCCCTTCGCCAGCTGCGCATCCGAGAGGCGTTCCCCGCCGAAGGCGAGCGTCGCCCCTTCCGCCTGCGCGAGCTGGATGTACGAGACGGTCTTGTCGTACTGGGCCTGGCTCGACAGGCAGCCCATGTCGGTCGACTTGTCGGTCGGCAGGCCGACCTTGATCCGCGAAAGCAGCTCGACCACCTTCGGAACGACCGCGTCGTGAATGCTGTCGTGGACGAAGATCCGGCTGGTCGAGCCGCACGACTGGCCGGTGACCGAGGTGAAGTTCATGCCGCGGAAGATCGCCTGTGCCACCTCGTCGGGGCTGGCGTCGGCGCAGGCGACGAGCGCGTTCTTGCCGCCGAGTTCCAGGCTGAGTGCCTTCAGATTGCCGCTTGCCGCGCGCATCACGGCGCGGCCGGCCGGGATGCTCCCGATCAGGCCGACCTTGGCGACGCCGGGATGGGAGACCAGGGCCTCTCCCGTCTCCCGCCCGCCGGTGACGACGTTGAAGACGCCGGGGGAAACAGATCGGACCACAATTCGGCGAGGCGCAACGTGGCCAGGGGCGTCAGGTCGGCGGGCTTGACGATGAGCGTGTTGCCGGCGGCGAGCGGCGCGCCCGTCTTGCTTGCGGTGAAGTAGAGCGGGTGGTTGAAGGCGCCGAGGCGGACGACGACGCCGTAGGGTTCGCGCACCGTGTAGTTGAGGACGCCCGGCTTGATCGGGATCGTGGCGCCCTTCAACTCCGGTGCGAGGCCGGCGAAATAATCGAGGTAATCGGCGCTGAGATCGACGTCGACCAGCATCGCCGCGATCGGATTTCCGCTGTCGAGCGAATCGAGATAGGCGAGCTCCTCGCGATTCTTGCGCAAGATCGCCGCCGCTTCGCGCACCAGCTTCGATCGCTCGTGAAGCGGGGTCGCGCTCCACCCCGGGAAGGCCGCGGCCGCCGCCTCGACGGCGGCATCGACATCCTCCGGTCCGGCGGCGGCGACGTCGGCGAGATGCCGGCCGGTGGCGGGATCGTCCACCGATGTCCGCCCGCCCTTTGCCGCATCGCACCAGCGACCGCCATAGTAGAGCTGCCCATGCGTCGGCAGCCGCGACTCATGCAATTGATCTTGCAACGACTTCTCCTCAATTCCGCGATGCGCGCCGCCAAGGTCCAGTCGTCGCCGGCCATCGATGGTCCGGCGATCATGCCTTCAGCTGTCGGGAGCGGGTGGGCGTGGACTGAAGCTTCGCGTTCGGCTTCGTCGTCCTGGCCCGTGCGGCGCCTACCGAGTGGACGCGAAGGTAGCGGCGCACTCTCGAAACGAGATAGGACAAAATTGCGGAGCCAACGCTGCGGCCATCGGCCGAGCATCCGTAAATCGTGCGGGGCCAGCCTTCCCGTCGGCGGGCAGCCGGCGGGCGCGGCAGAGACCTTTCGGCCGCAGGTCAGATTGCCGGGAGGGGCTCAGGCCGCCGGCAGCGGCGACCGCTCTCGCGCCGTCGGGACGATCCAGTCGCGAAATGCGCGGACCTTGCCGAGCGACGCCCGGTTCTGGGGGATGAGAAGGAAGTATCCGGTGGGGCTGGCAAGGCGCTGATCGATCGGTGCGACGAGCTCTCCCGACCGCAGATCCTCTTCGACGAACGCCCTTTGGGCCAGCGCCACGCCAAGCCCCTTGGCCGCGCCCTCGTAGGTCAGCGCCGCGTTTTCAAGGACGATCTCGCCCTGCGTGGCAAAGTTGCGCGGCAAGCCCACCGCCTCGAACCAGTTCGGCCAATCACCCGGGCGAAGCCCCGATTTCAGCAGGACCTGCCAGACCAGGTCCTGCGGGCGCGAAATTCCGGGCCCGGCTTCGGCGAGCTTTCTGCTGCAGACCAGAATCAGCTCCTCGTCGATGAGCTTTTCGACAGCCACGCCCGCCGCCGCGTCCGGGCCGTATTGGATCGCGGCATCGACGTCGTCCTTGGCGAAATCGACGTCGCCATGGGAGGTGACGATATTGACCGTGATGTCCGCATGGATCGCGTGAAACCGGCTCAGGCGGGGAATGAACCAGCGCAGGGCACAGGTCGGCGGCAGCTTGATGCGCAGCGTCGCGCGGTCGCGGGCCGACGAAATGACCTGCGACGTCGCCTGAGACAGCGTGGCGAGTGCCGCATGAACCTCCCGGCTGTAGGCGAGGCCGGCATCGGTCAGCGTGAGGTGCCGATGGCCGCGCACCAGCAGCACGACGCCCAGAAACGCCTCCAGACGCTGGACGTGCCGGCTTACCGCTCCCTGGGTAACGCACAGCTCCTGGGCGGCTTGCTTGAAGCTCAGATGACGAGCCACGGCATCGAAAGCGCGGACCGCATTCAATGGCGGATGCATGCGCATCTCCTCCCACTTCGATTGACTTTTTGTCAATCAAGCGGCACCAAATTTGCTTTGTCAACGTGCAACTCTTCTCCCTAACATCCCGCCCAACAACTTACGGAGACAACAATAAAAACTGCGGACGGCTGCACCGCTTCGAGCGGTTTGCGGCCACGGGAGGGGTTTGATGATCGAGCCTTGTCGAAGCGACGCGATGGATGCTGTCCGTCCCTCCGCGCCGGTTCCGTTTCAGGCGCCCGAATATTGCGACCAGCCCCAGTCTGCGGACGAGTACGGCCTTTCACCGGAAGTGCAGCAGGCGCTCGACTACATGGCCGAGAATTTCGCCGAAGCCGTCCGCCTGAAAGATCTGGCAGAACTGACCAACCGCAGCCCCTACCAGATGATCCGTTCGTTCCGCCGCGAGGTTGGAACCACCCCGCACAATTGGCTGATCCGCTACCGGATTTCTCTCGGCATGTCGCTGCTGAGGACGGGCGGCGACATCGCCGCCGTCGCGCTCGACGTCGGCTTCGTCGACCAGGCCCATTTCACCAAGCACTTCAAGCGATTTCACGGCGAAACCCCGGGTCGCTTCCGCCGCAGCATGGACAGGAATGCTGCGCCGGTCGGCGCAGACGCCTGACCACGGGGTACGAATGACCAGCAGCGAAAATCTCAACGACGCAAACGCTGCCGCGGCAGCGGTTGTGCCGGTGCGTCCAGCGGGCGTATCGCCGGGCCTGGCGTTGCGCCAGGCGCAGCGCCAAGCCGGAATTCTGGTCAGCCCCGTGGCTCACGATGCGCTCACCGCGCGGCTGATCGAGCAGGCCGGCTTCACCGCCTTCAATATCGGCGGTTCGTCGCTGCTGGCTGCCCGACATGCGCTTCCCGACCTCGGCCTGGCGGCGCTGGGCGAAATGTCGGCGGCCATTCGTGACGTCGTCGAGGCGGTCAGAATTCCGGCGCTGGTCGATGGCGACGACGGCTATGGCGACGTCAAGAACGTCGTCAGGACCGTTGCCGTGCTCGAGCGGATCGGCACCGGCGGTCTTCTGCTCGAGGATCAGGACCTTTCGGCCAAGCGGCCCGGGGATAGCGCCGCGCGCAGCATCAGCTCGCCGCAGGTCTTCGCGCAGAAGGTCCGGGCGGCGGTCGCGACACGGTCGGACCCGGACTACGTGATCATCGCCCGCACCGATGCGATCGGCATCGAAGGGCTCGACGGAGCCCTTCGGCGCGCCGACAAGGCGCTCAGTGCCGGCGCCGACGGGATCTTCGTCGCCGGCATGCGCCGCGAAGAGGAATTCGCCGCGGTCGGCCGCAAGTTCGCCGGTTGCTGGAACGTCGCGGCGCTGTTCGAGCGGGCGGAGCTCGCGCTCACCCCACAAGACCTGAAGGATCTCAACTACTCTCAGGCGGTCTATCCCGCCGCCATCATCCAGAGGGTGGTGCGCACCATCACGGCCGTCCTTTCCCGGCTTCGCCAGCTCGAGCGCGGCGAGCGCCGCGACCTGGCGGACACCACCGGTGAACTGGCCGCATCGGAACTGTCGCAGGCTGTAGGGCTGCACCAGTGGGAGGAATTGGAACGTCGCCTCGCCGGTGGGGAGGACGGATAGCCAACTCGTCTTGAAGTACCCCAAAAACCAAAATCGCGATCAAGGGAGAATCGATCGAATGCCAAACATCACACGTCGATCAGCACTGAAGACGGCTGCTGCCGCCTCGACGCTGCTGCTTTCCCCGGCCCTGCTGCGGCGGGCGCGGGCAGCCGAGTTCAGCTACAAGTTCGGACACGGCTTCCCCCTCACCCATCCGTTCCACACCTTCCTGCAAAAGGCTGCCGACCAGATCAAGGAAGAGAGCGGCGGCCGGATGGAAGTCCAGATCTTCGGCAACAACGCGCTCGGCGGCGACACCCAGATGCTCTCGCAGGTTCGTGCCAACGCCATTCAGTTCTTCGAAGGCGGCGGCATCATCCTCTCGATCCTGGTTCCGGAGTCGTCGCTGAGCGGCATCGGCTTCGCCTTCGAGAACTACGACAAGGTGTGGGCTTCGCTCGACGGAGATGTCGGCGACTACATCCGCCAGGGATTCGAGAAGGTCGGCCTGCATCCGTTCCATACCATGTGGGACAACGGCTTCCGCGAGATCAGCACCAGCACCAAGCCGATCGTCACGCCGGACGATCTCGCCGGCTTCAAGATTCGCGTCCCGCCGGGGCAGCTCTACACGTCCACCTTCCAGTCCCTCGGTGCGGCGCCGACCAACATCAATCTCGCCGAAGTCTATTCGGCCCTGCAGACCGGCGTCGTCTCCGGCCAGGAAAACCCGCTCGTCGTGTTCAGCAGCACGAAATTCTACGAAGTGCAGAAATACGTCTCGATGACGTCGCATATCTGGGACGGCGTCTGGCTCTTCGGCAATCAGGACGCCTGGAACGCTCTCCCGGCGGACCTGCAGGAAATCGTGTCCAAGAATTTCGACGCCACCGGCAAGGACGAGCGCGCTGCGATCGCCAAACAGAACTCGGAGCTTGCCCCGGTTCTCCAGGAGAAGGGTATCATCTTCAATACCCCCGACATCCAGCCCTTCCGGGATAAGCTCCGGGATTCGGGGTACTATCAGGAATGGTCGAAGAAGTACTCGCCGGAAGGCTGGGCTGCTCTCGAGAAATATGTTGGTAAGCTGACCTGAGAGCGGTGCCGTGTCCCATTCAGTCGTTTCAGAAGAAGACGTAGTTGGCCCGGCGCGGAAGAACTGGCTGTCCGTCGTAGACGGCATCTCGGCCTTTCTCGTTCTGGTCAATGTCGCCGTGCTCTTCGTCGGCGTTGTCGCTCGCTACGTCTTCGGCCGTCCGATCATCTGGACCGACGAAGTCGCCACGTCCCTTTTTCTGTGGCTGGGAATGCTGGGCGCCGTCATGGCGCTCAGCCGCGGCAAGCACATGCAGCTGACGGTGTTCGTCAGCCTTTTCCCACCGCGGGTGCGCAGCGTGGTGGACGCAATGGTGGCGATCGTCATCGTCATCTTCGTCGGCGAGATGATCGTCCCGGCCTATGACTACGTGATTGCGCAGTGGATGATCACCACGCCGGGAATTGGCATCGCCGACAGCTATCGGGTCGCCTCGATCCTCGTCGGCGGTGTCCTGATGAGCATCGTCGCGGTGCAGGCGATGTTCCGCCTGAAGCTTCGCGACGTGCTCATCGGGGCCGCGATCCTCGCGGTCGCGGCGGGTCTCCTGTGGCTGGCCAGACCGTTTCTCGTTTCCATCGGCAATTTCAATCTGCCGGTGTTCTTCATGCTGATCGTCGGCGCGCTGATCGTGTGCGGCGTGCCGATCGCCTTCTCGTTCGGCGTGGCAACGCTGTCCTACCTGCTGGTCGTCACCAACGTCCCCATGTTCATCGTCGTCAACCAGATGGACGGCGGCATGTCGAGCCTGATCCTGCTGGCAATTCCGCTGTTCGTCTTTCTGGGCCTGCTCATCGAATTGACCGGCATGGCGGTGGCGCTGGTCAACCTGCTGGCGGCGCTGGTCGGGCATTTTCGCGGCGGGCTCTCCTACGTGCTGCTGGCCGGCATGTACCTCGTCTCGGGCATTTCCGGAGCAAAGGCCGCCGACATGGCGGCGATTGCGCCGATCCTTCTGCCGGAGATGAAGAAGCGCGGCTACGACGAAGGCGAATGCGTGGCTTTGCTGGCGTCGTCGTCGGCGATGTCCGAAACGATCCCGCCCAGCCTCATCCTGATCATGATCGGATCGGTGACCGGCGTCTCGATCGCCGCCCTCTTCACCGGCGGGCTTCTGCCCGCCGTGGTCGGCTGCGTGGCGCTCGGGATTCTGGCCTATTTCCGCAGCCGGCACGACAAGCGCCCCGAGCGGCGCGCCAGCGGCACGGCAGATCGGACGGGCGTTCATCATTGCGCTTCCGGCCCTGGTGCTTCCGTTGATCATCCGTTTCGCGGTCGTCGAAGGCGTCGCGACGGCGACCGAGGTTTCGACCGTGGGCGTCGTCTATACGCTGATCGTCGGGCCGCTCGTCTATCGCACCTTCGATTGGCGCAAGCTCTATCCGATCCTGGTCGAGACGGCCGCCCTGTCCGGTTCGATCCTTCTCATCATCGGAACGGCGACGGTGATGGGCTGGGCCCTGACCCAGTCCGGCTTTGCGCATCAGCTGGTCGAGGTGATGGCGGGACTGCCCGGCGGCAAGGTCACCTTCATGGGCCTGTCGATCGTGCTGTTTGCGGTGCTCGGGAGCCTTCTGGAAGGAATACCGGCAATCGTCCTCTTCGGGCCGTTGCTGTTCCCGGCGGCCGCGGCAGCCGGGGTCAACGAGGTTCACTATGCGATGGTCGCCATCCTGGCCATGGGCCTCGGTCTGTTCTCACCGCCGTTCGGCGTCGGCTTCTACATCTCCTGCGCCATCGGCAACGTTCCGCCCGAACGCGTCGCGGCCAAGGTGTTCCCGTATCTGGGCGCCCTGTTGCTTGCCGTCCTCTTGATCGCGGCGGTGCCGTGGATCTCGATCGGCTTCCTCTAGGACGATTCGATCGAACCGACGCGAGACTTGCTGAAACCGGGCGCGAGACGAGGATTCCGACATGCCTGATGCGACGCCTCGCGGGCGCGACGAGATCGATCGGGGTGCGGCGACGGGTCGGGGCGGCGCACTTGCTCCGGGTCGGCCGGCCTCGGTGTTCGAAAAGATCTGGAACGCACATCTGGTCGGCCGGCTGCCCGACGGCCGTGACCTGGTCTTCGTCGACCGGCACGTGCTCCAGGAGACCACGAGCGCCCGCGCGTTCGACGGTCTGCGGCGACGCGGCCGCACGGTCCCGCACCCGGAACTGACGATTGCCACCGAGGACCATATCGTCTCGACGCAGCCGGGACGAAATGCGGAGACCAATCCCGACGGCCGCGAACTGGTGACGCTGATGCGCGCCAACGCCGCCGCCTACGGCATCCGCCATTTCGCCGTCGACGATCCCCGCCAGGGAATCGTCCACGTCATCGCCCCGGAGCTCGGCATCGCCCTGCCCGGATGCGTTCTCGCCTGCGGCGACAGCCACACCTCGACCGTCGGCGGCCTCGGCGCCATCGGCATCGGCGTCGGCACCAGCGACGTCGAGCACATCCTGGCGACCCAGACTCTGGCTCTGGTCCGGCCGGAGCAGATCCGCATCCGCTTCGAAGGGCGCCTGGGACCCGGCGTCACCGCCAAGGACATGATCCTGCGCACCGCCGGCGCCTTCGGAATCGCGGTGGGCCGGGGCTGTGCCATCGAATACATGGGGTCGGCGGTGCGCGCGCTTCCCGTCGAGGCCCGTCTGACGCTGTGCAACATGTCGGTGGAGATCGGTGCGCGGCTTGGCCTCATCGCCCCCGACGAGCAGACGATCGACTATGTCCACGGACGGCCGTTCGCGCCGCGCGGCAGCGATCTCGAGCGGGCCGCGGACAATTGGCGGCGGCTGCCGACGGACGCGGGGGCCGTCTTCAAGCAGGATCTGGCGATCGACTGCGACGAGCTTGCGCCGCAGGTCACCTGGGGGACGACGCCGGAGGACGTGCTCGGCGTCGACGGGCGGGTGCCCGACCCGGCGAGCTTCGCCACCGCGATGCGGCGGGATCTCGCGGCCAGGGCCCTGACGCTACATGGGGCTGGAGCCGGGCCAGCGCCTGGACGGCCTCCCGATCGACGTCGCTTTCATCGGCTCCTGCACCAATGCGCGGCTGAGCGACCTCGAAGCGGCCGCCGCGGTGGTTGCCGGCAAGCAGGTGGCGCCGAATGTGAGGGCGCTCGTCGTGCCGGGATCGAGCCAGGTCAAGGCGGAGGCCGAAAGCCTCGGCCTGCACCGCATCTTTCTCGACGCCGGCTTCGAGTGGCGGGAGGCGGGCTGCTCGATGTGCGTCAGCATCAACGAGGACGTGGTGCCGGCCGGAGCGCGCTGCATCTCCACGTCCAATCGAAACTTCGCCAACCGGCAGGGCCTCGGCAGCCGCACCCATCTGGCGAGCCCGGTGACGGTGGCAGCGGCCGCCCTTGCCGGCCGCATCACCGACGTACGAAAGGGCTTCGCGGCGTGACCGCATCTTCATTCGGCGTGATCGAAGGCGTCATGGCGGTGATGCCCGAATCCAACATCAACACCGACGCGATCATCCCGTCGGTGTGGCTTCGAAGAGCGTCCACCGACTATGGCCGGGCGCTGTTCAGCAACGAACGGTACGACGAACAGGGCCGCGAACGGCCGGAGTTCGTGCTCAACAAGCCTCCGTTCCGGCAGGCGAAGATCCTGCTGGGAGGCGAGAATTTCGGCTGCGGCTCGTCTCGCGAGGCGGCAGTCTGGGCGATCAAGGAATTCGGGATCGGCTGCGTTCTTGCGCTGAGCTTCGCCAACATCTTTTACGAGAACGCCTTTCGCAACGGCCTTCTGCCCGGCATCGTCGATGCCACGGTCTTCGCCGCTCTTGGCGCCGCGGCGGAAAGCGCGTCGCAGTCTCCGGTTTTCGCGGTCGATCTGGCGACCAGGACGGTGCGCGCGCCGGATGGAGCGACGTTTCCGTTCCACGTGCCCGACGCGCAGGCCAGGACGCTTCAACGCGGCGAGGATGCGATCGATCTGACCCTCCAGCAGGCCGGGGCCATCGAGAGCTTCCTCAAGGGCGCCAGGGACGAATTTCCGTGGCTCTACCCGGCGGCGGCGGGCGGCTGAGCCGACGTCCGGCAGGGGGCTCCCGGGCCGTCTTCCTTCGAGAAACCCGACGATGGCATCGCCAAGCCGGATTGACCCGCACGCGCAAATCACGCCGCCGAGTCAAAAAACGTTGCCGGACGTACTATATTCCGCGAGACAGGGCCCGCCGCCCCGCGGCGGCCACACCCGTTCAGGATAGGACCGAAATCAGAGATGCCCGGCTTCAAGGACAACGACATCGGCGAAAGGCGTGAAGCTTCCACGCGGGCAAAGAAGGCCCTGCTGGAGCAATTCCACGTGCGCCGGGCAGCGGGCCAGCCCGCCAGCGCGGAACGGCAGGCCGAGCGACGTGCCGTGATCGAGGCGCGCGAGGCGCGCAAGGCGACGAAGCAGGCCAAAGCCGAACGTCAGGCCGCCGAGCGCGAGGCGCGCGCGCAGGAAGCCGCCCAATTGGCCAAGATTTAGGAGGAAGCCAAGGCGGCCGAGAAGCGGCGCGAGGCCGATGAGGCGGTCAAGCGGGCCGAAGAGCAGAAAGCCGCCCGTGACGCACGCTACGCGGCGCGCAAGGCACGGCGCCAGTAACCGGCGAGCCCGCGCGGCGGCGGGCGTTCCGAAATCGATCGCACTGCCGACGGCAAGGCCTTGGAGGTCGGTGACGATTTCACCCGATCCTCCGGGAACCGGCGGCGCACATGCGTCCGCCCTCAGGACCGGATGGACACCCTATCCCGGACCGGGGTGGAGGCCGGTCTGCTTGACGCTGACCTCCCACAGCCTGCGGGCGGTCTCGTCGTCCTCGGCCGCGGCGCTTGGCGCCTGCGGTCGTCGGTCGACGAAATAGCCGCCGCTCATCCCGGCCGGCTCCGGTGCGGTTGCCAGCCACACGAGCGTTTCGGCGCCTTTGTCCGGCGAGCGGGCCACGAGACTGAGGACCGCCATTGCCAGGCGCAGGATCGGGCCGTTGTTGTGGTTGAACCCGGTCGCCACGAAGCCCGGATGGAAGCAGGTGGCGGTGACGCCGGTTCCCTCGATGCGGCGGGCGAGTTCACGCGTGAACAGGATATTGGCCAGCTTGGACTGGCCATACCGCCGAAATCCTCCGTAGGCGCGCTCGGCGTTGAGGTCGTCGAAGGGAATGGCGGCGTCGGTGTGTGCGGCAGATGCGGTGGTGACGATCCGCGACGGCGCGCTCTCCCGCAGACGGTCGATCAGGAGGTTGGTCAACAGGAAGGGGGCGAGATGGTTGACCGCCCACGTCATCTCGATGCCGTCGACGCTGAGCTGGCGACCGGTGAACATGGCACCGGCGTTGTTCACCAAGGCATCGATGCGCGGGTAGCGCTCGGCTATTTCGCGGGCAAGCGTTCTCACCTGCGCTTGCGAGGACAGATCGGCGACAAGAGCATCCACGGCCCGGTGCCGGCCATCGCCGACGCTGGCGATCCGGTCGATCGCCTGCTGCGCCCGCGACACGTTGCGAGCGACGATGGCGACATCGATGCCCCGGGCCACCAGCACTTTGGCGGCGGCCAGGCCAATGCCGTTTGTCGCTCCGGTGATGATGACCCTCATATCGGTGCACTCTCCGTCTGCTCCGGCCTGGCCGGGCGGCTTCGGGCGGCGCGCTGCAGGGTGCCAGCATAGCGCCGGAATCGTCGCGGTTGGTGTCGGGGACGATAGCCGAAGAACGCGACCGTCGGGCTGGCCGCCGCGCCCGTTCGGGTCTATGGCGAAGCCAGCCGGGTCGGCGGGCCGGGCGCCACGGCTCGACAACCGCCAACCGCCAAGCGGAGCTGAAACGAATGGACGGGGCGCGCAGCATCCTCTTCGACAACGACTGGCACGCCGCGATCTCGGGCGCGACCATGCCGGTCCATTCGCCGGTCAGCGAGGAAGCGATCGGCGAAATCGCCTCGGGCGGGACCGGCGACGCCGACCGGGTTCTCGCCAGCGCGGCACGGGGCCTTGCCACATGGCGCGCGGTACCGGCCTGGGAGCGGGCGACGGTCATGCGCCGCGCCGCCGATCTCATGCGCCAGCGGGTGGAGGCGGTCGCCCGCATCATGAGCACCGAGACCGGCAAGCCGCTCGCCGAGGCGCGCGGCGAGATCAACGCCGCCGCCGACCAGTTCGAGTGGTACGCGGAGGAGGCCAAGCGGATCTACGGCCAGACCATCCCCGGCCGCGCGGCGGACCAGCGCATGACGGTCATCTACCAGCCGGTCGGGGTCTGCCTGTCGCTGTCGGCGTGGAACTTCCCGGCGCTGCTGCCGGCGCGCAAGATCGCCGCGGCGCTGGCTGCCGGCTGCTCGGTCGTGGCACGTCCGGCGTCGGAGGCGCCGGGGCCGCTGTTCGCCATCGCCGAGGCGCTGGTCGATGCCGGCCTGCCGCCCGGCGTCATCACCGTGATCACCGGACCGGCGGCGGCGCTTGCCGACTACCTGATCGCCTCGCCGATTGTCCGCAAGGTCTCGCTGACCGGATCGGTCGCCGTCGGCAAGCAGGTGCTGATGCAATGCGCCGCCGGCGTGAAGCGCGTGTCGATGGAGCTCGGCGGCCACGCGCCGGCGATCGTCCACCGCGACGCCGATCCCGAAGCGGCGGCGCGGGCGCTCGCCATGGCCAAGTTCCGCAATTCCGGCCAGGTGTGCATTTCGCCCTCCCGTTTCTACGTCCATGCCAGCCTGGAGGAGCCGTTCGTGCGAGGCTTCGTGGCGGCTGCCGAAGCGATCGTCGTCGGCGACGGTCTCAAGGAGGGTGTCACCATGGGGCCGATGATCCGCCGCCGGGCGGTCGATGCGGCGCTGGAGCTGATCGAGGATGCGGTGACGCGCGGGGCGCGGCTGCTCACCGGCGGCGGCCGGCCGGCCCATCTCAACACGGGGCATTTCCTCGAACCGACGGTGCTCGCCGATGTCGGCGACGACGCGCGCATCATGAACGAGGAGCCGTTCGCGCCGATTGCGCCGATCACCACCTTCTCCGACGAGGACGAGGTCATCCGGCGCGCCAACGCGCTGCCCTTCGGGCTCGCCGCCTATGTCTTCAGCAACGATGCGGAGCGGGGCACGCGCACGGCCGAGCGGCTGGAAAGCGGCATGGTCGGCATCAACGAGGTGCTGCTGGCGACCGCCGAAGGGCCGTTCGGCGGCATCAAGGAGAGCGGCTTCGGCCGCGAGGGCGGGGCGCTCGGCATCAGGGACTATCTGGAGCCGAAATTCATCCGCCAGAAGCTGATCCGGACCGGTTAGGCGGCCGGCATCTTGCGGCGGCCTGCGGCGCGGCTATCGTCGGCGCCCATGCATTTCCGCGTCGCCCACGAAACCGTCTACCGCTACGACGCGCCGGTCGCGCTCGGTCCGCACGTGCTGCGGCTGTCGCCGCGGCGCGCGGGCGTCGCGATCCGTGAGGAAGCGATCGCCGTCGAACCGGAGCCGGTGGACTGCACGAGGTCGTCGACGACGAGGGCAATCGCGTTACCCGGATCGCATTTTCCGGAGCGACGACGACGCTGCTCCGTGTCGTCAGCCACTTCGATCTCGAAACGGAGCGACCGGCGCCATTGACGGCTGAGGACAATGTGCTGCCCTGGGCGCTGGTCGACGATGGAAAGGCCGCCGGCCGGGTCTTCTCGGGTGGCGCCGCGGTCCGCGCCTATGCCGGAGAAATGGCGGCGGCGGCCGATCATCGGCCCGTCGCCTTCCTCGACCGGCTGGCGCGGGACATCGCTACGCGCACCGATCTCGGCATCCGGCCGGACGGCCATGCGCGCACCGCCGAGGAGACGCTGACGCTGCGCCAGGGGGCGTGTCGCGATGTGACCGTGCTTTTCCTCGAGGCGTGCCGGGCGCAGGGCTTCGCCGGCCGTTTCGTCAGCGGGTATCAGGCGCGCCCCGCGGTGGAAGACGGCCGCCGGCACCTGCACGCCTGGGCCGAGGTCTACCTGCCGGGCTCGGGCTGGCGCGGCTGGGACGTCACCCACGGCACGCGGGTGGAGGATGGCCATGTAGCGCTTTGCGCGGCCCCGGTGCAGGCCGGCACGATGCCGATCGAAGGCGGCTTCTCCTTCACCGGGCCGGGCGTCCGCTCGACGCTCGACTATCACGTCGCCATAACTGCGGATTGAGTGCAAAGACGCTCCCCGGTACATGCGCGGGAGATGGCGAGGCCGGACGCACTGCGTTAGCATCGGCCGAAAGCATGAGAGGCCCAACGATGAAGAAGATCCTCAACGATCCCGCCCGCTACGTCGATGAAATGCTCGAAGGCCTCGTCGCGGCGCATCCGGAGATCTACGCGCGTCCCGAGCCGCGCGTCATCGCCCGCACCGGCGGGGCGGTCACCGGCAAGGTCGGCATCGTCACCGCCGGCGGCTCCGGCCATCTGCCGGTGTTCACCGGCTATGTCGGCAAGGGCCTGCTCGATGCGGCGGCGATCGGCAACGTCTTCGCCTCGCCGTCGGCCGAGCAGATGGCGGCAGCCATGCGTCACGCCCACGGCGGCGCCGGGGTGCTGCGCCTCTACGGCAACTACGGCGGCGACGTCATGAACTTCGACATGGCCGGCGAAATGGTCGAGATGGAGGACGACATCCGCTCGACCACCGTCCTGCTCGCCGACGACATCGCCTCGGCGCCGGCGGCGGAGGCGGCGAAGCGGCGCGGCGTTGCCGGCATGGTCTACGCCTTCAAGATCGCCGGGGCGCGCGCGGAGGAGATGGCCGACCTCGATGCGGTCACCGCGATCGCGCAGAAAGCCGCCGATTCCTGCCGTTCGATCGGCATGGCGCTGACCCCGTGCATCGTGCCGGAAGCGGGCAAGCCGACGTTTGCGATCGGCGAGGACGAGATGGAAATGGGCATGGGCATCCACGGCGAGCCGGGGATCTGGCGCGACACGCTGAAGCCCGCCGACGCCATCACCGACGAGATGATGGACCGCATCTTCGCCGATCTTGCGCCATCGCAAGGCGACCATTGGTCGGTGCTGGTCAACTCGCTCGGTGCGACGCCGCACGAGGAACTCTACATCATGTATCGCAAGGTGGCCGCGCGGCTCGCCGAACGGGGCGTGACCATCGTCATGCCGCTGGTCGGCCGCTATGCCACCTCGATGGAAATGTCGGGGGCATCGATCACCGTCTGCCGGCTCGATGGCGAGCTGGAGCGCCTGCTGAAGGCGCCCGCTCATTGCGCCTTCTGGACAGTCACCTGAAAGGGCAGGGCCGAATGGGTTTCACCACAGCCGATCTGAAGACCGCCGCCGCTGCCGTCGCCCATGCGGCGGTCGCCGCGCGCGACGAACTGAACGCGCAGGACGGCAAGCTCGGCGACGGCGATCTCGGCATCACCGTCGCCAACGGCTTTGCCGCCGTTGCCGAGGACGCGGCCGGCTTCGCCGACGATCTCGGCCAGGCGTTCCTCGCCTGCTCCAAGGCCTTCCAGCGGGTCTCCTCGTCGTCGTTCGGGACATTGGTGGCGACCGCCTTCATGAGTGCCGCCAAGGCGACCAAGGGCCGCACGCAAGCGGACTGGTCGGAGATTTCCGCCATCGTCGCCGGCGCCCGCGACGCCATGCTCGCCCGCGGCCGCGGCGAACTCGGCGCCAAGAGCGTCCTCGACAGCCTCGACGCGATCGCCCGGGCGACGCAGGGGCTCGCCGATCCGGCGGCGATCCTGGCCGCCGCCAGCGGCGCCGCCAGCGCGGCGCTGGAGGAATTCCGCGACCGGCCGAACCGCCTCGGCCGGGCCCGCATGTTCGGCGACAAGACCGTCGGCATGGACGATCCCGGCATGCTGGCGGTGCGGCGTCTGGTGGAGGGACTAAACCAGTAATTGCAGTATGTTGCGCCCGTCTTCATCGCCCCGCCGCATGGCAACGGGCCGCATTGACATGTCGGACCTTTCCGTCGAAACGATGGGGCATCCGCCGCACCCTTCGGACGTGCGCCAAAGCGGCGGCATCAGGACCTGATCAAACATGAATCAAAAGAGCCTCGACAAGAAACTTGGCCGCATCAAGGACGGCAGCTACACCGCCAGCGACTTCATCATCGCCGACGCCAAGGACGCGGACATCGGCTTCGGGACGGCGGCGCCGGGACCCGACCGGGCACGGCCCGGGCGTCTCGCCACGCGCGAGGTGTATCTCGACAGAATGCGGGCGATGACCCGTTCGGGGCTGGTCGACATCATGCTGATGTCGGCATCGACGGCCGAACGGCTGGCGGGCGAAGGCCTGTTCCAGGACAGCCCGGTGACGCCGGCCATCCGCCTCAACGACACCACCGACATCTGGTCGGCGCGCGGCGGCCGCTACAAGGAGGAGCCCTCGCGCCATCATCGCACGGCGCGCATCGACCAGGCGCGCGAGATCACCGATCTCGGCCTCTATTCCATCACCTTCTCCAACGAAGTCGACATCGACGCCGAGAACGCCGAGGCCTATTCGGCCTTCCGGGCGGAGGCGGCGGAGCACGGGATGCGGCACTTCCTCGAGGTGTTCAACCCGGCCTTCGACATCCACCTCACCGACGAAGGCAACATCGGCCAGTTCATCAACGACAACATCGTGCGCACGCTGGCCGGCGTGATGAGCGCGGACTACCCCAAGTTCCTCAAGCTCCAGTACAACGGCGCCCGCGCCATGGAGGAGCTTGCCTCGTACGATCCCGGGCATCTGGTTCCCGGCATCCTGGGCGGCGGGCGGGGGACGACGCGCGATACGTTCGAACTGATCGCGCAGGCCGCCAAGCATGGCGCCCGCGTCGCTCTCTTCGGCCGCAAGGTCAACCTTGCCGAGGATTCGGTCGCGCTGGTGACGCTCATGCGGGCGACGGTTGAAGGGCAGGTCAAGCCGGAGGAGGCGGTGCGCGCCTATCACGACAATCTGGCGAAGAAGAAGCTCACGCCGGATCGTGCGCTGGCCGAAGACATCTTGATCACCGATCCGGTTCTGAAAGGCTGACGGCGGCGGCACAGCGACGCGCGGACCACGCGCATGTCCGACACCTTTGAAGCGCCGTTCCTGATCGGCATCGACGTCGGCACCCAGTCGGTTCGGGCGCTGGCGTTCGATGCCTTCGGGAACCAGGTCGCCCAGGCGCGCCGGCCGACGCCGGTGATCCAGATCGGCCCGGACCGCGAGGAATACGATCCGGAATCGCTGTTCACCGCGGCCAGCGAATGTCTCGGCGAGGTCGCCGGCACGCTTGCCGGCCGGCCGGTCGCCGGCATCGGCGTCGCCAGCATCGGCGAGACCTGCATCCTCGTCGACGCGGCCGGCCAGCCGGTGGCGCCGGCGATCGTCTGGCACGACCGGCGCACGGAAGGCGAGGCGCAGACGCTGCGCGACACCATCGGCATCGAGCGGGTGTTCGCGATCACCGGCCTGCAGCTCGACCAGATCTTCACCCTGTGCAAGCTGATGTGGATGCGGACGCATTGGGCGGACGCCATGCGGCGCACGCACAGGATCCTGCAGGTTGCCGACTGGATCGCCTTCCGCCTGTCGGGCGTGGCGGCGACCGACTACACGCTCGCCTCGCGCACGCTCTACCTCGATCTCGGCCGGCGGCAGTGGTCGGACGAGATGCTGGCGTTCGCCGGTCTCGACACGTCGGTGCTGGCGCCGCTGACCGCCAGCGGCACGGCGCTCGCGGTCGTCCGCCCGGAGATCCTGGCTGCCACCGGGCTCGCCGGCAAGCCGGTGGTCGGCGTCGGCGCCCACGACCACGTGTGCGGGGCGATGGCCGCCGGCATGTCGCAGCAGGGCACCATGATCGACAGCATCGGCACCGCCGAGGCGGCGCTGATGGCCACGGCGCAGCCATCGTTCGACCCCAAGGTGACCGGGCTGAACCTGTTTCAGGGCGCCTTCGAGGCGGATCGGTCGCTCTACTTTCTCGGCGCCAGCGTCGCCTATTCGGGCGGCGCCATCGAGTGGTTGCGCGGCCTCATCGGCCAGCCGCCGCACGAGACCCTGATCGCCGAGGGGGAATGCGTCCGGCCCGGCAGCGAGGGCATCGTGTTCCTGCCGCACATGGTCGGCGCCACCGCCTCCGACCCGGAGCACCCGGTGCGCGGCGCCTTCGTCGGCCTGACGACGACGACGACGCGCGGCATGCTGTACCGTGCCGTGCTCGAGGGGCTGGCAATGCGCTCGGCTTTCGTCGTCGACGCGATCACCAGCGTCAGCGGCATGCCGGCGCCGGAGCGCATCCGCCTGATCGGCGGCGGCTCGCGCAACCCGCTGCTGGTCGCCATCAAGGCCAACACCTTCGGACGGCCGGTGACGGTGGTCGACGCCTCGGAGGCGACGGCGCTCGGCGCCGCCCTGTTCGGCGGCCTTGCCGGCGGGCTCTGGCCCAATCTCGAGGCGGCGCTTTCTGCGCTCAATCGTCGCGAACATTCGATCGAGCCAGACGAAAATCTTGTCGGAATTTACCAAAACGTGCGACGATCCGCGTTCGATCAGTTGCAGCCGATCCTGTGGCCGGTCGACGCGAAATTGATGAATATTGCCGAGCGCACGGCTCGGACTACATCTGAATGACGTCGGCAGCCCACCGCTGACGCCATCTCACAGACACAAAAACGGTAGGCGACAAGGAGGAAGACACTATGGAACGCAGAAGCTTTCTGACTCTCCTGGGTGCGACCGCGGGAGCGGCGACACTGGGCGTTCGCCCGACTTTGGCGGCGGACAGCAAATTCAACATCACCCTTGTCCCCGGTCTCACCACCGATGCCTTCTACATCACCATGCATCGCGGTGCGCAGGCGGCGGCCGACGCCCTCGGCGTGAACCTCGGCTTCCAGGGTGCCTCGGAATGGAACGTGACCCTGCAAGTGCCGGTGCTCGACGCGGTCATCGCCCGCAAGCCGGACGCGATCCTGATTGCCCCGACCGACAAGGTCCAGCTGGTCCAGCCGCTGAAGAAGGCCTTTGATGCCGGCATCCCGGTCATCACCGTCGATACGTTCATCGGCACTGGCAACTATCAGACCGGCGCCGGCGACGCCGACTTCCCGCTCTCCTACATTGCTTCGGACAACGTCCTCGGCGGTCGCATGGCCGCCCGTGCGCTGGCCAAGGCGATCGGCGACAAGGGCAAGGTCTACGTCTCCAACGTGAAGCCGGGCGTGTCGACCACCGACCAGCGCGAAGAGGGCTTCAAGGACGAGATGAAGTCCCATTCCGGCATCGAGGTGATGGAAACGCAGTTCAACGACGACGACGCCAACAAGGCGGCCTCGCAGGTGCAGGCGGTGCTGGCGCGCAATCCCGATCTCGCCGGCATCTTCGGCGCCAACCTGTTCTCCGCCAGCGGCTCGGCCAATGGCGTGAAGCAGGCCGGCAAGGTCGGCGCGATCAAGATCGCGGCGTTCGATGCTCCGACCTCGGTGGTCGACGAGCTGAAGAACGACACCTTCACCGTCGTCATCGCGCAGCACCCGGCCGAAATCGGCTACTTCGGCGTGGTCTGCGCCTATGCGCACCTCACCAAGCAGTCGCTGCCGACCAAGATCGGCACGGGCTTCACCGTGATGACCAAGGAAAACATCGACGATCCGGAAGTGAAGAAGTTCCTGTACACGTCGTAGGCATCAGTCCGATCCCATCGGACGGCGCATCAACGGGCCGCCGACCGCGACGGTCGGCGGCCCAATCGAATGATGCGCGTGAAATTGGTCGATCATGACATCGGTATCCGCACCCGTCGTCCAGCAGCCGCGCGGCGTCCTTGCCCGCATCGCTGATCTGCGCGCGTGGCTGTTCCTCGCCCTGCTGCTGATCTTCTTCGAGGTCTGGGCGCAGGTCGTCTATGGCGTCACCTTCGTCGCCAACACCTATAACCTGCAGTCGGTCGCCATCTTCACGACGGCGCCGCTGCTGCTCGGGCTCGGCCAGACCTTCGTGATCATTTCGGCCGGCATCGACCTGTCGGTCGGCTTCACCATGGGCCTGGCGGCGGTGGTCGCCGCCCACGCGGTCAATATCGCTGGCGGCATGCTCGGCCTGCCGCCGGTGCTGGCGATGCTGGTGGCGATCGTTTTCGGCGTCGCCGTGTCGTTCATCCCGGGCTGGGTCAACGGCTGGCTGGTGGCACGTCTCGGCGTGCCGCCGTTCATCGGCACGCTCGGCATGTATGGCGTGGCGCGGGGCGTCGCCTACCTGATCGCCGGCGGCACCACCGTCCCGGTACACAACGACGTCTATGCCTGGCTCGGCAACGGCCGGATCTTCGGCGTGCCGGTGGTGGTCATCATCACCGTGATCGTTGCGCTGGGCATGCACTACCTTCTGTCGCAGACGCGGTTCGGACAGCACACCTATGCGGTCGGCGCCAACCGCGACGCGGTGGTTCGCTCGGGCATCAACGTCGGCCGGCTGACCACCCAGCTCTACGTCCTCTCGGCGCTGTGCGCCGGTCTCGGCGGCGTGCTCTACACCGGGCGCTTCCTCGCCGGGGCCGCGCAGGCGGGCGAGCCGCTGCTGCTCGATTCGATCGCCGCGGTGGTCATCGGCGGCGCCAGCCTGTTCGGCGGTTCGGGCACCATCGCCGGCACCGTCGCCGGGGCGCTGGTCATCGCCGTCATCCAGTACGGTCTGGTGTTCATCGACGTCGAGCCGTTCTGGCAGTTCGTCGCCGTCGGCGTCGTCATCATCATCTCGGTGTTGGTCGATCAGAGTCAGCGCCGGCTGCTCGGAGGCCACCGCGATGACTGAGTCCGGCCATCTGCTTTCGGTGCGCAACATCACCAAGAACTTCGGCGCCGTGGAGGCCCTCAAGGGCGTCTCCTTCGACGTCGACCTCGGCGAGGTGGTGGCGCTCGCCGGCGACAACGGCGCCGGCAAGTCGGTGCTCATCAAGAGCGTCTCCGGCGTCCACCATCCGGACTCCGGCGACATCGTGTTCGACGGCAAGCGCGTGTCGTTCGCCAGTCCGCACGAGGCGCGGGCGCTCGGCATCGAGACGATCTACCAGGACCTGGCGCTGGCCGACAATCTGTCGATCGGCGCCAACATCTTTCTCGGCCGCGAGCCGAAGACCAAGGCATTCGGCTTCCTGCCGATCCTCGACCGCAAGGCGATGGCGCGGGCGGCGCGGGACACCATGGCCCTGCTCGACTTCCACACCGAGCGGCTGGACGCACCGGTCGCCGCCTTTTCGGGTGGCCAGCGCCAGGCGGTGGCCATCGGCCGGGCGATCTACTGGAACGCCAAGCTGCTGATCATGGACGAGCCGACCGCGGCGCTCGGCGTGCCCGAGCAGCGCAAGGTGCTCAACCTGGTGCGGTCGCTCAAGGAGCAGGGCAAGGCGGTCATCTTCATCTCGCACAATCTCCAGGACATCTTTGCGGTTGCCGACCGCATCGTGGTCATGCGCCACGGCGTCAAGGCGGGCGAGCGGCGGCCGCAGGACACGACCAGCGACGAGATCGTCGGGCTGATGGTCGGCGCGTGAAGGACAAGGCGATGCGGCCGCAGTTCTCGGTGAACGGACAGAAGTGGGTGGCGCTCACCGGCCACCGGGCCTGGCTGCTGGCGCGGGCGAACGACCTCCTCGATTTCTACGAAGCGGCGAGCGTCGATCCGGCCGGCGGCTTCCGCGATCTCGGCGACGACGGGCGGCCGCTGGCGACCAGCGGCGCGGCGGCCTTCGCCCGCCAGGTGCAGGCGACGGCGCGCATGGTGCACTGCTTCGCCATCGCCCGCCTGATGGGGCGGCCGGGCGCCGAAGCCGTGATCGACCACGGCATGGACTTCCTGTGGAACCGGCATCGCGACCAGGCGAACGGCGGCTATTTCTGGCAGATGGGCGACGACGGCCCGGTCGACGACAGCAAGCAGGCCTACGGCCACGCCTTCGTGCTGCTGGCGGCGTCCAGCGCCAAGGCCGCCGGCCATCCCGATGCCGACCGGCTGCTGGCCGACGCGACGGCGGTCCTCAACCAGCGCTTCTGGGAGGACCAGTACGGCGCGGTGGCCGAGGAGTTCACCCGCGACTGGCAGCCGAAGAGCCCCTATCGCGGCCAGAACGCCAACATGCACCTGACCGAGGCGCTGATGGCGGCCTTCGAGGTGACCGACGACGGCGCCTATCTCGCCAAGGCGGAGCGCATCGCCGACCTCCTCATCCGCCGGGCCGCAGCCGACAACGGCTGGCACCTGCCGGAGCATTTCACGCGCGACTGGCGGCCGGACGCCGACTACGTCGGCGATCCCATGTTCCATCCTCCCGGCACCACGCCGGGCCATTCGCTGGAATGGGCGCGCCTGCTGCTGCAGTTGTGGGAACTCGGCGGGCGCCGGCTCGACTGGCTGCCGGGTGCCGCACGGGCGCTGTTCGCCAAGGCGGTGGCCGACGGCTGGGATCACGAGACCGGCGGCTTCTACTACACCCTCGACATGGAGACCCGCCCACTGGTGCGCGACCGCTACTGGTGGCCGTGCACGGAGGGCATCGGCGCTGCGGCCTTCCTCAACGCCATCGATGGTGCGCCGGTCTACGAGGAATGGTACCGCCGCATCTGGGACTGGTGCGCCACGCACCTGATCGACCGGGCGAACGGCAGCTGGCGGCCGCAGCTCGACGACACTCTCACGCCCAACACCGAACCGTTCTTCGGGCGCCCGGACATCTACCATGCGCTGCAGGCCTGCCTGATCCCGTTGCTGCCGAGCGACGGCAGCATCGTCCGCGGCCTGACGGGACGCGGCCTGTCGCTGTGAGGACGCCGGAGCGGACCGGTTTGCCGGCCCGCGACGCGACCTCGCGCGTCTGCCGGTGACGGCGCGGCCGCCGATCCTGCGGTTGTCTCGCGGTGCCGCGCAGCGATCGGTGGACACCCAACCATCGCTGTGATGTTCTGTTGCCCCGATTGCACGCGGCCCGCGTGGGGAAGGATGGCGGCCCGCGCGCCCGCCCGGTCGGCAGCAGGGGAAGAACCACGAGGAGCTGAACGCGACGGGGCGACCGTTAGCCAGACTATCCAGAGGGAGGGAAGACTGATGAAACTTGCATTTGCCGCCTTCGGCATCGTCCCGGCGTTGATGCTGTCGGCCGCGACGGCCGCCGTCGCCGCGGACGACGTCATCACGCTCGGCGCCGCGGTCCAGCAGACCGGCGGCCAGGCGAATACCGGCCGCTACTACGCCAATTCCTACCAGCTCGCCGTCGACACCATCAACGCCAAGGGCGGCGTCAAGGTCGGCGACAAGACCTACAAGCTGGCGCTGAAGCTCTACGACAACCAGTCCAACCCGAGCCTGGCGGTGCGCCAGTACACGCAGCTGCTCACCTCCGACAAGGTCAACTTCCTGCTCGGGCCGTTCGCCAGCAACTACGTGCTCGACACCAGCTCGGTCGCCGAGAAATACCAGGTGCCCATGGTCCAGGGCGGCGGCGCCTCCGGCCAGATCTTCTCGCGCGGCTACAAGTATGTCTTCGGCACGCTGCCGCCCGCCGGCGACTATTTTTCGAGCACCATCGAGATGCTCGGCAAGCTCGATCCGAAGCCGTCCAGCGTCGCGCTGGTCGCGGCCGACGACAGCTTCGACGTTTCCGTCGCCAAGGGGACGCGCGCCCTCGTCAAGAGCGCCGGCCTCGATCTCGTCGTCGACGAGAAGTTCGCCGATGGCAACGGCGAGTTCTCCTCGATCCTCGCCGTCATCAAGTCGAAGAATCCCGACGTGATCCTGTGGACCGGCCACGAGACGGACGCACTCAATTTCGTGCGCCAGATGAAGAGCCTCGACGTCAATCCCAAGCTCTACGCGCTGACCGTCGGCGTGCCGACGGCCGATTTCCGCTCCTCGCTGGGCAACGATGCCAACGATGCCTACGGCATGACGACGTGGCTGCCGGACGAGCATCTGACCGACCGGTGGTTCGGCAACGCCGCCGAATTCGCCAAGACATACAACGACAAGTTCGGCGCCGAACCGGACTACCATGCCGCCTCCGGCGCGGCGGACGTCGAGACCTACGCGGTGGCGCTCGAGAAGGCCGGCTCGCTCGATCCCGCCAAGGTGCGCGACGCGATTGCCTCGGTCAGCTTCGACAGCCTCTATGCCCACGTCAAATACGGCGACAACGGGCAGATCGTGCTGCCGCAGATCGTGATCCAGATCCAGGACGGCGCCGTCGTCCCGGTCTACACCAGCGACTTCCTCAGCAAGCCGAAGTATCCGACGCCCGCCTGGAACGACCGGAAATAAAGCCGTCGGCCGCAGCGCGGCGGTGACCTGAATGGCGATACCCCGCCCGGCGCCGGCAACCGGCGGCGGGCGGGCGATGTTCGAGGGGATTCTTGGGGGGCGCCGGTGCTGCTGGCCCAGATCATCGTCAATGGCATCCTGCTCGGCGGCCTCTACGGGCTGATGGCGCTCGGCATGGCGCTGGTGTGGGGCGTCCTCAACATCGTCAACCTGTCGCACGGCGCCTTCATCATGCTCGGCGGCTATGCCACCTACTACCTGTTCACGCTGGCCGGCATCGACCCGTTCGTGGCGCTGCCCTTCGCCATGCTGATCATGTTCGGCTTCGGCTACCTGGTTCAGATGACCATCCTCAACCAGATCATCCGCTCGGCCCAGCTCAACACCCTGCTCATCACCTTCGGCCTCGACGTGGTGCTGACCTATCTGGCGCTGCTGGCCTTCAGCGCCGATTTCCGCACCATCAATCCGAGCTACGCCGGCGCCAACGTCACCGTGCTCGGCGTCACCATCCCGCTGGCGCGGCTGGCGGCCTTCGTCATCGCCTGGGTGCTGGCGGCGGCGCTATGGTTCGTGCTGGTCCGCCTGCCGCTCGGCCGCGCCATCCGCGCCACGGCACAGAACCTCACGGCCGCCCGCCTCTACGGGGTCAATCCGCGGCAGGTCTATGCGGTGACCTTCGGCATCGGCGCGGCGCTCGCCGGCGCCGCCGGCGGCCTCTACGGCCTCATCTCGCACCTGACGCCCTATGTCGGCGTCAGCCTGACGGCCAAGTCGTTCGTCATCGCGGTCATCGGCGGCCTCGACAATCCGTTCGCGGTGATCCTCGCCGGGCTTGCCATCGGCGTCGCCGAGTCGCTGGCTTCGCTTTATCTCGGCCCGACCTATGCGGACGTCATCAGCTTCGGGCTCCTGGTCGTCATCCTGGTGCTGCGTCCGACCCGCATGCTGAGGTCGGCGTGATGCGGTCCTGGGTGTGGATCGTGGCGCTTGCCGGTGCCGGGCTGCTGGCGGCGGCGCCGCTCCTCGACGATCCGGTCCTCATCCAGTACGGCATCAACGCGCTGCTCTTCGCGACGCTGGCGCAATCGTGGAACATCATCGGCGGCTTCACCGGCTATCCCTCCTTCGGCAACTCGGTGTTCTACGGCCTCGGCACCTACGGCACCGCCATCGCCATGGTCCAGTTCGGCCTGCCCTTCGGCGTCGGCCTCGCCTTCGGCGCGCTGCTGGCGATGCTGTGCGCGCTGTTCATCGGGCTGCCGGTGCTGCGCCTGCAGGGGCATTATTTCGCCATCGCCACGCTCGGCGTCTCGGCGGCGATGCAGGCGATCGTCTCCAACCTCGATATCGCCGGCGCCAACATCGGGCTGGTGCTGCCGCTGACCCGCGCCGACAACATGTTCTACGAACTGGCGCTGGCGCTGCTCGTCGCCTGCGTGCTGACCGTGGCGTGGATCGCCCGAAGCCGCTTCGGGGCGGGGCTGATCGCCATCCGCGAGGACGAGGACGCCGCCGCCTCGATGGGGGTCAACACCACGCTCTACAAGACCATGGCGCTGGTGCTCTCCGCCCTGTTCACCGCGATTGCCGGCGGCATCAACGCCTACTGGATCACCTTCATCGACCCGGCCAGCGCCTTCGACCTGACGCTCAACGTCCGCATGGTCATCATGGCGATGTTCGGCGGGCCGGGCACGGTGTTCGGGCCGGTGCTCGGCGCGTTCGCGCTGTCGGCGATCTACGAGCTGCTGGCGAACTGGATCTCGACCGCGGCGACGCTGCTCTTCGGGCTGGTGATCGTGCTGTCGGTGATCTTCATGCCGCGCGGGCTCGCCGACCTGATCGCCGGCGTCCGCCGCGACGGCCGCGGCTACCTTCTCCGCAACATCCGGCTGCACCGGCTATGAGCGCGACCGCCATGCCGCCGCTGTTCGAGGCGCGCGCCCTGACCAAGCGCTTCCAGGGGCTGGTCTCGGTCGATTCGGTCAGCTTCGTGCTTGCCCCGGGGGAGATCCTGGCGGTGATCGGTCCGAACGGCGCCGGCAAGACGACGCTGGTCAACATGATCAGCGGCACGCTGATGGCGGATGGCGGCGAGCTGATCTTCGACGGCCAGCCGATCGGCAACCTCCTGCCTTACCGCCGCGCCCACCTCGGCATCGGCCGGACCTTCCAGGTGATGAAGCCGTTCGTCGGCCTGACGGCGCTCGAGAACGTCGCGGTCGGCGCGCTGTTCGGCTTCGGCGGCGGCCAGCGGTCGATGGCCGCGGCGCGCGACGACGCCCGCCAGTGGCTCACCTTCGTCGGGCTCGGCGACCGTGCCGAGCAGAAGGCGGGGGCGCTCAGCGGGCCGGACCGCAAGCGGCTGGAGCTGGCCAAGGCGCTGGCGCTGAGGCCGCGGCTGCTGCTGCTCGACGAGGTGATGGCCGGCCTCAACGCGGTCGAGGTGGAGGAGGTGGTCAACGTCATCCAAGAGATCCGCCAGCGCGGCATCACCATCCTGATCATCGAGCACATCATGAAGGCGGTGCGCAGCCTCGCCGACCGGGTGCTGGTGCTGCATCACGGCAAGCCGATCGCCGAGGGCGACACCGCGACGGTGTTCGACGATCCCAAGGTGATCGAAGCCTATCTCGGCAAGAGGCGGGCATGAGCGACAGCGACGCACCGCTGCTCAGCATTTCCGGGCTGGAGGCCGGCTATGGCAGCGCCCCGGCGCTGTTCGGGGTCGATCTCGACGTCAAGCCGGGCGAGATCGTCGCGCTCGTCGGCAACAACGGCGCCGGCAAGACGACGCTGCTGCGCGCGGTGTCGCGGGTCATCGCCGCCACCGGCCGGCTGACGTTCGACGGCGAGGACATCCTGCCGCTGACGCCCGAGCGCGCGTTCGCCCGCGGCCTCGTCCAGGTGCCCGAGGGGCGCCAGCTCTTCCAGCGGATGACGGTGGAGGAGAACCTGATCATGGGCGCCCACCGGCTCACCGACGGGGCGGCGGTTGCCGAAAGCCTCGCCTGGGTGAACGAGCTCTTCCCCATCCTCAAGGAGCGCCGCCACCAGCTGGCCGGCAACCTGTCGGGCGGCGAGCAGCAGATGTGCGCGGTGGCGCGCGGCCTGATGGCGGCGCCGCGCCTGCTGATGATCGACGAGATGAGCCTCGGGCTGGCGCCGGTGATCGTCGACCGGCTGCTCGCCATCCTCGACGTCGTGCGCCAGCGCCGCATCGCCATCCTGCTGGTCGAGCAGGATGTCTTCGCCGCCTTCAGCATCGCCGACCGCGCCTACGTCATGGAGACCGGCCGCATCGTCAAGGTCGGGCCGGCGCGCGAACTGGCCGAGGATCCGGCCATCCGGGCCGCCTATCTCGGCGTCGAGCCGGGCTGACCCGGCGCGATTTTTGCGGGGCGGGCGGGAGGGGCGTCCCCGGCACCCCGGCGCCGGCCCGCCGTCTTCCATCGCAAGGCCGTCGAAGGATTTGCCGCCTGACGTCGGCCCTCCGGGGATTGCGGCCGGCGGCGCGCATCGGCCCGCGGCCGGTTGACATGCAGGCGCCGCTCGGTTTCAATCCAAAACGTTTTGGACGCCGGTTTTCTGGGGAGGAAACGCCGGAATGGCCAACCGACGCCAGCCCCGTCTCAAAGAGCTTGCGAACGACCTCGGCGTGTCGATCACGACCGTGTCGCGGGCGCTTGCCGGCTATTCCGACGTCAGCGAGACCACCCGCGCCCGGGTGACCGCGGCGGCCGAGGCGCGGGGCTATGTGCCCAGCCGCGTCGGCCGGATGCTGGTGTCCGGGCGCACCGACTTCATCGGCATGGTGCTGCCGGTGCGCGACGGCCATCTGATGGATGCCTTCCTCGGCGAGTTCGTTGCCGGCCTCAGCGAAGGCCTGACAGTGCGCGGCCGCGATCTGTTCATCGCCACGGCCAGCCGCCTCAACAGCGCCGTCGATGTCGTGCGCCACATCGTCGATGGCGACCGCGCCGACGCCATCGTGCTCAACCGTACGGAGATCGACGACGCGCGCGTGCGCTTCCTCGCTGCCCGCCAGTTTCCCTTCGTCACCCACGGACGGCTGCTCACCGGCACCAACGATTTCGCCTGGTTCGACACCGACGGCGAAGCCGCCTTCGCCCAGGCTGCGCGCCTGCTCACCGGGCTCGGCCACCGGCGCTTCGGCCTGGTCACCATCGACGAGCCCTTCACCTTCGCGCATCTCAGACGCCGCGGGCTCGAGGCGGCGCTGGCCGAGGCCGGGCTCACCCTTCCGCGCGCCGCCGTTCGCTCGGTCCCGATGATGGATGCGGCCGCGGCGGAAGCGGCGGCTGGCCAGCTGCTCGCCGCCGACGAGAGGCCGACTGCCGTCTTCGGCGTCACCGACACCCAGGCGATCGCGGTGCTCAAGGCCGCCGCCGCCGCCTCGATCCGGGTGCCGGCCGAGCTATCCGTCATCGGCTTCGACGATCTGCCCATCGCCGCCTATGCCCAGCCGGCGCTCTCCACCTTCGACCAGCATGCCCGCGAGAGCGCCGCCACCATCGCCGGCATGGTGACCGACATGCTGGACAAGGGGCCGGGACGCGCAACCTCGCGTCTCATCCAGCCGGAATTTGCGGCCCGCGCCAGCCACGGCCCGGCGCCGCGGCTGACCGGAAAAGGAGGAAATCCGGGACTACCGAACGTAGGAACCAAGGGAGGAAGACATGCTCAGCAAGCGACTATTCGGACTGGCCGGCGCCGCGCTGTTGGCGGCCTCGGCAACCACCGCTCTCGCCGACCCCATCCTGTTCTGGTCGGACCAGGGCACGCCGGTCGAGGAGCAGCAGGCGATCCGCGACACCGTGCTCAAGGGCTTCGGCGGCGAGGTCGACTTCCAGCCGCAGGACCCCGGGCCGTTCGTCACCCGCATCCAGGCGGAGGCCCAGGCCGGCAAGGGCACGATCGACGTGATCGGCGGCCTGCACGGCGATTTCGCCGGCTTCCCCGATGCCGTCGTCGACCTCTCGGAGCTCGCCGGCTCGCTGGCGAGCGTCGGCGTCAACCAGACCTATCTCGGCCTCGGCAAGCTCTCCACCGGCGAGCAGAAGTACATTCCGTGGATGCAGGCGACCTACATCATGGCCGCCAACAAGAAGGCGCTGGAGTACCTGCCCGCGGGCGCCGACATCAACGCGCTCACCTACGACCAGCTCATCGCCTGGGCCAAGACCATGGCGGAGAAGACCGGCTCGCCGAAATTCGGCCTGCCGGCCGGCCCCAAGGGGCTGATCCACCGCTTCTTCCAGGGCTACCTCTATCCGTCCTTCACGTCTTCCGAGGTGACCAAGTTCCGTTCGCCGGAAGCGGTGGCCATGTGGGAGAAGATGAAGGAGCTGTGGAAGTACACCAGCCCCGCCTCGACCAACTACGGCTTCATGCAGGAGCAGCTGCTCTCCGGCGAAGTGTGGGTGGCGTGGGACCACACCGCGCGCCTCGCCGACGCCTTCAACCAGAAGCCGGATGACTTCGTCGCCTTCCCGGCGCCGGCCGGTCCCGCCGGCCGCGGCTTCATGCCGGTGGTCGCCGGTCTCGGCATCCCCAAGACCGCGCCCGACATGGACGGCGCCAAGAAGCTGGTCGCCTACATGATGCAGCCCGACACCCAGATCGCCACGCTCAAGGCGATCGGCTTCTTCCCGGTGGTCAAGGCGGAGCTGCCCGCCGACATGCCGAACTCGGTCAAGGCGGAGGGCGCGGCGGTCGCCGCCCAGTCGGGCTCCAAGGACGCCAATCCCGGCCTGCTTCCGGTCGGCCTCGGCTCCGCCGGCGGCAAGTTCAACAAGGTCTACACGGATACCTTCCAGCAGATCCTGCTGAACAACGCCGACATCAAGGGCGTGCTCGACAACCAGGCGGGCATCCTCGCCGGCATCATGAAGGACGCCAATGCGCCGTGCTGGGCGCCTGACAAGCCGTCGACCGGCGCCTGCCCGGTCGACTAGGGGTTCCTCCCGGCCGCCGGCGGCGTCTCTCCGGAGGCGTCGTCGGCGGTTCCGCCGCTGGTGATCCCATGCAATCGCGCACGCTGCCCTATCTGCTCCTGCTTCCCGCGACGCTGTTTCTCGCGGCGTTCTTCGTGTGGCCGTTCATCCAGGTCGCCATCGAGGCCTTCACCAGCAACGGCGCGTTGACGCTCGACCATTTCCGCACCATGGCGAGCGACTGGAAGTTCTATCCGGCGCTGCGCAACACGCTGCTGCTGGCGCTGATCATCGTGCCGCTGCAGATCACGCTGGCCCTGAGCATGGCCTCGCTGGTCACCCGCATGGGCGCCGGCCGCGACGTCATCCTCTACATCTGGACGATTCCGCTCGGCATTTCCGATCTCGCCGCCGGCCTCGTCTGGCTGGCGATCCTGGAGAAGAACGGCTTCCTCAACAGCGCGCTGCAGAGCCTCGGCTTCATCGCCGAGCCGATCACCTGGCTCGGCTATCAGGACAAGGTGGTGCTGTTCATCGCGGTGGTGCTGGCCGAGGTGTGGCGCTCGACGGCGATCGTCATGGTCATCCTCGTCGCCGGCATGGGCCTGATCCCGCGCGAATACTACGAGGCGGCCGAGGTCTTCGGCGCCGGCCCGTGGAAGCGCTTCGTCAAGGTGACGCTGCCGCTGCTCAGGCCCAGCCTGCAGACGGCGCTGATTCTGAGAACCATCCTCGCCTTCGAGGTGTTCGCCGTGGTGGCGGCGCTCGCCGGCACCAACCTGCCGATCCTCATGGGCCAGACCTTCGAATGGCAGTTCGCGCTGCAGGACCGCAACGTCGCCGCGGCGCTCGCCTTCGTCACCCTGGTGATCTCGGTCGGCTTCACGCTGTTCTATCTGGTGGCGCTGCGCACGCCCGACGAGGCCCGCGTATGACCGCCGCCGCGACGGCAGCGCCGCCCGCAGCGCGCCCGCTCGCCATCGGCCGCTGGCTGACGATTGCGGCAATCGTCTTCCTGTGCCTGTGGGTGATGGTGCCGATCTACCTGATCCTGGTGAACGCGCTGTCGGCGCCGGCGGAAGTGAACGGCTGGCCCAAGCAGTTCTATCCGACGTTCGATTTCGGCAGCCTCAGCTTCTTCATCCATTTCCGCGGCGTCGCCTCGGCACTGTTCAACTCGGTGGTCGTGGCGCTGCTGACCACGGTGCTGGCCATCGGCCTCGGCGCGCCGGCGGGCTATGCGCTCGCCCGCTTCCGCTTCCGCGGCAAGGAATCCTTCCGCCTGCTGGTGCTGATGACGCGGGCCTTCCCGTTGCCGCTGCTCGCCCTGCCGCTGGCGGTGCTGTTCATCCGCACCGGCCTCGACGATACCCAGATCGGCCTGGCGCTGGTCCACACCACGCTGGCGCTGCCCTTCGCCATCCTCATCACCTTCTCGCTGTTCATGAGCATCCCCTTCGAGCTGGAGGAGGCGGCGTTCACGCTCGGCTGCACCCGCTTCCAGGCGTTCCGCAAGGTGGTCATGCCGCTGGCGCTGCCGGGCATCGCCGCCTCCGGCGTGTTCGCCTTCGTCACCTCGTGGAACGAGGTCTTTGCCGCCGCGGTGCTGACCATCCGCAACCGCACGCTGACCGCCTTCCTGCTCACCAGCCTCGACTATTCTCCGTTGCCGCTCAAATTCGCCGGCGGCGCGGCGCTGGTGCTGCCGGCGCTGATCTTCCTGTTCCTCGTGCGCAAGTACCTCTTCGCCCTGTGGGGCATCGCCAATCGCTAGAGAGACGCCCATGGCCGCCATCGAGATCAGGGATGTCGCCAAGCGCTTCGGCGCCGTCACCGCGCTGGTCGATATCGACCTCGACGTCGCCGACCGCGAATTCCTCGTGCTGCTCGGCGCGTCCGGCTGCGGCAAGACCACGCTGCTGCGCCTCATCGCCGGGCTCGACAGGCCGAGCGGCGGCGACATCCGCATCGGCGACAAGCGCGTCAACGACCTGCCGCCGCGGGCGCGCGGCATCGCCATGGTGTTCCAGAACTACGCCGTCTTCCCGCACCTGACCGTGTTCGAGAACATCGCCTTCGGCCTCAGGATGAAGAAGCTGCCCGAGGCCGAGATCGAGGAAAAGGTCAAGCGCTCGGCGTCGCTGATGCACATCGAGCAGCTGCTCAAGCGCTATTCCGGCCAGCTTTCCGGCGGCCAGCGCCAGCGCGTCGCCGTCGCCCGGGCGCTCGCCATGGAGCCCGAGGTGCTGCTCATGGACGAGCCGCTGTCCAATCTCGATGCGCTGTTGCGTCTGGAGATGCGCACCGAGCTCAAGGGCGTGCTGCAGGAGAGCCGGACGACGACCATCTACGTCACCCACGACCAGGTCGAGGCCATGAGCCTCGGCGACCGCATCGCCGTCATGCACGGCGGCCACATCGTCCAGGCGGCGGCGCCGATCGACGTCTATCGCGATCCGGCGGACGCCTTCGTCGGCGGCTTCATCGGCAGTCCGCCGATGAACTTCCTGCCGGCGACCCGCAGCGACGGGCGTTGGCGCGTCGCCGGCACCGACGTCGATGGGCCGCCGGCGGGCGGGCGCCTGCAATTCGGCATCCGGCCGGAAGACGTGGCGGTCGCCGACAGCGGTCTTCGCGGCACCGTGCGCGTCGTCGAGCCGCTCGGTGCCCATCAACTGGTGACCCTGACCGTCGCCGACACGCTCTTCCGCGCCGTCCTCGACAGCGATCTGCCGGTCAGGCCCGGCGACAGCCTGACCCTTGAACCCCGCGCCAACCGGGTCCGCTGGTTCGACGCGGACACCGGCAAGGCCATCGATTGGCAATCCGCGAGCAGACCCAGCCAGCCATGAGCATCGAACCCCGCGACAAGGCCCTCTTCACCAGCGCCGCCGCCATCCTGCGCGACAACGATCGCGGCGCCTATACGGTCCCCACCAAGGGGCTCTATCCCTTCCAGTGGAACTGGGATTCGTGTCTCACCGCGCTCGGCCAGCGCCATTTCGACGAGGCCCGCGCGTGGACGGAGATCGCCACGCTGCTCGCCCATCAGTGGCCGGACGGCATGGTGCCGCACATCGTCTTCCACGAAATGGACGAGGGCTATTTTCCCGGTCCCGACGTCTGGGGCACCAACCGGCCGACGCCGACGTCGGGCATCACCCAGCCGCCGGTGCTGGGCTTCGTCATCGAGCGCCTCTACAGCGAAGCCGCCGACCGGGATCTCGCCCGCCGCATGGCGCTGGAACTCGCCCCCAAGGCGGATGCCTGGCACCGCTGGTTCTACGCCAACCGCGACCCCGGGCGGATCGGGCTGGTCGCCATCCTCCATCCGTGGGAGGCGGGCCGCGACAATTCCATCGACTGGGACGAGCCCCTCGCCCGCGTACCGACCGAGGGGGTGCAGCCCTATCGCCGGCGCGACACCCAGCACGTCGACGCCGCCGAGCGCCCGACGCAGGCGCAATACGACCGCTACATGTGGCTGGTCACGCGCTTCCGCGACCTCGGCTGGGACAACAGCAGGCTCCACGACGCCTCGCCGTTCCAGGTGGTCGACCCGGGCTTCAACGCCATCCTGATCCGCTCCGACGAGGCGCTGGCGCGCCTGGCCGAGGCGATCGGCCTCACCGGGATCGCCGCTGCCGCCGGCGCCCGCATCGCCGCCGCGCGGCGGGCGTTCTCGTCCCTGTGGAGCGCCGAGGCCGGCCAGTTCCTGTGCTTCGACCGGGTCGCCGGCAGGCTCATCGACAGCCGCTCGGTGGGCGGCCTGCTGCCGGTCTTTGCCGGCCTCGGCGACACCGACCGGCTGATCGCCACCATCCGGCGCTGGCGGCAGCAGACCGCCTTCGGCGTCGCCTCGCACGATCCCGCCGATCCGCGCTTCGAGCCGCGACGCTACTGGCGCGGCCCGGTTTGGCTGATCGTCAACTACATGCTCGCCGACGGCCTGCGCCAGAGCGGCCGCGAGGATGCCGCCGCCGAGATCGCAGCGGACAGCCTCGGCCTCATCCATCGAAGCGGCTTTGCCGAATATTACGATCCGCGCGACGGCACCGCCTGTGGCGGCAAGCACTTCACCTGGACGGCGGCGATGGTCATCGAGCTCCTCTCGCACGCGACCGCGGACTGAGAAACCGGCCATGCGCATCCTCGGTTGCGGCGCTCACCCCGACGACATCGACATCTTCTTCTTCGGCACGCTGGCGGCGGCGCGCGCGGCCGGCGCCGAGATCGGCTGCCTGATCGCCACCGACGGGGCGGCCGGCGGCAGCGCGCCAGGCAGCGATCTCGCCCGCAGGCGCCGGGGCGAAGCGACGGAGGCCGCGTCCGGCCTTGGCGTCAGCCCGGTCTTCCTCGACCGGCCGGACGGCGGGCTGGCGCAAGACGCCGGGGCGGCGGCGCTGCTCGACGCGGAAATCCACCGCTTCGCCCCCGACCTCGTCATCACCCACCCGCCCGAGGACTACCATCCGGACCATCGCGCGCTGTCGCGGCTGGTGCTCGACGCGGCCCGCTTCCGCGCGCCGGTGGTCTATGCCGACACGCTGATGGGCAACGGCTTCCAGCCGACGCTCTATGTCGACGTCACCGCCCATTTCGCGGCCAAGTGCACAGCGATCCGGGCGCACCAGTCGCAGCGGCCGGAGCGCTTCGTCAGCGCCTGCGAGACCTGGAACCGGTTCCGCGCGCTGCAGTGCAACGCGCCCGAGCGCTACGCCGAAGCCTTCCGCTTCGAGCCGCGCTATCCCTTCGCCGACGTGCGTGCCCTGCTGCCGGCGCCGCCCGTCGTTTCGCCGCTCGGCGTCGCCGGCATGCCACATCGCTGACATGTTCGGGGCGTATCAAGGCCTCCGCTCGCGACCCTTGCGCCTTCGATGCGTTCGCCGTCAGGCCGGGTCGCGAGAAATGATAAGATGTCGCGTGCAAGCAATTCGTGAGGCTTAGCGAGGGAGGCTCAAGCGATGCCACGATTTCGCATAGCATTCCGGAAAGTCGTCTACGGCGATACCGGCCACGCGCACACGATCTGCCAGCGGATCGTCGACGTTGAGGCGCGCGACAGGGGCTCGGCGCAGGCAGCCGCCATCCAGTCCTTCTGCGATCTGGAAAACATCACCGACTGGCTGAACCATGCCGACTGGATGGAGATCGCGCGGGCCGAGACGCTGGCCCGTTCGTCCGATCGTCCCGGCCGGGTGCGGCGCGCCGCCTGACGGCGGCGCCGCGGGAGTTTGCAGGCGCACGCGGGTGACGGCGTGAGGCCCCGCCGTGGCCACGACGGGGCTCAACGCACTGGGAGCAGGAGGGCGCCCGTGCCCTTCGTCTGTTTCAACTCCGGGGAAAGGGTCGGTCGCTGCTCTCCCCTGATCTAGCGCAAAAACATCAAGCCGGCGTAAGCCGCGGTGGTTACCGAATCCTCTCGTTTGCCGCCGTCCGCTGACGGTAACGTGCGGCGAGGCGGCGGGTTGACGGTCGCCGGCTTCGCGCGCTTCTGTGGTCGGCACCGTCCGAACGGACGACGACAGCGGGGAGGGGACCGTGCGCCTGCGGGTGATCGATTTCGGCTATGTGTCGCCGCTGAAGAGCCAGGCCGTCTATCATGGGCTGGCGGCGGCGATGGGCGCGGACGACGATCCGGTCCTGTCGCTGGTCAATCCGAACGACCCCTACGTCTGCGTCGGCGTCCATCAGGAGGTCGCGCGCGAGGTCGACGAGGCCTACTGCCTTTCGGCCGGGCTGCCGGTCGTCCGCCGTCAGGTCGGCGGCGGCGCGGTGTATCTCGACCGCAACCAGATGTTCTTCCATTTCATCTACCCGCGCAGCAAGGCGCCGCAATATGCGGTCAACCTCTATCCGATGTTCTGCGAGCCGGCGGTGAGGACCTATCGCGAGCTGGGCGTCGCTGCCGAATACCGGCCGATCAACGACATTCAGGTGGCCGGCCGCAAGATCGGCGGCACCGGCGCGGCATCGATCGGCGAGGCGACCGTGATGGTCGGCTCCTTCATGTTCGACTTCGACACCGCGACCATGGCGCGCTGTCTCAAGGTCCCGTCGGAAAAGTTCCGCGACAAGCTGAAGACGACCCTTGACGACTACATGACGACGATGACGCGCGAACTCGCCACGGTGCCGTCGCGGGCGGACGTGAAGGCGCGCTTCCTCAGGCACTGCGAGGCGGTGCTCGGCGTCACCGCCGTCGCCGACGCGCCCAGCGACGCCGAGGAGAAGGCCATTGCCGAACAGGAGGCGGCGCTCTCCGATCCGGCCTGGACGCAACGGCAGGGCCGCAAGTTCGTCGAACTCGGCGTCAAGATCGCCGCCGGGACCCATCTCACCGAAAGCGCCCACAAGGCGCGCGGCGGGCTCGTGCGCGCCCATCTGCTGGCGCGCGATGGGGTCATCGCCGACCTGATGCTGTCCGGCGACTATACCTGCCTGCCGGTGGACGGCGCCGACCGCCTTGCGGCGGCGCTGGTCGGCACCAGGCTCGATGCCGAGAGCCTCGCCGCCGCTGCCGGCGCGGCGATGGGCGGGCTCGATCTCGACATGCCCGGCGTCGAGCCGGCCGATATCGCCGCCGCGGTGATGGCGGCGGTCGAGCCGGCCGACTGAGCCGGAGGCTCAGAGACCGACCAGTTCGGCGTGGACGCCGGCTTCGCGCACCACCGCAAGCAGCGCCAGGGCGGTGACCGCCTGCGGATCGTACTTGACGATCATCAGGTGCGGCTTTTCATCGTGGTGCGCGACGTCGGTGACCCCGGCATGGGCCCTGACCGTGCCGGCGATCGCCTGGCGCCGGTCGTGATCGACAGTCTCGTCGACGTGAATGATGACGTCTGCTGTCTGCATCGGCTGTCCTCCCCATCCGACGACCTTCCCGATTCCCTCATATCGCATAATTCTGATATGTCCAACGCGGAGGTGTCGTGGATCTGGGAGGCCGGATGAAGACCGTCTGCGTCCTGCAGCATGTCGAGGCCGAGTATCTCGGGCTGATCGAGGATCATCTCGAGGCGCGCGCCATCGGCTTCCGCTATTGCCGGCCGTTCGTGGCGGGTGGAAAGGTCCCCGCCGGCAGCGAGGGCACCGACGGGCTGATCGTGCTCGGCGCCGGGCCCTTCGGCGTGGTCAGCGGCTCGCTGCTGCCGAGCCTGGCGGCGGAGCTGCGGCTGACCGCTGCCTATCTCGCGGCCGGGCTGCCGGTGATCGGCATCGGGCTCGGTGCGACGATCCTGGCGACGGCGGCGGGCGGCGGCGCGGTCGAGGCGCCGTTCGGCTTCGCTGTCGAGGACGTGCGGAGCGTCTCGCCGGGGGCGCTCGGCGGATACCTGCCGGCGACCTTCCCGATGGCGCTCTGCCTGCGCGACCGGCCGGTGCTGCCTGCCGCGGCGGTCGTGCTGGCGGAAGGGCCGGGGGGTGCGCCGGCCGTCTTCCAGATCGGCACCGCCATCGGCTTCCTCGGCCATCCCGGCATCAAGTCGGCCATGATCGAGGACCTGGTCATGGAATTCGCCGAGGCACCGGAGGGATTGGCCGAGAGCCTGGGCACCTTGCGCGAGCGCCAGGGGCTGATCGCCGAGGCGCTGTCCGAGATCATGGTGGGGCTCGTCGCCGAGACCGGCTGGATGGCGGAATAGAGCCGTTTCGCCGGCCGATCGGCGCGGACAGTGGCCAGCCATGCAAATCGGCGGTAGAATTTATTCTCTAAATGCAATATTAGAATATGTTCAGGGAGGACTGCCCCACGGTTGCATGGCTTCGCCGGACCGAGGGGATCGAGGGAGGAGCAGCCGCCGCATGGCGCACAAGCTGATCATCATCATGGTCAATACCGACCCGCGCAACGGCGAGGAACTGGGGGCGCCGTTCTTCCAGGCGACGGTCGCCGCGGCCATGGACTACGAGGTCGAGGTCATCTGCACGGCCACGTCCGGGCAACTGATGAAGAAGGGCGTGGCGGAGAAGCTGGTGGTCAAGCCCGGCTCGCCGAAGACGGTCTACGACTTCATCAAGGATGCGCACGAGGCGGGCGCCAAGTTCTACTGCTGCTCGCCCAATCTCGATCTGTTCGACATGAGCGAAGACGACCTCATCCCCGAATGCGAGGGCATCGTCGGCGGCGCCAAGGTGATCGAGGCGGTGATGGAGGACGACGACGCCAAGGTGCTGACCTACTGAGCGACGGCGGGAGGATGGAATGACGGGAGACCATGCCGCCATCGGCGATCCGCTTTCGCCGGCACCGGTGGTGCCGCAGGCGAAGCTCGAGGCGGTGTTCGACGACATCCGCTCGCACATGCTCTACGACCACGAGCTGCACGGCTGTCTCAACTGCGGCATCTGCACCGCGACCTGCCCCTCCGCCCACTATTACGACTATTCGCCGCGCGAGATCGTCCAGCTGCTGTGGACGGAGAATCTCGAAGGCATCTACGACGCCATGCAGGAAAAGATCTGGGCCTGCGCCCAGTGCTACACCTGCGCGGCGCGCTGCCCCTTCGAGAATTCGCCGGGCGGCCTCGTCATGATCATGCGCGAGGTGGCGATCAAGCACGGGATGCAGTCGGCCAAGGACGTGCTGAGGCCGTTCTCGCGCGTGCTGCTCAAGGTGGTGTCGACCGGCAACCAGCTCGCCCCCAACATGATCACCCGCGAGGCGTTTCCCGACTGGGGGCCGAACGTCTCCAAGGTCGAGGCCCCGCTCAACATCCTGAGAAAGGCGATCCCGGTGCCGACCATGCACACCATGGACACGGCCTGGGAGGTCAACCTCAAGACCTCGGTCGAACTCTACACGATCTGGGAGGCGACCGGCGTCCTCGACCAGCTCGAGCAGGTCGACGAGAACCTGTTCGACCTCGTCACCGACGTGATGGACGAGAAGCGCGAGGAATACACCGAGTGGCTGGAGGAGCAGGAGGACGCCGCCGACGACTGACGCGGCGCGCGCCCCAAGGGAGGACACGGCGGATGGAGAAGTCCGAAAGCAGCAAGCAGCCCGCCTTTAGCGGCTTCGGAGACGAGTGGCGGCCGTCGACGCTGACGCCGGCGGAGGCGCGCAAGGCGACCGCCTGGGTCGAGCAGCGCATCGACAAGCGCTCGATGCTGACCAAGAAAGACCGCGTCGAGGACATCCGCGACGCCATGTGGCAGCTCGAGAAGGACGGCGAGATCGTCGTCCACCGCATCGACGAGCGCCACCGGCCGGTGGTGGCACGCACGCTCTACGGCTGGGAGAAGCGCATCCCGACCACCAATCTCTGGCACCACAAGTCGTGCGGCCAGTGCGGCAACATCCCCGGCTACCCGTCGAGCGTGATGTGGCTGATGAACCAGCTCGATGTGAAATATCTCGACGAGACCGACCAGACCTCGTGCACGGCGTGGAACTACCACGGCTCGGGCATCGGCAACGTGGTCAGCCTCGCCGCCGTCTTCCTGCGCAACTTCCACCAGGCCTACGTCTCGGCGAAGGCACAGGGCCTGGCGGAAGGCACCTATTATCCGCTGGTCCACTGCGGCACCTCCTTCGGCAACTACAAGGAGATGCGCATCTTCCTCATGCATTCGGCGGAGCTGAGGGCCGAGGTGAAGGCGATCCTCGGCAAGCTCGGCCGTCTGGTCGATGGCAAGCTCCTGATCCCGGAAGAGATCGTCCACTATTCCGAATGGCTGCACGTGATGCGCGAGCCCATCCGCGAGCGCCAGACGATCGACGTTTCCAGCATCCGCGCCACCGTCCATCCGGCCTGCCACGTCTACAAGATGGTGCCGGAGGACGTGATCTACGACGAGACGGTGATGAACGGCGACCGCGTCGCCGTCTCCACCGGCCTGTTGCAGACGCTGGGCGCCGAGGTGGTCGACTATTCCACCTGGTACGACTGTTGCGGTTTCGGCTTCCGCCACATCATCGGCGAACGCGAGTTCACCCGCTCCTATGCCATCGACCGCAAGATCAAGGTGGCGGTCGAGGAGGCCAAGGCCGACGTGATGATCGGCCACGACACCGGCTGCATCACCACGCTCGACAAGAACCAGTGGATCGGCAAGGCGGTCGGCAAGGTCTATTCGCTGCCGATCATGGCGGATTGCCAGTTCGCCGCCCTGGCGCTCGGCGCCCACCCCTACAAGCTGGCGCAGCTCCACTGGCACGCCTCGCCCTTCGAGCAGCTGCTCGAAAAGCTCGGCATCGACTGGGAGAAGGCCAAGGCCGAGTTCGAGGCCTATCTCGGCGAGGTCAAGGCCGGGCGCATCGAGACGCTCTACGATCCCAAGCGGGCGATCACCTCCGGTCCCGGCTACGTCAGGCCGGCGGCGGTCGCCGCGATCGGAGGGCCGCAGGAATGAGCCGTCCGGTTCTCATCGTCGGCGGCGGGCCGGCGGGTCTGTCGGCGGCGCACGCGCTGGCCACCGCCGGCGAGCCAGTGGTGCTGGTCGACAAGGCCGACCGGCTTGGCGGCGCGCCGATCCTCTCCGGCTATGCCCGGCTGGTGCCCTCCGGCGAATGGGCCAAGGATGCCATCGGCGGCATGGTCGCGCGCGTCACCGGCGACCGGCTGATCGACGTCCGTCTCAATACCGCGGTGCAGACGTTCACCGGCGGGCCGGGCGACTTTCACGTGGCGCTTTCCGACGGCAGCAGCCTTCAGGCGGGCGCCGCCATCCTCGCCACCGGCTTCACCCATTTCGATTCGGTCAACAAGCCGGAATGGGGCTTCGGCACCTATCCCGACGTGGTCACCACCACCCAGGTCGAGCAGATGTTCTCCTCGGGCCAGGGCGTGCGCTGTCCGTCGGACGGGCGCAAGCCGCAGCGCGTCGCCATCCTGCTCTGCGTCGGTTCGCGCGACCGCCAGATCGGCCGCGAGTGGTGCTCGAAGATCTGCTGCACGGTGTCGTCCAACCTGGCCATGGAGATCCGCGAGGAACTGCCCGACTGCAACGTCTACATCTACTACATGGATATCCGCACCTTCGGCCTCTACGAGGACAAGTTCTACTGGGAGAGCCAGGAGAAGCACCGGGTCAAGTACATCAAGGCGCGCATCGCCGAGGTGACCTCGGACGGCAAGCGGCTGATCGTCAAGGGCGAGGACACGCTGGTCAAACGGCCGATCACCATCCCCTTCGACATGGTGGTGCATGCCGTCGGCATGGACCCCAACGTCGACAACCTGACGCTGTCGGCGGTCTTCGACGTGAAGCTCGAACGCCACGGCTATATCGACAAGGCACCGACCTATTCGGCGATGTCGGGCACGTCGCGGCCGGGCGTCTTCGTCGCCGGTGCGGCCACCGGGCCGGAGACCATCGACGATTCGATCGCGCAGGGGCAAGCGGCGGCGATGGCGGCGCTGGCGCTCGCCCGCGGCGCGGTGGCAGAGGCGGCCGAGTGATGGCGACGGTGCTCGCCTTCCGCCACAAGACGCCGGCGGCGCCGGTGCTCGACCTGTCGGGGCCGCGGCTGCGGCGCGCCTTCGAGGACCTGGCCGAATCGGCGGAACCGACCGGCGGCGTCGAACGCTATGTCGGCGCGCTGGCGCTCAAGGCATCGTTGTTCGAGGAACTGCTCGGCAAGGGCCGCGTGGCGGAACTGAGCGAGACCGAGTTCTGCGATCTCGCCGCCTTCGTCACGCCGGTGCGCCGGCGGATCGGCGCCTGGCTCAGCGACAACAGCTTCGCCCTCATGCATCGGCGGCTGATGGCGCTGCTCGCCGGCTGGTCGGACGTGACCACGGCCGATGCCCGCATGGCGGCCTTCGCCGATGGCTTCCCCGCCGACCGGGCGCATCGCTGGGTGCGCGACCTGGGCGCCGAAGTGCTGCATTTCACCGCGCCGGAACGCTATCCGCTGATGACCCGCTGGATGTGGGACGCGCGCGTCGGCTCGGGCGTGCTGCGCGAGATCTGGTTCGCCGACGATGTCGACCGGGCGCAGATCACCGCGGCCGACGATTTCGTCACCCACAAGACGCTGCGTGACGAGCTGGAAGGCTTCCTGCGCGACAACGGCGTCTTCCGCGATCTGCCCTTCTACGTCGATCTCCTCGCCGCGCACGTTTATGCCGGCTACATCAACGACCGCGGCGGCCAGTATCTCGGCAACGATGTCATTTGCGGTGCGGTGCCCGACCGCATGGCGCATACCCGCCGGCTGCTCGGCCTCGATGCGGTCGATTCCGAATCCGGCCGCACCCGGCTGAAGCTGATCGACGGCGAGGCTCATGTGCTGGGCGAGCCCCGGCGCCTGAGCCACTGAAGGGGCGCCCATGCCGATCCACGAAAAATCGCTGATCCGGCCGGAGAACCTGGTCACCCACGAGCACCTCGAGCTGGAAGGCATCGATGTCTCCGGCCACTGGTCGACCTTCATCGAGAGCCGCGCCGTCACCGACTACAACGAGGCGCTGCAGGAGGAGATCGCGGCGCTGCCCGGCGGCGAATACATCCACCGCTGCTGGCAATGCGGCTCGTGCACCAATGCCTGCACGATCAACGCCATCAATCCGGACTTCAACCCGCGCTACTGGATCTACCTGATCCGGCTGGGGATGGAAGACGAGCTCCTGCGCGACAAGGACATCATCTGGCAGTGCGTCTCCTGCAACAAGTGCACCTACGCCTGCCCGCGCGATGTCGTGCCGGAAGGCGTGATGCGGGCGACGGCGCTGTGGCTGGAGATGAAGGGGCACACCGAGGAGAAGCCGGCGGAAGTCTTCGACGACGTCTTCTCCGAGCAGGTCATCGCCACCGGCAAGATCGAGGACGGGCGCGTGCTCAGGGGCTTCTTCCAGCGCACCGGGCAATCGCTCTTCCAGGACTGGCTGGTCGCCCTCATCCGTGGGCTGGTGCTGCGATTGCCCGTGCGGATGCTGACGCAGATGGGCCTCGCCACGCTCTTCCGTCCGCGCACGCGCGGCTGGGGCAAGGCGCGGGCGGCGATCGAGGAATTCGTCGACGGAGCGCGAGGCGGCCAAGCGCGCTGCCCTCGGTCTCGAAGCGGAAGGAGCCGAGCGGTGAGCGGCAAGTACAAGAAGGTCGCCTATTATCACGGCTGCGCGCTGGAAGGCACCGGCCACGCCTACAACCGCTCGACGCGCGCGGTCGGCAAGGCGCTCGGCCTCGATCTGGTCGATCTCAAGAACTGGAACTGCTGCGGGGCGATGGAGGTCAAGAACGTCGACCCGCACCTGCAGACCTATCTGTCGGCGCGCAACCTGTCGATCGCCGAGGACATGGGCTTCGACACGGTGATGGCGCCGTGCAACGGCTGCTACCACAATCTCAAGAAGGCCGAACACGACCTCGCCCACGACGAAGCCTCGCGCGAGATCAACGCGCGCCTGTCGAAGAAGGCCGGCCACACGACCTACGAGGCCGGCAAGGTCGAGACCATCCACGCCCTCGACTGGATCAAGCACGCGATCGGCGAAGAGGGGCTGAAGGCGCGGGTGAAGAACTCGCTGAAGGGAATCAAAATCGCCAACTACTACGGCTGCATGTATTCGCGGCCGCGCCACATCTTCCCGGAGAAGGACAAGGGGCCGGGCAGCGAATCGACCGCCAAGCCGCACTTCATGGACGATCTTCTCGCCGCCGCCGGCGCCGAGAACGTCGAATATCCGCTGAAGACGGCCTGCTGCGGCGGCGCCCATACGCTATCGGATTCCGACACCTCGACGCGGCTGGTGCTCAACCTGCTGACCACGGCGGAAGCCTGCGGCGCCGACGTCATCGCCACCGAATGCCCGACCTGCCACACCGGCCTGGAGATGCACCAGAAGCGTGCCGAGACCGTGTTCGGCAAGAAGACCACCGTCAAGATCCTCTACTTCACCCAGCTCATCGGCATGGCCCTCGGCCTCTCGGCACGCAAGGTCGGCGTCCACGAGAACCTGTCGGATCCGAGCGACTTCCTGTTCGAGAAGGGCCTGCTATGATGGCGACGGCAGCCCGGCACGAGACGCCGATGGAGCGGCTGGATACGATCGTCGCATTGCCGGACGCGGCCCTTGCCGCGTCGGCGGACGATGTTGCCGCCGAGCTGCTGGCGATCGGCGAGACGGCACTCGCAGGCTGGCTGACCGCCAAGGGCAGGACCCCCACGAAGGCAACGGTCGAAGGCTTCCGCCTGCTGGCGCTGCACCGCCAGGGGGCGCGCGGCGACCCCAGTTTCAACGCCTGCCGTGAGACCTGCCGCGAACTCGCCTACGCCTACAACTGCGTGCGTCGCCGCGCCGTCAGGGGCCGACACGCCGCGGCGGCTCCGCCTCGGCGCCATGGTGGCGCGACACCTCGTGCTGTTCATCGACGGAAAACTGGAAACCGCCGGCCTCGGCGAATTCTGCTGTTCGTCGCGCCCCTTGCGGGCGCAGGACGGCCGCAGCGCTGCCGGCCTTCCCTGACAACGGAGTTCCCCCAAGCCATGACAACCGTGCGCGGCTGTGACCTTCCCGACGACCTTCTCTACGACGTCGGCAACAACATCTGGTATCGCGAGAGCGGCGACGGCACCGTCACCCTCGGCATGACCACGGTGGCGGCCGCCATGGCCGGGCCGCTGGTCGCCTTCACCGCCAAGAAGCCGGGCCGCTCGCTCGACGGCGGCAAATCCTGCGCCACCGTCGAATCGGGCAAATGGGTCGGTCCCGCCAAGATCGCCTTCCCGGCCGAGATCCTGGAGATCAACGAGGCGCTGACCGGCAACCCCAAGCTCGCCAACTCCGATCCCTACGGCGAGGGCTGGATGGTCAAGGTCAGGCCCGCCGACTGGGCGGCCGCCAAGGCGACGCTGACGCCGGGCACGGCGGTCGCCGGTCCCTACGAGGCCAAGATGGCCGCCGACCAGTTCGCCGGTTGCGCGGCGGCGGCGTAGAGCGGGCCCGATGAGCCACGTCGCCGCGATCCAGCCACCGCACAGCCGGGCGTTCGCCGCCCTGCAGCGCTATGCGCCGGGCGTGCTGGTCAGCCTGGTCATCGCCATCGCGGCGACGTTCCTGTCGGACCACTACGGCGGCCCGGTGATGCTGTTCGCCCTGCTGCTCGGCATGGCCTTCTACTTCCTGTCGCAGGAGGGCCGCTGCGTCGCCGGCATCGAGCTGGCCTCGAAGCGCATCCTGCGCATCGCCGTCGGCCTGCTCGGCGCCCAGATCACCATCGGCCAGATCCTGCAGCTCGGCGCCACGCCGGTCATCATGGTGGTCGCGGCGGTGATCCTGACGCTCGGCTTCGGCGTGGTGGCGGCGCGCGCCTTCGGCCTCAGCCGCCCGTTCGGGCTGCTGACCTCCGGCGCCGTCGCGATCTGCGGCGCCTCCGCCGCGCTCGCCATCTCCTCGGTGCTGCCCAAGGGCGAGAACCACGAGCGCGACACGGTGTTCACCGTCATCGGCGTCACGACGCTGTCGACGCTGGCGATGATCGTCTATCCGGTGGTCATCAGCCTCTTCCATCTCGATCACGCCGCCATCGGCATCTTCCTCGGCGGCACCATCCACGACGTCGCCCAGGTGGTCGGCGCCGGCTTCAGCGTGTCGGAGGAGACCGGCACGGTCGCGACCTTCATCAAGCTGTTGCGCGTCGCCATGCTGGTGCCGGTGGTGATGTCGCTGTCCTTCCTGTTCCGCGCCCATTCGGACAATGCGGCCGGGCGGCACCTGCCGGGCTTTCTGATCGTCTTTCGTTCTCGTGGCCATCAACAGCACCGGCATCATCCCGCCGGTCGTTCTCGATGCGCTGAAGAGCATCTCGCGCTGGTGCCTGGTCACCGCGATCGCCGCGCTCGGCATGAAGACGTCGCTGAAGGCGATGGCGGCGGTCGGCTGGCGGTCGATCGCGCTGATCGTGGCGGAAACGCTGTTCCTCGCCGTTCTCGTGCTGGCAGTCGTGGTGTGGAGGTTCTGACGCGGAAGCGAGCCAGCCCGCGTCGAGCCTTCCGAAATCGTGGAGGAATGCCATGGCAGATGGTGCCGGAAGCAATACCAAGAAGCTGTCGATGATCGTGACCAAGGGCTCGCTCGACTGGGCCTATCCGCCGTTCATCCTGGCGACGACGGCGGCGGCGATGGGCCTCGAAGTGTCGATGTTCTTCACCTTCTATGGCCTCACCCTGCTCAAGAAGAAGCTCGACCTGCAGGTGACGACGCTGGGCAATCCGGCGATGCAGATGCCGATGCTCGGCATGCACATCGGCATGCCCAACATCGTCTCGGCGATTCCCGGCGTCGATGCGGCGGCGAGCGTCATGATGAAGAACCTGATCAAGAAGAAGGGCGTCGCCTCGATCGAGGAACTGCGCGACATGGCGGTCGAGGCCGAGGTCGAGATGATCGCCTGCCAGATGACCATGGACCTGTTCGAATACACCCTCGACGACATGATCGCCGGGGCCGAAGCTCGGCGGCGCGGCGACCTACATCGAAAACGCCACCAAGAGCGACATCAACCTGTTCATCTGAGCTCAACCGACGACCGCATCCGAGGAAACGACATGGCCGACCAGCTTCTCGACGTGAAAGGGCTGAACTGCCCGTTGCCGATCCTGCGCGCCAAGAAGGCGCTGAAGGACATCCCCATGGGCGGCACTCTCGAAGTGCTCGCCACCGACCCCGGCGCGGTCAAGGACTTCGAGGCCTTCTGCCGGACGACCGGCAACGAACTGGTCGAATTCGAAGGCGGCCGACAAGGTCTTCAGCTTCGTCATCAAGCGGATGGCGTGACGCCCGGCCGCCGACGGCACGCCGGCGCACCGGGCGGAGCCGCCGATCCGCACTTGAACCGACGGGTTTCCGCGGGTATCAGTGCGCCAGCCGAAAAGGCTTCGGTTGCCGCAATAGCTCAGCTGGTAGAGCATCGCATTCGTAATGCGGGGGTCGGGGGTTCGAGTCCCTCTTGCGGCACCAACAAACCCATGTCCGACCCGGAGACATGGGTGACAGATTGTCCCTAAGACATGGGTGACAACCTCGTGCCGAACGGGTTGTCGATGGTTTGCAGGGTCCTCTGTTCCAGGTCGATATATCCCAGATCGTAATGCATGAAGCTGACGAGCCAAATGCCGTCGTCGACTTCCTTGATGCCGAGCTTCTGACCGGCCAAGACGGTTGAGAGGTTGATCTTCTTGCGGTGCATGCAGATGCGGCCGCAGGCGGTGACCAGGACCTCGCGGTCGTGGAATGGATAGGCGAGTTCCGGCAGGCCGGTGTAGGGCCGTGGAGAGGGCTGGTAGAGCTCGGCCGGGGTCTTCATGGCGAGCGCCTGGTGAGGGCGTTCTTCATTGAATTCGCTGACGAAATCGTCGAAGCGGGCCTGCTGTTGCAGGATATTGGCCCGCGCCGGCCGGGTGGTCTCCTGCTTGAGCGTCAGATGCATGCGCTCGTGGCGGCCGTTCTCCTGCGGGTGGCCCGGCTTGATGCGTTCCAGGGCGATACCGAGCCTGAGCCAGAGACCGAGAGCTTCGACAGGTTGTAGAGGCCGTTGGGGCTGGCGAAGGGCTGCCCGTTGTCGCTGCGGATCGCCGCCGGCATGCCGCGGTCCTTGAACAGCCGCACGAAGGCTTGGATGACCGGGGCTTCCCGGGTTGATTCAACGGCTTCGACGAGCAGCAGGTAGCGCGAGGCCTGGTCGGTCACCGTCAGGGGGTAACAATAGCGGCCATCGCCCAGCCTGAACTCGCCCTTGAAGTCGGCGCACCATAGATCGTTGGGCATCCCCGCCTGGGAAAGCGGCGTGCCCGCGGCCTTGTTCGCCCGGTTCCTGTTGCGCGCCCGGCTCACAAGGCCGTGGCGGTCGAGAACGGCGTGGACCGTGCTCTTGGCCGGGATGCGGACGTCACCGTTGAGCCTGCGGACGAGCAGTTCCCGGATCTTGCGGGCGCCCCAGTGCGGCTTCTCCCGTTTGGTTGCCACAATCAGCCGCTCGATCGGCTCCGGCAACTGGTTGGCATAGCGCACCGGCCGCCGCGAGCGGTCGCTCAGCGCCTCCAGCCCTTCCTCCTTGTAGCGGTTGAAGATCTTGTAGCCGGTCTTGCGCGAGATCCCGAACGCCCGGCACACGGCGCTCATGCCCTCGCCGTCGAGAAGCCGGGCAACAAAACGCAGACGTTCCTCCATCGCCGAACACTCTCTCCACGGCATCAACACCTCCCGCAAATGGCGAAAAGTGTTACCCATGTGTCCGGTACGAAACGTCACCTATGTCTCAGGTCGGTCA
>CAWARW010000003.1:0-280200 GCA_963784605.1 uncultured Alphaproteobacteria bacterium
GGTCATTCTCGACCGATGCAGCCGGCTCTACCTGTCAGCGCATTTCGGCTTTGCCCCGATAGCGGACCAAATTCCGCATCGCTGCGAAACGACGCTTTGCGCCATCAGGCGACATTCCCGCTGTGCCGCGGGATGACGGCAAGCGGAACAATCGAAGGCTGCCGAACCAGAAGAGATGTTTGGATCGCCGCAAGCTCAGGCCGCGGAAATTTCGCCACGTGCCCGCCTCATGAGGGCAGTGTTGTGTTCGTTCTGTCTGCGAACCGTAGGACGGCGTAACCGGCAGCGGCTGCCAACACTGACCCACCGAGCACGCCGATTCGGACTGGTGCGTCGAAGCCCGCTGCTTCGAATGCGAGGCCGCCAATGAACAAGCTCATCGTAAATCCGATGCCGCACAAGAGGGCGAGTCCGAAAAGCTGCAGCCATTTTGCCCCAGTTGGCATGGGGGCCAGACCCAGCCGAATGCACAACCAAATCGGAACGAAGACACCAAGCGGTTTGCCGACCAGCAGGCCAAGAGCGATGCCAAGCGTCACCGGCTCGACCATGCTTTCCCAGCCGACATTTGAGAATGAAACGCCAGCGTTGGCGAAAGCGAACGTCGGCAGGATCAGGAAAGCGGCCCAGGGATGAAGCCGATGCTCAAGGTGACGAAGCGGTGAATGCCCTTCCCGATCCTGGACCTTCAATGGCACCGCCAATGCAGTGATGACGCCCGCCAGTGTCGCGTGCACACCCGACTTCAGGACGCAGACCCAAAGGATCGCTCCGACGATCAGATATGCTGCCACGTGGGTGATGCCGAGGCGGTTGAGGACGATCAGGCCGACGATTGCGGCGCCTGCCAAGCCCAGCGACACGATCGAAAGGTTGTCCGTGTAGAACGCCGCGATAATGAGAATGGCGCCAAGGTCGTCGATTATCGCGATCGCGGTCAGCAGCACCTTGAGCGACAATGGGACCCGCGAACCCACCAGCGCAAGGATACCAAGCGCAAACGCAATATCGGTCGCTGCGGGAATCGCCCACCCGCTGAGGGTGGAGGCGTCGCCCCAGTTCCAGAACACGTAGATCATCGCCGGCACAGCCATGCCCCCGACGGCCGCGGCGACAGGCAACACGAGCTGGGCGGCGCTCGAAAGCTGCCCCTCCAGAAACTCACGCTTGATCTCCAGGCCGACCAGAAAGAAGAAGACGGCCATCCACAAATCGTTGACCCAAAGGAGCAGCGGCTTGGAGATCGTCAGCGCGCCAACTTGCACCGATCCGGGGACGTCGCGGAACTGCTCGTAGAGGTCGCCAAGTGGTGAGTTTGCGAGAACCAGCGCCGCCAAGGCGGCAGCTACCAGAATGATTCCGGCGCTTGCCTCCAGTCGCAGAAACTCGGCCAATCGGGAAAGCGGGGTAGCAGCCCGGCTCTCGGTTCCCTTGTCATATTCTGACAGGTTGTTCATCGCCTCACACAACGCCTATCAGTCTAGCTGACAGTGAATACCGCGTGAACATCGCTCGCAAGCTTCGGTCGCTCGGCCGGGACCAGTGCCGTCTCGTGGACGCTGTCGCAGAATCCGAAATGGGCGGCGTTGGTACAAGACACCAATCTCAACACCCATTCCGTCACTGGCGTGCGTGAGGGTTTCCATCCCAGGCGCGTCCTGCCTTGGGCTGCTCGGCACCCAGATGGTTTTCGGCCGGTCCGCAATTCGACCGCCAGCGATGATTGCGTCAACGCCCGATCCACGAAAGGAATGGCCCCGCTGCCCGGGAGTGGAAGCGGACCGGGCAGCGGGATCTTATCGCCTAGGAGTGACCGCGCAGGGCTGCCGGCTCATCGGCCCGAAAGGCGCTGGCCAGCGGAATGAGTTGCCGAATAGAACCAACTCGATCATTACGCCAGCCCTGCCTTGATTAGTCCATCCTTGATCCGGGTGACGTCGGCTTGGTTCTTAAACGGTAGGCGGCCGACATGGGCGTCGAACGAATAGTCCGGGCTGATTTCCATGAGTTCACCCCAGACCTCTCCCGCCTCTTCAGCGCGGCTGAGGTGCCCAAGCGCCGAAGCCAGGAAGGCGCGCGAAACATCCGTACCGGGGACCAGCCTGATCCGCTCCCTGAAAAGCGCGGCTGCGGCCTCGTACTTGCCCGCAACAAGGTGGGCCATGCCAAGGTAGTGGAGATAGTGCGTATTGGATGCGGGATCGAGACGGGTCGCCATCTCCAGCCGCGGTATCGCCGACATCGGATCGCCCAGGTAGACGTCAGCCATCCCCCGAGTGCCATAGGCAACAGCGGCGCTAGGATTCAACGCCAGCGCGGCATCGACTTCCCTTGCCACGCGCTCGAAATCGCCCCGGAACGTGGCGATGACCGCAGCGACAAAGCGAACGAACGGATCGGTCGGCCCGAGCTCGACTGCCTTGTCGGCGAAGCCCGAAGCAATCTCGAGTGCACCGGCCGAGTTGCTGGTGAAATGATTGTGAAAGTCCACATTATGGGCCATCGCGAGCCCGGCATAGGCACCGCCATACCCGGGATCGAGTGCGATGGCCCTGTTGAAATCCTCGATTGACTGCGCGAATGCAGCACTGGTCTTGGTCGGCGCCAAAATGAGTTCACGCCCATGCAGGAAGGCATCATGCGCCGCAACGTTGGTCGTGCCCAACTCCGCCACGCGTGCCTTCTCCGCGGGACTCAGGGTGACCTTGAGCGCATTGACGATATGCAACGTAACTTCATCCTGCACGGCAAAGATGTCGGTGAGATCCCGGTCATAGCGCTCCGCCCAAATGTGGCCGCCATCGGCTGCGTCGATGAGCTGGGCGGTTATCCGCACGCGATTTCCCATGCGGCGGATACTGCCCTCCAGAACCGAACGCACGCCGAGTTCTCGGCCGACTACGCGGATGTCGACGTTTCTTCCCTTGTAGGCAAAGCTCGAATTGCGCGCGATCACCAAGAGGCCCGCGACCTTTGACAAGTCGGTGATGATGTCTTCGGTAATACCGTCGGAGAAGTATTCCTGTTCCTGATCTCCTGACATGTTGGTGAAGGGCAGCACCGCAATCGAGGGCTTGTCTACGTTCGGCACCGGCCGATCTGCTTTGGGCGCACTCGCGCCGGGGCTCCACTTCCAGATGCGGATCGGCCGGTCGATATTTTTGACCCTAACCTCGCCGCCGTCCTCGAACGCCCCATCGATCCGATTGACCACGCTTTCGTTGACGATAGAAGCCACGCAGATCCCGCCAGTTTCGGCTAGCGGCTCAAGCCGAGCGGCGACATTGACGCCATCACCGTAGATGTCGTCGCCATCAATGATAACATCGCCGAGGTTGATACCGATGCGCAGCGTAATCCTTGGGCCGGAGACGACCTCAGTCGCCACCGCCTGCTGGATCGCCAAGGCGCAATTGACGGCATCTACGACGCTAGCAAACTCGACCAGGGTACCGTCGCCGATCAGCTTGACAATGCGCCCGCCGTGCCGGACGACCGCAGGGTCGAAGATAGCCTCCCGGTGACGCTTCAGTGCCGCAAGCGTACCGACCTCGTCGGCGGCCATCATGCGGGAATAAGCGACCACATCGGCCGCAAGAATGGCCGCAAGCCGCCGGCTGGTACGGTTGTTTTCCACCATGCGACAAGTCGTATTGGATTTAGGCCGCGCAAGCCAGTCGATGCTACGCTCCAAAGGGCATCGAGGTGGCGACTGCCATGTCTCCCTTGGGTCATTCGCGTTAGTATCGGCGCTTTGGGCCGACGTCTGGTTTGACCCCATCAGCGGCAGCAAAGCGGACATCAGCAAACCGACGCTGAGCGCCAGCACATGACATGGCGACTATCATCCCGCGTGTGCGCTTGGAGAACTGTCTGCGCCCTTGCACTGGCGAAGGTTCTCTCGCTTAAGTAGCACTGATGAGCCGCGTACGAACGGCGCGGCAAGCTGTGCCCAGTACGCCGATAGCGGGGGACCGGCGGCATGTCGGCCGAACGCGTCGAACGCAAGCTCTTGGCGATCCTGGCGGCGGATGTCGCCGGGTATAGCCGGCTGATGGGCGTCGACGAGGATGGAACTCTTGCCCGGCTGACCGGGCACCGCCGCGAGCTCTTCGATCCCTGCCTCGTCAAGCATCGCGGCCGGATCGTGAAGACGACCGGGGACGGTCTGTTGGCGGCAGCGCCAAGGCGCTGGTCGACGACCGCGAGGATCTCGCGGCCGTACCGGCGATGAAGGTCGTGAATGCGTTTGAGGTTGTCGACACTGTTGCCGATCAAGCTCGAAAGTGCCCTGAATACCTCGCCGTTCGAAGCGGCAAATGCTGTCTCTGACATGTTCGCGAACTGGCGCGCGCGCAGAACGTGGTGAACCGCCATGGCGGCGGAGTGCTTCGCATCATAGGGACCGTCGAAGAGATCGATGGCGTATGAGCTCGGCGGCTCCGCATCGCCCAGGACGGCCGCCAGCAGTGCAAAACGCCGCTCGACGCATTGCGAGTAGACGCCGCATTGGTGTTGGTCGATGGACAGTTGTCGCACATGTGCGCAACTGGTCGTCTACGGGACCAGAGTTTCCAGCCTGTTGTCCACCAGCCGCCTCACGACCTCCGTCTTGGTCAGCCAAGCGCGGCGAAGGCGCGGCTGGTGGCGAGCTTGGAACGCGCGATACGCGTACGATCCGGGCTGTCGCCAAGAAGATCTGGCTCACGCGAGGCGATCGCGTACAGGCTCTCGGAAAAGGCAAGTTGAGCCAATTCGCCGAAATCAGACCGGCCGCCCGAAGTGTTGATCTGACTGTCGATGGCATCCGACGCGGCGACAACAACTTCCTCAAGCGACGGCTCGTCCGCTATGAGGAGACCCAGCTGGCGAAGGGCCCCAGCAAAATCGAGGTCTCGGGCGGCCTGGGGTATTTGCGTCAACAGCCAGAAAGCAAATCGGACGGTCGGGTCGTTGCTGACATCCGGCATACTTCTTTCGGCGGCGAGCGCAGTCGCTGCCGCCACGTTGGTGACGGTTGCGCCGTCGATAATCAGGCCGACTACCTGATCCCAGCGTTTGGATCTCGGCAGGCTACCGAGCTTCTGATGCCCCACGACACGCCCCTACTGGACCGCGAACAGTCGAGGCCCTCAGCTAACTCGACACGGGTCAGATCAAAGCAACCGCCAAGGTGGCCGAGTTCCTCTTCCGCAAGGCCACCACCGATGGCCCGCAGAGCGTCACCGCCGCCATTTTCTGGATGAAGACCCGTGGTGGCTGGCGCGAGACGCCCCAGCAGCACCAGGCCGCCGTCTCACGCCGACATCACCCAGCTCAATGACGCAGATCTGGAGCGGATGATCCTGATGCTGGGTCACGAGATCGACAAGGCCGATCCCCAGCTGCTGACGCTGAGCCCGGTCCCGACGAATGGTTGCGGGGACTAATCGCTGCGACTGGGTCGACGCTTCCGCCGGGATCTTGGCCAAAACCGTCGTCAGGTCGCTGCGGCAATGACGTCCGCTCACCACCTGAATGCGGACTTCACCGGCGGGTGGCCAGTTCCGAGTTTGACTCCGAACCAGACTTCTGTGGCACGTCAACGAGATCGAAAAGCGGATGCTTGGCCTTGCCATGGACTAGCTTGCTGCAATGCTCCGCACAGAGGGAAAGCTAACCCTGGCGGTTAGGCCGGAGCGGCCGGTGCCGTCGGTGAGAACCAGATTGCCCCCGAAGAGCGCGGCTATCTCAGAAACGATCGAAAGACCGAGGCCGGCCCCCTGCTGGCTGCCGCTCGTGTTTCGGGCAAAGCGCTCACGAACGCGGTCCCGCATGGCCGGCGGGATACCCGGGCCATTGTCTTCGACTTCGAGCACGACCTTGGCGTCAAATCGTGTGACCCGAACCGTCGCGTGGCCGCCGCCGGAACCTGTGTAGCGAATGGCATTCTCGACCAAGTTGGAAAGCATTTCACCGAGAATCATGGGGTCGCCGCGGACCACGGCTTCGCCGTCGGCTTCGACACCGAGGTCGACACCGCGGTCGGCGGCCTGCCTAACGTTGTCGGCCACGATGCGGCGAGCAAGCAAAGTGAGGTCGGTCGTTTTCTGGGCGAGCGCTTCGGATGCTGCCTCGTCGACGCGGGCGAGAAGGAGGAGCTGGGAGACAATCCGCTCGGCATGCGCAGCGGCACGGTCGGCGTTTTCGGTCGCGACTTGCGCCGCCGCAAGCGTTTCCGCGCGCTTGGCAAGCGCCAGTTCTGTGCGCACGATCGCCAGGGGGGTGCGCAATTGATGACTGGCATTGCCGGTGAAGTGGCGGAGCGCCTCAATGGCGGCGGCAAGGCGCGCCATGAAATTGTTGATCGTGGAAACCAGGCCGCCGACCTCGCGCGGCACCCGGTGCTCGATGGGCCGCAGGTCGTCCGAAGAACGTCGGCCGATGGCCGTTTGCAACCGGTACAGCGGACGCAGGCCGGCAGTCACCGCGAACCAGACGATGATAGCGGCGCTCACGATCAGCACGGCCAGCCGCACCGCCGAGCGCAGCAGGATCTCCTCCGACAGGCGTCGTCGCGCATTGGTGGTCTCGGCGACTGTGACTCGGAAGGGGATGGAACTGAGGCCCGTCGACGCCGCGCCATTCAGGACCGCGACGCGGATGAGCTCGTTGCGGAAGACTGCGTCGCGAAACGAGAGGCCGGAGCGCTGGTCCGCATTACCCTCAGGCAGTGCCCGATAGCCGGTGATGAATGCGCCGGGCGGGCCATCAACGCGATAGAAGACGCGGTCCTGCGCCGCCGAGGTCAGCATGTCGAGCGCGACATAGGGGATGTCGACCTCCAGCGCCCCATCTTCGCCAACGACGACGCGCTCGCCAATTGCCTGGGCCGAACCGGCAAGCACGCGGTCCGACACTTGATCGGCCAGAACGCGGGCGGAGCGGGAGGTCTCGGCAAGAGCGACAACGCCGATCAACACCAGCGGCAGGAGCAGCCAGACAAGCAGACGGCGACGCAAGGAATACGGCACAGCGGGCGAACCCGTCACGTGGGCTGATCCTGCTGGAGGTAGTAGCCGAGACCACGGGCGACCTGGATGGTCACGCCCGCCTGGGAAAGCTTCTTGCGCAGGCGGCTGACATATTGCTCGATGGCGTTGTCGCTCACCTCCTCGTCGAAGGCCGACAGCGACTCGACAATCTGCTGCTTGGAAACGATCCGGCTGTTCGACAGCATGAGCGTCTCAAGCACGCTCAGTTCGCGTGCCGGCAGATCGACAGGCCTGCCGCCGCAGGAGAGCAGACGCGCGTTCAGGTCGAGCGTCAGCGGCCCGAATTCGGCCACGGACGATCCCAAACCTGCACCGCGCCGCAGCAGGACCCGAATGCGAGCCTCGACCTCGCTCACGTCAAATGGCTTGGGGAGGTAATCGTCGGCGCCGAGATCGAGGCCGCGGACGCGCTCGTCGAGGGCACCACGCGCGGTCAGCACCAGAACCGGCGTGTTATCGTGCCGCCCACGCATGGCCCTCAACACATCGAGGCCGTCCATCTCCGGCAGGGTCAGGTCAAGGACGATAAGATTGTGGCTCTGGGTTGCGATGACGGCATCCGCGGAGACGCCGTCCGCGACGATATCGACGGCATAACCGTTCCCTCTGAGGACCTTGCTCAGCCCCTCAGCCAGAGCCTCGTTGTCCTCAACAACGAGAATGCGCATCCTTCTCCTCCCGGGATGAGCCTATCTCCCGCCGATAAGCTTGTGAATGCGCCTATCCAGGGGCATGGTTGGTCGATGAACGCTGATCGTCTCTTCCTGGCTGCCGCGCTCGCTGTGGGCATTTCCGCCGGGCAAGCCGTGGCGGCGGTCTACCCGGCCCTGTCGGGCGACGCGAATGCGCGCACGGTGCTGGTATATTCGGCGCTCGACGAGAACATTGCATTGCCACTGATAAGGGCATTCCAGAAGGCCAATCCAGATCTCGCGCTCGACTATCGCGAACTTCAGACGATTGAGATCTACGATCGCGTGATCAAGGAGACCGACGCCGGCGGCAACACAGCGGACGTGGCGATCTCTTCAGCCATGGACCTGCAGGTGAAGCTTGCCAATGACGGGTATGCGCGCACGATCAATCCAGCTTCGGCCACAACGCTTCCACGATGGGCCATCTGGCGCAACACCGCCTTCTCCCTCACCTTCGAGCCGGCGGCGATCGTCTACAACAAGCAGGCCTTCAAGGACCGGCCGCCGCCCAAGACCCATGGTGAACTGATGCAGTTGCTCAAGGATGCCAGCAACGATCTCTACGGACGGATCGGCACCTACGACATTGAGCGCGCCGGTGTCGGCTTCCTCTTTCTCGCCCGCGATCAGGAGCACTATCGCAACATCTGGGACCTGGTGAAGGCGATGGGCACTGCGGGGGTCAAGCTCTACACCAACTCTTCGGCAATCCTGGAACGGGTCGCCGACGGCCGTTTCGCACTGGGCTACAACATCCTCGGCTCCTATGCGGAGGCCTGGGCGCAGACGGCGCCCGACCTCGGTATCGTTCTGCCCTCGGACTACACGGTGGTGATGTCACGCATCGGCCTAGTGCCCGAGGCTGCCGCCGCGCCCGACCTCGGCGAGCGATTCCTTGACTTCCTGATGTCGGAAGATGGCCAGCGGGTCATGGCGCGCGACGTCCACCTGCCTGCGATCAATCCCAATGTCCGCGGCGATGAAACGATCGGTGCCATGCAAGCGGCACTCGGCGGCCAGTTGCGGCCGGTCCCGGTGAGCCCCGGCTTGCTTGTCTATCTCGATCAGGTGAAGCGGGCGTACCTCATCAAGCGCTGGAACGAGGCACTGACGGGTCGGTAGACGCTGCTGCGCACAATACGTTTTCGCGGTGCAGCGTCAGCTTGGTGTCAGTTTCGTCCCCTCCACTTGTACGATCGCCGCCTTTTTGGCGGCTGAACGACCATGGGGGAGGATCAAATGAAGAATAAGTTGCTCGGCCTCGCGGCCGCACTTGCCCTTCTGGCGCCGCTCTCGGCCCAGGCTTTCGAACCGAGTGCGACAGAATGCATCGCGCCGGCCGGTGCCGGCGGCGGATGGGATTTCACCTGTCGTCAGGTCGGCAAGGCGCTCTATGATCTCGAGATCGTGCCCTCACCGGTGCAGGTGACCAACCTGTCCGGCGGCGGCGGCGGCGTTGCTTTCGCCGAGGTCGTCAACAAGCGGAACAGCGACAACAGCCTTATCGTTGCTGCCTCCTCGGCGACCTCGACGCGGCTGGCTCAGGGCGCCTATCCTGGCAATACCATGGATCAGGTGCGCTGGGTTGGCGCCATCGGCTCCGACTATGGTGTGATCGCGGTCTCGGCGAAGTCGAACATCGACTCGCTCCCCGCGTTGATGGACAAGATCAAGGCGGATCCTTCGTCGATCGCCTTTGCCGGCGGCTCGGCGGTCGGAGGCTGGGATCATCTGAAGGTGCTGATCGCCACCAAGGCAGCTGGCATCGATGACGTCCGCACGATCAAATACGTTGCCTTCGAAGGTGGTGGTGAAGCGATCACGCAGCTTCTCGGCAACCACGTCCAGGCTTTCACTGGCGACCTGTCGGAAGCTCAGGCCTTTGTCGCTTCGGGCGACATCAAGGTCCTGGCAGTGCTGGCGCCCGAACGTCTGCCCGGCGATTTTGGCAAGTTCCCGACGGCCAAGGAACAGGGCATCGACGCGGTCGGCGCAAATTGGCGCGGGTTCTACGTGCCAGGCGGCATGTCCGACGACGCCTATGGCTTCTGGGTCGGCGCGATCGAGAAGGTCTACGATTCGGAAGAGTGGAAGAAGGTCATGGCCGACAACGGCCTGATGCCGCTCAACTCGTCTGGTGCCGACTTCCAGAAATTCGTCGCCGGCCAAGTCGCAGCAACCACAGCGCTGTCGAAGGAAATCGGCCTCATCAAGTGATGGCCGCTGCCTTGACGGGCATTGGCGCCGCACCGACAGTCGTTCGATGAGCGACCGTATTTTCGGGGTCTTTTGCGCCCTGCTTGCCGGATTCTTCATCTGGCAAGCAACGCAGATTCAGACCGGCTACATCGTTGATCCGATGGGACCGCGGGCATTCCCAATCGCCATTGGCGTCACGCTGGCACTCGCCGCGGTCTACCTAATCGTCCGACCCGACGCGCATGCGGGCTGGCCGGCGGCCGGGCGGCTCGCTGAAATCGTGTTCGCCGCGGCGCTGATGCTCGCCTATGCGCAGGCATTGCCGCGAATTGGATTTGTCGCATCGACGGCGACCGCGGCGGCGCTGCTCAGCTGGCGACTGGGTTCCAGGCCGCTGATGGCAGTCGTCGCCGGCATCGCCATCGCGGTCCTCATCTACGTCATCTTCCATCTGATCCTCGGGCTTACACTTGCCCGTGGGCCCTGGGGGTTCTGAGGTATGGAGACGCTCGCCGCACTTGCCCACGGCTTCGCTGTCGCCCTGACGGTGCAGAATCTGGGCCTCGCCCTCATCGGCTGCTTCATGGGCACGATCATCGGTGCGCTGCCTGGGCTTGGGCCGTCCAACGGCGTGGCTATCCTGATTCCGCTTGCCTTCACGCTCGGCCTGCCGGCGACGCCCGCCCTAATCCTGCTGACCAGTGTCTATTACGGGGCCATGTATGGCGGGCGCATCTCGTCCATCTTGCTCAACATTCCGGGCGATGAGCCCGCTTTGATGACGACTCTTGACGGGTACCCGATGGCGCGCAACGGCCAGGCCGGCGAGGCGCTTGCTATCTCGGGCATCGCTTCCTTCGCCGGCAGTTTTGTCGCCACCTGTGGCCTGGTCTTCCTGGCGCCACTTCTCGTCAAGCTCGCTTTGCTCTTTGGACCGGCCGAATATTTCGCGCTCTATACCCTCGCCTTCGCCACGCTCGGCGGCATCGCTAACCGCAACCAGGCAAAGGCGGCCATTGCCGCCGCCCTCGGCCTCGGCTTGGCCATGGTCGGCGTCGACCACCAGACCGGCGTGCCGCGCTTCTCATTTGGCAACGTCTATCTCTATGACGGTATTGATTTCCTGGTGGCGATCGTCGGCCTGTTTGCGATTTCCGAAGTTTTTCTGTTCCTCGAACACAAGGGCCAGGGAGAAGCCGATTCCAGCAGATTGAAGCTCGGACGCATCACGGCACCGCTGTCGATGCTCCGCAAGTGCGTCCCTGCCATGGCACGCGGAACCGGTCTCGGCTTCCTCGCCGGGGTGCTACCGGGCGCTGGCGCTTCGCTAGGATCGTTCATCGCCTATACGCTTGAGAAGCGCATCTCCAACAAGGACGGTACGTTCGGCAACGGCGACCCGCGAGGCGTTGCTGCGCCCGAAGCCGGCAACAATGCCGCCGCTGGCGGCGCACTCGTGCCGATGTTGGCGCTTGGCGTGCCCGGTTCGGGGACGACGGCGGTATTGCTCGCGATGTTGCTGGCCCTCAATGTCACGCCCGGGCCGCTGCTGTTTCAATCCAACCCAGACGTCGTCTGGGGCCTGATCGCGGCATTGTTCATCGCCAATGTGATGCTGCTGTTGATGAACATCCCGCTGGTAGCGATCTTCGTACGCGTGCTCCTTATTCCGCCACGTCTTCTGATGCCTGCGGTTGCGATGATTTCCTTCGTCGGCATCTACGGCATTTCGGGCTCGACCTTCGATCTGATGGTGATGGTCGGCTTTGGCATTCTTGGCTACGTGCTGCGCAAGCTCGACGTGCCGCTCGTGCCTGTCATCCTGGGCGTGTTGCTCGGCAATGAAATGGAGAAGAATCTCCGTCGTGCACTTACCATTTCGGACGGCAACCTATCCATCCTGTGGGGCTCGTGGCTGGCGATCGGGCTGTGGGTCGTCGCGATCGTGGGGTTCTTCGCACCCATGATCATTGGCCGCTATTTCCGTATCGGGGTCGATCGAACGACGGACGTCGTCGAAGCCAATACGGATTAGGCTCAACTGGCAGAGGAAAGGGGGAGCACACGCGTCACCCTGTGCGTCGCCCCGACGTCTGCTGTTCGCGGATTCTGGACATCCGAGCCGTCTCGGGTGATTTCCGCTACGGCCCAAACTTCGGACATAGGCTGCCGCTGGCGGGGTCGGTCAAAAACGCCTCGTGTATACGGGTGATTTGCGATGACGTCGGTCGGGAGGCATCCACAGCCGGTGTGGCGGCACCGTCTTTGAGAAATCGCTCTTGTGCCCCGTTGGATTTTGAGGCGCATCGGGCCCGCCAGTCGAATTGGCCGGTCCCCAGCTCATGGGCGCACATCCGGGGCGCAACTCAGACCTCCGTCAATTTGGAACGAAATTGCTCTGTTTTGCCAGATACTTGGCTACGTACAAGACGCAAACGGTGGTATGCGTTTTGGACAAACGGCCTGTGAGTTTGTCGCGATGCAACAAGCTATTGCGTACTACCGCGTCTCCACCGCCCGTCAGGGCCGATCAGGGCTCGGCATCGAGGCCCAGCGGGAGTCCGTGACCCGGTTCGCCGCCGCCGAGGGATTCGACCTGACCGCGGAGTTCGTCGAGGTCGAGACCGGCAAGGGGAGCGATGCCCTCGACCGGAGGCCTCAACTGGCCACGGCGCTGGCCACAGGGCGGCAGAAGAAATGCCCGGTCATTGTGGCCAAGCTCGATCGGCTATCCCGCGACGTGGCCTTCATCTCGGGCCTGATGGCCCAACGTGTGCCCTTCATCGTCGCCGAATTGGGACGCGATGTCTGCGGCTGGTCGGAAGGACCCAGCGCATAGCGCAGCACTGCGCCGAAGGCGGCGTCGAAGCGGAACAAAGCGCGGGGAGGGTGGGCATTTCCGATCGATCGCTCGCGCCCCATTTCGGTCCGGCCCATTGAGCAAGCCGCTCATAGTCTGCCGACCATTCAATAAAACGGGTGTCCTGTTCCGGTGCCGTGCTCCTCTCATGGATACAATGACCTGCGGCGCCGGAACGTCCAAATTTCGCGCGTCGACTCGACATCCGTGAAGTCTTATGTATGCTGCGTACGAAAGTTCGCACGTTGCGATCAGAAGGTCGCCGCGAAACGGAATTAAGCATGGCGTTGAGGAGGTGCTGCCGCGCGCTCCGCGCGTGTGGTGACGCCGGCTTCGCCACCGATAAGAAGAATGGCATCAGGGCGAACACAGTGTCTTTGCGAGCATCGCATGGGCACCGCGCCCAAAAGACGCGCTTGTCGAGCAAGGGAGGAAGGGAAATGAAAACACAGAATACACTGCGTTTCACGTGCGCGGTCGTCGGAGTTCTGGCGCTGGTCGGCTCCGCCAGCGCGGTCCTGTCGACCGCGGCCACGGCAGCCAGCGGCGATTGCAAAATCGCGCTGCTACTGCCGGAGAACAGCGACGTCCGCTTCGACAAGGCGGATCGCCCGTTCTTCACCGACGAGGTGAAGAAGCAGGCGCCCGACTGCGAGGTTCTCTACTACAACGCGGCCAACGATCCCGTGCAGCAGCAGCAGCAGGCCGAGACGGCCATGACCCTGGGGGCCAAGGTCCTCGTCCTCGACGCGGTTAATCAGGCTTCGGCCGCCACGATCGTCGCCCAGGCGCAGAAGCGCGGCATCAAGACGATCGCGCATGATCGCGTGAGCAACGGTCCGGTTGCCATGCGCATCACCTTCGACAACATGTCCGTCGGCCAACTCCAGGCGAAAACGCTGGTTGCCGGAATGAACGCCGACGGCCACACAAGCGGTGACATCGTGATGATCAACGGCGAGCCGAGTTCGACTGGCAGCCAGGCTTTCCGCAAGGGCGCGCACAGCGTCTTCGACACCTCCGGCTTCACGATTGCTGCCGAATACGACACCGTCGGCTGGTCGCCCGAGACCGCGGCGACGGAAATGGCCCAGGCCGTGACCAAGGTCGGCAAGGACAAGATCGTCGGCGTCTACGTGGCCAACGACACCATGGCGGGTGCGGCGATCAATGCCATGCGCCAGGCCGGCATCAAGAAATTGCCCCCGGTTACCGGGCAGGACGCCAACCCCGACGCTTTGCAGCGCATCCTCCTCGGCACCCAGTACATGACCATCTACAAGCCGCTGAAGCGCCTCAACATTGTGGCTGCCGATGCCGCCGTGGCCTTTGCCGAGGGCAAGGCCGTTGACATGGATACGGTCAAGCAGACCAATCCCAGCGGCAACGAGTATCCGGCTGTGATCATCCCGCCCGAGGCAGTCACGGCGGACAATATCAAGGACACCGTGATCGCCGACGGCTTCACCAAGGTCGATTCCATCTGCACCGCCGAAACCATGGCAGCTTGCAAGAAATACAAGATCGTCGAGTGACGCCGCAGGGCGTCGCAAACGACGACAGCAGCCTCCCAAGGCTGTAACCGCCTTGGCAGACAGGGTAAATCCAAGAATCCGGATGTGCTCTGTCTGTCGGGTTTGCTCGACGACTGGCCCGCCTTGCTCGAACGCGGAACTGAAACCTTGCTGACACTCACGAGCATTTCCAAGTCATACGGAGCGGTCCAGGCGCTGCGAGACGTCGATTTTCGCGTCACGCAGGGCGAGGTGGTCGGCCTTGTCGGCGACAACGGCGCCGGCAAGTCGACTTTGATCAAGGTGATTTCCGGCGTCGGACCGGCCGATAGCGGCGAAATCCAGATCGACGGAAAGACGGTTGCGGTGAACCAGCCGCAGGACGCGGTCAATCTGGGGATCGCCACCGTCTACCAGGATCTTGCGCTCTGCGACAACATGACGATCGCTGACAATCTGTTTCTTGGTCGCGAAGTGGTTCGTTCCGGTCCGCTCGGCTATCTGCGTCTGGTCGATCGCGTCGCCATGGGCGACAAGGCTCGCAGCCTCTTGCGCACGCTGCGGGTCACCGTCACCGATGTCCGCGTGCTCGTCGGGGCGCTCTCGGGCGGGCAGCGTCAGGCGGTGGCGATCGTGCGCTCGATGCTCGGCGATCCTAGGATCATTCTTCTCGACGAGCCGACGGCGGCACTTGGCGTCGCCCAGACCGAGCAGGTCATCGCTCTCATCAAGCGGCTCAAGGATGAAGGCCACGGCGTGGTGATCATTAGCCACAATCTCGCCGACGTTCTCGCCGTCGCCGACCGCATCGAGGTTCTGCGCCTGGGCCAGAACGCCGGCGAGTACGAGACCGCCGCCACGACCCGCGAGGAAATCGTAGCCGCAATCACCGGCCTCGCTGCCACGACCCGCGCAGCTGGCAGCAGGAATTCGGTTCAGGAAGGATAAGCGAACGTGGACCAGCAGACTCCCGTCGAGGCGGGATCGGGCTCCAACGACGAGAGCGACACGCGAGCAGAAGCCCGCGGCCTCATTGCAAGGTTCAGATCGGACCAGCTCGGCTCGCTTCCGGTCGTCTTCGGCATCGTGATCGTCTGGGTCGTCTTTCAATCGCTCAACGACCGCTTCCTGTCGCCGGAGAATCTCTTCAACCTGTCGCGTCAGATTTCCTATGGTGGCGTTGTCAGCCTCGGCCTCGTGCTGATGCTGCTCATTCGCGAGATCGACCTCTCTGTCGGCTCGATGGCCGGCCTGGCGGGCGCGGTCCTGGCGGTCCTCTCGGTCACCCATGGCTGGAACCCGTATTTGGCGATCGTTGCCACCGTCGTCCTCGGTCTGGTCATCGGCCTCGTCCAGGGCCTCATCCGCACCGTCTTCAACGTTCCCTCCTTCCTAGTCACGCTCGGCGGGTTCCTCATTCTCTTCGGCCTGCAGCTGCGCGTTCTCGGCTCCACCGGGTCGGTCCAATTCCCGTTCGAAGGCACCATTTCGAGCATCCAGACCAACACGCTGCCGCCGTTCGCCGGCTATGTGCTCGCGGCGGTAATTGTCGGCTGCTACCTCGCAATTACGCTCGTCGAACGCCGCCGGCACCAGCGCGCCCGGCTGCCGACCACGAGCGGGCGCAACGTGGCGCTTCGCGTCGGCGCCATCACGGTGGTCAGCATCGTTGCGGTGTGGGAGCTCAATCTGGCGGAAGGCGTTCCGGTCGCCCTCATCATCTTCGTTGGCCTGATCACGGCATTCTGGCTCGCCACCCGGCACACGACCTACGGCCAGCACATCTATGCCATTGGGGGCAACCCGGCCGCGGCCCGCCGCGCCGGCATCGGCGTGACCGCCGTGCGGCTTTCGGTGTTCTCGCTGTGCGGCGGACTAGCGGCCTTTGGCGGCGTCATGGCTGGCTCGTATATCGGCGGCGCCAATATTCAGCTCGGCGGCTCGACGCTGCTTCTCTATGCCATCGCTGCGGCAGTCATCGGCGGCACCAGTCTCTTCGGCGGCTATGGCAGCGTGTGGTCGGCGATACTCGGCTGGCTGGTCATCGGCTCGATCTACAACGGCATGTTTCTGCTCAACCTGTCCGCCGACTTCCAGTCGATCATGATCGGCGCCGTGCTGATCATCGCTGTGGTCATCGACGCAGCCAGCCGCCGTTCACAGGTGCGTGGCGAGCAATAGTCCGACCCGATCTGGAGCCGAAAAGGGCTCTGATCAGGTACCGCCGGTGCCGATCGCCGCAGCTGCGGCCCTTGCCAGGCTACGCGGACGCTGCACCCGCGACTTGGGTTCCATGGCCTGGCCAAGGTCGATCCGGCCGGCCGGCGAGCGCCCCCGGAACCAGGCCGCGAAGGTCGCGCGCGCGAACAGATGCTCAATGGCAAGCGCCGCGGCACCACGCAGACCCGCCGCCTTGCCCAGCATCGCCGATTTGATTGTCAGGTTGCGCGTCGCCGCCGGCAGCGAATCCCGATAGACCGCCTGGCGGATCGCCGCCAGGAACACGTCTCCCGCCCTGGCCGCGTCACCGCCGATGACCAGGTTCGACGGATTGAAGAAGTTGACGAAGCGGGCGAGCATTTCTCCGCAACGCTCCCCGACCTTGGTGACGATCTCGGTCGCCCGGGAATCGCCTGCGATGACGGCGTCGATCAGGTCCTCGACTGTCAGACGGTGTCCGTTGCCTATGCGCGCCTTCAGAAATTCGCTCTGCCCCTGGCGCGCGGCTTCGGCCGCAAGCCAGGCAAGCGCGTCGCTGCTCGGCAGCGCCTCCGGGCACTGTACATTTCCGCAGCCGCACACGAGCTGATTGTCCCTGACCGTCAGCATGTGCCCGACCTCGCCGGCCACGCCGTTGGCGCCACGGTGGAGCTTGCCGCCGCAGATCAGCGCTAGACCGACGCCGGCGCCCATCTTTAAGAAGATCGAATCCGGCGGCACTGCGCCCGGTCCACGGGTGTGTTCGCCGAGCGCCATCAGGTTGACATTCTGATCGACCCAGGTCGGTGCGTCGAAGCGCTGCGCCAGACGCTCGTGCATGGGGAAATCGCCCCATGCCGGCAGGAGCGGCGAGGCAACGGGACGCCCGGTGGCGAACTCGACCACCCCCGGGAAGCCCACCGCCACGCCCCAGACCGGTCGAGGCGGAAGGTCCCCCGTGACGCGATCGAACAGCTGCGAAAGCTGTTCGAACACCAGCTCCGGTTCCACGGTGACATCGGCGGCCACCTCGTGCTGGGCGAGCAGGCGGCCGGTCAGGTCGCTGACCCCGACCAGAATGGACGAGGTCTCCAGGTGCCCCACCAGGATACGTCCGGTTTCCGCCCGGAAGCGGAGCTGGCGCGGTGCCCGCCCGCCCGTGGAGGCGGCAAGCCCGCTCTCCTCGACCAGACCGGCCGCCTTGAGCTGGTTGATCCGCTGCATGGTCGCAGTGCGGCCGAGGCCGGACATGCGCCCCACATCGGCGCTGGTGACCGCGGCGCCCGAGCCGATCAGGGAGAGCACGGTGAGCAGCGAACCCCACTGCTCGTTTGCCGGACCATGGGGGACATCAAACATCGCCGCACCGCCTTGCCCGCCCGTTTAGGTGGCTCCCGGGCCCTTTATTCACGGCTGGACAATCGATCATGGGTGGACAATCCGGGCGGGCTTCTGTACACTTCACACATAAGTTAGCACACGATGACCATAAGTGATACCTTGCTATCCGCGAGGCACAAAATACACGCTAACTAAAGGATTCCGCATGTCTTTTCGCATCGCGTCGATCGCATGCAAGGTCACGCGGCTTCCCTTGGGAAAAAAAGGAAACCCGTGGATATCGGCCTTTGCAAGCGGCGTGTCAGTCGCCTGGTGCCGGGTTACGGCCGAGGATGGGACCTTCGGTGACGGCGTTGCCCAGGTCGATCCCACCGTCGAGCTGATTCCGACCGTCATGCGCCAACCGGCCTTTGGTCCGCGTCTGGTCGGCCAGGAATTCGAGAGCCCCGAGGACGCCTATCGGTTGGTCCGCGCGGGGCCGCGCGGCCGCGACTGGCAGGCCACCATGCTGAGCGCCCTCGGCGTGGTCGACGTCGCCCTGTGGGACATGTGGGGCAAGATGCACGGGGTGCCGCTCTACGCGATGCTCGGCGGACGGCGCGTTCCGGTTCCTGCCTATGCGAGTTGGGGCCTCGGGCGCACGCCGGTGGAGGAACTGCTCGCCTGCTACGACGAGCAGATCCATGCGCGTGGCGCCCGGATCATCAAGACCGCGATCGGTAATCTCCCGGTTGAGGAAGACGTCGAGCGGATCGCCGCCATCCGCGCCGCAGTCGGCGACATCGGCATCGCCATCGATGCTCAGGCGCAATGGTCGGTTGCCACCGCCCGTCGCGCCGCGGCGGCACTGGCGCCCTATGACCCCTACTGGATCGAAGAGCCGACGGTCGCTTCGCGCCACGGCGACATCATGATCGCCATGGACGGCGTCGTTCCGGTTGCCACAGGCGAGAACCTGCTAGAGGTCGAAGACTTCCGCGAGCTGCTCGCCGCCGGCTTCCGCGGCCACCTGCAACCGGATCCCATCCGCATGGGCGGCATCACCCCACTCAACACGATCCTGCAACTGGCGAACGCCTATCACGTGCCGGTAGCGCCCCATTGCTACCGCGAAATCTCGATGCATGTGGTCGCTTCGGCCCGCGCTGGCGGCATCGTCGAGTATCTCGGTCTGCAGGAAGTGGTCCACGACGCAATCTATGTCAAAGCGCCGACCCCGAAGGACGGAATGCTGACGCTGCCCGACGGGCCCGGCCTCGGCTTCGTCGTCGATCCGGACCGGTTCGCGGCCGCAGCCAAGGAGATCGATTCCGTTTCCATGCACGCCTAGGAGGAGAGAAAACGATGGCCGCGACAAGCGCCACGCCTGCTACGCCGCTGATCGGCACGCTCACCGGCGGCTTCGGCCGCTGGGTGCTCATCCACAAGGGCCCGCAGGGCAACTACAAGACCAAGACCCGCCCGGGCGACACGATCATTCGCGCCGCGATGCAACTCGACGAAGTGCTGCCGATCATCTCCGAACTCGGTTACGACACGGTCGATATCTGCGCCTGGCTGGGCCAGAGCGCCTATCCCTACACGCTTGGCCCGCACCTGCGGCGCACGCTTCCCCGCCTGCTTGAAAGCCTCGGCCTCAAGCTCAACGGATTGTCTGCCGCGGGTGGCTCGCGCCATACCTTCGACCGCTTCGGCTATGCCACGGCCGATGCCGACGAGTATCGCGAGCGCATCGCCTACACCGAGGCGTGCATCCGGCTTGCCGCGGATTGGGGCGCCTCGCACATTCAGGACCTCGTCGGCATGAAGCCCGATGCCATGTCCGACGACGAGGCATGGGAGCGCGTTGCCGGCGCCGTCAGCCATCTGACGGAGTTCGCGTCGACCTGCGGCATACGCTACGGCCTCGAGCCCTACATGGGCATCGTCAACACCGCCGACCGCTATCTCGCCATGAAGAAGGCGGTGCCCAACCGCAATCTTGGCTGCGTCGTCGATCCCGTCAGCCTGCTCGCCGAATCCGGGACGTCGCTGGAGGAGATCTGCGGCAAGCTCGCCGGCGAATGTGTTGCCGTCCATCTCAAGGGGCTCTCTGCCGCAGGTCGCATGACCCAGCCCGGCGGGCCCGAAGACACGCTCGATATCGTCGGGTTCTGGTCGATGATGACGAAAGGCGGCTTCGCCGGCCCGCTCACCTTCGAGGAGTACCCCGACTCCTATCCGGCGCCGCGCAACCCGGTCACCTCGGCGGCAGCGGCGGTCGAGGACGTCCGACGGAAGTTCGCCGCCAAGCCATAAGCGGCGGCGCCAAAGACATTCGGCAGGAAAGGAATCCCTGTGACCAGCGTCATCGGCCTCGTCGGCCTTGGAAAGATCGTCCAGTTCGGACACATGCCCTCGTACCGGCGGGCCGGCCTGAGGGTTGTTGCCGGCGCCGACCTCGGCGAAGAGGCGGTCAGCGCCTTCCGTCGCGAATTTGGCGACGTTCCGCGGGTATCGAACCGGGTCGAGGACGTTCTCAGCGACGAGGATGTCGAGGTTGTCGACATTGCGACGCCGCCGGCAACCCATATCGGCCTAGTCAAGGCGGCCATCGACGCCGGCAAGCACGTCATGTGTCAGAAGCCGCTGGCTCTCTCCCTCGACCAGGCGCGCGAAGGCGTGGCCCACGCCGAAAAGGCCGGGCTCCAGCTCGCCGTCAACCAGAACATCCGCTACACGCCGACCAACACCATCATTGCCAACTGGCTGCGCGAGGAGCGGATCGGCAAGCCGCATCTTGTTACCTTCGAGTATCACGCGCCGATTGCCTACGACCCCTGGCGCGCGGCGCTGCGGCACATGGTGTTCAGCGAGAACATGATCCACCACATCGACCTCGTGCGCTGGTGGTTCGGCATGCCGGTGGTGATCTTCGCCTCCGAGGCGCGGTCCGCCGCGGCCGGCGACGACGCGGCAACCATCGGAACGATGGCCTTCACCTATGACGATGGACCGGTGGTCAACTTCATCTGCGACTGGGTCGACCCGACGCGCTCGCCTTCCTTCGTCATCCGCATCGACGGTGACCGGGGCTCGATCAACACCGACGGCCGGGTCGCCCGCTGCCTCAACACGGCAAAGCCGGAGACCTGGACCAGCACGCTGCCTGCCGCGGCCGAGCTGTGGCGCCCGGGCGTCGGCTACCTGCCGGCTTTCGCCGACTGCATGAATGGCTTCCTCGAGGCCATCGACAAGGGCGTCGAGGCACCGACCAGCGGTCGCGACAATCTGAAGACGCTGGAACTGCTATTCGCTGCGCACCGCTCGATCGAAACCCGCCAGACGGTCGTTGTCGGCAATGGTTGAGGGCGCGCGCGCGCGGCGGGTCGTCGTCCTCGACATCTATGACGATCTGACGATCGAGACTGAGACGCTGGCGCCGCTTGGTGCCGAGGTTGTCTATGTGTCGCCCGAGGCGCCCGAGCAGGAGATTCTGACGGCGCTGGCCGATGCCGATTCCGTTCTGCTCGGGCTCTATCCCTTGCGAGCGGAGACCATTGCCCGGCTCACTCGCTGCGTGGTCATCGCGCGCTACGGCATCGGCACCGACAACATCGATCTCGAAGCCGCGCGGCGGGCCGGAATCGCCGTGACCAACGTCCCCGATTTCTGTCTGGAAGAAGTCGGCACGCACACCTTGGCGCTCGCTCTGGCGCTCATCCGCAAGGTCGTTGCCGGCAACGATCAGGTCCGCGCGGGCGGGTGGGACTTTGCCGCCCTCGGCCGCATCGAGCGCCTGTCACAGATGCGCTACGGCGTCGTCGGCTACGGCCGCATCGGCCGGCTGGTGGCCGGCGCGGCGAAGGCGCTGGGCTTTGCCGTCGCCGCCGCCGATCTGCACGCCGCGCCGAACGACGGCACGCCGATCAGCGACCTGGACGATCTTCTTGCCTGGGCCGACGTGATATCGCTGCATGTGCCCTCGACGCCGGAAACCCGCGGCCTCATCGGCAGGAGCCAGCTAGCGCGCATGAAACCCGGTGCCTATCTCGTCAATACCGGGCGCGGGCCGCTGGTCGATGGCGCGGCACTCGCCGAGGCGCTTCGCGGCGGCCGCATAGCCGGCGCAGCCCTCGACGTCTTCGAAACAGAGCCGCCGCCGGCTGAGTGGATCGCGACGACACCCAATCTCATCGCCACGCCGCACATGGCCTTCTATTCAGAAGCGGCCGCCGTCGAGGCACGCACCAAGGCCTCACGTCAGGTCGCTCTGGTCTTCGCCGGGAGGCCTGTCGACTATCCGGTTGTCGTTCCCTGAGGCACGCCGCGCATGCCGCAGCCAATTATTGCGGGATACGCGGCTTGGTCGAGTGCCCGCGCACGCTCGGTATGCTGCGTGCCCATGGATGGTCGCCGCGGCGGTGCGTACCGCATGGCGGACATCAATTCGCTCTCAACATCGCGGTCGGCCTTGGCCTCGGAGGCAACGAATCCTACCCAGAGGTCTTTGCGCCTTTCGGCGGTTCGCCGATGACTGCCCGGTGACCGACAGCGGCGTCCGCCTATCCGACATTCCCGGTATACAACCGCGCGAGCAGCTGGCACTCCGTGAGTTGGTGCAAACCTTCGGTGATCGTTCGTTTGGCGTTCTCATGTTCCTCTTCGCCATCCGAACCTCATCCCGCTACTGCCGCCAAGATCTTCTGCCGTTTTCGGTCTGCCTTTGATCGTTATTGAGGCCGTGCCCAGAGGCGAAGCGGACGGCCGCTACGCCGGCCTCCGCGTCCGCCTGCGTTTGGATTGTCTACTTGTGGATCAGCAGGCTTGCGAAGACCCATACTGCCGCGCCGGCCATCGCGATCCAGAATACCCAGCGGGCAACCTTCTCGATGCGCGTCTGCGGCTGTCCTTTCTGAGGAACCGGTTTGGTATCCGGTGCAGCTCGCAATCGGCCGCAGTTTTCCTATGGTCGCCTGATGTTTTGGTTCGTCAGGTCCTGCGTCGGTCCGATCTCAAGCGCGTGATCGACTACATTCTTCCGTGGCTGCGCCGCCTGGAGCGGCTGCTGGCGACACGCCTCACTTTCCTGTTCGGTCCCGGTGGGAGATCGCGCGGTCGGCATGGTCTGTCTTGCGATGGCCGCGGTTCTGTTCCTGCCGATTCCGTTTGTGAACTTCGTGCCTGCGCTGGCGATCGCGCTGTTCGCGCTTGCCCTGCTCCAGCAGGATGGTCTTCTGGTTCTCGTGGCGCTCTTCGTCTCAATCGCCGCCATCGCCATCCTGATCAGCGTCTCCCGCGCCTTATGGCTCGGGATCGTGGCGTTCTTCGTCGCGCTCGATCTTCCTCTCTTTTGAGGCATGCTGCATTTCTGCGCTGCGCTGGCCGACAAGGAGCGGAGGTTGTTAACGGAGCGGGCGACGGCCGCGCTGCCGCGCAAGCCGCCCGGTGCGCGCAGGGTAAGAAGGCCGGCAATCGGCGGCGACTGATCTGCGAGGGCTGGCCCCGGTTTTGATTGATCACGCCACGGCGCATCGGCCAAAACGCGGGTTGATGCGCCATGCGCTGACAGAACTCTACGGCTCCGGCTCCAACATCCGGTATCCGACGCCTGGCTCGTTCAAGATGAACCGCGGGGAGGCCGAGTCGTCGTTGAGCTTGTGGCGCAACTGACTGACGAAGACGCGCAGATACTGCGTGTCGTTCTCGTGGGCTTTCCCCCATACCTCTCGCAGCAATTGACCATGAGTGAGAATACGCCCGACGTTGCGTGCTAGCACACTCAACAACTCAAACTCCTTTCGCGTCAGCTTCACCGGTTCCTCCCCGAGGCGCACTGTGTGCCGCGCGAGATCGATCGCGAGTTCGCCTAGCGTGATCGTCGCCGGCTCGTCCTTTGCGTCATGCGCGCCACCCATGCGCAGCAGCGCTCGGACGCGCGCCAGCAGCTCGGCGATGCCGAACGGCTTGACGACGTAGTCGTTGGCGCCGGCATCGAGCGCCGCCACCTTTTCCGCCTCCGCCTGCCGCACGGAAAGAATCAGGATGGGAACGGCCGACCACTCGCGCACGCGCCGGATGACCTCCTTGCCGTCGAGATCGGGCAGGCCGAGATCGAGGATGACGAGATCGGGCGCGTCGGTGGCGGCATGGGCCACCCCCTGCCCGCCCGTCGCCGCTTCGCGCACGGAGAAGCCATTCGCCTCGAGAGCGATGCGCAGAAACTTCCTGATTTGCGCCTCGTCGTCGACGATAAGGATGGTTGGCCCGCTCATGTCTTGACGACTCGGCGCTCCGCTAGCGGCTTGGCAGAAGCCGAGCCGGCGTCCGATAGCGGCAAATGAATCACGATCCGCGTGCCAATGCCGCCGTTACCGGGGGCTGCCGCGATTGTCCCTCCGTGCGCCTCCAATATGCCCCGGCTGATGGCGAGGCCGAGGCCGGTCCCCTTGCCTTGCCGGTCGCCCTTGCCCACGCGGTAGAACAGGTCGAAGACGCGCTGGCGGTCGGCGACCGGGATGCCCGGTCCCTGATCGTCGACGGTGAAGGTGATGCCATCGCCGACGCGCTCGGCCGAGACGGCGATTGCCGAGCCGGCTGGAGCGTATTTGCCGGCGTTATCGAGCACGTTGGCGAAGGCCTGCTCCAAAAGCACGGGGTCGCCCTTGATCGCCGGCAGCAGCAGGGGAACCTCGACGGTGACCTGGAAGCCGTCCAGTTCGCGCTTCAACTGCCGCACGGCGCGGCCGATCAACTCGCGCGGCTCGATCCACTCCTTGTTGAGCTGCAGCGCGCCATAGCTGATCCGTGTCATGTCGAGCAGATTCTGTACGTAGCGGTTCAACCGCTCGCCCTCCTGGCGGATCGTGTCGGCGAGCTGGTGGCGGCTTGGGGCGTCGATCGCCTCGCCGCCGGCGACGAGCGTCGTCGCGGCGCCGATGATCGAAACCAGCGGGGTCCTGAGGTCGTGGCTGACGGACGACAGCAGCGCCCCGCGCAGGCGTTCGGTTTCGGAATAGAGCCGGCTCTCTTCGATGTCGGCCGTCAGCTTCGCCCGCTCGATGGCGACGGCGACCTGATCGACCAGGGTATCGAGCAGGCGGCGGTTCTCCGGGTCGAGCTGCTTGCCGCCCTCGAAGGAAACGCCCAGGACGGCAAGCGGACCTTGCGCAGTCCTGAGCGGCAGGAAGAGCCATTTCGACGAGGGTAGTGTCTGCGAGCCCCATCCGGCGGGCTCGCCGTTCTGCCAGGCCCACTTGGCGGCACCCCAGTCCCTGACCTGCAGCTCATCCTCGGGCGGATAGGAGCCCGCGATCGACAGGCCGCCGTCGTCGCCCGGCCGCAGGACCAGCGCCCGGCATCGCAGCGTCGATGCGACATGGTGAACAGCGGCCCAGACAATGTCGTCGAAGGAGGCAGCGCTGGCGATCTTGCGGCTGAACTCATAGAGGTTCGCCGTGCGCTGGGCGATGTGGCGCTGGATGGAGATCTGCCGGCGCAGCCGCGCCGCGAGATTGCCAGTAAGGACGGCGACCGCCAGGAACAACAGCAGCGTCAGCACCACGCTGCGATCGGCGATATGGAAGCTGAAGTAGGGCCTGGTGAAGAAGAAGTTGTAGGTCAGGAAACTGATCAGGCTGGCATAGATCGACGGCCACAGGCCGAGCCGCGTCGCAACCAGGAGCACCGCAGCGAGAAAGACGAGCGACAGGCTTTCGACCGGGAATTCCCGGTTGATGACGAAGGCGACGCCTGCGGCGACGATCACGGCTGCGGTTGCCCAGAAATAATCCGCCGGGTCCCGCTCGGGGACAGGCCTGGGTCCCGCGATGATCGACTGACGCAACTCCTCCGCGCTGGGCGAGACCACGGTAACCTCGAAATCCTCGGCGCGCCGCAGGATCTCCTGGCTGACCGACTGACGCATGAAGCGGGCGGCAAGCCGTCGCTGGCGCGGCCGTCCGATGATGATGCGGCTGACGTTGCGCGCGCGCGCAAAGTCGAGAAGCGCGTTGGCGACGTTCGCCTCGGCATTGAGCGTCACCACTTCCGCGCCCAGCGACTTGGCAAGCCGCATCGCCTCGGCGATGGCGTCCTTGGCCGCTTCCGGCAAGCTCGCCGAAGCCGGTGTGACGACGCTGACGGCAATCCAGGCGACGCGGGCCCGTTCCGATGCCCGTTTTGCAGTACGCACCAGCGCCGTCGCCGCCGGCGACTCGTTGATGCAGACCAGAATGCGATCATGGGTCGGCCACGGACCGCTGATCGCATGGCTCTTCATGTGCGCCGTCATCTGCGCGTCGACGCGGTCGGCGGCGACCCGCAGCGCCAGTTCGCGCAAGGCCGTCAGGTTGCCCTTCGAGAAGAAGTTCTGGATAGCGCGGGCAATCTGGTCGGCGACATAGACCTTGCCCTGGCGCAGGCGCGCGATCAGCTCCTCGGGCGGCAGGTCGATCAGCTCGATCTCGTTGGCGAGCTCCATCACGCTGTCGGGGATCGTCTCGCGCACGCGCACGCCCGAGATGCGGGCGACGATGTCGTTGAGGCTCTCCAGGTGCTGGACGTTCAATGTGGTGTAGACATTGATGCCGGCGGCAAGCAGCTCCTCGACGTCCCGCCAGCGCTTGGGATGGCGGCTGTCGGGGGCATTGGTGTGGGCGAGCTCGTCGATCAGCGCCAGTTGCGGCCGGCGCTTGAGGATGGCGTCGATGTCCATTTCGGTGAGCAGCCGACCGCGATAAGCGACGCGCCGGCGCGGCACGATTTCGAGCCCGGCGAGCAGGGTTTCCGTCTCGCTGCGCCCGTGCGTCTCGACGATGCCGACAACCACCTCCATGCCGTCCGCCTGGCGATGGCGGGCATCATCCAGCATGGAGTAGGTCTTGCCGACGCCCGGTGCTGCGCCGAGGAAGATCTTCAGCCGGCCGCGGCCTTCCTTCGCCGCTTCCGCCAGCAGAGCTTCCGGTTCGGGTCTTGCGTCTGTGTCCGACATGGGTCGCGCCGTGCGGCGGACTATCCGCCCGAAGCGGGCAACCTGTCGAGCGCCAGATTGAGCTGGAGAACGTTGACCCGCGCCGCTCCAACCAGGCCGAGCGTCGGCGGTTCGGTGTGCGCCCGGACGAGCGCGCGCGCCGCCGCCGGGTCGAGACCGCGGGACCTGGCGATGCGGGCGACCTGGAACGCGGCGGCGGCCGGCGAAATGTCGGGGTCGAGGCCGCTCGCCGACGCGGTGACGAGATCGATCGGCACCGGCGCGTCGCGCGTCGCACCCAGCGCCGCCGCACGGGCCCTGACCGCTGCAATCAGGCTGGCACTGGTCGGCCCGAGGTTGCTGCCGCCCGAATTGGCCGCGTCGTAGCCACCGCCGGCCGCCGAGGGCCGGCCGTGGAAATAGCGGTCTTCGCCGAAGGTCTGGCCGATCAGGGCCGAGCCGATGATCTGCCCGTCGGCACCGCGCAGGAGACTGCCGTCGGCCTCAGCCGGGAATATCGCCTGAGCGATGCCAGTCACCGCCAGCGGATAGGCGAGGCCGGTCAACAAAGTCATCACGACAAGCATGGTCACGGCGGGACGGATTTGCGAAAGCATTGACGTGCTCCTCAAGCGATCCCGAGAGCGTTGACGACAAGATCGACGAGCTTGATGCCGACGAAGGGAACGATCATGCCGCCGAGCCCATAGATGAGCAGGTTGCGGCGGAGCAGGCTCGCGGCCGTCGCCGGCGCGTAGCGCACGCCCCTCAGCGCCAGCGGCACCAGCATGATGATGACCAGGGCGTTGAAGATCACCGCGGACAGGATGGCGCTCGCCGGACTCGCCAGCCCCATGACGTTGAGGGCGCCGAGCTCGGGATAGGCGGTCACGAAGATCGCCGGCAGGATGGCAAAATACTTCGCCACATCGTTGGCGATCGAGAAGGTCGTGAGCGCGCCGCGGCTGATGAGGAGCTGCTTGCCGATGAGGACGATCTCGATGAGTTTGGTCGGGTCGCTGTCGAGATCGATCAGGTTGCCGGCCTCCTTGGCTGCTGGCGTGCCGCTGTTCATGGTCACGCCGATATCGGCCTGGGCGAGCGCCGGGGCGTCATTCGTCCCGTCGCCGCACATGGCGACCAGGCGCCCGCCGGCCTGCTGACTGCGGATGAGTTCGAGCTTCTTCTCCGGCGTCGCCTCGGCGAGAAAATCGTCGACGCCGGCCTCGGCGGCGATGGCCGCCGCGGTCAGCGGATTGTCGCCGGTGACCATGACGGTACGGATGCCCATGCGCCGCAGCTCCGCGAAGCGCGCGCGGATATCCGGCTTGACGATGTCCTTGAGGTGCACCACGCCGAGCAACTCTCTGTCGCGCGCCACCGCCAGCGGCGTGCCGCCGGTGCGCGCGATCGCCTCGATGATGCGGCGCAGCGGCGCCGACTCATCGACCTCGCACCAGGCGAGAATGGCGTCCTCGGCGCCTTTGCGGAGCTGGACGCCATCGGCGAGGTTGGCGCCGGAAAAGCGGGTCTGGGCGGTGAACGGGATCGACGAGGCGACGGCTATATCGGGTTGCGCCCCAAGCCTGCCGGCGAGATCGACGATCGATTTTCCCTCCGGCGTCTCATCCGCCAGCGACGCCAGCAGGGCGGCCGAGATCAGCGCGCGCCGGTCGACGCCGGGCAGCGGCTCGAAGCTGTCGGCCATGCGATTGCCGAAGGTGATCGTCCCGGTCTTGTCGAGGAGCAGCGTGTCGACGTCGCCGGCGGCCTCGACGGCGCGGCCGGACTTGGCGATGACGTTGGCCTTGACCAGGCGGTCCATGCCGGCGATGCCGATTGCCGAGAGCAGGCCGCCGATGGTCGTCGGGATCAGGGTCACCAGCAGGGCGACCAGAAAGACGACGGACACGAAGGCGCCGGAATAGATCACGAACGGCTCCAGCGTGACGACGACGAGCAGGAAGATGATCGTCATTCCGACGAGCAGGATATTGAGCGCGATCTCGTTGGGCGTCTTCTGGCGCTCGGCCCCTTCGACCAGGGAAATCATGCGGTCGAGGAAACTCTCGCCGGCTCGGGCGGTGACCCGCACCTTGAGCCAGTCGGAGACCAGCCGCGTGCCGCCGGTGACGCCGGAGCGGTCACCGCCGGCCTCGCGGATGACCGGCGCGGACTCGCCCGTGATCGCCGACTCGTCGACCGAAGCGACACCTTCGATCACCTCGCCATCCGCCGGGATCAGGTCGCCGGTTTCCACCAGAACCACATCGTTCACGGCCAAGTCGTGGCTCGACACCAACTCCGGGTCGCCGGCACCATCGTCAGCCAGACGCTTTGCCTGAGTTTCCGCCTGGGTGGTGCGCAGCGCATCGGCGCGGGCCTTGCCGCGGCCCTCCGCCATCGCCTCGGCGAAATTGGCGAAATAGACGGTAAACCACAGCCAGGCCGCGATCTGGCCGACGACGCCGAGTTGGGGCGTCGCGACGAACAGGCCGCGCAAGAAGAGGACGGTCGCCAGGACGGCGACGACCTCGGTGACGAACATCACCGGGTTATGGAAAAGCACGCGCGGGTCGAACTTGCGGGCCGCGGCGACCAGCGCCCCGCGCAGGATCGATGCATCAAGAAGAGCAATGTCGGATTTGCCGTTCATCGTGGTCTTCCTAGAAGGTCCGGCCGGCGAGCATGGCGAAGTTCTCGGCGATGGGGCCGAGGGCCAGGGCCGGGAAGAAGGTCAAGCCGCCGATGACCAGAACGACGGCGACCAGAAGGGTCACGAAGAGCGGCGTGTGCGTTGGGAACGTGCCGGAAGACGCCGGCGCGACCTTCTTGGCGGCAAGCGAGCCGGCAACGGCGAGCATCGGCACGATGAACGCATAGCGCCCGAGCAGCATCGCGATGCCCTGCATGATGTTGTGGTAGGGCGTATTGGCGGCGAAACCTGCGAAGGCCGAGCCGTTGTTGCCGGTTGCAGAGGAATAGGCATAAAGAATCTCGGACAGGCCATGCGGACCGGCCTGCTGGACGGAGGCCAGGGCGACCGGCAGCACCGCCGCGAGCGCGCCGAAGGCGAGGACGCCGACCGGCATCACCAGGAAGGTGAGGATGGCGAGCTTGACCTCCTTCGCCTCGATCTTCTTGCCGAGATATTCCGGCGTCCGACCGACCATCAGCCCGGCCAGAAAGACGGTGAGCACGACGAACAGCAGCATGCCGTAGAAGCCGGAGCCGACGCCGCCAAAGACCACCTCGCCGGTCTGTATCTGCAGCATCGGCGCGAGCATGGCGAGCGGCGTGAAGCTCTCGTGCATGGCGTTGACCGAGCCGTTCGAGGCGGCGGTCGTCGCGGTCGCCCACAGCGCCGAATTGCCGACGCCGAAGCGGACCTCCTTGCCCTCCATGTTGCCGGCCGACTGGTCGATGGGGAGAGCCGAGAATTCCGGATTGCCGCGGGTCTCCGCGCCATAGGTGAGCGCCAGCGCGCCGACGAACAGCACCAGCATGGCGGCCAGGATCGCGACGCCCTGGCGCATGTCCTTCACCATGCGGCCGAACATGAAGCAGAAGGCAGCCGGGATGAGCAGGATGAAGACCATCTCCAGCAGGTTGGCGAGCGGCGTCGGGTTTTCGTAGGGGTGCGCGGAGTTGACGTTGAAGAAGCCGCCACCGTTGGTGCCGAGCTGCTTGATGGCGATCTGCGAGGCGACCGGTCCGCGCGCGATCACCTGCTGTCCGCCTTCGACCGTCGTGGCGTGGACGTACCCCGCCAGGGTCTGCGGCACGCCCTGCCAGACCAGCACCAGCGCCGCGACGATCGACAGCGGCAGCAGCACGTAGAGGATGCTGCGCGTCAGATCGACCCAGAAATTGCCGACGTCCCTGGTCTGGCGGCCGGCGAAGCCGCGGATGACGGCCACGCCCACCGCGATACCGGTCGCCGCCGAGACGAAGTTCTGTACGGTCAGCCCGACCATCTGACTGAAATAGGACAGCGTCGTCTCGCCACCGTAGGCCTGCCAGTTGGTGTTGGTGATGAAGCTGACGGCGGTATTGAAGGCGAGATCGGGCGACATCGGCCCAAACCCTTGCGGGTTCCAGGGCAGATAGCCCTGCAGGCGGAGAATCGCGTAGAGCACCAGCCAGCCGATGAGACTGAAGACGAGGACGGCCCGGGCATAGGCCGTCCAGTGCTGGCCGGCGGGCACCCCGCCGACACCGCAGGCGCGGCAGAGCAGGCGCTCCACGGGCTCCAGCGCCGGCGTCAGCCATGTGTGCTCGCCGGAGAAGACGCGCGCCATGTAGATGCCGAGCGGCCAGGCGAGCAGGAGGAGCAGCGCGCCGTAGATCAGGAATTGCAGGATGTCGCCAGGCATGGTGGTGGACCGCTCAGAAGCGTTCGGGATGAACGAGCGCGAAGACGAGATAGACGAGGAGCGCGGTCGCCACGGCGCCGCCGAGGATCAGTTCGATTGCCATGGCGCCTGCCTCAGAGCCGCTCGCACGCCCGCACCAGCGAGCGCGCCGGCGGCAGAAGAAGGCGACGGCCAGCGAGGATGTAGATCGCGTCGAACATGTCCGCCGCCTCGCGGTGTAGGTTGAACGCGGGCTAGATGGAGCTGTTGGGCGTTAGGAGGCCATTCGATTTCGCCCGAAGCCGCATAAGGCCCGCGTAAAATTCTCGGGCTGGCCGACCAGGCGATTGCTTATGCTCCCTTTACACCCGGCCCCGAAATCAGCATTGCCCCTTTACGTCGATCGACGGTTTCCAGCCGTCATGACCATTTTGTCGGGGGCCGGTCCGGTCACAACTTCGTCTACGGAAGCCCGTGCGGCTTCCGGACGCTTTGTGTTGTTCGTCAACGGCGTGCTGCTGCTGATCCTCGCCGGCGCCATGACCGTGCCGCTGATACTGGATGTCGCGACTGAGAATCGTGACTGGATCACCTTCGCGGGCTCGGCAATAGCGACGGCTTATGTGGGCGGAATGCTTGCGCTCGCCAATCGCGGTCGCGGCGGTCTGATCGACAGACGGACCGGTTACGCGCTGACCCTCTCTTCTTGGCTCATCGTCTGTGCTTTCGGATCGCTGCCATTTTGCTTCTCCAGTTTGCGGATGAGCTTTACGGATGCCTTCTTCGAGACGATGTCCGGACTGACCACGACGGGCTCCACGGTGATCGCTGGCCTAGACCATTTGCCGCTTGGCCTGTTGATGTGGCGCTCCCTGCTTCAGTGGATCGGCGGAGCGGGAATTATCGTCATGGCAATCCTGCTCCTGCCGGCGCTCGGCGTCGGCGGCATGCAGCTCTTCCGGACCGAGTTCGTCCGATATCTCCGAGAACTTCGTTCCGCGCCAATACCAAATGGCACGCCTGACCGTCGTGGTTTACGTCCTGCTAAGCCTCGCCTGTGCGGTCGGTTACGCGGTGGCCGGGATGAACGTCTTTGACGCGGTCAACCACGCCATGACGACGCTGGCGAGACGCCCCAGCAGCACCAGGTCGCCGTCTCACCCGACATCACCCAGATCAATGACGCAGATCTGGAGCGAATGATCCTGATACTGGGTCACGAGATCGACAAGGCCGACCCGAGGCTGCTGGCGCTGGAAGCAAGGCAAACCGCCTAAGGAAGGTCCCCCCGACGAGCCTCTGTCGGCGGCGTCGGGCACCGCCGCGCACGGCAACATCTACATCGCCGACCCGATTGCCGACCTGGGCTTCAAACCGATGGAACCGTCAAAACGATCGCCAATGCCGGCGACGGCCTCGACACGCCGGCCAGCCTCGTATCGACGAGTTTGATCCGTAGCAGACGTCCATGCATTTCACGCCCCAGATCGAACGCGCCATCTGGCATCGTTCAGCGCGTCGCCGCCTGATTGGGTCAAGCCACGTGGCTTCGCCGGCCGCCCCATCGATCGCTGCCACCCTACCAGGCACAGCCATGTCCACGACCGCAACTCGCAAACCACGAAACGCGCGTAGCTATCGCCGAAGCCTATCGCAGCGGTGCTCCAGGGCGGCGATCAGCGCCTTCGCCGCCGGGCTGAGCTCGATCCCCCGTCGATTGATCAAGCCGGCCTGACGAACGGCTCGCATGTCGGGCGCGTCAATGGGCTTGATGAAACTCGGGTCGAATGCCGCCAAGTGCGCCGCCGCGTGATAGCTGAGATAGTCGCTGTCGCGCATGAGGGCGAATTTCAGCGCAATTACGTCGGTCTCGATGCTTGGCACTGGCAGGGGCAGGCCGGCAGCGCGCAATAGATGCCGCAGGCGTCCCACCATGTAGGTTGTCGCCGGCGGCAGGATCCAGGGATAGGCGAGCAGATCCTCGGGCCGAATCCTGTCACGCTCGCGTAAGGGGTGACCGACGTCGGCGATCACGCAATATTCGTCAGCGAGCAGTGGCTGCCATGCCAGTTCAGGCTCGAGCCGCGGTGTCTCCGGCACCGCGGCCAGCACGAAGTCGAGTGCGCCGCTTTTGAGCTGCTCCTTCAATTGGTCGTCGCCACCCCCCGTCACGTAGACGCGCACGCCCGGACGGGTGGCGCGCAGTTCGGCGATTGCCTCCGGCAGAACGGCGTCCTGCCAGGACGGTCCGGCACCGATCTTGACCAGGCCGGCGCTCCCTGAGCGCAGCGCCTCGACTTCGTCCTGAGCGGCGCCCATGGCGGCCTTGACATCCCTGGCATGGCGCAACAGCGCGGTGCCGTAGACCGTCGGCGTGACGCCGCGCGCCTTGCGGTCAAACAACGGCGCACCGAACGAATCCTCCAATCGGCGGATGGCCTTGGTCAGCGCCGGCTGGGTGATGCCGAGGTCCTGGGCGGCCGCGCGCAGCGAGCCGCGGGCGACGGCCGTGAGGAAATACTCGACGGTGCGCAGGTCGAACATGGTATTCCCATAGGTTATCGTTCATCTTCCCATTAGTGGTTGCCACCTCTCCCGGCGGCCGTCAATATTTCATTAGAAGCGTTCAAAACGCCGCCGTTCTCATCGGACGTCCAAGGGAGGGAAATCCATGAAGAAGCTGCCACGCCGTGCCGTTCTCAAGGGAATTGCCGCAGCGCCGATTTTGTTGGCCGGACGCGCAAGCTGGGCCGCCGACGGGCCGACGATGGCCTCGGAGGTCGACATTGCCAAGGCCAAGGCCGAGGGCAAGGTGACGCTCTACACCAGCCTCGACACCAAGATCGTCGACGCCATCGTCGGGCCGTTCAAGGAGAAATACGGCATCGACGTCGAGTACTTCCGCGGCGGCTCCGCTGATGTGACCGCGAAGGTGCTGGCCGAGGCCGACGCCGGACACATCCAGGCGGACATGGTTGACGCCTCCGATCTCGCCGCCCTGCTGGTCATGAAGGAGCGCGGACTGCTGCTCGCCAAGAAGTCAGAGGCGTCATCGGTCATCTCCCCCGATCTGCAGGACCCTGACGGAACATGGATGGCCGACCGCCTGACCCAGGGGGTGATCCAGTACAATGTGAACGAGTTCGGCGGTGACAAGGCGCCGAGGACCTGGGACGACCTGACCAAGGCTGCCTTCAAGGGGCGGCTCAGCTTCTTCAGCAGCGCCAACGGCGACGGCGCGCCGCGCCTCTACACGATGGCCAAGCACCTCGGCTGGGAGCTGCTCCAGGCGCTTGCCGCCAACCAGCCGCTCCGAGTGGCATCACCCCAGCTCGTGACGCAGGTGCTGGAGAGCGGCGAGCGGGGTGCCGCCTTTGCCACCAACGACAACATCGCCTGGCGCTCCAAGCAGCAGGGCAAGCCGACCGACTATCTCTATCCGCCGGAAGGTGTACCCACCGAGCCGGGTGCCGTCGGCTTGGTCAAGGGTTCGGCCAGTCCCAACGCGGCGTTCCTCTTCCACGAGTTTTGGATGGGCAAGGACGCCCAGCAGCTGCTGGTCAAGGGCGGCAAGTATTCGAGCCGCACCGACGTCGCACCGCCGACCGGTGCGCCGCCGCTCAGCAGCATCAAGCTGCTCACGCTCGACTATGCCGAGTACAAGGCCAAGCGTCAGGATATCCTGCAGCGCATGACCGACGTCTTCGGCGGCGAGTGGGGCATCTAGCCACGACCACACTGTCGATCGTTCGAACCATCGGCCTGGCTGAAGTGGAGCATTGATCGTGGCGACGCTGGTGGAAGGTCCGCTGCGCCGTCACCGCAGAATGGAGGGGAGCACGCTCGTTTTCGCTTTTGCGATCGGGCTGCTCCTCCTCATTGTCGCCTACCCGCTCCTGTGGCTCCTGCTGGCCGCGTTCGGAATACCGGGCGATTTCCAGCTCGGCTATCTGGTGCGCGTCTACACCCGTGCCCAGAATTTCGCGCCGCTGGTCAACACGCTGATCCTCGCCTTCGGTGCAGCCATCATCAGCGTGGCGCTCGGTGTCCCGCTTGCCTGGGCAACGGCGCGCAGCGACATGCCGTTGCGGCGGACGGTGCAGGCGCTGGTCGCGCTCGCCTACATCACGCCTCCCTACCTGACGGCGATCGCCTACATCATCCTGCTCGGGCCCGATGCCGGCTTCTTCAACCGCGCCCTGCGCATGATCGTGGGCGGCACGCAGGGGCCCATCAACATCTTCAGCATGGGCGGCGTCATCTTCGTTATCGGCATGCATGTCTTCCCGTTCACCTATTTCATGACGCATAGCGCCCTGCGCTCTATCGACACCTCGTATGAGGAAGCGGCACGACTGCTCGGCGCCCGCAGCTGGGGCGTGCTCCTGAGGGTCAACCTGCCGCTGGTGGCGCCCGCGATCACCGGCGGCGCGCTCATCTCCGCGATCGATTCGATGGCGCTGTTCGGACCCCAGGCGTTCCTCGGTCTGCCGGCGCAGATCACCTTTCTGCCGACGCGCATCTATAGCGTCATCGGCAGCTATCCGCCGCGCTGGGCGGAAGCGTCGGCGCTGTCGTTGCTGCTGGTGCTGCTCACCGCCATCGGCCTGATCCTCCAGCGTTCCTATCTCGACCGGCGGTCTCACGTCACCGTCGGTGGTCGTGGCCTGCGGCTGGAGACCATTCACCTCGGCCGTTGGAAATGGGCGTTGCTCGCCTTCTGCGGCGCGGTCGTGTTCGTCGCGGCAATTGCGCCGGTCGGCGTGCTGGCGATCGCATCCTTGAGCCGAAGCTGGGTGAACGGCATCAGCTTCGGCAATTTCACGCTCGCCAATTACGGTGCGGCGCTGTTCGACAACCAGATCGCCGTGCGCGGCATCTTGAACAGCTTCCGTCTTGCCGCCGCGGCCGGCGTCTGCGCCATGATCGTCGGCGGCGCGGTTGCCTATGTCGACCTGCGCACCCAGGCGAAGGGCCGCCGGCTGCTCGACTATCTGGCGATCCTGCCGCTCGGACTTCCGGGCACGGTCTTGGCCGTCGGCGTGCTTCTCGCCTTCATCCGCCCGCCTTTCGCCATCTACGGCACTTTGTGGATCCTGCTGGTCGCCTATGTCGCCCGTTTCGTGCCGCTGGCCGCGCGCAGCGCCAACGCCACGCTGCGCCAGATCGATCCGTCGCTGGAGGAAGCGGCGCGCATTTCCGGTGCCTCGCGCCTGGCGAGCCTTTGGCACATCCTGCTGCCGCTGGCGCGGCCCGGCCTCGCCGTCGCCTTCCTGCTCGTCTTCATCCCGGCACTCAGCGAACTGAGCGCCACCATCCTGCTCTATTCCGGCGGCACCGAAACGATCTCGGTTGCCATCTATCGACTGAACGATCTTGGCCAGCTTGAGGTGGTGGCGGCACTCGCCGTCTTCACCATCGTTGTCACCCTGCTGGTGAGCCTGCCGCTCAACCGGCTCATGAACAGCGACCGGATCGCGCCCGTCGGCGGCGCGCCGGCGGCCTAGAGGCAGGCATGGCACACATCGAGATCGAAGGACTGGCCAAGAACTTCGGCGCCTTCCGGGCGCTGCGCGGCATCAATATCTCCATCGAGGAGAAGGAGTTCGTCACGTTTCTCGGCCCCTCCGGCTGTGGCAAGACGACGACGCTCCGCCTCCTCGCCGGTTTCCTCACGCCCGACGCCGGCTCGATCACGGTCGGCGGCGAGGTGCTGTCCTCGCCGGCGGGCAGCGTGCCGCCGGAGCGGCGGCGCATGGGCATGGTCTTTCAGAACTACGCCGTATGGCCGCACATGTCGGTGCTGGAGAACGTCGCCTTCGGTCTCCGCTACACCGCATTCGACCGCGCGGGAAAGCAGGCGCGCATCGACCAGGTTCTGGCGGCGGTCGGCCTGGAGGGCCTCGAGGACCGCCACCCGGCGCAGCTCAGCGGCGGGCAGCAGCAGCGTGTCGCGCTTGCCCGTTCGCTGGTGGTCGAGCCGTCGATCCTGCTCCTCGACGAGCCGCTCTCCAACCTCGATGCCAAGCTGCGCGAGCGCATGCGCTCCGAACTGAAGGCCCTGCAGCGGCGCACCGGCATCACCTTCATCTATGTCACCCACGACCAGGCCGAGGCCATGGCGCTCTCCGACCGCATCGCGGTCTTCCACGGCGGGACCGTCCAGCAGGTCGGCTCGCCGCGCGACGTCTATGAGCGACCGGCAAACCTGTTCGTCGCCGACTTCATGGGGCTGGTGAACCGGATGCCGGCGACCGTGGTCGGCCGCGACGGCGACCGGGCGGTGGTCATGGTCGGCGAGCACAGGCTGACGGCGATGGCGCCGACGGGCGATTCGACCTCGGCGATGACCGTCGCCATCCGCCCCGAAGCCTTCGTCTTCGCGGCCGAGGCCGGCCCCGGCGACAACGCACTCAAAGGCACCGTCGTGGACGCGACATTCCTCGGCAACATCGTCGACTACCAGGTCGATATCGGCGGTGTCGTCGTCAGGGTCCAGGGGGATCGCCGCGGCCTGCGCGCGGTGGGCAGCGAGGTGCTGCTCGTCGTACCGGCCGACGAGTGCGTGCTGATGCAGGACGGCACGGACGCCGACCCGCTCCGCCAACCCGACCGCACTCGACTGAACAACGGAACCAGTCCCCATGCAGCCACGCAACGTGCTTTTCATCATGTCGGACGAACACAGCCGTCGCGTCCTCGGCGCCTACGGCAACGGAGTGGTCCGCACGCCGACTCTCGACACAGCTGGCGACGGCGGGAACGCTGTTCGAAAGCGCCTATTGCAACTGCCCGATCTGCGTGCCCAGCCGGGCGAGCTTCGCCACCGGCCGCTACGTTCATGCCATCCGCTACTGGGACAACGCCTTCCCCTATCGCGGAACGCCGCCATCATGGGGCCACCGCTTGCATGACACCGGCCATCGCTGCGATTCGATCGGCAAGCTGCACTATCGCGGCAGCGGCGACCCGAACGGTTTCGACAACGAGATCCTGCCGCTCCATGTGCTCAAGGGCGAGGGGGACGTGCAGGGCATGTTGCGCCGCCCGCCGCCGCCGCGCGAAAGCACCAATCAGCTTGCCGGCGACGCCGGCGCCGGCGAGTCGACCTACCTGCAATACGACCGCGACATCCGCGACGAGGCCATCGCCTGGCTCAAATCCGTTGCGGCGACGCCCAGTGCCAGCCCCTGGTGCCTGTTCGTGTCCTTCGTCTGCCCGCATTTTCCGCTGGTGGCGCCGCCGGAGTTCTTCAATCTCTACGACCTCAATACGCTTCCCTTGCCGCGCCTGCGCGATCCCGCCGATTTTCCCGACCATCCGGTGCTGAAGCGGCTGCGCGAGGTCCAGAACTACGAGGACCACTTCCGCGACGAGACCCATGTGCGCACCGCCATCGCCGCCTATTACGGCATGGTGTCGTTCCTCGACGACAATATCGGCCGGCTGTTGCGGACGCTTGCCGAAACCGGCCTCGAGGACGAAACGCTGGTCATCTACACCAGCGACCACGGCGACAACCTCGGCACGCGCACCTTCTGGGGCAAGTCCAACATGTATGAGGAGGCGGTGGGCGTGCCGCTCATCATGAAGGGCCCGGGCGTGCCGTCCGGCCGGCGGGTGGTGACGCCGGTCTCGCTGGTCGATGCCTATCCGACGATCGTCGACGCGGTCGGCGAAGCGGCCGCCGCGGAGGAGCGCGCGCTGCCGGGAACGTCTCTCCTGCGGCTCCTCGACGGCGAGCAGGCCGACCGCACGGTATTCAGCGAATACCACGCCGTCGGATCGACGACCGGAATCTTCATGGTGCGCTTCGGCCGCTACAAATACGTCCACTACGAGGGCTACCGGCCGCAACTGTTCGATCTCGAGGCCGATCCGCTGGAGACGCGCGATCTGGCGGATGTTGCCGGCAATGAGGCGATCATCGCCGAAGGCGAAAGGCGGCTCCGCGCGGTCTGCGATCCGGGACAAGTCTCCGCAGCAGGCATTTCAGGATCAGGAACGCCGAATCCTGGAACTGGGAGGCGTCGAAGCGGTTCTCAAACGCGGCAGCTATCCCTACACCCCGGCGCCGGGCGAGGCTCCGCGCTACTCCTAGCTCGCCGACTGAAGGATCGATTGCGTCCGTTGTTGTGAAGCGTTTCGGATGCCGGTCATGGCGAACGTGTCGTGGGATTGATCGCACGCTTGGGCATGTGGAGGCCGCGTTGGCTGCCAGGAAGGCCCAGGGCGCCCGCCTCGGCAATCGGCGCAATCCGGCACAGGCGGCGGCAGCTGGCCACCGGGGGCTCGCAGCGGTCGCCGATGCATTCGCGGCCAACGTCCTGCCGATCGTCAATTCCCTACGGGCAAACGGCGTCACCGATCTGCGCGGCCTGGCCGGTGCTCTCAACGATCGCGGGGTCAGAACTGCACGCCGTGGACGATGGCATGTGTCGAACGTGCGCAATGTCCTTCGGCGGTCTGCCGGCCCTTCATAGGCGGGAAAATCCGCCGCGCTCTGTTGTTGCCGCTGCTGATCCTGGCCGGGTTGCGCGATCATGTCTTGACGGTCAGGTTGCTCAGAGATGCGAAGGCTCGATGCGCGCATTGTTCGCCGTCGGAAGGCTTTGAGACGGGCATTCCCGAGGCCGAGCGCATGCTGGCGGACCTCAAGCTGGAAAAAGCGATGGGTCGGTCCCCATGACCGCTTGACTCGGTTCTAGCTTGCCGACAGGATACTTGTCCGGACAGGCGGACAACCGCAAAACCTGACGTCTGAGCAATGGTCAGAACGCCCGTATGAACGAGTTGCCACGCCTGAACCGACACAGCCACGTCCCGCTGTATTTTCAGCTCAAGGAAATTCTCCGCGACCGCATTCGCCGCAACATCTACCGCGATCGCGACATGCTCCCGTCGGAGAACGACCTGATCGAAGCGTTCACGGTCAGCCGCTATGTCGCGCGGCAGGCACTGGCTGAACTGGAGCGCGAAGGGCTGATCGTCTCGCGCCGGGGCGTCGGCAGCTTCGTGACCGGCCGCCGCTACACCAAGCAACTGTCGATCCTCGGCAGCTTCACGCAGAGCCTCTCGGCCGTAGGAGACCAGTCCGACGTCCGCGTCGTGGGCTGCCAGGAGGTCGCCGGCGCGGACCATGTTCTTGACGCCCTCGGCCTGCCGGCCGGTTCGACCATCGTCACCGTCGAGCGTCTTGGCATCGTCGACGGCGAGCCGATCGCGATAACCAAGGCGCACTTCCCGGCCGAGATCGGCCGCATCTTTCTTGGCGAGACGCTCGCCAACCGCTCCCTCTACCAACTGCTCGAACAACGCTTCTCAATTCAGCCGTTCCGTGCCGAATGGCTCCTCTCGGTGGTGCCGGCGACGTCGGAGCAAGCCCACCTGCTCGGTATTCGCGATGCCTCGCCGCTGATCTGCAGTCGCGGCGCCACCTTCACCGACCAGGATCGGCCGATCGAGTACTCGGAGCTCTGCTACCGCAGCGACCGCATTGAGTTCTCGATCGCCGGCTTCCGGCGCGGCGACTCATCCTCCGAGATGCAAGTCGACATGTAGCCGGGGAGGGGGGCGTCAGATGGAAGCGACCAGGCCACGGCGTACCCTGATCAGGGCGAAGTTCATCATCGCCTATCGCGACGGCGCCCATCGGTTGCTCGAAGACGGCGAACTGGTGATCGAGGGCAGCCGCGTCGCCTTTGTAGGCCGGGGTTATGACGGGCCGGCCGAAGAGACGATCGAAGCGCCGCACCATCTCGTCAGCCCGGGCTTCGTGTGCACGCACTTTCACGCCCACGTGCCGCTGGTCAAGGACTACTTCGCCGATCAGGGAAAGCGTCACTTCTACATGGGCTCCGGGCCGCTGGTCGAGACCATCGGCGTACAGACGCCGGAGGAAGCCAAGGTCAGCGCGCGCTATTCCGCCGTCGAGGCGATCCGCTGCGGCACGACCACCGTGGTCGATCTCTTTCTCCCCGGCGACGAGCGCGCCATCGTCGCCGACACCTACGGTGCGCTCGGCCTCAGGGCCTATGTGATCAGCCAGCACCAATCGGCCACATGGCAGCTGCAGGACGCTGCCCGTGTCGGCTACCGCTGGGACGAGGCCGGCGGCATGGCGCAGCTCGAAGGCAGCCTCGCATTCGTCGCGGCGTTCAACGGCAGCCATGACGACCGTATCCGCTGCCTGCTCGGGCCGGCCCAGATCGACACCTGCAGCCCGGAGCTGCTGCGGCGGACACGCATTGAGGCCGATCGGCTCGGCATCGGCATCCAAATCGTCGGCCTGCAATCGGTCGACGAATTCCGCGAGATCGTCGCCCGGCACGGCATGACGCCGGTCGAATTCCTGGATTCGGTTGGCCTGCTCGGACCCGACCTTGTCATCGGGCATGGCGTCTTCGTCGCCGGCCATAGCTGGACCCTGTTCCCACCCGGGCGCGATCTCGAATTGCTGGCCCGCTCCGGCACCTCGATCGCCCATTCGGTGACCGTTTTCGCCCAGTCCGGCATCGCCCTCGAATCCTTCGCGGGCTACCTGGCGGCCGGCGTCAACGTCTCCATGGGCATGGATATCTGCCCGCGCGACATGTTCGAGCACATGCGCGATGCGGTCATGATTTCCAAGATCGTCGACCGCAACGCCGAGACCGCAACTGCGCGCGATATCTTCAACGCCGCAACCCTTGGCGGGGCGGCGGCGCTGCGGCGCGATGACCTTGGGAGGCTCGCACCGGGCGCCAAGGCCGATCTGTTCCTGCTCAGTCTCACCTCTGTGCGCACGGCGCCAGTGTGGGATCCGCTGCGCATGCTGGTCTACAGCGCCGCTCGCGACGACGTCGAGCACGTCATGATCGACGGCACTTTCGTGATGCGCGACGGGCGGATCGAAGGCGTCGATGAGAGTGAGCTTGCCGCCGACATCGAGAGCGCGCAGGCGAGCCTTATGAGCCGCGTCGTCAAACAGAATGCGGAACGGCGCTCGGCGCGCGAAATGTCTCCCTCGTCGCTGGCGGCATGGTGATGCCGATGTCGCTCCGCTGCACGGCTCCGTCGTTTTCCATCCCCCATCGAATTCTGCTTCCGGTGCCGCTGATGCCGATCACCGCCCCTCTTGCTCTCGGCGAGATCCTCCGCCAGCCCGGTAGTCTTCGCGAGCTGCTTGGCCGTCGCGATGAAATGGACGCATTGTTGCGCACCGCAGCCGGCGGCGGAGGCTTCGAGCGGTTCAATGCTTTCGGCTGCGGCGATGGTTTCTTCGCTGCCGAAGCGGCGACGCGCGCCTTCGTCGATGCGGGTCTGACGGGCTATCGCGGCGTCTCCGCGCTCGACTTTCTCGAAACCCACGCCGCGGCGGTTGATGCCGCCACGCTTCTCCTGCCGATCTCCATGTCCGGCAACGTTGATCGTACGGTCGAGGGCCTGTCGGTCGGCCAGAAACGGGGTGGCGTCGGTCTAGCGATCACCAATTCCCAGTCCGGGCTGCTCGCCCAGAGCGCGCGCTTCTCCTTCAACCTGAGCATCGTGGAGCCCAAGGGCTTCATGGCAGGCACGGTCACCTACACGTCGTCGGTTGTCGCCCTGTCGATGATCGCCGCGCTGCTGTCGCCTGGCTACTCGCTCGCACTAGATCCTGCCATCCGGCAGCTGGAAGACATCGATGCATCGCTCGGCGACCTGCGGGAGCGCGTCGCCGCCATCGTCGGGGAGTTGCCGGCTGGCGGACGCATCTTCTTCCTCGCCGGCGGCAGTGGCGCGGCTTCGGCACGCTACGCCGCCGCGAAGTTCGTGGAGCTGACCGCGACACACGCCATCGCTCAGGACACCGAGGAATTCGCCCACGCGAATTTCTGGCAGTTCCAGCCCGCCGATCTCGCCTTCGTTCTGCACGAGCCGGCCGAGCCGGCGGATATCTCCGCCAAGACGGCGGCGATGCTGCGTGAGTTCGGTGCACGTGTGATCGAGATCTTGCCCGGCGATCCTGCCAGGCAGGAGGCGGACCGCATCGCCATCGTCAACCGGCATCCGACGTGGTCGGCCCTGGCGCTAAGCTTTCCCCTGCAGCTCATCGCCTATCACTGGGCCCTGAAGGACGGCCTCGACCCGGACACGCGCAACCATCTGCGCGGTGACGAGTTCCGCTTCAGGCTCAGCCGCCGGCTTTCGCGCAAGACACTGGTGGGGCAGAGCTGAGCCATGTCGGCGCCGGCAATCCTCGAAATCGACGGGGTGAGCAAGCTCTACGGCGGGAGCGCGGCCGTCGCCGACGCCTCGCTGACGGTGGCCAAGGGCGAGGTCATCGCTCTGCTCGGCCCGAGCGGATGCGGCAAGAGCACCTTGCTCCGGATGATCGCCAATCTGGTCAATCCAAATGCGGGCGATATTCGCATCGACGGTCAATCGATTGTCGGGCGCAAGCCGCATCTCAGCGAAGCCAGCATGCTGTTCCAGAGCTATGCGCTCTTCCCGCATCTGAGCGTGGCGCGAAACATCGGCTTCGGCCTCTCGGTCCGCCATGTGGCGCAGCCGGCTATCGATCAGGTGGTCGGCCGGATGCTCGAGGTCGTCGACCTCCGCGGCTTCGAGCGCCGCCGACCATCGCAGCTCAGCGGCGGTCAGCAGCAGCGCGTCGCTCTGGCGCGCGCGCTCGCCGTGTCGCCCAAGATCCTGCTGCTCGACGAGCCGTTCGGGGCGCTCGACCGGAAGCTGCGCGAGGAGACGGCCGTCGAGGTGCTGCGCGTCATCAGGGAGCTTGAGATGACGACGATCTTCGTCACCCATGACCAAGACGAGGCGCTAACCATGGCCGACCGCATCGCGGTTATGGACCACGGGCGCATCGTCCAGGTGGGGCCGGGCATTGAAATCTATGCCCGGCCGCAGACTGAGTTCGTCGCCGGCTTCGTCGGCGTGGCGAACCTGCTGCCGGCACATCTTCGGCAGTCAGACGACGGGGCAGGGAGGACGGTCGAGACTGCCGCCGGATTCAGCTTCCCGGCGCCCACCGGCCTCGACCTCGCGCCCGGCGCGATGCTCAACGTCCTCGTGCGGCCGGAGAACATTGCGCTCGCCGAGGCCCGCGGAGGCTGCGACACGGTGACGGGAGAAGTCGTCTTCCGCGTGCAGTTCGGCTCCCACACCGACTATCAGGTCAAACTCGCTGGCCAGACGCTGCGCGTGCGCACGCCGCCTTCGGTCTTCGCGCCAGGCGATGCTGTCGCACTCAGCCTGGCCGATGCCGCCAAATGCGTGACGTTCCACCAGGGAGAACGGGCCGGATGACTATGCCCGGCGCCTTGCAGCGCTCTCGCGGCCCCGCCACCTGCAACCGCAAAAGGCCCGCGCAGACGGGCCGGACACCGCCACCTGCTCGTAGGCACGCGATGTCGTGAAGGGAGATTGCCCCAAACGGGAATCCACCAACTGTGACAGCGGAGAAGAAGGGAATGGCTACCATGACAATCGGATTGAACCGACTACTGGCCGGCGCAGCACTCCTCGTTTCCATCGCCAGTGCGCCAGCCGCCTTTGCGGCGTCTTCGGACGAATGTTCGCACTTCAACATGGTGAGCTATGGCGGCGATGCCGGCATTCCGCACCGAAAGTTCCTGGCCGATCCGTTCGAGAAGAAATGGAACACGACCGTTGACCTGACGCCGTCGTCGGCTGCTGCCAACCTGCTCGTTCAGCTGAAGGCGGCGACGGGTCGCCCGCCCTACGACACGGTGCCGCTCGACACCGGGCCGCAGATCACCTTCGCCAATGCCGGCGTCATCGAGAAGACGCCGAGCGTCAAATCGGTTCCCAATCTCGCCGACGTCTACAAGGAGTACATGCCCGATACGCAGGGATATGGCGTGCCGGCGACCTATTCCATCATCGGCATTGCCTACAACCCCGAGATGGTCAAGGACCCGCCGACGTCGTGGGCGGACCTGTGGAAGCCCGAATACAAGGGGCTCCTCGGCCTGCCGACGCCGCAGAGTTCGCTGGGCTCCGGCTTCGTTTGGATGGCCGGCAAGCTCAATGGCGGTAGCGACACCGACATCGACCCGGCCTTCAAGAAGCTGGCCGGGCTGAAGGGCAACCTGGCAGCCATCGCCGCAAATCCCGGCGCCGTCGGCACGTTGCTGGAAAGCGGTCAGGTGGGCATCGCACCGCTGTGGAACAACAACACGGCGATCCTGGCTGCCAAAGGCGTCCCGGTGAAGTGGATCATGCCCAAGGAAGGGGCGATCGTCGTTCAGTCGACGCTCAACATCATCGCCGGCGCGCCCTGCGCGAACGAGCTGGAGGACTACCTAAATCGCGCGTTGAGTGTCGAATATCAGACCAAGGCGGCGGCCGCGCCCTACTTCTTTGGCCCCACCAACAAGAAGGTCGTGGTTCCCGACGAAGCCAAGCCGTTCATGCCGTCTACGCCTGACGAAGTGGCCCAGCTCATCCACATCGACTGGGCGACGTGGGACAAGAGCCAGGCGCAGATCATGGATCGCTTCAACAAGGAGGTCTCGACCCTGGTTGGTCAGTAGACCATTCGTGAAGCAGGTTCTTTGGGTCCGGCGCCGCAGCCTCGTGGCGCCGGACCACGCTGCAGGCTCGTGGATTTCCAAATCATGGCGTCAATCGCAGAGACGGAAGAAGGACTGACGACCTATCGGCCGGTGTTGATCGCGCCGCTGGCCTTTATCTGGGTCGTCGTCTATGTCGTGCCGCTCCTGCTCTTGGTCGCGGCGAGCTTCCTCAGGATCGAGAAGGCCACGATCGACTTCAGTGGCCTGACACTCGAAAACTACCTCATGTTCCTGAGCGACCCGTTCTATGTCGGGGTGCTCGCTCGGACCGTCAATCTGGCCTTCGTGACGACCGCGCTGACACTGGTCCTCGGCGTCCCCTACGCAGTGATCTGCAGCCGGGTCGGTCCGACGCTGCGCCTGTTCATGCTGGTCCTGGTGATGTCGCCGGCGCTGATGAGCGCGGTCGTGCGCAGCTACGGCTGGATCGTGCTGCTCGGCAACAACGGGGTCATCAATTATGGCCTCAGGGAGATCGGTCTCATCGATCGGCCGCTCCGCATGCTGTTCAATTTCTCGGCGGTGACGCTCGGGCTGTCGCAATTGCTGCTGCCGTTCATGGTCCTGCCAATCCTCTCGGTGCTGCAGAAGGCCGACAATTCGCTGGCAGATGCGGCAGCCAACCTCGGCGCCACGCCTTCGCAGACCGCCTTCCGGGTGACGTTGCAGCTGGCGCTTCCGGGTATTCTCGCGGGCGCCAGCCTGGTCTTCGTGTCCGCTTATGCCCAGTTCGCCGTGCCACAGCTTCTCGGCGGCGGTGCATTCCTGGTGAGTTCGACCATGGTCTACCAGCAGGTGACTGCCATGCAGAATGAAGGTGCGGCGGCAGCCCTTTCGCTGATCATGCTAGTCAGCTCGGTGCTGATTGTCCTGTTCGGCAATCTTCTTGCAGGCCGGCTGGCAAAGGCGTGGGATTAGAATGACCTCGCCCTCCACTGCGCAATCTCTGCCTATTGTCAGCCGCCGTGGTGCACCCCGCGTCGATGTCTTCTGGATCGGCTTTCTGGTGATCGGCGTCCTGGCGACGGCCATTCTGGCGGCGCCGACCATCATCGTGCTGATCAATTCCTTCAACGGGGCGAGCTACCTGACGTTTCCTCCACGGAGCCTTTCGTTCCGGTGGTATGCGGCGGTGCTGGCGGACGGCACGCTGCTGCGCTCGGCGCAACTCAGCATTTCCATTGCGCTCGTCGTGACCGCGATCGATCTGGCGATCGGAATACCGGCAGCACTGGCGCTGGTGCGCGGCAGGTTCCGCGGTCGCCAGGCGCTCATGGCCTTCACCCTGTCGCCGCTGATGGTTCCCCAGATCGTCGTCGGCTACGCGTTGCTGGTGTATTTCTCGCGTTCGGGCGTGCCTCTCGGCATCGGCACGCTGATCCTCGGGCACATCGTCGTGTCGACGCCCTATATCGTACGCGTGGTTGCCGGCGGCGTCGCCAATCTCGATGCGACGCTCGAGGAGGCGGCTGCCAACCTCGGCGCGCGGCCGGCGACGGTCTTCCGCCGGGTGACGCTGCCGGCCCTGCTCCCGGCAATAGGGGCCGGCGCGGTCTTTGCGTTCCTCGCCTCCTTCGACAATCTCGAGGCATCTGTATTCCTGGCAGTCGGCCACCTGCAAACGCTGCCGGTCACCCTCTTCTCGTTGCTGATGTTCGACACCAACCCGATCGTGGGCGCGGTTGCGGCACTGCAGATCGGCTTCGCGCTGATTCTCTTCGCGGTGATCGAGCGACTGCTGGGACTGAGGCAATTGAGCTCGATCTCCGCCCGATAAGGATACTGGCCTGTGCTGCTCGAACAGATATTCAAGAACGCCAACCCGGTCATTGCCGCCATCCACATGCCGCCCTTTCCCGGCGGTAGTGTGCGGGAGGTCGCGGACATTGACCGGATCGAGCGGTTTGCCGCTGAAAATGCCGGCCTGTTTGTCGCCGGAGGCGTCGACGGGCTCTTCATCCAGGATCAGACCGCCCCCCTTGATGCGGCAGGTTATCCAAGCGTGGCCGCCCATCTGGCGCTGGCTGCGCGGGCCGTGCGGCACGCCTATCCGGAACTTCCGATCGGCATCATCGTCAATCATCACAGCGCCTACACCGCGCTTGCCGTCGCCAAGGCGGTCGGCGCGCGCTTCGTCCGGCTCAAGGTCTATGTCGGGGCCATGATCAAGGCCGGTGGGATCGAGGAAGGCTGCGCCTACGAGGCGCTGCGCTACCGCAGCCAGCTGGATGCCGAAGATATTGCCATTTTCGCCGACGTGTTCGATCGAACTGGCACGCCCCTTGGGGCCACTTCACTTGAGGAGGCGGCCGAGTGGGCGGCCCGGCGCTGCGGCGCCGATGCGCTGGTCCTGACCGGAAAGGACTTCGCGGACTCGCTCGAAATGATCGATCGGGTACGCGCCAGAAAAGTCGGTGTCCCGCTCTTCCTCGGCGGTGGCGCGACGGAGGCAGACGTCGCCGGCGCTCTGAACCACGCCGACGGCGTGATCGTCAGCAGTGCGCTGATGCGGCGCCATGGCACCCGCGCCGAACGGCAGGAGAGTCCGTGGGACCTCGACGCCATCCGTCGCTTCGTCGATGCGGCCGCCGGGGCGGGGCGTACCGCGCGCGACAGCGGGGCTGCCTGAATGTTCGATCTCATCTGCCTCGGAAACGTCACGATCGATGACATCATCTTGTCCGATGGGACGGTCCGGTGGGCATGTCTTGGGGGTGATGCGATTTATGCAGGACTGGCGGCCCGGCTCTGGTCCGATTCAATCGGCTTGGTCGCTCCCGTAGGCCGAGATTTCCCGACATCGTTGGTGCAGCGGCTGGCTGCCGCCGGCTTCGATACCACGGGGTTGCCGGGCCGAAACGTGATGACCCGCCACAACCGCGTCACCTACGAAGTGGACCGCAGCCGCCAGTGGACGGTGCTCAGTCCCCTGGGCGATTTCAGGCACCTTTCGCCCGGCAGTGCCGACATCCCGCCGGCCTTTCTCGACACGCGCTTTGCCTTGGTCCTGGCCATGGACCTCGGTGCTCAGGAGGAGCTGGTCGCCACGCTTGCGGCGCGCGGCGTCAAGGTGGCCCTCGACCCTCAGGAGGACTACGTCGCCGGCAACGAAGCCCGCATATTACGCATGCTCGATGCCGTCACCGTGTTTCTTCCGAGCGAGGTCGAGGTAGAGCGCCTGCTTGGCCATCGCGATCATGAACGAGCCGCCCGGCAGTTCGCCGGGCACGGTTGCGCCGTCGTGGCGATCAAGCGAGGCGCCGAGGGTGTTTTGGTCTATGACGCGGGAACCGAGCATTTCCTGCACTTGCCGCCGGCCCCCGCGCGCGTGATCGATACCACGGGCGCCGGCAATTCGTTCAGCGGCGGCTTCATGGCGGTTTATGCCCGCACCGGCGATCTTTCGGCGGCGGCACGGGCAGGCCTGATCGCCTCGGCGTTCGCGATCGAGGACTTCGGCCTGAACCATCTGTTCGATGTGACTCGCGAACAGGCGACCGAACGGCTCGACCGGCTTCGCGCAGCCGACACGCGGCTCCAGGGAGCGTTGCCATGACACGCGACCTCATCGGCTATGGCGGCGATTGGCCGGATTTCACCTGGCCGAATGGTAGTCGCCTGGCCGTGTCACTGGTCGTCAATTTCGAGGAGGGTGCCGAGCAGCAGGTCGGCGATGGCGACCCCGAAAGCGAACGGATCGGCGAAGTGCTGAGCGTCGTCGCCAGCGGCCGGCGCGATTTCGGACAAGAACAGATCTTCGCCTATGGCATACGTGCCGGCATCTGGCGGATGGCCGATTGTCTCGCTCGCCATGGTGTGCATGCGACGATCTTCTTCTGCGGGCGGGCTGCGGAGCGGGCGCCGGCTCTGGCGCGCATGCTTGTGGAGCAGGGGCATGAGGCCGCCTGTCACGGGTGGCGCTGGCGACCGCACGCGGACTATGAATCGCCGGAGGCGGAGGCGGCCGACCTCGACCGCGCAGCCCATGCCATCGAGGTTGCCACGGGCGAGCGGCCGCAGGGCTTCTTCTGCCGCGGCTCGGAGAGCGTCTGGACGCGGCGGCTGCTGGTTGAGCGCGGGTTCCTCTATACCTCAAACGGCCTCGATGACGATCTGCCCTATCGTGATACGGCGCACGCCCCGCTTGTCGTCGTGCCGTATGCCTTCGACACCAACGACATGAAGTTCTTCCATCCGAACGGGTTCACCCAGCCCCGACAGATGGTCGAATACGTCATCAGCGCGCTTGACGTGCTCGAAGCCGAAGCGGCCCGCGGCCTCCCGCGCCTCCTCAATATCGGCTTCCACCTCCGTATCGTCGGACGGCCGGCGCGCTTCGCTGCCTTCCGCGACATTGTCGAGGAGTTGGCACGCCGACGCGATCGTCTGTGGTTGGCGCGGCGCATCGACATCGCCCGCGCTTTCGCGGAGGCCGTGCCTGCTCGATGACGCGGCTTCTCTTGCTCAATCCCAATACCGATGCCCGGGTCACCGAGGCGATGCTGGCGATCGCCTATGAGACGGCTGGCAACGACATCTGCGGCTTGACGGCACCGCGCGGCAGCCGGCTGATCACCACGGACGCGGAGCTGGCGGTGGCGGCAGAGGTGATTCTTTCCATGGTGCCTGACATCATGACGCTGCAGCCCGACGTGGTCATTGTCGGCGCCTTCGGCGACCCGTCGGTGAAGCCGCTCAGGCAGAAGCTTGGCCGGATCGTGGTTGGCCTCGCCGAGGCCGCAATGGCCGAAGCGGCAGCCGGTGGCAGGCGCTTCGGCGTCGTCACAACAACACCCGGCCTCGAGGCAGCGATCGTGCACGCGGCGCAGGCCTACGGACATCGCGATCACTTCGCGGGCACGTGGTTCACGACGCGCCCGGCGCGGGCTGGCACCGCGCCCAACGCCAAGCTATTGGTCGACGATCTGGCGGAAGCTTGCGAGCGCGCCTTGCGCGATGCGCCGCTTGACGCACTGATCGTCGGTGGCGGGCCCCTCGCCGTGGCCGCCCGCGTCCTCGCCGGGCGTTTGCCGGTGCCGCTGATCGAGCCGATACCGGCGGCGGTTCGGTTGGCGCTCAGGCGGCTCACACCGGCGATCATGCAAGGAACGGAACCATGACAGGACGCAAGATCGTTCGCGCCGGTCGGCTGCTCTGCGGCTTCGATGAGGCGGGAGAACCAGAACTCCGACACGACGCGGCGGTCCTGATCGAGGGTGATACAATTGCCGCCATTGGTGAAGGCGGCGCGTTGGCAAGCCGCTATCCCGAGGCGACGCAGATCGGCGGCGCCCGCTATTTCGCGATTCCCGGCCTCATCAACGCCCACCACCATATCGGTCTGACGCCGTTCCAGCTCGGTTCGCCGGATCACCCGCTGGAGCTGTGGTTTGCCAGCCGCCTTGCGTTGCGCGAGGTCGATCCGCGGCTCGATACGCTCTTTTCCGCTTTCGAGATGATCGCCTCAGGCGTGACCACGGTGCAGCACCTGCAAAGCCGCGCTGCCGGCGACGAGGCAGTGGTCCTGCAGACTGCCACCGCGATCATCGGCGCCTACGAGTTGATCGGCATGCGGGCCAGCTACTCCTTCGCTCTGCGTGACCAGAACCGGCTGGTCTACGAGGCGGACGAGGCTTTTCTCGCGCGCCTGCCGCCAGACTTGCGGCCACAGCTGGCGGAATATTTCGCGCGATTTCCCCTGACGCTGGCCGAGCAGATTTCCATCTTTCGCGAACTGCGCCGTCGCTACGAGGGCCATCCCCGCATCGCCATCCAGATAGCGCCTTCCAACCTTCACTGGCTTTCCGATGCTGCCCTGGAACGGGCCGCTGCGCTCTCTGCCGAGACCGGCGCACCGATGCACATGCATCTTGTCGAGACGCCTTACCAAAAGGCATATGCGAATAAGCGTACAGGCGGCACCGCAATGGCCTATATCGAGCGGATGGGGCTCGCAGGCCCCCGACTGACCATCGGCCACGGTGTCTGGATGAGCGAGGAGGATCTCGATATCTGCGCCCATTCCGGCACCATGGTCTGTCACAACTGCTCGTCCAATTTTCGTCTGAAGAGCGGAGTTGCCCCGCTTGCGAAGATGCTCGATCGGCGGATTCCGGTGGCGATCGGCATCGACGAGGCCGGAATCAACGATGACCGTGACATGTTGCAGGAGATGCGCTTGGTGTTGCTGGCGCACCGGTCACCCGGCATCGACGCACGCGCGCCGACGCCTGCCGAGGTCCTGCGCATGGCGACCGAGAACGGTGCCTGGACGACCCCCTTCGGCGATCGCATCGGTCGCATCGATGTCGGGCGCGCCGCGGATATCGTCCTGTTCGACTGGGGCCGGGTCACCTGGCCCTACCAGGACGAAGCCATGTCGCCTGTGGACGTGCTCGTGCACCGGGCACGGAAGGAGGCCATCGACACGGTGATGGTCGGCGGCGAAGTCGTCTATGCCGAGGGCAGGTTCACGCGGATCGACCGCGATGCGGTTCTGGCGCAGATCGCCGAGAGCCTCGACAAACCGCTGTCCTCCGCCGAGAGGGCTCGGCGCAAGCTTGCCGTCGACATGATGCCGTTCGTGCGTCGATTCTACGACGGATATCTCAGTCCTGGCGATCTCGGCAATGGCGCGTGACGTGCTGCCGCGGGCGAGCGGGGAATGCTCGCCTGCCTCGCCGACGAGCAGCGCCTTCTGATCTTTACCGGCCCAGTCTGGGTCGATCTCGTATCGGTGCTGGCGTTTCAGAACCTGTCGATGCTCGGCGTCAACACCAGCGCCAACTCGACCAACAAGCTGGCGGTCAAGAGCAACGCCGTCCTCTTCGCGGCCCTCGAGTTCGCCAATGGCGGCAGCGGCGACCTTCGCTTCCTCGTCAACAAGGAAGCCGCTGCCAAGACGGCGTCGTTGCTCTTCGAGGACAATTGGTCGGGCCGGGCGGAGAACGGCCTCCTTGGCGACGACAACTTCGCCTTCAAGGTCGGCCCAGACGGCTCGGCCTATTTCGTCGCCTTCTCCATCGACCGGTCCTCGGGTCGCATTCTTTCCGAGCCCGGAAAGCTGATCGCCACGGCTGAGATCAATCTCGGCGCTGTCGCCCAACACAGCGGCAAGTTCACGCTGACCGACGCCGCCAACAAGTCGACTTCGAAGCTCCTCGTTCAACTCGCTCCCGGACCGTACACGGGCAAAGGCACCCGCGCGGACGAGGCGCAGATGTACCCCGGCATCACCTTCGCCGCCTCGCCCGGCGCCGGACAGGCGACCGTCTACTGGTCCGCTCCGCGGGGCGGGGCAGCCAAACGCAACATCAAGGTCAACTACCAGATCGGGTGATCATCATGGCAGTCCTGGAAGATCCCAATACCGGCAGCATGGCAGCCGTCGATGCGAGCAAGAGTGCTCTGCGAGCATCGCTTGAGGCCGTTCGAGCTGACGGGCTATTTCGCCTTCGGTGCTCAGACCGGTGCGCTGACCGGCGTCGCCGCCAACGGGCCGGTGTTCTCATTGAGGAACGCCGTCGGCAATGGCGAGCTTGTGCTCGTCCACCACATCGGCCTCGGGTTCCTGACGACGACGGCGTTCACGACGGTGCAGGTTGTTGACTACAGACTGTTCTTCGCCCGGTCTTTTGCGGCGTCGGTGCTTCGTCAACCTGACGTCGCTGGGCACCATTCAGCGTCAAGTGGGGCCAACGGTCTATCGGACCTTCCAGGTCTCCCGTGCCGACCGGGCCATGGCCGGCGTCTTCAACGCGACCCCGACACGAGCTCTTCTGAAAGGCCGTTGTCATCGCGACCTTAGGTTAGCGCACCGTCAGGGAGAGCGGCCCCGGTGGCGCAACAACAAGGCCATATCACGCGCCACGTTCATATCCAGCGGACACCTGACCGTCGCGTTCACGGCGCCGGCTGCGTCAGCGGAAACGAAACGCTGGCGATCAGCCCCTGATGGTCTTGCCGATTGGCAAGCGTCACGTGTCCGCCGCAGCGTTCTGCGATTGCGTGGACCAGGGACAGGCCCAGACCACTACCCTCACCGTCCGATGCATTGACCTTGACGAACCGTCCGAACACCCGTTGCAGGAGGTGCTCCGGAATGCCCGGCCCCGTGTCGCGGACACCGAGCCTCACATCCGATGCGGACCGCTCCAGCGACACGTCGACAATGCCGCCCCTGGGCGTGTAGCGGACAGCATTTTCGACAAGATTGGTCACCAGGGTGTGGATTTCTTCGGGATCGGCAAACACGGTTGCCGGAACTGATTCCGTCACGCCCAGGTCGATCTCCTTGTCGATTGCCATCGGCATGACCTGCTCAAGCGAGTTCGCGATCGCCGCATTGAGGTCGACGATGACTGAAATGCGGACTGCGACCGATGCGTCTGCTCTCGCCAGTTGCAACATCTTCGACACCATATCCGACATCCGGAGCACGCCCTTCTCCATCTCGGAAAGCAGCGCGGCCTCATTCGCCGAACTGGCGCTGGCTTCCAGATTGCGAGTCTGAAGACGCAAAGCGGTGAGCGGTGTGCGGAGTTCATGGGCGGCATCCGAGATGAACTGCTCGCGGAACTCGAGCTGGCTCTGCAGGCGTGTCACGAGGTCATTGGTTGCCAGCGCCAGCGGCATGATCTCGTTGGGAACGTCGTCCAGAACAAGCGGATTCGTTCGGAACTTGCCCCAGTGGCGCAGTTGCTCGGTGACGCCGAGGATCGGCCGCAGGAACTCGTCCAACGACCAAGCCGACGACCAGCCAACCGAGCGGGATCATGGCCGCGAACGGTATGACGGCACGCAAAGCGGAATCCGCTGCAAATTCATCGCGCACCACCGTCCGCTGAGCCACCTGAACGGTGCGGGTCGGGCCGACCAGTGCATAGGCACGCCATCGCTCGCCCTGAGCCGCGAAGTTCACGTAGCCGGTGTCGCTCGGCCGGGGTGGATGAAACGAAGGATCGGAGGAGAGCGGTGCTCCAACGAAATCCCAGATGGTGACTACGAACGCATCCTCCGGGTCCAGATTCACGCCGTCGGCGCGGTCCGGACTGACCGGGTTGTCGGTGTCGCCGACGTTCAGCGCGATCTGACGAAGCTGTCCATCAAGCGACTGATCGACCTCGCCGCGGCTGACCAGATAGGCGCCGACACCGCCGAGGGCGCCTAGAATTGTGACCAGGGCGAACAGCGAAGCCAGCAGTTGGGTGCGCAGTGATCTCACGAGTGCTGACCAGGGATCATCCAGCCAACCCCCCTAACATTGCGGATGATATCCTTGCCAAACTTCCGCCGAATGTAGTGGATCAGTACGTCGACGGCGTTGCTCTCGACCTCGTTTCCCCAGTCGTAGAGATGATCCTCCAGCTGGCGCCGGGAGAGGATCGTACCCGGGTGCTCGGCCAAGGCTCGCAGCAATGCAAATTCCTTGTGCGGCAAAACTGATGTCTGCCGATCAAACGTTGCCGCGTGCCGCGCGATATCCAGTTCGACACGACCGGCCACAATGGTCGAACTACTGTGCCCTTCGTGCCGGCGAAGGACGGCGCGGATGCGCGCGCTGAGCTCGTCAAAATCGAAAGGCTTGACTACATAGTCGTCGGCGCCGCTGTCGAGGCCGGCAATGCGCGTGGCAATATCGTCTCGTGCGGTGATGATAACGACAGGCACATTCTTCTTCTCCTCGCGCAGCCTGCGCAGGATGTCGAGGCCTGTCCCGTCTGGTAGCCCGAGGTCGAGGAGCAGAATTCCGTAGGTGCTGTGGTGCATAGCGGCGACGCAGTCAGCACCGCTCCTCACCCAGTCGACCGCCATCCCCGAATCCGTCAGAGCCCGGTCAAGGTTGCGACCGACCATCATGTCGTCTTCTACCAACAAAACCCGCATCTGAACCGGTTCACCTTTGCAATCGATAAGCCCGTGGCCACGTGCGGCGACTTCTTGACCTTTCCGTGGCAATTCTCCGCGCGAAAGCAATAGGCACATCGGGTACGCGCACCCAATCGCTGTGGATTGTACACCGCTGCCAAGCCCCAGCGCGGCGTCGCAACCTAATTGGCTTCTAATTCTGACGTGTTCCATTCAGGCGCGCTGGGGAACCGCAACGCGAACCTGACTGGAGAGAACATGACGCCTCGCAAGATCGCTCAAGCAAAAGCATCGCCGCTGTTGGTTGCCTTTGCGGTGGTGCTGGCGGCCGGAATGGTTGCCGCCCCACAAGCTCCTGCCTATGCCGCCGAGAAGGCCGTTGCGCCCGAGCACAATCCGCCTGGCGATATACCGGACACACAGACTTTCGTACCCTACGCCTCGCCCCTCGGCTTCACCATAAAGGTACCCGAAGGCTGGGCACGCAAGACAGATTCGTCATCGGCGCACTTCGCGGACAAATACAACACCATTGACATCATCGTTTCCGCCCAATCGGCGGTGCCGACCATGGCATCGGTCAAGAATACGCAGCTGCCCGACCTGGAGAGCATGGGCCACGCGGTAAAGGTCAGTCAGGTCAAGGATGTCAAGGTCGGTGGCAGCACTGCTGTCATGATCGCCTACACGTCCAACTCTGATCCAAACCCGGTGACCAACAAGCAGGTCCGCCTCGAGCATGATCGCTACCTCTTCTACAAGAGCGGCAAGCTCGCGACGCTGGATATGGCGGCGCCCCAAGGGGCGGACAATGTCGATGCCTGGTTGCTGATGGCCGACTCGTTTCGCTGGCAATGAGATGACAGTGCCAGTTGAAGCAACTGAGCTTTACCGCTTCTATCACACCGGCGATTCCGAGGTCGTGGCTCTGCGCGGCGTGTCGTTGTCCGTAGGTGCTGGCGAGATTGTCGCCCTCATGGGTCCGTCCGGCAGCGGCAAGTCGACGCTCTTGCACCTGCTCGCTGGACTCGATGAACCGGATGGCGGGCAGGTGGATATCGCCGGCCTGCGCCTCAGCCGCCGCCCGGAATATGCTCGGGCATCAATGCGAGCCAAGTACATCGGCGTGTTCATGCAGTCGGGCAATCTGGTCGATCACCTGACTGTCGCAGAGAACATCCGGCTCCAGCAGAAACTTGCGAGGAAACGCGACGGCGAAAAGGTCTCGGCCTTGGTGGCGCGATTTGGCTTGTCGGCACATTGGAACGCGTTGCCAGCCGAGCTCTCCGGCGGCGAGGCGGCTCGCGCCGGCCTTGCCGTCGCCCTCTCGGTCGAGCCTCAGATCCTGCTCTGTGACGAGCCCACCGCCGAGGTCGATGCCGAGACCGAACGGCGCATCATCGAAGACCTGGTTGAGCGGAGAAAGGATGGCACCGCGATCCTCGTCGCGACCCATAGTTCGATTGTCTCACAAGCGGCCGACCGCACGCTGCGGCTCCGTGATGGACGGCTTAGCGATGAATGAACGCAAGAACACTGCGAATCTGGTGAGTGCTACCAGCGTCAGCCGACGCTACCGGCAAGGCAGCACGGATATCGAGGCACTCAAGTCCGCGACGTGCGCCATTCGTCCGGCGACAAGGGTCGCCATCATGGGTGCCTCGGGCAGCGGCAAATCGACCCTTCTGCACCTAATGGCCGGCCTCGACCGGCCCAGCGACGGACGCATCGAATGGCCCGCACTCGGCGATGGCAATGGCTTGGTGCCGGGGAAGATCTCGGTCGCCTTCCAGGCTCCAAGCCTCGTGCCCTTCCTAAGTGTCTGGGAAAACGTTGCCCTGCCGATCTTCGTGCTCGGCAGTGATGGACGGCCCGAAGATACCGCATTCTCCGAATTGTCGCGGTTCGGATTGGTCGATCTAGCCGACAAGCTTCCCGACGAGTTGTCGGGCGGGCAAGCGCAACGCGTCGCCTTGGCGCGGGCCATGGCAAGCGGTCCGCGGCTGCTTCTTGCCGACGAGCCGACCGGGCAACTCGATCACGCCACTGGCCGCCAAGTGATCGCAACGCTGATCGCATGGGCCGAAGCCAGCGAATGCGCGCTGATCGTTGCAACTCATGACGCTGAAGTCGCTGAGGCTTTCGACGAGGTTTGGCACATGGAGCATGGCCGTCTCAGCACCTCAAATGGAGGCTCAAACCCATGATCTCGACTTGGCTCATAGGCTTGGCCAGGACGCGGACCGGCATCGTCCTTGGAACAGTCGGCGGGATCGCGGTCACCGTTGGTCTTATCGTCGCTCTGGGGTCCTTCATGCTCTCCAGTGCGGCGGAGATGACGGGAAGAGCGACCGCCAATGTGCCGATCGACTGGCAAGTCCAGCCCGTCCCGGGAACTCCGGAAGCCACCGTTCGCGCCGCAATGAACGCGGCGGCGCGTGTCGCGCAAGTTGAAACTGTTGGCTATGCCTCGGTTGACGGTTTCGAAGCATCCGCGGGTGGCACGGTGCAGGTGACAGGGCCCGGTCAGGTGCTGGGCATGCCTGCCTCCTATAGTGCGAAGTTCCCGGGCAACATTCGGCCGTTGCTGGGCTCACCGGGCATCCTCGTCGCCCAGCAGACGGCTGCCAATCTCCATGTCGGCCCTGGCGATACCGTCACAATCCACCGCCCTGGCCTGGCCAATGCAACCGTCCCAATCGATGGCGTCGTCGACCTGCCGAACGCAGACTCAATGTTCCAGGGGATCGGCCTCCCTCCCAATGCCGCGCCGCAGGCGCCGCCGGACAATGTCCTCATCCTGCCTATCGACAAGTGGCATGAGTTGTTCGATCAACAGGCGCAGGTGCGGCCCGACAGCATTCGCATGCAGATCCACGCCAAGCTCGACCACTCCCGCCTTCCGAGCGATCCGCAAGCCGCCTACTTGCTGACCAGCAGCCAGGGCCACAACTTCGATGCCCGCGTCGCCGGCAATGCGCTGCTTTCCAACAACCTCGCAGCCGTTTTGGGTACCGCGCGCGAGGACGCATCGTATGCTCGCATCCTCTTCTTCTTTCTCGGCACACCCGGCATCGCCATCGCTGTCCTGCTGACATTTGCGGTTGCGCATTCTGGTGCATGGCGACGTCGACGGGATCAATCCCTGCTGCGGCTTAGAGGTGGATCAACATCGCTGCTCGTCCGATTTGCTGCATCGGAAGCATTGACGGTCGGCATCGTAGGATCGTCGATCGGGGTCGCGATCGGCGAACTGGCGTCGTGGCTGTTGTTCTCAACCGGGCTGTTCACCGCTCATGAGATGGTCTGGATCGCGATCGCGGCGGGCATCGGCATTGTCCTGTCATTGGCGGCAGTCTTGGCTCCCGCGTGGTGGGATGCGCGCAACGTGACGATCACGGCCGGGCGGGCCTTCATCGGCGCGGAGCGCCCGCCGTTGTGGGCACGGACCTATCTGGACCTCGTGCTTCTGGGTCTGGCCGGGATCATCTTCTGGCAGACGGCGGCAACGGGCTACCAGGTTGTGCTCGCACCGGAAGGTGTCGCTGCCATTTCGATCGACTACTGGTCGTTCCTCGCGCCGTTGCTGTTCTGGCTGGGGATGGGACTGCTCCTGCTGCGCATCATGCACTTCAGCCTCACTCGCGGTCGCTCGTTCCTCACCGGTGTGATCGGCCTGGTTTCCGGCTCCTTTGCGCCTCTTGTCGCCGGGGCACTGGCTCGGCAGCCGAAGCGCATCGCCGCCGGGGCCGCGCTTACCGGCCTCGCCATCGCCTTCGCTATTTCCACGGCGATCTTCAATGCGACCTATCAGGCGCAGTCGCGCGTCGACGCCGAACTGACCAATGGCGCCGACGTCACCGTGACCGGGACACCTTCAGCACCGGCTGGCCGAGCACTCGTTAAGTTGCAAGCGGTGGACGGGGTCGCAGCGGCGGTGCCGATCCAGCATCGATTTGCTTATGTGGGTACGGACTTGCAGGACCTTTACGGCATCGACCCCGACGCGATCTGGCGCGCGACGACTATGTCGAACGCCTACTTCGCCAGCGGCGATTGGCGGGGAACACTGGCTGCCCTACGCGCCACGCCAGATGGTGTCCTGGTATCGGAGGAGACCGTTAACGACTTCCAACTCCAGCCCGGCGACACGATCAACCTCCGGCTGCAGAGTGCCGCCGATCATCAGTATCACGTCGTCCATTTCCGGTTTGTCGGTGTTGTTCGCGAATTTCCCACGGCGCCAAAGGACTCCTTCCTCGTCGCGAACGCCAGGTACGTGGCGAGCGTCACCGGTGACCTTTCCAGGGAGGTTGTCCTTCTCAAAACGGCCGGGGATCCGACCGCTGTGCATGACAGGGTGATGCGGGTCATCAAGGACCTTCCCGGCGTGAAGGTGAGCGACCTCAACGAGGCGACGCGGCTCATCGGATCGAGCCTTACCGCCGTCGACTTAGGCGGGCTGACAAAACTGGAGCTTGGCTATGCAGTTATCCTGTCCGGCTGCGCCGCGGGGCTGGTGCTCGCCCTCGGCGTGCTCGATCGCCGGCGCAGCTTCGCCATCATGTCGGCTCTCGGAGCAAGGCCGTATCAGCTGCTCGCCTTTCTGAGAGGTGAAGCCGCGCTGATCCTCGTTGCCGGCTTGATCAGCGGAACCGTTACTGGCTCGGTGGTCGCGTGGATGCTTGTCAAGCTCTTGACCGGGGTCTTCGATCCGCCGCCGGAAGGCCTGACGGTACCCTGGCCCTATATCAGTGTGCTGTTCGCAACGACGATTGCCTCGGTTGCCGTCGCTGTAGCGATTGCCGGGCGCCGCGTCGAGCATTCGCCGATCGCCGTACTGCGAGAAACCGCGTGAACCGTATGATCACAATCGACCAGACATCGCTGACGTGGCACCAAGTTGCCGGCCGATCGTTCTGCGCTCTGTTGGTCGTCATCTTGTGTTGCGTTCCGGGTCCCGTGCCGGCGGCGGCCCGTCAGCCGGTCTTGAGCCTTTGCCCGGCGACCGTCGTCCACACCTGTGTGATCGGCTACGTTTCAGCGTCGGACCGGTTGGTCATCATGCTCTCATCGATGGACGGCGATCCTCTTGTCGGACGCGACGTTGAGGTCGCCACAACGCCACCAAATGCCGCAATCAAGATGCTGGACCTGTCCAAGCATGTCGGCAGCGTCGTGATGCTCGATGCCGGACGTCAGAAATGCGACTGCGAACAGTGCTGCGGGGAGAGAGCCCGGCACCGCACGCACTTCAGGCCAACTTCGGATCGCCGGCGTTGGGCCCAAAGTGCTTGAGCATGACCAATGGCTCGATCCGGCTGAGATTGGTGATGCGCAGACCCGCCTTCGCCGTTTGCTCGCTGACAAAGTACTCGTCCGCCGACAATGAGCCGAAACGCAGCATGATCGCCGTCTCGGCGTCAAAGACACCAATTTTGCCATGTCCTTGCGTCATGATGCAGCCATAGGCAGCGGCATCGCGGATGGTTACGCTTGCCCCCGGATAGACCGTCAGTTCCTTGGCGGCGATGTAGCCGGTGCTGTAGACGACCCATTTTTCGACATGCTGCTCGCTTTCGGAGGCGATCAGCGGTGGACGGAAATAGGTCTTGCGATAGGACGGGTCGACGTTCTGTTCCCAGTCCATCAGGCTCATCACGTAGTCGAGGTCCTCTTTCTTCTCCTCGGGGCAGTTTTCCACCAGGAACTCGTATGGATAGACCTCGTGGTTGACGACGTTCTCGTAGACGCTGTTGACGTCGCTGTTCCACTGCGGCTCGTAGGTGAGATAGGAGCCGGGGGCGTGGACGACGCCTGGCGGGGTGTACCAGCCGGTGCCGAGCTGGATGCGATAGGCGCGGGACAGTTCGGTGACGCGGTTATCGGTTTCGCGGTAGACGGCGAGGCGCTCCCGCACCTCCTCCCTGGTCATGTCCGGATCCCAGCCGAAATAGGTGTGGGGGAACAGGCCCGGGTGGTTGTTGAGCTGCGGCGGGAAATAATAGGCCTCCGGCTTGCCCTTGCGGCCGACGCGGCGAGCGTCTTCCTCGCGCAGATGCAGGTGCAGGAAAAGCGGCGCGTTGTAGTCGAAGTACTTGGAATACATCGGCCAGGTGCCGAACTTCTCCTTGAGCTCCGTACCGATGATCTCGGCTCCCAATTCCTCGATCGTATCGCGGAACAGGAACTTGTCCTGCGGACGGCCGGTCGGATCGACATAGCTCATGCCCTCGTCCGCCGGCGCCAGCGGACCGTTCATGGCGGCGATCACCGATGAGAACCAGCGCTCCTTGATCGAGCCGCGGGCCGTACCCAGCGCGTAGTAGTCATCCGGATGCAGCCTGAGGCGCTTTCCGGCCGAGGAGAACCGGCGGGGCACGAAAACCGGGGCAAGACGCAGCACCCCTTCGCCTTGTTCAAAGGCGCTTCTTATTTTGGCGGACATGGCCATGACAAACTCCCATTGGGGATGTGCCAATAACGGGGAAGTGCGGGTTTCAGCCGACACTGGTGTTTTTCGAGAGCATCCATCGATCCAGGAGATTCCGCGCAGGACCGTCTGTCGGGGAACACCGATGCCGCGTCAGGTGGTGCGCTTCCGCGATTTGGCGAACGTATCGAAGGCGACGGCGAGCACAATGATGAAACCGATGATGATCTGTTGGATGTATGAGGAGATGTTCATCAGAACCAAGCCGTTGAGCAGGATGCCGATGAGCAGCGTGCCAATCACCGTACCGAAGATCGTGCCAACGCCGCCGAACAGGCTGGTGCCGCCGATGACCACCGAAGCGATCACTGTGAGCTCGTAGCCGGTACCGGCAACCGCCTCGGCGGAATTGAGCCGTGCCGACAGGACGAAAGCGCCGAGCCCGGCGAAGAATCCGATCAGCATGTAAACGCTGAGAATAATGCGGTTTACGTTGAGGCCGGAGAGCCGCGCCGCTTCCGGATTGCCGCCGACGGCATAGACCTGGCGGCCATAGCGGGTGTAGCGCAGCACAATATGGGCGGCGATGGCGCAAAAGAGGAAGAGGATAACCGGCACCGGAATGATCCCGATCTTGCCCTGCCCCCACCATACGTAGGCCGCATCGAATCCGCTGATCGGCCCACCATTGCCGAACAGCAGCGCCGCACCACGCCACGCCGACATTCCACCAAGGGTGACGACGAAGGGCGGGACCTTTAGCCGCGTGATTGCATAGCCCTGCACGAAGCCGCCGGCGGTGCCGATCAGGACCGCCGCGAGCACCGCCGCTCCCCAGCCATAACCGAGGATTTCTTCACCCGAGCCCACGGTGAAACGATTGGCGAGACCGCCCTTCGCGACCGCCGCAGCGACAATGCCACTAAACGCCAGCAGCGAACCAACCGACAGGTCGATACCGGCGGTCAGGATGACAAACGTCATGCCCACCGCGAGGAGCCCGACGATCGAAACCTGACGCATGACGTTGAGGAGATTGAACGGGCTGAGGAAACGTGGTTCGCCGATGGCAAAGGCGGCCATCAGGACGATCAGAAAGATCAACGGCGCGAATCGGGCAAGAAACCCGATCACGTCAAACCGCGCTGTACCCGTTGATTCCGTGTGGCCTACGTCAGCCATCCGAGCTACCCCTCATACCGCTTTCGCGCCCAATGTCATCATCGCCATCAGCTTTTCCTGGGTTGCCTCGGCGCGTCCGATCTGGCCGGTAACACGCCCTTCGCGCAGCGTGACGACGCGGTCGCTGATTGTAAGCACCTCCGGCAGTTCCGACGATATGGCGACGATCGCGATCCCCGATTGGGCCATCTGGAACAGAAGATTATGCACTTCGACCTTGGCACCGACATCGATGCCTCGGGTCGGCTCATCGACGATCAGCACTTTGGGGCGAACCGCAAGCCAGCGAGCAAGCACGACCTTCTGTTGATTGCCACCGGACAGGTTGGCGACCAGTTGGTCGGCCCCGGTCATGCGGATGTTGAGCGCGCGCTGAAACTCGTCGACCAGGTCCAGTTCAGCGCCCTCGTCGACGAAGACCCCCCATCGGCTGATCCGAGGGAGAACCGCCATGCTGAGATTCGCGCGCACCGCCAACGACAGAAAGAGCGCCTGCTGCTTGCGGTCCTCCGGGACGAGCCCGATGCCGTAACGGATCGCGTCTTGCGGCGAGCGGATATGTGCCTCGGCGCCATCGACCAGAATGCGACCGCTGTCGAAAGCATCGGCGCCAAAGATCGCTCGCGCCATCTCGGTGCGGCCGGCCCCGACCAGCCCGGCGACGCCAAGAATCTCGCCGCGCCGAACCTCCAGATCGACATTATCGAGGACCGTCGCGTGCGGATCCTGCGCGTTTCCACGGCGGGTGAGCGCCTCGACTTTGAGCACGACGCCACCAAGCTCGCCCGTCTCGCCGCGAGCGTAGAATTCGTTCACTTCCCGACCAACCATAAGGCGGATCAGGTCATCGATGCTGGTGCCGTCTACCGAACCGGTGCTGACCTGGCGTCCATCGCGAAGCACGGTGTACCGGTCGCAAAGCGACATCACCTCCTCGAGACGGTGCGTCACGAAGATGATGCTGAGCCCGCTTGCCCGGAGATCACGGATGATGCCAAAGAGCTTCTCGACCTCGGTCGAGCTCAAGGCCGAGGTGGGCTCGTCCATCACGATCAGTCGCGACGCCATCGACAGCCCGCGCGCGATCTCGACAAGTTGCTGCTCGGCCACGCTTAGATCGTGGACGAGCGTCATCGGGTCGCGTTCAAGCCCCAGCCGTTCGGTGATCGCCCGGGTTTCGCTGGCCAGTTTGCGCCAACTGACAAAGGGTCGCGGTCCCGGTTCCCGCCCGATGAAGACGTTCTCCGCGATCGTGAGGTTCGGAGACAGCGTCAGTTCCTGGTAGATGGTTACGATGCCCAGTTTCTGAGCGTCGTGCGGCGTGTGCAGCACCGCGGGCGTTCCCGCAAAGACGATGGCACCGCTGTCTTGCTGTTGCGCGCCTGACAGGATCTTCAGAAGCGTCGACTTGCCCGCTCCGTTTTCGCCAAGGAGCGCATGGATCTCCCCAGGACCAACCGAGAAATCGACCGAATCGAGCGCGGTCACGCCGGGAAAGCGCTTGGTGATCCCGGTCATATCGAGAATCGATTCAGACATGCACGTGCTGCGGACCAGTGCGCGAGGAAATTGGGCGCGCGCAGTACCCCCACGCGCGCCCTGCGTTGGACTACTTCACCTCGCTCAGACGTTCGGCCTGATTGAGATTGTCCTTGGTGATCGCGATCGGGGTCAGGAGCGTAACCTTCTGAGCGGGCTCCTTGCCGTCCCTGAGGTACGACACGAGTGTGTCAAGCGCCCCGGTGCTCTGACCACCCGGCATCTGCTCGATGGTGGCGGTCATGTTGCCGTCGCGGATCTGGCCGAGGGCCTCGGGCAGAGCATCAAAGCCGATCAGAGCAACCTTGCCGATGAGATTGCGGGCCTTCAGCGCTTCGAGCGCGCCCAGCGCCATATCGTCGTTGGCGCACACGATCACATCGGGCGGGGTGGTCATGCCGTCGAGCGCGGACTCGGTCATCGACATGCCCTTCGACCGGTCGAAAGCGGCCGTGTCTTCAAACACGATCTTGTACTTGTCCTTGGCGGTGTCGAGGACGTTGTGCAGGCCCTTGTTGCGGTCGATGGCCGGACTGGAGCCCGACTGCCCCTGCAGGTTCATGATGGTGGCGCCATTCGGAAACAGCTTCATGATGAGCTGACCCTGAGCTTCGCCGCCCTTCACGTTATCGGCGCCGACGTGGGCAAGGATGCCCGGCACTGACAAGACGCGACGGTCGATGGTGACGACCGGAATCTTCGCATCAACCGCTTCCTGGAGCGCGGGCGCCAGAGCATCGACCTCATTTGGGCTGATAACGATGCCGTCAACGCCCTGGGTGATCCCCGCTTCGACGTCGGCCGTCTGCTTCGGTGACGAGCCCTGGCCATCGGCCCCCACGATCTCAATGTCGCCAAGCTTCGTGGCTTCAGCTTTGACCGCGCCGAGCATGTGCACGAAGAACGGGAAGGCCATATTCGGCATCGAAACCAATATCTTCAATTGTTTCCCGGCCGCCTCGGCGGGTGCACCAAAAGCCAACGCCAACGCGACGACGCTGCCGAGCAGCGCCATCTTTCGCATATTACGCATCTTTTTCTTCCTCCCTTTGCCCACATTCGGGCAGACCAAATCTGGTTCACGCCGGAAGTTGTGTCAATTCACCGAAAGAGCACACAGACGCGCGACTGAACCCAAAAGCTGTGGGGTGGGGCTGGCTGGCTGTGGAACCTCAACAACCTGCTCCCCGTGAGAGCGAGGCGGTTGACGGGCGGCTTGGTGTAAATCCGTGCCGAATTCTGTTCCCTGGAGCCCAACGCATTTGGATTGAACTAAAGAAGATCAATCCGGAATGCTCGCTAAACCAACGCCTTAGCATTTTACCTTTCAAAAACTCCACAGACGCCGGTCGGATCGGGGAGGGGCTTGCAAAGGCTGGCCTCCCGGATTGATCCGTTCAGTGACCGCGCGTCGAGGGCCACTCCCATGTCTGTTACTGGCGCATTCCGGACATCCGAGCCGTCTCGGGGGACTTCCGGAGTTTGTCGCGATGCAACAAGTCATTGCCTACTATCGCGTCTCCACCGCCCGTCAGGGTCGATCTGGCCTCGGTATCGAGGCCCAGCGGGAGTCGGTGACCCGGTTCGCCGCAGCCGAAGGATTCGACCTGACCGCGGAGTTCGTCGAGGTCGAGACCGGCAAGGGGAGCGATGCCGTCGACCGGAGGCCTCAACTCGCGGCAGCGCTGGCCACAGGGCGGCAGAAGAAATGCCCAATCATTGTGTCCAAGCTCGATCGGCTATCCCGCGACGTCGCCTTCATATCGGGCCTGATGGCCCAACGCGTGCCCTTCATCGTTGCTGAGCTGGGAAGAGATGCCGATCCCTTCATGTTGCACCTCTACGCTGCACTGGCCGAGAAGGAGCGCCGTCTGATCTCGGAGCGCACCAAGGCAGCACTGGCGGCGAGGAAGGCTCGCGGTGCGAGGCTGGGCAACCGGCGGAATGCGGCGGAGGCCGCCGCAGCGCGCGAGCGTCGTGCACGCCGATTCTTGTCGACCACCGCTCCAGCAGACCGATCTCCGGCTACTCGAGATGTCCGAAAATGGTCAATCCCTGCGAGGGTGTTCGGCGAGCGACCAGGCGCCACGAAAATTCCCGATACCCATGTCACGTTTGGCGCGTGTCATCTCGTCTTGTTGTCGGAACCACCCCAAGACGAAAGGATCCCGCCATGACCGCCCGCATCAATCTTGGTGCCGCCGAGAATTTCGCCCTCGTGCGGCCGCTCATCGACTATGCCACGACCGTGGCCGGCATGGGGCTCGAGAAGAGCCTGGTCAACCTCGTGGAGATTCGCGCCTCGCAGATCAATGGCTGTGCCCCCTGCCTGCACATGCATACCGAGGACGCGCTCAAGTCGGGCGAGGGCCCGGCGCGGCTGTACATTCTCAGCGCCTGGCGCGAATCCTCGCTCTTCAGCGAGCGCGAGCGAGCGGCGCTCGGCTGGACCGAGGCGTTGACCCGGCTTTCCGAGACCGGAGCTCCGGACGCTGACTTCGCGCCCGTCGCAGCGCAGTTCAGCGAGAAGGAGCAGGTGATGCTGACCCTGATGATCGGGGCTATCAACAGCTTCAACAGACTCAACGTCGGCTTGCGTATCCCTGCCACGCAGGTGGGCGAGAGGAAGGCGGCGTGACCGCGAGCGCCCCTTCGAGCGAGGCCGCAGCGCTGTTCGACCCGCTGCGGCCTCGCCTGACGCGGATTGCCTATCGCATGCTGGGCTCGGTCGCCGATGCCGAGGATGTGGTGCAGGAGGCGTTCATCCGATGGCAGGCCGCCGACCGTACCGTCGTGCGTGTGCCGGAGGCTTTCTTGCGCCGCGTGGTGACGCGCCTTTGCCTCGACGAGCTGAAATCGGCGCGTGCGCGTCGCGAGACCTATGTTGGGCCCTGGCTTCCGGAACCTCTGGTCGAGGACGAAGACGAGGCGGACGACGTCACGCTGCCCCTGATGATGGCGCTGGAGCGGCTGTCGCCGCTGGAGCGCGCGGCGTTCCTGCTGCACGACGTCTTCGATGTCGCCTTCGCCGATGTTGCCGAAACCATCGGCCGCGACGAGGCAACGTGCCGACAACTGGCGAAACGTGCGCGCGATCACCTGAAGCAGGCGCGGCCGCGCTATAGCTTGCCCAAGGAGCGCGGTTTCGAGATCGCGCAGGCCTTCTTCACCGCCTCGCATAACGGCGACATGGCGGCCCTGCAGGCGCTGCTCACTGATGACATCGCAATCTATGCCGACGGCGGCGGCAAGCGGCCGGCCGCGCCGGCGCCCCTGCTTGGCATCGAACATGCCATGGCGGCATTCAGGCGGATCGCGGCGGTGTTAGCGGACAAGCCCGTGCCGCAGCCGTCTTTCCGCTTCATCAACGGCCTGCCTGGCTACGTGACCATGGAGTTCGATGGCGTGCCGCAGACGACGGCGTTCGACATTCGCGATGGCAAGATCGCCGCCGTCTATGTCGTGCGCAATCCCGACAAGCTGCGCCACCTGGACAAGTCCGCGCTGCACTGAAGTGGCTTCACCGGCGCAAGCGGCCGATCGGCACAGCCTTGCTGCTGGCCATTACGGTCGCTGCCATGGTCCTCTGGCGCTACGCCTGAATCAGTCTCCCGATCGCCTCACGCGATGTCCGAGAAGAGACCCACATCGAATATTCCGACCGCCCCTATTTCGTCACCATCGCGCTGGATCGAACGCCAAGGCAGGCGCGAGCTCGGCTGGCAGCCGCGGCACCCGTTGTGGCGTCACGGAGCCGCCCGAAATCTTCCGGCGCGACGCCCAATTGGCGACATAGGCTCCGCAAGAAATCTTCGCTTCATGTCACGCCAGACCCATCCCGTTTCGTCATGACAGCACAAGAAACGCATCGGTACGACGCGCCGACGCGAATAACGGGCGCCACCGAAACGGAGACGACAATGCCCCTGAAAGTTCTCACCATCTGCGGGTCGCTGCGCAAAGGCTCGTTCAACGCCATGACCCAGCGCGCGCTTCCCGCACTTGCGCCAAAAGACATGCAGGTGACGTCCGCACCGTCCTTTGCTGACTTTCCTCCGCTCGACACGGACGTTCTCGCCACGGGCGGGTACCCGCGGCAGGTCCTGGCGCTTGCCGATGCGATGCGCGCCGCCGATGGGGTGATCATCTGCTCGCCCGAATACAACCGCACCATCCCCGGCGCCCTGAAGAACGCCCTGGATTGGGTTTCCGCCAGCCCCGGCCAACCGTTCGCCGGCAAGGCGATGGCGGTCTTGTCCGCCTCGCCGAGCCCGATCGGCGCCGCCCGCATGCAATACGATCTGCGAAAGGTCTTGGCTGCGCTCGATGCCGTCCTGCTCAATGCGCCTGAGGTGTTCATCGGCGAGTGTGCGCGAAAATTCGACCCGGAGACGGGCGCTCTCACCGACCAGGCCACTCGCGACCTCATCGAACAACAGCTCGCGGCCTTTGGATCGCTCATCCGTCGGCTCGGGACAGGAGCGAACCTAGCCGCATAGGCAATTCGCGTGCTGCTGCCGCTGACCGGTCGGTCGTCGAGCAGGGGCAAGACGAATTCCCGAAAGATTGGAGACTGAATCATGGCCGCAACAAACGGAGCCGTCGAGGGCGATATTCGACGGCTGATCGCCAACATGGCCGACGCAATTCGTGCCGCCGACATCGAAAGCCTGAGGGCGCTCTTTGCTCCCGATATCGTGTCATTCGATGTCGGACCACAGCTGCAGAGCGTCGGTGCGGCGGCGAAGATGCAAAACTGGGTAGCGGCGTTCACGATGCTCGCGCCGCCGCGCGACTACGAGATTCGTGACCTCACGATCATGGTGGCCGGTGACGTGGCCTTTGCGCACAGCTTCAATCGGATCAGCGGCACAGTGAAAAGCCCCAATGGTGACGCCAAGAGGGTCGGTCCCTGGGTTCGATACACGGGCGTCTTCGGAAAGATCCAGGGCACCTGGCTGATCGTGCACGATCATGTCTCGGCACCGCTCGACTTTGCGAGCGGCCGGGCCCTGCTAAATCTCGAGCCCTGAACGACCTCTCGAGCGACCCCGCCAGCAGGGATATGGGGCTGCGCCAACAACCTTCAAGAATTGCGCAGCGCGGCATCGTTCGTATCTTCGCGCACCTCAGCAGAAGCAAACGACGAGAGAGGTTTGGCGGTGGTGGATACGAACGTCCTGATCGTGGGGGCGGGCCCAACCGGGCTCATGCTGGCGGGCGAACTGGCACTGGCGGGCGTCGACGTCGCGATAGTCGAGCGACGCACGAGCCAGGACCTCCAGGGCTCGCGGGCAGGGGGGCTGCATTCCCGCACCATCGAGGTGCTCGACCAGCGCGGAATTGCAGACCGGTTTCTCGCCGAGGGGAAGGTGGCGCAGGTCGCCGGTTTCGCCGGCGCTCGACTGGACATCAGCGACTTTCCCACGCGACATCCCTACGGTCTCGGCCTGTGGCAAAGCCACATCGAACGCATCCTGGCCAGCTGGGTCGAGGAACTGGCCGTACCTATCCACCGCGGGCGCGAGGTGACCGGCTTCGCACAAGACGAGGTCGGCGTTGACGTCTCGCTGGACGACGGTCGCACCCTCCGAGCGGAGTATCTCGTCGGCTGTGATGGGGGGCGCAGTTTGATCCGCAAATGTGCCGGCATCGCGTTTCCCGGTTCAGATCCGACAATCAGCAACCTGATTGCCGAGGTCGAAGTCGCCGAGCAACCGGACCTGGGCATACGCCGCAATGCCTTCGGTACCCATTCCCTGGGGAGGGCGGAGTACGAAATCCGGGATGGCAAGGTAATCTTCGCGGATCACGGACCCGTGCTTGTCATGGTGACGGAGCGGCACCTCAACCGCGGCAGCGAACCGACCTTGCGCGAACTCCGTGAGGCCGTCTTCGCGGAATATGGCACGGACTTCGGCATCCACAGTCCCGCCTGGATCTCGCGATTTACCGACGCGGCCCGGCAGGCGGAGTCCTACCGTGAGCGGCGTGTCCTATTGGCCGGCAACTCCGCGCACATCCACTACCCGGTCGGCGGACAAGGCCTCAATATTGGTGTGCAGGACGCGGTGAACTTGGGCTGGAAGCTGGCCCAGGTCGTCAAGGGGACGTCGCCCGAAAGCCTGCTCGATACGTACCAGGCCGAGCGGCACCCCGTCGCAGCGCGCGTCTTGCGCAACACCCTGGCGCAGATCGTGCTTCTTCGCTCGGAGGACCGCGTCGACGCGCTGCGAGACGCTCTGTCCGATCTGCTCGCCATGGACGAACCTCGCAGGCGGTTCGGAGCGATGATGTCCGGTCTCGACATCCACTACGACCTCGGCGCGGGGCACCCCTTGCTCGGCCGCCGAATGCCCGATCTCGACCTGGCAACCGCAGAAGGCCCGACGCGGGTTTTCGCGCTGCTCCGCGAGGCCCGGCCGGTGCTGCTCAATCTCGGGCGGCCGGGCAATGTCGATGCCGCGTCATGGGCGGATCGGGTCCGCCAGATTGACGGCGAATACGCAGGTCCCTGGGACCTTCCGGCGATCGGCGAAGTCTCTGCTCCGGCTGCTGTTCTGATCCGGCCCGACGGGTATGTGGCCTGGGTCGGGGACCAAGCCGATCAGGGACTTACCGACACGCTTGCCAGGTGGTTCGGGCCGCCTCTGCGCGGCATCTGCATCATCGTGGTGACTGGCGGTAGCAACGAGCCGATGTGAAACGCGGTGGCCGGAGCTGCCGTGTTGCATCAGGCTTGCGACCCAACGAGGTCGCTGAAGGGGCGCCTGGGTGCGCTCTGCGTCTTTCCTGCATCGGTCGACGCGCCGCATGGTCGGAGGCGAACCAGCAGACCAAAGGGGCCTTGGAGCGCTCGCGCTGGCCCATTTGGTCAACCTCGCCGGATCGGTTATCCAGGTGCCAGGGCGGTTCTATCCACGAGGGGAAGGCGTAGATGGACTGGTATCTCATCCTGAAATTCCTGCATGTCTCGTCTGCCGTCATCTGGATTGGCGGCGCGTTCATCATGGTGATGCTCGCCACGAGGGCGGATCGTTCCGCCGACGACAAAATTCTTGTCGATGTCGTCCGTCAGGTCGCCTGGGCAGCAGACCGTGTCTATGTCCCTGCGAGCATCTCAACCCTTGTCTTCGGCCTGATCCTTGCCTGGTATGCTTCCCTGTGGGCCAACCTATGGATCATTCTCGGCTTGCTGGGCGTCGCATCGACCGTTGGACTGGGCATCCTGGTGCTGACGCCGCTTGCGAAGAAAGCGGACACCGGATTCAAGGCCCGAGGCGCGAGTCCGGAAGTCGTCGCCACAAGCCGCGAGATATTGACGCTCGCCAAGTTCGACCTCGTCCTGCTGTTTACGGTCATCGCGGACATGGTTCTTAAGCCCAGTCCGTCCGACTGGTTGCTTCTTCTGGTCATGGCGTTGGCGCTCTTGGCCGCAGCATTCCTCTGGCTCGTACCCGTCCTGACGCGCAAGCCTGCCGTCGCGGGATAACGAAGACACGCCGCCCCAGCTCCATTTGGAGCTCGGGCGGCGTGCGCTTGCACCCGCGACCGATGGGCGATTCACCTCAGCGCCGTTTGGCGGCACGCCATTCGGCGAACGCGGCCTTCGCAGCCTCATCGGGCGGATAGATGCCGAAGATCGAACTGCCGGCCATGACCTTTTCGGTGACGAAGTCCTCGAAGACGGTCTGCTCGTAGGCCTCGTCCGCGATCTCGTCGGCGAGCGCGGCGGGGATGATCACCACACCCTCGCCGTCGCCGACGGCAATATCGTCGGGATAGACCGGCACGCCGCCGCATCCGATCGGCACGTTCAGATCGATCGCATGGTGCTTGATCAGATTGGTCGGCGCCGACGGTCGCGCGTGATAGACGGGAAACGGCAACTTGGCGATATCGGGGGTGTCGCGGAAACCACCATCGGTGACCACACCTGCCGCACCGCGTTTCCACAAGCGCGTGACCAGAATTCCGCCGGCCGATGCCGCCGTGGCATCGCCGCGGCTGTCGATGACCAGCACCGCACCCGGCGGGATCTCCTCGATCGCTCGCCGTTGCGGGTGGCTGCGGTCCTCGAAGACCGCGAGGTGATCGATATCCTCGCGGGAGGGGATGTAGCGCAAGGTGAACGCCGGTCCCACCAGTCGGGGCACCTCGGGATTGATCAGCCCGATGCCGCCGATGAACGTGTTGCGCAGGCCGCGCTTGAGAAGCACGGTCGTCAGAGTTGCGGTCGAGACCGAAGACAGTTTGGTGTGGCTTTCCGCGAGCATCTGCCGGCCCTCCTCCCCAAGTTGGCCAACGCCAGACGGTCATCGCCGGCACCGGTGCGATCGCACCTGGAGAAGGAGAAATCCCACTGCGGCAATGGACATCATCGACGATCCACAGCATGACTACACCACGGTGCCGCCGGCGGCGATCCCTGTCCGCTACCCCGCATGATCGACGAAACGACCATGAAGATCACCGACATCCGCACTTTCCTGATGCACGCGGGGGCGCCCGACCCGAGCCACCGGGCCTCCGACCGCAGTCCGGCGGGAGCGGAGACTTCGCCCTCCGGCGGCACGCGCAACTGGCTGTTCCTCAAGGTGGATACGGACGAGGGTGTCACCGGGATCGGCGAGTGCTCGGGCTGGCCGCGTGTCATCGAAACGGCGATCCACGAGCTCAAGCCAATCCTCGTCGGCCAGGATCCGACCCATGTCGAGCGCATCTGGCAATCGATGCTGACCGCAATGATGGGCGTCGGTGCCGGGGCAATGTCCTATGCCGACGGCACCCATGACGAACACGTCTATGTCCAGACTCGCCTGCGCCGTCAGCGCTATTTCGACCCAGACAAGAACCCATGACGACGGGCCGCGCTTCCGCCTGCCACCGGCGGGACCGGTCATCAGCAAATGGAACCCGGACATGAAGATCACGTCGGTCAAGACCGCCGCCACCACCGGCCATTGCATGCATCTGTGGGTGAGAATCGAGACCGATACCGGCATGACCGGGCTCGGCGAATGCGTCCACGGTGGTTACGCCGCGATCGCCATCATTGAACATGAGTTTGGTCCGAAGCTCGTCGGCCGCGATCCCTTCGCCATCGACGCGATCTTCGAGGAATTCCGCCGTAGCCGCGTCTTTGAGGGTGGCTTTGCCGGGGCGCTGATCACCGCGCTGACCGGCATCGAAATCGCGTTGTGGGACCTCAAGGGCAAAGCCCTCAAGACGCCCGTCTGCGAACTGCTCGGCGGCCGGTTTCGCGATCGCATCCGGGTCTATGCCGACTGCGAGGTGACGCCGGGCATGAATTTCGACGAGTGCCAGAAGGTGGTCGACGAGGTCCTCGAAAGCGGCTTCACCGCGCTCAAGATCGACCTCGATATCGGCGCCTACGGCAAATACCAGAGCGAGGTCGCCGACTTCGTCAAGGACCCGTTCAACCATACCGCCGGCGAGTGGGAGCACGATCGCATGGTGCGTCTTGCCGAGATGGTCAAGACCGCCGCCGGCGCCTCGGTCGACGTCGCCTGCGACGTCCACACGCGCCTCGACGTGACGAGCGCCATCCGGCTTGCCCGCGACCTCGAATCGCTGCACCTGATGTGGCTGGAGGAGCCGGTGCCGCCGGAGAACGTCGCCGCCATGCGCGAGGTGAAGCGGTCGACCTCGACGCCGATCTGCGCCGGCGAGAACCTCTATCTGCGCCAGGGCTACCGCGATCTGCTCGAGAGCCAGGCCGTCGACATCATCATGCCGGACATTCCCAAATGCGGCGGTCTGTCCGAATGCCGCAAGATCGCCAACATGGCCGAGATCTACTATGTCCCCTTCGCGCCCCACAACGTGTCTTCGCCGATCGGCACCATGGCCTCGGCGCACGTCTGTGCCACGGTGCCCAACTTCCTGGTGCTCGAGTTCCACTGGATGCATCGCGACTATTGGGCGACGATCACCGACGGCGGCGACATCATCAAGGACGGCTACATCGCGCTGAACGATCGGCCGGGCATCGGGCTCGAGCTCAACGAGGAGGTGGCCAAAGCCCACCAGTACCCCGGCACCACGTGGTTCGCGTGAGGGCGTCCGAGAGGCGCGGAGGAGGAACATGCCGATCGACAAGCCGTTGACGACGACGCCTGACATCCCCCGTCCGCCAAAGGCGTGGCTGGAAGCCCTGGAGAATGTCGGTGCGGCAACCGCCGCCAGCACGCTCGCCCACATGGGCGTGCGCAGCCCCTACATGGTGGGACCGGTCGCCAGGACCCAGGGCAAGGTCGTCTGCGGTCCGGCGCTCACGCTGCAGTGCATGCCCAAGCGCGAGGATCTGTTCAACGAGGAAGAATACAAGGACCCGGAAACCCAGCTCCACCGGCACGTGCTCTACCACGCCCGGCCCGGGGACGTTGTCGTGGTGGATGCCCGTGGCGACCTGAGAAGCGGGATCTTCGGCGACATGATGCTCACCTACTTCCGCGGCAAGGGTGGCGCCGGCGTCGTCGTCGATGGCTGCATTCGCGATTATCCCAAGGTCCAGCGTCTTGACATCGGCCTGTGGCTGAGAGGCGTGACGCCGAACTACCACGCCCAGACCGATATCATTCCCTATGCCGTCAACGTCCCGGTCGCCTGCGGCGGCGTCTTCGTGATGCCGGGCGACATCATCGTCGCGGACGACGATGGCGTCGTCGTCGTTCCGGTGGCCATGGCCGAGCGGGTCATCGACGAGGCCACCAAGCACCACGACTGGGAGGAGTTCTCCCGCGAGCGCCTTTTCGAGGGCGGCGAACTGCGCCGCTACTATCCTCTCCATGCCGACGCCGAGCCGGAATATCAGGAGTGGCTACGCAAGAAGGGGCGGGCCCCGTGAGACTGCCTACGCGTCGGCTACGCCGGCGCGTCAGCTCCAGGTCCGGTCCCAGCTGTATTCGTCATCCCAGCGATCGGTGGGCTCCCAGAGCCCGCGCGCGCCGTCCTGCAGGTGCTGCCGGAGCACATCGTCATTGAGGTCATCGATGCCGAGGCCGGGCTTCTCCGGCACCGTGATGAAGCCGTCCTTGACGATCGGGTCTGTCCAGTCCGGTGACGATGTCGTCCCACCAGGGGACATCGACGGCGTGCTGCTCGAGCGCCAGGAAGTTCTCTGTGGCGACAGCGACATGGGCGGCGGCCATCGCCGCGACCGGGCTTTCGGCCATGTGAATGGCCATTGCGACGCCGTGCTCCTGCGCCGCATCGCCGATCTTCTTGGTCTCAAGGATGCCGCCGCTGGTCAGCACGTCAGGATGGATCACGGCAATGCCGCTCCTCAGGAGCGGCATGAATTCCTCCTTGAGGTAGATGTCCTCGCCGGTGCAGATCGGCACCGTCGTGCTCCTCGCCAATTGCTCGTATTGGGCCGTGTATTGCCACGGCAATACGTCTTCCAGCCAAGCCGGATTGTACTTCTCGATGCGTCGCGCCAAGCGGACGCCGTCGCTGAGCGATATGTGACCGAGATGGTCGATCGCCAGCGGTATTTCCGGCCCGATCTCGGCGCGCACTTCGGCGATGTACTGCTCGAGCAGGTCGAGGCCCTTCTCGGTGAAGTGCAGCCCGGTGAAGGGGTGGCGGACATTGTGGACATCGTAGGCAGCATTGCGGAGGCGGCGCTCCTCAGGCGTGGCGCCGGCCATCCGGTGAGGATCTTCCCGATAGCTCCCGACGTGGCCGGTCGGCGCGCCAACCGCACCGTCGACATGCACGATCTGGTTTAGGCCGAGGTCCATCTTGAGGAAGGTATAGCCGAGGTCCATGCGGGCCTTCAGCCGCTTGCCCGTCTCGCTGCCGCTGGGCACGCTTGCGTCGGTATCGCAGTACATGCGCACCCGGTCGCGAAACTTGCCGCCGAGCATCTGGTAGATCGGCACCCCGTAGGCTTTGCCGGCAAGGTCCCACAAGGCGATCTCGACCGCCGATACGCCGCCGCCCTGTCGTCCGTGGCCGCCGAACTGCTTGATCCGCCGGAAGAGACGATCGACGTCGCACGGGTTCTCGCCGAGAAGGCGGCTCTTCAGCATCAGTGCGAAGGTCTTGCTGGCGCCGTCCCTGACCTCGCCTAGGCCGACGATTCCCTGATTGGTGTAGATCTTGACGAGCGTGGTTGTGAACGGCGCCCCGACGATGTCGGCGCAGCGCATGTCGGTGATGCGCAGGGCCGACGGTTGCGAATGAGTATTGATCATGCGGGCGGGCTCCAGCCTTTCGTTTTCGGCAGTCTTGCGCGGCATCCGGGCGCCGGTCCATGGGTCGCGCCGCGCCTGTTGTGACATCCGGCACGGTCACGGACCGTCGGCCCGTCTCGTTATCGCCGCGTTTTCCCCGATAATCGTTCCAGATTGCCAAGAGTAGCCCAGAACGCCGCAACGAGCGAAATTCTGCTTGCAGATGAAAGCGCTTTCAGGAAAGAATTGCGAGTGTCGTACCCACGACAGCGGAGGAAACCTAGACGATCCGGCATATGACCAGCTTCCAGATGCCATCGCTACTCATGCGCTCTGCCGGTCCGTCAAATGCGACAACGATCCAAGGGAGGGAAGGACTACATGAGCTCAAAGAAGATAAGCCGCCGCGACATGCTGCGGACGGCGGCCGTCTCTGGCGCACTCCTCGCCGGCGGTCGCCTGCCGGCCTTCGCCGCCGACGCCAAGGACGTGGAATTGCCGCAAGGCGCCACAGGCAAGCTCACCGTCATCCATCGCACCGAGTATTTCCCGGAGGCGCAGACGCTCTTCGGCGATGAGGTCGCGGCCTTCGCCAAGGCCAACAATGCCCAACTCGACATTTCGACCACCAACCCGGAATCGTTCGGCGACTTCCTCGGCAAGATGAGCGCCGCGGTGAAGGCGGGCAACCCGCCCGACTTCGCCTACACCACCAACGTCTCGATTGCCCAGCTGAACACGCTCGACCTCGTCGAGGACGTTTCCGACGTGATCGCCGAGGCCGAATCCAAGTACGGCAAGATCATGCCCGGCCTCAATGCCGCCAAGACCGGTCAGTTCGACGGCAAGTGGAAATCGGTCCCCTACATCGGCAGCACCACCGGCTACTTCTTCCGCGGCGACAAGCTGAAGGACAAGGGCATCGATCCGGCGTCGCTGAAGACCTGGGGTGATCGTCGCGAGGCAGCGCTCAAGATCTCCGATCCGGCCAGCGGGTTCTACGGCTGGGGCTTCACGCCCAACAAGGGTGGCGACGGCTTCGGCTTCGACACCGCCATCGTTCAGGCTTTCGGCGGTCACTTCACCGACGAGAGCGGCCTCAAGGTGACCTTCAACTCGCCCGAGACCGTGGCCGCGTTCAAGTGGCTGGTCGAGACCTACGACCGCAACGGCAAGTATGCGGCCATGATCCCTCCGGGCGTCGAAAGCTGGACCGACACCGGCAACAACGAAGCCTGGGCCGCCGGCAGCATCGGCATGACGCTGAACGCGTTCAGCGTCTACGCCGCGTCGAAGAAGGACAAGCTGCCCTTCTTCAAGGACATGCTCGTCCTGCGCGCGCCCACCGCCAACAACGGCGACAGCCGCGACGGCGGCGCGGTTCAGGGCTGGCTGCACATCTTCAAGGGCGCGCCGAACGTCGACTTGGCCAAGAAGCTCGCTCTCGACCTGCTCGACCCGGTGAACTTCAACAAGATCTCGGCGATTGCCGGCGGCCTGTTCATGCCGGCCTACGAGAAACTGTGGACGCCGGAACTGATCGCCGCCGATCCGAACTTCGCGATCATCAAGGAGCAGGTCAGCGTTACCGATCCGTTCCTCGGCACCTCGTGGCCGGCGAAGCCTGCCGCGCAGATCGACGCGATCCGCGCGCAGAGCATTCTTGAGCAGGCGGTCGGCAACGCCATCTCCGGCCGCATGAGCGCGGAAGACGCTGTCAAGGACGGCCACGACAAGATCGTCCAGATCTTCGAAGAAGGCGGGATCATGCAGTAGGTCCGCCGGCCGATTGGAGGGCGGCCGCGGCCGCCCTCCGGTCCGTCGTCGCGGCGTCGCCTTCGCCGCTGCCGCCCTTCGCTCGATGGAGACTGCAGATGGACGGTCAGCTTGAGCTGAGCCCACCGGTCGTTCGCTCGGACATGCGTCTGCTTATCCGCATGCGGCTCGAGGCCATCTTCGGGCGCGACTGGAAGGTCGCGGCCCTGTTCGTCCTGCCGACCGTCATCATCATGGGCGGGCTCATCTTCTGGCCGCTGATCAATGCGGTCCTCATCAGCACGACGACGCTGAACTTTCTGACCGGCAAGACCGTCTATGTCGGCCTGCGCAACTATGCGCGCCTGCTCTCCAACAGCGACTATATCTTCGCGCTCCAGAATACCATCCAGTTCACGCTGTGGTCGCTGGGCATCAAGTTCGTCACCGGCATGACGATCGCGTTGATCCTCAACAGCCGTATCCCCGCCCGCAGCCTGATCAGCGGCATCATGCTGCTGCCATGGATCGTGCCCGAGATCGTCACCGCCCTTGCCTGGCGTAGCATCTACGATCCGCTCTTCGGCGGCCTCAATCCGATCCTGCAGGGGCTGGGGCTCATCAAACAGCCGGTCGGCTGGCTGTCTGACCCCCATCTCGCGATGTCGAGCATCATCGCGGTCAACATCTGGAAGGGCATCCCCTTCTACACACTCCTGTTGCTCGCCGGCCTGAAGGCGATCGATCGCGAGCTGCTCGAGGCGGCCGAAGTGGACGGCGCCAACGTCGTCCAGCGCTTCCGGCACGTCACCCTTCCAGGGCTGCGCTACGTCATCGTGGTGGTCCTGCTGCTGTCCTTCATCTCGACGTTTAACCAGTTCGGTCTGCCCTTCCTGATGACCGGCGGCGGACCGAGCGGAGCGACGCGCCTCTATTCGATCCTGGCTTACGAAAAGGCCATCGGTTCGCTGCAATACGGCCCCGGCAGTGCCATCGCCATCAGCGTCGCGCCGCTGATGGCGGTCATCATCTGGCTGCTCGGCAAGTTCATGCGCCAGGACGACCGCAAGTCGCGGGTGAACCGCGAGCCCACTTTCGGCGATAGCGTTCAAAATGTCGCCGTGCGCATGTTCGACCGGCTGATGGACTGGGTCTTCCTGCCCTTCGAACTGGTGATCATCGGCATCGAGAGGATTGGCGATGTCGTGCGCCGCCGCGTCCATGGTTCGAACCTCACACCGTTGCTGCACCGCGACCAGCGCCTGCGGCTGGGCACGACGGGGCGGATGGTCGTGCTGTTCCCGATCATGGTGTTCGTCCTGTTCCCGTTCTTCTGGGTGCTGATCACGTCGTTCAAGACGACCCACCAGATCAGCGCGCGCACCTCGATCTTCTGGCCCGCGCCGTTCACGCTCGAGCAGTTCAACCATCTTCTGTTCGGAACGCCGTTCCTGATCTGGTTCGGCAATTCCGTTCTTGTGGCGACGGTGAGCACCATCATCTCGGTCGTCTTCGCGGCACTTGCCGGCTATGCCCTGTCGCGCCTCAAGTTCCGCGGCGCCGGCCTGCTGACCAGCTTCCTGCTCATCACTTATCTCTTGCCGCAGACGCTGATCTTCATTCCGCTCTATCAGACGCTGACGACCATAGGCGTGATCAATACGTATGGCGCCCTGATGGTGACCTATCCGACATTCCTGCTGCCGTTCGCGACCTGGGTCCTGATGGGCTATTTCCGGTCCATTCCGGTGGAGCTTGAAGAGGCTGCGATGCTCGACGGCGCCAGCCGTATCTACGCGTTCTGGAAGATCGTCTTGCCGCTGGCCGCGCCGGCGACCCTGGCGGTGGCGCTCTTCGCCTTCACCACCGCCTGGAACGAGTTTCTGTTCGCCTTCGTGTTCATCACGTCGGAGTCGCTGCGCACGCTGCCCATTGGCCTCCAGTCGCTGGTCTTCGGAGACATCCTGCCGTGGGGCATGCTGATGGCTGCCTCGCTGCTGACCGCAGTTCCCGTTGCCGTGCTTTACATCTACGCCCAGCGCTTCCTGGTCGAGGGGCTGACCGTCGGTGCGGTGAAGGGCTGACGTCGGTCGGGAGACATCCACGGCCGGTGCGACGGCGCCGTCGTGAGTAATCGCTCTTGTGCCCGTCGGATTTTGAGGCGCATGGGGCCCGCCGGTCGGATTGGCCGATCCCGCCGGCCGAAGCGGGCCACGCTCCCGCTGGCGCCAAGACCGACCCTAAACTGACATTGCTTCCGGGCCACTCTGTGTGAGCCGCGCAACCTCGCGCGTGCGACGTCGCTCGCGGTAAAGCCCCCACTGCTGATCGACGATCACGCCCACGATGATCACGCCGCCCATCACGGAGAAGTTGAGGGAAGAAGGAATGCCGAGCAGGTTGACGAGGTTCTGCAATTCCTGCAGCAGGACCACGCCGAGGATCGCGCCGATGACCGAGCCCTCGCCGCCGAACAGTGAGAAGCCACCCAGCACCGCCGCCGCGATCGCATAGAGCTCGTAGAAAGTTCCCTGCGTGGAGGGGGCGATGGAGCGCGTGTACATGGCGAAATAGATTGCCGAGATCACCGTCAGGATCTGGCAGATGACATAGGCGGCGATGATCACGATGTGGGTATTGATGCCGGAATATCGCGCCGCCTCCTCATTCTTGCCGATGGCGTAGAGATAGCGGCCGAAGACCGAGCGATGCACGATGACCCAGGTGATCGCCGTGACAATGACCATGGCGATGAACGGGGCCGGCACCCCGAACAAGCGCCCGGTGGTGATCGCCTCGAGGGTCGGAAAGCTCTGCCCGAAAGCAAAACCCGCAGTGGCGTCCTGGGTATAGAAGCGGGCAAGGCCGCGATAGATCAGCAGTCCGCATAGCGTCACCACGAAGGGCTGCATCCTGAGCTTGGTGACGAGCAAGCCGTGAATCGCGCCGATGGCGGCGCCGAGAAACAGCATCATGATGATTGCCAGCGGCCAGGGAATGCTCCGATTGCCGATGAAATCGACAAACAGCACGCCGATGAGGGCGATCATCGAGCCAACCGAGAGTTCGATTCCAGCGGTCAGTATGACGATTGCCTGGCCAAGCGCCGAGATCCCGAACATTCCAACCTGGTTGGCGGTATTGGCGATGTTGATCGGCAACAGGAACCGCGGGTTGATCAGTGCGACCACCGCTCCGACCACCACGATCAGGACCAGCAGGCCCAGATCCTTCTTGTTCATTCGAGTTCCCCCAGCGGATTTGACGCGATTGGCTGCGCCACGACGCGACTGTCGCTCATGGGCTCGCCTCCGCGGCGATGGTCTTGCCGACGGCCAGCAGCAGCACGTTTTCTTCGCTGAACCGATCGCGGTCGAGAATGTCGGCAATCCGTCCCTCGTGCATCACCGCGATGCGGTCCGAGACGCCGATCACCTCTTCCATGTCACTGGAGATCATCAGCACCGCAACGCCGCTGTCTGCCAGATCGCGCATCAGGCGATAGACCTCCGACTTGGCGCCGACATCGATACCCCGTGTCGGCTCGTCGAAAATCATGACCTTCGGGCTCATTGCCAGCCATTTCGCAAGGACCACTTTCTGCTGATTGCCGCCCGAGAGGGAGCCAGTGCGGTCGCTGACCGAGGTCACCTTGATGTCGAGCTTGGCGCGCTGCGTCTCGGCGGTCGCGATCTCGCGGGCGGGTGTCACCATGAAGGCGCGGGCATGCGCCGTCATATTCGGCAGTGAAATGTTTTGCGCGATGGGGAAATCGAGAAGCAGCCCGGAGCTTTTCCGATCCTCCGGCGCGAGAAAGATACCGCGCCGCACTGCGTCGCTGGCGGCACGCGGGCGAAACCGCGCGCCTTCGAACAGCAGCTCTCCGCCGAGGATGGGATCGATGCCGAAGATGGCCCGCGCGAGCTCGGTGCGGCCTGAGCCGACGAGGCCGGCAAGACCCAGTATCTCGCCGCGTCGCAACTCGAGATTGACGCTCGTGCCCGGATGGCTGGCGGTGCGCACGTTGCGCAATTCCAGCACAACGTCTCCCCGCTCGGCATGGGGCGCGACGAACGGCACCTTGAGATCGCGACCGATCATCATCTTGACCATGCGGTCGTGCTCGATCTCGTCCTTGTCGAGGGTGCCGACGAGTTCGCCGTCACGCAGCACGACGACGCGGTCGGCGGCGCGCTCGACCTCGTTGAGGCGGTGCGAGATGAAGATGACGGCGATGCCCTCCGCCTTGAGGCCAGCGATGATGTTGAGCAGCTTTTCGGTCTCGGCTGGCGGCAGGCTCGATGTCGGCTCGTCGAGGATGACGAGGCGAGCGTCGAGCGACAGGGCCTTGGCGATCTCGACCATCTGCTGCTGGGCGAGCGACAGCTGGCTGACGGGCGTGTTGGGGCCGAAATTGGCGCCGACGCGGTCAAGCAGCGGCTGCACCATGCGGCGCAGCTTGTCGTTATCGACCAGCCGCAGAGGGCCGCCTCGCAACGGCTCGCGGCCGATATAGATATTGGAGGCGACGTCGAGATTGCCGAAAAGATTAAGTTCCTGATGAACGAAGGCAATGCCTGCCGCCAGGCTGTCGGCAACGCTGAGCGCCGACCGCTGGCTGCCATCGACGGTGATGGTGCCCTCGGTGGGCTCGATGATGCCGCCCAGGATGTTCATGAGCGTCGACTTGCCGGCCCCGTTTTCGCCGACAAGACCGACCACCTCGCCCGGACGGATGTCCATCGAAAATCCGGCGAGTGCAACAACGCCTGGATAAACCTTGCGGACGCCCGTCAAGGTCAGCAACGGAGCCGGCGCCTCTGGGGCCGGAACGGCGACAGGACTGTTCATCTCGGATCAAAAATAGGCGCGCCGCGGGAGGCCGCACAAGCGACGCGCAAGCTGGAAATGGGACGGCCCGACCTCCAGCGAGGTCGGGCCGATTGGTTCATTTGCCAGCCATCGCCTTGAGGTTGGCCTCATAGGCTGGGATATCAGCCTTGTAGAGGATCTTGGTCGGCACGATGTCGAGCCCATTGGCCGGGATCACCGACTTGTCGCCCCCCACATAGGCCGCCATCATCTTGAAGCCCTGATAGGCCCATTCGAACGGCTGCTGCACCACGGTGCCGGCGATGCTGCCGTCCGCGACGCCGCCCAGCGTGATCGGATCATCGTCGAAGCCGACCACGGTAATCTGGCCGAGCTTGCCGGACTCCTTGAGCGCCTGATAAATCTGCGGCGTATTGTAGGAATAGAAGCCGACCATGCAGGTGATAGAGGGATCGGCCGTCAGCACATCCTCGACATTGCTCTTGGCCTTGGTCTGGTCGCCGCCGTCGGCCCTGGTATCGACGAGCGTTATGTTGGTGCCCTTCAGCCCTTCGGTGAAGCCCTGGGCGCGCTCCTTGTAGTTGGCTGCATCGAGCAGGCCGACGAAGCCCATGCACTTGCCGCCTTTGGGCATCGCCTTCTTGGCGATCTCGGCCGCCTGGTTGCCGGCCAGCACGTTGGACGAGCCGACGTAGGCGATGCGGTTCGACTGCGGCGCATCCGAATCGGTGGTGAAGAAGGCCGTCTGCGCGGCGACCTTGTTGATAAGGTCGGTCGCCTTGGGATCAACGACCGAAGCGATGATCGCCTTGACGCCGGAAGACACCAGATCCTCGAACAGGCGCTGTTGGTCAGCAGTGGTTCCCTGAGCGGGATATTTGAATACGAGATTATAGTTCGGCAGCTCGGTCTGGGCCTTCTTCATACCGGCCTCGGCCGCCTTCCAGAAGTCAGACGCGACGTTGGCCACGAACGCCAACGTTGGCTTGTCGGCAGCGAACGCCGGCGAAAGAGTGGCGACGTTCAGGGTGAGGCCTGCCGCAATCATGGCAGCAATTCCACCTGCATAACGCATTGATTTCCTCCGATATATTGCGTGCTGTTTTTTGGCGACGGACTGATCGCTGGATGTTCCTCATAACGAATGCGCCGTCGCCACGGCGCCGCAGACAATCGCCCCTGTTCGCGGATTCGGACATAGAGCCAAGACACTCTGCGGCAAGCCTGAGGTGTCGTTTTCGTCGTCGGCTGTATCAGCGCGTGCGAGAGCTGGTCGATGGCGACGAGATTTCGAACAGCCCGGCGCGGCTCAGCTGTCGGCCGTCCGAGACGGCGGGGAACACCATCACACCCAGGCGCGCCAAAGCCAGAAGCGCCAGATAGAGCGGCACGGCGGCTGGGAAGCTCGGTTGGCTGACGACGTGCGTCAATCCCGCGAGCAGCACAGTCGCTGCGATGCCGAGCAAGATGTAGAGACGAAACGCGGCGGCCACCGGCCAACTCCGAAGTCGCTGACGGCGTTGCGCGTCGCTTTGTGCGCGGCTCGAGGACATGGAACAATGAACATTGGACCACCGCGCCAAAAGCAGAAGCGCGCCGAAGCGGCACGGCACCGACTGACGTTGGGTTGTCTGGCGGACTGCCTTCGGGAAGAAGAGCAATGTCGCCGCGCCTTCGAACCCTACGACACACCCGTGGCGACGATAGCGCCCGCGCTGTCTCAGGCGTTGTGGCAGGCGACGCGCCGACCATTGGAGAATTCGCGCAGCACCGGGGTTTCGGCAGTGCACCGCTCGGTCACCAACGGACATCGCAGTGCGTAAGCGCAACCGGTCGTTCGCTCGAACTGGCTCGGCGGCTCGCCCAGTTCGACGCCGCGGCTGATGCGCTGCGACGGGTCGGGCTTCGGCATCGCCGCCGTCAGGGCGCGCGAATAAGGGTGGACCGGGCGATCGAGGATCGCGCGGGCCTCGGCCAGTTCGACGATGCGTCCCATATACATGACTGCGACGCGATCGCTGATCTGGCCGATGACGCCGAGATCGTGCGAGATGAACAGCATCGACAGCTTCAACTGTTCGCGGAGGTCCATGAGCAGGTTCAGCACCTGGGCCTGAATGGAAACGTCGAGCGCCGAAACCGGCTCGTCGGCAATGACGATCGCCGGCACCGGCAGGATCGCGCGGGCGATGCCGACACGCTGGCGCTGGCCGCCGCTGAGTTCGTGGGCGAACCGCCCGGCGAAGGACGGATTGAGGCCGACGGCGGTCAGCGTCTCGGCGACGCGCGCGCGGCGCTCGGCACGGTTGGCGAAGATTCCGTTGATGTCGCCGGCCTCGGCGACCGAATCGCCCACCGAGCGCCGCGGGTTGAGCGAGGCGTAGGGGTCCTGGAAAACCATGCGGATGCTCAGGCGCATGGTGCGCAGCGCCTGACCGCGCGCCGCCAGAACGTTGGCGCCATTGAAGACAACCTCGCCGCTGTCGGCTTTCGTCAGGCGCACGATGGAGCGTCCGACGGTGGTCTTGCCGCAGCCCGACTCGCCGACAATGCCGAGCACCTCGCCCCCGGCGAGCGACAGGGAAACGCCGTCGACGGCCTGGACTCGCATCTTCCGGCCGTTGCGCTTCACGTTGAAGCCAGTGCGGAGGTCGCGCACCTCAAGAATCGACGGTCCGGTCATATTGGCCTCCCGTCCGTGACCGGGAACTTGCAGAGCGCCTCGTGGCCCTCGGCGACGATGGCGCGCGGCAGCGGATCCGCCCGGCAGATATCGCGTACATCCGGGCACCGCGGCGCGAAGGCGCAACCGAACGGAATGTCGCCGGGGTGCGGCGCCTGGCCGGCAATGGTGCGCAGGCGATGGACGCCCTTTGCCGGAGCGGGCATGCACGCCATCAGCCCGCGCGTGTAGGGGTGAGCCGGGGCACCGAACAGCGTATCGACGGCTGCCGTTTCGACGATCCGTCCGGCGTACATGACCGCAACGCGATCGACGAGCTGTGCGACGACACCGAGATCGTGGGTGATGAACAGCATCGCCATATCGAGCTTGTCGCAAAGCTCGCGCAGCAGGCCGAGAATCTGGAACTGGACCGTAACGTCGAGCGCGGTCGTCGGCTCGTCGGCGATGAGCACGTGCGGCCGGCAGGCAAGGGCGATGGCGATCATCACCCGCTGGCGCATCCCGCCGGAGAGCTGGTGCGGATAGGCGCTCATTTGCAGTGCGGCGTCGGGGATGCGCACCATGTCGAGCAGCTCGCGCGACCGCTCGCGGAGTGCGGCGCCGGACAGGCCGTCATGCACACGGGCGGCCTCCGCGATCTGATCGCCGATGCGGACAACCGGATTGAGCGAGGTCATCGGCTCCTGGAAGATCATCGCAATATGGCCGTGACCGTCTTCGACGCGCCGCCAAGGCGGGCTGGTCGTGACATCGACGCCGTCGAGCTCGACCGCACCGCCGCGCACGCGGGGGCCGGGTTCGGGCAACAGTCCCATGATGGCGAGCGACGTCATGCTCTTGCCGCAGCCGAACTCGCCGACCAGTCCGAGGACTTCGCCCTTGCCTATGGCGAACGATACGCCCGAGACGATATTGACGGGTTCCGAATCCGGACCGAACGACACGACGAGATCCTTGACGGCGAGCACTCCTCACCTCCTCCGCCGGCCGGCGAACATTTCCCGGAACCGCGGGTCGAGGCGGTCGCGCAGGGCATCGCCGACGAGGTTCAGGGAGAACGCGGTAAGGACGATCATCAGGCCGGGAAACAACAGAAGCCACGGGGCGCGCGTGATGAACGTTCGCGACTCAGCCAGCATGTTGCCCCAGCTCGGAACATCGGGCGGGGCGCCCAGCCCGAGGAAATCGAGCGAGGCTGCGCTGAGCTGTGCGAAGGCGAACACGAAGCTCGCCTGCACCAGCAGCGGCGAGATCAGGTTGGGCAGGATGTGCTTGACGACGAGCCAGCCGGTGCCGGAGCCCATGCCGCGCGCCGCCTCGACATAGGTTTCGGTGCGCAGGCGAAGCGTAAGGCCATAAATGATGCGCGTCGTGGTCGTCAGATAGACCGCGCCGATGGCGATGATGGCATTGGCGACGCTCTGGCCGAGGACGACGATGAGACCGAGCGCCAGCAGCAGCGCGGGGAACGACATCAGCACGTCGACCATTCGCATCAGCACGTGGCCGAGGCGCGGGAAGAGCGCCGAAAAGACGCCGATCGGAACGCCGGTCAGCAGCGCGAAACCAACCACGCCAACGCCGATCAGGAGCGCCATCCGCGAGGAATAGATGATACGCGAAAGCGTATCACGGCCGAACTGATCGGTGCCGAACCAATGGGCGGCATCGGGCGGCGTCAGCCGGATGATCGGGTCGATCGCCTGCGGATCGTACGGCGCCAGCACGGCTGCGAAGATCGCGGCAAAAATCATCGCGCACAGGATGGCCAGTCCGACGAGCGCGACCGGACGCGCCAGAAACGGCGCCAGCCAGGATCCTATCCCCTCGCGGTTCATTCGAGTTCCACCCGCGGATCGAGGAGTCGGTACGAAAGGTCGACGATGAGGTTGATCACCAGATAGAGGACGACGATGACCAGGATGATCCCTTGGATGACCGGGTAGTCGCGCCGCAAGATCGATTGAACCACGAGGCGACCGATGCCGGGGAGCGCGAAAACCGTCTCGGTGACGACCGCCTCGGAAATCAGGGCCGCGAACGTGAAGCCGAAGGCGGAGACGACGGCCAGCAGGGCGTTGCGAAAGATGTGCTTGCGCACCACCTGCCACGGCCGGATGCCCTTGGCCCGCGCCGTGCGCACATAGTCTTCCCGCGAAACGTCCAGCATGCTCGCGCGCGTCAGGCGAAGGATCAGAGCGGCGTTGGGGGCGGCCAGCGTCAGGCTCGGCAGGAGCAGGTAGCGCAGGTTGGCAAGGCCGCCGCCTTCGAAGATCGACGGGTAACCGGAACTCGGCAGCCAACCGAGCCACGCGGCGAAAATGAGGATCAGATAGAGGCCCACCCAGAAGGTCGGAACCGACGCCATGAGCATGGCGATGCCGGACAGGCTCTGGTCAAGCCACGACCCCTGGCGCATGGCGGCGATCATGCCGATCGGCACGCCGATGATGACGACCCACAGCATGGTGATGGTAGCGAGCAGGAAGCTGGTCTCGGCACCATCGGCGATGACGGAGAGAACCGGCGCCTGAAAGAAGATGGAACGTCCGAGGTCGCCGGTGACTGCGCTACCGACCCACCAGAAATATTGCACGATGATCGGCTGATCGAGGCCGAGTTCATGACGCAGCGCGTCGACCTGGTCGGGCGTGGCGGTATCGCCGAGCAGCACGTAGATCGGATCGCCGGGCACAAGGTGGATGAAGGCGAACACCAGCACCGACGCCGCAATCAGCGTTACGGCCGTCGTGCCCGCACGCTTCAGGGCATAGGACCACATTCAGGAAACCGCTCGCATGGCATCGCTGTTTTGGCAGAATCGTGCCAGGCGCTCCGGCAACGGAGCGCCTGGATTTCCGGTGGTCAGGCTGTCGCCGAAGCTACTTGAAGGACAGGCCCCAGAACCGCGGCCGATAGTCGGCGACGTCACTGAACCCCTTCACCTTCGGAGAAGCGATATCATAGGCGTAGGCATCGCCGACCTTCATGGCCGGAACCTGCTCGTAGAACAGCGCCTGAATCTTGTCCCAGACGGCCTTGCGTGCCTCGGGCGTGACACTGACGGAGAGTTCCTCCCGCAGCGCGTTGATCTCCGGGCTGTCCCACCATCCGGGATAGGTCGCGTTCATGAAGGTGAACAGCGCCGGATCCGGCTCGAAGCCGTGGTGGGTAACGAAGATATCCCACTGCGCCGGCTCGCCCCGCATCTTGAGGAGCGTTGCCCAGTCGACGACGATCATCTGGACGTTGATCCCGGCTTCAGCGAGCTGCCGCGTGAACACGGTCGCCTCGTCGTAGTGGGCCTGATAGTTGGTCGAGACCAGCAGGCGGATCGGCGTGCCGTCATAGCCGGCTTCCTTGGCGAGCGCCATGGCACCTTTTGCGTCGTGCTGGCTGTAAGCCTCGATGCCTGCGGTCGAGTAGAAGAAGTTGCCCTTCGGGAAGACCGAACCCTGGGCATCCCACAGGCCTTCCGGACCGAACGCGACCCTCAGCGCCTGCTCCTTGTCGAGCGCCATCTGGATGGCGCGGCGGAGCTTGAAGTTGTCCTTCAGGATGCCTTCCTTGGAATTCATGAAGAACAGACCGAAGAGCGGCGCGCCGCGACGCTCGATGGCGACCGAGGGATCCTTGCTCAGCGTGTCGTAGAGGTCGCCCGAGATCATTTCGGCGTAGTCGTAATCGCCGGCTTGCACGCCGCTCACGCGCGTGCCGACGTCGGGCACCGGGATGAAACGGATCGTATCGAAATTGGCGATGCGCGCGCCGGCATAGCTGTCGGCCTTTTCGCTGCGCGGCTTGTAACCGGCGAACTTCTCGAGCTCGACATAGCGGTTCGGGCGCCATTCCTTGAACTTGTAGGGGCCGGTGCCGATGTAGTCCTTCTGCTCGATCGGCTTGCTGCCGGCGGCGTTGGCGATTTCGGCGGGATAGATGCCGAGGCCGCCGTTGACGTCTGAGATCAGCGTCTTCCACGCGCCGTTGGGCGCGCTGAGCTTCAGCGTGACCTCATACTTGCCGGAGGCTTCCACCGAGGTGGCGTTGCCCATCAGCAACTTGCCGCGGGAGCCGAATTCGCCCCAGCGCTTCATCGAGGCGACAACGTCCTCTGCCGTCATTTCCTTGCCGTTATGGAACATCACGCCCTGACGCAGCGTGATGATGATCGTCTTGCCGCCGTCCTCCAGCTTGTCGCTATCGGCCAACATCGGCTGCGGCACGAAGGACGAATTGTACGCGTAGAGCGTCTCGAAGATGTGCCCGCCGATCGTCGAAGCAACGTCGGCGGTCGTCAGCATCACGTCGAGCGGCGGCGGCTCGCCGATAGTGGCCTCGCGGAACATTCCGCCGGCATTCGCCTGCGACGTCAAAAACAATGCGGTCGCTATGGCCGCGGCACTGCGCGTGAAAACTCTCAATCCGAATTGCATTTCTTCCCTCCCGTTTGCATGCCTCTTTCGTCGTGGCCGATCGCCAAGCGTCCGCCCGATGGCAGTCAGGCTGGGCGGGCTGGTTGGCTCGCTCACGTTCCGTCCCATGGCGTCAAGTCTCGGAGTTTTGTCGGAAAGTTTCCTACGAAATGCCGGTCGTTTCAAGCGCTAATTGGAACCGTTCTGTGGCGCAACGCAGCAATTGCGAGGCTTGCGCCGGCGATACGTGAAGGTTTATTACCAAATTACCGGCCTGCTCTCCCGCGTTTCCGCAGGGGCGCGCTTCCGACCTACGCACGGCGGCACCATTGGCACTATCAGCGAAGCGAACTTCCGTTGCCTCGTCCGGTGGACGCAATTCAAAGCGCCGCAACCCAGCGTCCGTGGCCAGCGCTGGGGCCCTGGACGACATCATCTCGGTGATCAAGCAATCCGGCGTCACGCTGCGCCCGGCGGAACAGCGCGTGGCGGACACGGTGCTCGCCGACGTGAATTTCGCGGTGCATTCGAGCAATGGCGATCTCGCCCGCCGTGCAGGCGTCAGCGAGCCGACGGTGACACGCTTCAGCCGCGCCGTCGGCTGTGCAGGCGTGCGCGAATTGAAAGTGAAGCTCGCTCAAAGCATGGTGGTTGGCCGCATCTACCTCGAACCACCGCCGAACATCGCCGGCGAGCAAGCGAAACCCTCATTGTGGCGTTCCGTATTCGAGGACATCCACCGCGCCATAACCACCGTGGAGCAGCAGCTCCGCCAGGAGGACGTAGAGAAGGCCGCAGACGCTATCGCTGGCTGCGACAGACTCGTTGCTTTCGGTGTCGGGGGAGGCTCGACCGTCGCCGTGACCGAGGTCACTCACCGCTTTTTCCGCCTCGGGATCGCCGTGGCAAACTGCTCCGATCCACACCTCATGCGGATGATCGCCGCGACCCTCGGCAGGAACGATGTGGTTGTCGCCGTGTCAACCACCGGCCACGCGGCCGAGGTGATCGATGCGGCGGCGATTGCCAAGCAATATGGAGCGCTCGTGGTGGCGGTTACCAAGCCCGAGAGCCGACTTGCAGCAATGGCTGACATAGCTCTCTCGGTGCACGTGCCCGAAGCGCCCAATCCTCTCAAGCCGACGGCTTCGCGCTACGCGCTGCTTGCAGCGATCGACCTCCTCGCGGCGTCCACCGCCTATCGAATGCCGCGCGAGGCGCAGGAACAAATGCGCCGCATCAAGTATGCGCTGCTCAATTCTTCAGACGGAAGCGCGGACGAACCACTTGGCGATTGAGACCCATGCGCTACGGCCGCTCGCGTCGGCAGGTATTTGTCCGGGCAGATTCCGCCAGCGCGTATCCAGGAGCCGCATAGGGAAAGAGGGACAACCTACGCGATGACCTACGATCTTATCCTCAAGGGCGGCCGGGTAGTGGATCCTTCACAGGACTTCGATCGTGTCGCCGATGTCGCTTTCGCGGATGGCAAGGTCGCGACGATCGGGCGGGATATTGCACCGGACAACGGTACCGACGTGCATGACGTCAGCGGCAAGATCGTGTCGCCGGGCTTCATCGACCTTCATACCCATGTCTATTGGGGCGGCACCTCGCTGGGGGTCGATGCCGGGGATCTGGCTCGGATGAGCGGCGTCACGACGTTCGTCGACGCAGGCAGCGCCGGCCCCGGCAATTTCGCCGGCTTCTTTAAGCACGTCATCGAACCAAGCGAGCCGCGCATTCTCGCCTATCTCCACATCTCCTTTGCCGGCATCTTCGCATTCTCGAAACGTGTCATGGTCGGCGAGAGCAGCGATCTGCGGCTGATGAGCCCGGCCGATGCGGTGGCGGTGGCCAACGCCAACCGCGACGTGATCGTCGGCATCAAGGTGCGGGTCGGGCGCAACTCGAGCGGTGCGTCAGGCAGCATCCCGCTCGATATTGCGTTGCAGGCCGCGGAGGAGCTGGGACTGCCGTTGATGGCTCACATCGACGAGCCGCCGCCCAGCTACGAGGATGTGCTGGCGCGGCTGCGGCCGGGCGACGTCCTCACCCATTGCTTTCGCCCGTTCCCGAACACACCGATCACCGGTCAGGGCGCGGTCAAGCCTGCGGTACTGGAAGCGCGGAAGCGCGGTGTTCTGTTCGATGTCGGCCATGGCATGGGTTCGTTTTCCTTCAAGACGGGCAGGGCGATGCTCGAAGCGGGTTTCATGCCGGACACGATCTCATCCGATATCCACCTGCTGAATCTCGATGGCCCGGTCTTCGACCAGACGACGACGCTGTCGAAGTTCCTCTGTCTCGGCGTTCCGCTGGTGGACGTCGTCCGGGCGACCACTGTCAAAGCGGCGACGGCCATGCGAAGGCCCGATCTCGGGACGTTTCGCCCCGGATCGACCGGCGATGCGACGGTCTTCTCGGTGAATGAAGGCCGCTTCAACTACATCGACTCCCTCGGCGAAGTGTTGACGGGAAACAGTCGGATCGTCAGCGAGGGCATCGTGCTCGGCGGCAGATGGCGGGATGCGGTGCATAAGCCCATGCGTCGGGTCTAGTCGGATTCGGGCTCGCTTCTGCTAAGTGCGCCTTCAGCTGATGGCGGCCAGCCGCAGCGACAACGGCTTTGATGGCGTCATAGTTGGTACCGTCCGCGGGGCGACCCAAGCCACATTCCTTTTTCTCTAACTCTATCCTAAGAATAGCGGCTCGCCTGGACGGTGGTCCGTGCCGGGTCTGCGCCAAGGACGGCGCCGTGGGGGAGTTCGTTCAATGAACAGGAGCGCTAGAACTTCGATTGCCGGAGCGGCCGCTACGCTGCTCGTCACTGGACAGATTGCCAATGCCGCGATGATGACGGCCGTTGGCCCGGGCGAGGGCGAGGTCGATATCGTGGCCTGGGCCGGCTACATCGAGCGCGGCGAGACCGACAAGGCCTATGACTGGGTCACCGATTTCGAAAAGCAGACCGGCTGCAAGGTCAACGTCAAGGTCGCCGGAACGTCGGATGAGATGGTCACGTTGATGAATGCCGGCGGCTTCGACCTGGTGACCGCCTCGGGCGATGCCAGCCTGCGCCTGATCGCCGGCGGCACGGTCCAGGAGATCAACACCGACCTCATTTCCAACTGGAAGAACGTCGATCCGCGCCTGCAGAACGGGGTCTGGCACACCGTCGACGGCAAGCACTACGGTACGCCCTACCAGTGGGGGCCCAACGTGCTGATGTACAACACCGACGCCTTCAAGGGTGAGGCGCCGAAGAGCTGGGGCGTGGTCTTCCACGAGCAGACGCTGCCCGACGGGAAGTCGAACAAGGGGCGCGTGCAGGCCTACAGCGGCGCGATCTACATCGCCGACGCTGCGCTCTACCTGATGAAGACCAAGCCCGAGCTCGGCATCAAGGACCCCTATGAGCTGAACGAGGACCAGTACAAGGCGGTGCTCGATCTCCTGCGCGAGCAGCATCCGCTGGTGCAGCGCTACTGGCACGACGCCACCGTGCAGACCGACGACTTCACCAATGAGGGCGTGGTGGCGTCCGGCTCGTGGCCCTATCAGGTGAACCTGCTCCAGGCCGACAAGCGGCCCATCGCTTCGGTGATCCCGGAGGAAGGTGCCACCGGTTGGGCCGACACCACGATGATGCATGTGAACGCGCCGCATCCGAACTGCGCCTATCTGTGGATGCAGCATTCGCTTGAGGCCAAGGTGCAGGGCGACGTCGCGGCGTGGTTCGGCTCGGTGCCGGCGGTTCCTGCCGCCTGCAAGGGCAACGAGCTGTTGACTGACGACGGGTGCAGCCTCAACGGCTTCGACAACTTCGACAAGATCGCCTTCTGGAAGACGCCGATCGGCAAGTGCGCGACCCAGGACACCTGCGTGCCCTATTCGCGTTGGGCGAGCGACTATATCGCCATTGTCGGGGGCCAATAGGCCGGAGGCAGAGGACTTGCCGGGGCGAGCAGGCCATCGCGATCCATGACAGCGACCGACTCGCTCGCTGCCGTCACCTTCCGCGGCGTCACGCGCCATTTCGGCGCGGTGCACGCCGTGGACGGCATCGATCTTGAGGTCGCCCCCGGCGAGTTCTTCGCCATGCTCGGGCCGTCCGGCTCGGGCAAGACGACCTGCTTGCGCCTGATTGCCGGCTTCGACGCGCCGTCGGCCGGCGCAATTGACGTGTTCGGCGTCGCGATGGCCGGCGTGCCGCCCTATCGTCGGCCGGTCAACACCGTCTTCCAGGACTACGCCCTCTTCCCCCACATGAACGTGCTCGCCAACGTCTGCTACGGCTTGACCATCCGCCGGGTGCCGCGGGCCGATCGCGAGCAGTTGGGCCGCGAGGCGCTGGCCCTGGTCAAGCTCTCAGGCCTCGAGGAACGCCGGCCGGGGGCGCTGTCCGGCGGACAGCGGCAGCGCGTGGCGCTGGCGCGGGCACTGGTCATGCGGCCCAAGGTGCTGCTCCTCGACGAGCCGCTCGGCGCGCTCGACCTCAAGCTGCGCGAGGACATGCAGGGCGAGCTCAAGGGGCTGCACCGCCGCCTCGGCATCACCTTCGTCTTCGTCACCCACGATCAGGGCGAGGCCCTGTCGATGGCCGACCGCGTGGCGATCTTCAACGAGGGACGCCTGGTCCAGGTCGGCACCCCGGAAGAGGTCTACGAGCGGCCGCGCACGCGCTTCGTCGCCGATTTTGTCGGCGGCGCCAATGTCATCGCGGCGGACACCGTCGCGCGCTGGATCGGCGTTTCCCGGCCGGCGAGCCTCAGGCCCGAAAAGATCGCCGTGTTGCCCGAGGACAGCGCAACCCCCGCCGACGCGATCGCCGTGGCCGGCACGGTGGACGAGATCCTCTACCACGGCGCCATCCGGCGGATCGATCTTGCAACCGCCATCGGCCGCCTGACGGCCGCCATACCGACCAGCAACGCGGCTCCTGTGCACGAGGGCCAGGCGGTCCGCGCCGTCTTCCCGCGCACGGCGCTGCATCTCATGGACGGCTGAGATGGCGACCACGGACTTCGCCATTCCGCCCCCGCCCGAAAGCCCGCTCCGCCGCCTGTCCGATCTCCTGCTGGCGCGCCGCGGACTCTATGTGCTGCTGCTGCTGATACCGCCGCTGCTGTGGATCGGCGTGGTCTATGTCGGCTCGCTCTTCGCCCTACTGGCCGAGAGCTTCTTCTCGATCGACGACTTCTCCGGCGTGATCGTCCGCCAGCCGACGCTCAAGACCTATGCCGAGCTGCTCAGGCCGGCCAATTTCGACGTCATCATGCGCACGGTGAGCATCGCGGCCGTGGTCACTCTGCTCTCGATCATCGTCGCCTTTCCGATCGCCTATTACGTCGCCCGCTACGCCCGCGGGCGCGTCCGCGCCCTGCTCTATCTGGCGGTGATGATGCCGCTATGGTCGAGCTATCTGGTCAAGGTCTATGCCTGGAAGCTGCTGCTTGCCAAGGAAGGCGTGATCCCCTGGGTCTACGACCACCTCGGCCTGCACGCCGTGATCGACTGGATGCTGGCGCTGCCGATCATCGGCGGGCCGTCGCTGTCGACCAGCTACATCGGCACGGTCGTCGTCTTCATGTACCTGTGGATCCCGTTCATGGTGCTGCCCATGCAGGCGGCGCTGGAGCGCGTGCCGGGCTCGCTGATCGAAGCGGCCGGCGATCTCGGCGCCGATCCCGGGCAGACATTCCGCACCATCATCCTGCCGTTGGCGCTGCCCGGCGTGGTCGCTGGCGCCATCTTCACCTTCTCGCTGACGCTCGGCGACTACATCGTGCCGTCAATCATCGGCCCGTCGTCGCTGATCCTCGGCCAAGTGGTCTATATCCAGCAGGGAACCGCCGGGAACGTGCCGCTCGCCGCCGCCTTTGCCGTCGTGCCCATCGTGATCATGGGTGTCTTCCTGACCGTGGCCAAGCGTCTGGGAGCCTTCGATGCGCTCTAGCGGCAACATCCGGCAGCGCGCCTCTCTGTGGCTGAAGCTGGCGGCGACCGGCTCACTGCTCTTCATCCATGTGCCGCTGCTCTTCATCGTCCTCTACGCCTTTACGACCGAGGACCGCAGCTACCAGTTCCCGCCGCCGGGGCTGACGCTGAAATGGTTCGCGGTGGCATGGGGCCGGCAGGATATCTTCAACGCGCTCGGCCTTTCGGTCGAGGTCGCCAGCATCGCCACCCTGCTGGCGCTGGTCCTCGGCACGCTCGCCGGCGGCGCACTGGCACGCGCCCGCTTCTTCGGCCGCGAAACGATCTCGCTGCTCTTCGTCCTGCCGATCGCGCTGCCCGGCATCATCACCGGCATATCATTGCGCGCCGCCTTCGACGTCGCCGGCATCCCCTTCTCGTTCTGGACGATCATTCTGGGCCACGCCACGTTCTGCATCGTGGTGGTCTACAACAACGCCGTTGCCCGCTTCCGCCGCCTGTCGCCGTCGTTGGTTGAAGCCTCGATGGATCTCGGCGCCGACGGTTTCCAGACCTTCCGCTACATCGTGCTGCCGAACATCGCCACGGCGCTGCTTGCCGGTGGCATGCTGGCCTTCGCCCTTTCGTTCGACGAGGTGATCGTCACCACTTTCACGGCGGGCCAGCAGACGACGCTGCCCATCTGGATGCTCTCCGAGCTTGTCCGCCCGCGGCAGCGTCCGGTCACCAATGTCGTCGCCGTCATCGTCATCGCCCTGACCTTCCTGCCGATCCTCGCCGCCTATTATCTGACGCGCGAGGAATCGACCGGCAGCGGGGCGGCTCACTGAACGTCGAAAGGACCTGAAGCATGCACACCGAGATGCTGATCGGCTCCGTTTTCGCCAAGGGCGCCGGCGCCGAGGAAACCATCCTCAACCCGCGCACCGGCAAGCCGATCGCTACCGTTCCCGAAGCCTCGAGCGAACAGGTCAATCAGGCGGTCGAGGCAGCCGATCGTGCCTTCGCCAAGTGGTCGCGGACGACGCCCGGCGAACGGGCCGGTTACCTGCTGCGCCTGGCTGACCGCATTGCGGCCGAGGAGAAGGATTTCGCGGAGCTGGAGGCGCTCAACTGCGGCAAGCCGCTCTACACCGTCACCCGCGACGAGACGCCGGCGGTCATCGACGTGCTGCGCTTCTTTGCCGGCGCTTCGCGCGTCGTGCCGGCCTCGGCCGCCGGCGAGTACCTGCCTGGCTTCACCTCGATGGTGCGCCGCGACCCGATCGGGGTCGTCGCGCAGATTGCGCCGTGGAACTATCCGCTGATGATGGCGGCGTGGAAGATCGGCCCGGCGCTCGCAGCCGGCAACACCGTCGTGCTGAAACCGTCGGAACACACGCCGCTGACGACGCTGAAGCTCGCCAGGATCGCTGCCGAAGTACTGCCGGAAGGCGTGCTCAACGTCGTCGTCGGGCGCGGTGCCACGGTCGGCAATGCGCTCATCAACCACCCAAAGGTCGCCATGGTGTCGCTGACCGGCTCGGTCAGTACCGGGCAAAAGGTGCTGGCTGCCGCGGCGCTGTCGATCAAGCGCACCCACCTCGAGCTCGGCGGCAAGGCGCCGGTCATTGTCTTCGACGACGCCGATATCGACGCCGTGGTGCAGGGCGTGCGGGTCTTCGGCTTCGCCAATGCGGGCCAGGACTGTACGGCCGCCTGCCGGCTCTATGCCGGCGCCAAGGTCTACGACAAAGTGGTCGCCGACCTTTCCTCGGCCGTCTCGACCATCGCTTACGACCTCCCCGACGACACCAAGAACGAGATCGGGCCGCTGATTTCGGCGCGCCAGCGCGAGCGGGTGGCCGGCTTTGTCGACCGCGCCCGCGACAACAAGCATGTCGAGGTCACCGCCGGCGGCGGCAACGCGCCCGGCGGCGGCTTCTACTACCAGCCGACGGTGATCGCCGGGGCGCGGCAAGAGGACGAGATCGTGCGCAACGAGGTCTTCGGGCCGGTGGTCTCGATCACGCGCTTCGACGACGCCGAGACGGCGATCGCCTGGGCGAACAATTCCGAATACGGGCTGGCGTCATCGGTGTGGACGAAGGACGTCGGCAGAGCGATGGCGGTCGCCGCCCGCCTGCAATACGGCTGCACCTGGATCAACTGCCACTTCATGCTGACCAATGAGATGCCGCACGGCGGCATGAAGAAGTCCGGCTACGGCAAGGACATGAGCCTCTATGCTCTGGAGGATTACACCGTCGTCCGGCACGTCATGGCAAAGCTGGCATAGTCTATAGGCCAAGCGTCGCGCTCTGCCGGCGCTTCGCGCCGTGTCGGTGCGCTCAGGATGGCGTGCTGAGCCAGGCGAGGTAGGCGTTGACGCCATCATTGCGGGCGGCATGGGCATCGGAGTCCCGTGCCGTGATGTTGACCGCGTTGGTGCATACCTTCGCCAGCGCCGCGGCGACCAGTTCGGCTTGGCCGGGCTTGAGATTGCACGGGTCGAGCTGGAAATAGCCGAGCTCCGTCTCATGGTTGCGTACGATGATGGCGGGGTCCTGTTCGGCCAAGACACGGGCGAGCGTGGCAGCGCTCACGCCGAGCCTGTCGGCATCGACATTGACCTGCAAGCGCTCCAACGGATTTGCCGTTGGATCGGGCACGATCACCGGTTCGATGCCGACGATGGGAGCGAGGGCCTCCGCCCATCGTTCCAGGGTCCGCCGCTCCTCCGCCCGGATGCGGGCGTGATCGCGCTTTTGCCACTGCCTCAGCGCAGCGATGGCGCCGGCAATGCTCTCCTTGCCGATCTTCATGCCGCGGCCAATGCCCATGTTCTGCATGTAGGCCGCGCGGACGAGATGCCGCTCGCCGGCGATGATGCCGGACGTCGGACCACCCAGGAACTTGTGGCCGGAATAGACGGTCAGGCTGCCGCCATCGGCGATGAAGCCGGTGAGATCGTATTCCGATGCCGCATCGACGATCACCGGCACGTTGGCGCGCCGGCAGATCTCGGCAAAACGCCGGAGCGGGATCTGGCCATAGTCAACCACTTGATGGGAGACGACATAGAGCGCTGCCGCGGTTCTCTCGGTCAACGCATGTTCGAGCTGGTAGTCCGCAACCTGGGTCGACTGGCCAATCGCGCGGACTGTAGCACCGGCAAGCTCGATCGCCTGGGAAACCGGCGCGCCATAGCCGCACAGATGGCCGAGTTGGACGACCACCTCGTTCCTCTCGCCGGGATCGTTCGGCAAGGCCTCGACGCGGCCGGGATCGAGCCCGGTCATGCAAGCGGCGACGCAGAGCGTGATGCCGGCGCTGGCCGATGCGGTCATGCAGCCGGCCTCTGCGCCGGTCAGATCGGCGATCGCGGCACTCGCCCGCGCCTGCAGTTCGTGCATGTCGACGAACTCGCTCATCACCGCCGCCGTCGCTTGGCGGACCTCCGGGCTGGCAATCGACGCACCCAGGCTCGTCATGGTGCCCGAGACATTGATCAGGCGGCGACAGCCATTGGCGTCGTGCCAGGTCCACATTCCGGCTTCGTCCGGTTTCATCGTCATGGTCTTTTCTCATTCACGGAACTTGAAGACAGCCTCGTGATCGCCAAGTGCGAGGCTGTTCCTTCAGGGATCCGCGACAGGGTGTGCCGGCGTTGTGCTGACTGTCGCGTAATAAACACGACAACCGCTCCGCAACCGAGGTTCAGCGCACCTTGCCACGCGCTGACACGTCGTAGAACGCCTCCACGCGTCCCTGCCGCGCAGCATAGATGCGGTCGAACAGGTTGGTCACCACGCAGACGTGGTTGGGAATCACGGTGACGCGCTCGCCGATCCGCGGCGCCGGCGCACCGGCGGGTATATGGACGTGACCGTGCTCTTCGCTCAGGGCCCGGATTTCCCAGTCGGGGTGCTCCACAATGCGACCGTAGTTCTGCATCCCCAGGAGATCGGATGAAAGGCTCTTCGACCCGGTGTCGATGATGCAGCGGTCGGGAGCGGGATGTGAAACGACGGTGGCGTGGACCCGAAGGGCGCAGTCGTCCCACGTCCCGAACGCCTGTGTCTCGACGAGTGATCGGTCGCTGTAGATGTAGGTGCCAGCTCGGTGCTCGGTAGCGATCGTCACTTCATGCGCGCGGTAGAGGTCTGGCGTGCCGCCATTGCTGACGACCGCCACATCGAGTCCGGAACGGCGGCACAGATCGGCAATCTCGGCAAGGCATGCCTGGACCCGGCCCGGCGCGTTCTTGGGCGGATAGGTCATCAGGCCGCCGAATGCGAGCCCCGGCGCCCTGTCGATAGCTTGGGCGAGGGCGAGGGCCGCTTGCGGCGTCGTTGTCCCGCAGCGCTGGGCCCCGGTGTCGCACTCCACCAGCACCGGCAGCGTCAACCCGGCGCGCGCCGCGGCCGACGATAGCCCGTCGATGACTTCGATCGAGTCGGCCACCACCTTGATCTCGGCCTTGCGCGCCAGGGTCACCAGGCGATCGAGCTTGGCCTCGCCGACGATGTTGTAGGTCAGAAGGATGTCGGTGATGCCGGCCTCGACCATCACTTCGGCCTCGCCGAGCTTCTGGCAATTGATGCCCTTCGCCCCGAGCCTGATCTGCAGGTGCGCGAATTCGGGAATCTTGTGGGTCTTGATGTGGGGGCGCAACGCAAGCCCGTGATCGTTCATGTAAGCTTGGCAACGCCGCAGATTATTCTCCACGACATCGAGATCGACTACCGCTGCCGGGGTTTCGAGAGCCGCGACGAACATCGAATGGATGCCTTCCCTGTGATATCGGCAGATGACGGGCTGGCCAGCCTGCCGCTCCGCCGGCTTCAGCTCTTGGCGCGCCGTTGGCCGGCGGAATAGCCGAGGCGTTCCGATATCTTGCCGGCGGCCGACAGCAGACTGTCGAGGTAGCTCTGCCGGTTGCGAAGTCCATCTTCCTTGGGCGCCACCAGGCAGAGTGTGGCGATGCAGACGCCGTCCGCCCGACTGATCGGAACCGCAAAACAATAGGTGAACTTCTCGACGATGCTGTTGAAATAGAAATACCCGTCGTCGGCCGCTTTGCGCACTTCCGCGAGGAATTTGCCGCTGTCCATCGGGCGCCCATCCGGCAGCACGAAATCATCCGGTGGAATGAAGTCCAGGATCTCCTTGTCGCTGAGATCGGAAACCAGCAGTCGTCCGGAAGCGGTCCATGGAATGGGGACGAGTTCGCCGACCTTTGACGATATCGGAAACGGGCGGACGCCCTCGCGCATCATGGCGACGGTGTATTTGTTGCCTTCGAGCATGCACATCTGGGCCGTCTCACGCGTCTCCTCGGCCAGATGGGTCAGCATTGCGTCGCACTCCCGCATCAGGTCGAAGTGCTCGGCGTAGACAGTGCCAAGGAAATACAGCTTGCGGCCCAAGAAAACCCGCCCGTCCCCGTCGTGATACTCGAGCATCTTGTGCCGGAGGAGCAGGTTCACCAGTTCATAGACGGAGGAGCGCGGTGCGCCAATTGCAACCGCTATCTCGTTCGGTCGCATCGGTTGTCGCCGAACGCGCAGGAACTCGAGAATCTCGAAGGCTCTGTCGAGTCCGCGCGTTCGCCTTGCGACAACTTCTTCGACGCCATTTGTCATTCGCAATTCCTCTTCCATGAATCAGCGCGGCGCTGACAGCGCAACCAACTCCTCAAATCTTGTCGGCGCGAAAAGCAACGCACTCCACTTCTACTTTGCAATCGACCATCATCCTCGACTGGACGCAAGCGCGTGCCGGCGGGTTGGCACCGAAGTACTGGGCAAACACGCCGTTGAAGCTCCAGAAGTCGCGAGGATCATCGAGCCAAACGCCGACCCGCACGACATCGGCGAGGCCGTATCCGGCTTCGCGAAGAATCGCGAGCAGGTTCTCGATCGCCTTGCGGCTCTCCTCGACGATGCCGCCTTTGACGATCTCACCGCCTTCCATAGCCACCTGACCGGAAACATAGAGCCAGCCATTGGCCTGGACTGCACGGGCAAAAGGCAAAGATTGTCCCCCGGCGCCTTTCTCTCCGGCGCCGTAGCGCTTGATCGTCATTGGATGTCTCTCTTCTCTTTTTAGTTGAAACTTGATGACTTTAGGAACTCGGCCAGCCGCTCAGTCTGCGGCCTGACAAACATCTCGCGCGGATCGCCCTGTTCGCCGATGCGACCCTGATTCATGAAGATGACGCGGGTCGACACCTCATATGCAAATCGCATTTCGTGGGTGACGATCACCATGCTCATCCCGTCTTTGGCCAGATCCTGGATGACTTGAAGCACCTCGTTAATGAGCTCGGGGTCAAGTGCCGAGGTAACCTCGTCGAAAAGCATAAGCTTGGGGTTCATGGCGATCGCCCGGGCGATTGCAACGCGCTGCTGCTGCCCACCGGAGAGCTGTCCGGGATAGTTGTTCTTTCGCTCAAGCAGTCCCACCCGCTTGAGCCAACCCTCAGCGACAGAGTGCGCTTCGTCCTTGGCCATGCCCTTCACCTTGACAAGCCCAAGCGAGACGTTGCCGAGTGCCGTCATGTGTGGAAACAGGTTGAACTGCTGAAAGGCCATACCTGTCATCAGGCGTTGGCGGGCGATCTCCTTCTCGCGTTTCCGCCTGCGCACGCCGCCGCCGACGTCATAGCCGATCTCCTGTCCGTCGATCCGGATCACGCCATCCTGGAAATCCTCGAGCATGTTGATGCAACGAAGCATCGTTGTCTTTCCAGACCCGCTCGACCCGATGACGCTGATGACTTCGCCCGCGTTCATTTCGCAGTCGACGCCCTTCAGCACTTCCGTCTCGCCGTAGCGTTTGTGCAGGTTCACGATTTCAAGCAGCTTGCTCATTGACGCCACTTCTCAGGTCGGAATGGCGGTCTTGCGCTCGACGTATTTGCCGAGGCGCTCGATGCCGAAGTTGATGGAGAAGTAGATGACGCCCGCCAGAAAATAGAAGGGCAGGCTCATGAAGGTTCGCGAGATGATTTCCTGGGTCGAAAGGAGCAGCTCGCCCACCCCGATGATCGACAACAGCGTCGAGGCCTTGACCATCTCCGCCGCCGTGTTGACCCAGGTCGGCAGGATCTGGCGGATCGCCTGAGGGGCGAGAACGTAGATGAACGCCCGGTGGAAGGTCAGGCCGATCGCCTTGGCAGCCTCCATCTGGCCGATCGGGATCGCCTGCAAGGCACCGCGGATGATCTCGCCCATATGCGAGCTGCAGAAGACGGTGAGCGCCGCGACGCCCGCCTGGAACGGAGTCAGCTGCAGACCGATCGTGCTGAGGACGTAGAAGCTCGCCAGGACGAGCACGAGAACCGGCGTGCCGCGAATGAAATCGACGTAGCCACGCAGTGCCCACCGCACAGGGCGCACGCCATAGGTCAACCCAAGCCCGACAATCACGCCGAGGACGGAGCCGGCAAGGATGGAGAGAAACGATATCGTTATGGTGATCCCGACGCCCCTGATGAGCGGTATCCGGGCGATCCAAATCTGGTCGAGAAGGTCCGCGAGGTTCATGGCGCTCATTTCGGGATCGCAAGGCGCCGTTCGGCGAAGCGCATGACTGCGGCAAGGATCGCGCAGGTGGCGACGTAGAGGCAGCTCGCCACGATCCAGGTCTCGACCACGCGGAAGCTCTCGATGTTGATCTTGCGCGCCTCGAAGGTGAGTTCGGGCACGGCGATGACGGCGGCGAGCGAGGTGTCCTTGAACAGCGAAATGAATGTGCTCGACAACGATGGCAGCACGTTGCGCATCATGACCGGGATAATGATCTCGATGCGGATCTGCATCTCGCTGAGCCCGATTGCGAGCCCCGCCTCACGTAGCCCGGGCGGGATCGAGATGAGTCCGGAGCGGAAGACCTCGGCAAGGTAGGCGCCCGAGTAGAGCGCCAGGGTGACGATGAAGGATTCGATCTTGCCGAGCCGGATGCCGAGTTCGGGCATGGCGAAATAGGTGAAGAGGATCAAGACAAGGATGGGCGTGTTGCGCAGCACCGTCACGTAGAGCGCGGCCGGCGCGCGCAGCCAGGTGACCTTGCTGGTCAATGCGAAGGCGAGGACGAGGCCGATCACGACGCCCAGCGATATGGCCGCGAACGCGAGCCCGAGGCCGAGCGCTAGCCCCTGAAGCAGAAGGTCGAAGCTGCGCCAGACGGCTGCGAAATTCAGTATGTAGCCCATGTCGACTCGTCCCCCGAGGCAAGGGCGGACCTGGCTGGCGCTCGGTCCGCCCGATTGCCATCAACTTACTTGTATTCGACCGGGAAACCGATCTGGGGCGGCGGCAGCTCTTGGCCGAACCACTTCTTGAACGAGGCCGCAAAGGTGTCGAATTCGACACCGGTCATCGCTTCGTGCAGAGCCGTGTTGACGAAGTTGAGCCAATCCTGATCGCCGCGCTTGACGCCGCAGGCATAGGTCTGCGGATACCAGCCGTAGCCGGCGTCCTTATACTTTCCGGCGTTCTGGTTCATGTACCACAGGACCGAGGACTGGTCGGTCGCGACCGCATCCGCGCGACCCGAGTTCAGCGCCTGATAGATCAGGTCCTGCGAGTCGTACTGGTCGACCTTGGCGTCGGGCAAGCCGGCATGAACCATGGTTTCCGCATAGACGTTCTGCAGCACGGACACGGTGACCTTCGAGCCGGCTTCCTTGAGCGCCTTGTAGTCGGCATATGGGCTGTCGGCTTTCATCATCAGCCCCACGCCTTCGCGATAGTAGGGGATGGTGAAGGCAATCTGCTGCGCGCGCTCGCCGGTCACGGTCATGAACTGGCAGGTGATGTCGACCTTGCCGGTCGTGATGTTCGGGATGCGCGCATCCGAAGACTGGATCACGTATTCGACCTTGTCGGGGTCAGCGAACAGCGCCTTGGCGATGATGTGACCCATGTCGACGTCGTAGCCCTGCAGCTGGTCGTCGGCGTTCTTGAAGTGCCACGGCGGATTGGTGCTGCCGGTGCCGACAATGAGGTGGCCGCGCGCAAGAACCGTGTCGAGAAGGCTGGCATCCTGCGCGAGCGCCGGAGCCACGGAGAGCAGAAGTGCGCTGGTCAGCGAAAGAGCGCCGATGCGCCAAGAGATCGTCATGCCGGAATCCCCCTGTTGACAGAGTCATATGTCCAATATTTTGGACGGGCGTCCCGCCCATTGGATTGGCGTATCAAATCCGGCAATCCGGTGAATTGTCAAGATGGCATTGTGGGATGTGCACCGGGGCTGGGGCATCCGGCCGTTCACCGAGTGAGATAGCGAGACGTCCGGTCTCCGTACGGACCGGATTGCCGAAGAGGTTGGCTGTTCATCGAAGTAGCGATCGTGTCGATCCTGCATGAGCAGGGGCGCCGAACACCGAAGTGCCGGAGGCGGGATGCGATCGACGCCACCGTATTCTGGTCGGTCGCCCCAGCGTCGATTCCGAGAGCGTCACGAAGGTGCGCACAACGGATCGGCAGGCCGACCAGGAGACTGCTATGGGCGCATCGCCGACGTATCCGACTCGCCCTGCTCGGTCGTGCCAGGCGCTGCGAAACGCACTCCATCAGCTGCCTTGTCTAGGAACTCCGCAACGTCGCCGAGTCTGCTCCGAATGTTCCTGCGACCGACCGCTTCGATCTTTTGGCGGTGCTGGCCATCCCGTAGGCCGCGATGGTCATGGCGATGGCAAACACGCCGTAGGTCGCAAAGCCGGCTTGGATTCCCCAACTTTGAGCGATCGCGGACATAACGAACGGGAACAGGAACGCACCGATGCCGCCGCCGGTTGCGGCAAACCCGATGGCTTGGCTCTGAGCGTGAGGAAAGCACCTCCCGAGCAGCGTGATGACGATCGGGTAGTAGATCGAGCAACCCAATCCGGCGAGGAAAACGGAGCCTTGAGCGAGGCCGATCGTGAGCGGGGTGGCGGCGATGTGACCGAGAAGCGCGAGCACGGCGATCGATATGGTCGCCAGTATCGAGAATCCAACCAGCACTGCGTCCTGGCGCGACCCCTTGTAAAGAAGCGGAACGCCGAAGCGTCCGGCGAGCAAACCAGCCCAGAACAGTGAAACGATCAGCGCGCCGGCTGCGGCCGAGTGGGCAAACGAGACCACAAAATACTCGGCGATCCAGTTCGAGACGCCGAGTTCGACGCCGACATAGAGGAAAAGCGCGACAAACGAAAGCCAATAGGCCGGATTTGCACTCAAGCGCTCCGGCACCTCGTCGCCGGTCAACGCTCGGTCAACGGCTTTCGGCAATGCGATGAACCACATCATCACGACCAGCAGCGCGGGAACCAGCGCCATTCCACGGTAGACGAGAACCCAGCTAAGGCCGCTCTGCACAAAAATGCCGACGGCGATCGGCCCGACGATTGCCCCGACGGCAAAGGCGCCGTGCATCAGGTTCATCGGCCGACCTGTGCTGTGCGGGTCGACACGCAGCGTCGCCGTATTGACGCCGACTTCGATGCAGCCCTGACCGAGACCGATCAGCGCGCTGAGCAGCGTGTTGACAATGGGATCGGGGGTGATCGCAAAAAAAGAAAGTCCAACGATTTCGAACATGAGCCCGAGCACGATGGTCGGCTTGGGACCCCAATACTTGATCAGGTAGCCAGCGGCGAACGACGACACGAAATAGGCTACGGCGCCAGCGCCAATCACCACGCCCGCCACGATGTAGTTCCAGTGGAAGTCGGCGAGGATCTTGGGCAGCGTCGCGCCGATGATGGTCATCGACGTGCCGAACAGGATGAAAACAGCGAAAAGAGCGAGAAACAACGCACGGAAGCGACGTTCGACAATAGGCATGACGCTGATTGACTCCGTACGGAAACGGCAGACGCGTGGCGATGGGCCTTGGCGGCCGAGCGGTTGACGCAGCGCTGCGCAAGTTAGCACGAAGCCGGACCCGTAATCAGATTGAGGCTTCCGTCACCGGAAATCCCTTTGTCTCGTCGGGGTGATGACTTTGCCGTGGACACCGTCCTGCGGCTCAAGGCAACCATCGGCGAGACCGTCTTCGATTGCTATTCCGGCCCGACCGACAGCCTCGCAACTGTGTCGCCGCGACCAACGGACTTGATCCGCATCGGACAGCGAAGCGAGATCGGCGATGGCGTTAGGGGGCACCAATCCGAAGTGACCGGCTCGCCGCCGCGTCAGCCGGGACCGTTGAAGCCGGATTCCTTGAGGGTTGCCAGTGCGGCGCCGCGGACGCGCTCGAGGTCTTCGGCCAGCGACTGCATCAGCGCCAGCGAGGCAACCTTCGCAAAGATCGTGGCAACCAGCGCACCGACCGCCGGCCCGCCGAAATTCAGCCCGATCGCGACCGAGGCCGTGCCGCCGCGGCCGACGAGCCTCAGTCCATAGCCGCGCGACTTGGCGAGCGAGATCTTGCGCTCGAGCCCGGCCCGCGCCTCGCTGCCGCGGGCGAAACCGGCGACGGCATCGAGCTCGCGCTCGCATTGCTCGGGCGACATGGTGGCGAGCGCCGCCTGCCCCATCGCGCTGGTGAGGTCCAGCCGCTCGTAGAGCGTGCTCGGTTTCAGCGTCCGGGTGGTCAGCGGCCGCGTGCTGAACGTCACGACCATCTCGCCGTGATCGAGGAAGCCGATCGCCAGCGGCCACGACCGATCGAGCGTCATCCGGCGGGCATGGGGCTCGATCGCGTCGAGGATCATGATGCGATCGTCGACCTGCCGTCCGATCCGTCCGAGAGCGCTGGTCAGGCGGTATTCGCCGGCCCGCCCGTCCTTGGCGACCAGTCCGGCGTCGACCAGGTTCGCCAGGATGCGGTGGGCGGTCGACCGGGTGAGGCCGGTTCGCTCGGAGAGCTCGCCGAGACTGACGCGAAACATGCCTGCCAGCGCCTCCAGGACGAGCAAATTGCGACCGAGGACGGAGGTGGGAGGAAGTGACGACGAGACGCTCATGAGTCTGGATTTCCGAGCCAAGCCACCCAAATGCGTTTCCGATGATCGGAATGATCGGACTCCGGCGTTGCAAAGGCAAGCGGCCGGCTTAAGCGTGTTGGGCTTGTTCCGTCGGGCCAACTGAACATCCGACAGTAACGTCGGACCTGCGCATGGTAACGTTGGCTCGTTGTTCCTCGTTCGAAACGACAAGGTGCAACCATTTCTTCCTTCAGGCAGAAGTTCGCCAGCCGCGAAACGCTCATCGGCACGTTCATAAAGACGCCGACGACCCACAACACGGAGATCATCGGCGGAGTCGGCTTCGACTTCGTGGTGATCGACGAGGAGCACGCGCCGTTCGACCGGCTTGCCATCGATAGCGGTCTGTTTGCTGCCAGAGCCAGCGGGCTCGCCGGCCTGGTTCGCGTGGCCAACGCCGCGCCTTCGACCATCCTGTCGGCGCTCGACTGCGGCGCCACCGGGGTGCTCGTGCCCCATGTCGCGACCGCCGCCAAGGCGCGCGACGTGGCGGCGTCGGCGCGGTATCGCGGCGGGCGGCGCGGGTATTCCGGGTCGGTGCGCGCTGCAGCCTTCGGCATGAAGCCGATGTGGTCGTTCATCGAGGAGTCCGATGCGCAGACGACCGTCATCGCGCAGATCGAGGATCCCGAGGCGCTGGACGAGATCGATGCGATTGCCGCGCGTCGACGGCATCGACGGCCTGTTCATCGGGCGCGGCGACCTGACGGCCGCCCTCGGCGCGCCATCCAACGACGCGCCGCAGATCAGGGACGCGGTCGAGCGGATCGCGAAGGCGGCGGAGGGGGCCGGCAAGCCGGTTGCGGTGTTCATCTCGAACAAAGCCGAAGCGTCGTGGCTGAGAGACTACGGAGCGACGACATTCTTGGTCGGTTCTGATCAGTCTTTCCTGCGCCGGGGCGCGGCCAGCGCGCTTTCCGAATTGCGCTCCATGGCTGCCGTGGCGCCGAAGGCGTAGCAGTCGCCGCCTTCGGCCGTTGTTCGGCGGTTTGGCTCTTCGCCCTCACGACTCCTGCGGCGCGGCGTAGTCGCCGGCGTTCAGGATCTGCCCCTTGGCGATGAAATCAGCGCGCGGCGGCGAGAACACGTCGATCAGGATGTGACGCGTCGCGCCCACCCCCTCCGAGGTGTGGATGATCGGCGGCGGGATGAGCGCAATCGTGCCGGGGGCCGCCAGAACGTGCTCGTCCGGGCGCCACCGGTCGGCGTCTATCACCCACGATGTCCGATAGTGATGGGTGAACTCGCCCTCGAGCGCCAGCGATGCCTGCTCGATGTCCGTGTGGAAGTGCGGCGACAGATTCTTGCGGTCGCGCGGGCCCGCGTACTCGACCCAGTTGATGCTCATCGTCTCCGTCTGGAAGAGCTTGGCGCGGGGCATGCCGACGGAATTCGGCATGTCGGCGAGGACATGGACCGCCGGCTCGCCGGCGTTCTTGATGCGGCGGTATGGCTTGATCGGGCGGAGCGGGGGAGTCGACCCGCCGAGCCCCTGGTCATAGATGCCGATCGTGGCCATCGAGTCCGGGATCGGCGAGAACAGGCGAACGCAGGATCCGGTGTCCTTGAACTGGACGGTCGACCGCCCGGCGGGGATGATGCAGACCGAGCGGCCCGGCGCGGTCTTTTCGCCACCGCTCCAGGTGATGGTTGCGCCGGCATCGGGAAGAAGCAGGAAATATTCCGCGGGTGAATCGATCTCCATGCGCGTCGGCGCCTTCTCGATTTCGGACCATGCGATCAGGAAGCTGTAGGAGCGCATGAAGCGTGTCGTCACTGATCCGTCCCTGGTGGTGACGAGGTCCTCCCTCCGCGCCACGATCGCCGAGGCTGGATAGGCCGTGGCAAGGAATTCCTTTTGGGCCGTGTTCGTCATGTCGCTCCTCATGTTCTGGTGTGATTGTTCTTGACGGCCCGGTGCCGAGCCATGCCGGTTCAGTGCGGCTCCCATTGCAGGATGTAGAGGCCGGCGTCGTAGTCGGTGACGAAGGCGAGACCGTCCGCGGTGACGAAGACATCCGCGGTATGGAGGACCTTCTTGCGCCCGCGCAGCGGCTCCATCCATCGCCGCGGCGTCGGCGGAACGAACCAGCCGATCTCTTCCGGCCGGAACGGGTTCGAAATGTCGTAGGCGCGCACCCCGGCGTTTTGGTAGGTGGCGAAGATGGTCGTCGAGCTCTGGAAGGAGCCGGGCCTGTTCTCATGGAGGTTGTGCGGCCCGAAATGCCCGCCCTTGGCGACGTAGTCCTGGTCCGAGGGAACCGGGAACGTGGCGATGGTGACCGGGTTCGACGGCGTGCGGATATCGACCACCCAGATCGGCTTGAGCGGCTCCTGGTCGATGTCCTGCACCGCCTCGTCGGCGACGATGGCGAGGCCGCGGTCGACCAGCGGCAGCGGGCTGTGCGTGCCGCCGGCGAACGGTGGCGACCAGTTTCGGTGCGCGATCAGCTTCGGCTGCGTCTTGTCGGCCACGTCGATCAGAGTGAGGCCACCGTCGCGCCAGGCCCCGTAGGCGACATCGTCGGCGACGATCGCGTGATGCAGACCGACGCGGCCGGCGAACTCGTTGCGCTCGCCGCCGGCAACCCACATGCCCGGAAGCCACCAACGCCCGACGATCTCGGGCCGGGTCGGATCGGCAAGGTCGATGACGATGAGGATATGATCGATGAAACCGTCAAGCAGGGCCGAGCCATAGGCGTAGCGGCCGCCGACCCACCACAGCCGATGGATGCCAAGCCCCTCGACCTCCAGAAACCCGATCGCCCGCGGATGAGCCGGGTCCGAGGTGTCGTAGACCCGCATGCCGCCGGAGAAGTCCTTGCCGCGCGTCCCGAAGCGTGTGCTGTCGATGCCTCCGATGGTCTTCAGGTAGTACTCGGAGTCGGGCATTATCCCGCGGAAATCGAGGGCCTCGGCAACCAGCAGCAGATCGTCGTGGGTCTGCAGATGCAGCGCCCATGAGTGGGCGTGATGAGGCAGCAGGTTGACGACCCGCGGCCTGCGCGGGTCGCGCACGTCGACCACCGAGGTGCCGCGCGTCTTGCTATGGCCGATATAGGCATGGCCCTTGGAAACCATGACCTGATCGCTGTGGCCGCGCTCGTCGAGTGGGCTGTAGCCGACCAGCGAGAAGTTCAGCGCACTCTCGGGAACGATTTCCGCCGGGTTTGTCGACATGGCCTGCTCCGTTGACTCCGTTCACGCCCCCGACCGGCTCGCGGTCGGAGCGACGACTAGATCCCGAGATGTGCTTCCAGCTTGGCGCGGCTCGCGGCGAAGTCCGCCCTGGCGATCTCGTCGACCACGATGCCGTCCTCGACGATGTATTGGCGATCGGCGAGCGACGAAGCGAACTTTACGTTCTGCTCGACCAGCAGGATCGGTAAGTCCCCGCTGCTTGAGATTGTCCACCACCTGCCCGATCTGGTTGACGAGAACCGGGGCAAGGCCCTCGGTGGGCTCGTCGAGAAGCAGGAGCTTGGCGCCGGTTCGCAGCAGCCGACCGACCGCCAGCATCTGCTGCTCGCCGCCGGACAGCTTGGTGCCGTAGCTGCGGCGGCGCTCCATCAGATTGGGGAAGAGCTCGTAGATCTCCGATTGCGACATGCCGCCGGACGCGATCACGGGAGGCAGATGGAGATTCTCTTCCACCGTCAGGCTGGCGAATATGCCGCGCTCCTCCGGGCAATAGCCGACCCCCAGGCGTGCGATCTCGTGCGACTCCATGCCGATCAGCTCACGGCCGCTGAGCTTTATCGACCCTTGCCGCTGGCCGAGGATTCCGATGATCGACCGGAGCGTCGTCGTCTTGCCTGCGCCATTGCGGCCGAGCAAAGCGATCACCTCGCCCGCTCCGACGGTGAGGCTCACGCCGTGGAGCACATGCGATTCGCCGTAGTAGGCATGAAGGTCGCGCACGTCGAGCATCGGCGTGGCGGGCGGGGCGCTAGTCATCGCTGGTCCCCAAATAGGCCTCTACCACTTCCGGATTGCGCGAGATGTGCTCGTAGTCGCCCTCGGCCAAAACCTCGCCGCGGCGCAGCACCGTGATGATGTCGCAGAGATCGGCGACGACCTTGATGTTGTGCTCGACCATCAGGATCGTCCGGTTGACGGCGATGCGGCGGATGAGCTGGGTGATCCGCCCGATATCCTCGCGGCCGAGGCCAGCCATCGGCTCGTCGAGGAGGAGCATCTGCGGATCGAGCGCCAGCGTGGTCGCGATCTCCAGCGCGCGCTTGCGGCCATAGGAAAGGTCGGCGGCGATGGCGTCGGCCTGGTCGGCGAGGCCGACCTGGTCGAGCAAGGCGAGCGCGCGTTCGTCGAGGACGGCCAGATTGTCGGAGGAACGCCAGAAATGGTAGGTCAGCCCGAGCTTCCGCTGCAGCGCCAGCCGCACGTTCTCGAGCAGCGTCAGATAGGGGAAAGTCGCCGAGATCTGGAAGGAGCGCGCGATGCCGAGCACGGTGATCTCGTGGGGCTTGGCGTCGGTGATGTCGCGCCCGTCGTAGACGATCCGTCCGCTGGTCGGCGTGATGAACTTGGTCAGCATGTGGAAGCAGGTCGTCTTGCCCGCTCCGTTCGGCCCGATCAGGGCATGCACCGAGCCGCGGGCGACGCGCAGGTTGACGTTCTTCACGGCGAAGAAGCCGCCGAACTGCTTGGTCAGGCCACTGGTCTCGAGCGCGATGTCGGCGGTGGCGCTCACAGCGGCCTCCCGGTCAGCCGCGTGATCTGGCCGACGATGCCCTGGCGCATTGCCAGCACGCAGCCGACGAAGACCGCGCCCTGGATGACGTTCACCCAGCTTCCCCAGGACGCGAAGTAATACTGCATGCCGACGACGGTGAAGGCGCCGACGACGGGTCCGAAGATCGTGCCGGCGCCGCCGACCAGAACCATGAGGATCACGTCACCCGAGGTCGAATGGTAGACGTCGGGAAGCGATGCAATATTGAATGTGAGCACCTTCAGCGACCCGGCGAGGCCGGCAATCGCCGCCGACAGAACGAAGGCGAGGAGCTTGACCCGGTCGGTGTCGTAGCCGAGCGAGACGGCACGCGGTTCGTTCTCGCGGATCGCCTTGAGGACCTGGCCGAACGGCGAGTGCACCGTCCGGAAGACCAGCACGAATCCCGCCAGGAAGAGCGCCAGAACGACGTAGTAGAAGACTTTGTCGTTCTCCAGGTCGATGAGGCCGAAGAGCCGGCCGCGCGGCACGCCGGAGAGACCGTCTTCGCCGCCGGAGAAGGGCACTTCCAGAAAGAAGAAATAGACCAGCTCGCCGAGCGCCAGCGTGATCATGGCGAAGTAGATCTTCTGCCGCTTGACCGACAGCAGGCCGACGACGACACCGAGCGCAGTCGAAGCGAGCGTGCCAGCAAGGACCGCCAGCTCCGGCGTCCAGCCCCAGGCCTTGGCGGCATAGCCGGTGATATAGCCGGCAGTGCCGAGGAACATCGCGTGGCCGAACGACCCGAGCCCGAGGAAGCCGATCAGAAGGTTGAGCGCCAGCGCGAACAGCGCGAAGCACAGCGCCTTCATCAGGAACGAGGGATAAAAGACGAAGGGCGCGACGATGAGCGCGGCGGTCATCGCCCAGAAGATCAAGGCATAGTCCTTCGGCCGGCCCGAGGCGACGGGACGGATGGCGGGATCGACGGCCGCGGCCTGGCTGATCAGCGACGGCGCCGTGCCGAACAGGCCGGCCGGCTTGACGAGCAGCACCACCGCCATGATCACGAAGATCACGAGGTTGGACGCCTGCGGGAAGAAGGTCTTGGTCAAGCCCTCGAGCAGGCCGAGGGTGAAGCCGCTGACGATCGAGCCGATGATCGAGCCCATGCCGCCGATGACGACGACCGCGAACACCACGATGATGACGTTCGTCCCCATCAGCGCGTTGACTTGGTAGATCGGCGCGGCAAGCACGCCGGCGAGCCCGGCCAGTGCCGCCCCGAAGCCGAAGGTCAGCGTCACCATGCGCGGAACGTTGACGCCAAAGGCCTGAACCAGCGACGGGTTCTCAGTGGCCGCGCGCAAGTAGGAGCCGATCTTGGTGCGCTCGATGACCACCCAGGTCGTCAGGCAGACGACGGCGGAGGCCAGGATCACCCAACCGCGATAGATCGGCAGAACCATGAAGCCGAGCTGCCAGGCGCCGAGGAGCTGCGAAGGGATGTTGTAGGGCTTGCCGAGCGCGCTGAAGTAATTGAGGAAGAGGCCCTCGATGACGGTGGCCAGGCCGAGGGTCAGGAGCAGCCCGTAAAGGTGCTCAAGCTTGTAGACGCGGCGGATGATGACGCGCTCGAGCACCACGCCGAAAGCGCCGACCAGCAGCGGAGCGATGATCAGCGCCGGCCAGTAGCCGATGCCGAGATAGGTCAGCATCAACCAGGCGGCGAACGCCCCCATCATGTAGAGGGCGCCGTGAGTGAAGTTGATGATGTTGAGCAGGCCGAAGATGACGGCGAGGCCGAGGCTCATCATCGCGTAGAACGCGCCGTTGATGAGCCCGAGAAGCAGCTGCCCCATCAGCATTTGCATTCTCTACCGGTTCTCTGCGTGGGAGCCGTCCCGGAACAATCCGGGGAGTTCCGCCACAGCGGCGCTCCCCGGACTTGTCGTTCGGGGGCTATTTCACCAGAGGACAACCGCCCTCGTTGAGCGGGCGGAAAGCCTGATCGCCGGGAATGGTCGCGATCAGCTTATAGAGATCCCAGTCGGATTTCGACTCGGCCGGCGTCTTGACCTGGAAGACGTACACGTCGTGAATGACGCGGCCGTCGGCGCGCACGTAGCCGTCGCTGAACAGCCCGTCGTGCGTCGGCATCTTCTTCATCTGCGCCACCACCTTATCGCCATCGCGCGTTCCTGCCGCCTTGAGGGCGCGCAGATAGTGGAGGACCGAGGCGTACATGCCGGCGTGATGGAGCGTCGGATAGGACGTCTTGTAGATGGCGTTGAAGCGCTTGGTCCAGGCGCGCGTGCTGTCGTTCAGGTCCCAGTAGAAGGGCTCGACCAGCGTCGTCCCCTGGGCCGCCTCCAGGCCCAGTCCCTTGATGTCCACGACATTGGCATTGATCGCGGCGAGCGTCTGCTTGCTGGCGAGGCCGAACTCGTGGGCCTGCTTGATCGACGTCACGAGGTCGCCGCCGGCGTTGGCGAAGCCGACGACCTTGGCGCCGGACGCCTGGGCCTGCAGCAGGAACGAGGAGAAGTCCTGCGTGTTGACCGGGTGCAGGACTTGGCCGAGCACCTTGCCGCCTGACTTGACCACGGCATTGGCCGCGGCGGACTCGAGGTCCTTGCCGAAGGAGTAGTCGGCGGTCAGGAAGAACCAGGTGTCGCCACCGGCGGCGGTGATCGCCTTGGCGACCGCGTTGCCGACCTCATAGGTGTCGTAGGTCCAGTGGATCGTGTTGGGCGTGCACAGCTCGCCGGTGAGCCGGGCCGAGCCGGCGGCACTGAGCAGAGCCACCTTGTTGTACTGCTTGACGACATTGACAACGGCGAAGGCGACCGACGAATTGGTGACGTCGAGGACGGCATCGACGCCATCCTTCTCGAACCACTGCTTGGCGATTGCCGCGCCGACGTCGGCCTTCTGCTGATGGTCGGCGTAGATGATCTCGACGTTGAACCCGGGATTCGGGTTCTCCTTCATGAAGTCTTCGACCGCGAGCTTCGCACCGGCAACCAGACCAAGTCCGCCAGAGGTCGAGTAGATGTTCGAGAAGTCGCTGAGCACGCCGAGCTTGACGGTTCCGGTGACGCCGTCGGCCAGCGACGGCGATGCTGCTGCAAGTGACAGTGCGGCCAATCCGAGTCCAAGCGTCTGCGCAACGCGCCGCATCGACGGCCGTTTTCCGGTCCTGTTCATGAGTTCCCTCCCTCGATAGCGCCGTCACCGAAATCACATCAAGATTCAGAGATCAGCGCCCACACGAAAACCTACGCCCGCACTTGGCTTGCACAACGAAATAGACGCCGGATTCCGAATAACGGAATGGCCTGCCGTTGGACACGCGCGGCGCCGCCGACGCGCTAAGATGACGCGCTGGAGCGTGTTGTCCGGGGCGGCGATCGGCGGGTCGAACCCGCTTGCCGCGGAAGACGATCTTGGCCCGAGTGTCGCGGTCGAAATGACCTGCGGCCGGCGATTAGCCGGTCCACTGCACGATGTTCAGCCCGCTGTCGTAGTCGGTGATGTAGGCGAGCCCGTCGGCCGCGACGAACACGTCGCCGGTGTGCAGCACCTTGGTGCGTCCGCGCAGCGGCTCGAACCAGGTCCGCGGCGCCGAGGGCACGTAGTAGCCGATCTCCTCGGGGCGGAATGGATTGGAGATGTCGAAGGCCCTGAGGCCCGCATTCTGATAGGTCGCAAAGACGATCGACGAGCTCTGGAACGAGCCCGGCCGGTTCTCGTGCAGATTGTGCGGGCCGAAATGCCCACCCTTGCGGACGTAGTCCTGGTCACGGGGAATCGGAAAGGTGGCGATGGTGACCGGGTTGGCCGGCGTGCGGATGTCGAGCACCCAGGTGTGCTTCATCGGCTCTTGGTCGATGTCGAGCACGGCCTCGTCGGCCACCACCAGAAGTCCGCGGTCGTGCAACGGCAATGCGCTGTGGGTTCCGCCGGCGAATGGCGGCGACCAGTTGCGGTGAGCGACCAGGGTCGGGCTGCGACTTGTCCTTGACGTCGAGGATCACCAGTCCGCCGTCGCGCCAGGAGCTGTAGGCGACGTCGTCCGCCACCACCGCATGGTGAAGGGCGACCCGGCCCGGACCCGGCGCCGTCTCGCCGCCGGCCGCCCACATGCCCGGCAGCCACCAGCGGCCGACTTCGACCGGACGGGTGGGGTCGTTCAGATCGACGATGATCAGGATGTGATCGGTATAGCCGTCGAGGATCGCCGAGGCATAGGCATAGCGGTCGCCGATCCAGAAGATGCGATGGATGCCGAGACCTTCGACGTCGAGAAACCCGATCGGGCGGGGCTCGCGCGGATTGGCGATGTCGTAGACGCGGATGCCGGCGGAAAAGTCCACGCCCCGCTTGCCGAACTGCGAGCTGTGCATGTTCGGGATCGAGCCGGCGTAATAGTCCTTCTGCGAGATGTACGACTTGAAGTCGAGCTCCTCGACGGCGAGCATGAGGTCGCCCTGGGTCTGCAGGTGGATCGACCAGGAATTGCGGTGGATCGGCACGAAATTGACCGGCGTCGGCCGTCGCGGATCGCGCACGTCCACGACGCTGATGCCGCGGCTGATGCGATGGCCGAGGTAGGCATAGCCGCGCTCGACCATCACCTGCATGGCGTCGCCGCGGCCGAGCAAATCGGTCTGTCCGACGAAGGTGAAGTTGCGGGCCGCCTCAGTGGTTGCCATGTCCGTCATGTGCGGAGCTTCCTTGTCAGCGCCTCGGGGTTGACGATGTCGGGGCATGGCTCGCCCCGGGCCACCGCCACCAGATTGCGGGCCGCGCGCCACCGGCGATCCAGAAAGACCTCGAGCGGGCGCGCGGCAACGTGCGGCGTGACGACGACGTTCTCCAGGGTGAACAGCTCGTCCTGCGGGTCCGGCGGCTCCGGCTCGAAGACGTCGAGCGCCGCGCCGCCGAGGAGGCCGGACTTCAGCCCGTCGACGATCGCGGCGGGCTCGACCAGCGAGGCACGCGCGGTGTTGACCAGAACCGCGCCGGGCTTGATGCCAGATAGGTTGCCCCGATTGAGCAGGTGTCGGTTCTCGCGGGTCGCCGCGCAGTGGAGCGTCACGACGTCGGAACGGGCGAGGAGGTCCGCAAGGTCGACCCAGGTGACATCCTCACCCGCCGGGCGCGCAAACGGATCGTGGACCAGGATCTTCACGTTCCAGCCGCGCAGCCGCTCTGCGACGGCCCGCCCGATCCGTCCGAAGCCGATGATGCCAACCGTCGCGCCGTCCATCATTCCGGAGAATTGCTCGCCCTGCCGCCACCCGCCCTCGCGCATGTGGGCAAGGGTCCAGTGCGGCAGGCGCTTGAGCACCGCCAGCATCGCGGCGATGGCATGTTCTGCGACGGCGGCGACGCCGGCGGTTTCGGGCGTGTTGGTCACCACGATGCCGTGTTCGGTCGCTGCCACCAGGTCGATGGAATCGGTGCCGATGCCGATCTTGGAGATGAAGCGGAGCTGGGGCAGGCGCTCGATGACGGTGCGCGTGAAATGGGCCGTGCTGGCGCCGAGCACCGCGGCGAAGTCGCGAGCGTCGGCGATGATCTGGTCTTCGCTGTAGCGGACGAAGCCGGGCACCCGGTCGGCCCGGCCGGTGTGAACGTCGACGCCGTTCTGGCGCAGCCAGGCGAGCGAGGCGTCGCGCGGATCGCTGCGATCGAAGGCCAGAAGCTTCAGGCCGGCCAAGTCGTTCCGCGGCGCGCTCGGGCTGTCATCGGTTTCGACTGTCATGGTCTCGCCCGCGGCTCACGTGAGGTCGAGCATGGCCCGCGCCTCGTCGGGACTGGCGATCGATCCGCCGAGCAGCTCGACCAGGTCGACGGCCTTCTCGACGAGCTCCGCATTGTCGCGGCACAGCTCGCCCTGGCGGATATAGATATTGTCTTCCATGCCGACGCGGACGTGGCCGCCCAGCAGCCACGCCTGCGCCAGCATCGGGAATTCGTGCCTGCCGATGCCGAACCCGCTCCACAGGGAGCCGGGCGGGAGCTGAGAAACGAGGAAGAGCAACGTCTCGGGATTGGCGACCGCGCCGTAGCGCACGCCGAGAACGAACTGGACCAGCAGCGGCGCCCGGAGAATACCCTGCTCCAGGAAATGCTTGGCCATGTGCAGGTCGCCGCTGTCGAAGATCTCGATCTCGGGCCTGACACCGGCGGCATAGATGCGCGCCGCCATCCGCGCGACGCTGCGCGGCGGATTGATGACGGCAGCCTGTCCCGACCACATGGTGTCGAAATCGAGCGAGCAGAGCTCCGGCTTGAGCTTCTCGACATGGGCGACACGGGCGTCGGGATGGGCGAGCGTGGTTCCGGCCGCGGCCAGGCGCGGCTCGTCCTCGGACGGAATGAAACGGCCGCCCTCGCCCGTCGTCAGGTTGATGATCACCGACGAATCCTGATCGCGCAGGCGGGCGACGACTTCATCGTAGAGCGCCAGATCCATCGAGCCCTTGCCGGTCAGTGGATCGCGCACGTGAAGATGGACGATGGCGGCGCCGGCCTTGGCGGCGCCGACCGCGGCCGCGGCGATCTCCTTCGGCGTGACCGGAAGCCCCGGATGCTGGTCCCTGGACGTCAAGTTGCCGGTGACGGCACACGTCAAAATCGTCTTGCGTCCCATTCCTGCCTCGGGGGGCGTGGCCCAGGAAGTGAACAACGCGAGCGTCGATTCCGGGCAAACCACATCGCGCGCCGGGCCAACCGCGTACGTTGGTGTGCAGGGCTAGCTCCGAACGGCGGAGCGGAACAATCGGAGAGTTGCGATTTTCCACTCGGTGGAAAATGCAGACCGACGAAACGGCCGGACCGGGCCCGGCGGTTGCCGGTTGGCAATCGCACACCGACTTCGAACGAAATCGCGAACGAGCCTCCTGAATATCGATGGTTGGTCGCGCGTCAGTGCGCCATGGAGCACAGTTCGCCCTCCTTGTTCGGCGCTGTCGCGGCAGTCTGCGGGGTGGCGCGCTTCGGCAAGGACTTGCTGACCGAAGATCGGCAGCGAGCCCTCCAGGCTATCTGTGAATTGGCCTCGATGGTTTGCATGCCGAGTAACACCCGCCTTTGGAGAGGTTCAGGGGCTCACGTCACGAACCACATTGGCGCGGGCAAATGTGCTTCGCTCACTTGCTGTCCCTTGATGGCGCGATGTATCGCGATCCACGCAAGGCGGCCCTCAGGCTTCCGCCAACTCGTATCCGTCTCTCCGCCGTCGGATGAGTATCACCGAAACGACTCGCCTCTACGGCGCGATCGCGCAACTCCTTAAGGATCGGGGACCGCCGACACGGCGGAGTTTGACAACCAAGTCATCCTACAATAGGGTAACCGTATCAGTACGACCGATCGGGGTCGTGGTGATGCTAGACGAAGGGAGGAAGGCTTTGATGAGGTACGCAGTTTTAGCGGCTGCCTTGGCAACGGCGGTCTCTTTCCTCGCCGTCCCGGCGGCCCGGGCGGACGAGGAATTGAAAATTGGTGTGGTGGCTGCTGAATTGGGATCGTTCGTTTCAGCCGGCAACACCATCGTGGGCGCCGCGAAGCTCGCCGCCCAGCAGATCAATGACGCCGGCGGCATCAAAGTCGGCGACAAGACCTACAAGATCAAACTCTACATCCGGGACAATCGGACCAACGTCGACGTCACCATTGCCGCCGCGCGGGAACTGGTGAACGACATCGGCGTGAAGGCGATCTGGGGCACGGAGACTCACGACTTTTCGGTCTCCATGGCCAAGATCACCGGACCGGCCAAGGTAATCCAGTTCTCCGGCAACAGCTCGCTGGGAGCTGTCCTGACCGACGAGTCGGTCGCGAAAGACGGATGGCTGCACTATACTTTCCAGAGCGAACCGCAGGAATGGCAACGCAGCGGAAGCACGGCCCAGGGCGTTCTTTCTCTGCTCACGCCGAAACTCGCCAGTCCGCCGAAGCATTCGGTCGTCTTCGTGGGCAACGACGCAACGGGCCAGTACCTGTCGTCGCACTACGTCATCGCCCTTGAGGCAGCCGGCCAGAAGGTCGACCTGGTGAAGTATCCGCCGGACACGACGGACTTCGCTCCCCTCCTGACGCGCGTGAAGGGTCTCAACCCGGATATCGTGCACTTCTGGTACAACGGCAACTCGACCCTGACCGCGTTCCCGCAGGCTCTCAAGCTTGGCGTCGCGCCGTCCTATTTCCTCTTCGGCGTCGACCCGGGCATCTACAAGGATCGCGGTTTGAAGTCCGATAAGCCGGTCACCATGAGTTGCGTGCCGGAGTGCTGGGGTGCGCCGCCCACCGATGCGGCCAAGGAGTATTTCGACAAGTACTTCGGGCTGGGCGCGGCAAAGGGACCGCAATCCTCGGTGTCCCTCCTCTACTACGACTACTTCTTCTGGTACGCCGAAGCCCTGGCGCATGTCGGGACTGTCGATGATCCCGACGCAGTCGTGAAGTATCTGCTCGACAGCAAACACCAGGGTGTCGTGTCTCCTGCGCCGCTGACCTTCAATGCCCATCACCAGGTGACCTTCGCCACCGAGGTGTGCATGGCCGAACCGGGCACTTCGGATCAGTTCAAGTGCGCCGTGGAGCAACCGCCGGCAGCGCCTCCTGCGGGGGACAGCGGCGGCTAATTTCCCTCCCGGGACGCCGCAAAGGGGGCGGGTGAACCTGTGCAGGGTTTCACCCGCCTCCAGGTCAAGATTGCTCCGTCGTCAATTTGTGCTCTAGATCAACCAGCAGCAGTGCGGAGCACGAGGTAACAAGCATGGACATCCTGCTTCAGCAGCTTGTAAACAGCCTATCGGTTGCAAGCGTCACCATCCTGATTGGCATTGGCATTACCCTGGTTTTCGGCCTCGCCGGCATCGTCAATTTCGCACAGGGCGAATTCCTGATGGTCGGCGGCATGACCACCTGGGCGCTGGTCAGCAGCGGCCTCAACTTCTTTCTTGCCATCCCGGTCGCCATGCTGGTCGTCGGGCTCATTGGCTTCGCCGCCGAGCGCGGCCTGTTTCGCTTCACGCTGTCCACGCCGATGAACGGCTTCATCATGTCCATCGGCGTGAGCGTGATACTTCAGCACGTCGTCATCCGCCTGTTCAACGAGTTCCAGAAGAGCATCCCCGACCCTGTCGGAACCGTCTGGCAAATCGGAAACGTCAACATTGCGGCCATGCGCGCGATCGTGGTTGCGATCACCGCGGTCGTCGTCGCCATCACCTATTTCGGCATCACCCGCAGCCGCTACGGCATGGCCCTTCGGGCGTCGATCACCGATGCCGATACGGCGGCGCTCATGGGAATTCCGGTCCGGCGCTATGTGACGGCCGTCTTCGTTTACGGCAGCGTCCTTGCAGGTCTGGGCGGTGCGCTCATGATCGCGCTTTTCCCGATCACGCCGTTCACCGGCAGCGCCATCATCATTCGTGGCTTTGCCGTTTCGCTGATCGGTGGTCTCGGAAACGTGGGGGGCGCGGTCGTCGGCGGCCTGATCCTCGGATTGGTCGACGGGCTCAGCGCCGGCTACGGCTACCCCGAATGGACCGATGCCTACTCCCTGGCCTTGATGATCATCATCCTCGTGCTGCGGCCGCAGGGACTTCTTGGCGGGACGCTCGGGCCCAAGGCGGCGTAGCTCAAGGTCGAACACGATCATAGAGAATCCCCGCGATGACCGACGAACCGCTTCTGAACATCGCTGAAGGACCTGTTCCTGCCATGAGCAACATGCAGTTGGCACCGAAGGTCGAGAAAGCCCACATCGAACAAGCCATTGTTGCGATCATCATCGTATCCGGACTGATCGCGCTGCCCTGGCTCGGGCTGGGCTATCGCTTTCTTTCGCTGGCGATCACGACCGGCTATACGGCAATCGCGCTATACGGTCTCGGCCTGCAATTTGGCCAGACCGGCATCATGTCGGTTGGCCATGCCGCGCTGATGGGTGTCGGCGCATACTCTGCAGCGATCCTGTCACGTGACCTTGGTTTCAATCTGTGGTCGGCGATGCCGATCTCGGTCCTGCTGTCAGCCCTGTTCGCCGGCATTGTCGGCCTGCCGACGCTGCGTGTCGGTGGTCAGCACTACATCATCATCACCTTCATGTTCTGCGCGCTGCTGATCGTCGTCCTGACCAATGGCGGCACGTTTACAGGCGCCGCCACCGGCCTCGACGTCGGCTCCGTCACGCCGGTTTTCGGCATCAATTTCGACAAGCTCAGCAACGCCTACTATCTCGTCCTGGTGGGCCTGCTTGCCGTCCTGCTGGTCAGCTACCTGATCATCAATTCTTCCTACGGACGGACCTTGCGGGCTATTCGGGAGAACGAGAACCTGGCTGCGGCGGTCGGCATCAACGTCCGCTTCCACAAGATCGGCGTCTTCATGGTGAGCGGCGCCTTCGCCGGCGTCGCCGGCGTCATGCAGCTCTACTACCTTCGTCACATTTCGCCCGGCCTGTTCGGGCCATTTCCGAGCCTCTATCTCGCGCTGATGATCATGCTCGGCGGGCCGCGCTATCTCTATGGCCCGTTGATCGGCGCTGTTATCGTCAACTTCCTGCCGGAGATCATGAACCTGGACCCGGTCAACTCGCGCATCGCCTATGGCGTCGGTCTGTTGGTCGTGATCCTGGTGTTGCCGGGTGGCGTCAGCGCCGGCCTGATCAATATCTATCGTTGGCTCAGCAAGGGTGGCCGCAGGGCCGGTTGATGGGGGTGTGCGGTGGCGGAGCTTGAAATTACCGGCTTGGAAAAGAGATTTGGCGGCGTCGTCGCGCTGGCCGGCGTTGATGTTTCTGTCGACCTCGACACCATTGTCGGCATTATTGGTCCGAACGGTTCTGGCAAGACGACGCTCTTCAACGTCGTCAGCGGTGCCTTTCAGCCGACCGCCGGACGAGTCGTTTGGCGCGGCACCGACATCACAGGCAAGTCAGCCCATCACGTCGCCCGCATGGGTCTGGTGAGAACCTTCCAGCAGGCGATGTCCTTTGCGACACTGTCGGTTGACGAGAATATTCAGATTGCCTGGGATCACGGCGTGGCGAAGGGCAGGGATGGCACGAACCGGTGGTCGTCCCCCGGCGAGATCAGGCACTTCGTTGGCCTTGAGAACCATGGTGACAATGTCGCCGGCTCCATGCCCTTTGGTAATCTCCGGCGACTGGGCATCGCCGTGGCGCTTGCCGCCGATCCCGCACTTCTGCTGCTCGACGAACCGGCGGCCGGATCAGCGACCGTGAGACAGAGGATCTGATCGAACTGATCCTGAAGCTGCCGCGGATCGGGGTGGGAGTTTGCCTGATCGATCACCACATGTTCATGATGAGCGCACTCTGCACGCGCCTCATCGTCTTCAATTTCGGTACAAAGATCGCGGAGGGTTCCCCGGAGGAAGTGCTTCACGACCCGAAGGTCATGGAAGTCTATCTCGGAGGAACGCTATGAACCTGCTTGAGGTCGAGAACCTGGTGACGGCGTACGGCGCGGTCGTCGTCAACCGCGATGCGTCATTGACTGTCAAGGAGCACGAGATCGTCACGATCCTCGGATCGAACGGTGCCGGCAAGACGACCATCCTTCGCTCGATTTCCGGCCTCCTTAAGCCGCGACGCGGCACCATCCATTTCGATGGGAAGAACGTCACGGGGACGCCGGCTGATCAGATGGCTGCCATGGGCGTTGTCATGGTTCCGGAAGGGCGACGCATCTTCCCGGACCTGACGGTCGAGGAGAACCTCAGGCTGGGAGCATACAGCCGCAAGGACCACGAGCAGGTCGAAGACGACATTCAGCGAATGGAAAGCTATTTCCAAATCTTGCGGGAGAAACGCAAGGCGAAGGGAAGCGACCTCAGCGGCGGCCAGCAGCAGATGCTCGCGATCGCGCGTGGGTTGATGGCAAAACCGCGCATCTTGTTGCTTGACGAGCCGACCCTCGGATTGGCGCCGGTGATGGTGCGGCAACTTAGTTCGGTTATTGCGGATGTGCGCGTACAGTTTGGCGCGACCGTCCTGCTCGTGGAGCAGAATGCTGGTCTGGCGTTGGAAGTGGCCGAGCGCGGCTACCTGATGCAGAGGGGGCAAATCGTAGCAACTGGCGACATAGCCGATTTGCGCGACCACGAGCTCATGCATGAACTCTACCTGGGCAAGGCTTCTGCTGTCGGAACAGCCTAGCTCTCCCGACGTTTGCTAGACGAGCGTTGATGGACGCATATTTGTAGGATAATCCAGAGAGAGTGGGAATTGGGAGGGAACACACTGAATCGAGAGAATCGACAAGACAGAGAGGCCCAATTGGACACTCCGCTGGATAGAGAGGCTCCGCTGGGCCGGGAAGAGTCCCTGCCGGTTCGGGTTGCGAAGCTGATATCTGCCGAGAATTCTCGATGGTCGTCTCGTCCCGGGCGCACGTCTGCCGACCGAGAACGAGCTCTCCACAATGTTTGGCGTCAGCCGAAATGTTGTTCGCGAGGCTGTCGCGCAGTTGCGTGCGGAAGGTGTTGTGCGGTCGCGCCAGGGGGCCGGCGTTTTCGTGGCCGATCTGACGCAAACTCCTTCCCTTCGGCTGGACCAAGGGGAACTTGCCGACCCGCACGAAGTTCGCAAGCTGTACGAGGTCCGGCAAATTCTCGAAATAGCTGCTGCTGGCTTGGCAGCGGAGCGGCATACCAAGCAAAGCTTGGCCAAAGTGGCGGCTGCCCTTCGGCAATTGGAAAAGGATACGCAATCCGTCGATGCCGACATGGCCTTCCACCGGGCCGTTGCCGAGGCCACGGGCAACCATTTCATTCAGGTCTTCTTGACGTTTACCGCTCAGCACGTACGGGAGACCATTCGGGCAGGCCGCGATCGGCTGGATCCGGCCGACAACAAACGCATTCAGACCGAAGAGCACCGCGCGATCTACCAGGCGATCACGACGCGTGACCCGGAACAGGCCCGTGAGGTGATGCGCACGCACCTCATCAATGCAGCAAGAAGAATGAGATTGGAAAGCTAGGGCCTTCGCCTCGGCGATTTGGCCGACAGGGCAAATGGCCCAGCCGCATGCGTCAATCAGTCGGTGCGTCCGCGCGGATCAATCCCTCAGACTTCAGTTCTGCCCACAGTTCTGCCGGGATTGGAGCATCGACCCAGGCAAGCGTCTGACGGACGTGCTCGGGCCTGCTCATGCCGAGGACGATTGTCTTCACCGCGGGATGAAATAGCGGAAATTGCACGGCTGCTGCCTGCGGTGCCACATTGTACCGATGGCAAACTGCGGCGATGCGGGTGGCGTGGTCGACGATATCCTCGGAAGCCTCGGCGTAGTCGTACATCGGCTTGTGATAGGGGGGCGTCTGGGCAAGGATGCCGGAATTGAAGACACCGGCCCCAATGACCTCAACTCCTTTGCTTTCGGCCAGCGGGAAGAAGTCATCCATCGCGCCTTGGTCCAACAGCGTGTAGCGGCCGGCCATCATGACACAGTCGAAATCGCCGGCGCGCAGGAAGTCGGCGGCAACATCTGCTTCGTTGATCCCGACGCCAATCGCCTTGACATGACCGGCCTTGCGCAGATCAGCGAGCGCGCGATAGGCGCCTTCCACGGCCTCGTCGAAGATCCTTGGAAAATTCTTGCCGTGCGTCCACCGGTCGACGTCGTGGATCAGCAGGATGTCGATGCTCTCGAAGCCGAGGCGAACGATGGACTGTTCGATCGAGTGCATGATCCCATCGTAGCTGTAGTCAAACATCACCTTCAGCTTCAGCGGGGCCGCCCAGTGCAGGTTGTTGAATGGCTCGCCGCGCAGCGGCAACATGTGGCGACCAACCTTTGATGACAGCACGAAATCCTTGCGGTCCAGATTGCGCAGGAAGCGCCCCAGACGCAGCTCGCTGAGGCCGAAGCCATAAAAGGGCGAGGTGTCGAAGTAGCGGATGCCGCTGCCAAAAGCCTCGGCCAGTGTCGCGTCGGCAACTTCGTCTGAGATCACTCTGTAAAGGTTTCCCAGACCGCTGGCACCGAAACTCACTCTCGCCGAGAGCGGCTTGGCGCTAGGCGTTTCGGAGCGATTGAGATTCATCTGTCATCACCTTCCATTTGGCGGGCGCAGATCAGCGCCCCGCGCTTGTCGTGAAATCCGGTAGTTCGTAGGCCTGGATCGCCGAGAGGCCGAAGATCTGCTCGCGCTCTGCTTGCGTCAGATCTTTCAGGTTCGTGGCCAGTGCGGCCTTCACATCGCCGTAGCGGGCGGCCACCAGCGACACCGGCCAATCGGAGCCGAACATGCAGCGATCGGGCCCGAAGATATCGACCACCTCATGGACATACGGCCTGAGATCGGCCGGATGCCACGCCGTCCAGTCGGCTTCGGTCACCATCCCCGATAGCTTGCACCACACGTGATCCCGGTGTGCTTGGAACGACCGCATCAGGCCGGCCCAAGGCTCCCGGACACCGTCGCGAATGTTCGGCTTGGCAATGTGGTCAACGACGAAGCGCATCGAGGGGAAGTCGGCCACCGTGCGCAAGGCCGCAGGAATCTCGCGGCTGCGCAACAGCAGATCGTACGCCAAGCCTGCGTCGCCGACCGCTTTCAAGCCGCGCCGCACATCGTCGCGAAGCAGCCATTCGGCATCGGCTTCGTTGTGAACCAGGTGCCGGATGGAAACCAGGAAGCGGCCGTCTGGGCGCGCTTTTAGCTGCGCCAGCGTCGAGGCCACGTTCAAATCGGTGAGGTCGACCCAGCCCACCACGCCGGCGACGAAATCGTTGCTTGCCGCAATTGCCAGGAATTCTTCGGTTTCCGGCAGGTCGTGCCAGGTCTGCACCAGCACGGTTCCGTCGACCTCGTTTGCCTTGAGTTCCGGTTCCAGGTCGGCCGGCGCGAAGACGCGGCGAATGGGCGCATAGTCCTCCGTCATCCAGCCGCACGAGCCGGTCGCGGGGTCCCAGAAGTGTTGATGCGCGTCGATTACCGGTGCGGACATTGAGATCCCTCCAGATGCCTCCCGGCGCTACCAGCGCTCGTGGACGAACGGGCGGATGCGGTCGTCATAGATTGTTCCGACGCGGGCCATCGTCTCGTCGGAGAGAGGCGGCAGTTCAGCCGCAGCGGCGTTGTCACGCGCTTGCCGGAGGTTCTTCGCGCCAGGAATGACGACCGTGACTGCGTCGTTCATGAGGATCCAGCGGAGGGCGAATTGCGCCATGGTCGCCTCGGCTGGCACAAGTGGGCGAAGCTCCTCGACCGCTTGCAGTCCGGTTTCGTAGGGGACACCGGAAAACGTCTCGCCGATGTCGAACGCCTCACCGTGGCGATTGTAATTGCGGTGGTCACCGGCATCGAACTTGCTGTCGCGCGTGAACTTGCCGGATAGCAAGCCGCTTGCCAGAGGAACACGTGCGATCACGGCGACGCCACGCTCCTTGGCGAGCTTGAAGAACAGCTCGGCCGGGCGCTGCCGGAAGACGTTGAAAATGATCTGGACGCTGGCCACGCCGGGAAAATCCAGCGCTTTGATGCCTTCCTCGACCTTCTCGACGCTGACCCCGTAGTGCTTGATCTTGCCGGCGGCTACCAAGCTGTCGAGCGCCTCAAACGTCTCCGGCTGGTAGTAGACCGACGTCGGCGGGCAGTGCAGCTGCACCAGATCGAGCGCGTCGACATCCAGATTGCGGAGGCTCCGCTCCACGAAGGTCGTGAGGTTCTTGAGATTGTAGCCGGCGGCGTCGTGCGGGTTGAGCCGGCGCCCCGCCTTGGTCGCGACGATTGGCCGGTTCCCGCTGTAAGCCTTCAACACGGCCGCGATCCGCTGCTCCGAGCGGCCGTCACCATAAACATCGGCGGTGTCGATGAAATTGACGCCGCTGTCGAGCACAGCCTCGAGGATGGCGGCGGCCTCCTTGTCGCTGACCGGTCCCCAATCGGCGCCGAGCTGCCACGTCCCAAAGCCGATCTCTCCGACGTCCCAACCCGTCAGACCGGCGTGTCTTGTTTGCATCGATTTCTCCTGAGCGGGCGGTTGGCTTCCCGTTAAATTCATCCTATAACAGGGTCACCCGGTAATCGCAATACGAGATCACCTGGTTTTCGTTGTCGGTGGGGACAGCCGCAGGGAATTCGGCTGGGGCCGGACGCACAAAAGAAACGAAGGAAAATCCGGTGAAGGCGCTGGTTTACGTCGCTGCGGGCAAGGTCGAGGTGCGAGAGGTTCCGGCTCCGGCGGGCCGCCCGGGCGCGGCCCGGATCAGGATGCACTACTGCGGCGTCTGCGGTTCCGACATCAGCATCGTGTCCGGCAAGCACCCGCGCGCCAAGCCGCCGCTGGTTCTCGGCCACGAGTTCGTCGGTACGGTCGAGGAGATCCGCGAAGGCAGCGGACGCGTCGCCGTCGGCGACCGGGTGGTCGCCTATCCGCTGATCTCCTGCGGCACCTGCCTGCCGTGCCGCACCGGCCATCCGCATGTCTGCCAGACGCTGAAGCTGATCGGCATCGACCGCGACGGCGGCATGGCCGAGACCGCCTGGGTGGATGAGGACGTCCTGTTTCGGGTGCCGGACGCGCTGAGCGACGAGGTGGCTGCGCTGGTCGAGCCGCTGGCGGTGATCGTCCGCTCGCTTCACCAGGCCAGGTTCAACCTGCGCAACTCGGCCGTCGTCATCGGCGCCGGCCCGATCGGCATTCTGACCGCCATAGTCCTCAAGAACAGCGGCGCATCGCAGATCATCGTTTCGGATGTCGACAGTGGCCGCCTGCGCTTTTCGGCCGATCTCGGCTTCGATACCGTCGATGCCCGCCAGATCAATCTGGCGGAACACGTTGCCGCGCGCACCGCCGGCGAGGGCGTCGACGTCGTCTTCGAGTGCGCCGGCGTCGAGAGCGCCGCCCTCGAGATGACGCGGCTGGTGCGCGTCGGCGGCACGCTCTGCATGACCGGCATCCACAAGGCGCCGCATGCCGTCGATCTGCGCGACCTCAACTTCAAGGAACTGACGCTGATCGGCTCGCGCGTTTACACCAAGCACGAGTTCGAGACGACCGTCGGCTTTGCCCTGGCGATCGCCGACGACCTGCGCAAGGTGGTGACGCAGATCCGGCCGCTGTCGCAGTCTGAAACGCTGTTCGACCTCATTGCCGATCCGAGCGTGGCGACGGTGAAGGTCCTCGTCGACTGCACGCGCTGAACCATCCGGGAGAACGACCAATGCCACTGTTCGACGTCGCCGGCCGCGCGGCCATCGTCACTGGAGGCACACGCGGTCTCGGCCACGGCATGGCGGAGGCGTTGCTGGAAGCGGGGGCTGAAGTCGTCATCTTCGGCTCTGGCCAGAGTGCGCACGAGGTCGCCGAGGCGTTCCGTGGGCGCGGTTTCCGCTGCCACGGGCTTGCCGTCGATCTGGCCGACGATGCCGCCCGCCGCGACGGTTTCGACCGGGCGCTGAAGACGCACGGCGGCCGCCTCGACATCCTGGTCAACTCCGCCGGCGTCCAGCGGCGCCACAAGAGCGAAGAATTTCCGCTGGACGACTGGTCGGCGGTGATCGAGGTCAACCTGACCGCGGTGTTCGCGCTGTGTCAGATGGCCGGCCGCGTCATGCTTGGCCAGGGGCACGGCAAGATCATCAATATCGCCTCGCTCCTGACCTTCTTCGGCGGCCTCACGGTGCCCGCCTATGCCGCCAGCAAGGGCGGCATCGGCCAGCTGACCAAGGCGCTGGCCAACGAATGGGCCGGGCGCGGCATCACCGTCAACGCGCTCGCCCCCGGCTACATGGCCACCGAGATGAACTCGGCGCTCATCGCTGACGCCGGCCGCAACGCCGAGATCTCCGCCCGCATCCCTGCCCATCGCTGGGGAACGCCCGACGACATGAAGGGACCACTGCTGTTCCTCGCCTCGTCGGCCTCCGACTACGTCAACGGCGCGATCATCCCCGTCGATGGCGGCTATCTCGGCCGCTGAGCCGCTTGCCACACACCCCGAGGAACTCCGCCTCCATGAAGATCATCATCTCCGACTGCGATCACGAGTCGATGAGTGTCGAGGAGCGGCTGTTCGCCGAGAGCGGCCTCTCCTACACGCACCTGGCGTGCCGGACGGAAGACGAGGTCATCGCCGAGTGCGGCGGCGCCGGTATCGTCATGAACCAGTACGCGCCGTTCACGGAGCGCGTCTTTGCCGCGCTCGACCCCGATCTGAAGCTGATCGTGCGCTATGGCGTCGGGGTCGACAACATCGACCTGGAGGCGGCAACCCGGCACGGCGTGCAGATCTGCAACGTGCCCGACTACGGCATGAACGAGGTCTCCGACCATGCGCTCGGCCTCATGCTTGCGCTGGTGCGCAAGCTCGCCTTCATCACCGAGCGGACGCGGGACGGCGACTGGGACTACCGTCGCACGATCCCGGTGCGCCGCCTCGGCACGCTGACGGTCGGCGTCGTCGGCGTCGGCCGGATCGGCGGCCTGTTCGCCCGCAAAGTCAGCGCGCTCGGCTGCCGCTTGTTCGGCGTCGATCCGCTGCGCCCGACACTGGAACGCCAGCATCCCGAGCTCGCCTTCGTCTCGTTCGACCAGTTGCTGGCGGAATCCGACGTGATCTCGATCCATTGCCCGCTGACGCCGGAGACGCGCAACCTGTTCGGCGCCGCGACGCTGGCCCGCATGAAGCCGACCGCTTTTCTGATCAACACGGCGCGTGGTGGGATCATCGACGAAGCCGCCCTGGCGGACGCCCTCGACCGGGGCGCAATCGGCGGCGCCGCCATCGACACGGTGGCCGAGGAACCGCTGGCGGCGGACACGCGGCTGCGCGCGCACGCCAACTGCCTGCTGACGCCGCACATGGCCTGGTACTCGGAGGAATCGGCGGAAGAACTCAACCGCAAGGTCGCCGAGGAGGCCATTCGCTTCGCCAGGGGCGAGGCCGTCCGCTATCCGGTCAATGTGCTGTAGGCGTTAGGCCAGTCCACTTCCCAGGCCCGCTAGAGGCCGGTCACAATCCCACCATCGGCGCGCAGCGACGCGCCGGTGGTCGCGCTCGAAAGATCGCTGGCGACATACGCAACGAGGTTTGCGATCTCCTGCGAGTCCAGCACCCGGCGAACGATCGACGAAGGCCGGCCGTGCGCTATGACCTCCTCTTCGAGCTGCTGAATTGACTTTCCGGTCCGCCGCGATTCCTCGGCGAACTGAACCGAGAACCCTTCGCTTCGCGTCGGGCCGGGCAGCACGGAATTGACCGTGACGCCAGTGCCGGCCAGCTCCTTTGCCAGTCCCCGGGCGACGGCTATCTGCATCGTTTTGCTGACACCGTAGTGGATCATCTCCACGGGAATGAGCAGGCCGGATTCGGAACTGATGAAAATGATCCGGCCCCAGCCCTTGTTGCGCATTGCCGGAGCAAACAAGCGGCAAAGCCGAATGCCCGAGATGACGTTCAGTTCGAACGTGCGCCGCCATGCGTCGTCATCGATATCAAAGAAGAACTTCCGTTCGTAGGTCCCGAAATTGTTCACCAGGATATCGACCTCGGCGATGCGTCGGTGAAGCGTCTCGGCTCCGTCTTCCGTGGCGACATCCGCCGCGACACCATCGACGATCGAAGACGGTACGGCTTTTCGAATGCTTTCCACTGCGGCGAGGACCCGGGCTTCCGTGCGGCCGTTGACAAAGACCTTCACCCCTTCGCGAGCGAGGGTTTCGGCAATGGCGTATCCGATCCCGCCCGTGGACCCCGTTATCAACGCACTGCGACCAGCAAGTCTCAAGTCCATCTCACGCATCCTGCCAACTGCTGCGGAACCTGGCCATTATACGATACGCCCGCGGCCAACCAATTGCGTGCCTTCCGATCGATGCGGCCAGCGGCCTGAACGGCCAATATGACCAGGACCTCGGCTTCCATCGTGCTTTGCAAGGAAGAGGAAGGCCGCGAGCGGCTGTCCGCATGACTGACACTGCACCGATGCTGGTGGGCGCGTACGACCGGACGTGATGATGGTGATGGACTATCCGCTGCCATCCATCGTCAGGCGCCCTCCTGGGCGATGAAACCGGCGGCAGCAATGCCGGCGAGGGCGCATTCCTCGTCGCGGTCGCCGGTGTCTCCGGAAATGCCAACCGCGCCGATGACGGTGTCACCGCTCCTGACGAGGACGCCGCCGGGCGAGGGCACCACGCGACCGCCGCTCGCGGCCGCCAGGGCGGTGAGAAAGCTCGGATTGTCGGCTGCGCGGCGCGTCAGCTCGCGTGTGCCGAAACCCATTCCGAGGGCACCCCAGGCCTTGCCGTAGGCGATGTCGAAGCGAAGGATCCCGGAGCCGTCTTCGCGCTTGAAGGCGACCAGGTGGCCACCGGCATCGGTGACCGCCACGGTCAGCGGCTTCAGGCCGAGTGCGCGTCCCTTGGCAAGCGCCGCATCCACGATTGTCGATGCGTCTGAAAGCGTGATCGACATGGAGCCTCCCTATCGGCGGTTTTCGGTATCGGCCCATCGGTCGCCCGGCGCAACACCTGTGTGCCGGGCTGACGGCGGGGAGAGAAAGCCCGGTGTCGCGGGGCGCGGAATGGAAGGGCCCGCCGGTGCGGCGACGGCCTGCGTCGGCGCGTCGACCTAAGCCGCCATCCAAAAATCGGATTGCGTGGCGCGAATTACCGCCTTGAATTGTAGATCACGTATGGGGCGGGCTCGAATTTGCCCCAATTCGTGTACCAGGCCTTCAGATGCGGCGTGAGCCGGCGGACGGCCGCAGCTCGTTCCGCCGGGAAGACGGCAGCCGCCATCTTCTCCGCGAATTGGCGGCCTGCGGCGTCAATGTCGAAGCGGGTCGGTCGCCCCGCCGTGAAGACGACCTCGCCTGCAACCATCACCGTGTCGACGTCGTCTCGTGACGCGCGGAGCAGGACCAGGCTGAGCGGATCGGCCTCCGGGGCCGACCACGGTGCGCTCAGCCGTTCGAGATCGACGACGGTCAGGTCCGCCCGGAAGCCCGGCAACAATCTGCCGAGCGTCTCGTGCCGCCGCAACAGGCGGGCGCCGCCTTCGGTGGCCAGGCGAAAGATCTCGGTAACTGCGCCGAAGCGCCCTGGCTTCATCGGGTCCCGGCAGAGGCGCAGCGCCAGCCGGATCTCGGCGAACATGTCTTCGCTGTCGTCGAGCGTCGTCGCGTCCATGCCGATGCCGATGGGGATGCCCGCTTCGAGAAGCCGGGCCAGCGGCGCGATGCCGGCGAACAGCCGCAGATTCGAGCCGGGATTGTGGCTGAGCCCGGCGCCGGTCCTCTGCATGGCCTCGATCTCGGCGTCGGTCAGCCACACGCCATGGGCAATGCTGAGCCGGTCGCTGAGGACGCCGAGCCGCTCGAGATGGACCATGGTGTCGACGCCGTAGAACCGTCGCCCATGCAGCCTTTCGGGGATCGATTCGTCGACATGGGTCTGGATGCCGGTATCGTCTGCCGCGGCGCGCTCGGCGACGCGCTGCATGAATTGGTCGGACACCCATTGCGGGCCGGGGAACTGGAACCAGAGGCTGAAGCGGTCTGCCGCCGATGTCTCGGCCCTGAGTTCGGCCATGATGGCGAAATAGTCGTCGGCGTCGATCGCGCTGCGCGGCATGATGCGCCGTGCATCGGCCTGCAGCCCGGCGGAGAGGCTTGCCACGAAGCGCTCGTCCTCGCCGCTTCCCCAGGCCATGAAGCTCTGCGTCTTGATGCCTGGCGCGAAGGCCACGCGGATGCCGGCATCGCCATAGCCCGCGCGGGCGGCGCGGATGGCATCGGCATAGGTGCGGGAGTCCGAGCCGTCGCTCCACATGTCGATGGTGGTGGTGACTCCGGTCGACAGCAGCCGGGCACCGCTCAGCAGCGTGTCGAGGTAGCGGTCGCTGTCGCGCATCCCCGCCCAGGCGAGCAGCCAGGGTTCCAGCGATTCTTCGGGCATCCCGTGCTGGACCGCCGTGACTGCCTGGCCGTGATGGTGCGCATTGATGAACCCCGGCAGGATGGCGGCGCTCTGCGAGCCGACAACCGGCGCTTCCGGGTGGCGTCGCTGCGCCTCCGCGTAGGGCAGCACCGCGACGATCATGTCGCCATCAACCACGACCGCGCCGTCCTCGACCGCGGGCACGTCGGCAGACGGAAAAACCCAGCGGCCGCGGACGAGGGTGATCGACATGGTCTCCGTGCCCTCAGTCTGCGACAGCGGCCGCGCCGGCGTCCGCGCACATCTGGTCGTGGCTGCCGCTGCCGCCAGCGGCACCGATCGCACCGATCACCCGCCCATGGCGTTCGATCGGCGTGCCGCCGGGAGTGAGCAGGACCTGGCCCTGCAGAATGGTCGAGACCAGCATCCAGAAGCCGTCCTTCTCCTTCTCGTCGCTCATGCCGGCCGTACGTGCCCGCCAGGCTGCGGCGGCGACCGCCTTGGCGCGCGACGTGTCGGGGCTGAAGACAGGGCTGCCGTCCGCCTTGGCGCAGTAGACCAGCCGTCCCGCCTCGTCGACGACGGTTATCGTCATGATTGTGCCGAGTTCGGCAGCCTTCGCCCGCGCGGCACGCGCCGCGGCCTCGGCAATCTCAAGCGTCATCTCGATCATCTGCGTTCCTCCTCAGCGACTGTGATAGGCGGTCCATGGCTCCGCGGCGGGCATGCCGCGCCCGCCGTACCAAGCCAGGAGATGCGGCCTCAGGGCCAACGCGGCCTCGGCACGCTCGGCGGGAAAGGCGGCTGCGGCGACCCGTTCGGCAAGCTCGGTGGCCGCGGCGGCGAGGTCGAAACGGGTCGGCGCACCGTCGCGGTAGACGATTTCGCCGCCGACCATCACCGTGTCGACGTCGCGCGCCATTGCCCGCAGCAGGACCAGATGGAGCGGATCGGCTTCGGGCGCCACCCAGGGCCAGACGATGCGCTTGAGATCGACGAGCATCAGGTCGGCGGCGTGGCCGGGCAGCAGTCGTCCGAGGCGATCCTGCTGGCGGAGTATCCTGGCGCCGTTGACGGTCGCCATGGCGAACAGGTCGGCCGGCGTCGCTGCCGTCGCCGTCGGGCTGAGTGGCTCGTGCTGAAGGCGGAGTGCCAGGCGCATCTCGGCAAACATGTCGTCGTCGTCGTTGAGCGTCGTGCCGTCGAGGCCGAGCGCCACGGCGATGCCCGCGACGCGCATGGCATTCACCGGTGCAATGCCGGCGCCGAGCCGCAGGTTCGAGCCGGCATTGTGGACAACGCCGGCGCCGCGTTCGGCGAGGAGGGCGATGTCGTCGGCGGTGAGCCACACACCATGGGCCATGCTGAAGCGCGGGCCGAGCACGCCGAGGCCATCGAGATGAGAGGCAGCACCGCGATGCCCGGCCTCGAGCACGTGAATGCGGCTCGCCAGCGACTCGCCGGCATGGGTCTGGATGTTGGTATCGGCGTCGGCCGCGGCCGCCGCGATCCGCGCGATGAAGCGGTCCTCGACCCATTCCGGGCCGGGGAAGGCGTACCACAGCCAGCTCCGCAGAGGGTCGGCCGCATCGTCGCTGAGCGCACCCATTGCGGCGAAGTAGTCGTCCTCGCTGAGAGTGCCCGGCGGATCGAGGAACGCCCCGGCCCGTGCCGCCAGTTCCACCGGCAGGCCGGCGATGAAGCGCGTGTCTTCGCCCGCCCCATAGACCAGGGCGCCATGGGTTGCGATGCCGGCCGCGACGGCGGCGCGCAAGCCCGCCCGGCCGTATCCGCGGCGCAGCGCCCGCACGTCGCGCACAAAGGCATCCGCCGTGCCGCTGCCGGTGAAGAGATCGACCGCCGTTGTGATGCCGCCGGCCAGAAGGCGCGCCCCGCTCAGCAGGGCGTCAAGTTCGCGGTCGCCCTGGCGCACGGCCGACAGGCCGGCGAGGTAGGCTTCCAGTGAACCCTCCGGCACGCCGTGCTGGGTATAGGTGATGGCATGGGCGTGGTGGTGGGCATTGATGAAGCCCGGCAACACCGCCACGTCGTTCGATCCGATCGTCTCGACGGCGTTGACCTGGCTGAGCACCTCAGCCCTTGGCCCGACCGCGACGACGACGCCGTCGTTGATCGCGACCGCCCCGTCGACAAAAGCTGGCATCGTCGCGTCGGCAAACACCCAGCGTCCGCAGACCACCGTCGCTTCAGGGCGCTGCCCGTCCACCGCTAGAGCCCTTCCACCACGGCGTTGAGGAAAGCGCGGGTGCGCTCGTTCTTGGGCGCGCCGAAGACGTCTCTCGCCGACCCCTGTTCCTGGATCTCCCCGTCGCAGACGAAGCAGACACGATCGGCGAATTCCCGCGCGAAGCCCATCTGGTGGGTGACGATCAGCATGGTCAGCTCGTGCTCGTCGCCGAGCCGGCGAATGATGGTAAGTACCTCGCCGACCAGCTCAGGATCGAGCGCCGAGGTGACCTCGTCGAACAGCATCACCTTCGGCCGCATGGCGAGTGCCCGGGCGATGGCGACACGCTGCTGCTGCCCGCCCGACATCTCGCTGGCATAGGCCTCGGCCTTGCCGGCGAGCCCGACCATGCCGAGCAGTTCCATGGCGCGATCGCGCGCCTCGCTCCGCGACAGGCCGAGAACGTAGATCGGCGCCTCCATGATGTTGGCGAGCGCCGTCATGTGCGGGAACAGGTTGAACTGCTGGAACACCATGCCGATCTTGCCGCGCTGGCGGCGCAAATAGCGGCCGCTGGCGGGAACCAGCTTGCCGTTTCTGGGCATGTGCGTCAGCGGCTCGCCGTCGACTTCGACGACGCCCTCGTCGATCGTCTCGAGGGTCATCAGGACGCGCAGAAGCGTCGATTTGCCGGAGCCGGACGGACCGATGATCGCGACCTTCTCGCGCCGCGCCACGTCGAGGTCGACATTGCGCAGCACCGCGTGCGCACCGAAACGCTTGGTGACGCGGCGGAAGCGGACGATGGGCTGGGCGGCTTCTTCGCCTGTCGTCATCGGTAGCGCCCGCCGGCATGCAGCCGTTCGTTGAGCCAGCGTTCGAGCTGCGCCGCGGCGACCGCCGCAACCAGGCTCATCACCAGAAAGAAGATGCCCACCAGCGTGATCGGCTCCAGATAGCGAAAGGTCTCGTTGCCGATCATCTTGGCCCGCGCCATGAGTTCGATCACGCCGATGCTGGACAGCAGCGGCGTGTCCTTGAACATCGACACCAGGTAGTTGGTCAGCAGCGGTACCATGGGCGGGATGGCCTGTGGCAGGATCACCGAACTGTAGGCCCGCAGCCGACCGAAGTTCAGCGCCACCGGGGCTTCCCACTGACCCTTGGGCACGGCATCCAGTCCCGCCCGGTAGACTTCCGACAGAAGGCAGCCGTAATGCAGGCCGAGGGCGAGAATGCCGGCCTGGAATGGTCCGAGAGTGATGCCGATGCGGGGGCCGATGAAGAAGACGAAGAACACCTGCACGAGCACCGGCGTGCTGCGGATGAATTCCACCAGCCCGGCGACCACGGGACGCAGCGGGCGGGGACCGCTGCGTCGCAGCAGGGCGAAGACGAGGCCGAGGACGGCGGCGAGCGCGAAGCTGGCGATGGTCACTTCGACCGTGATGATGGCGGCGTGCGCCAGCACCGCGACGCTGGAAAGGGCAAAGGGCCAGTTGATCAAGTCCATTATAGCGCTCCCCGTGGTGCGCCGCGCCGGACCCGCCGCTCGATCAGGCGAACCCCTGCGGCGACGGTCTGGGCGAGGGCGAAATAGATGGCGAGCACGATCAGGAATATCTCGACCGTACGGAAGCTGAGGGCGCTGAGCTGATAGGCCTCGAAGCTGAGGTCGCTGATCGATATCAGCGAGACCACCGACGTCGACTTGATGATGTCGATCAGCATGTTGCCCCACGGCGGCAGCAGCATGATGAACGCCTGGGGCAGGACGATCCGCCGGGTGCGGTGCCACGGCGCCATGTTGAGCGCGGTCGTCGCCTCGTATTGCGTCCGCGGCACGGCCATGATCGCCGCGCGGACGGATTCGGCACCATAGGCGCTGCTGTTGAGGGAGATGCCGACCACTCCAACGGTGAACGGGTCGAGCGTCAGCCCGAAGTGCGGCAGCACGTAGTACATCCAGAAGAGCTGGACGAGCAGGGAGGTGCCGCGGAACAGTTCGACATAGCTGCGCACCAGCCACCGGACCGGCCGGAACGCGATCAGGCGGGCCAGGCCGAGCCCGACCGACAGCACCGTCGACAGGATCATCGCGAGCCCGGCGATCTCGACGGTGATCAGTGTTCCACTGATGATGCGCGGGGCGATTTCGACATTCATCGGTGCAGGGGCCGGACCGCCGGTTCATTCACCGGATACCAAGCAAGGATCGGACCGGCAACCGGGTCCGACGCCTTGCCCGGTGGTCTTCGGCGCTTTCAGCCCTTCAGGGCACAGGCTTCGGCCGCGGTCGTATCGCCCGGCAGGCGATCTGCGGTGAAGTCGACCGGTTTCATCACCTCCATGAAGTCCGGGGTTTTCATGAATTCCTTCATTGCCGTATTGAAGGCGCCGAGCAGTTCGGTGTCGTCCTTGCGGAAGGCGATGCCGCCGTAGGAAGCGGCGAAGGCCGGGCTGGTGAAGGGCTCGGCCCGCTCCGCCGCGCCGTCGCTGCTGGCGGCCATCTGGCTGATCGAGCTCGGCGTCAGCACGACCACATTGACCCGACCGGTCTTCAGCGCCTCAAGCAGCGACGCCTGATCCTGCAGGGGCAGGACGCGATCATCCGGCACCCCGGCGGTCTTGATGTAGCCCTGTTCGACGGCGCCCGACATCACGCCGACGACCGCCGTGCCTTTCACCAGATCGTCGTAGCCGTGGATGTTCATCGGGTTACCCTTGGCGACGAGAAAGGCCGTGCCGCTCTTTTCCAGGGGATCGGAGAAGGCGACGAGCTCGCAGCGTGCCGGACGGATGTAGATTGCCGGAATGATGTCGAGTCGGTTCGCCTGCAGCCCCGGTATCAGCGAGCCGAAATCCATGACGACGCCCTGGATCTTGGTCACGCCGATCTTCGCCAGCACCGCGATGACGAACTCGTTGTAGGCACCGGTGATCTTGCCGCCGTTGCCGATGTAGGTGTTCGGCGGCTCGTTCGGGAAGCCGAGGCGCACGCCGTTCTTCTTGGCTTCGTCGAGTGTCAGCGCCGACGCCGCGCTGGCGGCAACGGTCATCAACAGAATGGCTGCGATCACCGTGCGCAGCGACACGAACAGTCCAAACCGATTGTCACGCATGAGAGTCCCCCTTCTGTCACCTGTATGAGGCCTGTCTGACTCCGCTCCGCAGCACTTCCTCCGCGACGTCTTGGATCGGCTAGCGATCGCAATAGGCGTAGCACAGATGAATCAAGTCGACAATTTGCATTCTGCCCATCGCGTAGCCGACTCATGACAAAAACATAGGCATTCGCTGCATATTTCGCGTGATTGATGCGGTCGACAAGGCCGCACAAGGTCGGATTTCAGCACAGAATTGACGATGCCGAATTTTTCATGTCGACAACAAATATATTCGCTGCCTAGATAGCGGCAGTGCAATGGCGGAGGTATGGCGGGCGATGAAAGTCGCGTGGGAAGGGGTGTTTCCGGCGATCACGACAAAGCTCGACGATGCCCAGGAGGTAGACCACGCCGCCGTTGCGGCCGATGTCGACTTCCAGATCTCGGCGGAGGTTGCCGGCGTCGTCTGTTGCGGTTCACTCGGCGAGGCCTCGACGCTGGTCGCCGAGGAGAAGCTTGGCGTCCTCAAGACGGCCGTCACCGCCGCCGGCGGCCGCGCGCCGGTGCTGCTGACGATTGCCGAGGATTCGACCCGCGCCGCGGTGGCGCTCGCCGAAAAGGCGGCCACGGCGGGGGCGAGTGGCCTCATGGTCCTGCCGGCCATGCGCTACGTCGCGACGCCCCGCGAGACGCTCGCGCATTTCCGCGCCGTAGCGGCCGCGACCGATCTCGACGTCATGATCTACATCAACCCCGTCGCCTATCAGGTCGACATAACGCCCGCCATGCTGGCCGAGCTTGCCGACGAACCGCGCTTCGTCGCCGTCAAGGAGTCGTCGGGCGACGTCCGCCGCATAACCGATATCCAGAACCTCTTGGGAAACCGCTTCGCCCTATGCGTGGGCATCGACGACCTCGCGCTGGAATTGATCCTGCTTGGCGCTGCCGGCTGGGTCGCGGGGCTGGTCTGCGCCTTCCCGCACGAATCGGTGGCGCTCTACCGGCTGGCCCGCGCCGGCCGCATCGCGGAAGCGCGCGCCCTGTACCGGTGGTTCATGCCGCTGCTCCACCTCGATGTCTCGCACCGCTTCGTGCAGAACATCAAGCTGGTCGAACATATCGTCCGTGGCACCTCCACGGCCGTTCGCGCGCCGCGCATGGCGCTCGCCGAGAGCGAAGAACGCTACATCCGGGACATTGTCGACAAGGCGCTCAAGACCAGGCCGAATTTCTCGGCCGCGATGGCGGGGGCCTAGCGGTGGCTGCGGCGGTTCAGCGACTGGCGCGCGCCGGCCACCGACGGCATCGGCGCAAGGTCGATCGATTTGGCGATGCCGCCGGTCAGGAAGCTCTGGATCTGACGGACGACCTGCATGGCGTGGCCGAGCGCCAGCGCATCGGCGCGTTCGGGGTCGCGCGCGACGATGGCTGCGATCATTGCGTCGTGCTCGTCGACATACTGCTGCGGCAGGCGATCGTTGTAGGAGGAGTAGTACAGCCGGAGCAGCCGGCGCCCTTCATCGAGCAGACGCGCAAACAGCTGGGTGAAATATCCGTTGCCGCCGGCTTCGGCGATGCGGACGTGGAAATCGCGGTTCACCGCGATCATGGCAAGCGCATCCGTCCGCTCGACGGCGGCCGCAAATCCGGCTTGAAGCACCCGGATTTCCTCGAGATCCCGGTCCGATCGGCGAATTGCCGCCAGGCGGGTGGTAACCCGGTACATCAACACCAGCGCATCGAAGTAGACCGGCATGGAGGCAAAATCGATCGCCGCCACCACCGTGCTGCGGTTTGGCAGGGTCGTCACGAATCCCTCTGCCGAAAGACGGACGAGCGCCTCGCGGATCGGCGTGCGCGACAGCGAAAAGCGCTTCGACAGATCGGTCTCGTCGATCCGGTCGCCGGGTGCCAGAACCATCTCCACGATGTCCAGGCGCAGGGCCTCGTAAACCGTCTGGACCCCGCTGCCGCGCGTCCGGCTGGTGCGCCCGCCGCCCACCCGTGCCCGGGTCTTCGTCGCCCGTGCCTTCGTAGATTGTCGCCTGGCCACCGTCGCCCCACCCGCTTCGCGCTCTCGTCGAGTCGCGGGCTTCCTTGTAGGTGCGCGAGGTCGCGGCGACAAGATCGGTGCGATCGAGCGGTCGCGCGGCGAGTGCATCGGCCGGTGACAGCGCGCGCCATTCCCGCAAGCCAACCGCCAACTCCAAGCCGGTCCGGCTGCGTGCCGTCGCAAGGCCGGCCTACCGCGCGCGATAGATGGCACGCAAAGGGAGGAGGGCCTGGCGACCGGCAGTGTTCGCATGCGCCTTCGGGCGCAGGCCGCCGCGTCGCAGGCGGAAAGGGCGTCAACGGCATTCACTCTTCTGAAAAGGGGGTTCTGCAATGAGACCTGCATCGATCGCACTGCTCCTCGGCAGCATCGCTGCCATCGCCTCAATCGCTTCGTCGACGGGTGCTCCCGCCGCCGAAAGCGTCACCCTGACCTTCTGGGACGACATCTACACCGACGACGCCTCGATCGTCGCGCAGAAGGAAATGGTGAAGCAGTTCGAGGCCGCCCATCCCGGCGTGACCGTCGACTACGTCACCAAGCCGTTTGCCCAGTTTGTGCCGACGGCCAAGCTGGCCCTCTCCGGCGACGGCGCCCCTGACCTGGTGATCTGCGCCTATGGCGAGACCTGCAACGGCGATCTCGTCCGCGCCGGCCTCGTCATCGACGCCCAGCAGTATTCTGACAAGTACGGCTGGACGAAGAACATGGATCCATCGCTGCTGCCCGGCCTGGAGTTTACCAAGGACGGCAAGTGGGGAAGCGGCGATATCTACGGAGTGTCCGAAACCTACGATCTCGTCGGCGTCTACTACAACAAGGAGAAGCTGGCGAAGCTCGGCCTCGGCATCCCCAAGACGATGGCGGAGTTCGAGGACGACCTCGCCAAGGCGAAGGCTGCCGGCGAACTCCCCATCCAGATGGGCGACGTCGAGAAGAACAACCTCGCTTACGCCTGGATGGCGCTGACCGATTATGCCATACCGACCGACGACATCGACGCCTGGGTCTATCACAAGCCCGGCGCTTCGATCGTCAACGACGGCGAGGTGAAAGCGGTCGAGACCCTCAAGCGCTGGTACGACAAGGGGTACTTCTCGCCGGATTTCCTCGGCTACGACGAGGCCGCCGCCATGGAGAAGTTCGACGGCGGCGAGGGCGTGTTCGCCATCAATGGCGCCTGGTGGACGGGGATCCTGGACCGGCTTGGCGACAAGGCGGGATACTTCCTGCTGCCGCCGCCGACCGAGGGCGGCAAGGTGATCGCAACGCACACCTTGTCGAATCCGATCATGATCACCTCGCGCTCCAAGCACCCCGACCTTGCGGCCGAACTGCTGACCTTCTTGACCGGGCCGGAGACGGCACAGATCCGGGCCAATGCGGGGCTCAACACCACCCATGCCGAAGCGGTGACGAGCGTTCCCTCGAAGACGCAGCAGGACGTGCTCGACGAGTTCCGCCGCATGAACACCGAAGGCCGCGCGGTCTCGTTCCTCGACGTCACGGCACCCGGGCTGCTGCTCGATGCCGACACTGACCTGCAGAACGTGCTCGGTGGTGGCATGACGGCTGAGGAGTTCCTGAAGCACGCGCAGGAACTCCGCGACAAGGCGGCAGCTCCGTAGAGGAGGCCAACGGGTGTCGGCGAGGTCAGCGGTGCCCACAGCCCGCTCCGGCACCTACGACACGGCTCCGGGCGAGGCGCGGTCGGCGATGGTCGCCTACCTGCTCCTCGCCCCGAGCCTGATCCCGTTCGCCGGGCTCATCGTGTGGCCGATCCTGCAGACGGCCTGGCGATCCTTCTACGCCTGGGATGGCATCACCCCGGCCAAGTGGGCGGGTCTTGCCAACTACCGCGAGGTGCTCACCGACCGCGCCGTGCTGAACGCGCTCGAGCACACCGCGGTTCTGGTCGCGTTCGACTGCCTGCTGCCAGTCGCCATTGGTCTGCTGCTGGCGGTCTCGCTGTCGCGGGTACGCTCGCGCAGCCTGACCCTCTACCGCACGCTCCTGTTCGCGCCGCAGGTGCTCTCGGGCGTCGCCATCGGCATCATCTGGCGCTGGCTTTATGAACCGAGCACGGGGCCGGTGAACGTGACGCTGCGCGCGATCGGCCTCGGCGCCTTCGCCAGGCCGTGGCTCGGCGACTTCAACTTTTCGTTGCCGGCACTCGGCGTCGTCGGCCTGTGGGCAACCGTCGGCTTCTGCATGGTCCTGTTTCTGGCGGGCGTGCAGAAGATTCCGGCAAGCCTCTACGATGCGGCGCGCGTCGATGGCGCCAGCTGGTTCGCCGAGCTCAGGGCCGTGACGCTGCCCGGGCTCCGGCACGAAATGGTGGTCGCCGTCACCATCACGATGATCACCACGCTGCGCGTCTTCGACATCGTCTACGTGACCACCCATGGCGGGCCCGGTGACAAGACCTCGGTCCCCTCGCTGCTGATCTATCTGATGGCCTTCAGTTATGGCGTTGCCGGCAAGGCGGCGGCGCTGGCTGTCGTGCTCGGCGTGGTCATCCTGGCGGCGACGCTGATCATCAACCGCCTGGGGGAGGCGCCGCGATGACCCATCGCCTGGAGGCGTCGATCACGCATCTCGTCCTGATCTTCTTCGCCTTCGTTTCTGTGGCGCCGATCGTCGGCATCGTCATCCAGGCCTTCACCGGGCCGCAGTTCGGCCGCGGCTGGACGGCGGGCAATGTCGCGCGGGCATGGGGGACGGGCCAGTTCCCGACAACCGTCCCGGCGTCGCTGGTGGTCGCCTGCGGCGCCATGGCGCTCTCGGTCACCCTGTCGACGGCCGCCGGATATGCGTTCGGCTGCCTCAGGTTCCGCGGTGCCGATGCGCTCTTCTATTTCATCCTCCTCGGCATCGTCGTGCCGGTCGAGCCGGTGCTCATCTCCCTCTATTTCGACATGCGCCGGCTGGCCCTGATCGACACCTACGCCGGGCTCATCCTGGCCGAGACCATGTTCTACCTGCCGTTCGGCGTGTTCTGGATGCGGGCTTTCTTCCGCTCGGTGCCGCGTTCGCTGCTCGAGGCCGCCCGCATGGATGGCGCCGGCGACGTGCGCATCCTGGTGGCCGTGCTGCTGCCCGCTGCACGTCCCGCCGTCTTGACGCTGGCGGTGCTCCTCTTCGTGTGGTCGTGGAACGAATTCTTCATCCCGCTGGTGCTGTGGGGCAGTCGCTCGGTCACCACCGCCACGGTGGCGACCGGCTTGTTCACCGGCCAGCGCGTCGCCGATATCCCGGGCGCAGCCGCATCCTGCGTCATCCTCTCCTTCCCGGTGCTTGCCCTCTACATCTTCATGCAGCGCCATTTCATTCGCGGCGTGCTCGCCGGTTCGCTCAAGGGGTAGGCGATGCCGAGTATCCGCTTCGACCAGGTCTCCAAGGTTTTCGACGGCGTCACTGCCGTCGACCGCCTGTCCCTGTCGGCCGAAGACGGCGAATTCCTCGTCATGGTCGGTCCGTCCGGCTCCGGCAAAACGACGGCGCTCAGGCTGCTCGCCGGCCTCGAAGGGGCCACTGGCGGGCGCATCCTCATCGGCGACAAGGACGTGACGCGGCTGAGACCGCAGGACCGCGACATCGCGATGGTCTTCCAGGACTACGCCCTCTACCCGCAGATGTCGGTGGAGCGGAACATGAGCTTCGCGCTCAGGAACCGCGGCATGGCCGCCAACCTCATCCGCCGCCGCGTTCGTAATGCCGCCGAGCGCCTCGACCTGGCCCATCTTCTGGATCGCAAGCCTGGGCAGCTTTCCGGCGGCCAGCGCCAACGCGTCGCTCTCGGCCGCGCCATCGTCCGCGAACCAGCCGTGTTCCTGATGGACGAGCCGCTGTCCAACCTCGATGCCAGCCTGCGCACGACCATGCGCGGCGAGATCAAGCGCCTGCAGCGTGAACTCGGCACCACCACCGTCTACGTCACCCACGATCAGGTCGAGGCCATGACCATGGGCGACCGCATCGCCATCATGCGCGACGGACGGCTCACCCAGGTCGGAACCGCCGGAGAGGTCTACGGCCGTCCTGCCGACCGCTTCGTCGGCAGCTTCATCGGCAGTCCGGCAATGGCGTTCAATGATTTTGCGGCAAGGTCGGACGACGCCGGCATGCTTCTTGTGCGCGACGGACTTTCGCTGGCGATCGGTCCCGTGGCGCCGGCGCTGCCGGAGCGGATCGTTCTCGGCGTCCGCCCGGAGGATGCGTCGGTGTGGAACGAAGCGGCATCGCTCGTCGGGCCGCTCGCCGGGACCGTTCTCTTCGTCGAGGATTTCGGCCGCGAGTGGTTCGCCGGAATCGCGTCCGCCGGTGCCGCGAGCTTCACCATCCGCGGCTATGGACATCCCATTCCACAGATCGGCGATGCGATCCGCTTCGGTCTCCGCCGCGATGGCCTCTACCTCTTCGATGCCGACAGCGGGGCGTGCCTGCTGGGCGCTACCGCTGCCGGCGCCGTCCCTGACCAGACGACGGCCGCCGGTCGTTCGTCGAACGGTCCGTGAGAGAGACGATGACAGATCCCGACAAACCGACTGCCGATCTGCTGGTGCGTCGATGCGGAACTGCTGGTCACCATGGGCGGGGAGGAGATCAGCGGCGGCTGGGTCGCCATATCCAACGGCCTGGTCGATGGCGTCGGCCACGGCGGCAGCGAGCCGGCAGCACGCGAAACCATTTCTGCGGCCGGGTGCCTGGTGACGCCGGGGCTGGTCAACACCCACCATCACATGTTCCAGAACCTGACGCGGGCCTTCGCACCGGCGCTCAACCGCCATCTGCTCGACTGGGCGCGCACCGGCGGCGAGATCTGGAAGCGGCTCGACGAGGAGGCCTCCTATGTCTCTGCGTGGATCGCCATGGCCGAACTGGCGCTCGGCGGCTGCACGACCTCGACCGACGATCTCTACGTCCATCCCCGGCCGAAGCTCATCGACGCGGAGATCAGGGCTGCTTCCGATATCGGCTTCCGCTTCGATCCCTGTCGCGGCTGCGTCTCCTTCCGCAAGCAGGACGGAGCGCAGTTTCCCGACGAGATGGTACAGAGCGAGGACGAGATCCTCGCCGACACCGAGCGCCTCATCCAGACCTATCACGATCGATCGCGCGGCGGCCTGATCCATATCGTCTGCGGACCGACCGCCAGCGACACCGCTTCCGGCCGCCAGTTCCGCGCCTCCGCCAAACTTGCGGAGAAATACGATGTGCAAATGACCACCCATCTTTCCCAGCAGCCGAACGAGGACGCGTGGTCATTGCAGCGTTTCGGCATGAAACCGGTGGACTGGCTCGACAGCGTCGGCTGGTCGTCGTCCCGGGCCTGGGTGGCGCATGCCATCTTCATGGACGACGACGACATCGCCAAACTGGCGCGGTGGGGGGTGGCCGTCGCCCATTGCCCGGGCTCCAACTGTCTGGTCTGCCACGGCATCGCGCGGGTGCCCGAAATGCGCCGCGCCGGTGTGCCGGTCGGCATCGCCTGTGACGGCTCGGGTGGCGAGATGGCCTCGCTGTGGTTCGAGGCGCGGGCGGCTCTCATGCTGGCGCGGGCGCGACTCGGCCCGGTCGCCATGAGCGCGCGCGACGTGCTCACCATGGCGACGCTGGACGGTGCCCGGTGTCTCGGTCGGCAGGGCGAGATTGGTGTGCTGAAACCGGGTGCCGCCGGCGACCTGGTGGCCTGGCCGCTGCGCGGCATCGCCTTCGCCGGCGCCTGGACGGATCCGGTCGAGACGTGGATCCGCTGCGGTCCGACCAGCGCCCGCCACACCATCGTCGCCGGCCGGCCGATCGTCCGCGATGGCGTCCTGACGCTGCGCAACCTCGACGAAATGATGAAGCGCCACGAGGTCATCTCGCGCGCATGGCAGGGAGTGGCGCTGTCGTGAGGCTGCTTCTCGTCAATCCCAACACCAGCACCGGGCTGACGGCGCGTCTGGTCGACGTCGCCCGGCGTCACGTCGCGGCGGATGGCACCATCGAGGGCGCGACCGGCCATCGGGGTGTGCCCTATATCGCCAGCCGCACGGAGGCTGCGATCGCAGCCGTCGTCGCCATCGAAATGCTGACGGAAGCCCCGCCCCCGGTCGATGCCGCGATCATCGCCGCCTTCGGCGATCCCGGCCTCGCTGCTGCCCGCGAGCTGATGGATTTCCCGGTCGTCGGTCTGGCCGAGGCGGCGATGCTGACGGCCTGCATGCTGGGCGGCCGCTTCTCCATCGTCACCTTCAGCCCGACCCTCGGTCCCTGGTATCGCGAATGCGTGGCGGCGAACGGTCTCGATGCGCGCTTGGCAAGCATCCGGCTTTTCGAAGGCGCCTTCGCGTCGGTCGGCACCGTCAGCGAGGAGGCCGAGGCGGACCTGCTCGCCCTTGCCCATGATGCGGTCAAAGCGGATGGCGCCGATGTCGTCGTCTTCGGCGGTGCGCCGCTTGCCGGCCTTGCCGAACGGTTGCGCGACCGGCTCGAGGTGCCGGTTGTCGATCCGATTGCGGCAGCCGTCGGCCAGGCGCAGTTGCTGGTCCGGCTGAGGCCGCGCAAGGCGCGCGCCGGAAGCTATCGACGGCCACCGGCGAAGGATTCGACCGGCTTGCCCCGGACGCTGGCGGACCGGATAGGTGGGCGCGATGCGTGAGAAGAGCCCGCTTTCGCATGTTGTAAGACCATTTGACCATCTGCGCGGCCGCAGCATACGTTTGCGCCGACTTCCGCGCAGCAGGCGCACCGCCAGTGGCACCCCGATCATGGTCAAATCCTCCAGTCATCGCCGAAAGGACAAGCCGGCTGCCGCCCCTCGGCGCGGTGCCTCCGCCGGTCCGCAGCGCCTCACCGATCGCGGTCCGGGTGTTTCCATGCTGCCGGTGTTCGGCCAGCCGGGATCGCTCGGACCGATCGCCAGGGTGCAGCTCTACGAGCAGATCAGCGACCGCATCATGGAGCACATTGCCGGCGGCGCCTGGCAGCCCGGTCAGCGTCTGCCGGCCGAGCGCGATCTTGCGGCGGAGTTCGGCGTCAGTCGCCCGTCGCTGCGCGAGGCGCTGGGCGCTCTCCAGATGCTCGGCCTCATCGAAACCCAGCACGGCTCCGGTTCGCGTGTCGCGCCCGACGCGGTCGCGAAGCTTGGCCGCCACGCCTCGGTCGGTGTGCTCGGTCTCGGCGTCAGTCCCGTCGCCGTGCTCGATGCGCGCGGTGTGATCGAGCCGACGATTGCCGCACTCGCTGCCCGCCACTATGCGCCCGACCGCGAAATCGAAGTGCTGCTGGCGAAGATGAGCGCGGCGCGCGACTGGTCGAAGCCGGCCCACCGGACGGTGTGGAGCGAGGCCGACCGCATGTTCCACCGGCGCATCGCCATCCATGCCGACAACGCCATCCTGCTGGCCACCGCCGACACCATTGCCGCCGTGATGAACCAGCCGCTCTGGCGCCTGCTGCGCGACAACATGCTCGCTGTGCCCGGCCGTATCGAGGCGTCGATCGAGGAACACGGGCGCATCTTCGCGGCGATCCGCGACGGGCGCGCCGACGATGCGTCGCGTTTCGCCGCCGAACATGTGCGGGTCGTGCGCGACTACATGGGCCTTGGCTGATTTGCGGGATGGCAGCGATGCAGCGTTTCTCGACCGGCGACCTCAAGAATGTCTACAGCCCCCTGCATGCGCCCCACGGCCAGGTGCAGCCGGGCGAGGTTTTCCAGGTCGAGACCGCGGACTGCTTCGGCGGCCGCTTCCGAGACCCAACCCGGGTGACGGCGGATGATTTCGCATGGGTCGAGGAAAACCTCGATGTGGTGACCGGGCCGATCGTCGTCGCCGGCGCCCGCCCCGGTGACGTGGTCGCCGTGCATATCGAGGCGATGGAGATGGTCGGTCCCGGAACGGTCGTCATCCGGACGCAGCGGCAGCCGTCCCCTGACGACTGGTGGCTGGATCACGTCAGCTCGCGGGCGCTTCCCGTCGTCGACGGCATGGTGGTGGTCAGCGACACGCTGCGCATCCCGGTTCGTCCGGTCATCGGCTGCATCGCAACCGCGCCGCCGACCGAGACGGTCCTCAGCCGGTATCAGGGGCCCTTCGGCGGCAACCAGGATTGCGCCGGCATGACCACCGGTGCGACCATCGTGCTGCCGGTCAGTGTTCCGGGTGCCTTCCTCTATTTCGGCGACTGCAAGTCGGCGATGGGCGATGGCGAGATCGTCGACGCGCCGGAGATCGGCACGCTGATCACCGCTCGCGCCGAGATCCGCCCGCGGCCACGCTCCATGCACTGGCCGCGGGTCGAGACCGCGTCGGAGTTGATGACCGTGGTTTCCGACATCTCGCTCGCCGACGCCTGCCGTCAGGCGTTCCGCGAGCTGCTTCTGTGGGTCGAGGAGGACTACGCGCTACCCCGCGAGGATATCGCCGTGGTCATGGGCATGCTTGCCCACACCGGTGTTTGCCAGGTCAGCAACCGCCTGCACACGGCGCGCTGCACGATCGCGCGTGCACCGCTGGACACTCTGGCGGCGGAACGGCATGCCGCCGCCTGACCGGCAGAGGTCAGCGTCGTGGCGGCCGCCGCGTCAGTTCGCGGGCGCTGTCGAAGATGCCGAGGTCATCGCGATAGACGCGCCCGTCCTGCATGACGGCGATGACGCCGGTCCGCACCAGGCTGATGTCGGTCAGCGGGTCGCCGTCGACCACGATGAGGTCGGCGCGCTTGCCCGGTTCGAGCGAGCCGATGGTGCCGTCGCGGCGCACGGCCCGCGCCGCGGCCAGCGTGGCGGCGCCGATCGCCGCCATCGGCGCCATGCCGCACTGGACATAGATCTCGATCTCGCGGGCGTTCTCGCCGGTATGGCGATAGGATTCGTTGCCGCCGACGTCGGTGCCGAGCGCAATGTTGACGCCCAGGGATATTGCCATGGCGAGGCGTTCGAGGATTCCCCGCTCGTCATCGATCGTCATCTGCGCCCATGGCATCTGCAGGGCGGAGCCGCGCCGCGCCACCGACCAGAGATTGCTGATGGTGGGGATGAGGAAGGTGCCGCGCTCGATCATCTGCCGGCAGTTCTCTTCGGTGATGAACCAGCCGTGCTCGACCGTATCGACGCCGGCCTCCACGACGTTGCCGATCGCTTCCGGCCCCATGGCGTGGGCGGCCTTGATGCGCCCGAGCCGCGTTGCCTCGGCGAAGGTCGCAAAGATCTCCTCGCGCGTCGGCAGCACCGTCCAGTGCGGGCCGAGGCCCGGCGGACCGTCGGCGGTCACCAGCTTGATGACGTCGACGCTATGGCCGACGAGCTGGCGCACACGCCTGATGGCCGACTCGGGACCGTCGACCGTCGCGGTCGGCTCCAGATAGGCGCCCGGTCCGCCGGTCACGAACACGCCCGGGCCAGACGCAAGGATGCCGGGCGCGTCGATCAGCCCGTCGCGCTGGGCATTGCGCAAGGCGACGTCGAAATATCCACGTCCGCCGACCTCGCGCACGGTGGTGAAGCCGGCATGCAGTGCCGTCCGCGCCGCGCCGACGCCTTCCAGCACCGCTCGCTCGGGCAGGTCGAACATGCGGAACGTGGTCGCCTCGTCGCCAAGACCCTGGGCCTTGTTGCCGCCGACCATATGCACGTGGAGATCGATCAGGCCCGGCAGGATCGTCCGCCCGCCGACGTCGACGACGCGGTCGACCGGCGGCAGGGTTCCGCCCCTCACCACGTCGGTGACGGTAGGTCCCTCGACCACCACCGCACCGCGCTCGATCGCCTCTCCGGTGCCCACCAGGATCGGACCGCCCGTGATCGCTACCTTCATGAAAAGCCCCGATTTGCCCGCATTTTGGCCTTTCAAGCCGGCGCGGCATCGCGTAGATGATAAATGATCTGACCACTTTACAAGATCATTGCAAGAGCCTTGTTTGCGGGATCGACATGACCGGTCAATCAACCAGTCCGAGGAAGCTCACGGCCGCCCGTCTCGCGGGGGTGCCGGAGCTGGAACGCGCCTATAGCGACTTCACCGACACCTATGACCTGACGGATGGCGACAACGACCGGCCGCCGAGTTCGGGGCCGCACATCGTGCGGCTGCAGCAGTCACTGCTGGCGATGGGCTATCGGCTGCCCAACGGTGTGAACGGCGTCTACGATGCGGCGACGCGCGGCGTCGTTCTCCAGCTCCAGATCGACGCCGGCCATCCGCGGCCGGCCGGGCACGAATGGGAGCACATCCTCGGCATCGGCGGGCCGAACACCCTTGCCCACTTCGATATGTTCGACCCGGGGCCGACCATCGCCGACCCGGATCTTCCAGAGTCCGGCATTGCTGCCACGGCCGTCGACTTCGCCGAATCGCCGGACAGTCCCTTCGCCGGCTTCGACGCGGCCACGTCGCCGCCGTCGCTGACCCTTGGCGTCAATACGCGGCGGCGCGTGCGCGCGCTGGTCACGCCGGAGGGGGGCGACATCCGCTACGCCGCCGCCGACCCGTCCGTCGCCACGGTGGCGCGCATCGATGGCGGCATCGTCGTTGGCGGCCTTGCCGCCGGGCGCACCGTGGTGCGCGCCTTCTCCGGCACACGAGAGCTGGCCGCGCTCGACGTGGCGGTGAGGAAACCGCGGAAGGCGACCGTGAACTTCTTCTTCGTCAAGAATGGCGGACCGACGCCGTGGGTCACCGCGCGCAGCCATGACCAGGCCAACTATCTGACGCTCCGGCTGAACCGGGTCTGGCGCCGACAGGCCGCCGTACACTTCTCGCTGGGCGTGGTGCGCGATATCACCCTGTCGCGAGCCGTTGCCACGCCGGTCGAAGAGAGCCATGCCGGCCTCTTTCGTCCATTCGCCATTGCCGACGAACTCAACGTGTTCTTCGTGACGGCGTGGCAGGGCGGAAGCGGACCAGTCGACCGCACCATGCTTTTCGTCGCCGATGTCGCATGCCCCGATGGCATGGCCGTTCCCCATGGCGCCGGCTATTTTCTCGGCTATTCAGGCCCTGCCCAGCCGTCCGGCGTCATGGCGGAATGCGCCGATGGCACCGATCGCGAGCACGTCTCCCGGGCGCTGGCCGACATCGTGAATCCGTGAGCTGCACATGGAGAGCCTGACGGGGAAGGTGGCAGTTGTGACCGGCGCGGCGGCGGGGATCGGCCGCGGTATCGCCGAGGTCCTTGCCGGCGAGGGAGCCGCCCTCGCCATTGCCGATATCGACCTGCCGGGCGCCCAGGCCGTGGCCGATAAGCTCGTCGCCGCGGGACATCGGGCGATTGCCGCACGGGTGGATGTCGCCAGCCGCGACAGCGCGGCGGCCATGGCCGAGGCGGCGCTATCGGCCTTCGGACGGATCGACGTCCTCGCCGCGAACGCCGGCATCTACCCGCAGACCGATTTTGCGGCGCTCGACGATGCCGTATGGGACCGCGTCATGGGGATCAACGTCAAGGGCGCCCTGCATGCGGTCCAGGCTTGCGCGCCATCTATGTTGGCTGCCGGCTTTGGCCGCATCGTCTTCACCTCGTCCATCACCGGGCCGATCACCGGCCAGGCGGGCTTTGCCCACTATGGCGCCTCCAAGGCTGCCATGCTCGGACTGATGCGCTCGCTGGCGGTCGATTTCGCCACGCGCGGCGTCACGGTGAATGCTGTCCTGCCCGGCAACGTCCGCACCGAGGGGTTCGAGGCGCTGCCGCAAGACCACAAGGAACGCATGGTGTCCACGATACCGATGCGCTATCTCGCCGAGGCGGCGGATATCGGCTGGGCGGTCCGCTTCCTCGTGTCGGCGGAAGCGCGCTACATAACCGGCCAGACCCTGGTCGTGGACGGCGGACAGGTCCTCCCGGAGTAGTCGGCACCGCGGCTCTGCAAGACAAGAGGAAAGCACCGATGCACGCCGACGCGCTGCAGCGATTGCGCAACGATCCGATCGACTGGCGCTACAAGGGGTTCCCGCCGGCCGAGGGCGTCACGCCCGGCACGGTCGCAGCCCGCGGCTGGAACCTGCTGGCGGGCGACCTGTTCCTGCCCGCGCTGGTGCTGCGCGAAAGCGCGCTCTCCCACAATCTGGCTCTGATGCGCCGCTGGTGCGAGGCGCATGGCGTTAGCCTGTCGCCGCACGGCAAAACAACCATGAGCCCGGAGCTGTTCGCGCGACAGCTCGATGCCGGTGCCTGGGCCATGACCGCGGCGACGCCCAGCCAGGTCCGCGTCTATCGCGCCTTCGGCATAGAGCGCATCATCCTCGCCAACGAGCTGATTGAGCCTGGCGCGATCCGCTGGATCGCCGACGAACTCGAGGCCGATCCGAATTTTCAGTTCTTCTGCCTCGCCGATTCGCGCGCGGCCGTCGCCCGCCTCGAGGGCGCGCTCGCCGGCCGCACCATGAGCCGACGCCTGCCGGTCCTCGTCGAGCTCGGCATGACCGGCGGGCGCACGGGCGCCCGCACCCTGGCCGGCGCCATGGACGTCGCCCATGCCGTCATGGCCTCGCCGGTGCTGCGCCTCGCCGGGCTTGAATGCTACGAGGGAATCCTCGAGGAGAAGCCGCCGATCGATGCGTTTCTGGTCGAATTCCGCCGGCTGATCGAGACCATGGCGGCGGCGGGAGATCTCAGCGCGCTCGACGAGGTCATCATCACCGCCGGCGGTAGTGAAGCCTTCGACCAGGTGGTGCAGCATCTGGCGCCCGCCTTCGCCGGCATCCGCGTCCGCATCGTCCTGCGCAGCGGCTGCTACATCACCCATGACCACGGGGTCTATGACGAGCGCTCGCCGCTCGGCTCACACCGCGCCGCCGCCGGCGAGCAGTTCCGTCCGGCGCTGGAGGCATGGGGCGTGGTGCTGTCGCGCCCCGAGCCCGGGCTTGCCCTGGCCTGCCTCGGGCGGCGCGACGTGCCGTCCGACTCGGGCTATCCGGTGCCGATCCACGTGCATGACGGGCGCACCCTGCGCAGCGTCCGCGGAATCATGTCGGTCGAGGCGCTGAACGATCAGCATGCCTTCATCCACCTGCCGCCGGAGGATCCTCTCGCGGTCGGCAACCTGATCGGCTGCGGCATTTCCCATCCCTGCACCGCCTTCGACAAATGGCGGCTGATCGGCATCGTCGACGACGCCTATAACGTCGTCGACGCCGTGCACACCTTCTTCTGAGGTCGCGGGGGGCAGGCGGTCTCTCGCTGCTGCGCACTTTCGCCAAGCGGGGCGCCATCGGGCCTCCTTCGGGGCCTCTGGCGGTCGCTGCCGCGACACTTCATAGACCACACTTGACGGAAACACGAAGAAGTGCATAGCTATGCATGGATAGTCGGTCGATCGTATTTGGCGACTATTCCAAGACTGCGAGGGACTTGACCGGCCGGGCGCAGGCTCGCCCGTGTCAGGCCTTCAGTAGCCGAATGCAAGGGGGGGAAGATGGATCTCGGGCTGCGCGGCAAGGTCGCGATCATCACCGGCGCGAGCGTGGGCATCGGATTGGCCGTCGCCGACGCTTTGGCCGCCGAAGGCGTGCATGTGGTCATGGCGGCGCGTCAGCCGCAGCGCCTGAAGGCCGAGGCAGACCGGATCTCCGCCACACATTCTGTCCGCACGCTCGCCGTCAGTTGCGATGTGGCGACGGTGGAAGGCTGCGACACGCTCATCCGCGCGGCGGAGGAGACATTCGGCGGCGCCGACATCCTGATCAACAACGCCGGCACCGGATCGAATGAGACGGTGATGGAAGCGCCTGACTCGAAATGGCAGGCCTATCTGGACCTGCATCTGATGGCCGCTGTCCGCCTGGCCCGCGGGGTCGTTCCGGGGATGCGCCGACGCCAGGGAGGCGTCATCCTGCACAACGCTTCGATCTGCGCCGCCCAGCCGCTTTGGTACGAGCCGATCTACAATACCACCAAGGCGGCGCTGATGATGTTCTCGAAGTGCCTTTCCACCGAGCTCATCAAGGACAACATCCGGGTCAACTGCGTGAACCCGGGCCTGATCCTGACGCCGGACTGGGTGAAGACGGCAAAGCAGCTGACCGCCGACAATGGCGGCGACTGGGAGGGCTACCTTCAATCGGTCGCCGACGAGCATGCACCGATCAAGCGGTTCGGTACGCCGGAGGAGCTTGCCTTCTTCTTTGTCTTCCTGTGCTCTGACAAGGCGACATACAGCGTCGGCTCGACCTACTTTGTCGACGGCGGAATGCTCAAGACGGTGTAGGCACGATGAGCGTCGATTCAGCACCTGTCCTGCGGATCGCGAATATCGGAAAGTCCTTCGGTCCGTCGCGGGCGTTGGACGATGTGAGCTTTGAGCTCGCGCCTGGACGAGTGCATGCGCTGGTCGGCGAGAACGGCGCCGGGAAGTCGACGCTGGTCAAGATCATCACCGGCATCATCCAGGCCGATGATGGAGAGATCATGCTGGCCGATCGGCCGGTGCGCTTCGCAACGCCGATCGAGGCGCGTCGGGCCGGCGTCGCGGCGGTCTATCAGGACCCGAAGCTCTTTCCGCATCTCGATGTGGCCGAGAACATCTGCATGGGCGACACGCCCGTCACCATGCTCGGCACGGTTGCGCGCAAGACGATGTATGCCCGCGCCGAGGCGGCGCTGGGGCATCTCGGCGTCGCGATTGACCCGCACGCGCTGACCGCCAGCCTGTCGGTGGCCGAGCTGCAGTTCGTCGAGATAGCGCGGGCGCTGACCGCCGACCTGCGGCTGCTCATTCTCGACGAGCCGACCTCGGCGCTGACGCCGGCTGAAGCGGAGAAGCTTTTCCGCATCGTCCGCGACCTCCGCGACCAGGGGAAGGCGGTGATGCTGATCACCCATCGCTTGGAAGAGCTCGACGAGATCGCCGACGAAGTGACGGTGCTGCGCGACGGCGCCCATGTCGCCACGCGGCCGATGAAGGAGCTGAGCCGGTCCGACATCGTGCAGATGATGGTCGGGCGCGCGCTCGACACACTGTTCTCCAAGCGGCAGGCGAAGGCGCCGGGCAAGGAGGTTCTCAAGGTCGAGCATCTGTCGCTCGACGGTGTCTTCCGAGATGTCTCGTTTTCGGTGCGGGCGGGCGAAATCGTCTGCATGGCCGGCCTCGTCGGCGCCGGCCGCTCGGAAATTGCCCAGACCTGTTTCGGGATGACACCGCCGAGCAGCGGCAGGATTTACCTCGACGGCGAGCCGCTGGTGCCGCGCGCGCCGAAGCAGATGCTGAAGCTCGGCCTGGCCTATCTGCCGGAGGACCGCGACGGCCAGGGCCTGATCATGCCTGCCGACATCGTCAGCAACATCACGTTGCCGATCGTGGGCCGCCTCGCTCATCTGGGCATGGTCGACACCCCGGCGCAGAGGAAGGTCGCTCAGGAGGCGATCAAGACCTACGACGTGAAGGCGACGGGCATCGATCAGATCGTCTCGCTGCTCTCCGGCGGCAACCGGCAGAAGGTCGCTTTCGCCAAGTGGCTGGCGACCAAGCCGCGTGTCCTGATCCTCGACGAGCCGACCCATGGCATCGACGTCGGCTCCAAGGCGCAGGTTCACCGTATCATCGCGGGGCTCGCAGATTCGGGCCTCGCTATCCTGCTCATCTCGTCCGATCTCCCGGAGGTCCTCGCCGTGAGTGACCGCATACTGGTCATTGCCGAAGGTGAGCTCGTTGCCGAACTCGACGCCGCGACTGCCAATCAGCAGACGGTCATGATGGCGGCGACGCGGAACCTGGGGAACTGAGCCTTGTCGGCCAACGTCGCAACTTCGCCGATCGAGACGCCGCAAAGAAGCTTCGGGCAGCTTGCGCTGAGGCTTCGTGTCAGCGGCGTACTCGCCTTCCTGATCCTGCTCGGCGCGATCTTCACGCTTTTGTCGTCGCATTTCCTGACGACTCAGAACCTGAGCGCCATCGTCTCCAACGCGGCGATCCTGGCGATCGTCGCCGCCGCACAGGCGGTCGTCCTCTTCACCCGCAATCTCGACGTCTCTGTCGGCTCGATCATGGGATTTGCCGCCTATCTGACCGCCGACTTCGCGGCACGGCACCACGGCATCGGACCGATCCTCATTCTCATGCCGCTGGCCATCGGCGCGGCCCTTGGTGCGATCAACGGTGTCCTGGTCGCCTATGGCGAGGTCTCGCCCCTGATCGCGACGCTTGGCACGATGTCGCTCTACCGCGGCATGACCTACATCTACGCGCACGGCCAGCAGGTGACTTCGAGCAACCTGCCGGGCTGGATGAACGCATCCGCCGATCTCAGGATCGCCGGCATCCCGGCGATCGTCATTCTCTCGGTGATCGTGATCTGCGCGCTCGCGTTCTTGCTGAGGTTCTATCCGATCGGCCGCCAGATCTATGCCGTCGGCTCCAACCCTCCGGCGAGCGCCTTCTTCGGCCTGCGCACGAAGCAGATCGTGCTCTTCGCCTATGTCCTCACCGGCGTCCTGTGCGGCCTTGCCGGCTTCCTCTACGCCGCCCGCGTCGGCACGGTGACGGTGATCCTCGCGTCCGGCTGGGAACTCACGTCGCTTGCCGCCGCCGTCATCGGCGGGGTCAGCGTTACCGGCGGCTCGGGGACGGTCATCGGCGCGGCGCTTGGCGCGGTCGTGCTCGCCACCATCGACAACGGGCTGGTGCTTCTGCGCGTGCCGGAGTTCTGGCGGATGTTCATTCAGGGCTCGGCCATCGTCGCGGCGGCAACCGCCGACGTGCTGATCGGCAGCCAGATTCGCAAATCGCTCGCCGCCCGCAGACGCATCGGACGGAGCGTCGCACGATGAAGAAGTGGCTGTCGCAGTGGGAGCTCACGCTGATCGTGCTGACGCTGTGCGCCGGTGCCTGGTCGGCCTACCTCTCGCCCTACTATCTGAGCTTCGACCAGATCGCCTACTCGACGCGACACTTCGTCTATCCCGGCATCCTCGCGCTCGGCCTTGCCGTCGTCGTGGTGCTTGCCGAGATCGACATCTCGCTGGCCTCGACGCTCGCCTTCGGCGCAGTGATCCTCTCCAAGCTTTCTGCTGCCGGCGCGCCGATTTGGATCGCTGTCCCCATCGATGTCGCCGCCTGCGCGGCGCTCGGGGCCCTGAACGGCGTCCTCGTCGCCCGGCTCAACCTGCCTTCGCTGGCGGTCACCCTTGGAACCATGGGCGCCTATCGCGGCCTCGCTTTCATCATCGGCAGCGAGATGGGCTACACCTCGTTCGACAACACCTACGCCTTTGTCGGCACCGCGAAGGTCTTCGGGACGATCCCCGTATCGTTCCTCCTCTTCATTCTCCTGGCTATCCTGATCGGGCTCCTCATGCACCGCTCGGTGTTCGGCCGCCGCTGTTTCGCCGTTGGCAACAACCAGACCGCGGCGTGGATCACCGGCGTCGACGTCGCCCACCTCAAGATCCAGGCCTACGCGCTTGCCGGAGGGCTCGCCGCTCTCGCCGCGCTGGTGTGGATCGGCCAGTACGGTTCCGCCCGCGGCGACAACGCCGACGGCTCCATCCTTCTCGTGGTGACAGCCGTCGTCCTCGGTGGCGTCGACATCAATGGCGGCCGCGGCACCATCCTCGGCGTCGTGCTGGCGCTCTTCCTGCTCGGCACGCTGCGCAACGGCATGGGTCTCGCCAACGTCCCCGGCCCGACCCAGACCGTCGTCTTCGGTGCCCTTCTGATCCTCGGCGTGCTCCGCCCGGTCATCATCCGGGCGTTCACCCGCCGGCTGCGTCCGACCACCGCGTCGCGGCCTGCCCAGACCCTCTCCCACTGAAGGAAGGAGACCTGTCGCCACGCATCCATGCACTCTCTTTTGATCTTCGTAGTACGTGTGCCCTAACAATGAAGGAGGAAACCTCATGAAACTACATTCCTTGCTTGTTTCCGCAGCCGGCACCGTCGTGGTGCTCGGCCTTGCAGCCTCCTCGGCGGCCTTCGCCCAGGACTCCGGCTTCAAGCTCATGATGACGCCAAAATGGACCGGCTTCCCGTACTTCGAAGCGGCGGCCGAAGGTGGCCGTGACGCCGCCAAGGAGCTTGGCGATGAGTTCGTCTATGCCGGCGCCGACCATGCCGACGTCTCGCTCCAGGTCGAGACGCTGGGGAACTTCCTGACCCAGAAGCCCGACGCGATCATCCTTGCCGCCATCGATCTCAACGCCGTCGCGCCGGTGCTTAAGCAGGCTCGCTCGCAGGGCATCGTCGTCACCACCTTCGACGCCGACGCTGCGCAGGATGCCCGCGACATGTTCTTCAACCAGCTGTCCTACAAGCAGGCGGCCCAGACCATGCTCGACTGCGCGCTGCTGGACGCGCCGAAGGGTGGCGAGATCGCCTTTGTTGCGGCATCGCCGACGGCGCCGAACCACACGGCGCACATCAAGTTCATGAAGGAGTTCATCGCCAACGATCCGAAGTACCAGGTCTTCAAGGTCGTCGATACGCAGTACGCCAATGACGATGACGCAAAGAGCTACGATGTCGCCATCAACCTCATGCAGGCGCATCCGAATCTGAAGGTCATCATCTCCTCGTCGGCGGTGAGCGCGCCCGCCGGCGCACGCGCGATCCAGGCCAGCGGCCATGTCGGTCAGGTCTTCTCAACCGGCTTCGCGTTGCCGAGCGCCATCAAGAGCTACCTGAAGGACGGCTCGGAGAAGTGCTTCGCGCTGTGGGACCCGAAGGAACTCGGGTACCTCGCCACCTACGGCACGCATCTGAAGCTCGCCGGCAAGCTTGATCTCACCCCCGGCACCAAGTTCACCGCCGGAAAGGCCGGCACCTACACCGTCGGCGAGAATGGCGAGATCGTCTACGGCAAGGCGCTGATGTTCACCCCGGACAACATCGACCAGTACAACTTCTAATTCCTCCCAAGAAGAGGAGCGGCGTGGCCCCAACGGCCTCGCCGCTCCTTGCCGGACCCGACCATCATGCCGCGCCAAGCAGGCAGAGCTTCACAGCATGACGCCTGACATTCACATCCGCATCGACGCGGGCGCATCGCTCGCCACGTCGCTCGCCTTCACCGCGGCCTTTCGAGAAAGGGCGCGCTCATGAGCCACTCCATCGCCGTCATCGGCGACCGCTTCATGCTGCCGCGCCTCTTCGAAGAGGCGCTGCGCGCTCATATCGGCCCAGCGACACCGATCCGCACGCTCGAGCAGCCGTGGCCGGACGAGCCGATGCGTCATGGCTACGTCGTGCCCGGCCTTGCAAATCTCAAGGAATACATGGGCGATCCCGCCGAAATCGTCCGCTTCATTGATGACGCCGACATCTTCATCACGCATCTCGCGCCGATCTCGTCGGGGATGTTCGAGCAGATGCCGGGGCTGCGCTTCGTCGCGGTTTCCCGGGGCGGTCCGGTCAACATCGACATGGAGGCTGCCCGTGCGCGCGGCGTCCGCGTCGTGAACACGCCGGGCCGCAACGCCTCTGCGGTGGCCGAGTTCACGATCGGCCTGATCCTGGCTGAGACCCGGAACATCCGGCGCGGTCACGAAGCCCTTCGCCAGGGAGAATGGCTGGGCGATCTCTACCGCACCGACATGACCGGCAACGAGCTCTCGGAGATGACCGTCGGCGTGATCGGCTACGGCCACGTCGGAACCCGCGTGGTGACGCTGCTGAAGGCGTTCGGGTGCCGCATCCTGGTGTGCGACCCCTACGTCCAGCTGTCGCGCGCCGACCGCGACGACGGCGTCGCCCATGTCACGCTGGACGAGCTCCTGCGCGAATCCGACGTCGTCTCCCTGCACCCGCGCGTCACAGCGGAAACGATGGGGATGATCGGGCGCGAGGCTTTCGCGGCGATGCGGCGAGGCGCCTACTTCATCAATACCGCGCGCGGCCCGCTGGTCGACTATGACGCTCTCTACGATGCCCTGACGTCCGGGCAGCTTCGCGGCGCCGGGCTCGAGACGTTCGCCATCGAGCCTGCACCGCCGGACTGGCCGCTCCTCAAGCTCGCCAATGTCACGCTCACCCCACATATCGCCGGCTCTTCGGTGAAGACGGTGAAGTTCGCGGCAGGCTGCATCGCCGAGGAGGTTCGCCGCTTCATCGCCGGGGAAGGCCCGCTCAACCCTTGCTGAATCCAACGCGTGTCAACAAGAGGAGACTAGAATGTCGACACCCCGCTGCACCCTGACCGCCACGCTTCATGCCAGGCCCGAGAAGCGCGACGAACTCGTCAAGCTTCTCGCAAGCTTTGTCGAGCCTTCGCGCGGAGAGCCCGGCTGCGTCGAATACCATTTTCACGTCAGCGCCGAAGACCCGAACGTCTTCTACTTCTATGAGAACTGGATGACGCGCGCCGATCTCGACCGGCACCTGGAGCTTCCCTATCAGAAGGAATGGTTCGGCCGGCACAAGGAGTTCCTGACGCAGGACGCCGAGCTGACCTTCTTCACCATGCTCAGCGAATACGACAGGTAAGCCGGCGCCGCGCCGAAGCCTTGCGCTCCGCTCCGGCGCGGCACCTCCACAGACCGATCGGCCGAATGGTCCTCTCGGCCGGTCCGAACAGCTGCTGAAGAAAAGCCCATGCCGAAAATAAGATGGGGCCTCGTCGGTGCCACCACGATTGGCCGCGAATGGATGATCGCCGCAATCCGCGAGGCGGGCGGCGAGATCGTCTCGGTCATGAGCCGCGATGCCGCGCGCGGGCGGCAATACGCGGACGAGTTCAACATTCCTCAGTCGACGACCAACCTCGACGATCTCCTCGCCAAAGTCGACGCCGTCTATATCGCGACCACCAATGAGCGCCACCGGGACGAGTGTCTCGCGGCGGCCGCGGCGGGCAAGCACGTGCTTTGCGAGAAGCCGCTTTCGACCCGCATCGAAGACGCCAGGGAGATGGTCGACGCCTGCCGCAAGGCCGGGGTCGTCATGGCGACCAACCATCACCTGCGCAACGCCGCGACCCATCGCGCCAGCCGCGAGGCGATTGCGGCGGGGCGGATCGGCCGACCGCTCGCCGCCCGTCTTGTGCATGGCGGCGCGCTGCCCAAGCACCTGCACGGCTGGCGTCTGCACGATCCGGCCGCCGGCGCGGGCGTGATCCTCGACCTGACGGTCCACGACAGCGATCTGCTGCGCTTCATTCTCGGCGACGAACCGGAAAGCGTGCAGACGATTGTCCAGAACGGCGGGCTGGCTGCGGCTGGGATCGAGGACGCCGCGATGCATCTCCTCACGTTCAGATCGGGCCTGATCGCGCAAATCTACGAGAGCTTCACGACGCCCTATCTGCGCACGTCCGTCGAGGTGCACGGCACGGCAGGCTCCATCGTTGCCATGGATTGCATGGCGCAGGCCCCGGGCGGGACGGTGGTGCTCAGAACCGCTGCCGGCGAGGAAGCGCTGCCGCTCTCGCAAGAGAACTACTATACGCGCGGTGTGCGGGCCTTCCACGATGCGATTGCGGGAAAGGGATCGCCCCCGGCGACCGGCGAGGATGGCCTTCGATCGCTCGCCGCCGCCCTCGCCGCCCTCAAGGCAGCACGATCAGGCGTCTCCGAAACGATCGCCCCCGGCCTCTGACTCCACCATCCCGAGGGGATGTCAGGCGCTTCGTGCGGTACGCGGCTTCGGATTTCCGCCTCCGCCACTGGCGCCGACTTCGCGGCAGCCTGCAGGTTTTCGCGACGGTGCCGGTATTTGTCCGCCATCGACCGGACATCGGCGGCTGCGTCACGGACCGTCGCTCGGGGATGAGAGCTTCTTGAGCTCAACGAAGGCGCGATCGACATAGTCGTTCAGCCGCACCGAAGGATCTGCGAACCACGAGACGAGCGCATGCCCGAGGACCGCCAGCCCGGTCTGTGCGGCCAGGTCGGCTCGCAGCTTTTCGACGCCGCGCCGCTGCAAGGCCTCCGCCACCGTCCGCACGAGGGCGGCATGTTTGGCGACCTCGCGCTCCTGCAGTGCAGGGGTGGCTGAAATGATGCGCTGACGGGGTTCGGAGAACCGGCGGTTGTCTTCGAGCATCTGCGTGACGGACGCAAAGGCCCGCCGCAGCGTCTCGATCGGTGGCAGGTTCGCCGGCGCCTTCGCGATGGCCTCCGACAGCGCCGTGTCGAGAATGTTCTGGCCGACGAAGAGAACCTCCCGCTTGTCGGGGAAGGCACGGAAGAACGTGCGCTCGGTTACGCCCGCCCGCGCCGCGATTTGCGCCGCGGTGGTGTGATCGAAGCCGTTCTCGGCGAACAGCTCCAAGGCTGCCTTCATCAGGCGCTGGCGGGCGTCTTCTCGGTTCCGCGGCATGCCGGCGATATAAGGGTATTGTCAGTCACTGTCACTACCTCTACATGTCAGTCACTGACATTTACAAAGGAGTGCAGTCATGCGTGTTTTCGTAACCGGTGCCACCGGCTTGATCGGGTCCGCCGTCGTTGCCGAGCTTCTCGGCCACGGCCATACCGTCCTCGCGCTGGCACGGTCGGACGCGTCGGTAGACGCCGCCCGGGCTGCCGGCGCGGAGCCACTGCGGGGTGCACTTGCCGATCTGGACGCTCTTCGCGCCGGTGCCGCCGACGCCGATGGAGTGATCCACCTGGCATTCGCCAACGACTTCAGTAGCCCCGAGGCGCTGACCAGGGCGATTGCCGAGGAAAGCGCTGCGCTCGCCATCCTCGGCGAGGTCCTCACCGGCAGCAATCGGCCGTTGGTCACCGTCTCTGGTACGCCGCTCGTGCCGGGTCGCGCCTCCACCGAGGCCGATCCGGCGATCACCGAGGGGCCGGTCGGCGGTCGCGGGCGCGCCGTCACGGCGGTTCTGGGCCTCGCCGCGCACGGCGTTCGCAGCACCGCCGTGCGCCTTCCGCGCACGGTCCACAACAACGGTGCGGGAGGGTTCGCCGGTCTGTTGACTCAGATCGCGCGCCAGAGCGGCAGGTCCGGCTATCCCGGCGACGGCGAACAGCGCTGGCCGGCGGTCCATGCGCTCGACGCGGCCGTGCTGTTCCGGCTCGCGCTCGAGACGGCGGAAGCCGGCACGTCGTGGCACGCCGTGGCCGATGAGGGCGACAGGGTCCGCGACATCGCGGCGGTTATCGGCCGGCGGCTGGGTCTGCCCGTCGAGTCGATTCCGGCCGAGAGTTTTGGTCCGCTCGGCCCGATCTTTGCGGCCGACCAGCCCTCGTCCAGCACCCACACGCAGCAGGCGCTGGGCTGGCAGCCGACGCATCCGAGCCTTCTGCAGGATCTGGAGAACATCGTGCCCTGACAGGGCGTCCAGACGATCGCGGCGATCAATCCCCTGCGGCGACAACGCGCCACGATGGACACGCCGCAGGCGGGTGAAAGGTGCCGATCGCGCTTCGACAGAAAGGCTGCCGACGCTTGACGCTTTGGTCATGCCGGCAACGCTCCATTCCTCGGTGCGACGGGTAGGGGCTGGACAGCCGCCGGCGCTCAACTAACATCGCGGCGCGTCACAAACCGATAACGCCGTGGTGCGCGCGCGAGCGCCGGCAGCGGCCCTGGCGAGGGTACCGTCCCCGTGTTTGATCACGATTCCTTCCGCTCTCGAGGACCGCACTTGCCCGCCCGGAAAATCAGAAGCGTCGGGGTCCGATCGTCGCGACGGGTGACGCCATGATTGTCGCCGTGACCGGGGCGAGCGGCCTGCTTGGCCGTCATGTCTGCGAGGCGCTGCTTGCCGCCGGGCACCGGGTGACCGGCATCGACACGGTTGCGCCGACCATGGCGCTGCCGGCCTTCCTGCAATGCGACATGACGCGGCTGGACGACACGATCCTCGCGCTGCGCGGTGCCGATGCGGTGGTGCATGCGGCGGCCATTCCGCGCCCGACCGGGCGGGTTCCCCGCGAGGTCTTTGCGACCAATGTCGCGGCGACCTACAACGTCGTCGAGGCGTGCGTCGTTCTCGGCATCGAGCGCCTGATCTATGCCTCATCGTTCAGCGTCATCGGCTTTCCGTTCAATCCGCAGCCGGTCGATCTCAGCTATCTGCCGCTGGACGAAAGTCATCCCGTCGGCCCGCAGGATTCCTATGCGCTGTCGAAATGGCTCGGCGAGGAGATCGTCGAGACGGGCGTGCGCCGCCGGGCGTTTGCCGCCGTCAGCTTGCGCATGCCCTGGATCCAGACGCGCGAGAGCTTCCCGCGCGATGTCGTGCCGATGCGGCCGGACCGGGCTCGCGCGGCGGCCAGCCTGTGGAGCTACCTGGACGGGAGCGATGCCGGATCGGCCTTCCTCGCCGCCGTCGAATCGCGCGCCGCCGGGCATCTTCGCCTTTTCCTGAGCGCCGCCGATACCTTCATGGAGGAAGCCACGGAGCCGCTGGTCCGCGAGGCCTACCCGGATGTTCCGCTGCGCGGTCCGCTGCCCGGCCATTCGACCGTGATCGGGATTGCCGCCGCGCACGATGCTTTGGGGTTCGCGCCGCGCCGTTCGTGGCGCGACTATTGAGCGGCCGGAGGGGCGATGACTGCAAGGTTCGACGGGAAAGTTGCATTGGTCACCGGTGGTGCCGGCGCGATCGGCAGCGCCGCGGCCAGCCGGTTTGCCGCCGACGGCGCCAGGGTCGTCATCGTCGATCGCGATGACAAGGCAGCCGAACGGGCGCTCAAGGCACTGCGCGCTGCCGGCGCCGAGGTGACCAGCGTGGTCGCGGACGTCGGATCGGAAGCAGGGGCCGGGCAGGCCGTGGCGGCTGCGCTTAGCGCCTATGGCCGCCTCGATGTCCTGTTCAACAATGCCGGCATTGCCGGGGTGCGCGCACCGGTGCATGAGCTTGCCGTCGAAGCATTCGACGAGATCGTCCGCACCAATCTGCGCAGCATGTTCCTGGTCCTTCGGCAATCGGCCCGCGCCATGATCGCGGCCGACATCGCCGGAGCAATCGTCAACATGGGCTCGTCGATGGCGGGCTGGGACGTTCTCGACGGCGGCGCCGGCTACGCCACCACCAAGCATGGCGTCGTCGGTCTGACCCGCGTCGCGGCGCTAGACCTCGCCCGCTACGGCATCCGCGTCAATGCCGTCTGTCCGGGCGTCATCGAGACGACCCTGGGCGTTCCCGTTGCCAAGGAGGCTGACACCGCTTCGGCGGTGGGGCGCTTTGCCGACCGGATTCCGCTCCGCCGCATCGGGCAGCCGGAGGACGTTGCGGCGGTCGTTGCATTTCTTGCCTCGTCCGACGCCGCCCACGTCACCGGCGCCAGCTGGCTGATCGATGGCGGGCAGACGCTGCAGAGCTGGTCGAACGCGCCGGACGGCACCACCTTTCCTCTGGTGCACGGCGCCAAATAGCGCGCCGGAATCCGCCACCGGCGCAGCACTCGGCGTCGACGACAGACCCCTTCGCTTTGGTGTTGAGAAGGCCGCTCGCCCGCGTCGTCTCTCCCATCGCGGGATGGAGCGTTCGCGGGATTTGTCGTCGTGCGAATCCATCCGGCTCCGTCGCGCATGGATCGACCACGCGTCGCGCGACCGAAACCGCCCCGAAGACAAATCCGGCACTGCAGGATTGACAGGGTTCCAGACTGTCATCAAGATTGTATGACCATCAATGATCTCGGACAGAGGTTCGATGGACCGCCGAGATGCGTGGCGACGGATGGTTACGTTCGGTCCCGGTTCTCAACAATGCGGGGGATTCAGTGATGACGTTCGGTTCGACAACAAAGACTATGGCCGCGTTCGGCATGTCGCTTATGCTGTTCACGGGCGCTGCCGCTGCCAAGCAGGTCTCGATCGCTGCGATTTCGGGATACTTTTCGCAGGGTTTCGGGGTGTCGATTGTCAACGGCCTCAACAAGGCGAAGGCCGATTTCGGTATCGACCTGAAGCTCATCGATACCGGCAATAGAGCACTCGACTACGAGGAGCAGTTCAACAACGTCGCCAAGGATGGCAAGTACGATCTCGTATTCGTCATGGGATGGGAATTGGTCGACGCACTGCAGAAGACGGCCGAGGCGTATCCCAATCAGCGCTTCGTCTTCATCGACGGCGTCCTCGACAGCAAGAAGATCATCTATGCCGACTTCGCGCAGGCCGAAGGCTCGTTCGTGGCCGGCGCTTTCGCCAGCCTGATGGCGGAAAAGGGCAGTCAGATTCCCGGGTTCGGCGACGGCAAGTCGATCGGCTTCGTTGGCGGACGCGACATTCCGGTGATCCGTGACTTCCTGCGTGGCTACACCCAGGGCGCCAAGGCGGCGGCACCCGATGTTGCCGTCGATTCCGTCTTCGCCGGCACGTTCGACGACCCGGCAAAGGGCAGCGAACTGACCATGGCCCTCTATGGCGAGGGCAACGACATCGTCTTCAACGTTGCCGGCCCAACCGGCGAAGGCGTCCTTCAGGCGAGCGCCGCCGCCGACAAGTACAGCATTGGCGTCGATATCGACCAGTGCGGCGAGGCGCCCGGCCACGTCATGGCCAGCATGATGAAGCGCGGCGACGTCGCCGTCTATTCGCTGGTCAAGGATGAGGTCGAGGGCCATCCGGCGCAGCCGGGCAGCACCCACACCTTCGACCTGAAGTCGGGTGGCGTCGAGCTCAAGATGTGCCCGCAGGTCGCGGACAAGATCCCGGCGGACGTCACCGCGAAGGTCGATGAACTGCGCAACGACGTGATCAGCGGCAAGATCACGCTCACTCCCTAGCAGTCTCCGGCAACGCCTGTCGCACCCGGCCGGACAATCGGTACAATCCGGCCGGGTGTCGTTGATCGAAATTTGCAGACGGGAGTGGGTTGGCCGTGAACTACGCAGTCGAGTTCAAGGCGATAACCAAGCGCTTTGGCTCCTTTGTGGCCAATGATCGCGTCGATCTTGCAGTCAAGGCCGGTGAGGTCCACGCCATCATCGGCGAAAACGGTGCCGGCAAGACAACCCTGATGAACGTTCTGTTCGGCTTGCTGCAGCCGGACGAAGGCGAGATTCTGCTCGACGGCAAGCCGCACGTCATGGCCAACCCCGCCGCGGCGATCGCCGCCGGCCTCGGCATGGTGCACCAGCATTTCAAGCTCGTGCCGTCGTTGACCGTGGCTGAAAACGTCTTTCTCGGCATGGAAATTCTGCGGGGCGGCATGATCGATCACCGTGCCCAGATCGAGCGCACCGCCCGGCTCTCGCGTGATTTCGGCCTCCAGGTCGACCCGACCGCGCGGGTCGGTCTTCTCTCGGTCGGCATCGAGCAGCGGATCGAGATTCTCAAGGTGCTGGCGCGCGGTGCGCGCATCATCATTCTCGACGAGCCGACGGCCGTGCTGACACCGCAGGAGAGCCGCGAGCTGTTCAAGACGCTGCGCGACTTCGTTAGGCAGGGCATGACGGTCATCTTCATCAGTCACCACTTGCAGGAAGTGCTGGAGGTGTCCGACACCGTGACCGTCCTGCGCCACGGCCAGCACATCGCGACCCGTCCGACGGCCGAAATGTCCAAGGGCGAGCTGGTGCAGATGATGGTCGGCCGAACGATCAGCTTCGATCGGCGGCCGCGCGATCCGGTCGCCGGCGCGACGGTGCTTTCGGTCGAGCAGCTGTGGTGCCGCGACGATCGCAACCTGCCTGCCCTGCGTGGCGTCACGTTCGATGTCCGCGCCGGCGAGGTGGTGGGAATAGCCGGCGTCGCCGGCAACGGGCAGAGCGAGCTGGCCGAAGTCCTCGCCGGTCTGCGACCGGCCAGTCACGGTACGATTCGGCTGGGCGGCAAGCGCATCGATGGCGCCGGTCCCCGCGCGATTCGCCAGGCCGGCGTCGCCCATGTGCCGGGCGACCGGCTGACCCGCGGCGTCGACCGCCAGGCGGACATCGCCTCGAACATCCTCATGGGCCGGCAGAATGCCGAGCCATGGTCGCGGCGCGGGCTTATCCGCTGGCCGAAGGTGATCGAGCACACCGCCGAGCTGATGAAGCAGTATGACGTCCGCGCCCCGGGTCCCCAGGCGGTCGTCAAGAGCCTTTCGGGCGGCAACATGCAGAAGGTGGTCGTGGCGCGCGAATTCTCCGGCGACGCTGGCTTCCTGCTGGTCGACCAGCCCACCCGCGGCGTCGACATCGGCGCCACGGAAGCGATCCACGACGAGATCATGCGCCAGCGCGAGGCGGGAAGGGCGATCCTGCTGATCTCCGTGCAGCTCGACGAACTCATCGCGCTCGCCGACCGCATTCTGGTGATGTTCTCCGGCCGCATCATGGGCGATCTGCCGGGCGGCGGCGTCAGCGAGGAGGCCTTGGGGCTTCTGATGGCGGGCGTCTCCGGCGACACCGCGCAGCAGACGGCGGACGTCGCATGAACGACCGGCTGCGTGCTTTCCTCGGGCAGTTGCTGGCGCTTGTCCTGGCGCTGGCCATCGGCGCGCTGATCATCGTGCTGATCGGCGAAAGCCCGCTGAAGGTCTTCACCACACTGGCCGCCGGCGCCTTCGGCGAGCCCGAGCGTATCTCCGGGACGCTCTTGCAGACGACTCCGATCCTGGTCTGCGGCGTCGCGGCGTGCATCTCGTTCCGCGGCGGCCTGTTCAACATCGGCGTCGAAGGCCAGCTCTTCATGGGCGGCTTCGCCGCGGTGCTGGTCGGTATCTACGTGCCGTTGCCGCATGCGTTTCATCTTGCGCTCGGGCTGGCGGTGGCGGCGCTCGCCGGCGTTGCCTGGGTCGCGATTCCCGCCTTCTTCCGCGCCCGCTACAATGCCAACGAGGTCGTCTCGACGATCCTGGCCAACTATGTCGCGGTGCTGTTCACCTCGTACCTGACCATCTTCGTCTTCAAGCGGCCGGGCGGCTGGTCCGAGACCCAACCGATCCTGCCGTCGGCGTATCTTCCTGAGATCTTCTCGTTCTCGCGACTGAACTGGGGGCTGATCATCGGCCTCTTCCTGGCGGTGGCGACGCAGTGGTATTTCCGCTTCACGTCGGCGGGCTACGCCGTCACCATCATGGGCTCCAATGTCCGCTTCGCGGAGTATGGCGGCGTCGACATCAGGCGTTTGGCGTTCCGCGTCCTGCTCGCGTCAGGGGCGGTCGGCGGGCTTGCCGGCGGCATCGAGGCGCTCGGCGTCCACCACCGCTTCATGGAAGGCTTTGCCCCGGGCTTTGGCTTTGACGGTGTCATTGCGGCTCTTCTGGCCAACGGCAGTCCGATCGCGACCATCGGCACGGCCCTGTTCTTCGGAGCGTTGCGCAATGGTTCGCTGCTGCTTGAGGTCAACACCACCGCCTCGCGAGAAATCATTACCGTCATCCAGGCACTGATCATCCTCAGTGTCTCGGCCCAGTTCCTGCTGCGTCGACGCGGCGACAGCACGGCGGGAGAGCGGCGATGGAAGTTCTAGAGCGGCTGTTCAGCATCGCGCTCCTCGTCGCCACGGTTCGGACGACCGCGCCGATCCTGCTGGTCGCGCTGGGCGGCTCGTTCACGACCAAGGCCGGCATCTTCAACATCGGCCTCGAGGGCCAGATGCTGGTCGGCGCCTTCTTTGCGGTCATCGGCTCGATCGTCACCGGCTCGGCCTGGCTGGGCGTGCTGTGCGGGGTTGCCGCGTCGGTCGTCATCGGAATGGTGTTCGTGATGCTGGTCGTGTCATTCCGGGCAAACGAGGTGGTGATCGGGCTGGCTCTCAACATTCTGGCAGGCGGCGTGACGGTATCGCTGACCAAGGCCATCTTCGGCACCCGCGGCTCGGTCGTCGGCCATGGCATCGTCGGCCTGCCCATTCTGCGGCTGCCCGGCGCCCATGCGCTGGGACCAGCCGGCCAGCTCATCTCGGGTTTCACGCCGCTCGTCTACGTCTCGTTCCTGCTGGTTCCCGTGCTCATCCTATTCTATCGCAGCTCCCGGCTGGGGCTGCACATCCGGGTCGTCGGCGAGAAGCCGGAGGCCGCCGAAGCGGTCGGCATTTCGATCACCCGGGTGCGCTATCTCGCCTCTCTGCTGTGCAGCATCCTCGCCGGCCTCGCCGGCGCCCACCTGTCGCTCGGCTACATCACGATGTTTGCCGAGAACATGTCCTCGGGGCGCGGCTTCATGGCCGTCGCCATCCTGATCTTCTCGAACGGCGATCCGCTCAAGGTGCTCGCGGGGTGCCTTCTGTTCGGGTTTTCCGACGCCCTGTCGCTGCGTCTGCAGACGTCCGGATTCCCCTCCTACCTCGTGCTCACCGTTCCCTATGTGGTCGCCCTGACGGCGCTGTTCGCACTTTCCTACCGGTCGCGCTCGCGCATCGTCCGCGAGACGACACAAACCATGCAGCGGCTTCTCCAGGTGGGCGGCAACCGGGATCGTCCTCAGGCAACGAGCAAACAGGAAGCGTGATGGAACGGATCATTCTCGATGTCGATTCGGCCGGCGACGACATCCTGGCGGTGCTGTTCGCGGCAGCATCGCCGCACATCAAGCTCGAAGGCGTGACCACGGTGACCGGCGCGGCCGGGCCGATCGAGCAGGTCACCAATGTCGTTCTCAACACGCTGACGCTGGCCGGCAGGGAGGACATTCCCGTGGCAGCGGGCGCGTGGCGGCCGATCGTCGGCAACGCCAAGGCGGACATGGAAGCGCCGGTCAACGTCGAGAAGCAGCTCGCTCAGCGCTTCGGCGACCGGCTGAAGGTCTTCAACCCCAAGGCGCCGACACCCAATCGTTCGGCGATCGATCGCCATGCCGTCGACTTCATCATCGAGACGGCCTTCCGCTCGCCCGGCGAGATCACGCTGGTGGCGACGGGACCGCAGACCAACGTGGCGATGGCCTTGCTGCAGGAGCCGCGGCTGGTCGCCGTGCTCAAGCAGCTCATCGTGCTCGGCGGCTGCTTCACGACACCGGGCAACATGACGCCGGTGACCGAATACAACATCTGGGCCGATCCCGAGGCCGCGCGGATCGCGCTGGCGGCCGACGTCGCCAAGATCCTGGTTCCTCTCGACGTCTGCGAGGACAATCGCGCCGCGACCGGCATGATGAGTCGCGACGACATCGCCGACATGGCGGCCGCATCCGGCGACAACCCGGTCGTGCGGATGATTTCCGACGTATTCCCGATCTACATCGATATCTGGCGGGAATTCTTCGATCTGGTCGCCTTCCCCATGGACGATGTCATTGCCACGGCGCTCGCCTTCGCGCCGGATCTGTGTCCAATGACCGAGCCGCTTTTCGTCGATGTGGTGCTCGACGGCCGTCTCGCCCGGGGCCAGACCGTGGCGCATCGCGGCCGCCAGATCCTGCCCGGCGGCGGCCCGGCGACGACGCGCATTTGCACCGCGATCGACGGCAAGCGCTTCCTGAGATTGTTCAAGGAGGCGATCGGCCAGTACGAGCGAACCCCGGTGGCGTCCCGATGACCACGACCCAGCCCATACCGATCCTCATGGATTGCGACCCCGGTCACGATGATGCGATCGCGCTGGTCATGGCGCACCGGTCGCCGGCGATCGACCTGAAGGGCGTCACCACCACCTGCGGCAATGCCGAGATCGAGAAGACGACGGCCAACTGCCTCCGTGTCCTCGATTTCATCGGAGCGCAGGATGTGCCGGTGGCGGCCGGCTGCGCCCGCCCGCTGGCCCGGCCGCTGCTGCTCGGCACCGCCGACGGGCCGAGCGGTCTTGAGGGGTCGCCCTATCTGCCGCCGCCCGGCCGGTCGGTCGTGCCGCAGCATGCCGTCGATTTTCTGGCGGCCCAGCTCGAAGCGGCGCCGGAGCCCATCCGCGTCGTCGCCACCGGGCCGCTCTGCAACCTCGGCCTGCTCATCCTCAAGCACCGCGCGGTGATCCCCAAGATCCGCGAAATCATCTGGATGGGCGGCGTCTTCTATCGCAAGAGCGAGATCATCACGCCGACCGAGTTCAACGCCTTCTGCGATCCCGAGGCGCTGCGCATCGTGCTGGCGAGCGGCGTGCCGATCACCATGGTGGGCCTCGACGTGACCATGCAGGTGCTTGTCGAAGCCCCGCAATACGAGGCGCTCGGCAAGATCGACAGCCAGCTCGGCCGGGTCGTGATCGACTGGCTGAAATTCTACGAGAAGCTTCACCGCAACAGCATGGGCATCGGCGGCGCATTGCACGATCCTTTGGCGCTTGCGGTCGTCATCGACCCGACCCTCATCCGCACGCGCGAGGCCCATATCGCCGTCGATCTGGCCGGTGTCTACACGTTCGGAGCCACCGTCGCCGATTTCTGGAACGAACGCGGCGAAAAGCCGAACGCGCGGATCGCGACCGAAGTCGATTCCGACCGCTTCTTCGAACTGCTCTATGGTCTTCTTCGAGATTGATCGGCAGGAGGGAACAGGCCATGTCCGTCGATGTCTTTTCCGCTCACAGGAACCGGAGCCAGGTCCAGCTCGACCCGCGGCGAACGGCGGTCGTCGTCGTCGACATGATCAACGAATTCTGCAAGCCGGGCGGACGGATGGTCCTGCCCGGTTACGAGACGCTGGTGCCCTATCAGCTGAGCGTCATCGCCGCCGCACGTGACAACGGTGTGCCGGTCATCTGGGTCCGTGACAGCCACCGGCGAAACCTGCGGCGCGACCGCGAGATGCTGAAGCGGACGCCGCATGGCGCCGAAGGCAGCTGGGCGACCGAGGTGATCGAGGATCTCGGGGTCCGCGAAGAAGAGTTCGTGGTCTTCAAGGCCCGTTATTCGGCGTTCTTCCAGACCGACCTCGACCTCCTGCTCAAGGACATGCAGATCGATCAGCTCGTCGTCTTCGGCGTCGTCACCAACATCTGCGTTCGCTCGACCGTCCACGACGCCTTCTTCCTCGGCTACGAAGCCGTTGTCCCGCGCGACTGTTGTGCCGCAACCGGCCCGCGCGAGCAGGAAAGCACGCTCTACGACATCTCCACCCACTTCGGCATCGTCACCGATGCCGAGTCGGTGGTTGCCGCGCTTTCTTCTGGACGGACGATCGATAATCAGGAGATTGCGGCCTAGTGGACGAATCCATAGGAGTTCTTGAGGAATGTTGAGGGCGGCGCGGAAGAAGCGGGCGGTGGTCGGCCGGGAGAAGGATGAGGCCAGCCGTCCGCTGAGCCTGGCGGAGGTCACCCGCCGCTTCGAAGCCTCCGGCTACGACCTGTATGAGCATCCGGCCCACATCATCCGGCGTGCCCATCAGCGGGCGACGACCTGCTTCCAGGAGGTCATGAACGAGAAGAACCTGACGCCCACCCAGATGGCGGCCCTGGCCACGATCATGAAGCATGGCGAGCTGTCGCAGAACCAGCTTGGCCGCCTGACCGCCATGGACCCGTCGACGATCAGCATCGTCGTCAGGAAGCTCCTCAAGCACGGACTGGTGGTTCGCCTGAACGCAGCCCACGACCAGCGCCTGACGATCATCCGGCTGACCCGCAAGGGCGTCGATCACACGTTGCCGCTGCTCGGCCTCAGCATGGAGGTGGGCCGCCGCGTCCTGCAGCCTTTGAGCCGCGACGAGCAGAAGGTCTTCATCGCGCTCCTCCGCCGTGTCGCCGACGCCAATAGCGATCGGCCGGCCGGGGGCTAGGTCGCCCCGTGGCTTCCACCGCAGACAACTGAACACGCGGAGAGAAAGTGAGACCTGATGTCATCGGACGTCCCCGCCTCTGAAAACGGTCCGGCCAAGCTCGTGATCCGCAACATCGGATTGCTTCTGTCTGGCGATCTCGGTCAGCCGATCCTTGACGCCGACACGCTGGTTGCCGTCGACGGCCGCATCGCCGCCGTCGGTCGCGAGAAGGATGTCGATTGCGACGACGCCACCACCGTGGTGGATGCCAACGGGACGACGCTCGCGCCGGGCCTGATCGACAGTCATGTGCATCCCGTCGCGGGCGACTGGACGCCGCGGCAGAACCAGCTCGGCTGGATCGACTCGTGCCTGCATGGCGGCGTGACGACGATGATCTCGGCCGGTGAAGTGCACATGCCCGGCCGGCCACGCGACATCATCGGGATCAAGGCGCTCGCGGTCTCTGCCCAGCGGACGTTTTCCGCCTTTCGGCCGTCTGGCGTCAAAGTGCATGCCGGCGCGCCGATCATCGAACACGGCATGGTCGAGGAGGATTTTCGCGACCTTGCCGAATCCGGTGTCAGCCTTCTCGGCGAGGTTGGGCTCGGCTCGGTGAAGGATGGCGAGACGGCCCGCCAGATGGTCGCCTGGGCGCGCAAGTACGGCATCCAGAGCACCATCCACACCGGTGGCCCGTCGATTCCCGGCTCCGGGCTGATCGACAAGGACGTCGTGCTTGCCGCCGACACGGATGTCATCGGCCATATCAATGGCGGGCACACCGCCCTGCCGGACGACCAGATCACCTGCATCTGCGAAGGGTGCCGGCGCGGCCTGGAGATTGTCCACAACGGCAATGAGCGCGCCGCCCTGCACGCCCTGCGCACCGCGAAGGAAATGGGTCAGCTCGACCGCATCCTGCTCGGCACCGACGCGCCGGCCGGCTCGGGCGTCCAGCCGCTGGGCATCTTGCGCACCATTGCGTTCCTGTCGGCGCTGGGCGGCGTTCCGCCGGAGGTCGCCGTCTGCTTTGCCACCGGCAACACCGCCCGCATCCGCAATCTCGACTGCGGACTGATCGAGGTCGGGCGTTCCGCCGACTTCGTCATCATGGACAAGGCGCAGCATTCGCCGGCCGCCGACGTTCTGGGCAGCATCGCTCTCGGCGACCTGCCCGGCATCGGCATGACCGTGATCGACGGGATCGTTCGCTCGACGCGCTCCCGCAATACGCCGCCGGCGACGCGCTTTCCCAGGATCGTTCGCCAGCCGGCTGCCGTCAGCTGAGGCCGTCCTGGCCGACGACGTCTTCTTTCTTGAGCCCGCCGACGCGCGGGTGGGGTCTGCCGGAATCGGTCACGGCGACCGCCACCATGATCTCGTTTTCCCGCGGCGCGTCGTTGATGCGCACTTCCATGCCGTCGAAATGGCTGCGCACCTTGGCGGCATCCTTGTGGCCAAGCGGGACATCGAGCGTGGCCCCCGGTCCGCTGCGCTTCTTGGCGGAGGGAATCAGCGCAGCGCCTCCCCCCAGCACCTTGCGAAAAGGCGCGCCAAGTTTCGGATGGAGGATCGCCGCGGCGTGCTCCAGCTCGCCTTCCGCGCCGACCGCCGCGGCCTTGCCGAAACTTTCGACGGTCTCGCCGGGGATGCCGAGCGCCGCGACGGCACGCTTTGCCAGGATGTCGCCGAGTTCCTCGCCGATCTCGGTCAGCTCGGCGAGGTCCTCGACAAATCGGCCGGCGAACGGATTGGCGATGACGGCAACCGCGGCGGCCCGGCGCGTCGGCGGCGTCACCGCGCGGCCGCCTTCGATCCGTGTCTCTTCGATGATGGTGGTGATCCTGCGAACGCGGGCCTTCATCTCAGTCCGTCCTCGCCCTTGATGTCCGTCGCCGCCAGGCCGCCGACCCGCGCGTGCACCCGCGGCCCGATGCTCATGACCAGAGCCAGCACCATTTCGCTCGCCCTCGGCGCATCGCCGATGCCGACCTCCATCGCATCGAAGTGGCTGCGGACGTAGGATGCATTGACGTGCGTTATCGGCACGTCCAGGCGCGTCCCGAGGCCGCCCACCTTCTTGGTCGAGGGAACGATCGCCTTGCTGCCGCCGAGCAGTTCGCGCATCGCATAGCCGCCCGGGACATGCCACAGCGCACCATGTTCGAGTTCGCCGGCCTCGCCGACGATGGCGCCCTTCCCATAACCGTCGACCGCAGCCGGGTCGCCGCCCAGCGCGTCGACGAGGCGCCGCGCCATGTCGATGCCGAGCGGCTTCAACGTCTCCATGAAGGAGACGATGTCGTCAACGTAGCGGCCGGCATAGGGGTTGGCGATGACGGCAAGAACGGCGCCGCGTCGGCGCGGCTGTTCCGGCAACGGGCCGCCCTCATGAAAGATTTCATCGACCTGGGTGACGAACTTCCGCACCTCCACGTCAGCCATCGTACCTCCTGTTGGCGCCCGCCGGATCGGGTGGGTGGCCAGATAGGGAAGAAGCAATTGTTAGACCATCAACAATCGCCACCGGGGCTCGCCTTGTCAATTCTCGGCGAGCGGACGGCCGGCGTGGTACGGCGCCCGGCTGAAGCCTCGCCCGGCCGCTTCAACCCGACAGCGACAAGCCGGCCGGTGCCGTCGCGATCGGCGACTGCCGGTATGCGATGTCTCTGAACGAATCATCTGATGACTCGAATTGACATAGCATATGACCTGCGGCTACCCTTCCTGTGGTTTGTGGGGATTGGGGGCACACTTGAAGATCGAACGGGCCGAAATTGTCGTCGTTTCGCTGCCGCCGCGGCGCGAGCATCCGACCGCCACGAAGCAGGGGGCGCTGGGCCGCTACGTCCTGACCCGGATCATGGCCGAAGGGCTCGACGGGTGGGGCGAGGCGACGGTGCTCAAGGAATGGGGCGGCGATCACGGTCGCTATTTCGGCGAGGAGCCGGCCAATACGGCACGGCTGCTCCACGAGATCTTCGTGCCGGCAATCATCGGACTCGATGCCCGCGACATCGGTGCGTGCATGGCCAGGCTCGACCGCGTGGCCAAGGGCTATCCCTACGCCAAGGCAAGCATCGACATCGCGCTGCACGACCTCGTCGCCAAATCTTTGGGCATTCCAGTCTACCAGCTTCTCGGTGGCCGCTATCGCTCGGCGATCCCGATCGCTCACAGTCTCGGCATCCTCGAGGGCAAGCGACTGCTCGATGAAGTGTCGGCGGCGGTCGACGAAGGCTGCCGTACGATCAAGCTCAAGGCCGGCCTCGATCCCCGCCGTGACATCGGCGCCGTCGCCGACGTGCGCAAGCTCGTCGGCGACGCGGTTGACATCACCGTCGACGCCAACCAGGGCTGGCCCTATCCCAAAGCCGCCGTCCAGACGATCAAGCGGATGGAAGAGCACCGCGTGCTGTTCGTCGAGCAGCCGGTCGAGGGGCTCGACGAGATGTCGCGCGTGGCGCAGGCGGTCGATACGCCCATCATGGCCGACGAGAGCGCGTGGAACGCTTACGACGTCCTCGAGATCGCGCGGTTGAGGGCCGCCGATTGCATCTCCGTCTACACCACCAAGCCGGGTGGCCTGCATCGCGGAATGAAGATGGGCGCCGTCGCGGAGGCCGCCGGTTTCCCGTGCAACGTCAACGGATCGTTCGAGACCGGCATCGGCAACGCGGCCAATGTCCACCTGGCGGCGGCGCTCGCCTGCGTCACCCATGCCTGCGTGCTGCCGGTCAACGGTCCCGCCGAAGCCAAGCCGACGAAGATGGTCGGCAACGCCTATCTCGACGACATCACGGTCGAGCCGTTCGAGTACCGCGACGGCTGTATCGTCGTTCCCGAGCGGCCGGGTCTCGGCTTCACGGTCGATCCCAAGAAGCTCACCCGCTACCAGCAGGGCGAAACCCTGATCGTTGCCGCCTGACCGCGTCTTGGCAGAAGAACAACCGGACCCGCATCCATGGACGAATTCATCCTGAACCGGCAGCGCATGGCGATGAAGAACCACCGGCTCGATGCGCTGGTCGCCTTCTCGCGCGAGAACGTCGCCTATGGCGCCGGCTACATCGTGCCCTCGCAGAAGCTCGACATCCGCAATCGCAAATTTGCCATGGTGGTCAACGCCGACGGTGCCGCGCGGATGCTGCTTACTGCCAACGAGGTAGACGAGGCCAGGGCCCGCGCGCTGGTGAAAGATCTCAGGCCCTACGACGAGTTCGCCGACGACCCGATGGAGACGCTGGTCGCCATCTTCGAGGAACTCGGCGTCACGGGCGGACGCATCGGGCTCGAGCTCGATGCCATGCCGGCGGTTCTGTGGGACCGGCTGCGCGCCCTGATGCCGGACGGCGACTTCGTCGACGGCAGCCCGGTTCTGGCGGAGGCGCGTTACGTCAAGTCGCCGCGCGAGCTCGGCTTCATCCGCAAGGCGACGCAACTCGCCCATCGTGCCCAGGCGGAGACCCACCGGAAGATGCGCGATGGTGTCTCCGAGCAGGCGGCGTCGCGCTGGATCATCAATTCGGCGCTGGAACAGGGCGCCGACGACATCCTGATGGTGCAGGTCGCCTCCGGCGAACGCAGCGTCTTCTCCAATCCGATCCCCATCGACCGCGTCATGCGCCGTGGCCAGGTCGTCAAGATCGACGTCTTCGTCACCTGCCAGGGCTACCTTTCCGATACCGGCCACTGTGTGTGGATCGAGGAAGCCTCGGACCACGAGCGCGACATGTGGAAGAAGGTCGAAGAGGTGATGGACGAGCTGGTTGCCTGCGTGAAGCCGGGCATGACCACGCGCGAGTTGTGGAACCGGTACATTGCCGAGTTCACCAAGCGCGGTCTCACAACGCCATCGCGCTTCCTCGGGCACGGGCTCGGGCTGAGCCTGCACGAGGAGCCGTTCATCGCCGCCCACAACGACATCGTCATCGAGCCCGGCATGGTGATGGCGGTCGAGCCGGTCTATGTCGAGGGACAGTCGCTGTTCTGGCTGGAAGACAACCTGCTGGTGACGGAGACCGGCTGCGAGAACCTGACCACGGCGCTGCCGCACGGTATCATCGTCACCCCCACGGGCGGCGGGTAGGAGGACGGCATGGCGACAGTGCCCGCTCGTCCCGTGGTTGCTGTGCTGGGCGGTGGTCACGGAGCCTTCGCCGTCGCCGCCGATCTCGGAGCGCGCGGATTCCCGGTGCGCCTGTTCGAGGATGCCGCCTTCGCCCGCTCGCTCGACGGTGTGGCGCGGGCGGGCGGCATTGCCATCGTCGGGCCCGATCCGCTGGATCACGAGGCGCGCTTCGCGCCGGTGGTGGCGACCTACGATCCTGCTGAAGCCATCGTCGGCGCGGATGTCGTCGTCTTCGTGGTTCCGGCCTTTGCCGAGGACCGCTTCATCGACCTGGTCGTGCCGCACGTCGGACCCGAGCAGACGGTGCTCTTCGCCTGCGGCAATTTCGGTGGTGCGCTCGCCTTCGCGAGGGCCATCGGCGACCGCGATGTCGCCGTCGGCGAATGCGAGGCGCTGGTGGTCGGCGGCTTCAAGGGCGATACGCCGGCCTCGGTCCGCCTGACCGGCCGCAAGCGCGGCATCGCGGTGGCCTTCGTTGGTGACGAAGACGGGACAGGGGCCGGACACGTGGCGGCGCTCTATCCCGATGCCACGCCGGTCCGGTCGGTTTTGCAGACCAGCCTGGGAAATCTCAATCCGGTGCTCCACGCGCCGGTCATGGTGCTGAATGCCGGCAGCATCGGCGAGCGGCCGTTCAGGTTCTATCGGGACGGCGTTACCCCGCCGGTGGGGACAGTGATGGAGGCGCTCGATGGCGAACGTCTTGCCATTGGCCGGGCGCTCGGCCTGTCCCTGGCGCCGGTCGTTGCGCGTCTGCGCGATTGGTACGCAGGCATCGAGACGGCGGGCTCGGCCCATGAGGCTTGCGTCACCAACCCCGCCTACGCGGACGTATGGGCGCCGCAGAGTCTCGACCACCGCTTTCTGACCGAGGACGTGCCTTTCGGGCTGGTGCCGATGGAAGCCGTGGCCCGGCAGGTCGCGGTGCCGACGCCGGTGATCACCGCCCTCATATCGCTCGCTTCCGCCCTGCTTGCCCGCGACCTGCGGCGGGAGGGGCGCAACGCTGCAAAGCTCGGGCTGACCGGACTCGAACCCAACGAAATCCTGCGTCTTGCCACCGGGGCCGGCGCGGCGCGGGCAGGCCCGGCAGCACGGCCGGCCGACAAAGAAAACGCCCCGGTCAACTCCTTGGGTCGGGGTGCTGCCTAGGCGGTGCTCCGACCCTCTGCGCCTGAAAGACAACGACACGCCTGTCAGAAGGAGACCGACATGACCAAGACCAATGACGTTCTGCATCGAGCCGGCCGCCTTGGCTCGGCAATCCGCTCAGGGCTCAACCGCCGGGCCCTGGCCGGCCTGGCGGTCCTCGCACTGGTCGGGGTGAGCTTTGCCCCAGCCGTTTCACACGCCGCCGGGATTCTCGACCGCATCAAGCAGGACGGCACCTTCAAGGTCGGCCTCGCCGTCGATCCGCCGTTCGCACTGCGCAAGGCCGACGGCACCTGGTACTCGTTCCTGCCCGACCTGCTCGACGACCTCAGCAAGGACATGGGGGTGAAGATCGAGATCATCCCGACCGGCTGGACGACGATTGTCGCCGGCCTGCAGTCGGAGCAGTACGACATGATCGGCGCGTCGATCTCGGCTACCGCAGAACGGATGAAGGTGATCGACTTCACGATCCCCTATGCCTATGGCGGCACCACTTTCCTGGTCCTCAAGGACAATCCCAAGGCCCTGAATTCGGTCGACGACCTCAACAAGAGCGATGTCACGATCGCCTTCCAGACCGGCGGGGCGCAGGACACCGTGACCCACAAGGTGGCGGCCGACGCCACCATGCGGGCGCTGCCCAACATCAGCAACGCCGACCTGATCTCCGAGTTATCCGCCAAGCGGGCCGACGCCATCTCGATGCCGAGCTTCCTGACGGCGGCGCTTCTGCAGAAGTTCCCCGATTTCAAGGCGATCCCCGACGACACCAAGGGCATCGAGACGACCGGTATCGCCTGGGGTATCAATAAGGGCAACGACGACCTCAAGGCCTATCTCGACAGCTTCATCCAGAAGGAAATGGACAGCGGCCGGATGAAGGAACTGATGGAGAAGAACCTGACCGTCGAGAACGCGGCCGGATAGCCGGTCGTGAGGACAACGAGCGAGGGTAAGGCAGCCAATGGCCTATCGATGGGATTTCAGTGTCGTCCTCAGTTCCGACATGGTGACCGCGGCCATACGCGGCATCGAGTACACGCTGACCGTCTCCGTCTTTTCCCTCGCCATCGGCGCAGCCATCGGGCTGGCAGTGGCGGTCGTGCGCGTCTCGCGCACGCCCGTCATCAGCCAGATCGGCTACGTCTATGTCGATTTCTTCCGAACGACGCCGGCGCTGGTGCAACTCATATGGTTCTTCTATGTCCTGCCCATCCTGATCGGCGTCAGTCTTGACGCCGTTGCCACGGGCATCATCGCACTCAGTCTGAATGCCGGCGCCTTCCTCTCCGAAATATTCCGGGCCGGCATCGTCTCGATCAGCCGTGGGCAACGCGATGCGGCGCAGGTTCTCGGCTTTTCCCCGTTGCAGAGCCTGCGCTACATCATCCTGCCGCAGGCGCTGCGGCGCGTTTTGCCGGCGGCCGGCAACGTCTTCATCAGCCTCATCAAGGACTCCTCGCTGCTCTCGGTCATCGCCGTGTCGGAGCTGACCTACATGATGCAGGGCGAGGTGGCGCGCACGTTTCGGCCGCTCGAGATCTATACGATGCTGGCCGTGCTCTATTTCGTCATGACCTATCCGCTCAGCCTGGCCATGTCCGCGCTCGAACGCCGCTTCCGGGTGGTATGACCGGCAAGATGATGACGGCGACGGACGACGGCGCCGCGGCCGTGCCGGTAGAAGGCCCGATCGCGGCCCTTGCGGGTATCCACAAGTCCTTTGGGTCGCGACAGGTGCTGATCGACTTCTCTCTCACGCTGCAGCGCGGCGAATGCGCGGTCATCATCGGACCGAGCGGCAGCGGCAAGTCGACGGTGCTGCGCTGCCTCGCCGGCCTCGAGCACATCGACGGCGGCACCATCAGCTTCGAAGGCACGATCCTGCAACGGGTCGAGAACGGCCGCCGCCAGACTGTCGGCGCGGCGGCGCGTCAGGTGCAACGGCACGTCGGCATGATCTTCCAGCAGTTCAACCTCTTCCCGCACATGAACGTCATCGACAACGTGTCGCTCGCCCTCAGGAAGGTACGCGGCATGCAGGCCGGTGGCGCCGAAGCGGCGGCCGCGGCCGAACTCGAAAAGGTCGGCCTGCTCAGTCATCGGGCAAACTACCCGGACGAGCTCTCCGGCGGCCAGCAACAGCGGGTGGCGATCGCACGTGCGCTGGTCATGCGGCCGAAACTGATGCTGTTCGACGAAGTCACCTCGGCACTCGATCCGGAGCTGGTCGGCGACGTGCTCAACGTCATGCGCGGCCTTGCCCGCGAAGGCATGACCATGGTCGTGGTCACACACGAGATGGGCTTTGCCCGCGATGTCGCCGACCGTGTCATCTTCATGGACGGCGGACGCACGCTGGAGGAGGGCGAGCCGACGCAAATGTTCAGCGCACCGACGCACGACCGGACGCAGGCGTTCCTCCGCCGGCTGATCAACGAATAGGGATCAGCCGACCTTTGCAACGTCCTCGGCGGCCCGCTTCAGCGGCTGCAGGCCGAGAACGTGCACGTTCAGCGTCTCGATCATCTGGTTGAGGTGCTCGCGGGCCACCAACCGTGCCGTATCGACGTTGCGCCGCGCGATCGCGGCGAAGATCGCCTCGTGTCCCTTGTTGGAGCCGGGGCTCGGATCAAGGGCGAGGCTGGTGCGGCGCAGGTCGCGGAGCAGCGGGGTGATGACGTCGAGGAGGAGGATCAGCACCGGGTTGTGCGAGGCCCGCGCCACCAACGTGTGGAAATGGACGTCGGCCTCGAAAAAGGCTTCCCCGTCGTTGTCGTCCAGCGCCTTCTGCGCCGCCAGCAGGGCGCGGCTGAGCTCGGATATGTCGGCGCCCGTGGCGCGCTCGGCCGCCAGCGCGGTCGCCGCCGGCTCGAGGATCGTGCGAATGTCCATGACCGCGAGCTGGCGCTGGCGGTCATCGGGTGTGGCGAGGTGGATCAGCTCCGACAGGAGATCCTGCAGATCGTCGAGCTTGGGCGCGCGGACGAAGGTTCCCTCGCCGTGCTGTACCTCGACCAGCCCGCGCGCAGCCAGACCGCGAATCGCTTCGCGGGCGACGCTGCGCCCGACACCGTGCTCCTCAGCCAGTTGTTCGAGATTGGGCAACCGGTCGCCCGGCGCGTAGTTCCCGGACGCGATTTTCGCGGCGATCCGGTCGGAGACGTCGTCGACCAGCGTGCCGCGACGGAGGGGCTTGCCGTTCTCCCCCGGGGCAATCTTCGGCGTCCTCGTCGGACGCCCCGGCTTCGGGCCAGGCGTGTTGGCCCGCGACCGCCCCTTGCGCGGGCTTCTGGCATGGTCAGTGTCTGTGCTGGTTGTCACTGGCGCCTCGGTCGTGGCGGGCATGGTCTCACCCAAGTATATGCCGAGTCTGGCAGAATCGCGAGGCTGGAAAGGTCGCCGTCGTCTTGCCGAAGCGCTGGAAACCGCCTCTCTCGGCACCAAATCGGCCTCGCCGCCGCTGACCTGGCGGGTCTGCGGATGTCCACGTCGGGCGATGGCAGCGGAGGGGTGCGCTAACCCACAAAGGCGCGGCAGGCGAACACCAGCATCAGGATCGCGAACAGCGACGTGCCGATGACGCTGCGCCACAGGCGCGCCGCCGAGCGGTGGTCGTCGCTCAGGTACCGGTAGAGGTGAAGCAGCGCGGCCTGGGCGAGGTACAGGGCATAGCCGAGCAGCAGAACGAAGAAAGCCGGGTAGCTGGGAAGCCAGATCGCGACGAGAACACCCGGGAGTCCAAAGGCAAGGTTGGCGAAACCGACCTCGAATTGCCAGTCGGGCCGATCGGTTTGCCAGCCCATGCGGGCGGCATCGGCGCGGTGAAAGACGACGTGGCGGACGAAGGCAAGGATGCCGACGACGCCGACGCAGGTGCCTGTGACGATGCCAACCGCGGCGAGGGGTGCGGACGAAAGGAGATAGAACCCGAGAAAGATGCCGACAGCGCCGACGGCCATGCCAGCTACATTCAGAAGCTGTGCCATGCGCCAGAGTCTATTCCCGTGCGCCTAACGTTGTCCTAACCGACAAATTGCCGCACGCGATCGCCGCGCCTTCGCACGGGGCCGGCGCATCTTCAGTCGCCCGATCGCCGAGGTCGCGGCCTCATGCGATCGGCAGAGATCCGTCACCGCCGGTGCCGGCCGCTTACGACTAAGTGGGCGGCTGATGGGTCGTCCACCAGGCGGCAATGTCGGCGCGCGTGGTGATCCACACATCTCCGGTCGCGCGCGCATGGTCGATGAAATCACGCACCGCGCTGGCGCGGCCGGCCTGGCCGCTGAGGCGCGCATGCAGGCCCACCGACATCATCTTTGGCGATGTCTCGCCCTCCATGCGCATGTAGTCGAGCCCCCGCTTGCACAGCGACAGGAAATCTTCCGGCCCGCCGAGGTGTCCGTAGGCGTAATGGCTGTCGTTGTAGGTGAGCGTATAGGGCACGACGAGGTGCTGCCGCCCTTGCACCGCGACGTAATAAGGCAGGTCGTCGTTATAGGCGTTGGAGTTGTAGAGGAACCCGCCGTCTTCCACGAGCAGCTCGCGCGTGTGTTCGCTGGGCATCCATCGATTGTACCAGCCGACCGGCCGCTTGCCGACGCTGGTCGCGATGGAGGCGACCGCTTGGCGGATGCGCTCGGCCTCCTCCGCGCGCGAGACCAGCCAGTCCTCGCTCCAGCGATAGCCGTGGCCGCAGACTTCGTGGCCTGCTTCCGCCGACCATTTGGCAACCTCCGGATTGACCTCGAGCGCGACGGCGGCCGCAAACAGGGTGCACGGGATGCCGGCGCGATCGAAAAGATCGAGCAGGCGAAACACGCCGACCCGGCTTCCGTATTCATAGACCGACTCGGTGGCGAGATCGCGGTGGGCCGGATCGAGTACGCGCGGGACCTCGCCGAGCCCCTCGTTGCGCCCGTCGCCGGCCGAGAAGGAGCGTTCGCTGCCCTCCTCGTAGTTGAGGACGATGTTGAGAGCGACGCGCGCCCCGTTCGGCCACGCGACCTTCGGCGGGTTGCGGCCGTAGCCGACGTAGTCCCGTTCCAGCGTCATTCCGCCTCCGTTCCCGTGTCAGGCGCCCGCCGGCACCGGGTGGCCGACGGCGGCCAGCAACGCCGCCAGCGTCATCACGTCGGCAAACTGGCGATCCATGTCGAAGAGGCTCATCTCATGCGACGCGGCGACGCGATCGATCACCGCGTCGGACACGACGATGGTGCGGAAATTGTACGAGCAGGAATCGAAGACCGAGGCGCGCACGCAATTGCTCGTGGCGCCGCCGCAGACGATGACCGTGTCGACCCCGCGATGGATCAGCATCGACACCAGCGGCGTGCCGAAGAAGGCGCTGGGCTTCTTCTTGACCAGGACGATATCGCCGGGATGCGGGCCGAGGCTCGGCTCGATCTCCGCGCCTTTCGTGCCGGTGACGCACCACGTCTCGATATCGCGGAAGGCGCGCTTGCGCCCGTAGGCACCCATGTCCGCCACGTCATCCACCTCGAAGCGGGTGAAGACGACCGGCCAGCGCATCGCCCGCGCCGCATCGAGCAGCTGTCCGATCTTGCGCAAACCGGCACGCCCGGCGGGGCCGCAGCTCGACGGATAGTCCTCGTCGTGCCCCTCTTCGCCGAACATGTAGCGCTGGGCGTCGATGCACACGACCGCCGGGCATTTGCCGAGCCCCATGCGCTTGCCGAAACCGGCGCGGGCGAGGCGCTCGAAATCCTCGTCGCGCAGGGTCGCGCGCGGACGATAGAGACCGCTGTCGCTCATGGGTCCGTCTCGCTGTTCGCCGTCGCCCCGGACGGCTCGGCGTTCTGCCGTGCGCCATCCGCCGGCCGGCGGTCGGTGACGTAGGCCGCAACCTCGTATTCGACGCCGGCGATGTGCGCTGCCATGAGCGCTTCGACGCTGGCTGCGTCGCGCCGTTCCAGGGCGCTGATGATCTTGCGGTGCTCTTCGAGCGATTTGCTCATCTGATGCTCGATCACCATCAGCGTATCGCGCGGAAAGCGCCGCCATTGCGCGATGATGATCTCGTGCAGAACCGGATTGCCGCAGAGACCATAGATGGTCATGTGGAAGGCCTGATTGAGCTTCTTGTATTCCTCGTGATCGCCACGGGCCTGTGCCGCGTCCATCTCGCCGAAGAGTTGCCACAGGTGCGCGATGTCGGCGTGCGTCGCTTTCAGGCACGCCTGGTGGGCGGCGTAGGATTCCAGCAGCCGGCGGGTCTCGTAGATGTGGTGAGCCGATTCGGAAGTCATGTCGGCGACCACCACGCCGACATAGGGGATCTTGGTCACCAGCCCTTCGCTGGCAAGCTGCAACAGCGCCTCGCGCACCGGCGTGATGCCGAGCCGCATCTTGCCGGCGAGCTCGCTCTGGCGCAGCGGCTCTCCCGGCAGCAGGTCGCGGTTGAGGATGCGGGCGCGGATCTCGCTGATCGCACGCTGTGTCTTGGTTGGGGTGGTGCTCATCCGATCACCCGGTCACGTCGCAACGCCGCCAGCTTCTCGGCGTCATAGCCAAGTTCGCCGAGGACTTCATCCGTATGCGAACCGACCGCTTCGCGTGGCGTCCAGCGAATCGAGGCCGGCGCCCCGGCGATCTGCGGGAAGACCCCCTGCATGGTGAGCGGCCCCAACTCGTCGTCCTCGACGGTAACCACGCTGCCCCGGGCGCGGAAGTGCGGATCGTTCGCGACCTGGCTGACGTCGTAGATCGGGGCAACCGCGGCGTCGGCTGCCCGCAGCGCCTCGAGCACCTCCGCCTGGTCGCGCTGCATTGTCCATTCGGTGATCAGCGCATCGACTTCGTCGCGCCGGCTTACCCGTTCGCGGTTGGTCGCATAGGCCGGATCGTCGGCAAGGTCCGGCCTGCCGATCGCATGAAACACCCGGCGCGCCACCGTGTCGGCGCTGCCCGACAGCGCCACCCATTTGCCGTCGCGAGTCGGGTAGGTATTGCGCGGACACGAGCGCATCGACTGGTTGCCGCTGCGCTTCTGAATCTGCCCGAGCTGGTCGAACTCGATCAGCGAGGAGCCGAGAATCCACATCAGCGGCTCGTAGAGCGCCACGTCGATCAGTTCGCCCTCGCCGGTGCGCTCGCGCTTGAGCAGGGCCCCGGCAACCGAGAAGGCCGCGGCAATGCCGGCGATGCCATCGGCCAGGCCGAAAGGCGGCAGCGTCGGCGGCCCGTCCGGCTCACCCGTGATGTCGGCGAAGCCGCTCATCGCCTCGGCGAGCGTGCCGAACCCGGCGAAGCCGCTATACGGCCCCGTCTGTCCGAAGCCGGTCATGCGCAGCATGATCAGTCGCGGATTGAGCTTGTGCAGTTCGTCCCAGCCCAGGTTCCAGGCCTCCATGCGGCCCGGCCGGAAGTTCTCGATCAGCACGTCGGCACCGGCGGCGAGGTCGCGCACCGCCTGCTGGCCGGCCGGCTTGCTGAAGTCAATGGCGATGCAGCGCTTGTTGCGCGAGATCACCTTCCACCACAGCGAGATGCTGTCCTTGTGGCCGCCCCAGCGGCGGGCGTCGTCGCCGCGCGGATGCTCGACCTTGATCACGTCGGCGCCGTGATCGCCGAGCAGGGTCGCCGCCATCGGCCCGGCGAACAATGTGGCCACGTCGATCACCCGGCAGCCGTCGAACAGTCCCATGCGCTAGGCCCTCCGCCTGGCGAGAGCCTGGCGCCGCCGTTCGGTAACCTGCTTCGGTCGATTCATGGTTGGCTGGCCTCCTCAAGCGTCTGCTTCGCACGGTGATACACGGGGTAATCGATGAACTCGGTGCCGACGGTAATGGCGGCCGAGCCCTGCGCCAGCGCTTCCTCGAAGCGACGGACGACTTCCCGCGCCCGCTGCACCGCTTCGGCGCTCGGCGCGAAGATCCGACGCACCACCGGGACCTGCTCCGGATGGATGCAGTGCTTCGCGCCATAGCCGAGTTCGTGGGCAAGCCGGCAGCTCCGCTCCAGCCCGTCGAGATCGTGCAGGCGCGGATAGGCGCCGGCGTGGGGCCGGCCGATGCCGGCGAGACGCGATTCGATGGCGAGCTGCACCTTGGCGACGCTCAGCGCCGTACCGAACGGATCCCAGTCGAGGCCGAGATCGAGCGAGAAGTCGCCTTCGCCGAAGGTGAGCGCCATCACCCGCTTGCTCGCCTCGCCGATGGCACGCGCGTTGCGTAGTCCCTGGACGCTTTCGATGATCGGCAGCAGGCGGATCGGAGTGTCGCGCGGCGTCCGGCCTTCATAGGCAGATAATATATTGTCCACGGCGCGAATATCGTCCGCCGATTGTGCCTTGGGCAACATGACCAACGCCAGATGGGGATGCAGCACGGCCTCCAGGTCGGTCTCCGTCCACCCCGTGGCAAGGTCGTTGACGCGCACCGCCCACGGCCTGGCGTTCTGCGAAATCGTCAAGGAAGCCAAAGCCCTGGCTTCTTCCTTGCGGTCCGCCGGGACAGCGTCCTCGAGGTCGAGGATGATCGCGTCGACTTCGTAGCGCCATGCCTTGACGGCGCGATCGGGGTTCAGGGCAGGGGTGAAAAGCAGACTTCGCATTGCGCCTCACGGATGTCGTGATATATTGCTCATATATGATCACGAGATCGGCCCTATAAATCACGCTTTCGGGATGCAGGCAAGGAATGGGTGACGGACCGCAGCCGCAGACCCCACACGACCAGATGCCCGCCGCCGATCGGACCACCGAGCGCACGCTCGCGCGCCCGGCGGGCAGTTCACCGGGCCCGCGTTCGCGCCAGAACCAGCTGCGCGGCCTCCTCTACCGCTACGCGGTGGTGATCGCGCTTGTGGCGTTCTTCGTCGGCTTCTCGCTGCTCCTGCCGCACACCTTCTTCACCATGGGCAATGTGCGCACCATCGTCAGCTCGCAGGCCGTGCTGATGATCGTCGCCCTCGGCCTGACCCTGCCGCTGACCACCGGCGAGTTCGACCTGTCGATCGGCTCCATGCTCGGTGCGGCCGCCGTGCTCACCGCCTTCTTCACCGGCGAGCTGCATTGGCCGCTCGCCCTGGTGATCGTCGGCACCGTGCTCGTCGGTGCCATCGCCGGGATGATCAACGGTCTCTTCGTCGTGCGGGCCGGCGTCAACGCCTTCATCGGCACGCTCGGCACCTCGACCATCCTCACCGGGCTGACGCTTGCGGTTTCCGGCGGCCAGATCCTCGGGACGGTGGCCACACCGCTTGTCAATTTCGTGCAATTTCAGATCTTCGGCCTGCCGGTGCCGGTCTATCTCGCGTTCCTGCTGGCCGTCATCCTCTGGTACGTCTACGAGCACACGCCGCTCGGGCGGCACCTGTTCTTCGTCGGCGAAGGCCGCGAAGCGGCGCGGCTCGTCGGCCTCGGCGTCGATCGCCTGCGTTTCGGCGCCTTCGTCGGCTCCGGCGTCATCTCCGCGATCGCCGGCATCTTCACCGCCGGCCAGCTCGGCGCCGCCGATCCGTCGGTCGGCCCGAGCTTCCTGCTGCCCGCCTATGCCGCTGCCTTTCTCGGCGCCACCACCATCAAGCCCGGCCGCTTCAACGCCTGGGGCACGGTCGTCGCCCTCTACCTGCTGGTCACCGGCGTGACCGGCCTCGAACTCTTCGGAACATCGTCGTGGGTGCAGGAGACGTTCAACGGCGTCGCCCTGCTCATCGCCGTCACCTTTGCGCGCTTCGTCGCGCGCGACCAGGCCAGCTAGGCCTGCGTCCTCCTGAACTGAAGAAGAAGCAGAAGGCGCATTCCGCATTGAACCCCAGAGAACCGTCAGCCGAAGAGGAACAGACCATGCCGACTCCAAGCACCTGGATGCCTTTCCGTCGCCACCTGGCGACGACGCTCGCCGCCGCCGCCGTCGCCCTTGCCGCCGTTTCCGTTGCCCGCGCCGATGACGGTGTCGACCAGGCCAAGGCCGCGGTCGACAAGGCCATGGCCAAGCCGCAATTCGTCGCGCCGGGCGAGGCCTTCGACATGTCGAAGCTCAAGGGCAAGCACATCTGGATCATCACCTCGACCATGGCCGTGCCCTTCGTCGCCACCATCGCCCACGGCGTCGAGGAGGCCGCCAAGGCCGCCGGCATCGAGACCAATCTCTTCGACGGCAAGGGCAACGTGTCGGAGTGGAATCGCGGCATGGCGCAGGCGGTCAGTCAGAACGCCGACGGCATCGTCACGGTCGGCGCCTCGCCCGAACTGATGAAGGGCCCGACCGCCGACGCGCTCAAGGCGAAGATCCCGGTGGTCGATACGCTGACCGCCGACAAGACCGCGCCCCTGGTGCCCGGCACCTTCGCGCACGTCAGCATTTCCTTCTACAACTCGGGCCAGATCCAGGCGGACTACGCCATCGCCCAGTCGAACGGCGCCGCCCATGTCCTGATCCTCGGCGACAACGAGTTCCCCGGCGAGGTATCGCGCGTCGAAGGCATGCAGCATGAATTCGAGACGCTCTGCCCGAAATGCGTGGTGACGGTCCAGGATACCCAGGTCGGCAATCTCGGCGTCAAGCTCGGCCAGCTCACCCAGACCCTGCTCCGCCGCGATCCCGCCATCACCATGGTGCTGCCCACCTATGACGCCCAGGCGATCTACGTCGTGCCGGCGATCAAGCAGGCCAACTTCGACCGCGACATCAGCGTCGTCGGCTCGGATGCGGTGCCCAGCAACCTCGACTGGATCCGCCAGGGCAACATCCAGGTGGCCGACGTCGGCGAGCCCGAGGTGTGGGCCGGCTACGCCGCGCTCGACCAGGTGGCGCGCGGCATGCTGGGCCTCGCCAGCGTCGACGAGCAGATTCCGCTGCGTCTGTTCACGGCCGCCAACCTGAAGGACGTCTCCAACGACGAGAACGAGCTGTTCGGTGGCGATTATGCCGCCGAATACAAGAAGCTGTGGGGCATGCAGTAGCCCCCGGCCTGCACCAAGACGGGATCGACCGGCAGATGGCCGACAGCGACGCAGCACTCCTCGAGCTTCGCGGCTTGACCAAGCGCTTCGCCGACATCACGGTGCTGTCGTCGGTCGATCTCGTCATTCGTCCGGGCGAAGTCCACGCCCTCATCGGCCAGAACGGCTCTGGCAAATCGACGCTCATCAAGATCCTCTCCGGATACCACGCCCCCGATGGCGGCGCGGTATTCATTCGCGGCAAGCCGGTGCACCTCCCCATCCGGCCGGGCGAGGCCGACCGGCTCGGCCTGCACTTCCTGCATCAGGACGTCGGCGTCGTCCGCACGATGACGGTGCTCGAAAACCTGCGCGTCGGCCGCTTCCAGACGACGCGCTACGGCCGCCTGCGCTGGGGCGCGGAGCGGCTGGCCGCGCGGGCGCTGCTCGCCGAGATGCAGCTCGACATCGATCCCGACCTGCGCGTCAGCGACGTGCCCCCTGCGGAACGCGCGCTCATCGGCTTCGCCCGGGCCATTCTCAATCTCGATCGGGAGAAGGGCTCCGTGCTCGTCCTCGACGAACCGACCGCCTTTCTCCCCGGTCCGTCGGTGGAACGGCTGTTCACGGCGATCCGCGAGATCACCCGGCGCGGCTCGGCCGTCGTCTTCGTCAGCCATCGCCTCGACGAGGTGCTCGAGATTGCCGACCGCGTGTCGATCCTGCGCGACGGCCAGCTGGTGAAGACCGTCGCCAAGGCCGAGACCGACGAGCGCGACCTGGTCGGCGCCATGCTCGGGCGCGAAATGGGCCATCTCTACCCGGTGCGCACCGCACCGCACCGCCAGCCGGTGCTGATCGTCAACGAGCTGGCCGGTGCGATGGTGCGCGACCTTACCTTCGACGTCCGCGAGGGCGAGATCGTCGGCCTCACCGGGCTGATCGGCATGGGCCACGACGAGGTTCCTTATCTGGTCTTCGGCTCCGACCGCCGCGACGGCGGCACGATCACCGTCAACGGCCGCGCGCTGGAGCCGTCATCGCCCCGCGACGCCATCGACGCCGGCGTCGCCTTCCTGCCCGCCGACCGCCAGCGGCAGAGCGGCATCCAGAAGGCGACCCTCCTCGAAAACGTCACCATGACCAGCGGCAGCCGCTTCATGCGCGGCGGCCGCCTGCGTCACGCCGAGGAGCGTTCGGCCGTCCGACAGATCCTCGAGCGCTTCGACGTGCGTCCGGCCGATCCCGGCCGCATGCTCGCCACGCTCAGCGGCGGCAACCAGCAGAAGGCGCTGCTCGGCAAGTGGCTGCAGAGCCGGCCCGCCGTCCTCATCCTGCACGAGCCGAGCCAGGGCGTCGACATCGGCTCGCGCCGGCAGATCCTGCAGATCGTCGCCGAGGTCGCGGCCGCCGGCACGGCTGTGCTGATCGCCTCCGCCGAATACGACGAGCTCGCCCACATCTGCCATCGCGTGCTGATCTTTCGCCACGGCCGCATCGCCCGCGAGCTGAGCGGCGACGACCTCACCGAGGCGCGCATCGCCGAGCAGTGCTACCTCTCCTGAACCGCGCGGGGGAGGGCCGGCTTCACACGGTCAGCCGATAGACCCGGCAGGCGGTGTCCTTGAACAGCGCTGTCTTTTCCGCCGCCGATGCCGACGCCGTCAGCCGCTTGAAGGCGTTCCACAGCACCGCATAGCTGGTGGCGCGCTTGTCGACCGGGAAGTTGCTCTCGAACATGCAGCGCCCGGTCCCGAAGAGTTCGATGCAGGTCTCGACGTAGGGCTGCCACAGCCGCGCCATCTCCTCCGACGGTGCGGGCGTGTCGCGATGGGCAAAATCGAGACCGAAGGCGAACAGGTGCATGCCGAGGCCGCCGATCTTCACCGAGACGTTCGGGCATCCGGCAAGCGCCGCCATGTTGCGCCGCCAGTCGGCAAAGACCGCCTCCGTCTTGCCGCTGTAGACCCCGACGCCGAGCGGCGCGCCGATATGGTCGAGAACGATCGTCGTCTCCGGAAACGTGCGCGCGAGATCGACCAGCTCCGGGATCTGCGGGTGGAACAGCCACGCGTCGAACGACAGGCCCATGGGCGCAAGCCGGGCGAAACCCTCGCGAAAGGCGGCGTCGAGCAGCAACTCCGGTGGAAAATCCTGCGACGAGCCCTTGATCGAGGAATCGGCGTCCCACACCGAGCGGCCGCGGATGCCCTTGAAGCGGCCGCCGGCGGCCCGCACGTGCGCCTCCAGCACCGCCTCGACACGGGCGCCGAGACGCAGCTCGGCAAAGCCCACGATCCCCGCGCAAATGCGCGACGGCCCATATTTGCCGCTGGCGCTCATCGCCGCGACGCCGTTGGCAAACTCCGTCTCTCCGACCGGCGCGAAATCCGGGTCGCCGCCGGCGCGATACATCTCGTCGCACTGCACGAAGACGCTCGCCAGAACATTGTGGCCGCTGGCGATATCGGCGCGGTACTCGTCCAGCAGATAGCGCGCGTCACGGTCCCACAGGTGGTGGTGCGGGTCGACGATCGGCAGGTCCGGATCGATGACCGCCTCGTGGTATCGGGCAAGCCATTCCTCGTCGGCGCCGAAAAGCGAGCGCTGTCTTTGCGCCGCGTCCGCCGGCTGGGTCGCCATCGTCATCGCCTCCCTTGGTTGCCGCGCGGACCGCGTGATCGTGCCTGTCCTGCGACGAGCGCGCGTTTCCGGCGCTGGTGTCGGCTCACGATAGCATTGACCGGACGACCGCTCCGAATTTCTGGCGGCGGCCCGGCCGCAGCGGCAATTCATCCGGCTTTGCCGGCGTCCGCCGGTTGCCGCAGTCCCTCAGCGGGATTCCAGCGCGCGAAGGATCCGGTCCCGGTAGGCGTCCAGCACGACCGCCAGCACGATCACGGCGCCGATGACGATCGGCTTGAAGTTGTCGCCGATGCCGAAAAGCTGCAGGCCGGTGCTGAGCACCTGCAGGATGCAAGCGCCAACCAGCGTGCCGATGATCGACCCCTTGCCGCCGCTGAAGCTGGTGCCGCCGATGATGACCGCGGCAATGGCGTTCAGCTCGTAGCCGATGCCCGCGATCGGACTGCCGACATTGAGGCGCAGCAGATAGACCATCGCCGCGATGCCCGCGGTCAACCCGCTGATCGTGAACGCCGCGATCTTGTATTTGCGCGGCTTGTGGCCGGACAGCCGGACCGCTTCCTCGTTCGTGCCGATGGCGTAGATCATGCGGCCGAACACGGTGAAGCGGAGAATGAACCAGCCGAGAAGGACGATCGCCACGGCGATCAGGAAGATCGACGGCAGCACGCCGCCGACGATCATGTTGCCGAAATCGATGAAGGGCTGCGGCAGGCCGGTGATGGTCGAGTTGTTGCTGACCACGCGGGCCGCGCCGCTCGCCATGTTGAGCATGCCCAGCGTGACGATGAAAGACGGTATCTTCCACTGCTCGCAGACCCACCCGTTGATCAACCCGCAGAGCGCGCCCGTTCCCATGCAGCCGAGCAGGGCGAGCGGAATCGACGCCACGAACGGAATGTCCGGGTTCGTCATGATCAGTGCGCCGATCACCGTGCACAGGGCGAGCACCGAGCCGACCGAAAGGTCGATTCCTCCCGTCAGGATGACCAGCGTCATTCCCGACGCCAGCACCGTGTTGATGGCGATTTGCACGAAGATCTTCAGGAAGTTTTCCGAAGTCGCAAAATAGGGGGCGGTGATCGAGAAGAAGATGACGATCAGGACGAGCGCGACCGCAACGCCGGCGTCGCGCGCGAAGAAGAGCAGCACGCCATCCCAGCGGCCGCGGGTTCCGTCCTGCCGTGTGAGTTCAGTGGACTGGTTCAAGCGCATACTCCTCGTACGCGAGCGAAAGAATCTTCTGCTGGTCGAAGTCGGCGCGCGCCACCTCGCCGGTAATCCTGCCGTTCGCGAACACGATGATGCGATGACAGATGCCGATCAGTTCAGGCAGGTCGGACGACACGACGATGATGCCCCGGCCCTCGGCCGCCAGGTCCCACAGCAGTTCATAGATTTCGTGCTTGGCGCCCACGTCGATGCCGCGGGTGGGTTCGTCGCAGATCAGCACCTTTGCGCCGCGGAACAGCCATTTGGCGAGGACGACCTTCTGCTGGTTGCCGCCCGAAAAGTTGCGCACCGTCTGGAACACCGATGGCGTCTTGATGTCCAGCTGGTCGACCAGGCTGCGGGCGGCGCTCTCCTCGGCCGCCCGATCCAGCCGGCCCCCGTGCGAGACCTTGGCGAGATCGGTGATGGTGATGTTCTCGGCGCAGGACAAGCCCAGCATCAGCCCCTGATTCTTGCGGTCCTCCGTCAGCAGGCTCAGCCCGTGGCGAACCGCGTCCATGGGGGACGTTATGCTGACCGGCGCGCCGTCCACGACGATCCGGCCGGCGAATCTGGCGTCGGCACCGAAGACGGCGCGCATTGCCTCGGTCCGGCCGCTGCCCACCAGCCCGGCGACGCCCACGATCTCGCCGCGCCGGATGCTGAACGATATCTCCGGCGCGGAGGCGCTGCGCTTGAGGCCCTCGACGCTCAGAACCTGGTCACCCGCCTGCACGTCCTCGCGAAACGGATACTCCGTCGTGATGTTGCGGCCGACCATCATGTGGACGATCTCTGCGATCCTCAGCCCGGCAAGCGGGCGCGTCGCAACCACCTGGCCGTCGCGCAGGACGGTGACGCGGTCGCCGATCTCGAAGATCTCGTGCAGGCGATGGGAGATATAGATGACCGTGACGTTGTTCGCCTTCAGCTGCCCGAGGATGGCGAACAGGCGCTCGATCTCCTTCGGGGTGAGCGTCGCCGTCGGCTCGTCGAGGATGAGCAGCTTGCTGTCGTAGCAGAGGGCCTTGGCGATCTCGACGAGTTGCATCTGTGCCACCCCGAGCCGCTCGACCGGAACGGTTGGCGGAATGTCCAGTCCGACTTGCTTCAACAAGGCGGCAGCGCGCCGGTTCATCTCCCGATAGTTCACCAGCCCGCGGCTCTGCGGCAGATCTTCGAACAGCAAATTCTCCGCCACCGTCAGGTGCGAGAGCAGGTTCAGTTCCTGATGCACGACGCGGATGCCGACGCGGTAGGCATCCGTCGGCGTGCGCGGGCGGTATGGCTTGCCGTCGAACGTGATCTCGCCCTCGTCGGCGACGTAGATGCCGGCGAGCAGATTGATCAGAGTCGACTTGCCGGCGCCGTTCTCGCCGAGCAGTACGTGGACTTCGCCCGGCGTGACGTCGAGCGATACGTTGCGCAGCGCCATCACCCCGGGGAAATGCTTGCTGACGCCGCGTAGCTGGAGAAGCGCGTCGGGCGTCGGTCGGGGAGCCTGTGATTGGGCCGCGCTATGCTCCACCGATGCTTCCTTCCCGCCTTGGGGAGCCGGCTATGCCCGGCGCACGCAACCAGCCTGCGCACCGGTCGGCTCGATCAAGATTGTCGCGCTGACGGAAAAAGGGCGCGCCCCAGCCCCGCGCCCTTCGTCCGTTTCGAGAGATACCTCTAGACTACGCAAGGTCCTTCGCTGTGATCAGCTTCACGGGCGTCTTGACCCAGCCGGTGAACTTCTCGCCGGCCATCTCCCGCAAGCCGTAGTCGATGCCGATGACGGCCATCTGTGCGCCGTACTGCTCGATCGTGGCAAGCATCTTGCCGCCCTTGATCAACGGCTGCACCGCCGGAATGTTGTCGAAGCCGACAACCTGGATCTGGCCGCTCTTGCCGGCCGCGTCCAGCGCCTTGACCACGCCGAGCGCCATCGAGTCGTTCGCCGCCATCACGCCCTGGATGTCCGGATACTGCGTCATGAAGTTCGTCATCAGCGTGTTGGCTTCCTCGGTCTCCCAATGCGCCGTCTTGCTGTCGAGGAGCTGGAGCTTGCCTTCGGCCACCGAGTTCGTCGAAGCCCTTCTTGCGCTGCTGCGCATTGTCGGCCTCGGGGTTGCCTTCCAGGATCACGACCTTGCCGCCCGGCCCGAGCGCCTGGGCAAGCGCGTCGCCGGCCAGCTTGGCGCCGCCGCGGTTGTCGGGACCGAAGAACGCAAGGTCGATGCCGGCGGCCTTCTTCGCTTCCTGGTCCAGTTCGACGTCGATGTTGATGACGACGACCCCCGCCTTGACCGCCTTGGCGATCGGCGTGACCATCGCCTTGGAGTCGGCGGGCGCCACCACGATCAGGTCGTACTTCTGCGTGACGAAATTCTCGATCGCGTCGACCTGCGCGGCGAAGTCGCGCTCATCCTTCATGCCGACGGCCCTGAAGCTGAACTTGTCGGTATTCTTTGCCGCATAGTCTTCGGCGCCGGCCTGCATCTGCTTGAAGAATTCGTTGGCCAGCGATTTCATGACCAGGCCGATTTTCGGCTTTTCGGCCGCAAAGGCCGGCGGAAGCCTGCCGGCGATGACGGCGACAGAGCCGAGCGCACCGGTGATCAGTACGTTGCGGCGGGTCGCGCCACCGGCCGAAAAGTGGACCATTTCCATCCCGTTTTTCTTGTTCATTTCTTTTGACCCCTAGTGTTTTAACTCCGTAACACCCAATCCGAAGTAAATCAGACGAAGTATGACGGTAATCAAATAGAATAACACCGCAAAGCTTCGATGAATTGACATAGATCAATATCCCCCGCTCAATTGCAGGTTGTCTGCCGGTATCGATGCCGTGTTCACAGGTTCCACCGCCGGGGATCGAGACCGGGTCCGTCGTCCCCTTGGCAAGGCATGAACGTCGGCGTGGACAGAAATCGGTTTTCGACCGATCGGCTCTCATCCGGCGATCCCGGCGAAGTGACCCAAACGACCGACTAGATCAGGCAAGGCGAGCCTGCTGCCGCGTCGCCGCGAGGCCCGGGACGCGCGTTTGCCGGGCCGAAGCCGGGCGCGCAACCGGTCAAAGGGGCGCAGCCGGCGCGATGCGCTTGCCGGTGGCGACATCGAAAAGGTGCATGGCGTTCGGCTGCACCGCCAGGCCGAGCGTGTCGCCGCGATCGGCTTGCACCCGTTCCCGGAACACGCCGAGCAGGTCGTATCCGCCCAGGCGCATGAACACTTGCGTCTCCGAGCCGGTCGGCTCGATCAGCGACACCTCGGCGGCAAGGCCGGTCGCGGAGAGCACGAAATGCTCGGGTCGGATGCCATAGTGGACCGCCTGGCCGACGGTCACCGACACGCCCGGCGGCAGCGGCAGGGCGATGCCCTCGGCCAGGCCGAAGGCCAGCCCCCTGTCGTGCCTGCACGATCGTCCCCTGCAGGATGTTCATGGCCGGCGACCCGATGAACCCGGCGACGAAGAGGTTGGCCGGGCGGTCGTAGAGGTCGAGAGGTTTGCCGATCTGCTCGACGACGCCGTCACGCAGCACGACGATCTTGTCCGCCATCGTCATCGCTTCGATCTGATCGTGGGTGACGTAGATCACCGTTGTCTTCAGGCGCAGATGCAGGTCCTTGATCTCGGCGCGCATCTGCACGCGGAGCTTGGCATCGAGGTTCGACAGCGGTTCGTCGAACAGGAAGACCTGGGGATCGCGGACGATCGAGCGGCCCATCGCGACGCGCTGGCGCTGCCCGCCGGAGAGCTGGCGCGGATAGCGGTCGAGGTATTGCTCCAGGCCGAGGATGGCGGCCGCCTCCTTGACCTTGCGCTCGATCACCTCCTTGCGCTCGCCGCGCAGCATCAGCGAGAACCCCATGTTCCGGGCGACGTTCATGTGCGGGTAGAGCGCGTAGTTCTGGAAGACCATGGCAATGTCGCGCTCCTTCGGGCGAAGCTGATTGACCACCCGTCCGGCGATGGAGATCTCTCCGGCGCTGATTTCTTCCAGTCCCGCGATCATGCGCAGCAGGGTCGACTTGCCGCAGCCGGAGGGCCCGACCAGGACGACGAATTCGCCGTCGTCGATGGCGACGCTGACGCCGTGAACGACCTCGACCGCGCCGAACGACTTGCGCACATCCGTGATTTCCATCGAGGCCATGGCTCGTTCTCCTGCTCTCCCCGCGGCGCCTCAGCCCTTGACGGCGCCGGCAGTCAGGCCGCCGACGAACATCTTCTGCATCGCCATGAAGAGGATGGCGATCGGCAGCGTCATGATCAGCGATGCCGCCATCACCGCCCCCCAGTCGGTGTTGAACTCGGTGGTGAACTCGGCGATGCCGATCGGCAGCGTCTTGACGCGATAATCCTGCGCCAGCACGAGCGCGAAGAGGAATTCGTTCCAGGTCGTGACGAAGGCGTAGACGACGATGGCGACCAGCCCGGGCAGCGACAGCGGCAGGGTGATGCGGAACAGGATGCCGAGACGGGTGGCGCCATCGATGATCGCGGCTTCCTCCAGTTCGACCGGAATCGCCTTGAAGTAGCTGGTCAGCATCCACACGCTGAGCGGCAGCGTGATGATCGTGTAGACGAGGATGAGGCCGAGGTACGAATTGACCAGGCCGAGGACGCGCAGCGTGATGAACAGCGGCACGATGATCGCCGCCGTCGGCAGCAGCTGGCCGATGAGGACGAAGGCCTGGGCGAGGCCCTTGCCGCGGAAATTGAAGCGGGCGAAGCCATAGGAGGCGAAGACGGCGAGCAGCAGGGCGACCGCCGTCGAGCCGATCGAGATCACCGTCGAATTGATGAAGTAGCGCGGGATGTTCGATTTGAACAGGACGTTCATGTAGTTGTCGAACGTCAGCGTTTCCGGCAGCCACGATGGCGGCGCGTGATAGAGCTCGCCCAGCGGCTTGAGCGACGACGACGCCATCCAGAAGAACGGAAACAGGCAGACGACGACCAGGAGGACCACGCTGACGGCGATGACAATGCGTTTGGCCCAGTTCGTCTTCATGCGCCGCGCTCCTCGTTCGACGTCGCGAAGACGCGGATGTAGATGATCACGAAGACGATGGTGAACGCGAAGAACATCACCGACAGCGCCGCGGCCTGATTGAGCTGGAAGGCTTCGAAGGCGATGCGGAAGATCTGGATCGGGATGATCAGCGTGTGGTTCGCCGGCCCGCCCTTGGTGATGGTGTAGATGATGGTGATGGCGTTGAGGCCCCAGATCAGCAGGAGCAGGGTGATCGCCACCAGCACCGGGCGAATCTGCGGCAGCATGACGTGCCACACTTCCTGCCAGAAGGTGGCGCCGTCGACCCGCGCCGACTCGTAGAGCTCCTCGGGCACCGTCTGCAGGCCGGCGAGCACCATCACCGCCACGAACGGAAACAGTTTCCACACATTGATGGCGATCAGCGCCGGCATCACCGTGTCGCGGCCGGTCAGCCAGCCGATCGGCTTGTCGGCGATGCCGCTCGAGGTCAGCATGTAGTTGATGATCCCGAACTCGGTATGGAACATCCATGCCCAGGTGGTCGCGGCGACGATTCCCGGAATCACCCACGGGATCAGGGCGAACGAGCGCACCAGGCCGCGCCCGGGGAATTTCTGGTTGAGCAGGATGCCGGTCAGCGTGCCGAGCAGGATCTGGAACACGATCGAGGCGAACACGTAATAGGCGGTGTTCCACACCGCCGTGATGGTCGTGCGCGAGCGCAGGATGGTGTGGAAGTTCTTCAGCCCGACATAGTGGCCGCTGCTATCGGTGACGCTGAGCAGGCCGGTGTAGGCGATCGGATAGACGATCAGCATGCCCAGCACGATGATCGCCGGAAGAACGAACCACAGCCCCGTATGGTGATGACGCACGCCGCGTGCCTTCCGCTCGTCAGCCACAGCGGCCCCGGAGGGTCTCCCCGGGACCGCGCTTTCGTTGGAGCGCCGGCTACTGCCCGAGCAGGCCGTTGATCTCGTCGGCCGCCTGGTCCATGGCATCCTGCGGCGTGGCGTCGCCGGTCAGGACCGATTGCACGCCGTTGAAGTAGGCCTGGGTGATCTGGATCCAGTTCTTCTGCGGCGGCAGCGTTCGCGCGTAGGGCAGCATGTCCTTGAACACCTTCAGTTCCGGATTCTGGAACTGGGGCATGCTCATCGCCGACTTGCGGGCCGGGAAGGTGTAGGTCATTTCCGCCATGTTCTCGGGCTCGGCGAGGAACTTGATCAGCTTCTTCGCCCCCGCCGCATTCGGAGCGTCCTTGGGGATGACGAAGCTCCAGCCGCCGAGAATGGAGGCCGGGTCCTTGCCGTCCGGATGGACCATCATCATCGCGCCGATGTTGAGTTTCGGGTTTTCCTGCTTCACCGCCGGAAGATCGAACTGGCCCGCCTCGTACATCGCCGCCTTGCCGGAGGCGAAGAGGTGGCGGTTGGCGGTGCCGTCGTTCTGCAGCGTCGACGGCGGCGAGACGTGATAGGTGACCAGCATGTCGGTGTAGAACTTCACCGCTTCGACGGCGGCCGGCTCGTTGACCGTCGCCTTGGTCATGTCCTCGCTGATGATCGAGCCGCCGTTCTCCCAGATGAAGGGCAGCGAGCGGAAGACCGTATTGCCGAACTCGCCGCCGCCGGTGATGGCGAAGCCATACTGGTCGTCATGGGTCAGCTTCTTGGCGGCGTCGATCAGCTCGTTCCACGTCTGCGGCGGCTTCTCCGGGTCGAGGCCGGCCGCCTTGAACATGTCCTTGTTGTACAGCATCGCGATCGAACTCGATGCGGTAGGGAATGCCCCACAGCTTGCTGTCCCACGTGTCGTACTTGATCGACGCCGGGTAGTAGTCGTCCTTGTTGTCGACGACGTCGTCGAGCGGCAGGATCAGGCCCTGCTGCGCGTAGGGCACCACCCATCCGTGCTGGGCGTTGATCAGGTCGGGCGGCGAGCCCGAATGCAGCGCGGTCAGGATCTTGGTCGGCAGGCCGTCGGCGACGGTGACCTCGATCTTGACGGTGGTGCCGGGATTGGCGGCCTCGAATTTCTTGGCGAGATCGCGGCCGGCATCCTCACGCCAGTTGGGCACCCACCAGACGACTTCGTCGGCGAAGGCGGTCCCGGCCTGCAGCGCACCAACGGCCACCGCTGCCGCGGCAAAAAGCAGTCCTTTCGTCCTCGGTGTCATCGCATCCTCCCTTGCGTGCAACGTCGTTTCGCGAGCTGTCATTGGGCGGCCGTTGCACCGAATGCCGCCATCGATTGCCTGCCGGAGCCATCGGCTCCCCGCCAGGCGTGAACCCAATGCGCCGGGCCTCCCTTGCTCCGCCGCGCGGCCCCGGCGCCATCACGCCGTCGCCAGCTTCCTCACCGCGGCCGCCTGCATGCTGTCCGCGGCCATCTGCATCAGTTCGATGCGGTTGCCGTCGGGGTCCTCGATCCACGCCTGAAGATTGTTGTCGGCACCGACCTTCTTTGGCCGATAGAGCGCAATTCCCTTGGCCGCCACCTGTTCGAGCACGCCGTCGATGTCGTCGCATTCCAGGCAGAGATGGTTGAGGCCGATGGCCTCCGCCGGCGGCGACCGGTCGCCGACCGCGTCCGGGAACAGCTCGATGAACTGGCTGTCGGTGACGCGCAGATAGACGATCCACAGCCTGCCGTCCCGGTCGAGGCGGAACATCTCGGCGAAGCCGAGCTTGTCGACATAGAAGGCGAGCGACCGGTCTATGTCTTTGACGCGAAATCGCCACATGGCCGATCGATCTGATGCCCTGCATCGGTTTGTCCTCGCGAACCATTCCATGGCGGGCGGCCGCATCGCGACCGCGCTCACTGCCGGGATGGTCCGGCAGCTTCGTGGACTTGCTTCGTTTCAGTCAGGACACCGGCGTCGGTGGCAGATCGATCAACCGCGACCGGTAATCCTCCCCTTGCACTTCTTCTTTTCAAATGTGAACTTTTCAAGTTCACAGTTGAATGTTAGATGCGTTGTGCTGTCCAAGTCAATCCAATGACCGAGCACCGAACGTGATGGCTGCACCCAATGCTCCGGCACGGCGTCGCATTTGGCGAACGATGCCCCGGCCTTGGAGTGGAGCTCAACCAGGACGCGGGCGAAGGCTGGCCAGCCGGCCGGCATCATCTCCGCGAAACGATGCAGGAGGAGACACCCGATGATCACCACGCCGGATATCGCGCGCCCGCCGAAGGAATGGTCCGCCGCGCTGAGCGAGATTGGGGCGGCCACGACGAGCAGCACGCTCGGCCACATGGGGGTGCGCAGCCCCTTCATGGTGGGGCCGGTCGCCAGGAGCCCCGGCAAGGCGGTCGCCGGTCCGGCGCTCACGCTGCAATGCATGCCGAAGCGCGAGGATCTCTACGGCGAGGGCGAATACGAGGATCCGGAGACGCAGCTCCACCGTCACGTGCTCTACCACACCCAGCCCGGCGACATGGTGGTGGTCGACGCCCGCGGTGATCTCAGGAGCGGCATTTTCGGCGACATGATGCTCACCTATTTCCGCGGCCGCGGCGGCGCCGGTGTGGTCATCGACGGCTGCATCCGCGACTATCCCAAGGTCAAGCGCCTCGAGCTTGGCCTGTGGCTGAGCGGCGTCACGCCCAACTATCATGCGCAGACCGATCTCGTGCCCTTTGCCGTCAACGTCCCCGTCGCCTGCGGCGGCGTGTTCGTGATGCCGGGCGACATCGTCGTGGCGGACGACGATGGCGTCGTGGTGGTTCCGGTGAAGATGGCCGAGGAGGTCATCAGGGAAGCCAGCCGGCACCAGGAATGGGAGGAATTCTCCCGCGAACGGCTGTTCGAAGGCGGCGACCTGCGCCGTTATTACCCGCTCCACCGGGATGCCGAGCCCGAATTCCAGGAGTGGCTGCGCAAGCAGGGACGGGCGACCTAGTCGCGGGCCGCCGTCATGATCCCGTCGAACTGGCCGGCTGGCCCGGCAACCGGTACGCTGGCACGCCCCTGGGCGGCGGCGCGGAGTGGTGACCTGCCATGAAGATCAAGGGATGGAAGACGTTCACGGCGAACGCTTCGCGGACCAATTTCGTCTTCGTCAAGCTCTACACCGACGACGGAATTGACGGCGTCGGCGAAGGCACGCTCGAATGGCGCACCGAGGCGATCGTTGCCGCCATCTCCGAGCTCGGCCGTTTCATCGTCGGGGAGGATCCGTTTGCGACCGAGTATCTGGTCGAGCGCATGCACCGCGATTCCTACTGGCGGACCGGACCGGTCCTGCGCACCGCCCTCGGCGCGCTCGAGGCAGCCCTCCTCGACATCAAGGGCAAGGCGCTCGGCGTGCCCGTCTACGAATTGCTCGGCGGCCGCCAGCGCGACCGCCTGACCTGCTATGCCAACCACTGGTTCCAGGGCGCCCGCGAGCCCGCGGACTATGCCGAGCGGGCAGGCGCGGCCGTGGCGCTCGGTTTCACGGCGCTGAAATGGGACCCGTTCGAGACCGCCTATCTCGAGATGGACCGCCGACAGCGCCGTCGCACGATCGAGATCGTCGAGGCGGTGCGCGCCGCCGTCGGCACCGGCGTCGACCTGATGCTCGACGTTCACGGTCGGCTGAACGTCCCGACCGCCATCGCCATTGCCCGCGAGCTGGCGCGCTTCGACATCACCTGGATCGAGGAACCGGTGCCGCCGGACAGCATCGATGCATTGGCCGACGTGCGGGCCGCCAGCCCGGTCGCCATCGCCGCCGGCGAGCGCCTGTACAATCCGCAGGCGTTCCTTGAGCTGATCGACAAGCGGGCCGCCGACATCCTGCAGCCGGACGTCGCCCACCTGGGCGGCATGCTGGAAGCCAAGAAGGTCGCCGGACTGGGGCACATGCGCTTCCTGCCGGTGGCGCCGCACAATCCGACCGGGCCGGTGATGAACGCGATGACGCTCCATCTCTCCGCGGCGATTGCCAACTTCAAGACCTTCGAGACGGTGGCGATCGACGTGCCGTGGAGGCGGGAGCTCGTCCGCGAGAACCTGGAATTCGTCGACGGCGCGCTCATGGTGCCGACCCGGCCGGGGCTCGGCGTCGAGCTCAACGAGGAGGCCTGCGCCCGCTATCCTTACGCGCCCTATGATCTGCCGATCTTCGACGGGACGATGAACGACGCCGGCGTGGCGGCGGGAGCTCCCGTGGCGGGGGCAACCAGGACCCCGCGCCCGGATTAGCGCTTCGCCGCATCCGCGGCCCGCGGCGCCGGAATGTCGGAGCCGATCTGGGATGCGGCGGCGATGACCGCCGCCTTGATCAGCTGCAGGTGGGACCGGCTCGATCCCGCCAGAAACGGCACGCTGAGGGCGGCGACCAGCTTGCCGGTCGGATCCATGATCGGGGCGGCGAACGCATGGATGCTGGGCACATATTCGCCGTGGTCCTCCGCCCATCCCTGGTGCCGGATGCGCGCCAGTTCGGCGAGCAGCTTCTTCGGGTTGACCAGCGTATTGGCGGTGTGGCGCACGAGACCGGCATCGAGCAGCGCCTCGACCTCGGCCTTCGGCATGTAGGCGAGCAGCGTCTTGCCGGCCGCTCCGGCATGCAGCGGCAGCCGCTGCCCGGGGACGACGGTGAGCGCATACTCCTGCTTGCCGGCGACCGCACAGATCACCAGCAGATGGCCGTCATCGACGATCGACACCTTGCAGCCCTCGCCGGTCGCGCTCGACAGGCGCTCCAGATGGGGTTGGGCGATGGCGGGCAGGTCGTGGAACGCCGGATCGGGCACGGCGCTGGCCGCCAGCGACAACAGACGCGGCCCCAGACCGTAGGTGCCGCTGGCGGAGCGGCGGACGATGCCGTGATACTGAAGCGTGTTGAGGATGCGGTAGACGGTCGTGCGCGGCAGCCCGAGCGAATCGACGAGGTCGCTGATCGTCGCGCCCTGCGGCCGCCGCTCGAGCAGGAAAAGGATCTCCGCCATCCGGTCGATGACCGGAACCCGGTGGGTCGCAAGGGCGCTGGCAATTTGGTCCATGGACTGATTCCGCAATTGCTCCATCCCGCAGGATATCGTCCGACGATCGGGCGCTGTCACGCCGCGGCGTCGCGTCCCCCGTGCGTCCGCCAGCGAGCATCGTCGTGGCACGTGTCGTCGTCCAGAGCAAACGCGCCATGCCCGGGCGGTAAGCTCGGGATCGCCAGGCATGACGATCCCGGCGCTGCGCGTCGTTGGCTGGCGGAGGCCGGACGCTTCGCGGGCGATCTGGCGGCGTTTGGGCGGGATCAAAAAGGCTCCGCCGCCGCGCTGGTCCGCGGCGGCGGAGCTGTAAGGCCTCCCGCCTGTCGGCGGGATTTCGGCAAAATCAGAAGATGCTGTCAGGATTGTAGAAGCGCACGGCATTGTCCTTGGTGATGATCGGCGACGGCAAAACCGTATGCTTCGGAGGCTCGGCGCCGGCCAGGATGGCCATCAGCCGGTGGAAACCGGCGCGGCCGATCTGGTCGGAGTTGTTCTGGCCGGTGGCGCCCCAATTCGACCCGTCCGTCATGATCTCCTTGACGGTGCCCTTGGCGCCATCGACCGAGGCCAGGAAGATCTTGTCGGAAAGGCCGGCGTCCTTGACCGCCTTCTGCGCGCCGGCGCACATGTCGTCGTTCTCGCAGAAGAAGGCATTGATGTCCGGGAACTTGGTGAGCATTTCCTCGGCCACCTTGAAGCCGCCGTCGGCTCCCCAGTTGCCGAAATCGGGCGACAGCTCCACCTTGATGCCGGCCTTCTCGACCACCGACAGCATGCCGTTGGTGCGGTCGAGGCCGATGGTGTTGTCCGCCGGGCCACCGCGGATGTCCGCAACCAGGCCCTTGCCGCCCAGCCGCTTGGCGATGTACTCGCCGATGCCGGTGCCGATCGCCTTGTTGTCGGGGCCGACCCAGGATGAATAGTCGCCGCCGACGAAGTCGCGGTCGACGAGCACGACCGGCACGCCCGCCTGCTTGGCGGCATCGAGGGCCTCCGGCGCGGCCGCCAGCGGGCCGCCGCTGATGATCAGGCCGTCAACCTTCTGGGCGAGCAGGTCTTCGACGTTCGAGGTCAGTTTTGCGGCATCGCCCTTGGCGTCCGTCGAGATGGTGGTGATGTTCTTGTAGGCCGACGCCTCGTCCGCGATCGCCTTGTCCATGCCGATGAAGTACGAGCAGCACAGGGTGAAGTTGACGATGCCGATCTTGATGTCCTTCGCCTGGGCCGGAGCCGCCGGGCTTGCCGCCGCCAGCGCCAGCGCGCCGGCCGCGATCAGTCCTTTCATCAGGTGTTTCACGTTCTCTCTCCCTTCGTTCTTGGTGGCGCTGCCTCCATGAGGGAGAAGCGCCGGTGCGTTCCGTCAGGACGACTTTCTCCGGGCCAGCACCGCGACCAGGATGATCACGCCCTTCAGGAATTGCTGGTAGTAGGACTCGACGTTGAACAGGTTCAGGATGTTGTCGACTGCGGCGAGCGCCAGCACGCCGCCGGCGACGCCGATGACGGTGCCGCCGCCGCCGCCGAGGATGCCGCCGCCGATGACCACGGCCGCGATCGCGTCGAGTTCGTAGCCGACGCCGACCGACGGCTGCGCGATGCCGAGGCGCGAGGCGAGCACGACGCCGGCCACCGCGGCCAGGAAGCCGCTGATGACGTAGGCGGTGATCAGATGCAGCCGCACGTTGATGCCGGCGAGGCGGACCGCCTCCATGTTGACGCCGATGGCGTAGACCGCCCGTCCCGAGGTGGTGCGGTTCAGGTAGAACCAGATGACCGGCAGCGTCGCCAGCAGGATGAGCGCCGGCACCGGGAAGGGGCCGATGAAGCCGCCGCCGAGCAGCCCGCGGAACAGCGGATCGACCGGATAGGCCGGCGTCTCCGAGTACATGTAGAGCAGGCCGCGCGTGCTCCCCATCGTGGCCAGGGTGACGATGAACGGCTGCAGGTTGAAGCGGGCGATGATGATGCCGTTGACCGCGCCGACGACCACGCCGACCAGCAGGGCGACCAGGATGGCCACCTCGAACGGCATCTGCGCCTGCAGCCCGGTCGCCAGCAGCCCCGAGAAGGCGACGATCGAGCCGACCGAAAGATCGATGCCGCCGGTCAGCACGACCACCAGCATGCCCAGGCTGAGGAAGCCGTTGGTGACGATCTGCCGGCTGATCGAGACGATGTTGCGCTGGGTCAGGAAGGTATCGGAGGCGAGGCTGGCGAAGACCACCAGCGCCAGGATCGACGCGGCGAAGGCCACATCCGCAAGCCGCATGCCGGCAATGCGGCCGCTGGCGAGGGATTTGGGTGCCGGCTCGCTCGCAATCATCGCTCAAGCACTCCGTTTGGTGACGCCGGCCGCGTGGCCAAAGACCGTCTCCATGCTGAAATCATCCTTGGCCAGATCGGCGACGATACGGCCGTTGCGCATGACCAGAAGGCGGTCGCTGAGGCCCAGCACCTCCGGCATCTCCGACGAAATCAGCAGGACGGCCGAGCCGTTCGCCGCGATCGCGGCGATGATCCGGTAGATCTCGACCTTGGTGCCGATATCGACGCCGCGCGTCGGCTCGTCGAAGATGAAGACGCGGACGCCCTCGAGCATCAGCCACTTGCCGAGGACGACCTTCTGCTGGTTGCCGCCCGACAGCGAGCGAACCGGACCGCGTGACCGCCGCGGCTTCACGTCAAGCCGATCCTGCTCCGCGTAGACCTCTTTGGCCTGCAGCGCGCAATCCAGCATGCCGGAGCGGGCGAAGCGCGGCATCGAGGCGAGGCCGCCGTTGTCGACGACGCCGGCATCGAGCAGCAGTCCATCGTGCTTGCGGTCCTCGGTGACCAGCACCACGCCGCAGCGGATCGCATCGCCCGGGCTGGCGATGCGCACCGGCTTGCCATCGATGAGGACGTCGCCGGCCGGCCGCCGGCGTCGCCCCGAAGATGGTGTAGGCGACTTCGCTGCGGCCGCTTCCCACCAGGCCGAACATGCCGACGATCTCCCTGGCGTGGACCGAGAAGCTGACGTCGGCGAAGGCGCCGCTCCGCGACAGGCCGCGGACTTCGAGCACCGGTTGGCCCGCGACGCGATCGCGTTGCGGATAGATCGCCTCGAGCGAGCGGCCGACCATCGCGGTGATCAGGCGCTGGCGGTCGACTTCGCTGGTCGGGGCCGCCAGCACTCCGGCACCGTCCTTGAGCACGACCACGTCGTCGGAGATCTCGAAGATCTCCTCCAGCCGATGCGAGACGTAGAGAACGATGGTTCCCGCGGCCGTCAGCTCGCGGATGCGCGCGAACAGACGATCGGTTTCCCTGACCGAGAGCACCGAGGACGGCTCGTCGAGAATGAGGACGCGCGGCCGTTCGACCAGGGCCTTGGCGATCTCGACGATCTGCTGCACCGACACGGAAAGCTCGGAGACGCGTGCCCGCACGTCGATGTCGGGAAATCCGAAGTCGCCAAGGACCTCCGATGCGCGATCCTCGGCAGCGCGCCAGTCGACCCGCCATCGCGGACCGGCCGCCGGCATGCGCCCGAGCATGATGTTCTCGGCAACCGTGATGTGCGGCAGCAGGCTGAGTTCCTGATAGACGGTGCGGATTCCCAGGCGGATCGCGTCGGCCGGGTCGGTGACCGAAATCCGCTCGCCGTCGAGGCTGATCTCGCCGCTGTCGGGAAGAATGGCGCCGGACAGGATGCGCATCATCGTCGATTTGCCGGCGCCGTTTTCGCCGCACAGTGCGACCACGCGCCCCTTCTCCGCGCCGAACGACACGTCCTTCAACGCAAGATTGCCGTCGTAGCTCTTGCTGACGTGGTCGACGCGGAGCATGGGCTCACGCCTCCGCCGGCGAGAAGATGTCGCTCAACAGAAGCGTCTTCTGCTCGGTCATGTCGAGCAGCGTATCGTGGATTCCCTCGCGCGCGTTGCCGCTCATCTTGGTCCCGCCGAACGGCAGGTTCTCGACCCGGATTGCGGTCGTGTGGTTGACGATGACGGTGCCGACGTCGAGGCGCTGGAAGGCGCGCATCACCCGGCCCATGTCGCTGGTGTAGATGGCCGCCTGCAGGCCGTAGGCGGTATCGTTGGCGATGGCCAGCGCTTCCTCGAAGTCGCCGAACCGGTAGAGCGGCAGGACGGGACCGAAGATCTCCTCGTCGTAGACCGAGCTGCCCCGCGCGATGTCGGTGAGGATCGTCGGATCGTAGAACGCGCCGCGCCGGGTCCCGCCGGTCAGCACCCGGGCGCCGTCGGCCACGGCGCGATTGACCTGGTCTTCGACGCGTCGCGCCGCCGCCTCCGAGATCAGCGGTCCGACATCGGTATCGTCCGAGGCCGGATCGCCGAGCCGCAGCGACTGCGTCTTGGCCAGAAGCGCCTCGCTCAGCCGGTCGAATTGCGAATCTTCGACCAGCACGCGCTTGACCGCGCAGCAGATCTGGCCGTTGCCGCTGGTGAAGCGGCCGGCGATCAGGTCGGATGCGGTGGTCAGCGGATCGGCGTCGCCGCAGACGATGGTGGCGTCGTTGCCGCCGAGTTCGAGGTGCACCTTCTTCAGGGTCTCGGCCGCCGCCCTGGCGATATGGCGGCCGGCCGCGGTGCTGCCGGTCATGGCGACCATCTGCACGCCGGGTGCGCTGACCAGCGCCGCGCCGGTCGTCTCGCCCGGCCCGGTGAGCAGCTGGTGCGCCGCGCGCGGCAGGCCGGCCTCTTCCATGAACTCGGCGATCCTCATGATCGTCAGCGGACATTCTTCCGGCGGCTTGGTGATGACCGCATTGCCCGCCGCCAGAGCCCCGGCGGCCTTGTGCGACCACAGTTCGGCCGGATAGTTGAAGGGCACGATGGCCGCAACGACGCCCAGCGGCCGATGCACCGTGACCGCCAGCGACCGTTCCAGGCCGGGGATCGAATCGAGCGGCACCGACCGTCCGAAGAGGCGCTTGGCCTCTTCCGCGTAGCCGCGCCAGATGCGCGCCGCCACGCGGATCTCGTTGGCGATCTCGCGGCGGGTCTTGCCGTTCTCGCTGACCAGCAGGCGCGCCAGCCCGTCCTGTTCGGCCTCGATGCGATCGGCGACGCGCATCAGGATCGCGCAGCGCTCATGCGCCGGCACGGCGGCAATGCGCTTCTTGCCGGCCTGGGCCGCCGCGACCGCCCGCGCCACGTCCTCCGCGCTGGCGCGCGGCACCGTATCGATCAGGGCGCCGGTCGCCGGATTGCGGATTTCGTCGGTTGCCCCGTCACTGGCAGACGTCCACGCGCCATCGATCAGCATGTTCACGGGCGCGGTCCTCCCTTGGTTCGATTATGGTCTCATTTGGTCGAAATTGATCCGACGTATTTCAGTAGATTGCGTCTTCCAGAAAGTCAACGAACGGCGCCGTGCCGTGCCTCGGGCAGTCCGCGCGCGCCCCGTGCCATCTGCCCGCAGGTCTTGGCTGCGGCGTTTACCGCTTCCAATATTCCCATAGATGCCAAAGGGTTGCGCCACACCCGCATCCTCTGGCGGTGCCGCGGGCGACCGCCGGTCGCACGCCAGGCTGGTGCGCGCAGGCGGCTCTCCATGGTTAGCCGCGTGGTCCGGCATGGTCGCAAGTGCGCCGGCCTTCCGATAGGTCGCGATGCGACAATTGTACATGCACAACGAATATCGACTTTTATCGGGTAATCCAACTCGTGTATACGAATATTGAACAGAACGTGAGGCTTTGGTCATGAGCGTGGGCGATTCCAACAAGAGCTCGACGGTGTTGCGGGCCCTGAACGTGATGGAGATTCTGGCGGCCTCCCGGCGGCCGATGTCGGTTGCCGACGTCGCCGAGGGCGTCGGCGCCGACCGCAGCACGGCCTACCGGATGCTGATGACGCTGCTCGAGGCGGGCTACGTCACGCGCGACAAATCGCTGAAGACATACCGGCTCGGCTTTCGGCTGCTGTCGTTGACGCGGAACCTGCTGACCGGCGGCGATCGCTCCCGGCTGGTGTCGCAGGCGCTGGCACGCATATCGGAGCGCACCGGCGAAACGGTCCACTATTGCGTCCACGACGGCGATGCCACGGTGCTCGTCCAGCGCGTCAAGGGCACGCAGCTCGTCGCCGTCGACTTCCAGATCGGCGACCGCTCGCCGCTGCACTGCACCTCCATCGGCAAGGCGATCCTGGCGTTTCAGGACACCCGCCGGGTCGAGGCGATCATCGCCAAGGGGCTGCCGAGGGTCGCGGAAAAGACGATCGTCGATGCCGACCAGTTCCGCCGCGAGATGGAGAAGATCCGCATCCAGGGCTACGCCATCGACGACCGCGAGTTCCACGACGACATGCGTTGCCTGGCGGTTCCCGTCTTCGAACGCGACGGCACCGTCACCTCGGGGATCAGCCTGTCTGGACCATCGTCGCGCTACACGCTCGCCAAGCTCGACCAGCTTCGCCTGGAAGCCGCCGATGCCGCACGCGAGCTGTCGCGGCAGCTGGGCGGCTTTGCGTAGCGCTGCGAAGCGCACGCCAGCGCTCGCAAGCGGCGCCAGCGCGCGGGTCCTGCCGCGAGCGCGTCGAACCCGGGGGAAGGGATGCGATGATCCGGCAGCCCGCCTGGGCTACTGCCAGATGTTGACCGTCGCCAGCATGCGGATGAGGTGGTCGTTCATCAGCTCTTGGGCATGCTTGCCCTTGCGCTGCGCGATCGCATCGACGATCGCCGCCAGTTCCTTGTGCGTCTGCTGGCGGACCGGCGGCGGTGCCGGCTGATCGGTGCTGCGCCCGTCGAAGACCACCGCCCGCCGGTCGGCGAGGATGCTGTCCATGATCTGGATGAGGAACTTGTTCTTGGTGGCCGCGAAGATCAGCTTGTGCAGGGAGTAGATGCACTCCTTGAACTCACGCCACGTCGGTGCGTGCAGGATGTCGTCGAGCATCGCCCGCATCGCCCGGATTTCGTCTTCCTCGATCCGGCTGACCACGATCTGCATCATCGCCGGCTCGAACAGGAGGCGGCCTTCGACGATCTCGACGAAGCTCGGCACGTCGTCGTGCGCCGCGATGTTCGTCTGGTCCATCCGGTCGAAGATCTGGTTGGCGTCTTCGGTGACGAAGGTGCCGCTGCCGACCCGGCGGCGGATGAGCCCCTGCCGCTCCATCATGGTCAGCGCGTTGCGGACGGCCGTCCGGCTGGTCTTCAGCTGCTTGGCGATGTCGCGCTCGTTGGGCAGCTTGGCGCCCGGCTGAAGATAGCCGTCGTGCAGGCTGCGCAGCAGCGACCGGTAGACCAGCGACGGGGTCGCCCGTTCGTGGGTCGCGATCGAAACCAGCGGTTCCAGTTCGGGGGTCGGTGGCATGGATCTCGCTTTTCGGGCCGGACGGGAGGGGCGCCGACTCGGTGCAGATAGCAACTAATCTCGACTAAAACAAACCATTTAGCGCCGCACCTCCACCGGCTGGCCGGAATTGGCCGACTGCGCCAGGGCATCGAGAACCGGGATCGCGGCGAGGGCCTCCTGATAGGGCTGGACGAAGGCTTCGCCGTCCTGCACGGCGCTGACGAAGTGAGCCAGTTCGTCGGCAAGGTCGCCGACGATGCGGCCGTTGATCTCCGGCCACAGGTGGGTATCGCCGCCGGTCGTGCGCTCGTCGTCGACGACGGCGAAACCCTGGTCGGTGACGTCGAGGCTCGCCGCGGCGCGTTCGCCGACGACCTCGAATGCCGCCCGGTAGCCGTTCATCAGCCCGTCGGGCCACGCCCAGCTGTAGTCGATCTGGCCGATGGCGCCGTTGGCGAAATTGACCACGGCGTAAAGCGCATCCTCGTTGCCGGTGCCGAGAACGCCGATCTTCTGCGCATAGACCCGCACGATCGGCGAGCGGGCGATCCACTGCATCGCGTCGATGTCATGCACGCCCATGTAGAACAGGATCGAGGAGGCGCTGCCCAGCCGCCGCGCGGTGGCGCGGGTGCCGTTGCGCTTCGCCCTGAGATGGATCGGGCGCCCCAGGCGCTCCGGCGCCGCCGCCTCGTAGACCTGCACATAGCGTGGATCGAAGCGCAGGATGTGGGCGACCATGAAGCGCACGCCGGCCTTCTCGACCGCCGCGACGATGCGCCGGGCATGGTCGTAGTCGTGCGCCAGCGGCTTCTCGAGCAGGATCGCCTTGCCGGCCGCCGCCGCGGCGATCGCCACCTCGGTGTGCAGACGGTCGGGCAGGCAGATGCTCACCGCGGCGATGTCGTCGCGCGCCAGCAGGGCACCCGCATCGGTCAGCGGCGCCGCCGCGAGCGCGCCGCCGACGCGGGACGCGCGCCCGGCATCGGTGTCGCACACGGCAACCAGCTCGGCCTGCGGAAGGCTGCGGTAGATGCGGGCGTGACGCTCGCCGAAGAACCCCAGTCCGATGACGCCGACGCGCAACGGGGCTTTGGCAGTCATGGTTCCTTCCCTGTGATCGGCCAGCCGGCGAAATCGTCGATGAAGCGCGCCAGCGCGTCGGCGACCGCGGCGAAATAGCGGGCGCCGGCTTCGGGCGTCGCATGCGACGGGTCGCCGAGGACGCCGGTCGGCGAGAGGTCCTTGAAATCGAGGTAGGTTCGCGCCGCCGACGAGGCGAGGAGATCGGTGTTGAGATAGGCGGAGCCCGGATCGGGATAGACGGTCACCGCCCGGTCGGCCTTCACCAGGTCGGCACGCAGATGCATCATCATCGCCGTCTCGAACTCGCCCGCATGGCCCATGCCGCCGGCCGGCGATTTCCGCAGCGCCGCGATCTCCTCGCGGGCGAGCTGGAAATAGGTGAGGGCGGCGATCCGCGCCCGCCCGTAGTGGCGATGGCCGAGTTCGGCGGCCATGACGTCGATCGCGCCGCCGTTGCCGCCATGGCCGTTGACGATGACCAGGCGGCGAAAGCCGTGCGCGACGACGCTGTCGACGATGCGCTCGGCAAGGTCGATCAGGGTGGCGACCGGCAGCGTGACGGTGCCGGCAAAGCGCGTGTGATGGGCGGAAAAGCCGTACCAGGGCGGCGGCAGCACCACCGTGGCCGCGGCGCCGGTCCTGTCCGCCGCCGCCAGCGCGACCGCATGCGCCAACAGGGTATCGGTGCCGACCGGCATGTGGTTGCTGTGCTGCTCGACCGAACCCAGCGGCAGCAGCACGACGGTCCGGTCGCGGTCGAGCCCGTCGATCTCCGGGCTCGTCATTTCCTCCCAGCGCATGCCTTCACCTCAGCGAAATGGTGGCCGTCTTCAGGTCCGACATTGCCATCAGCGTATGGCGGCCGCCGAGACGGCCGACGCCGCTGTCCTTGCCCGACATTCCGCCGAAGGGGATGTGCAGCTCCCAATAGTTCGACGTGTCGTTGACGTTGACGATGCCGGTCGGCAGCGCGTCGATGAACCGGAAGGCGCGGTCGAGGTCCTGGGTGAAGACGCTGGAGACCAGCCCGAGGCGGTTGGCATTGGCGACCGCGATCGCCTCGTCGTCGCTGTCGACCGGGATCAGCGGCGCCACCGGGCCGAAGGTCTCCTCGCAATTGATCAGGCTGTCGCGCGACACATCGGCAAGCACCGTGGGCAGGAAATAGAGCGGGCTCGGCATGCCCGCGGGCGGCTTTCCGCCGATGAGGACCTTCGCCCCGCGGTCGACGGCGTCGGCGACGTGCGCCGCCACTTTCCGCGCCACCACTTCGTTGTTGAGCGGCCCCATGGTGACCCCGGCCGTGCGCGGATCGCCGACCACGATCGCCTTCGCCGCCGCCACCATGCGTTCGGCGAAGGCGTCATAGACGGCGCGATGGACGATGATGCGTTCCGACGAGGAACAGACCTGGCCGCCGTTGACGAAGCAGCCCGAGGCGGTCGCTTCCGCCGCGCGGTCGAGGTCGGCGTCGGCGAGGATGACGACCGGCCCGTTGCCGCCCATTTCCATCAGATGCGGCTTGCCCGGCGAGCGCTCCATGATGCGCTTGCCGGTCGCCGGGCTGCCGGTGAAGGCGATGGCGTCGGAATCGGGATTGGAGACGATCTCGTCGCCGACGACCGGCCCGGCGCCGGTCACCAGGTTGAGCACCCCGGCCGGCAGGTCGGCCGCCTCGATCGCCGCGGTGAGCGCCACCGCGCACAGGGACGTGGTCGGCGCCGGCGCCCAGACGATGGCGTTTCCCGCCGCAATGCCCGGCGCCAGATATTCCACCGGGATGTTGAGCGGGAAGTTCCACGGCGTGATCACCGCATAGACGCCGCGCGGCTGATAGAAGCTCATCACCCGCTTCTTCGGATCGGCGGTCGGGATGGTCGATCCTTCGAGATAGCGCACCAGATCGGCCGCCAGGTCGAAGCCGTCGGCAGCCTTGCCGGCCTCGAAGCGGGCCTCGGCGATGGGCTTGCCCTGCTCGCGGCAGAGCAGGTCGGAAAGCTCGGCGTGCCGCCGGCGGATCTCGGCGGCGATGCGCCGGCAGACCGCCGCCCGCTCGAACACCGGCACCTTGCGCCAGCCGGCCTGCGCCGCGCGGGCCGCTGCCAGTGCGGCGGCCGCGGTCGCGCGATCGCTCCAGGCGATCGAGCCGATCTCCGCCTGATCGATCGGACTGCGCACGACATGGCGCTCGCCGTCGCCGGTCGCCGTCCATGTCCCGCCGATGAAGTTGGCCCCTGCCAAGGTCTGATCGCCCATCATGGTCTCAATTGATCGAGAGTGGTTGCAAATGGTCGCAAGCGCTTTATAGTTGGCCGGCGGCGGCGCGGTGTCAACGGTCCGGTGCAGTGGATTTGTCGCATCCGGCGGATGCGCCCATGGCGTGTTTGGGGAAAGGGAGACAAAGGACATGAAGGCAAGTCATCTGTTGGCTTCGGCAGCTTTGGTCGTGAGCGCTGCTCTCGCCCAGCCGGCCGCGGCCAAGGACATCACCCTCGAGTTTACGGTCTGGAACTACTCGCTCGATACCATCCAGGACAACGTGGCGAAGTTCGAGGCCGCCAATCCCGGCATCAAGGTCCATGTGACCGATTACACCTGGCCGGATTATCCCGACAGCATGGTGCTGCGCTTCCGCAGCGGCACGCCGACCGACGTCGCCTATGTCGGGCAGGACTGGTTGCCCGGCTGGGCCTCGGCCGGCTTCCTCGCCCCGCTCGACGACCTGGCGCCCAAGGACGTGCTCGACGATCTGAAGGCGGACATGGCCGGCTTCGCCAAGGCGGACATGACCTACAAGGGCAAGCTCTACGGTCTGCCCTACTACGCCGACACGATCTCGTTCCTCTACAACAAGAAGATCCTGGCCGATAACGGCATCGCCGTGCCGCAGACCTGGGACGAGGTGATGGCCGCCGCCGAGAAGCTGAAGGCGGGCGGCATGGAGCATCCGATCAGCTACGAGTACAGCCAGGAGCTGCCCAACTTCTTCGACGCCTTCGTCGCCCAGGTCTACGGCCGCGGCGGCGATCTGTTCGATGCCGACGGCAAGGCGATCTTCGACGATCCCAACAACGACGCCTACAAGCAGCTGCAGTGGCTCGCCGACGCCTTCAAGAAGGATCTCGTCGACCAGGAGACGCACGAATCGAAGGTCGTGCCGCAGATGAACACCGGCAAGAGCGTGTTCACCGTGCTCTACAACTACAATCTGGCCGCCCTCAACAATGTGGCGGAGCAGCCTCTCGCCGGCCAGTTCGCGCTGGCGCCGATGCCGGGCAAGGCCCACGGGACGCTCGGCTTCACCAAGTTCTATTCGATCACCGCCCAGGCGATGAAGGATCCCGAGCGGGCTCAGGCGGCGTGGAAGTTCGTCAACTTCATGGACGGAAAGCCCTACACGGTGGCCAAGCGCTGGGCGGTCGAGAAGGGCCTCGGCTTCGGCCAGCTGTCGCTGTTCAACGATCCCGACGTGCTCGCCGCGTGGAACAAGTGGATCGACATGACCACGCTGAAGCAGCAGGTGGCGACGGCCCGCGCCGGCACCTGGACGGAATGGACGACCGTGTGGTCGGCCTATTTCCGCCCGCTGCTCGCCAAGGCGATGGTCGGCCAGGCCAGCGTCGACGAAGTGATGAAGGCCGGCGCCCAGCGCTGGAACGATCTGCGCGATAAGATGATGAAGAAGTGATCCGGAGCCAGGTCACCAGATCCCGCGGCGGCGGCTGAGGCCGCCGCCGTTGTACGAGCGCAGCGCGGGCAGCATGTGGACGATCAAGCGGTTTCCGGTCCCCTGGATTCTGCCGGCGCTGATTCCGGTGGCGCTGCTGACGATCTTCCCGATCGCCCACGCCCTGTGGACGAGCCTCCACCAGGTCATGCTGCTCTTCCCCGGCGAGGATTGGGTCGGCCTCGACAACTACCGCAATGTCATCACCGGCGAATATTTCGGCGTGGCGCTGCGCAATTCGCTGCTCTTCACGGTCGTCTCGGCACCGCTGATCGTCGGCCTCGGCACGGCCGTCGGCCTGTTCCTCCACCGCGAATTCTTCGGCGTCGGCTTCCTCCGCTCGATCATCCTGCTGCCCTGGGTGCTGCCCGGCGCCATCAGTGCCGTGCTGTGGACGTGGATCTTCCATCCGAGCTGGGGCGTCATCAACTCGCTGCTCAGCGACCTGCACCTCATCAGCCATTCGATCGGCTGGCTCACCGATCCCAATCTCGCCTTCGTTTCGATCGTGGTCGCCCACGTGTGGACCCAGATTCCGTTCTCGGTGGTGCTCGTCATGGCGGCATTGTCGGCGATCAACCCGGAGATCATCGAGGCGGCCACGGTCGACGGCGCGTCGCCGGGGCAGAGTTTCTGGCTGGTCACCTTTCCGCAGATCAAGGCGATCATCGTCGTCCTGCTCGTCTACAACGCGCTCACCTCCTTCACCAGCTACGACCTGGTCTATGCGCTGACCGGCGGCGGGCCGGGGACGTCGACGACGCTCCTCTCCTTCCAGATCTGGAAGGAGAGCTTCTCGATGTACGATTTCGGCGCCGGGGCCGCGGTCGCCTTCATCGTGGTCCTCATTTCGGCGCTGCTCATCGTGGCCATCACCCGGGCGATTCCGTCGGACCTTTTCGAGGACAAGGCCGATGCGGCGTCATAACCCCGTCATGACGGCCGTGTGGGCCTTCCTCATCCTGCTGTTCACCGGCGGCCCGGTGGTGCTGGCGTTCATCGGCAGCGTGGTGCCGGACCGCATCATGTTCTCCGCCCAGCACCACCTGTTCGACGAGGTGACGCTGGAGAACTACCGCTACATCTTCACCGGCGAGATACCGCCCGCCTATCTCAACACCGGCGCCAACCGCACGATGATCTCGGACGCGGCGCGCCAGGTGCCGCTCAGCCTGTGGAACAGCGCCCAGGTCGCCGCGGCGGCGATGGCGCTCAACCTGCTTCTCGGCGCGCCGGCGGCGTTCGTCTACGCCCGCTACGCCTTTCCGGGCAAGAAGCTGACCTTCATGTTCCTGATTCTCAGTCCGCTGGTGCCGACCGTCGCGCTGATCACCCCGATCTACATGATGCTCCAGGCCGCCGGGCTTCTCGGCACCAAGCTCGCCATCATCCTGGTGCATGCCGCCAAGGCGCTGCCCTTCACCGTGTTCATCCTGTCGGTGTTCTTCAGAAAGATGCCGCAGGGACTGTTCGAGGCGGCCACGGTCGACGGCTGCTCCCGGTTTCAGGTGTTCACGCGGATCGCCGTGCCGATGGCGGTGGCGCCGATCGCGGCGACCGGCCTGTTCGCATTCATGCTCTCCTATGCCGAGTTCATGTTCGCCCACGTCCTGTCGGGCGACGCCACCAGCCGGCCGGTGTCGGCGGTCATGGCGGCGCTCGCGCGCAATCCCGACGTTTCGTGGAGCCTGCTCAACACCGCGATCTTCATCGCGATCCTTCCGACACTGATCCTGGTTGCCCTGGTGTGGCGATACGTCATGGCCGATCTGGTGACCGGGGCCGTGAAAGAATAGCCGGAGGCTGTGAGGAAATGGGAGACGATCGCCAGCGCAAGTTCATCCCCGCAGGCGCCATCCAGCATAAGACCGCCGGGCCCTATTCGCCGGTCGTGGAGGTCGACGCCCGACGGCTTGTGGTGATCTCCGGGCAGGTCGCCGTCGGGCTCGACGGACAGATCAACGGCGACACCATCGAGGAGCAGACCCGTTCGGCGCTGGAGAACTGCCGGCGCCAGCTCGCCACCGCCGGCGTGGATTTCGCCGGCGTCTTCAAGGTGAACGTCTATCTGCGCGATCTCGACGAATGGGCCCGCTTCAACCGGGTCTACGAAGAACTGCTGCCGCGTCCCCTGCCGGTACGGACCGCCGTGCAGGCCGGCCTGCTCTCCGATTTCAGGGTGGAAATCGAGATGTGGGCGGTCAAGGGCGATTGATGGCGCCGCCCAAGTCCGCTCGATTTCGCGCGTCAATCGGGGCGCCGCTCCGCGCGTTCGATTGAGCGGCATGCTGGCCGGGCAGCCCGCGCTGACGGCCGGCGTCCCCCCGCGAGATCTGTCGTGCGGCCCTTGAGTGGCCGGCACAGAGGTGGGCAGTATCGGGGGCGATGACCACGCCGCATGCCTTCCACGTGATGACCAAGCCCATCGGGCCGCGCTGCAACATCGATTGCGCGTATTGCTACTACCTGGAGAAGGAGAAGCTTTACCCCGACGAGAAGCGGTTCCGCATGCCGGATGCGGTGCTGGAGCGCTATGTGCGCGACCTGATCGCCGCGGAGGTCGCGGCCGGCGAGCGCCGGGTGCTGTTCGCCTGGCAGGGGGGCGAGCCGACCATGCTCGGGGTCGATTTCTTCGAGCGGGCGGTGGCACTTCAGAAGCAGCATTGTCCGGTCGGCGTCCGCATCGAGAACAGCTTCCAGACCAACGGCATGCTGCTCGACGATGACTGGGGGCGCTTCCTCGCCCGCGAGGACTTTTTGGTCGGCATCAGCATCGACGGCCCGCGCCCGATCCACGACCGCTACCGGCGCGACCGGGCCGGGCGGCCGACCTTCGACAAGGTGATGCAGGGGCTCGACCGGCTCCGCCGGCACGGCGTCAAGTTCAACATCCTCACCACCGTCCACCGCGAGAACGCGATTCACGGCAAGGAGGTCTACCGCTTCCTGCGCGGGCTCGGCACGGCCCACCTCCAGTTCATCCCCATCGTCGAGCGGCGCGCCGCGGACGGAGGCCTCGCCGCGGCACCGCAGGTCGACGACGACCCCGCCCATGGCGTCACCGAATGGAGCGTCTCGCCGCGCGCCTACGGCAAGTTCCTCTGCGATGTCTTCGACAGCTGGTACCGCCAGGACCTCGGTCGCGTCTTCATCCAGTTCTTCGAGAACCAGGTCGGCCTGTGGATGGGGCTGCCGGCCTCCCTGTGCGTGTTCGCCGAGACCTGCGGGACCGGGCTCGCCATGGAGCACAACGGCGACCTCTACGCCTGCGACCATTTCGTCTATCCCGCCTATCGGCTGGGCAACATCATGGAGACGCCGATCGGCGCGCTCGCCTGGTCGGAGACGGCGGAGACCTTCGGCAACCAGAAGCGCGACGCGCTGACCGCCCAGTGCCGCGCCTGCGAATTCCGCTTCGCCTGCAACGGCGGCTGCCCCAAGCACCGCTTCCTGCGCTCCAAGGACGGCGAGCCCGGGCACAATTACTTCTGCCAGTCCTACACCATGTTCTTCCGCCACGCCGGCGACCGCTTGCGGACCATCGCGGCCAGGCTCGGCTGATTCGGCGGGGATCTGGCGACGACTACGGCCCCATCAGCAGTTCGGGCAGCCAGGTGCTGAGCGGCGGCAGGAGGCTGACCAGGATCAGCACCAGCAGGTTGGCCAGGAGGAAGGGCAGGGCGCCGCGGAACACCGAAATGATGCTCTCGCCGGAGACGCTGGCGCAGACGTTGAGACACATGCCGACCGGCGGCGTGACCAGCCCGACGGCTAGCCCGGAAATGAGCACCGCGCCGAACTGGATCGGCGACACGCCGAGCATCTTGAGGGCCGGCAGGAAGACCGGCGTCAGCAGCAGGATGGCCGGGCTGACGTCGACGAAGAAGCCGATGGCGAGGATGACCACGGCGACCACCAGAAGGGCCGATTGGGGCCCGAGCTGCAGTTGCACGAAGAGGAGGCCGATGGCCTCGGTGACGTGTTCCAGGGCGAGGATCCAGGTGAACACGCCGGAGAAGGCGATGATGATCATCACATTGGCGGAACTGAGGATCGCCTCGCCGAACAGCCTCGGCAGGTCGCCGACCTTGAGCCCGCGATAGACAAACAGGCCGACGAGCAGGGCGTAGGCGGCGCCCACCGCGGCCGATTCGGTCGCCGTCGCGATTCCCGTGACCACCGAGCCGACCACGATCAGCGGCATCAGCAGGGCCGGCAGGCCGTCCAGGGTGGAGCGCAGGATCTCCTTCGGCGAGAGATCGACCTCCTCGCGCGGATAGTTGTTGCGGTGGGCGAGGACCAGGACGATGCCCATCATGAAGACGCCGACCATGACGCCGGCGATGAGGCCGCCGAGGAACAGGCGGCCGACCGATTCGGACGCCGCGAAGGCATAGATCACCATCGGAATGCTCGGCGGAATGATCATGCCCATGGTCGAGGAGGCCGCGATCACGCCGGTCGCCATGCGCACCGGATAGTTCTTGCGCTGCATGGCCGGGATCATCACCTGGCCGATCGAGGCGGCGTCGGAGACCGACGAGCCGGAAATGCCGCCGAAGACCATCGAGGTCATCACCGAGACCAGACCCAGGCCGCCGCGCAGGCGCCCGACGAACAGCATGCAGAAATCGATCAGCCGGGCGGTCAGACCGCCATGGTTCATCAAGTGGCCCATGACGATGAACAGCGGCAGCGACAGCATGATCGATGAGTTCATGCCGGCGAAGACGCGCGCCGGCAGCACCGGAATCAGCATCGGCTGATAGGTGAGGAAATAGATGAGCCCGCTGAGGCCCATGGAAAAGCCGATGGGCACGCCAACCGCCATGAAGACGACGAGGCTGCCGATCAGGAGGAGCATCGCCTCACTCCGTGCCGGCGCGCGTCGGCAGCGCCAGAGCGACGAGCCGGGTCACGCAGAACAGGACGGCGAACAGGCAGCCGATCGGAATCGCCGCCTCGACGATGCCTTCCGGCGTGTGCAGCACCGGGTCCTCGCTGCCGCCGACCACGCCGATCCACTGGAGGCTGTAGAAGAACAGGAAGGTGTGGAGGGTGCCGATGAGAACGAGGTTGATCATTTCGACGGCGTTGCGCAGGCGCCGGGCAGCAGGCCGATGAGCGATTCGATACGGATGTGCCGGCCGCGGGCGATGTCGACCGACGCGCCCAGTGCCGTCGTGTAGATGAACAGCATGACCGCCGCCTCGCTGCCGCCGACGATGGTGCTGTTGAAGCCGTAGCGCAGCACGACCAGCAGCACGACGAGCGCGAAGATCAGCGCGAAGACGGCGGTGAGCAGCACCGTCAGTGCCCGCACCAGCAGGCGTTCCAGGCGGAGCGCGAAGCTTGGTCCGTCGGCGGGCGTCGGGTGGGTCATGGCTGCGCTTGCGGGCCTTGCCGGCTCCCCCGAAATCCGGAGGGTGCCAGGCACCCTCCGGATCGCTCGGGGAGGAGCGCCGGCAGTCAGAGGCTACATGCCGGCGGCGGCGACAGCCTGCGCCACTTCGTCAGCCGTGAAGGTGCCGTTGGCGATGTATTCGTCCCACACCGGGCGCACCGCGACGATGAATTTGGCGCGGTTCTCCGCCGTGATCTCGTTGACGGCAAGCTTGCCCCTGAGGAAGGCCAGATAGTCGGCCTCGGAGGCCAGCCAGTGCTCGTCGCTCCATGCCATCGCATCCTTGGCTGCCGTGTCGAAGGCCGCCTTGAGGTCGTCGGGCAGCGCCTGATACCAGGCCAGATTGACCATGAACGGATCGGGATGGATCTGGTAGTTGACCAGCGACATGTATTTCTGCGCTTCGTAGAACTTCATCTCGGCGATGTTCGAGGGCGGGTTCTCCTCGCCGTCGGCGACGCCCATCTTCAGCGCCATGTAGACTTCGCCATAGGGGATGGACGTCGGATTGGCGCCCAGCGCCTGCATCGTCTTGACGATGGTCTCGATGCCCGGCACGCGGATCTTCAGGCCCGCCACGTCCTCCGGCGCGTTGATCGGATGCTTGTTGTTGGTGATCTGGCGGAAGCCGCCGGCGACGCCCGTGGCGGGAATGTAGTAGCCGTTTTCCTCGGCTGCCTTGGCGATGGACGTGCCGAAATCGCTGCGCATGGCCGCCAGGACGGCGTCGGTGTCGTTGTACAGGAAGGGCAGCGTATAGATCAGGAACTTCTTGTTCGCCTTGGTGAAGGCGCCGCCCCGGGTCCCCTGCACGGTGCCCATCTTGACCATGTCCATCACCTCCGGCTCGCTGCCGAGCTGGCTGCTGCCGAAGATCTCGACCGCGATCCGTCCGCCGCTGGCCTTCTCCAGCGCGTCCTTGAACATCAGCATCGACTGGTGACGAACCGACGTTTCCGGCTGCGAGTGGGCGAACTTGAAGCTGTAGTCGGCGGCGACGGCGGGAAAGGCCAGGGCCAGACCGGCCGCGACCATGACCGCACGCGCGAGTGCTTTATGCATAAGAACCTCCCATTTTCTGCCGCCCTGGCCCGCGCCTGTCGGAATCGCCTGGGCGGCGATCGAATCGTTCGACCGTCTGTGCTGCGCGCCGGCTGGCCGCCGGCGGGCACCTGTTGGAGCGCCCCGCCAGCCGCGATTTCGGACGGCGCACGCGCCCGAGGTTGCCCCCGTTTCCGTGCGTTGCCGGCAGCAGCGCCATGACCAGAACCAAAACCTACTAGTAGTTCATGTCAATTCAAAAGGGCGGGCTCACCGGGGGACGCGACAACGCGACGCATATCTGGCATACCAGATAATCAGATACCCGACACAGGTCACAAATATAAAGAAAAACAATGGCTTGACTTCGTCGTCGACGCCGGTCCGGGGATTTCGTCGGTGGCGCCCGGGCGCCGAAGGATCCGAAGCGGGCGTCGCGCCGCTTGTTGGCGAGGGGGCTTGCGTGTACAAACTCCATACCTATGGACCGAAATCCATACCCTCCATACCGGCGTTGTCGGCGGTTGGGAGAGTTCAGTGACGACGTTTCCGAAAAATGTCCGCATCGGGCGCAATGGCCGCATCGGCATCCTGAAGAAGGTGCCGCGCGACCTCTGGGAGCATCCGCACTATGCGTCCCGGGCGAAGGTGATCGAACGGTCGACCGGCACCGCCGACCCCGCGGTGGGCGTGCCGATGGCGCTTGCCATGCTGACCGCACTGGACGAGGAATTTGCCGCCGCCCGTGCCGACCGTTCCGATCGGATCGGCGGTGGATCGCCCGAGCCGCGCAACGGGTCGTCGGCGGATGACCGGGAGGCGCCGGCACCTCCCGCCCGGCAGCGCGTCTCATCCAAGGTCGGCGAACGGACGCGACGGGAAATCCTCTCCGCCGCGATGCGCGAATTCGCCGCCAGGGGATTCAGCGGCGCCCGCGTCGACGCCATCGCCGCCAACACCAGCACCACCAAGCCGATGATCTACTATCACTTCGGCAGCAAGGAGAAGCTCTACGCCGCCGTGATGGAGGAGGCCTACGGCGGCGTCCGCAGCACCGAGCAGGGGCTGCATCTCGACGCGCTTCCACCTGAAGAAGCGATGCGCCGTCTGGTGGAGGCGACCTTCGACTATCACGCCGAGCATCCCGACTATGTCCGTCTGGTCAGTGTCGAGAACATCGAGAAGGGCCGCCACATCTCCGGCCGGCCGTCGCTGGTCGAGCGCAACGCCATCGCCCTCGACACGGTGCGTGACGTTCTGCAGCGCGGCGAGCGCGATGGCACCTTCCGCACCGACGTCAGTCCGTGGCACCTGCATTTCATGATCAGCGCGCTCTGCTTCATGCGTGTGTCGAACCGCTATTCCATGCGCGCCGTCTTCGAAAAGGACCTGTGGGACAGCACCGACGTGCCCCTGCAACGCCAGATGGTCGTCGAGGCGGTCATGCGCTACGTCAGCCCCTGACCGGGACGTCGCCCGAACCGGCCGACCATCCGGGAAGCCTCCTGGCAACGCCGCGGCCCGATGGACCCGGCGGTGTCGCAGCAGCCCCGATCTTGGCAACCCGCGCGGCGCCGGGCGCCCGTTTGCTCTCGTAACGTTGTCAGCCTCGCTACACACCGCTAACCTGAAGATGGCGGCGCCCAGAAAGAGCAGGGAGGCAACGGGGATTGGACGACCGTCAGGCGCCAGACGGGATAGAGCGCTTCGTGGACGATGGCCGGGCTTCGTGCTGCCTCTGTCGCGTCGGTGGCGTCTTCCCTGCAACCGCGCCCCGTCGCAACTGCGCTGTCCGCGACCCGTTTCGCCTTCCCTAGCTCCGCCAAAACGCCCCACCGGAAGAAATTCTCCACCGAGCAAACCCGATCGAGAACCGCGATGCCGAATGCATTGTCCAATTCTGGTGTCCTTGACGCTCCACTCAGGCGCCTGCCGAGAGCATTTTCGTCACCGTTCGAACTTGCCTGCGTCGTCATCATCATATTCGCCGTCGTCCTCAGGGTGTCTCAATACATATTCGACCGATCCCTGACGCTCGACGAAGCGATGTTGGCGCTCAACATCGTCAACCGCTCCTTCGGCGGCCTCGTCCACCCTCTCGATTATGCCCAGGCGGCGCCGCTCGGCTTTCTCTTTGTCGAAAAATTCCTGACCACGCTCTTCGGAAACGCCGACTATATTCTCAGAATATTTCCTCTGGTTTGTGGACTCTGCCTCAATTGTCGCCTTTTTCGAACTGGCGAAGCGTATATTCAGCCAGAACGCAGCCGTGATTGCCGCCCTGGTATTCTTTGCGATCTTTGATCCGCTCATTTACTACGCTTCAGAGGTCAAGCAATACTCCTGCGACGTGCTCACGTCCATCCTCCTGACCTTGCTGTTTGTCCGCGCCCTCGACCGGAAAATGGGCAACGGAGATTTTGTGGTGCTGGCCATCGCGGGCGCGGCCGCGCTGTGGTTTTCGCATCCCGCCGTGTTCATCCTGTCTGGCGCCGGTACCGGTCTGGGGGTGCATTTCCTCCTGAAAAGGGACCGGACGACGTTTTTGAAATATTGCGGCGTCGTTGCAATTTGGGTCGTGAGTTTGGCAATTCTATATTTTGTTTCATTGCGCCAAACCGCGGCTTCCGGAGTCCTGCTGGCCTATTGGCAGGCCAATTTCATGCCGCTCCCGCCGTGGCGGGATTGGGGCTGGTTCTTGAGGGCCTTCCGCGGGGTATTCAGTACTTTTCCCGTCGACGCGGCCATGCTCCTCGCGGCAATCGGAGCCGTCGCAATTCTACTGCGCCGCTGGCAGGTGGGATTGATTCTGATATTGCCGGTCGTTTCGGCTCTGGCCGCGTCTGCCCTGCAGAAGTATCCCTTTTCAGGGCGCCTGTTGCTGTTCGTGGTCCCCGCCGTCCTGTTGCTGATGGCAGAGCCATTGGGCTGGATCAGCGCATCACTGGGACGATTTAAGCGGTTGGCGTTTCTTGGATTGCCGGCGGCGCTGGCGGTATGCGTTTGGGTGGCGGCCGTCCCTGCGTATCAGGCGGAAGCATATGTGTGGCACCCCCGCCTCAGGGAAGAGATCAAGCCAGCAATGGCCCATCTGAGTTCCGAGCAGCAGGACAAAGATATTGTCTATGTCTATTATGGCGCCGGCCCAGCATTTTCATATTATGAAGAATTTTTCGATCTGTCCAAAGTGCAGATCGTAATGGGAACCAGCAATAGACATCATAACGAAGCGTATTTGACAGAACTTGACGGCCTAAAAGGAAAAGGGCGGGTTTGGTTTATTTTCTCCCACAATTATGATTGGGGCGGGTCTAACGAACAAGTCGTCATGACCGATCATCTCGATAAAATTGGCACGCGATTGGAGGGCTTGCGCTGGAATGGAGCGGCTCTTTACCTGTATCAACTGTGAAGATCGTCCCCAGGCATAGGTCCACGCCGCATCAGTTCTGATGACACTCGTAGCCTTGCGCGCCCTTCGGGCTGTTGGCGAAGGGATGATCCAGCGCGTCGGTATATTCGCCCATGAGCAGGCGCTTCTTGGGCAGGAAATGCGCCCGGATATAGCTGCTGACGGAGGCGATGAACCATCCGCGCGGCGTCAGCATGACACAGCCGTTCCGGATGGTGATCGTGCCGGACTGCAGCTGCTCCGTCAGGCGCACGTCGACCAGCCGGAACTCGGGCATGTACTCGCGCACAAACACGTCCGCGATGTGCGATTCCTCGATGCCGCCGCCGCGCTGCTGCAGTTTTTCCAGGATGTAGAACGAAAGCGAGCGGTCCAGCACCGTCGGGGCCGAGATCGCATAGGCGTAGCCGACGAGCAGCCAGATCACCATGAGAAGCAGGCGCTCGAACCCTCCGAAGGTTCGCCGCGTCCACGGCAGCGCCACCATGCCGACCGCCATCACCGCTGCCGCCAGCACCGCGTCGAGCATGGCGCTGTAGAAGACGACGGGAACCGGGAAGTACCAGGCGTGAACGACATAGATGCCGAGCAACAGAACGACGTAGACGAAAGCCAGCAAAACCGCGGATAGGAGCTTCATCTGGCGAAGACCAGCCGCCGGTTGCCGAGATAGCTGATCGTCATCTGCAGGCACGTCGCCACGACGAAGCCGATGCGGAAATCGATCTTCAGCCAGTCGGTGAGCACGAGGAGGACGCCGGCGTGGAGGACCGCGATGGTCGCATAGACGCCGGCAAACCGCATGGCCTGGGTCAGCATGGTTTCGGTGTGCGAGCGGAACACGAAGTAGCGACTCCCCAGAAACGACGCCGTGATGCCGAACACCGCGGCGATAGCGTTCGCCGCCGCGGCCAGCGGCACGTGCGCCACCTCCAGCGCAATCGTCAGAACCGAGAAATGCACCGCCGTGGCGAACAATCCGTTCGCCACGTAGCGGGCCACCTCGGCGACACGCTCATCCCGCCCGAGCGACCTCAGCATTGGCTGGTACGACCTCATCGATCAAATCGAGATTGTTGACGGGCAGAACGTTGTTTCCCTTGACGATACCGGTAAGCATCAACGTCACCAGAATCAACAAGCCCGTCTGTAGCAGTACAAGAACAAGGATTCCGAGCGCGACCGAGAACCAGCCCGGCGTCGCAAACCCGACGATCTTCAGCAGAATGGAAAGGACGATTCCGAGAAGGGAGAGTGTCGCCACGGCGGCGCAGGCGATGCCAACCCGCACCAGCACGTGGTCGGCAAACACCATGAAAGCCTGGAAACCGTGAAGGATGAGGCGGGCAAAGTTCATCTTGCTCTTGCCGGCATAGCGGGGCCCGCGATCGATCGGGCGCAGGTCCACCCGCATCCGCGACATCAGAACACAGCCAGCCACGTGAATGCCGAGCTCGTACATGGCCGACAGCCGGCGGACCGCCGCCGGCTTGAGCGCCATGAAATTGCCGAAGCTGATGGCCTGTCCGGTCATCGCCTTGAAGAGGAATTTGTAGAGCAAATAGAACAACCTGAACTTCAGCGTCTCGACGCGGCTCTTTCTCTGGGCAACGACCACGTCGACATTGTCAGCTGCAAGTGGCGCAAGGATGTCCGGAATCGTCGACGGCACGTCCTCGCCGTCCGAATCCATGACGATGCAGGTCGCCGACGGCAGATGCTTGGCGGCGTAGCCGATCCCGACGGCGATCGCCCTCTGATGGCCGACATTCCGCTTGAGGCGGATGACGACGCCTTTGAGGTGTGCCGCCGTGATGGCGGCCGGGTCGACCGGCTGGCGGACGGAGCCGTCGTCGACGGCAACGATGAACGTGTCGGGGCCAAGCACGGTGCGCAATTCCTTGAACAGCCGGCTCGAGGCCTCGCTGTCTTCGAAAATGGGCGTGATGACGGCCCTCTCGACCGTCTCGTTTGCTGCGTCCCCCATCCCGTCGCTCCCCCCCGAGAAATCAGTCTGCCAGAGGGCCGGCATGCCCCGCGGCCCCGATATTCCGTCGCAATGGCTTGGTGTCGTCCGGTAGGCCGGCGAGCGCGGCGACCGCTGTGCGTGTCAGGCCGGGCCCGGCAGTCGGCAGGCGGCGTGTCGAAAGGCGCCGCACCCCGAGGTCACACGCCGGGCGGATGGCGTGTCTCATCGTCAAGACTGCACGCCCCGAAAGTACGCGACGGTCGCCTCGAGCCCCTGGTCCAGTTCGACCTTGGGCTCCCAGCCGAGTGTCTTGCGGGCGAGCGTGATGTCGGGCTGGCGCTGGCGCGGATCGTCCTGCGGCAGCGGCTTGGCGACGAGGCCGCCGGCGCTGCCGGTGAGCGCGATCACCTTCTCGGCCAGCTCGCGAATGGTGAACTCGTGCGGATTGCCGATGTTGACCGGACCGGTGAAGGCCGGTTCGCTGTCCATCAGCTTCATCAGCCCGTCGATGAGGTCGTCGACATAGCAGAACGAGCGCGTCTGCTTGCCGTCGCCGTAGATCGTGATCGGCTCGCCCTTCAGCGCCTGGACGATGAAGTTGGAGACCACCCGCCCGTCGGAGGGGTGCATGCGCGGGCCGTAGGTGTTGAAGATGCGGGCGACCTTGATCTCCAGCCCGTTCTGCCGGTGATAGTCGAAGAACAGCGTCTCGGCGCAGCGCTTGCCCTCGTCGTAGCAGGAGCGGATGCCGATCGGGTTGACCTTGCCCCAGTAGTCCTCGGTCTGCGGGTGGACCTCCGGGTCGCCATAGACCTCGCTGGTCGAGGCCTGCAGGATGCGGCACCTCAGCCGCTTGGCCAGCCCCAGCATGTTGATGGCGCCGTGGACCGAGGTCTTGGTCGTCTGCACCGGATCGTGCTGGTAGTGCACCGGCGAAGCGGGACAGGCGAGATTGTAGATCTCGTCGGCCTCCACGTAGAGCGGGAAGGTGACGTCGTGGCGCATGAACTCGAAGCGCGGATTGCCGGCCAGATGCTCGATGTTGCGCTTGGTGCCGGTGAACAGGTTGTCGGCACAGATGACCTCGTGGCCCTGCGCCAACAACCGGTCGATGAGGTGCGAGCCGAGGAAGCCGGCGCCGCCGGTCACCAGGATGCGCTTGCGGCTGTCGTAAAGGCGGCGCGCCACGTCTATTCTGCCGCCGTGTCGAGGTCGCTTGCGATCGCCGGGTTCTTCCCCGCGCCGCGCCCGATGCCGAGGTAACTCAGCCCCGCCGCGGCGACCTCCTCGCCCCGGTAGACGTTGCGGAGATCGATCACGGCATTGCCGCGCATCAGGCTCTGGATGCGTTCCAGGTCGAGCGCCCGATAGGCGTCCCATTCGGTCAGGATGACCAGCGCGTCGGAGCCTTCCGCCGCGTGGTAGGGCCCGTCGCACCACAGCACGTCGGGGATCTGCGTGCGGGCGATCGCCATGCCCTCCGGATCGTGGGCGCGGATCTGGGCGCCGGCCGCCTGCAGGGCGGGCAAGATGGTCAGCGCCGGCGCGTCGCGCATGTCGTCGGTGTTGGGCTTGAAGGTGACGCCGAGGAAGCCCACCGTCTTGCCCTTGACGTCGCCGCCGAGCGTCGCGATGACGCGCTCCGCCATCGCCCGCTTGCGCGCGTCGTTGGCCTTGACCGTCGCCTCGACGATCGACAGCGGCGCACCCGCGGCGCGCGCCGTCTCCATCAGCGCCAGCGTGTCCTTGGGGAAGCACGAGCCGCCATAGCCCGGCCCGGCATGCAGGAACTTCGGCCCGATGCGCCGGTCGAGGCCGATCCCCTGCGCCACGTCCTGAACGTCGGCGCCGACGCGCTCGCACAGATCGGCGATCTCGTTGATGAAGGTGATCTTGGTCGCCAGGAAGGCGTTGCTGGCATATTTGATCAGCTCCGCCGTCTCCAGCCCGGTCAGCAGCATCGACGTCCGGTTGAGCGACAGCGGCCGGTAGATCGCCTTCATCGTCTCGCGGGCATGCTCGCTCTCGACGCCGACGATCACCCGGTCCGGGCGCTTGAAGTCGTCGATCGCCGAGCCCTCGCGCAGGAACTCCGGATTGGAGGCGACCTCGATCTCGGCATGGCCGCCGCCCGCGTGGATGCGCTCCAGCACCTTGCGGCTGGTGCCCACCGGCACCGTCGACTTGCACACCACGACGCAGCGATGCCTGACGACCTTGCCGATGGTGTCGGCCGCCGCGAAGACGAACGAGAGGTCGGCGAAGCCGTCGCCGCGCCGGGTGGGCGTGCCCACCGCGATGAAGATCGCGTCGGCGTCCTCGACCGCCTTGCCGAGGTCGCTGGCATAGGAGAGGCGGTTGGCCGCCTCGTTGCGCTTGACCAGTTCGGCCAGCCCCGGCTCGTAGATCGGCATGATCCCCTGCGCCAGCCGGTCGAGCTTGCCCTGGTCGTTGTCGACCACGATCACCTCGTGGCCGAAGTCCGAAAAGCAGGCGCCGCTGACAAGTCCGACATATCCGGCGCCGATCATCGTGATTTTCATGAGGGTCTTCCGTACAAAAGAAAGGAAATCCAGAAGCTCTTACCATGACGATACGGCCCACATCACGGTCTGTTCCAGAGGAATCTGCCGTCATAGTTGCCGGCAGGGCCTTTGGACGCAGCCGCCACGCCCGCGCCGAATCTCCGGATGACAAGGGCGAGCCGATGAGCTAGTCGGCCATGCCGGGAAGAACCTGCGGGGGATGGTCACCGGCAGCGCACTCTCACCGGCGGCCCGATCGAAGGCATCGCATGTCCGACCCAGTTCTCGTCACCGGTGCCGCGGGCTTCATTGGCTTCAGCTTCGCCCGTCACCTGCTCCAGTCCGGTCGGCCGGTGATCGGCGTCGACAACCTCAACGCCTACTACGACCCGGCGCTTAAGCAGGCGCGGCTCAACCTCTTGCGGCAGTTCGGCGGTTTCACCTTCCACCGCCTCGATCTCGCCGACCGCGCCGCGACCGAGGAATTCTTCCGCACCGGGGCCTTCGGGCCGGTCGTCCATCTCGCCGCCCAGGCCGGGGTCCGCTATTCGATCGAAGACCCGCACGCCTATCTCGATTCCAATCTGGCGGGCTTCCTCAACGTGCTGGAGGGCTGCCGGCAGCGCGCCACGCCCCATCTGGTCTTCGCCTCGTCGAGTTCCGTCTACGGCGCCGACACGGGCGTGCCCTACTCCGAGCACAGACTGGCCGATCATCCCGTCAGTTTCTATGCCGCCACCAAGCGTGCCAACGAGCTGATGGCCCATTCCTACGCCTGGCTCTACCGGGTCCCGATGACCGGCCTGCGCTTCTTCACCGTGTACGGGCCGTGGGGACGCCCCGACATGGCGCCGTGCATCTTCGCCCGGGCGATCACGGCCGGCGAGCCGATCCGGCTCTTCAACAACGGCCAGATGCGCCGCGACTTCACCTACATCGACGATGTCGTCGCGGCCATGGCGGGCCTCGTCGAACGGCCACCGGCCGGCGACGGCGACTGGAACGGCGCCGAGCCGGACCCGGCGACCAGCCTCGCACCGTGGCGGATCTACAACATCGGCGGCAATCGCGCGGTCGAGATCACCCGGTTCGTGGACCTGCTGGAACAGGCCTTCGGCCGCGCCGCGATCCGCGAATATCTGCCGATGCAGCCCGGCGACGTCAAGGAGACCAGCGCCGATACCGCAGACCTTGCCGCCGCCGTCGGTGTTCAGCCGGCGACCCCCATCGAAGACGGCGTGCCCCGCTTCGTCGCCTGGTACCGCGACTACCACGGGCTCGGCTAGGCAGGGCACCATGGCGAGCAACCCGACACAGACGACGCAACCGGCCGGCGCCGGCCCCGACCGCGACACGCTCGTCTTCCTGGGCGTCATCGCGGCGCTCACCGTCGTCCGGCTGATCGGTCAGCATTTCTCGATGGTCGACCTCGATGTCGAGGAGGCGCAGTACTGGGACTGGTCGCGCCATCTCGCCTTCGGCTACTTCTCCAAGCCGCCGCTCATCGCCTGGGTCAACGCCGTGTCCGGGCTCGCCTGCGGTTCCTCGGCCGAGTGCCTGCGCGCCCCGGCGGCGCTCTTCTACGGCGGCACCAGCATCCTCGTCTTCCTGACGACCCGTACGCTTTACGACACCCGCGCTGCCCTGTGGGCCGGGCTTATCTGCGCGTTTGCGCCGGGGGTGTCGTTCTCGGCGCGGATCATGACCACCGACGTGCCGCTCCTCTTCTTCTGGGCGTTGGCGCTCTACGCCTATGTCAAGCTCATGCGCGGCGGCGGCTGGCGCTGGGGCGCGGTGCTTGCCGTCGCCTTCGGGCTCGGCCTGCTGGCCAAATACGCCATGGCCTATTTCATCGTCGGCGTGCTCTTCGCCGGCCTCGTCAGCCGGGATGCGCGGCAGCTGCTGAAGCGGCCGCTCCTCTGGCTGGCGCTCCTCGCCGGCCTCCTGATGCTGACGCCGAACATCCTGTGGAATGCCGACAACGGCTTCGCCACGGCCGGCGCTACCGCCGATTACGTTCACAAGGCGCTGTCGATCGAGGAACCGCTCGATTTCTTCGCCGCCCAGTTCGGCGTCGCCGGGCCGATCACCTTCGGCATGCTGCTGGTGTTGCTGGCCTATTTCGGCTCGCGCAACCTCAACGGCGACGACCGCGCCATGCTCGCCTTCGCCGTTCCGCCGCTCCTCATCATCCTGCTGAACGGCATCTATTCCGGAGCCGCCAATGCCAACTGGGCGGCCCCGGCGCTGATCTCGACGTTCGTCGTCACCAGTGCCTTTCTCGTACGCGCCCGGTTCTGGCGCATGCTCGGCCTCAGCCTCGGCATCGGCGTGGTGGCGCAGGCGGTGCTGCTCACCGGCGACACGCTCGCCGACCGGCTGACCATCCCGTTCCTCGGCCAGGAGGGCGACGTCTACGAGCGGGTCATGGGCTGGGAGGATCTCGCCGACAACGTCACGACGCTGGCGGAATCCCTCAGGTGCCGCCTCGGTCGCCACCGACCGGCGCTGGGAAGAGGCGGCGCTCAACTACTATCTGCGCAACGCGTTCCCCGCCTACATCTGGACGTCGAGCACGCGGCCCACCAACCACTTCGAGAAGACCTACATGCTGACGGCGGCCGCGGCGGAGCCCATCCTTTTCGTCACCCAATGCGACGACGCCGGACGGTTCGCCGGCCACTTCGATTCGGTCGCCGATCTCGGTCCCTTCAAGGTCGCCACCGGGCCGACGTCGGCGCGCGCCTACCGCGCCTACCTGCTGTCCGGGGCGCACGCGCCGCTCGGCATCCTGCACCCCTGTCCGTAGATCGAAGGCTCAGCCGGCGGACGACTGGGCCGAAGGCGTGGTGTCGCCGCCGCGCTTCTCGCGCCAGATGAAGAAGATGTTGCGGGCGTAGATGAACAGGCCGGCGGCTTGGCCAACGATGAAGACCGGGTCCTGCCGGTAGATCGCGTAGGCCAGCAGCGTGGCGCCGCCGCCAACCGAGAACAGCCAGAAGGCGGCGGGGATGATGCTGCGCCGGGCGCGCTCGCTGGCGATCCATTGCACGATGAAGCGCGCCGAGAACAGCGCCTGGCCGAGGAAGCCGATCGCAAGCCAGAAGGTCTGGGAACTGATCATCGGGCCAGATGCTCCGCTCTGAAGGGGTTCTTGCGGCGTCGCCGGGTGAGCCACCAGACGCCGAACAAATCGGGGATGCCGACCAGAAGCCGGTCGACATTGCCGTAATTGGAAGCGCCATGCTTGCGGGCGCGGTCGACGACGTCGACATGGACCACGCGCCAGCCGTCGGCGAGGAAGAGCGCCGGCAGGAAGCGGTGCATGGTCTGGAAATAGGCGAGGCGCAGATAGGCTTCGCGGCGGAACGCCTTGATGCCGCAGCCGGTGTCGCGGGTGTCGTCCTTGAGCAGCGCGCCGCGCACGGCGTTGGCCATGCGCGAGCCGATGCTCTTGGCGAAGGTCGCCTTGCGGCCGACCCGCTGGCCGGCAACCAGGCCGACCGGCGGCTCGGCGAAGCGGGCGAGGAACGCGGGGATCGGCCGCGGGTCGTTCTGGCCGTCGCCGTCGAGCGTGACCACGATCGGCCCCTGCGCCGCCAGCACGCCGGACCACAGCGCGGCACTCTGGCCGAGCGATGTGGCATGGGCAATGCGGCGCACCGGCAGGCCGGATGCGGCGAGGCGCTCGAGCGTGGCGGCCGTGTCGTCGGTGCTGCCGTCGTCGACGATGACGACCTCGTAGGCGATGTCCCCGACCGCGGTGGCGATCTCGGGGACAAGTTCCGCCAGGTTCGCCGCCTCGTTGCGCGCGGGAATGACCACCGAAAGCGACGGCTGGATGGTGTCCGGCATCAGATTTCAAAAACCCCTTGGCACGCGCCCTTCTCGCGGTCACGCATCTGGTGCTCCGCCCCGACGGGCGTGCCCGGACCCGCGCCGGGCCTCGAGCCGGGGCTTCCTAGCACATCTGTCCGGATTGCCCGCCAGACAATTCGTGCAGGGTTCGGCCGGCAGGGCAGGGGAGGCACTATTCCGGGCGCGCCGGTTCTGTTTCGCCGCCGAAACGACCCGCGCGCTCAGGGATAGTGGTTGAACAGGTTGCCGACGTCGGGCACGTGCGCGGCGATCGTATCGCTGATGGCGGTCATCGCGGCATAGGCAGCCGCCGGGATGGCGGGCGTGAGCGCGGCGAGGTTGGCCGTCGCCTGCGCCCGGCTGCGCGCGCCGACGACGACCGAATCGATGCCGGGACGGTCGAGGATCCAGCGGATGGCGAGGACCGCAAGCGGCAGGCCGAGCGTGGCGGCGAGGTCCTTCAGCTCGTCCACGCCGGCGTGGACATGCGGCCAGATATCCGCCCGAAACGGCAGGATGGTGTGGCGCTGGTCGCCGGCAGCAAGGTCCGGCGTGCGGCCGAACTTGCCGGTCAGGATGCCATGCGCCAGCGCGCTGTAGGCGACCACGGCGATGCCGTGTTCCCGGCAGTAGGGGATGAGTTCACGCTCGGTGTGGCGCCACAGCAGGTTGTAGCCGAGCTGGTGGGCGGCGACCGGGGCCACCTCGGCGACCTGGCGCATCTGCTCGACCGAGAAGTTGCTGACCCCGATGGCGCCGATCTTGCCGTGCCCGGCGGGCGCGCTCGAGACCCTCCATCACCGGCCGCATGTCGCGCCCGGCGCGCGGCCAGTGGATGTAGTAGAGGTCGATGGTCTCGGTGCCGAGCCGCGTCAGGCTCTGCTCGACCATGGCCAGCATCGCCGCCGCCGAAAGCTCCGGCGGGTTCGCCTTGGAGGCGAGGAACACGCTGGTCCCGCTTGTCGGCGAGGAAGCGGCCGAGCAGCGTCTCCGAGCGGCCGTCCCCATAGCCGGCGGCCGTGTCGAAGTGGCGCAGGCCACCATCGTAGGCGGCCGCCATGGCGCCGGTGAGGGCGGCATCGTCGACCGCCGTGGCGTACCACGAGCCGCCGAGCGCCATGGGAAGCAGCGCCATCGGGCTGGCGCCGAGCGTCACGCGCCGGACGGCGGGATCGACGGCGGGCGGCGGATTCGGCGCCATGGCGGTTCAGGTGCTCTCCCGGATGATCAGTTCGGGATCGATCTGGGTGATGCGCGGCTCGGGCAGCGCGGTCGCTGGTGCCGATCAGCCGCATCAGCCGATCGACCGCCATGCGGGAAACCGATTCGACGTCGTAGTTCACCGTCGAAAGCGGCGGCACGCCGAACTCCGAGATGGCGATGTTGTCGTAGCCCATGATGGCCAGGTCCTGGGGCACGCGCAGCCCATGCTTGTGGCACCAGCGCAGCGCGCCGAGCGCCAGCGAATCGTTGTCGGCAGACCACGGCCGTCGGGATCTTCGATCCGCCCATCAGCGTGTCGAGCGCGTAGAAGCCGTGCCGCGCGTAGTGCCCGTTGGTGGCGACGACGAGGTCGTCGTCGAAGGGCAAGCCGCTGGCGGCCAGCGCCTGCTGATAGCCCTCGAATTTCTCGTAGTTGCCGGCGGCCCGCGTCGCGTCGAGGAAGCCGATGGAGCGGTGGCCGAGCCCGATGAGATGGCGCGTCGCCTGGAACACGCCGCTGCGATCGTTGACGCTGACCCCGTCGATGCCCGCGTCGGGATCGGCGATCAGGAGCACGATCGGATAGTTCGCCCGCCTGAGCGAGCGCAGATGCTCCAGCTCGCGGTGGCGGACGGGGTAGATCAGGATGCCGTCGACCTGCCGCGAGCGGAACATCTCGACGACCTTCATCTCCTCCGACAGCGTGTTGTTGGAGGTCGCGAACAGCGTGCCGTAGCCGCGTTCCGCCAGCGCCATCTCGACCGCCTGGGCGGTATGGGTGAGCGTCGGGTTGAGAATGTCGGTGAGCACCAGACCGATGGTCCGCGTCTCCCGGCTGACCAGCGACTTGGCGATCTGGTTGGGCAGATAGCCGAGTTCGAGCGCCGCCGACTGGATGATGCTGCGCGTTTCGAGCGGGATGCGCGTGCTCTCGCGCAGGGCCAGCGACACGGTATTGGTCGAAAAGCCCGTCTTGTCGGCGATGTCGCGCAGGCGGATGACGTCCCTAGCCACGACCGCCTCCCGCATGCGCGCCAACCCGTGGCCGGCCGGCCGGCGTCGGCCCGGCCGGACCGCAGGCGGTGCCGGCATCCCGATTCGCGATTGCTCGCCCACCCGCCACGGCCGCGCCTAGTCCGTGACGCCGCGGCCGGGCGGCGCGCCGCCGCCGCGACGGTATCCGGGAAGGGCCGGGCGGCTCATCGCGTCAGGCCATCGCCGTCTCGCCGCGCAGCCGCTTGATGGCGTCGTACTGCAGGCAATCGGGCGCCATTTCCATCAGCTCGATGCGGTTGCCGTCGGGGTCCTCGAGCCAGGCCTGGCGGTTGCCGTCGATCGCCGTCTTCAGCGGCAGGAGCAGCGTCAGCCCCGCCTTGTCGATCTCGGCCAGCACCGCGTCGATGTCGTCGACCGTCAGGCAGAGATGGTTCATGCCGTTCGCGTCCCAGCCCGGTGCCCGATCCGACTCCGCCCCCGGAAAGACTTCGAGGTACTGCTCGTCGGTGATCCGCAGATAGACGAGCCACACCGAGCCGTCATCATTTTTCAGCCGCAGCATCTCGGCAAAGCCGAGCTTGTTGACGTAGTAGTCGAGCGTCCGGTCAAGGTCGGTCACCTTGATCGCCACATGGCCGAGGCCACTGATCCCCTTCACCGTCTTCCTCCCTCGTTGGCCGGCGCGCCGGCGTGGCGCGCCCGCACGCATGCGGCCGAAGGCGCCAGCCGCCGGCCATCCATACGAACGTTAATACGACAAAAGTCACTGCAAGCGGCGCCGCTTGTCAATCGACTTTGTGCTGGCGGACCAGCCCGCCCGGGACATCGCCGGCCCCTGACATCGCCGATGCGACGCAAGAAGCCATTGAAATATAATACGAAATAGCGTCGATGCGGACCGCCGTCGTTTTGCGGCGCAAAAAAGCCAGCCCGATTTCATGCCGCAGTGCGCCCTCCGGTGCGCATCGAAAATACCGGGTTGACGTCTCCGCGAAGAGGCGTTTAGCTCAACGCTAATACGCCCGGGAGGGGTGAGGAGCGCCACAGGTGGATCGGCACCACCGGCGCGGGAGGACACTGCCCATGGCTTTTCGCTGGAGCCGATGGTCTCCGCGGCTTGCACTGGTGCCGGCGACGGCCGTGACCCTGGTCGCCTTTGCTGGGTCGATCGCCTGGACCATCTGGATGTCGCTGACGCGCAGCCGGCGCTTCGCCGACTACGCCATCAACTGGGACGAATGGGGGCGCCAGTACCACCGCCTGTTCCGCGACGACATCTTCCAGACCGCGCTCAAGAACATGGTGGTGCTCGGCGTCGGCAGCCTGCTGGCGATCGTCTTCGGCTTCATTCTGGCGGCCATGATCGACCGCGAGAAGCGCGGCGAAGGCTTCTTCCGCACCGTCTTCCTCTACCCTCTCGCCGTGTCGCTGATCGTCACCGGCCTCGCCTGGCGCTGGCTGTTCAATCCGACCCTCGGGGTTCAGGCCTTCCTCCACCAGATCGGCCTGACCTGGGCGCATTTCGACTGGCTCAACTACCCCGAGACGGCGATGTACGGCATCATCCTGGGCACCGTCTGGCAGGGCTCGGGCTTCTACATGGCCCTGATGCTGTCGGGGCTGAAATCGATCAACACCGAGATCTGGAGCGCCGCCCGGCTCGACGGCGTCAGCTTCTGGCGCCTCTATGCCGAGATCATCATCCCGATGATGAAGTTCACCTTCCTGACCTGCGCCATCCTGCTCTCGCTTGGCGTGGTCAAGGCCTACGACATGGTCTACGCCATGACCAACGGCGGACCCGGGCAATCCACCTGGGTGCCGGCCTACTACATGATCAACGCCTACTGGCAGAAGCAGAACCTCGGCCTGGCTTCCGCCGCGGCCGTCGTCATGCTCGCCATCACCATCGCCATCTTCCTTCCCCTGGTCCTGCTCACGGCCTGGCAGCAGCGGCGGCAGGAGGCGCGCGTGCAATGAGCACCGCCGCCGACGTCGCCCTCAGCCGTTCCCCCGCGGGCACCGACGAGCCGGTCGCCTTTCCGCGCAAGAAGCGGCGCATCAGGGGACGCCAGGTCGCCATCCTGGTCTTCCTCACCATCTGCGCCCTGTTCTTCTGCGTGCCCCTCTACGTGATCGTGGTGACCTCGCTGAAGTCGATGGACCAGATCCGCCAGGGCGACATCTTCGCGCTGCCCTGGAGCCTCAATTTCGATGCCTGGGTCACCGCGTGGAGCAAGTCCTGCTCGGGCACCAGCTGCCACGGCGTCCAGGCCGGCTTCGTCAACTCGCTCGAGATCCTCTTCCCCTCCCTGGTGCTGTCGATCGCCGTCTCGTCGATCACCGGCTACGCGCTGGCGCTGTGGAACGTGAAGTGGGCCAACAGCTTCCTCTTCATCCTGTTCATCTGCGCTTTCGTGCCCTTCCAGATCATCATGGTGCCGCTGATCCTGATCACCGGCTTCCTCAAGGTCTACGGCACCATCTGGGGCATCGCCATCGTCCATGCGGCCCTCGCCATGCCGCTGCTCACCCTGATCTTCCGCAACTACTACAAGGGCATCCCCCAGGAGATCATGAGCGCCGCGATGATGGACTCCGGCTCCTTCTGGCGCATCTTCGGCGAGATCGTCCTGCCGATGAGCGGCAACATCATGATCGTGGTGCTCATCCTGCAGATCACCTCGGTGTGGAACGACTTCCTCATCGGCCTGACCTACGGCGGCATCGGCACGCAGCCGATGACGGTGATCCTCGCCAACGTGGTGATCACGGCGCTCGGCGAGGCCAACTACAACGTCGACATGGCCGCGGCGCTGCTCACCGCGTTTCCCGCCGCTGGTCATCTACTTCGTCCTCGGCCGCTTCTTCGTCCAGGGCATCACCGCCGGCGCCATCAAGGGATAGGTACCGATGCCTCGCGTGCAGTTCGAAAAGATCGTCAAGACCTACGGCCGGCTGACGGTGCTCAAGAACCTCGATCTCGAGATCGAGGACGGCGAGTTCGTGGTGCTGCTCGGACCGTCGGGCTGCGGCAAGACCACGCTGCTCAACCTGCTCGCCGGGCTGATCGATGTCAGCTCGGGGCGCGTCCAGATCGGCGGGCGCGACGTCACCGACCTCGATCCCAAGGACCGCGGGCTGGCCATGGTGTTCCAGAGCTACGCGCTCTATCCGACCAAGTCGGTGCGCGGCAACCTCAAGTTCGGCCTCGCCGCCGCCAAGCTCGACCGCGCCGAGATCGAGCGCCGCATCGCCTGGGCGGCCAAGCTCCTGCAGATCGAGGGCCTGCTCGACCGCAAGCCGGCGCAGCTCTCCGGCGGCCAGCGCCAGCGCGTCGCCATCGGCCGGGCGCTGGTCAAGCAGGTCGGCGTCTTCCTCTTCGACGAGCCGCTCTCCAACCTCGATGCCAAGCTGAGGACCGAGACGCGCATCGAGATCAAGCGGCTGCACCAGGAGACCAAATCGACCATCGTCTACGTCACCCACGACCAGATCGAGGCAATGACCATGGCGACCCGCATCGCGGTCATGAATGCCGGCGTCATCCAGCAGTTCGATACCCCCGACGTCGTCTATGACAAGCCGGCCAATCTGTTCGTCGCCGGCTTCATCGGCGCGCCGGCGATGAACATCTTCCCGGCCACGGTGACGCTGGCCGGCGGCAAGCCGGTCGCGGCGCTGCGCGAGGCCGACGCCCGCATCGATCTCGGCCGTTACCCCTTCGTCGCTCCGCCCGCGCGAGGGCGACCGCATCATGGTCGGCCTGCGGCCGGAGCACTTCTTCGAGCCCGACGAGGGCAACGGCGACGCCGCGGCGCTGTTCCGCCTGCCGGTCCAGTACACCGAGAAGACCGGCGCCGACGCCACCGGCTACTTCAAGACGGAGGAAGGCCTGCTGGCGGTGAGCATCTCGCCGGACCGCATCGGCCAATGGCACCAGGGCGCGATCGCCAGCATCGGCTTTCCGCACGGCAAGGTGCACGTTTTCGACGCTCAGACCGGGCAACGGCTGTAGCGGCAACCCCGGCGCGGGCGGGCCCTCCGGCCTTGCCCGACCGCAGGACCGATCCGACGGCGCCCGCTGAGGCAGGCGGACGGCCGTCGCGATGAAAGGCGGATCTCGTCGAGATCCACGAAAAGGGAGGACTATCGATGCTTGCCAAAGGATTAGCCGGGCTCGGCGCAGCCCTGTTGCTGACCGCAACGGCGACCTACGCCAGTGCGACGGACCTGACCATCTACCACTCCTGGTCGACCCCCAGCGAGATGGCGGCGCTCAACGTGCTCAAGACCGACCTTGCCAAGCAGGGCATCGGCTGGACCGAGATCGCCATCCCGCACGATACCGGCGCCAATGTCAGCCTCACCAACATGGTGACCGGCGGCAACCCGCCCAACGTCTTCATGAACTCCGACCCCGGCATCATCCGCGACCTGGCCAAGCAGGGCCTGATCATGGACCTGACCAAGTTCATGACCGACAACGGCGTCGCCGAGCACTTCCCGCCGACCGTGCTCAAGGAAGTCACCGTCGACGGCAAGATCTACAAGGCGCCCGCCGGCATCCATATCGATGGCATGGTCTACTACAACATGGACGTCGCCAAGAAGGCCGGCGTCGACCCGACCAAGTGGACGTCGCTCGACGACATGTGGAAGGACTTCCCCAAGATCAAGGCCGCCGGCTTCCAGCCGCTCGCCGCCGGCAGCCAGGACTTCCAGGTCGGCTATCTCACCCATGCCCTCATCGCCGCGGTCGCCGGTCCCGACATCTATGACCGCTTCTATGGCCCGACCGTCGATCCCAAGGTGTTCGACGAACCGGCCCTCAAGGACGCCATCGACTGGGTGCGCAAGTTCAGCCAGCAGGTCGATCCCGGCTCGCAGAACCGCGCCTGGAACGACACCACCAACCTGGTCATCACCGGCAAGGCGCTGATGCAGATCCATGGCGACTGGATGAAGGGCGAGTGGCGCAACGCCGGCAAGGTCGCCGGCAAGGACTTCGGCTGCACCAACATTCCCGGCACCAAGGCGCTGGCGGTGACGGTCGACGCCTGGAACTTCCTCGACGGTTCCGCCGTCGACGACGCCAAGAAGGCGGCCGAGCTCGAATTCGCCAAGCTCGACACCGATCCGCAGGTGACCGCCGACTTCGCCGCCAAGAAGGGCTCGACGCCGGTGCGCCTCGACGCGCCGACCGCCGGTCTCGACCAGTGCAACCTGCTCGTCCTCGATTCGCTCAAGGACGAGGCGCATTCGGTGCAGAACCCCTTCAACATCTCCGACGCCGACTGGGTGCGCTCGGTGTGGAACGTCATGTTCAAGTTCTGGGGCGACCAGAACATGACCTCCGACGACGTGATCAAGGAGCTCAAGGATCAGTACGACACGATCTTCGGCTGATCTTCCTCCCGCGGCGGGAGGGGCAACCCTCCCGCCGGCCCCTTTCCGGCCGTCCGCCGGTCGGGCGGGCCAACTCCCGGCAGAAACCTCGCAGAAACCTCGCAGAAACTGCTCCATGACGACCACCATGCCCCCCTTCGCCCGCCGCGGCCGCAGCCTGCTGCCCGGGCAGGCCTCCGAACTCGTCATCATCAACAGCGATGGCAGCGGACGCACCGTCGTGCTCGCCGCCGACGCCGTCATCGAGGCGCCGAACTGGACGCCGGACGGGCGCCACCTGATCATCAACGCCGGTGGCGAGCTGTGGCGCGTCGCGGTCGATGGCGGCGAGGTGGTCCGGATCGACACCGGGGCATTGCGCGACATCAACAACGATCACGTCCTCTCGCCCGACGGCAGGACGATCTATTTCAGCGAGAACGACGGCCACCTCTACGCCGTGCCGATCGGCGGCGGCAGGCCGAGGCGCGTCTCCAACGTCCATGCCGAGCCGCACCACTATTACCTGCATGGCATCTCGCCGGACGGGCAGACGCTCGCCTACGTGGCCGTCGAAGGTCCCGCCGGACAGAAGCGCATCAACCTGTTCACGATTCCCGCGGCCGGCGGTCCCGACACGCGGCTCTCCGACGTCGATTATCCCAACGACGGCCCGGAATATTCGCCGGACGGCAAATGGATCTATTTCTCGTCGGAGCGCGCCGCCAAGGTGCCGGGCCACGCCCAGTGCTTCCGCATGCGCCCGGACGGCACCGGCATCGAGCAGCTCACCTTCGACGAGCGGGTCAACTGGTTTCCCCATGTCTCGCCCGACGGCCGCTCGGTCGTCTTCATCAGCTACCCGCCCGGCACCACCGGACACCCGCCCAACAAGGACGTGATCCTGCGCTTCATGGCGGCCGACGGCAGCGGACAGCGCGACATCGACGCGTTCCTTGGCGGCCAGGGCACCATCAACGTCAACAGCTGGGCGCCGGACAGCCGGCGCTTCGCCTTCGTCGCCTATCCCATGCGCGCGGCCGGCGCCTGACCTGCGCCAACGCGCCGTCGCATCAACCGGCCGCCAGCGGCCGCAGCAAGAGTGGAGAAACGCCGTGCCGGCATTCAGCAGCCTCGGCCACCTCAATTTCAAGGTGAACGACCTCAAGGCCTCGATCGACTTCTACGGCAGGCTCGGCTTCCCCGAGTTCCTGCGGCTGACCGAGGAGGACGGCAGCCCGTGGATCGTCTACCTGCGCATCACCGACGAGATCTACATCGAGCTGTTGCCCGGCGGCACCGGCGGCCGGGCGCCGGGGCAGGAGCAGACCGGCATAAATCACCTGTGCCTGACGACCGACGACATCGAGGCGACCGCGGCCCATCTCGCCCGGGTCGGCATTCCGCTCACCGCGCCGCTCGATCCGGCCAAGCGCGGCGTCGACCGCAATCGCGGCATGTGGATCACCGATCCCGACGGCAACCGCATCGAGATCATGGAGATGGCGCCGAACTGCGTCCAGTACGAGGCCATCGCCGCGTTCAACGCCGGCAAGGGGGTCACCGCGCTGGTTGCGCCGCTCCATCCGCGGCCGGCCGTGCGGGCCTGAGGCTGCCGCCGAAACGCCGGCCGCGGGCAGGGCGGCGGCCTGTCGCGGCGGGAAGCCATTCTGCGGCCCCGGCTCCGCAATCTGCGCCGGGGCGCGCGAGCGGGGAGGAGAAGGCCGGGCCTGCGGCCACATTCGCCGCGGCCGAAGGTGCTAGCATGGCGCCATGGCCATATTCGTCTTCTTCGTCGCGACGCTTGCCTTCGCCTACTACACGTGGCGCTACGCCATCGTCCGTCCGCGGCGGCAGGGGCCATACCGCTTCGTGGCGTTCGAGGGCATCACCGCCATCGTCCTGCTCAATGGCCGCACAGTGGTTTGTCGACCTCCTGAGCCCGCTGCAGCTGGCCTCCTCCGCCGCCCTGACGATCGCGGTCTGTCTGGCGCTCGTCAGCTACGCGCAGCTCAAGCTGCAGGGCAGGCCGGAGGGGCACTTCGAATATACGACCGAACTGGTGACCACCGGCCTCTACCGCTACATCCGCCATCCGATGTACGGCTCCCTGCTGTTCCTCGCCATCGGCGCCTATCTGAAGCAGCCGCTCGACTGGCCGGCGGCCGTCGTTTTCGCGATCGTGGTCGTGGCGCTCGTCCTCACCACCAAGGCGGAGGAGCAGGACATGAGCGAGGCGTTCGGGCAGCGCTATGTCGACTACATGAAGACGACCGCGCGGTTCATTCCGTTTGTCTTCTAGGGCCAGAAGCGACGCCGGCCGGCGCGGCCCCGCGCGCTACCGCCGCTGCCGATCGTCCGTGAAAGGTTGGCGGACGCTAAAAGAATGACCTCGAACGCGGTTACGCAGCTTGCGACATGAGCAAAAAAACAAAATCTCAACGTAGAAGAAAATTCAGCCTGGCGCATACGGCTATGAACCCCGCATGGGCGGAAGCTTTCGGATTTATATTCAAGCTACGGTATCACTTTCCCAAAAAAGAGAAGCCGGCCCTTGAGGTTTTTGCGAATGACGACGAGGCGAAATCCAAGGAATGGCACATCTATGGCGCACCCGCGGATGCCGAAGATGATTCTGAACGTGTCGCCAAAATAGAGTTTTCCGCTCTCAATGAGACCAAGGAATTCCATCTCGCCGGATCGACGTTTCGCATTCAATACGTCAATTTAGGCGAAATAGAATTTGATTATCCTCGCGGCGGAAAGACTATCGAGCCGGTTTATGAATTTGTTCTTGAATCACTCGAAGAACAATAGAACTCCAGGAAATTGGCCGTAGATGACCGAGGCGTTCGGGCAGCGCTGTGTCGACTACAGGAAGACGACCGCGCGGTTCATTCCGTTTGTCTCCTAGGGCCACCGGCAACGGCGCACGCCGGCCAGCCCCGCGCGCTACCGGCGTGACCTTCCAGAAGATTCGCGACCTGCCGTAGAACCCGGAGCGGGACCTCGCTCGGCAGCGAGGCCCCGCCACCGGCCGCTGAGGGTTGATCGTTGACCGAGTTGCCGATTTCTTCTACAATCACGAACAAATTGGGACTTCGGTGCCGTGAACCTTAGTGCCCTCGAGCAGATGACCATGCTGGCGATCCTGCGCCTGCATCCGGACGCGTACGGCGTGACGATCCAGGACCAGATCGGCGACAGGACCGGCAAGGCGCCCTCGATCGGCAGCGTCTACGCCGCGCTCGACCGCCTCGAGGGGAAGGGCCTGATCGAGAGCCGGCGCGGCGAGCCGACCGCCGAGCGCGGCGGGCGCGCCAAGCTCTACTTCACGCTGACGGCGAGCGGATCGGCGACGCTGGAGCAGTCGCTGCTCGGCGCTCGACTCGCTGAGGAAGGGCCTCAAGATCCAGGAGGCGCCGGCATGAGGCTGAACCGCTTCCAGATGCTGGTCGAACCGATCTGTCAGTTGATCGCTGCGCCATCCGCTGGTGGTTGCTGTCGTGGCAGCAGCCTTGGGCGTTTCGCTTGGCCTGTGGCTGACTCCTCGCACGAACATGGTAGGGCTCACGTCGGAAATCGTATCGTCCATGGCGCTTGTCTGGAGCGTCGAGGCCACATCGCTGCGGAATCTCACAACTCGGTCGTTCCGCGGGAGCGCGCCACGGGACAAGCGACGAAAGAGCCCGCCGGGACTTGCTGAGACTGTCTTGGCCCTGGGTGGTGAAGAGAGAACACAGCGACGCAATCGTCGGCGACGCCGACGAGCGGTTCGCCGCAGAATGTAAAAAGTTCGGTCGAGAAACGCGCGGTCCGCCTCTACTGGGCCGAGGTCATCCGCTCCGTCGCGCCACTGCTCTGGGCAGCGATCAAGCGCCTCGGCATCGCGACGCTCATCGTCGGCGCAATCCGGCGCTTCTTCGGAGCGGCATAGCCGCTCCCCTCAGCGCTACCCGCACCTCATCGCACTGTCATCGGAAGGGTTGGTGGAGCCAGACGGAATCGAACCGACGACCTCTTGAATGCCATTCAAGCGCTCTCCCAACTGAGCTATGGCCCCATCCGGGTATTCCTCCGGCACCGCCGAATTCGGCGGTCCGGGCTTGGCCAGCGGCGGGTTGGGACCCGCCGCCTCCGGCAAGCGCGCGGACATTAGGCCGCGATGGCCTGCCGGATCAAGAGCGCAATCGACCGCCTAGCGCTCTTCCTCGTCAACGTCGCCGATGATGTCGCCAACGTCCTCCTCGTCGTCCTCTTCCTCGTTGGCGAGGAAGGTGTCGTCCTCGTCGTCGTCGTCGACGTCATCCTCGCCGGGAGCCTTGACGACGCCGTTCTCCGCGGCCTCCTCGTCGGCTTCCTCCAGTGACACCAGATCGGCGGAGACGGCGTCCTCCGCCTCCTCCTCGGCCTCGACCTTGGGCGCCTTGCTGGCGGCCTGCGGACGCGCCCGGCTCACCGCAACCACCACCTCGAACTCCGTACCGCACCGCGGACACAGGATCGGATCGTGGTTGAGGTCGTAGTATCGCGCGCCGCAGTTCGGACAGAGCCGCTTGGTTCCGAGCTCAGCTTTCGTCACGGTTTGTGCCTCGTCCCGACGGTTAGAGCGGCCTCCCCATAATGCGCGCGCCGGGCACTGTCAAAAGCATTTGTTGGGTGGCACGCGAATGATGACCTGCCCCGCCGGCTATGCTATCCGGACGGCGCGTGGACGAGGCTGCGGCCCGGCGGCGGGCGCATGGGGTTTCGGCCGGCGGGGCCGCGCCGGGGCCGGGGGCGGCAGCAAGCGGAGCGAAGAATCGGACATGTCGGGCGACAACACTGCGGCGCCGCTGACGGCACGGGCGGCCGGGCCGCTCGCCGGGACGATCCGGCCACCGGGCGACAAGTCGATTTCCCACCGGGCGCTCATGCTGGGCGCGCTCGCCGTCGGCGAGACCAGCGTCGAAGGGCTGCTCGAGGGCGACGACATCCTCGCCACGGTCGCCGCCATGCGCGCCTTCGGGGCGACGGTCAGCCGCGCCGGCACCGGCGCCTGGCGGATCAACGGCCTCGGCGTCGGCGGCCTGCTCGAACCCGAGGCGGTGATTGACTACGGCAACGCCGGCACCGGCGTGCGCCTGGCGCTGGGGATCGCCGGCAGCCACGCCTTCGCCACCACCTTCACCGGCGACGCCTCGCTGGTGAAGCGGCCGATGGCGCGCGTGCTCGACCCGCTGCGCCGCATGGGCGTCCAGGCCATCGCCCGCTCCGGCGACCGCCTGCCGGCGACCGTGCGCGGGCCGGAAACCCTGGTGCCGATCGAATACCGCGTTCCGGTTCCCTCCGCCCAGGTCAAGTCGGCCGTGCTGCTGGCGGCGCTGAACAGCGGCGGCGTCACCACCGTCATCGAGCCGGTCGCCACCCGCGACCACACCGAGCGCATGCTCGCCGCCTTCGGCGCCGCCATCGAGGTCGAGGAAGGCAGCGACGGCAGCCGCACGATCCGGCTCGAGGGCGGCCGCAACCTCAAGCCGCAGGCGATCGCCGTGCCCGGCGACCCGAGTTCCGCCGCCTTCCCGCTGGTCGCGGCGCTGATCGTCGCGGGCTCCGACGTCACGATCGAGAACGTCCTGCTCAATCCGACGCGCACCGGCCTGATCGAGACGCTGACCGAGATGGGCGCCGACATTGCGATCGCCCGCAAGCGCAAGATGGGCGGCGAGGAGGTCGGCGACATCCGCGTCAAGGCGAGCCGGCTCAGGGGCGTCACCGTGCCCGCCGCCCGCGCGCCCTTCATGATCGACGAATATCCGGCGCTCGCCGTCGCCGCCGCCTTCGCCGAGGGGCAGACCCTGATGGAGGGCATCGGCGAGATGCGGGTGAAGGAATCGGACCGCATCGCCGCCGTTGTCGCCGGCCTCAGGGCGAACGGCGTCGCGGTCGATGACACCGCCGATTCCATGGCCGTCACCGGCATGGCGCAGGTGCCCGGCGGCGCCACCGTCGCCACCCACCTCGATCACCGCATCGCCATGAGCTTCGTCGTTCTCGGGCTGGCCACCGGCAAGCCGGTGACCATCGACGACGCCCGGCCGATCACCACCAGCTTTCCGGAATTCCGCGCGCTGATGGCTGGTCTGGGGGCCGAATTCGAGGATGCCGGTGCCTAGCACTGCGCCACCGGGAGAGTGCACCGCGTCGAGACTCCCTCTCCCCCGCATGGGGAGAATGGGTTCTGGGGCCGCCCATGATCATCGCCATCGACGGACCGGCGGCCGCCGGCAAGGGAACGCTCGCTGAGCGCCTGTCGGCCCACTACGGCCTGCCCTATCTCGATACCGGCCTGCTCTACCGGCTGATCGGCAAGCTGATGGCCGAGGACGGCCTCGATCCGGACGATCCGGTCGCCGCCGAACGCCTTGCCCGCACCCTCGACCCGGCGTGTCTCGCCGACCCGACGCTGCGCGGCCACGAGGCCGGCGAACTCGCCTCGCGCGTCGCCGTGCATGCCGGGGTGCGCGCCGCCCTGCTCGATTTCCAGCGCGCCTTCGCCGCCCGCCCCGGCGGTGCCGTCCTCGACGGCCGCGACATCGGCACCGCCGTCTGTCCCGACGCCGACATCAAGATCTTCGTCACCGCCTCGCCCGAGGTCCGCGCCCGCCGGCGCACCGAAGAACTGGTCGCCAAGGGCAGGGCGGTCGACTATCCGACCATCCTCGCCGAGATCAAGGGGCGCGATGCCCGCGATTCCGGCCGCGCCGCCGCCCCTTTAAAAACGGCGGCAGATGCTTACTTGCTCGATACCAGCGACAAGGATATAGAAGCCGCGTTCCGCGCCGCCGTCGACATTGTCGATCGGGCCCGGGCTGGACGCGACTGACGGGAACGGCGCTCGCAATTGGGCCTGTTGCCCGGTTTTCGCGTTGTCCGCCCCGCGACGGTGGCGAACCCCGCCGGTTGCGGGCGGAACGCGAACTGCCGACTTCATGACTCCGAGCGCCACACCGCGAGAAGCGCGGGTGCCTTTTCCAACCGGGTCCATGAGGGCGGTCCGATCAACGCCAACCGCCGGTCTGCGCCGCCGGCGATCCAGGAGTGTCAATTGCCAGTAGCTGCCGCCACCCCCCCGAAGGAAGATTTTGCCGCCCTGCTTGCCGAAAGCTTCAGCACCTCTGAGCTGATGGAAGGGGCGGTCATCAAGGGGACAGTCGTTGCGATCGAGAAGGATCTCGCCGTCATCGACGTTGGCCTCAAGACCGAGGGCCGCGTCCCGCTCAAGGAATTCACCGCGCCCGGCCGCGAGTTGGCCCTCAAGGTCGGCGACGAGGTCGAGGTCTATCTCGAGCGCATCGAGAACGCGCTCGGCGAGGCCGTGCTCAGCCGCGAGAAGGCCCGCCGCGAGGAAAGCTGGGTCAAGCTCGAGGAGAGCTTCAACAAGAACGAGAAGGTGACCGGCGTCATCTTCAATCAGGTCAAGGGCGGCTTCACCGTCGATCTCGACGGCGCCGTGGCCTTCCTGCCGCGCAGCCAGGTCGACATCCGCCCGGTGCGCGACGTGTCGCCGCTGATGCACACCCCGCAGCCCTTCCAGATCCTCAAGATGGACAAGCGCCGCGGCAACATCGTCGTGTCGCGCCGCACCGTGCTCGAGGAAACCCGCGCCGAGCAGCGTTCGGAGCTGGTGCAGAGCCTCGAGGAAGGCCAGATCATCGACGGCGTCGTCAAGAACATCACCGACTACGGTGCGTTCGTCGACCTCGGCGGCATCGACGGCCTGCTGCACGTCACCGACATCGCCTGGCGGCGCATCAATCACCCGTCCGAGGTCTTGTCGATCGGCCAGACGGTCAAGGTGCAGATCATCCGCGTCAACCACGAGACCCACCGCATTTCGCTGGGCATGAAGCAGCTCGAGGCGGATCCGTGGCAGGGCATCGAGGCCAAGTATCCGGTCAACGTCAAGTTCAAGGGCCGGGTGACCAACATCACCGACTACGGCGCCTTCGTCGAGCTTGAGCCGGGCATCGAGGGCCTCATTCACGTCTCCGAGATGTCGTGGACCAAGAAGAACGTCCACCCCGGCAAGATCGTTTCGACCAGCCAGGAAGTCGAGGTGATGATCCTCGAGGTCGATCCGGTGAAACGGCGCATCTCGCTCGGCCTCAAGCAGACGCTCGCCAACCCGTGGGAGACCTTCGCCGAGAAGTACCCGCCGGGCACGATCGTCGAGGGCGAGGTCAAGAACAAGACCGAGTTCGGCCTGTTCATCGGCCTCGACGGCGACGTCGACGGCATGGTCCACCTGTCCGATCTCGACTGGAACCGGCCGGGCGAGCAGGCGATCGAAGACTACAACCGTGGCGACACGGTGCGCGCCCAGGTGCTCGACGTCGACGTCGACAAGGAGCGCATCTCGCTCGGCATCAAGCAGGTCGGCGGCGATCCCTTCGCCGATGCGGCGGCCTCGGGCGAGCTGCACAAGGGCGCGGTGGTCACCTGCGAGGTCATCGACGTCAAGGATGCCGGCATCGACGTGCGGATCGCCGACACCGACCTGACCGCCTTCATCCGGCGTTCGGATCTGTCGCGCGACCGGTCCGAGCAGCGGCCGGAGCGTTTCGCCAAGGGCGAGAAGGTCGATGCGCGCGTGACCAACTTCGACAAGAAGAGCCGCAAGATCTCGGTGTCGATCAAGGCGCTCGAGATTGCCGAGGAGAAGGAAGCCGTCGCCCAGTACGGCTCGTCCGACTCCGGCGCCTCGCTCGGCGACATCCTGGGTGCCGCCCTCAAGGCCCGCGAAGGCGGCGGCGACGAGGACGAGGAGTAGGCGCGGCCTCTGGTCTCGCCTGAGACGTGCTTTTCAGCGGCCCGCGCCACCCGGCGCGGGCCGTTTTCTTTTCGTGGCCGAAAAAGGCTTGAGCCGCCGCCTCTTGCCCGCTTGGCGGGAAGGCGCTAACCCACCGGGCCTGGGGAACAGAGAGGCCTGACCCATGTCCATGACCGCCGACCAGATCGTCGACCGTCGCCGCATGCGCCGAAAGCTCACCTTCTGGCGCGTCGTCGGCTTCCTGGCGATCCTCGTCATCATCGCCGGTGGCATCGTCGCGCTCGCCGGCCGCGACGCCTTTCCGCTGGTCGCCGAACCGCAGATCGCCCGGGTCACCATTTCCGGCTTCATCGCCAACGACCGCTCGCGCGACGAGATGCTGGCCAGGCTGGCCGAAACCGACGCCGTCAAGGGCGTCATCGTCGCCATCGATTCGACCGGCGGCTCGACCGCCGGCGGCGAGGCGCTCTACGAGGGCATCCGCCGGCTGGCGGCGAAGAAGCCGACCGTCGCCACCATCGCCACCTTCGGCGCCTCGGCGGCCTATATGACCGCGATCGCCACCGATCACATCGTCGCGCGGCGCACGTCGATCACCGGCTCGATCGGCGTTCTCTTCCAGTATCCCGAGGTCAGCGACCTGCTGAACACCCTCGGCATCAAGGTCGAGGACATCAAGAGCGCCCCGCTCAAGGCCTCGCCCAACCCGTTCGAGCCGACCACCGAGGAGGCGCGCCGCGTCATCCAGGGGGTGGTCGACGATTCCTACAACTGGTTCGTCGACATCGTCGCCAACCGCCGTGGGCTCGCCCGCGCCGATGCGCTGTCGCTCGCCGACGGCCGCATCTACACCGGCCAGCAGGCGCTGGCCGCCAACCTGATCGACGAGATCGGCGGCGAGCAGGCGGCGGTCGCCTGGCTCGCCACCAAGGGCATCAGCAGCAAATTGCCGGTGCGCGACTGGAAGCCGTCGTCGGGCATTGGCGGCGGCCTGTTTTCGGTCGCCGATGTCGCGGTGCTGTGGATCGCCGAGAAGACCGGCATTCAGCCGCAACTTCTGCGCGGCGGCGTCCTGGACCGAATTCTTCCGCAAAGTCTGAGGCTTGACGGTCTTATGTCGGTTTGGCAGGGTTCAGCCGGCGCTGGCGCACAGCCTGGCGAAGGGGCCGCTCAATGATCAAGTCGGAACTGGTCCAGAAATTGTCGGAGCAGAATCCGCATCTTTACCAGCGCGACGTCGAGAACATCGTCAACGCCATCCTCAACGAGATCACCAACGCGCTGTCGCGGGGCGACCGCGTCGAGTTGCGCGGCTTCGGTGCCTTCTCGGTGAAGAACCGCCCGGCGCGCACGGGGCGCAACCCGCGCACCGGCTCCAAGGTGGCGGTGACCGAGAAATACGTGCCCTTCTTCAAGACGGGCAAGGAGATGCGCGAGCGCCTCAACGACTGAGGCCGGCCGGGCCGTCCTGGACCCGAAGGACTGCAATGCGACGGTTCCTGATCTTCTTCGTGCTTGTGCCGCTCGCCGTCGTCGTGGTGGCGCTTTCGGTCGCCAACCGCGCCGGCGTCGTCGTCTCGCTCGATCCGTTCGGCGGGCCGGCACCGCGCTGGTCGGTCGAACTGCCGCTCTTCGTCCTGCTGTTCGTCACGCTCGGCCTCGGCGTCGTCCTCGGCGGCGTTGCCGCCTGGTTCGGCCAGGGCAAGTGGCGGCGGGCGGCGCGCGCCGAGCGCGCCAACGCCGCACGCCTGCGCCAGGATGTCGAACGCCTGCGCCAGCGGGTGGCCAGCGGACCGGCTCTCGCGCCGCCCGGTTCCGATCGCGACGCCGCCTAGATGCGCTTCTTCGGCGCGGCCGAAATCGACACGGTTCTCGATTATCCCGCCCTGATGGAGGCCCTGGTCGCGGCCTTCCGTGCCGGCGTCGCGGCGCCGGTGCGCCATCATCACACGATCGAGCGCGCCGGCGAGACCGCCACGCTGCTCCTCATGCCGGCCTGGCAGGAAGGCGGCGAGGGTTTCATCGGCGTCAAGGTCGCTTCGGTCTTTCCGCACAATGCCGCGCGCGGGAAACCCAGCGTCATGGGCACCTATCTGTTGCTTGCCGGCGACAGTGGCGAGCCGCTCGCCGGCTTCGACGGCATGACGCTGACGCTATGGCGCACCGCCGCCGCCTCGGCGCTGGCGGCGCGGTCGCTGGCCCGGCCGGACGCCAGCCACATGGCGATGATCGGCGCCGGCGCGCTGGCACCCCGCCTGATCGCGGCGCACGCCGCCGTCCGCCCGATCACCCACGTCACCATCTGGAACCGGACACCGGACGCCGCCGAACGGCTGGCCGCCGGCCTCGCCCGCCCGGGTCTCGCCGTGACCGCCACGCGCGACCGCGAGCAGGCCGTGCGCGCGGCCGATATCGTTTCCGTCGCCACCATGGCGAGCGAACCGCTGGTGGCAAGGCGCCTGGCTCAAGCCCGGCGCCCATCTCGATCTCGTCGGCGCCTATACGCCGGCGATGCGCGAGGCCGATGACGAAGCGGTCCGCCGGGCGCGGGTCTACGTCGATACGCGCGGCGGCGCACTGAAGGAAGCCGGCGACATCGTCCAGCCGCTGGCCGCCGGCGTGATCGGCGCGGCGGACATTGCCGGCGACCTCTTCGACCTCTGCCGGGGCACCGTTTCCGGTCGAAGGTCGGGTGACGAGATCACGCTGTTCAAGTCGGTCGGCTCGGCCATCGAGGACCTTGCCGCGGCGATCCTGGTCTGGCGCCGGGTCGCTGGCTGAAGCCGGCGGAGCCGCCGGTTTTCGCGGTTTCGCGAGGTCGTCCGCGCCGCCCCCGGCCGCCGTTGGACTTGTCCCCCGTTTCATGCCAAATCGAGCCCCCATGAGCCTGATCGTGAAGATATGCGGCCTCTCGAATGAGGAGACGCTGGACGCCGCGCTTGCCGCCGGCGCCGACATGGTCGGCTTCGTCTTCTTCCCCCGCAGCCCGCGCTTCGTCACGCCGGAGCGCGCCGCGGCGCTCGCCGGACGGGTCGCCGGCCGCGCCGAGATCGTGGCGCTGACCGTCGACATGGACGATGCCGGCATCGCCGAGATCGTTGCGACGGTGAGCCCCGACTGGCTCCAGCTTCACGGCAACGAGACGCCCGAGCGCGTGGCCGAGGTCGGCAAGCGCTTCGGCCGCCCGGTGATGAAGGCCGTCGCCGTCGCCACGGCCGACGATCTCGCGCGCGCCGCGCGCTACGTGGCGGTCGCCGACCGCCTGCTCCTCGATGCCCGGCCGCCCGCGGACGCCACCCGCCCCGGCGGCAATGGCGAAGCCTTCGACTGGACGCTGCTGGCCGGCTTCGACCCGGACATCCCCTACCTGCTCTCCGGCGGTCTGGCGCCGGGCAATGTCGCCCAGGCCGTCGCCATGACCGGTGCCCCCGGCGTCGACGTTTCCTCCGGCGTCGAAAGCGCCCCCGGCCGCAAGGAGGCCAACCTGATCCGCGCGTTCATCGCCAACGCCCGCGGCGCCACCGCCGCGCCGCCGATCCACAAGGCCGCCTCATGACCGTCCAGCCCAATACCTTCCGCGCCGGACCCGACGAGCGCGGCTTCTTCGGCCTCTTCGGCGGCCGTTTCGTCGCGGAAACCCTCATGCCGCTCATTCTCGAGCTGGAGGAGGCCTACCGCGCCGCCAAGGTCGATCCCGAATTCCGCGCCGAGCTGACCGCGCTCAACAGCCATTATGCCGGCCGTCCGTCGCCGCTCTATTTCGCCGAGCGGCTGACCGAGCATTTTGGCGGGGCGAAGATCTATCTGAAGCGCGAGGAGCTGAACCACACCGGCTCCCACAAGATCAACAACTGCCTCGGACAGATCCTGCTCGCCCGGCGCATGGGCAAGACGCGCATCATCGCCGAAACCGGCGCCGGCCAGCACGGCGTCGCCGCGGCGACCGTCTCGGCCCGCTTCGGCCTGCCGTGCGTCGTCTACATGGGCGCCACCGACGTCGAACGGCAGAAGCCCAACGTCTTCCGCATGAAGATGCTCGGCGCCGAGGTGCATCCGGTGACCGCCGGCAACGGCACCCTCAAGGACGCCATGAACGAGGCGCTGCGCGACTGGGTGACCAATGTCGAGAACACCTACTACCTGATCGGCACCGCCGCCGGGCCGCACCCCTATCCGGAGCTGGTGCGTGATTTCCAGTCGGTCATCGGCACCGAGACGCGCGAGCAGATCGTGGCGCAGGAAGGCCGCCTGCCGGATGCCATCGTCGCCTGCATCGGCGGCGGCTCCAACGCCATCGGCATCTTCCATCCCTTCCTCGACGACGCCGAGGTCAAGATCTACGGCGTCGAGGCCGCCGGCTACGGGCTGGACGTGCCCGACGGCCACGCCGCTTCGATGAACGGCGGCCGGCCGGGGGTCCTCCACGGCAACCGCACCTATCTCCTGCAGGACGACGACGGCCAGATCCTCGAGGGCCATTCGATCTCCGCCGGCCTCGATTATCCCGGCGTCGGGCCGGAGCACTCCTGGCTCCGCGACAGCGGCCGCGTCTCCTACGTGCCGGCCACCGACCGGGAGGCGCTCGCCGCCTTCCAGCTTCTCACCAGGGTCGAGGGCATCATCCCGGCGCTCGAATCCGCCCACGCGCTCGCCTATGTCGGCAAGCTGGCGCCGACCATGGCCAGGGACCAGATCATCGTGGTCAATCTCTCCGGCCGCGGCGACAAGGACGTCGAGACCGTCGCCAAGCACCTCGGCATGGAGATCTGAGCCATGACCGGAACCCGCATCGACCGCCGTTTTGCCGCGCTGAAGGAGGAGGGCCGCCCGGCGCTGGTGACCTTCGTCATGAGCGGCGATCCCGACTACGAAGCCTCGCTCGCCATCGTCAAGGCGCTGCCCGGGGCCGGCGCCGACGTGATCGAGCTCGGCATGCCGTTCTCTGATCCCATGGCCGATGGCCCGGCCATCCAGGCCGCCGGCTTGCGCGCGCTGCATGCCGGCCAGACGCTGAAGAAGACGCTCGCCATGGTGCGTGCCTTCCGCCAGGACGATCAGGAAACGCCCATCGTGCTGATGGGCTACTACAATCCGATCTATGCCTACGGCAACGAGCGCTTCCTGGCGGATGCGAAGGAAGCCGGCGTCGACGGGCTGATCCTGGTCGACCTGCCGCCGGAGGCCGACGACGAGCTGTGCGTGCCGGCGATCGCCCACGGCATCAACTTCATCCGCCTGGCGACGCCGACCACCGACGATCACCGCCTGCCGGCCGTCCTCGCCAACTCCTCGGGCTTCGTCTACTACGTCTCCATGCTCGGCATCACCGGCATGGCGCTGCCCGACACCACCCGCATCGCCGGGGCGGTGGAAAGGATCAAGCGGCACACCATATTGCCCGTGGCCGTCGGCTTCGGCGTCAAGACCGCCGATCAGGCGCGGGAAATCGGCCGGGCCGCCGACGGCGTGGTGGTCGGCACGGCCATCGTCGAGGCGGTGCGCACCACGCTGGATGACGCCGGCCACGCCACCGAGCGCACGGTGTCTGCGGTCGCCGGCCTGGTGGCGGACCTGGCATCGGGCGTGCGCGGCGCCCGCATGCAAGCGGCGGAATAGGCCCCGACCGGGGGGAGTGGAACAAGATGAGCTGGATCAACAACGTCGTCCGCCCGAAGATTCGCAACCTCCTCAACAAGCGCGAGGTTTCCCCCAATCTCTGGATCAAGTGTCCGGAGACCGGCGAGATGGTCTTCCACCGCGACCTGGAGCTCAACCAGTTCGTCATCCCCGGCTCCGGCTACCACATGCGCATGAACGCCAACCAGCGTCTGACGCACTTCTTCGACCGCGGCGCCTACGAGGCCCTGCCGCTGCCCGAGGTGCCGGCCGACCCGCTCAAGTTCCGCGACGAGCGCCGCTACACCGAGCGCCTGCGCGACGCCCGCGCCAAGACCACCCTCAGCGACGCCGTGGTGGTCGGCGCCGGCACCGTCGAGCAGGTGCCGATGATCGCCGCCGTGCAGGATTTCGATTTCATGGGCGGTTCGCTCGGCATGGCCGCCGGCGAGGCCATCGTCACCGGCATGATGACGGCGGTCGAGCGCAAGCGCCCCTTCGTCATGTTCGCGGCCTCCGGCGGGGCGCGCATGCAGGAGGGCATCCTGTCGCTCATGCAGCTGCCGCGCACCACCGTGGCGGTCCAGGCGCTGCATGAGGAGAAGCTGCCCTACATCGTGGTGCTGACCAATCCGACCACCGGCGGCGTCACCGCCTCCTATGCGATGCTCGGCGACGTCCACATCGCCGAGCCCGGCGCGCTCATCGGCTTCGCCGGCCCCCGCGTCATCGAGCAGACCATCCGCGAGAAGCTCCCCGACGGCTTCCAGCGCTCCGAGTTCCTGCGCGAGCACGGCATGGTCGACATGGTCGTCCACCGCCACAAGCTGCGCCCGACGATCAGCCGCATCTGCCGCCTGCTCGGCGCCGCGGTCGAGCCCGCCGAGATGCTGCCGGCGCCGGCGGAAGTCCTGCCCGCCGCCGAGTCCGCTGCTGCGCCCGCCTGAGACCGGACCCGTTCGCCTCCATGGACCGTTCCTCCGCCATTCTTGAACGATTCCGCGCGCTCTATCCGCGCGAGATCGATCTGTCGCTCGACCGCATGAAGGTCCTCATGGACAAGCTCGGCCGGCCCGACCTGCGCCTGCCGCCGGTCATCCATATCGCCGGCACCAACGGCAAGGGCTCGACCACCGCCTTCCTGCGCGCCATGCTCGAGGCGGCCGGCAAGTCGGTGCATGTCTACACCTCGCCGCATCTGGTCCGCTTCCACGAGCGCATGCGCATCGGCGCCCCCGGCGGCGGCCGCTTCGTCGACGAGGACGAGCTGATCGAGGTGCTGATCGCCGTCGAGCAGGCCAACGCCGGCGCGCCAATTCCGCAGTTCGAGATCACCACCGCCGCCGCCTTCCAGCTCTTCGCCGATCATCCGGCCGACTATCTGCTGCTCGAGGTCGGCCTCGGCGGCCGCTACGATGCCACCAACATCGTCGCCGATCCGGCCGTGGCGGTGATCACCCAGATCGCCCTCGACCACGAGCGCTATCTCGGCGACACCATCGAGGCGATCGCCGGCGAGAAGGCCGGCATCATCAAGCGCGGCCGCCCGGTGGTGGTGGCGCCCGAGCGCGATACCGTCGTCGACGTGATCGAGGCGGAGGCGCTGCGGCTGGGCGCCCCGGTGCATCTCGCCAACCGCGACTGGATCGCCCATGCCGAGCATGGCCGCCTGGTCTATCAGGACGAGAACGGTCTCCTCGACCTGCCGGCGCCGCGTCTGGTCGGCCGCCATCAGTTCACCAATGCGGGCCTCGCCATCGCGGCGCTGCGCCAGGCCGATCCCGCCGTCGCCACTGCAGCCATCGAGGCGGGCCTCGTCAACGTCGACTGGCCGGCGCGCATGCAGCGCCTGACCGCCGGGCGGCTGGTGGCGCGCGCCCGCGGCGACGCCGAGATCTGGCTCGACGGCGGCCATAATCCGGCAGCCGGACAGGTGATCGCGGAGGCCGTCGCCGATCTCGAGGAGCGCGTGTCGCGGCCGCTGTTCATGATCTGCGGCATGCTCAACACCAAGGACCCGGTGGGCTTCTTCCAGCCCTTCGCCGGCCTCGCCCGCAAGGCCTACACCGTGCCGGTGCCCTCGTCGGCGGCGGGGCGCGACCCGGAGGAGCTCGCCGCGGCGGCGAAGAGCGCCGGGGTCGAGGCGGTGCCGGCGGCCGACGTCGAGACCGCCCTCGACATGATCGCGTCGGAGACCGGCCTGCCCATGCCGCCGCGCATCCTGATCTGTGGCTCGCTCTACCTCGCCGGCTCGGTGCTCGACGCCAACGGGACTCCGCCGGGCTGAGCGCGGCGCTTGCCGAGACAACAAAAAGGGCCGCGCGAGCGGCCCTTTTTCATGTCTGCTCGGAGCAATCGGCTCAGGCGCCGACGCCCGCCTTGATCCACTCGGTCAGCCGGCCCTTGGGCGCGGCGCCCACCTGCATGGAGGTCGGCTCGCCGTTCTTGAACATGATCAGCGTCGGGATCGAGCGCACGCCGTAACGGATGGTGATGTCCGGGTTTTCGTCGACGTTGAGCTTGGCGATCTTCACCTTGCCTTCCATTTCGGTGGCGATCTCCTCGAGCGCCGGCGAAATCATCCGGCAGGGGCCGCACCATTCGGCCCAGAAGTCGACCACCACCGGCTCCGAAGAGCCGAGAACCTCACTGTCGAAACTGGCATCAGTTACGTGCGCAGGCATTTTGACACCTCGAAGCTGGCTGAAAACAGGTTGTGGTGAACGTAGGTGGCGGGCCCTCAATGTCAAGGTAACCGCCGGAAACCGGCCGGCTGCCTGATCGTCGCACCCGGCGCCGGCGCCGGTCAGCCGGCCACAACCGCCGATTCGGCCAATCGAGCATCGCCGAGGGGATCTCCATCAGCGCCGGCCGGTCGGTCCACAGCAGCGCCGCCGCCACCGCGCGGCCGGGGTAGAGCCGGCGGAGGATCATGCGGTAGAGCGCGAGCTGGCTGACGTAGGCGCCGGGCACGCTGTCCAGCGTGTCCGGGGCGGGCCGGTTGGTCTTGTAGTCGACGATCAGCACCCGTTCGGCGGTCACCGCCAGCCGGTCGACCCGGCCGGAGACCGCCGCCTCGCCGCTGGCCCGCATGACCCGGCCGACGATCTCGACCTCGGCGCGGCTGCCGTCGGCGAACACCGGGGCGAAGGCGGGATCGGCCATCACCGCCATCACTTCGGCGAGCAGGGCGGCGCGTTCGGCGGCGTCCAGGTCGGTGGCGAAGGCGGCGAGATAGGCTTCGCCGATGGTCGCCCGTTCCTCTTCCGCGATCGCCGGCAGCGATTCCAGCAGCCGGTGGATGAGCCGCCCGCGCACCAGCGCCGCCTCCGCCGAAGTCACGCCGACCGCGAGCGCTGCCTCTTCGCCCTGTCCGTCGAAAACGGTCGACGGCGTCAGGCGCACGGGCTCCAGCGGCGGCGCCGGCGCATCGCGCTCCAGCCAGTCCGGCCGATGCGGCCCCAGCGGCAGGCCGGGCTGCGGCGGTTTCGTCCGGTGGCCCGCGGGCGGCGGCGGCCGCCATTCCAGCTCGTCCTCGCCGTCGGCGTCCTTGCGGCGCACGCAGTCCGCTTCCAGCGCACCGCGTCACCAGCCCGTGCCAGCCGTCGACCGGATCGGTGCCGCGTTCCTTGAGCGTGCCGCAGACGATCAGCCGGTCGCGGGCGCGGGTCATCGCCACATAGAGCAGGCGCAGATATTCCTCCTGGCTGCCGGCGCGCAGCGCCTTGACGCGCGCCTCGACCAGCTTCGGCATCGCCTTCAGGCGGCGCATCCACACCAGCGGCGACACCGAGCCGTCGCGGTCGTCGTCGAGCGCGATCACCTTGGCATCGTGACTGGGGTGCACCGGCATCGAGCCGGTGTCGACGACGAAGACGATGTCGGCCTCCAGCCCCTTGGCGCCGTGCACGGTCATCACCCGCACCTCGTCGCGCAGCGTCTCGGTGTCGCGCTTGATCTCGCTGGTGCCGCCCTCGAGCCAGGCGAGGAAGCCCTGCAGGGTCGGTGCCGCGATGCGCTCGTAGGCGAGCGCCTGGGTGAGGAACTCGTCGAGCACGTCCTCGGCCTCGGCCCCGAGCCGGCGCAGGAAGCGCTCGCGGCCGCCCTCGGGTCCGAGGATGCGGGCGAAGAAGCCGTAGGGCTCGCGCCTGTCGGCGCTGGCGCGCCAGCGCTCGATCCGCGCCCGCGCCTCGGCGAAATCCGCGCGCTCCTGCGCCTGGCGGCCGAGCGCGTCCCACAGCGCGCCGCCGCGGCCGTGGGCGAGGTCGAACAGGGCATCCTCGCCGAGCCCGATCAGCGGGCTCTTGAGGAGCGCCGCCAGCGACAGGTCGTCCTCCGGCAGCAGCGCCACCCGGGCGAGCGCCATCAGGTCCATCACCGCGATGTGTTCGGTCAGGTGCAGACGGTCGGCGCCGGCGATCGGGACGCCCGCCGTTTTCAGCGCCCGGTTGATGGCGTCGGTCTGGGCGCCGCGCGTGCGGCAGAGGATGAGGATGCCGCCGGCGCGGATCGGTTCGCCGCTGTCGAGCCGCTCGCCGCCGTGCAGCCAGCGGCCGATGGTGCGCGCCAGCCGCTTGGCGAGCTTCACCTCGGGGCTCGCCTCGCCGAGATGGTCGAGCGGCGTCGCCCAGTCTTCCGGTTCGATCTTCTCGGCCGGCGCGATCATCGGCCACAGGATGACGCGGCCGGGGACGCCCAGGCGGGCGGCGCTGTGGGTCGGCGGCTCGCCGGTGTCGGAGAGCGCGCGATAGGCGCCGGGGGCGGCGAAGACGCCGTCGACCGCCGAGAGCACCGACGGCACCGAACGGAAGGAGAGATGCAACTGCGGATCGAACCAGCGCGCCTCGGCCGCACGCGCGCGTTGGCCGAGTTCACGCTGCATGCGCGTGAACCAGGCCGGCACCGCCCCCTGGAACGAGAAGATCGACTGCTTCTGGTCGCCGACGGCGAACAGGGTGCGGGTGGCGCTGCTGGCGCCTTCGCCGGCGAAGAACTCCTCGACCAGCGCCTTGACCACCTGCCACTGCCGCGGGCTGGTGTCCTGCGCCTCGTCGACCAGGATGTGCTCGACGCCGCGGTCGAGCTTGTATTGCACCCATTGGGCGGCATCGGAGCGCGCCAGCAGCGCCGTCGTCTTGATGATGAGGTCGTCGAAGTCGAGCGCGCCGCGCGCCGTCTTCATCCGCTGATAGGCGGCGATGGTCGCGTCGGCGAGGCGCAGCATCGCGGCGGTGGTGACGTAGCATTCGGCGGCGGCAAGGCCGTCGAACAGCGCCTTCAGCCGTTCGAGCTCGGCTTCGATCGTCTCGGCGAGGCCGTGCCAGCCATCCTTGATCGCCTTGGAAACCAGGCTGCTGGCGGCCCGCAGATCGCCATCGGCCTTGGTGCAGAAGTCGCGATAGGCGGCGGCGCGCGCCGCGTCGTCGATGGCGCCGAGATAGGGGCCGAGCCGCTCGGCCGCCGCCTTGTCGGTCTTGTTGCCCGCGCGCGAGCAGGCCGATCAGGCGCACGAAATCGGCGTGGGCCAGCGCGCTCTCGGTGACGATGGCGGCGGTGAGCCGCTCCGGCGTGTCGTCGCGCCCGAGGCCGAGGCGCTGGCGCAACTGCGCCAGCGCCGCATCGAGCGAACCGGCGGCGACGATCCAGCCATGCACGCGGGCGCGCTGGTTGACGAATTCCTTGATCGCCGCCTCGTGGGCGAGGTCGCTGCCGGCGGCGAGCACCGTGTCGAGCGCCGCGTGCAGCGGTCCGGCGGAATCGCGCGCACGCTTCGGCGAGCACGCTGCGCCGCGCGGCGTCGGCAAGATCGGTCGCGTCGCGCTCGTCGAGCACCTCGAAATGGCCGGCAACGTTGGCCTCGAATGGGAACTGCTGCAGCAGGCGTTCGCAGAACGCATGGATGGTCTGGATCTTCAGCCCGCCCGGCGTCTCCAGCGCGCGGGCGAAGAGCCGCCGCGCCCGCGCCAGGTCGTTGCGCGCCGGCTTGCGGCCCTCGATCGCCTCGATCTCGCCGGCAAGCTTCCGGTCGGGCAGCACCGCCCAGTCGCCGAGGCGCTCGAAGACACGGCTTGGCCATCTCCGCCGCCGCCGCCTTGGTGAAGGTGAGGCAGAGGATGCGGCCGGGCTCGGCCCCGGCAAGCAGCAGCCGCACGACGCGCTGGGCGAGCACGAAGGTCTTGCCCGCGCCGGCGTTGGCCGACACCCAGGCCGACGCCCGCGGGTCGGACGCCTCGGCCTGCGCCTTGCGCGTTGCCGCGTCGATCACGGGGCGGGCGGTCGCCACAGCCACTCCAGATCCTCCTCGCTCTCCACCAGGCCCCATTCGCGCACCCGCGCCAGATGGTCGTAGGGGCTTTCGTAGCGCGTCTCGAACATCGGCCGCGCCCGCGAGACATAGGCGCGTTGCGGGTCGGCATAGGCGGCAAGCAGCGCCGTCAGGCGCGTCATCACCTCGTCGGCGACGCGGTCGGCGGTCCAGTCCTTCTCCACCGCCGATTTCAGCGGCGCGTCGCGGCCGACCTTGCCGAGCCCGATCCACGCCAGCGTATCGATGCGGGCGCCGCGGAAAGCCTCGTCGAAGCCGCCGGCCTTGGCCATCGCCGCTTCCAGCCCCAGCTGCGGCGCGAAGCCGACCAGCACCTGGCGGGCGGACGGCGGCGAGCCGGTCTTGAAGTCGAGGATGTCGAGCGACCCGTCGCGGCGGCGGTCGATGCGGTCGGCGCGGCCGCGCAGGCGGAACATGCCGCCCGTGGCGCCAAAGGGAATTTCGATGGCGCCGGAGATTTCGGCATGGCGCTCGGCGATGGCGCCGTCGCGCGCCGCCTCCCATTCGACCAGCCAGCGGGCGATGGCCGCGAAGCGGAACGACCAGATGGCGTGGATGTCGGGAAAGCCCTCGATTTCGGCGAGCACCCGGCGTCCGGTAGCGAGCAGCGCGTCGGTTGCCGACCCATCGAAGGGACCGCGCCAGGCTTTGGTGAAGTCGCCGAGCGCCGCGTGGATCAGCGTGCCGCGCAGGGCATAGTCCGGCGCGCGGCCGAGCGGCTCCAGCTCTTCCAGGCCGAGCACATGCCGGGCGTAGACCGCATAAGGGTCGCGCACCAGCGTCTCGATCTCGGTGACCGAGAGGCTCGCCGGCCGCGCCGCCAGCGGCGGCCGCGGCTGCGGCGGCTTTGCCGGCTTGACGTCCGCCGGGAGCACCGAATCGATGGCGCGCGCCAGGGCGACGTAGGCGGCGCCGCGCTCGCCCGCCGCCGCCATCGCGGTTGCGCCGGCGACCGCCGCCAGCCGCTGCAGCCAGCGCAATTCGACCGACGGCGTACCGCCACGCTTCTCGGCCCGCGAGACGATGACCCGCGGCGCCAGCACGCCGTGCACGAAATCGTGGGCTGCCTGGCCGAGACGTCGCTCCGGCGGCGGCAGGCCGACCTCGCTGCGCATGGCGCGCGACAGGAACGGATCGGTGCGCGTCTCCGCCGGCCAGACGCCCTCGTCGAGACCGCCGAGGATCAGCGAGGTCGGGCGATTGCAGGCGCGCCTCCAGCGTGCCCCAGATGGCGATGCGCGGATCGCGGCCACCGGCCGGCGACAGCGCCGTGTCGGCCATCAGCGCACGCAGGAACTCGGGGTAGTCGGCCGGCCGCAGGCGGAAGCCGCCGCCGCTTTCGATCAGCCCATCGAGCATCGCGGTCAATGCCACACCCGCCGCATTCGCCAGCCCGTCGGCCCCGACGTCGTCGGTGGCGGTGGCCGCAAGCGCGGTCTTGAGCAGCGCGGTGGCCTCGGCGACGGCGATCTCGCCCGACCCGGTGAGCCCCTGTTCGAGCGGCCCGAGGATTGCGCCAAGCGCCGCCGCCAGGCGCTCGGCCGCGCGCCAGTCCTCGTCGCGCATGCGCCTGCGCGCGGCAGGCGGATGCCGGCCGTCCTCAGCCAGTTCGGCACGCGCCCTGGCCAGCGCCGCGCCGAGCCTGGTGACGCCGCCGACCACCCGGTTGCCGCGGAACAGCGCGATCTCCAGCATGCGCGCCGCGCGCCGGCAGTCGGGCCGGCTCATGCCGAAGGCGGCCAGCGGATGCTTGGCGAGCGCCAGGAGGAGCACCGGATCGGCATCCGACAGCGCCGCCTCGGCGACCAGCCGGGCGAAGATGCCCTCTGCCAGGCGGTCGAGCGGCATGCCGGCGGAATCGTCGATGGCCAGGCCCCAGCGGCCGAGCTCGGCCGCCACCCTGCGGGCGATCGTGCGATCGGGGGTCACCAGCGCCGCCGTCGCCCCCGGCGTCTCCACCGCCTCGCGCAGCGCCAGCGCGATCGCCGTCGCCTCCTCCTGCTCGTTGCGTGCCACCATCAGCGTGACGCCGGCCATGGCCGCTTCGCGGTCGCCACCGGCAGCAGCGGTCTCGGCCCAGCGGTCGGTGGTCTCGGCGGGCCGCAGGGCCTCGCCGATCAGCCGGCGCCGCGCCGCGCGATCGTCCGCCGGCGGCGCCAGCGGTTCGACATCCTGGCGCAGGATGCCGAGCTGGCCGATGAGTTGCTTGAGGCCGAACTGCGGGTGCCCGAAGGCGCTCGCCGGCGCGCTCTCGGCCTCGCCGATGGCGGCCCAGGCGTCGGCGTCGAGGTCCTGGTCGAGGCCGGGCAGCACCACCGCACCGTGGCTGTGGCGCGCGATCGCCGCCAGCAGCGCCGCGGTGGCGGGAATCGAGCCGGTCGAGCCTGCCGCCACCACGGGTCCGGCGAGCCGCGCCGCCGAGGCGCGGATCAGCCTGTCGCGGCGCACCGCCGGATCGACCAGGCCGAGCGCGTCGAGATATGCCGGCCACTGCTCGGCGACGATGGTGAGGAACTCGAGCGTGACGGCGTAGTAGCGGGCGTGCTCCGCCGGCACCAGGCCGGCCAGCCGCTCCCACGGAATGCCGGCGGTCTCCATGTCATCGAGCAGCCGGGCGAGATCGCCGGCGAGCCGCGCCGCGTCGGCCGCCGAGGCCGGGATCAGCAGCGGTTCGTCCGGGGCCAGCGCCAGCGGTGCATGGCGGAGCGCCCGCGCCCAGGCGAGAACCAGCTGGGCCAGCGTCAGCCGGCGGGCCAGCGGGGTGACCGCGGCGGGGAGCGCCAGACGGTCGGCCGCCGGCTCGGACGCGGGCGCCAGAAGGTGCTCCTCCTCGTCGACGTCGCCGATCGGGCGGATGACCGGCAGGATGGCCGCCTCGCCGGCGAGCTGGCGCACCAGCACGGCACGGAAGGCGCGCACCGCACGGCGGGTCGGCAGCAGCACCGTGACCCCGGCGAGGGCCAGCGGGTCGTCGCGGTCGTAGGCGACCAGCCGGCCGGCAAGGAGCGCCTCCGCCAGTGTCTCGAGAAACGGCACGCCGGCCGGGATCGTGAAGACGCGGGGGAGCCTGGCTGCCTCCGTCACGGCCGGCTCACGCCGCGCTGTCGGCGATCGAATGCTCCGCCTCGCCGATGGCTTCCGGGGTGCCGACGTGCAGCCACAGACCGTCCATCCGCATGCCGAACAGGCGGCCGGCTTCCAGCGCCTGGTCGAACATCACGTTCAGCGAGAACGGCTCGGCCGTGCGACCGGCGAACAGGCGCGGGTGCAGGATCGCCGCGCCGGCATAGGCGAAGGCCGCGACCTCGCGCTCCGGCCGGCGGAGGAGCCGGCCGGTCGGATCCATCTGGAAGTCGCCGCGGCCGTGATAGCCGACCGCGCGCACCGTCGAGGCGAGCATCAGCAGGGCGTCCATGCGCTCGTCGTGCCAGGCGTTGGCCAGCCACTCGAGGTTGGGGCGGGCACCCTCCAGCCAGAAGGAATCGGAATTGAGCAGGTAGAAGGGTTCGTCGCCGAGATCGGGCAGCGCCTTGACGATGCCGCCGCCGGTATCGAGCAGGCGCTCGGTCTCGTCCGAGATGATGATCTCCGGGCTGCTGCGCCGGCCGAGATGAACGCGGATGAGCTGGGCGAGGTAGTGGACGTTGACCACGACGCGCTCGACGCCGGCGCGCTCGAGCCGGTCGAGCCCGCGGTCGATCAGCGACCGGCCGCCGACCTCGACCAGCGGCTTCGGCGTGGTCACGGTGATCGGCCGCATGCGCTTGCCCACCCCGGCGGCGAGAATCATCGCACGCTTCGGACGGATGGGAGCGGTCTTCCAGTCGAAATTCGGACGGGGAGTCTCGGGCGCGGCGGTCATCGATGGGCCTGGCTCGGCGGCGGCAGGTGCCTCTCATACCAGACGGCCAGATCGGATAGAACCGGGTGCTTCAGATTGCGCGCAAGGTAATCGTCCATGCGCGGAAGATGCTGAAGATACTGGGTTTTTCCAAGGGCGTCGGCGAGGCGCGCGAAGACCCCCATGTTCTTCAGCCCGCGTGCGGCGCCGAGAATCGCGTAAATCGCCGAGAAGTTCCCGGCGTCGAAGGGGGCGCCCCCGGCGAGCCGCGCGGCGACATAGCGGTCGCTGAGCCGAGCTTCCAGTTCCGGCGAGACGGTGACCCGCGCGTCCTGGCAGAGCGTCGCCACGTCATAGGCGGCCGGCCCGGTGAACATGTCCTGGAAGTCGATGAGGCCGACGCGGGCGGTCCCGGCACGCTCCGGCAGCCAGAACAGGTTGGGCGACTGCATGTCGAAGAGCACCCAGCTCTGCTCGGCAGCGGCGAGCCGGGCGAAGAGAGCCGACCACACGTGGGCGAACGATTCGGCGGCGGAACGGTCGAGCGGAGCGCCGGTGGCGTGCGGCACGTACCAGTCGGCGAACATGGCGAGGTCGGCCATCAGCACCGTGCCGGAAAGCGTCAGCAGGCGGTGCTCGCCGCCGTCCGGGACAGTCAGCACGGCGGGCCGCGGCGCGCCGTGGATCGCCGCCAGCACGTCGATCGCCGCGCCGTAGCGCTCCGGCTCGGGCGCGTCGCCGGGGGCGATGCCTTCGCCGCCGAAATCCTCCGTCAGCAGCAGGCCCGCCGCGACATCCGCGGCCAGGATCGCTGGCGCCGACAGGCCGATGGCGCGGAGCGCCGCATCGACGGCGAGGAAGGCCTCCACGCCCGTGGCGCGGAAAGCGGCGCGGCTGTCCGGCACCGGCGGGGCCGCCTGCCGCGGCCAGTCCATCAGCACGGCGCTGCCGCCGCCCGCAGTGACGCGCTCGTAGCGGCGGGCGGAGGCATCGCCCTGCAGGAAGCGGCGGGTTGCGGCCGGCCAGCCGGCGCCCTCGATCAGCGCCCGCGCGGCGCGCGTGCGGGCGATGCGGGCGTGCCAGGTCTCACTGCCGGCAAAGGCCGCCCGCCGGCCGTCGCCGGCGATCTCCAGATGGAGGGTGAGCCGGTCGTCGGGCAGGCGGGTCTCGCCGCGCTCCGGCCATTCGACGAGCACGGCGCCCTCGCTCATCGCCTCGCCAAGGCCGATCTCGTCCAGTTCGTCGGCGGACCCCAGCCGATAGAGATCGAAATGGCTGACCGTCAGCCGACCGGCGGCGTAGGTCTGGACCAGCGTGAAGGTCGGGCTCGGCACCTCCAGCAGGGCATCGTCGGCGAGCGCCCGGATGAGGGCGCGGGCGAAGGTGGTCTTGCCGGCACCGAGCCCGCCGGAGAGCGCGACCACGTCGCCGGCGCCGAGGATCGCCGCCAGGTCGTCGGCGAGCACGCGGGTCGCCGCCTCGTCCGCCAGCAACAGGGTCAGGAAGGGGGCTGTCATCGGGCGGGGAGACTACCCGCAAAGCTATTCCGCCGCGACGGCGGAGGAGACCGACGGCCTCAGCGGCAGGCGCACCTTGACGGTGGAGCCGATGTTTTCCTCCGATTCGATCTCCACGGTGCCGCCGTGCAGCAGCACGAAGCTGCGCACGATCGACAGGCCGAGGCCGACGCCGCCGCGCGTCGTGCCGCGCGGCATGGCGGCGAAGCGGTCGAAGACGTTGCCGATGAAATCGCGGGGAATGCCCGGACCCTGGTCGGTGATGGCGAATTCGATCATGTCGTTGGCGCGCCGCGCCGAGATCGTCACCCGGCCATTGCGGTGCGAGAAGCCGACGGCATTGGCGACGAGATTGGTGAGGATGCGGCGGACGCGCTTCTCGTCGGCGACGAAATGGCCGGCGTCGGGTGCGACGCGCGTGTCGACCAGCACGTGCGCTTCGGCGATACGATCCTGCAGCGCATCGACCGCCGCGCGGATGGTCGCCGCCGTGTCGACCTCGCCGAGATCGAGTTCCATGATGCCGGCGTCGATGGTGGTGAGGTCGAGGATATCGTTGACGATGGCGAGCAGCGAGGCCGACGACGAGGTGATGTAGCCGGTGTATTCGCGCTGCTTGTCGTTGAGCTTGCCGATGCGTTCGTCGGCGAGCAGCTGGGCGAAGCCGATGATGTTGGTGAGCGGCGAGCGCAGCTCGTAGGAGACGTGGTGGATGAAGGCGTTCTTCAGCGAGTTGGCCGCCTCCAGCGCCTCGTTGCGCTCGACCAGCGCCCGCTCCACCTTCACCGAATCGGTCACGTCGACGAAGGTCACCATCGTCTGGCCGTCGGGCAGCGGCACCGTGGCGTAGTCGATGACGCGGCCGTCCTCGCGCTCGGTCTGCCCGGAGATCGACCCGCGGTTCTCGTCGACGCCGGCGACGCTCGTCGTGAAGCGCCGCCACATGGCCTCGTCGTCGTGCGGCCGGCGACAGGCGGCGACGATGTCGGCGACGTGCGGCCGGTCGGCGAACAGGGACGGGTCGAGCGACCACACGGCGGCGAAGGCGGGATTGTAGAGGCGCAGCCGCCCGTCCGAGCCGAACACCGCAACGCCCTCGCTGAGGTGGTCGAGCGTCTCGCCCTGCACGCTGACCAGCGCGTTGTAGCGGCTCTCCAGGTCGAGGCGCTCGGTGACGTTCTCGTAGACCCAGGTCATGCCGCCCTGGGGATGGGGATTGGCGATGACGCGCAGCGTCTGCCCGTCGGGCAGGTGCCACCAGTGCTCCCGCGATTCCGGTGCCCGATAGGCCGCCAGCAGATCATCCCGCCAACGGCGGAAATCCGCCTGTTCGGGCAGCTTGCGGCTGGCTCTCAGCCGATCGAGCACGGTGGTCTCTTCGGGAGCGGAATCGAGGAAGGCGGCATCGAGGCCGAAGAGCGCGCGATAGGCGGCGTTGGAGAACTTGAGCCGGCGGTCGGGTCCGAACACGGCGACCGCCGTCTGCAGCTGATCGAGCGTGCGGGCGTTGAACTCCACCTCGCGGCGGAACGCCGCCTGGGCGCTTTCGACCTCGGTCGCGTCCACGGCGATGGCCGCCGAACCGCCCTCCGAGGCGATGTCGGCGACGTCGAAGATGCGTCGCGCGCCGGCAACGATCGCCGGCAGGCGGCGGGTGAAGACCGCATGCTCGGCGTGGGCAGTGGCGATCATCTGGCGCGCGGTGCTGTCGAGAAGCTCGAGGCCGTGCGCCACCGCCTCGCCGGCATCGTTGGCCTCGACCGCCGCGGCATAGGCGGCGTTGACCCAGACCAGCGCCCCGCCATCGTCGCGCAGCCAGATGGGCATCGGCGCCACCGATAGCATGGCGCGCATGGTCTCGACTTCGGTGGCGAGCGCATCGTGGCTCGCCTGCACGCGGGTGAAGGCCAGACGGTCGCCGGTGAGATCGCGGAAGCGGACCACCGCCGAGCCGCCGACGGTCGAGCCGCGCACCTCGATCATGCGGCCCGTCCGGCTGGTCACCACCAGCGTGAACGGCTCGCCGCGCTCGCGCATGTGGGCGATGTGGTCGTCGAGCCGGCTCGCCGAATCGGGTTCGAGCCAGATGCCGAAAGCGAGAAAATCGGCGCGGTCGGCCGGCGCGCCGGTGACCGCCGGCAGCTTGCCGGCAACCAGCGGCGGCTCGCCCGGCAGCGTCCACGCCACCAGGCGCTGGTCTTCCTCGTTGACCAGCGCCTCGGCGCGGTCGACCGATGCTTTCAGCCGGCCGACCTCGGCAAGCAGCTCGGCGTTCTCGCTTTCGGCGCGGAAGCGCGCCCGATAGAGCGCCACGACGCTGAACACGGCGAAGAACACCGTGCCCACCACGGCCACCAGGGTGACGACCTGAGCGGGACCGAAGTTGCTGGCGGGCAGGCCGCTTGCGGCGAAGGCGGGCGCGGCCGACAGGGGAGCGAGGAGGGCAGCGCTTGCGGCTGCACGAATCCCCGTCGCTTTCCTGCCATGCCCTCGCATGCAGAGACCCCCTTGCGTCGCCGCGTCCCGGTACTCGAAGGGTTTGGCATCTGACGGCCGCGGCACGGGCCCCCGTGCGTCCACCGCCGTCGTTCACACGAATCACTGCAATGTAGACCCTCGACGCGGAAGCGTGAATCCACGCTCGCGACAAAATCGCCGCATTGGGCGCAGGCGCGTCGCGGCGATCAGTCGTGGACTCGATCTGTTCTCCTGGGGATCAGCATTGAAAGGCCGGCAGGCTCGGGTTCGTGCCTGCCCGGACGCCCGGCCGCAGCCGGGCATCGACGGTGTCTGTCGGGGCCGCGGGCCCCTGTCGGGCGGCCCGCCTCAGTAGCGGTAGTGGTCAGGCTTGTAGGGGCCGGTGGCCGCCACGCCGATGTACTTGGCCTGCTTCTCGCTCAGCTCGGAGAGATGGACGCCGATCTTGGCCAGGTGCAGCCGCGCCACCTTCTCGTCGAGCTCCTTGGAGAGCGTGTAGACCTTGCGCTCGTACTTCTCCGGCTCGGTGTAGAGCGCGATCTGCGCCAGCGTCTGGTTGGTGAAGCTCGCCGACATCACGAAGCTCGGGTGGCCGGTGGCATTGCCGAGGTTCACCAGGCGGCCCTCCGACAACAGGATGATGCGCTTGCCGTCGGGGAACTCGATCTCGTCGACCTGCGGCTTGACGTTGTCCCACTTGAGGTTGCGCAGCGCGCCGACCTGGATCTCGGAATCGAAATGGCCGATGTTGCACACGATCGCGCGGTGCTTCATGGCGCGCATGTGGTCGATGGTGATGACGTCGATGTTGCCGGTGCAGGTGACGAAGATGTCGGCACGCGGCGCCGCCTCCTCCATGGTGGTGACCTCGTAGCCTTCCATCGCCGCCTGCAGGGCGCAGATCGGGTCGACCTCGGAGACCAGCACGCGGCAGCCGGCGTTCCTCAGGCTCGCCGCCGAACCCTTGCCGACGTCGCCGAAGCCGGCGACCATCGCGGTCTTGCCCGACATCATCACGTCGGTGCCGCGGCGGATGCCGTCGACCAGCGATTCGCGGCAGCCGTAGAGATTGTCGAACTTCGACTTGGTGACCGAATCGTTGACGTTGATCGCCGGGAAGAGCAGGCGGCCTTCCTTGGCCATCTGGTAGAGGCGGTGCACCCCCGTGGTCGTCTCCTCGGTGACGCCGCGGATCCCCTTGGCGATGGTCGAATACCAGTTCGGTGCCTTGGCGAGGCGCGCCTGAATGGCGGCGAAGAGGAACTCCTCCTCCTCGTTGGTCGGCTTGGCGATGACCGAGGGATTGCTCTCCGCCTGCATGCCGAGGTGGAGGAGCAGCGTGGCGTCGCCGCCATCGTCGAGGATCATGTTGGGCCAGCCGCCGTCGGACCACTCGAAGATCCTGTGGGTGTAGGCCCAGTAGTCCTCCAGGCTCTCGCCCTTGACCGCGAAGACCGGCGTGCCGCCGGCGGCGATGGCTGCGGCCGCGTGGTCCTGCGTCGAATAGATGTTGCAGGAGGCCCAGCGCACGTCGGCGCCGAGCGCCTTCAGCGTCTCGATGAGCACGGCCGTCTGGATGGTCATGTGCAGCGAGCCGGCAATGCGGGCGCCGCGCAGCGGCTGCCCGGGGCCGTATTCCTCGCGCGTGGCCATCAGGCCGGGCATTTCCGACTCGGCCATCGAGATTTCCTTGCGGCCCCAATCGGCCAGCCCGATGTCCTTGACGACATAGTCGGCGGTCTTCGGCATTCCGGTCTCCTCAACACGGCAAAAAAGGGGGGATTGTCTGGCTGGCGAGGGTTATAGCGCCCACGCCCGGCAAGGGCAATAAGGATATAAAGATTTCTTTATGCCGACTATTCTTCTTCGCCGAAGCGGTCGGCGACCAGCTCGCTCAACGCCCGCAGCGCGGCGGCCGCCTCGAGGCCCTGGGCGGTGACGTGGATTTCCGAGCCGGGTCCGGCGGCCAGCATCATCAGCCCCATGATCGAGGTGCCGCCGACGGTGGTCTGGTCCTTCGATACGGTGACGATGGCGTCGAACTTGTCGGCGACCTGCACGAAGCGGGCGGCGGCGCGCGCATGCAGGCCGCGCTTGTTGAGGATCATCAGGACGCCCGAGATCGCGGCGCTGTCGCCGTCCGGGTCGGTCATTTGCCGGTCAGCACCTGGCTGGCGACGTTGATGTACTTGCGCCCGGCGTCCTGGGCGTCGGCGACCGCCTCGGCCAGCGGCTTCTCGGCGCGCACGCTCGCCAGCTTGATCAGCATCGGCAGGTTGACGCCGGCGATGACCTCGATCTTGCCCGCCTCCATCACCGAGATGGCGAGGTTCGACGGCGTGCCGCCGAACATGTCGGTGAGCAGGATGACGCCGGCGGAGGTGTTCACCTTCTGCACGGCCTCGAGGATGTCCTGTCGTCGTCGTTCGATGTCGTCGTCGGGACCGATCGAGATGGTTTCGATGTTGGTCTGCGCGCCAACCACGTGTTCCAACGCCGCCCGGAACTCCACGGCAAGCTTGCCGTGCGTGACGAGCACGAGTCCTATCATGCGCTTCCCGATCTTGCCCGCGGGCCTCTGGTCCTTGCCGCAGGGCGCATCTTGCCGGATCGTTTGTGCAACGCAAGAGGCTGCGACCGCGCGCTGCCTGAGGCGCTTGGCTGCAGCCGCTCGGCGAGTGCGGTCACCACCCGCAGGGCGCCGTCGCTGGAGCCCGTCGGCAGCAGCAGACGGGGGAGGGCGACGCCATCGATTTCCGCGATGGCATCGGCCTCCGGCATGCGCGGGGCTGTCGCCGGCGGCACCAGGTCGACCACCATGTCGATCACCACCGGCGCCACGTGCGGACGCGCGAGGATGCCCTGGCCGCGCACTTCGAGAAGTCCGGCGAGGGCTGGCGGCACGTGCGCCACCAGCCGGCCGTGATGGGCGGCCAGCGTCACCCGGTCGTCGGCGACCAGCGCGTTGCGGGCGGGGTCCAGCCCGATCAGCGCCAGGAGCAGCGCCGACTTGCCGCTGCCGGAGGCGCCGCGAATGAGCACGCCGCGCTCGCCGACCAGCGCGGCGCTGGCATGGACGGAAGCGGCGGTCCTCATGCCAGCGGCAGGCGCACCGTGAAGCGGGCGCCGAGCACGGTCGGCGGTCGCGTCGGGCGTGTCGCCCGGCCGGGTGCGGTTCTCCGCCCAGATGCGGCCGTCGTGCGCATCCACGATCTGGCGCGAGATCGACAGGCCGAGGCCGGAGTTCTGGCCGAAGCTCTCTTCGCCGCCCTCGCGGTCGGTATAGAAGCGCTCGAAGATGCGCTCGAACTGGTCGGCGCGAATGCCGGGCCCGTCGTCCTCGACGACCACCTCGAGGGTCTTGTCGTCGCGCCGCGCCGCCACCCGCACGGTGCCGTCCTTGCGGCAGAAGGAGCGGGCGTTGTCGATCAGATTGTTGAACACCTGGCCGAGCCGGCTGTCGTGGCCGAAAACCACATAGGCGCCGGGCTCGTGGTCGGCGAATTCGAGGCGGATCGCCGGCCCGTTGGTCTTCGAGGTGTCGCGGGCGATGCCGACGACGGTGGTCAGCAACTGGCGGATATCGACCGGACTGGCGTCCTGCCGGCCGAGCTCGGCATCGAGCCGCGAGGCGTCGGAAATGTCGCTGATCAGCCGGTCGAGCCGACGGATATCGTGCTTGATGATGCCGGCGAGCCGCGCCTTGGCTTCCTCGGTCTTGGCCAGCGGCAGCGTCTCCACGGCGCTGCGCAGCGAGGTCAGCGGGTTCTTCAGCTCGTGCGCCACGTCGGCGGCGAAGCTCTCGATGGCGTCGATGCGGTCGTAGAGCGCGCCGGTCATCTCGCGCAGGGCCTGGCTGAGATGGCCGATTTCGTCGCGGCGGCGGCTGAAATCGGGGATTTCGGGACGTGACTTGACCCGGTGGCGCACCAGATCGGCGGCATCGGCGAGGCGGCGCAGCGGCGCCGCGATGGTGCCGGCGAGCAGGATCGAGAGCACGATGGTGACGCCGGCCGCCACCAGGAACACGCGCACGATCGCCAGGCGCTCGGCATGGACGATGTTGTCGATGTCGCCACCCTGGGTGGACAGCAGCAGCGCGCCGTGGACGGAGCGGTAGCGCTGGATCGGCACCGCCACGGAGACGATCAGCTCGCCGAGATCGTTGATGCGCACGATCTTCTCGGGCTGGCCGTTGAGGGCGGCGACGACCTCCTGATAGCCACGGCCGTTGGCGCCGCCGAGTTCCTTGTACATCGGCAGGTCGCGGCTGGAGAGCCACAGGTTGAAGCGCCGCCAGATCGTCTCCAGCCAGGATTCGTTGGCGACGTTGGGCGGTGGCAGGTCGAAGGCGAGAATCTGGCCGCCGGGATAGAGGTGGCGGGAATCGACGATCAGCGTGCCGTCGCGGTCGTAGATGCGGGCGCGCGTGCGCGTCGGCGAGATGAGGCGCAACAGAACCGGCGCCACCTTCTCCGGATTGATGGAGAAGTCGAGGTCGTCGTAGCTCTGGTCGAGCGGCGAGATGCTCTGCCCGGTCTGCAGGTCGAGATATTTCTCCGGGTCGATGTAGACGTTGTCGGTATCGACGGTCGCCTGCGAGGCGATGGCGCCGGCGATGATCTCGCCCTGGGTGAGCAGCGCCGAGACCCGCGCATCGATCAGCCCGGCGCGGAACTGGTTGAGGAACAGGATGCCGGAGACCAGCACGATCAGCGCCGCCATGTTGAGGATGACGATGCGCTTGGTCAGGCTGGTGAACAGCGGGATCGCCGAGAAACGCGGGAAGAACGCCGGCGGCGCGGCGCAGGACCCGCGTCCGCCGCGCCGCAGCCGCCAGATCAGCCAGCTTCTGTTCTTCGATCCCAGCCGTCATCGCGGCCCCCGAGCGGTGTTGCCGCTCAGGTCTCCTTGAAGCGGTAGCCGACCCCGTACAGCGTCTCGATCATCTCGAATTCGGGATCGACCACCTTGAACTTCTTGCGCAGCCGCTTGATGTGGCTGTCGATGGTGCGGTCGTCGACATAGACCTGATCGTCGTAGGCGGCGTCCATCAGCGCGTTGCGGCTCTTGACCACGCCCGGACGATTGGCCAGCGCGAACAGGATCAGGAACTCGGTGACCGTCAGCGTCACCGGCCTGCCGTCCCAGGTGCAGGTATGGCGTTCCTGGTCCATCGACAAGGCGCCGCGTTCGAGCACGCGCGCCGCCTCCTCCTGCTTCTTGTCGACCGCCTCGCGCGGCTGGAAGCGGCGCAGGATCGCCTTCACCCGCTCGACCAGCAGGCGTTGCGAAAACGGCTTCTTGATGAAATCGTCGGCGCCCATCTTGAGGCCGAACAATTCGTCGATCTCGTCGTCCTTCGAGGTCAGGAAGATGACCGGCATATCGGATTTCTGGCGCAGGCGCCGCAAAAGCTCCATGCCGTCCATGCGCGGCATCTTGATGTCGAGAATGGCGAGGTCCGGCAGCGTCGCCTGGAAGCCGTCGAGAGCCGAGGCGCCGTCGGTATAGGTCTGAACCTGGTAGCCCTCGGACTCGAGCGCAATGGACACAGAAGCCAGAATATTGCGATCGTCATCAACCAGGGCGATCTTTGGCATTCAGTTGTCTCCAGATTTTCCGGCGGCCCCGGACTTTACGTCGGCACCGCCTTTGGCGTCAGGATTGCGCAGAAAATGTGGCGTGAAATTAGCGGATTCCAACGAAATG
>CAWARW010000004.1:0-294528 GCA_963784605.1 uncultured Alphaproteobacteria bacterium
TCCTTCATCGCCAGCTCGAATTCCTTGTCGTTCGGCGCCTTGCCGTGCCACTCGTGCCGGCCTTCCATGAAGGACACGCCCTTGCCCTTGACGGTTCGGGCCACGACCATCACCGGTCCATCCTTGGATAGCGCCCGCGCCTTTTCCAGCGCCTCGACCAATGGACCCATGGCATGCCCGTCGACATCGATCACCGTCCAGCCAAACGCCCGCCACTTGTCGACAACCGGCTCGAGCGCACCGCTTCGGGGGTGGTCGAGGCGAGTTGCACGCCGTTCATGTCGAGAACGCCGACAAGGCCGCGCACCATCGGGCGCCGGCGTAGAGCGCCGCCTCCCAAACTTGGCCCTCCTGGCACTCGCCGTCGCCGATCAGAACGAAAGTATGGACGCCGGCCATCGCCGGCTCGGCCGCGGCGCCAGCTGGATGCCGATTCCGCAGGACAGTCCCTGGCCGAGCGATCCGGAAGACATGTCGACGCCCGGCGTCTTGTGCATGTCGGGATGCCCCTGAAGGATGCTCCCGAGGGAATCGAAAGTCTCGAGGACCGCGATCGGGAAATAGCCACGAAGTGCAAGTGTCGAATAGTAGCCGGGCGTCGCGTGGCCCTTCGACAGGATGAAACGGTCGCGATCGGTCCGCTGATTGGCGATATCGCGGTTCTGCATGACCCGGAAGAACAGCGCGGTCAGGATATCGGCCTCTGACAGCGAGCCGCCGGTGTGGCCCATTCCGGCGTGATGGTTTGTCTCAAGGATGAGGCGGCGGATCATTTTCGCCTTCGCCTCCAGGTCCGGAATGGTCGGCACAGGATCGGACATCAGCTTTCCCTACAAGACATGCTTAAGCGAGCTCACCAACCGCGTCGTCAGATGGCGGTGCGGACGTAGCGCGCTTCGACGTCGGCCACCCAGTTGCCGACGTTCCATGCGCCATAGACGCCCAGGCCGCCGACGGGATCGCTTCCGCCATAGACAGGAACGTGGATCACCGCGAACCCATGATGGGCATGGGCGCCGGCAAGCGCTTTGCGCAATTCTTCAGGCGTTTCGCCGCCATTGAGCGCCAGCACGCCCGGAAAGGCGCTGGCCATGCGCTGATAGTCGACCGCCACGCTGTCGCTGGTGCGGTACTCGGCGCCGTATTGCGCCTGCTGCAGGCTGGAGATCGCCGCCATGCGCCGGTTGTCGAAGATGATCAGTGTGGCGCGCAGGCGATGCTCGACCGCGTCGAGCAGGATCTGCGGGTTCATCATGAACGATCCATCGCCGGAAAAAGCGATTGGATAGATCGGCTCGTCGGCAAGCGCCGCCGCCATCAGCGCGCTGGCGGCATAGCCCATATAGGAGGCGCCCGTTTCGGTGAACGTTTCGAAGGGCCGGTCGTCGGTGGCAATCTGGAAGCCATTGGCCTGCACGTCGCCGGCATCGAAGAGCTTGGTCGCGCCGATTTCATCGGCAAAATCGAGCGCCGTGCGGACCGCCTGCGGCTGGGTCATTACCCGCCGCTGCCACACCTCGTCGACCGGCGGCTCGGCGGCAAGCCGCGCCTTGCGGAAGGCCGCCCATTCATCCTTGCGCAGCGCGCATTCGGCAAGCCACGCCAACCTGCCTGCGCCATCCCTGCCCGACCAGCCTTCCAGTGCCGCCAGCAGGCGATCGAGGCTCGCCCCGATGTCGCCGGCCAGCGTCAGCGTGTTGGCGTAGTGGGTAAGGTCGTCGATGTCGCCGTTGAGGTTGATCACCTCGCGGGCCTTCGGATAGCCGACGCCCGAGCAGTCGGATTGACACACCGCACGCGTGCCGATGGCAATCAGCAGTGTTGCTTCGCTCATGGCGTGGTTGCCGCTGATCGAGCCCTTCGACCCGCCGACATGCATGTTGAGAGGATGGGCGTCGGGCATCACGCCGAGCGAGCCCGGCGACAGCACGACCACGCCGTTGATGCGTTCGGCAAGCACGCGAATGGGTTCGGCGAACTTGCGCCCACCGCCACCGACCTTGATGACGATGCGCTCATGCCCGCCGATGCATGCGGCGGCTTCAGCGAAGACGGCCGGCTCCGCCGCCACGACCGGCGGAATGTCCACCGCCTGCGGCAGGGCGGCGAGATTGATGGTCACCATCGCCGGCTGGGTGTTGATCGGCATGAGCAAGTAGAAGGGGCCCGCCTTGTACGGGTGGCGCACCGTCGCCGCACCGCGGCGCAGGGCCTCGCGCAGGGATTCGGGCGTATGCAGCACGTGACTGCGCCCCATCACCGCCGTCAGCCGGCCGAAATTGCCCTGCTCCGGCTTGGGCACTTGCTGCATGTTGTAGCCTTCGCCGCGCGTCGTCTCGTCGCCATAGATGTGATAGACGCCCACGCCGTTCGAAGCGGCCGTCAGCGACCCGGCGAAGGCCTGCAGTGCCCCCGGCCCGATGGAGGTCACCACCGCAGGCACTTCGCCGTACTGCCACGAGAGCTGCGTGGCGGCGTGAGCCATAGCGATCTCATTGCGGAAGTGCCAGCACCGGGTGACGCCCGCCGCCTCATAGATGCGCAGCACCTCGGCCAGCGCCGTGTTGCCGTGTCCGAAGACCGCCAGATACTTGCGCACGCCCTGCCTGAGCAGGCCGAGGACAATTGCCTCGACCAGCGGCACGGTGACGATGGCCGGCAGGCTGCCGTCGCTCAACGCAGCCGCGATGCTGCCCGCTTTGGCGATCGTCGCCGCGCGCGCCCCGGGACTGTCCGGGGCGGGACCGGCCAGTGCCTGATCTGTGGGTCTGACGTTCATGCGATTTCCCGCAGGCGCTTCTCCTGCGCCGCGTCCACCTCGTCGACGCGCACCGCCCGCCCGAGCTCCGCCGAAAGCTGAGCGGCAAGCGTGAAGCGCAGGATGTCGCGCCCATCCTCGCCGGTCAGGCGCGGCTGGGTGCCGGAGCGCAGGGCGGCAATGAAGTGACGGGTGGAATGGATGAAGCTCGCCTCCCAGCCAAGATCGGCATCGGCAAAGGAGAAGCCTTCGCTTTTTCCGCCGGCATAGAGCATCAAGGGCGGCTGATCGGTGATGCGCCCATGGCCGCGGCTGATGGTGATGACGCCGGCGGTGCCGGTGATCTCGACGCGGTCATCCTGGGCGTAGTGCTCGGTGATGATGTCGAGCTCGGGCGAATAAACGATCTCGAGGTTGCCGTAGCGGTTCTCCGGGAATTTCCACGAAATGATCGCCGGTGCGTCGAAGAACATGCCGTTGGCGCGTTTCGTGGTGCCGATCCAGGCATGGACCTCGTCGGCCAGCCCCATGAAATGCCAGGCCGTGGCGAACTTGTGGTGGCCATCATCGAAGGCCAGCGGCCCGCCGCCGTTCATCGCCGGGTTCTGCCGCCAGGCGTCGGCGGCGACCGGCACGTCCCAGGCGGTCGTGCTGCGGCCGGGATTGCTCTTGATGCGGATGGTCTTTGGCGTGCCGATGGCGCCGGCATCGACCAGCGCCTTTGCCTTGGCGATCGGCGGGTAGAAGATGAAATTCTCGAAGACGCGGAAGACGACACCGGTCTGTTTGGCCCGTGCGATCAGACGGTCGGCGTCGGCCACGAGCGTGGTCATCGGCTTCTGCAACGAGACCTGCTTGCCGGCATCCATGGCAGCCAGAGCCGCCTCGGCGTGGAGGTGGTGGGGCAGCAGAATCTCGACCGCATCGACATTGGGGTCGTCGAGCAGCGCGCGGTAGTCGGCATGGATGCGCGCCTCGGGGAAGCCCCAGGCGCGTCCGCGCGTCTCGGCGATGTCGCGGTTGACGTCGGCGATGGCGACGATTGAGGCGTCGGGATTGGTCCCGTATTCGATGGCGTGCAGATCGGAGATGCGGCCGGCGCCGATGAAGCCGACACGAACATGATCAAGCGTTGTCATTGGGGTGCCATGTCCCTATGCCGCCTGTGCTGCGAAAAGCTCGCTGGAGCGATCGCGGACGAGGCGCCCGAGGTCGCCGAGACGGTCGATGTCGATGCGCGCCGTCGGGCCTGACAGGCCGACGGCGGCGACCATGTGTCCGCCGGCATCGCGGATCGGGGCGGCGACGCAGCGCACGCCCGGGCTGAACTCCTCGTCGTCGGTGGCGTAACCGTTCTGGCGCGCCGCGGCGAGGTCGGTCGCCAGCTTTGTCTGATCGGAGATGGTGCGCGCCGTGTAGCGCGTCAGCGCGCCGGTCGCGTTCGCCGGCAGGAAGGCGAGGAAGGCCTTGCCGAGCGCCGTGCAGTGCAGCGGCGCCAGGGCGCCGACCGGATGGTCGACGCGCAGCGCATGCGGCGAGGATACCTTGTCGACGTACCAGACCTTGTCGCCGACAAGCACCGCCATGTGGGCGCATTCGCCGGCAACCTCGACCAGCCCGACGAGCAGCGAGCGTGCGCGCTCGCGCAGCGCGATCATTTCCTCCAGCTCATGGCCGTGGCCGCGCATCCTGCCGCCCAGCACGTAGCGGCGGTCGTCGGCCCGCTGGGCATAGCCAGCCTCGGTCAGCGTCTTCAGCAGGCGCGACGCATTGGCCTTGTCGATGCCGAATCGCGCCGCGATCTCCGATGTGCGCACCGGCGCGCCGCGCTCCGCGAGGAAATCGAGCACGGCCAGGCCGCGCTGCAGGCTCTGCACTACGCGCAAGTCGTGTCCCTCCCAGCTCGGCCCCAGCGGTTTTTGTTGCCGAGCCGGCAACATCACTTGGGGTAGTTGCCGTATGTGATCCATTTCAAGCAAATTCGCCTGCAATCACATGGGCTTGTTGACACAGATGAGCATATTGCGCAGAAATAGGCAAGACGATCAATTCGATATTGCACATAGGGCAACTGGTCGTCGGCCAATTGGGGAGGAATTCATGATGCACTGGCAATTCGTCAAAGGCACGGCAGCAATCGCGGTCGCTGCCGCCGCGCTGCATTTCAGTTCCCTGCCTTCCTATGCGCAGGACACCACCGTCACCATCTCGCACTACTTCACCGGCGATCTCGGCCAGAAGGGCATCACCGAGATCTTCAATGAGTTCAAGGCCAAGACCGGCATCACGGTCGAGGACAGCCCGATCGGCCACGAGGACTTCAAGACCGGCATCCTGGTGCGTGCCGCCGGCCATAGCCTGCCCGACGTGTTCAGCTACTGGGCGGGCGCGCGCACCCAGTTCGTCGTCGACGCCGGCGACCTCGCCACCATCGACGACATGTGGAGCGCCGATGGTCTCGACAAGGTCGTCGCCAAGTCGATCGCCGATGGCGCCACGCTCTACAACGGCAAGCGCTACCTGATCCCGTTCGGCTACCACTATGCCGGCATGTTCTATAACCCCAAGGTCATGGCTTCGGCCGGCATCACCTCCATGCCGAAGACCTGGGACGATCTCGTCGGTGCCTGCAAGACGTTGAAGGGCAAGGGCATCGCCGCTTTCGCGCTCGGCTCGAAGAACCGCTGGCCGGCGCAGTTCTGGTTCGACTACATCCTGCTGCGCACCGCCGGGCCGGACTATCGGGCCAAGCTGATGGCGGGCAAGGCTTCCTACACCGACCCCGAGGTCAAGGCCGCGCTCGCTGCGTGGAAGAGCCTCTTCGACGACGGCTGCTTCGCCGCCAACTCCAACGCCGGTGACTGGACCGACGCTGCCGACCAGGTGGCCAAGGGCACTGCCGCGATGACCCTGATGGGCACGTGGATCACTGGCTACTGGAACCAGAACGGCCTCAAGCCGGGCGAAGACTACGACTTCTTCGAATTCCCGAAGATGAAGGACGGCGTGCCGAACGCGGCGGTTGGCCCGGTCGACGGTCTGGTCACCGCCGTCAATGCCCAGCACCCGGAGAATGCCCGCAAGCTGCTCTCGTGGCTGATCAGCGATCCGGACGTCCAGGCCAAGTGGGCGACCGTCCAGGGGGCGCTCTCGGCCAACATCAACGTGCCGGTGTCGACCTATAGCAGCGTGATGAGACATGCCCTCGACGTGGTGAAGGCCGCCGATGCGTTCGCCTTCAACTACGACCTGGCCACGCCGCCGCCGGTCGCCGAAGTCGGCCTCAACATGTTCCAGAAGTTCGTCAACGACCAGTCGAACGTCGACGGCCTGTTGGACGAGACGCAGAAGGCTGCCGCGGACGCCTTCAAGAGCTAGGGAACTCTTCCCGGATCGAGCACGGGCGGGCATCGCGCCCGCCCGTGCTTCGCTTTATGATCGACCATTGGATTTCAAGGAACGCACCCGGCCATGGAAAGACGGGAGACCTTCTGGCGGATCGTGCTGCTGGCGCCGGCGCTGATCGTCTTCTCGGTCTTCGTGTTGTGGCCGCTGCTCAATTCGTTCCGCTACAGCTTCACCAACTGGAACGGCTTCAACCCGAACTACAAGTTCATCGGCTTCGATAACTTCGCCAAGGTCTTCAGCGATCCGAACTTCTTTACGGCGATCATCAACACCGCGATCTGGATGGTGGCCGCCCTCGTGCTGCCCACGCTGCTCGGCCTCGCTTTGGCGCTCCTCCTCAACACGGGGCTGCGCGGCGCTGCCATCTTCAAGTCGATCTTCTACCTGCCAATCTGCCTGTCGGCGGTCATCGTTGGCCAGATCTGGATCTGGATCTACCAGCCCGACTGGGGCCTGCTGAACACGGCCATTGCGCGCGTGTTCGGCCTGCAGAGCTTCACCTTCGCCTGGCTGGCCGAACCGTCCACGGCGCTGGGCTCCGTCATCCTCGCCTGGTCGTGGCAGCAGACCGGTCTGGCCATGGTCATCTTTTTGGCCGGCCTCACCTCGATCCCGCGCGACCTGCTGGAGGCCGCCGACATTGATGGCGTCAACCGTTGGAAGCAGACGCTCCACATCGTCCTACCGATGCTGCGGCCGGCGACCATCGTCGTGATCGCTCTGTCGGTGATCAACTCGCTCAAGGGATTCGACATCCTCTACATCATGACCGGCGGCGGACCGTTCCACTCGTCCAACACTCTCGCCTTCTTCATGTACGAGGAGTCCTTCAAGAAATACCGCATGGGCTACGGCAGCGCGATTTCCGTCGTGCTCTTCGTGATCGCGCTGTCGATCATCTTTTCCTACTTCCGCCAGATCAGGAAGATGAACGAGATCTATGACTGACCTCGTCCTCAACGAACCGGCGGCCGGACACACCAGCGTCGGCCGCGTCGTGCTCATCGTCTGCCTGACGGTGCTGGCGCTCCTCTGCCTGACGCCGACGGTCGGCGTGCTGCTCTCGGCCTTCAAGACGACGCGCGACATCTCGCTCGGCGACCTGTGGTCGATCCCGTCGGCCCTCTACCTCGGCAATTTCGTCGAGATCCTGTCCAACCCCGCAGTCCATACCTACTTCCTCAACACGCTGCTGGTCGCCGCGCCGGCGACCGCTGCCTCCATCGCGCTCGGCCTGCTCGCCGGCTGGGTTTTCGCCAAGCTTCCCTTCCGCGGCAGCGAACTCGTCTTCCTGGTCGTCATCTCGGGCATGTTCTTCCCGCCGCAGATCATCCTCATCCCGCTGTTCAAGCTGTTCGACCGCATGCACATGCTCGACACGCTATGGCCGATGATCATTACCCACACCGCGATGGGCATCCCGATCTGCACGCTGCTGATGCGCAACTTCTTCACCGCAGTGCCCAATGTGCTGCGCGAGTCGGCGCTGGTCGAGGGGGTCAACGAGTGGCAGGTGCTGACCCGCATCGCCCTGCCGATCAGCCTGCCGGCCATCGCGGTCCTGGCGACGCTGCAGTTCACCTGGATCTGGAACGATTTCCTTTGGCCGCTGATCTTCACCCAGAGCGACGACAAGCGCACCGTCATGCTCGGCCTCGTCTTCCTGCGTGGCCAGTATTCCGTCGCCTGGGGCGTGCAGGGAGCGTTAGCGCTGCTTGCTAGCCTGCCGACGCTGTTCGTTTTCCTTTTTTTCCAGCGTTACTTCATACAGGGAATGACCATGGGAGCGGTCAAGGGATGAGCGACGTTCGCCTGGAAGGCGTACGCAAGAGCTTCGGGGCGGTCGAGGTGATCAAGGGCGTCGACCTCTCGATCGGCTCGGGCGAGTTTGCCGTCTTCGTCGGTCCGTCGGGCTGCGGAAAGTCCACGCTTTTGCGCATGGTGTGCGGACTGGAGAGCGTCACCGCCGGCTCGATCGGCATCGAGAGCCGAAACGTCACACGCCTGCCGCCGGGCGAGCGCGAGGTGGCGATGGTCTTCCAGTCCTACGCCCTCTATCCGCACATGACGGTGGAGGAGAACCTGTCGTTCGGTCTGCGCATGACCGGCACGCCGGTCGACGAGATCGCCCGCCGCGTCGCCGAAGCCGCCCGCATCCTGCAGATCGAACCGCTGCTCCTGCGCAAGCCCAAGCAGCTGTCCGGCGGCCAGCGCCAACGCGTCGCGATCGGCCGCGCCATTGTGCGCAAGCCCAAGGTCTTCCTATTCGACGAGCCGCTTTCCAATCTCGACGCCGCGCTCCGCGTCCAGATGCGGGTGGAGATCGCCCGCCTTCATTCCGAACTCGGCGCAACCATGATCTACGTCACCCACGACCAGATCGAGGCGATGACGCTCGCCGATCGTATCGTCGTGCTCAAGCAAGGCGTCGTCGAGCAGGTGGGCGCGCCGCTCGACCTTTACGAGACGCCGCGCAACCGCTTCGTTGCCGGCTTTCTCGGCCAGCCGGCCATGAATTTCCTCGAGGGCACCGTCGCAGCGGTTGACAGTAGGGTCGCTGTCCGCTTCTCCGGCGCCGGGCTGGTGCGCATGCCGAATCTCTCGGGCCCGGAAACCGGCAGTGCCGTGTCGATCGGCATTCGTCCCGATGCCGTCACGCTTACCGAAGCGGACAGCAGCGATCTCGCCGGCACGGTTGCCGTGGTCGAGCAACTCGGCGGCACTACGCTGGTCTATGTCGCCATCGACGGCATTGCCGAGCTCGTCACCGTGGAACTGCATGGGCACGGCAATGTCCGGATCGGCGAGCGCGTTGGCCTGTCGATCGATGCCGAAGCGTGCTACGCCTTCGATGCCGGCGGCCAGGCGCTCCCCGGCTATGGGCGCCGGACCCTCGTCGCGGCGGGGTCGGGTTAAACGCGTGCCGACCGATGAGGCCGGCCCTGACCTCACCTGATGGGGTGGACGGCCTCCGCTCCCGGCATCAAAACGACGCTCTGATGTCCGTCGTCAATGCTCTGGCCGCACGCGGCTGACCGCTCCGAAGAACGGCGAGCCGGTGATGGTCGCGCATGGGTGGAGGCGCGATCTGAAGGACGTCGGTGATCAAGCTCTGATGCGCGGATTGGCAACCGCATTCCGGATTGTGCGTCCGGGCGTTCCCTTTCTTACAGCGGCGCTGGCGCGTGGCCGGCCACAAAGCATCTGGGGAGTTCCCCTGCCGTGGTCCCGCCCAACCCGTGCATGAAAGAAGGAAGGCCGCCGTTAGGCCGCTGGGTTCGGGCGGCTTCGGCCTCGCGGGCGACCGACCACATAAATCCGACAAGTTCACGCGCGATAGCGGTGCAGACCACGGTCGTCTTCTTTCCGCGCCCGCTCAAGGCCGCGGTACCGTGCCGTCAAGCGAGATTGCGCCTTCCAGACGATCTCGCGCACCTTCGGCGTTGCGGCCTCCAGACGGTAGAGCTTCGCCTTGCCAACCTTGGGAGGGTGCCGATACGTCCAACGCTCTCGACGAGCATATGGCGCACCCGTCCGTTACGGTCTTGGTGATTCCGCCGCGCCGGATGGTGTCGCCGGTCGAGCGTTCGCTGGGCATGAGTCCAAGATTGCCCGTGAGTTGTCGCGGACTCTCAAAGCGGGAGACGTCGCCGACTTCGGCGACGAAGGTCTGGGCGCCGGCGCATGCCCGGCTTGACGCCGGCGTAGTCGAAGAGCCTGCTGATCATCCTGGCCCCTTCATCTCGTCCTTCCGCTAGGAACGTGCCTTGGCCCGCGAGCCGCTCGGCGACTGTGAGGCCGATCGACTGGGTGCCCGGGACGGTGGTCTGCCACTTCGATCGCGCGGTTTTGTGATCGGCGCTGACGCTAATATCGGCATGGCTGACAGGCCGGCCGCTAACGGCGCCGCCGGCGGCTGAAGAGGCCGTTCCCGCTTGTTGTCGGCGGCGCTGGAGGATGGCGGGCCGCCTCACGAGCTCGGCGAGGCGCGGCAGGCTGTAATTTGGCGGTTTTCCACAATTCTGGTGGCCGTGGCAAGTAGTGGGAAATACAACTTATGCCCGCCAAAGAATCCGGTTGACGTCCGCCGCGCCGCGTGCGAATATCTGATTCGGCACTGCGTGCCTGGTCTGCTGATCGGGTCACGCCATGCTTTTCATCATGATTTCCGTGACAGAATTGGGACCAATGGCTGCAGATAGTGGCTGTTGCACCTATTACGTGTATTTTTGCATGTATTTCGTGATCGATGACGTTTCAAACAACTAAGGATTATCCAAACATGCTTAAAAAGACTGACAATGAGCCGGTCGCGGCCACACCGAAGCTGATCCCCGACAAAATCCGGGAAATCCTCGGCAAGCCGCCGCTCCTGCGGAGCGAGGATCCGGCCCACTATGAGAAGCTGTTCAGCTTCTTCGTCGCCGAAAGCGACCCTCAGACGGTTTCGGACTGGGTCCGGGTCAAGGACGCCGTGGACGCCATCTGGGAAACCCAGCGCTTGCGACGGCTGTCCGGCGGAGTCATGGACCTGGGAATCCGCCGGGCCGCGATCAAGCTAGTTCTGGAAGGGATGTCTGAGGCGCCGCGCGAGAAGATCTCTGTCGCCAAGCAGCGGGTCGAAGCACTCGTCGGCAAATTCCTGGCGGGCGAGGACACCGAGAAGAACCTCAATCAAGTCCTCGCCGAGGCTGGCGTGGGGGCGGATGCTTTGCACGCGGCAGCGTTCGAGACCAAAGCCGCCACTTTCGAACGCGTTGATCGGATGGTCGGCAGCCGCATCAAACAGCGCGACCAGGCCTTGCTCAACTTGCAGTACAGCGCCGACGCCCGGGCTGCTCGCCCGAAGGCCGACGACAGCGCCGTCGAGGATGTCGAAAAGGACGTGAGCTGATCATGGCGAGTGAGGCACAAATTGCCGCCAATCGGCGAAACGCCCGGCGCAGCACCGGACCGAAGACAGCTGCCGGCAAGGCACGGGTCGCACAAAACGCGATCCGTCACGGCCTGACAGGGCCCGTCCTGCGAGAAGGGTCGGCGGGCGCCCGCATCGCGCAGCTCGTGGATGCCTTCCTCGGCGACGGCCTCCGCTCCGAGGTGACCAAAGAGGCAGCTGTGCGGGCGGCCGAGGCTCAATTCCTCGCCGAGCAGACCCGCTTGGCGCGAGTGGTGCTCCTCGATGAGGCCGATCCGGCTCAACCTCCTGGGACCAGCGCGAAGACGCGCCGGGCCCGGGACAAGGCCAAGCAATCAGTAGCGGCCGTGCCGGCGGACGTCATGGGCGCGGAGCGCAAACAGCGGTTTCTCGACTTCTTCGCCCTGCAAGAGGAGCTCGACGCGCCAATCGCGCTGAGCAACAGCCAGGAACGCCAGGCGGCGGCCCTCGACGCCGCCGGGCTAAGGCTCCAGCGGTTGGACCGCTACGAACGGCGCGCACTCTCGCGTCGCCGCAGCGCGCTGGCCGAGCTCGCCGACGAACAGCAGGTCGACGGCGTGGCCGACAATGGACGAAGGAGGCGCACCATGAAGTAGGTCGGCTTCGCCAGCAGCGGCGTCGATTGCGCGCCCGGTGGGCGGGTTGGCAAAACAAAGCCAATTGTTCCCCGTCCAAGGGCGCCTCTCGGCGGCACCAAAAAATCTCTTATGGCCCGGCAGAATCCGCTGCTGCCGACCATGGACAAGCTTGACCCCCAGGAACGCGACCGCGCGAGATAATCTCCGATACCGTTCGTGCTTGATGCAGTGTAACCGCGCGGCATTCACGCACAGGATCCGCCCGTGTCACGCCAGCAATTGTGTGGGCACACCGAGGATCGGGCCAGCATGGGCGAGTTGCTGGTCGAGCGTGTACATGGTGGCACCCTGATCCGACGCGGCCGCCAGATGCAGCGCATCACCAGCGCGGAGTCCAAGCGTGTGCTGATCGGCGAACTTTGCTGCGGTCCTGAAGTGCATGCCAGTCACCGTCAGCAATGTGAAGCTCTCGGCGATCAGCTTGTTGAACATGGCAAGTGCCGATGCCCGTTGATCCAGGGTGATCTGTCCGGTTCGTAGTTTGACCGCCATGGCGGAGGACATCTCGGCGATCGTCCAGTCGCTGATCAGAAGGCGTGCCGGATCCTGCTCCGCCAGCCAGCCTTGCGTTCGTGCGGTCATCGCTTCGTTGGTGAGCGCCGCGACGATCAGCGACGTGTCGAGATAGAGCATCAATAGCGGTCGCCATCCCGCATCGAGCGCACCAGATCAGCTGCGTTCTCGGCCTGCGGCTGCATTGTTCCTGTCAGGGAGCGAAGCGACGCCGCATCAATTCGCTTGCGCGGCCTGGATACCGCGGTGAGCCGCGCAACCGACTTCCCCCGCCGGGTAATGTTGATTGAATCGCCGGCTTGGATCCGGTCGACGAGTTCGCTCAGATGCGCCTTCGCTTCCGCCAGATTGACCTCTTTCATATCACGCTCCTGACCATGTAGATGGTCATATAGCAGTTCGGGCCATTGAGTTCCAGAACAAGGTCGGTACAGAGACAAGAACGTAAAGCGGCCAACAGGTGGACGGATCAGGGCCGCGTCGCTGTTGCGGGCGGACTGGAGCTGGATTTGGCATGTGCGGCTGTCACGGGACGGTCTATCGTTATCGGCGGCAATCACGCGTCGGTCAGTAAGGCCATCACTGCGCGCCCGCGCGCTGGCGTCACTGACCTAAGCAGCAGCTGTCTGCAATTGACGAACCGGGACCTGAACCATTGTCGCGCGAAATGCCTTCCTCGGTCGTTTAGTCGGGATCGTTTACGGGCGACCGTTCCCGCCAGTTCCCGCTTATTCCCGGCTATTCCTGCCTGTTGCGGCTCAACACCGGCTGATTGCGGCGCGCGGTAAGCTCACTTGCCAAGCGACAAATCCTGCTATCCGCCGGCAATTCCACTCTTGCGGGCGGCCGCTCGGTGGCATATGTCTATAGCATATGCTGAAAAGGGGACCCCGATGAACGAACAACGGCACGTCAGGCTCTTTCGCAACGGCCGGAACCAGGCTGTTCGTATTCCCGTGGAGTTCGAGTTGCCTGGGGATGAGGCGATCATGCATCGTGATGGCGAACGGTTGGTGATCGAGCCAGTGCGCAAGCGCGGCCTCGTCGCACTGCTCCAGTCGATGAAGCCGCTGGACGAGGACTTCCCGCAAATCGAGGATCCTGTGCCGATGCTGGAGCGCCTGCTGTGACGCGCTATATGCTCGACACCAACATCATCTCGGACCTCGTTAGGAACCCTCAAGGCAAGGCGGCAGAGCGGATCGCGAGGGCGGGAGAGGACGCCATCTGCACCAGTGTTATTGTCGCTGCTGAGCTACGCTACGGCTGCGCGAAGAGCGGCTCAAAGAGATTGCTGAAAGCCGTCGAAGGCGTTCTTGGCGAGATTACCATCCTGCCTTTCGAACTGCCGGCCGATGCCGAATACGGGAGCATCCGCTCTGAGTTGGAGGCCGCCGGAAAGCCCATCGGTGGCAATGATCTGCTGATCGCAGCACATGCCCGTGCCACGAGCGCAACAATCGTCACTGCAAACACCGACGAATTCAAACGCGTGAGAGGGCTGATCGTAGAAAACTGGCTCGCGTGAGTGATGAGTCGAAGCCGCCGAGGCATTGGCGGATTGAGTGCGATCCCGCCAATTCCCGCATATTCCCAGCTGTTCCCGCTTATTCCGGCCTGATGCCGGCACTGCGCGACAAATTCCACTATCGCGCGCAGTTGATGGACACCCGCGTTCCGATTGGCGACCCGCTCCCGGCTATCAGGTCCGCCTGCGATAATTCTTGGTCAACGAGCTCTATGAGTGCACGGGAGGTCGTGGTCAGGTTGACGCCCAGGCGCAGTTTCTGCTCGTGCCAGGAATACAACCCAGCCAACGCCCCGACCGCGATCGCGCCGACGGCACTCAAGCTCGCGATTGCGTAAAGCCAGCTGGACGCCTCCAACAACCTCGCGATCTCCAGGCTGATGTGATTCCCTGGCTCCCGTTTAATCGGGAGAGATGGGATGCGGGGCAAAGCGGTTCTTTCGATATCGACGAGTGGCTGAAGAAACTGTCGGCCGAGGGCGACGATCTTGAACTGCTGAATGCGATCGACGCACGGGCGCCCTTACGCGCCATACTGTTGAGGCGAAGATGCGAAGATTTCCGCATCGTCGAAATGGGGGAAGGACATGAACAACGCCAGAATTGACCAGCGAGCGGCGCTGCGCCTTTCAGCATTGCTCCTGCTCGTGGGCAAATTCTACGTCTTAGTCACCTTTCGGGGAAGCGAACAACCACCCCGTCATCTTTGCGGCCTATGCCGCCAGCGACACGTGGACCGCGGTGCATGTCGCGCAGTTCTTTTGCACCGCGAGCCGTGGCTAACGCTGGATCAGAAGCATCCCAAGGTGTTCCAGAAAGATGCGCCGACCAGTCTCCGCGTCCTCAATTGTAAAGTCAGGATATCGGACGCTGCCGTCCTGCCCTGTGAAGCATTGTTGTTCGTAGGCGTGGGTAATGCCAAGGGCATGAAGCAGATTGGCAACAATCACCTCTGATTTTGAGCGGACAAGCTCGCCGCGGATGGTGCGGTGAATGAGGCCGTCGTGCCACTCAACGGCCCGGTCTTCCTGCCAGCATCGTGGTGCTGCTGGGCAAGTGCTTCGATCTCGCCATCGGAAGCGGTCTCAGCGACGACCGCGACGGCGGCCGATTCAAGAACGCCACGAAAGTGATGGGTCGACCGGGTCAATTCGAGCCCCGGCCTGCCTACGAGATCCCGGTGGCGCCGCCGCAACCTTGGGCTCGCCGCGGCCATTTGACACAGAGGCGATCCGGCTGTTGTATAGTTGGAACGTTCCAACCGGGGGGGATTGGGAACTTGCAGCAGACCTCCTTTAGGTCAGCGTCATGACGACGCTGTTCGACGTGGCCCGCGTAGCGGGCGTGTCGAAGTCGACCGTGTCGAATGTCATCCGTGGCAACATTCCTGTTGCCGTGGCCACCCGCGCCCGCGTCGAGCGCGCCATCGCCGATGTCGGCTATCACCCGAACGTCATCGCACGGTCGCTGAAGCAGAAGACCAGCGCGGCCATAGGTATTCTTGTTCCAGACTTGATCAATCCATTCCACGCGGAGTTGGCGGCCAGCGTGGAACGCGCGGCGAATGCGCTCGGCTATGCCGCCCTCATCGCCCACACCGAGTGCGCTCAGTTGGCTGAAGAGGAGGCCGCCAACGCCTTCATCTCGCGCCGGGTGGATGGGGTCATCGTTGGTGGCATCTCAGTCGGCTCGACCCTGCCGACGCTGCTGCTCGATCAGGGTATCCCCGTCGTGGTTGCCTCCTTCGGCGAGCCGGACGACCCGCGCCTCGGCGTGATTGATCACGACGATCCGGCGGCTATGGAGATGGTGGTCAGGCACCTCTATGGCCTCGGGCACCGGCGCATGGCCTTCGTGCCGCTGGGCCTTCCCGAGCAGTCGGGCGAACGACGCCGGATCGGCTTCGAGGACGCGCTCGCTCGGCGCGGCCTCGAACCGGTCGTGCTCGCCAACGCGACAGCCGCGGTCGCACACAACGACATCATCGCCATCGAAACCATCGATCTGCTCGAACGGGCAGGCAGACGTGTACCGGAGGATATTTCAGTGGTCGGTTATGATGACATACCGCTTGCTGCCCATAGTCGCATTCGCTTGACAACGGTGAGATCTGATGCGGCGCAGATGGGACGCCGCGCCACGGAAATGGTCGTCGATGCGGTCCGTGAGGGGCGCTACGTCGCCCGCCGCGAGATCCAGGAGAACCCGATCGTCATCCGCGGCACCACACGCGAGCAGCCGACGTGAGTGCCGTCGCGTTTCAGCGCATCGAAAAACGCTTCGGATCGTTCCGTGCGTTGCATGGACTCGATCTGGACATACCGGACCACAACTTCCTGGCTCTGCTGGGGCCGTCGGGCTGCGGCAAGACGACCGCGCTACGGGTGCTCGCCGGGCTTGAGCAGCCGACCAGCGGTCGTGTGCTCATCGGCGAGCGCGATGTCACTCGGCTGCAGCCGCGCGATCGTGACATTGCCATGGTCTTCCAGAGCTACGCGCTTTATCCGCAGATGACCGTGGCGGACAACATTGCCTACCCGCTGCGCATCCGCAAAGTGCCGCCCGACGAACGCAAGCGCCGCGTGAACGAGGTGGCGAGCGCGCTTGAGGTCGATTCGCTCCTCGACCGCCGCCCCCGGCAACTCTCCGGGGGGCAGCGGCAGCGCGTTGCCTTGGCCCGCGCGATCACGCGCAATCCGGCGGCGTTCCTCATGGATGAGCCGCTGTCAAACCTCGACGCGCGTCTTCGGCAAAGCATGCGCGGCGAAATCAAACGTCTGTGCCTGAGGCTCGGCGCCACAACGGTCTATGTCACCCACGACCAGGCCGAGGCGTTGACCATGGCCGACCTCGTCGCCGTCATGCGTGACGGCGAGTTGCAACAGGTCGCGCCGCCGGAAGAGATCTACGATCGGCCAGCCAACCTGTTCGTGGCGACGTTCGTCGGCAGCCCGCCGATGAACCGGCTGAGCGCTGCGATTGACGGCGATGGGCTGCGCGTCGGCGGTACGACGTTACCGCTGAGCGACAGCCGGCGTTCCGCCTGCATCGCGGCCGAGGTCAATTCCCTCGGCATTCGCCCGGAGGACGTGCGTCTGTGCGAACCGGGGGCGCCGGGTTCGCTCAGCGGCGAAGTCTATGTCGTCGAACCGATGGGCAACGAGACACTGGTCGACATTCTGGCGGCAGGTGAACGCATCACGGTGCGGGCATCAAGGGGGGTCACCGCCCGCATCGGCTCAAACATCGGAGTGAGTTTCGATCCCGGCAATGCGTGCTTCTTCGACGCATCCGGTACAACGGCGGTGCACCGCGCACCCAGCAAGGGAGAGCTGCAATGAGTGAAAAACGGCATGATGCATGGCAGGTCAGCCGGCGCCGGCTCCTGCAGGGAGGGGCTGGTCTGGCATTGGCCAGCGCCTTCGGAGGCCTCTCGCAACCGGCACGCGCCGCCGGTGGCAAGGTGATCATCGGTGCATTCGCCGACGGCGGCCTGACACCGTTCAAGGAGAAGATCATCCCGCTGGCGAAATCCGAGGCCGGCTTCGAGATCGAGTTCCTCGAGGATGAATACGGCGTCACTCTGGAGAAATGGTTCGCCGATGCGAAGAACAAAGCCGGGCAGTACGACCTCTATCTGCTCGACGATCCATGGGTGCCGCAGTTCGGCGCGGCCGACGTTCTGGAAGATCTCGCCGCCGGTGGCATCGACGGAACGAACAAGGACTGGATCGGCCCGTTTATCGACATGGGCTACTGGCCGCCCCGCCAGGGGCCGCGCGTCAAGGGATTCGAGTCGGCGACTCCGACGCTGATCACGGTGCCGTTCGTCGGCGACCTGCAGACGCTGACTTATCGCAACGACGTCTACACCGACGGCAGCCCGAAGACCTGGGACGACGTCATAGCCATGGGCAAGAAGGGCGTTGCCGCCGGCAAGATCAAGTATCCGGTCGTTTTCCGCGGCGTCACCGGCAACCCGATAGTGACCAGCTGGTATCCGGTGTTCCTGTCCTTCGGCGGCGAATTCTTCGACGACAAGTGGAACGTCACCTTCAACTCCGACAAGGGCAAGGCGGCAGCCGAGTTCTTCGTCAGTACCATGAAGCAGAACGCTCCTCCTGGCGTGGTAGAGTTCGATTCCGACCAGGAAGGTGCGGCCATCCTCGGTGGCGATGCCGGCGCGATCATCCAGTACTCCGGCAACGCGCTGAAGGCCGATGATCCGACCCAGTCGAAGGAGGTCGGCAAGCTCGATTTCGGCGTCGTGCCGAAGCAGGAGAAGGCGATCGCCCAGATCGGCATCTTCATTGCCGGCGTTCCGAAATCGGCACCCAACAAGACGAACGCCATCGAGTTCCTCAAGTGGTACGTCAGCCCGGCGACCCAGGCGAAGCTGGCCGAGGCCGGTTCGATCCCCGTCACCCGCAGCGGTTTCGGCGTGTCGGATCCGGGCAACCGGCTGATACCGGTCGCGCTCCAGCAGCTCGATGCCGGCGCTCTGCCGCGCCCGCGCATGCCTGATTGGGCGAAGGTCGAGGAACTGCTTGGGATCGAGCTCAACAAGGCGCTGCAGGCAGGCTCCGGCGGCGGAGCGGCGCTTGACGCGGCGGCCGAACAGGTCACCGCCTACCTCAAGCAAGTGGGCTACTACGATTGAGCGCCACGTCGCAGTCTCTCCGCCGTGAGCGGCTGCAGGGGGCAGGGCTGGATCAAGCCCTGCCCTACCTCCTGCTCGCGCCGAGCGTGCTGATCGCGCTCGCCGTCCTCATCTATCCGCTGTGGGACGGGTTGCGCACGAGCACGAAGTTCTATCGCTTCGGCAATCCTCTGCGAAGCGTCGGCCTTCACAACTACATCCAGCTGTGGAGCGATGCGCATTTTATCAATTCGCTGCTGGTGACGGTGCGTTTCGTCGCCCTATCGGTGACGCTGGAGGCCATCTTCGGGCTGGCCCTGGCGCTGTTCTGCCTGAACGAGTTTCGCGGTATCCGGCTGCTGAGGACCGTGCTCATCGTTCCAATGGTGATCACGCCCGTGGTCGTCGGCATCGTCTTCCGCCTGATCTATGCCAGCGACGCGGGGATGTTCACTGCCATCTCGCTGGCGTTCGGCGGTGCTCCCGTGCAGATCCTTGGCAATCCACTCGGCGCCTTCCTCGGATTGGTTGCGGTCGACGTCTGGGAATGGACGCCGCTGATGTTCCTCATCCTGCTTGCCGGCCTGCAATCGCTGCCGGTCGAGCCGTTTGAGGCGGCGCGTGTCGATGGTGCCCAGCCGTGGCGCATCTTCGTCGACCACACGCTGCCCATGCTGCGTCCGGTGATCGCCGTCGCCATCGTGCTGCGTACGATCGAGGCATTCGGCACCTTTGACCAGGTGTTCGTGCTGACGCGCGGTGGGCCCGGCGAGGCGACCACGCTGCTGTCGATCTACGGCTACAACACCGCCTTCAAGTTTCAGCAGACCGGCTACGCCGCGGCGCTGTTCGCTACCATGGGCCTGCTCGTGTTGGCCTTCGCCATCGCCGCCGTGCGCCTCATCCGCCAGGGAGACGATACATGACTGGCCGTATCGTCAGAGGTATCGTGATCGTCTTCATCGTGCTGGTTGCCACTCTGCCGATCTACTGGATGGTGTCGACGTCACTGAAGTCGAACAAAGAAATCACCCAGGACGCCACGCTCTATCCGCACGTGCTGACCTTCGCGAACTACAGTCGTCTGTTCTCCGAGAAGCAGTTCGGCGCCTACCTGACCAATTCGATCGCGGTCACCGTCATCTCGGTGGTGCTGGCCCTGGCGGCCGGATCGCTGGGCGCCTACGCCATCGCCCGCTTCCGCCTGCGCTTCCGTCTTGAGAAGTATGTCGGCCTGTCCCTGCTGACGCTGCGCATCGTGCCGCCGGTGGTGATTCTCATCCCGATCTATCTGCTCATGCTGCGTCTCAACCTGCTGGATACCTGGCTGGGGCTGATCATCACCTACACCGCGCTCAACGTCACCTTCTGCGTGTGGATGATGGAGAGCTTCTTCCACGACATTCCTGTCGATCTGGAGGAATCGGCGATGGTCGACGGGGATTCGCGCTTCAGTGCCTTCCTGCGCATCGTCTTGCCGCTGGCAGCACCCGGCCTGGTCGCTACCGCCATCTTCGCCGTCATCGTGACCTTCAACGAGTTCATGTTCGCCCTCGTGCTGACCGCGACGCCGCATGCGATGACCATGCCCCGCGGCACCGCGACGCTGATCGGCCGCATCGACACCGACTGGGCATCGATGTCGGCGGCCGGCGTGGTAGGGGCGCTGCCCATCGTCATCTTCGCGCTGCTCGTCCAGCGCAACCTCGTCCGCGGCCTCACCCTCGGTGCGGTCAAGTAACGCTCAACGTTCTATCGCGCACTTTCGCGTCCAGCCTGTGGAGGAGACCACGCCATGTATGTTGTCGGTAAGGAAGAGGTCGATGCTGTCACGCGCGTCATCGAGTCCGGCAAGCTGTTCCGCTACAACGTCGGCGACGAATGCGACCGCTTCGAGCGTCGCTATGCGGAATTTCTCGGGGTCAGGCATTTCGCGCTCGCCGCCAGCGGCAGCAATGCGCTCGTCGCCGCAATAGTCGGCCTCGGCCTCGGCCCCGGCGACGAGGTTCTGATCCCGGCCCATACCTACATGGCGACGGCAACCTCGGTGCTGTCCGCAGGCGCCATTCCGGTGATCGTCGACATCGACGAAACGCTGACCATCGATCCGGATGCGCTGGAAGCCGCGATTGGTCCGCGGACGCGCGCGGTGGTGCCGGTCCATATGTGGGGCACGGCTTGCGACATGGACCGCATCACGGCGATTGCGGCGCGTCACAAACTGATCGTCATCGAGGACGCCTGCCAGGGCGTCGGCGGCGCCTATGAGGGGCGCAAGTTCGGCACCATCGGCGACGCCGGCTGCTTCAGCTTCAACTACTACAAGAACATGACCGCCGGCGAGGGCGGCGGCGTCGCCGTCAACGACGATGCACTGGCGGAGCGCATGCGCTGCGCCATCGATCCCTGCCACTTCTATTGGCACGGCCGCAGCGACTCACAGCAGCCGTTCTCGTCGAACGGTGCTCGTGCCTCTGAGCTTATGGGGGCGATGCTCAACGTTCAGCTCGACCGCATCGCGGGAATGGTCGAGGCGATGCGGGCAGAGCGCAAGCAGATCCTCGCCGGCACGGCCTCGCTGGACAACATTGGCCTGCGGGCGGCGCGCATGAACAGCCCCGAGCACGATTGCGCGGCGCAGGTCTTCTACACGTTGCCGTCGGCCGAGGCGGCCGCGGCCTTCGTCAATATCTTCCCGAGCGTCATCGCCGGAAAGACGGGCCGCCATACCTACACCGAATGGGACCAGGTGCTGATGGGCGCCGGTGCCGCCCATCCGGCCATGAACCCGTACAACATGCCGGCGAACGCCGAATGCCGGCGCAGCTATTCGCGCGACATGTGCGCTCGCTCGCTGGAGATTCTCAACCGGACGGTGATGGTCGGCACCCATCCGCTGCACACGCAGCAGGAAATAGAGGACACCATTCATAATATCGGCGTTGCAGCACGAACAGTGCTCGCGGCAATGCCGGAGGAAGAGGCGAAGCTGCGCAGGGTGAAGCCCGTCGATGCGCAGAAATACGACATGAAGCTCGGCGCCTGAGCACCTATCCGCCCGGAGAGAGATCCGCTCCGGGCGGATAGCGATTGGTTCTACCCCGGCCGGCCTCAGCCGCCATCGACGAGGGCAAGTGCGCGCTTGAGGCCGTCGAAGGAATGGGCGGTGCCTACCTCGCCGTCGTAGCGCGGGTCCTCGTGCTCGATCGAGATCACGTCGTCGTAGCCGGCCACCTGCAGCGCCTTAATCAGCTTCGCCCACGCCGCATCGTCGCGGCCCTCGCCGACGGCTGCGAAATGCCAGGGCGACTGCGATGGATCGGCGGGCGGCGCGTGGTGCAGGACACCCTTCCGGCGGATCCGATCGGGATAGAGCAGCGTGTCCTTGCCGTGCGAATAGCCGATGCGATCGCCGAAGTCCTCGATCACGGTGATCGGATCGATGCCCTGCCACCAGAAATGGCTGGGGTCCATGTTGATGCCGATGTTGCGGCCGACATAGGGCACCAGTTCAGCGAAGCTCGCCCCGGTGAAGATCGTGACGCCTGGATGCAGCTCCAGGCAGACCATGACCTCGGGGGCGCGCTTGGCCAGTTTCTCGCTGGTACCCTTCCAGAAGGGCCCAACTTCATTGGCCAACTGCCAATCGAAGATGCGCTCGTCGTCGGCGGACGTCGCCCAGCAGGGAAAGACGCCGAGCGGCCCGCCGCCCGGCCCGCCCGGGCAGCCGCTCATGGTGATGACGCGCTTGACGCCGAGTGCCACGGCAAGGTCAACGGCCGCGTCGAAGCGTGCCTGGGCGTCCTTCCGTTTTGCAGGGTCGGGATGGAGCAGGTTGCCGGCGGCGTTAACCGCCGCCAGGCGAATGCCGAATTCGCGAAGCTCACCGGACAGCCGGTCGCGTTCTACCTGGGATCCGATGGTGGCAAGGTCGAGGTGCGGACGCGGCCACGGGCCCCACGCGCCGACGCCGAGTTCGATGTCGGCGATGCCGCGCTCGGCGCACCAGCGGAAGAGCTGCTTGCGATCGAGCTTGGGAAGCGAGTCGGAATAGACGCCAATTCTCATTTTGCTACCGCCTTTCGGAATGCTGACGTGAGAAGTTCGACGTCGCGGCGAGCCTGGGCGATTGTCGTTTGCACGGGAGCTTGCCCGGTGGCGGCCGCATGAAAAGCGCGCAGCTCTTCGCGGAAGGCTTCCTCGTAGCTGACGCGATACTCGCTCGTCTCGAGTTCGTGGGCAGCGCCGCCTCCCTTGCGACGCAGCGTCAGGCGCGTCGGCAAGTGGCGCAGATAGGGCGAGGGAAAGGTCAGTTCGATGATGCGGTCGGTGCAATAGACGGTCACCCGTTCGGTGTAGTCCGGGATGCCCGGCAGATTGAGGTGAGTCATGCTCACGCGGCCGCCGCCTGGAAGCGAAAAGGCGAGTTGGACGCCGCGGCCTTCGTCGAACGTAGCGCCGGACGCCGCCTCGGCCGGCAGTTCCGTGCTCATGTGGGCGAGCATGCCGTGGACCACGCCGACGTCATGAACGAGCGAGGAGAGGAAGCCGCCGGAGAGCGCCCGTGCCTCCGCCTCATTGAGTTCGCGGCGTCCGGATTCGCGCAACTGCTCTGCATTCTTGCTGGCGAATTCCCGGCGCAGGGCAGCCGGAACATCGTCGGCAACCGTCATCGGCAGATGGGCCACGAAGGGCGCCTGGTCGGGGTCGTTGACCTCGACCGAGATCAGCTTCACGTCCTCGATCGTGGCCGGAAGAAAGTCGAGCGCGCGTCGGTATGCCGGATCGAAGCGCTTCATGTAGGCGATCTGAAACGTGCGCCCGGAACGCTCACACGCTGCCGCGATCCGGTCGCATTCAGCGACGGTCAGCGCCAGCGGCTTTTCGCACATCACGTGCAGACCGGCGTCGAGCGCTGCAACGGCGAGATCGCCGTGGAACGGGTCCGGGGCGGCGATGACGACCGCGTCGAGATTGCTGGAAAGGATTCCGGCAAGGTCCGGTGCAACCGTCTCGAGCCTGTAGCGGTCGCTCATGGCTTTGCGGACGGTCGGCGAGGCGTCGGCCAGCGCCACGAAGGCAAACCGGTCCTTCTCCTCCCACAGATAGAATGCATGTTCGGCCTGTCCGACAAGGCCGGCGCCAACCAAGCCAACACGTAACTGCACCATCGTCACCCCCCCCTTCTAGGCTCGTGAATTCCCGCAACAGTCGCAGCGGTGCGAAACAGGTTTGCAGTATACCCTCGGCCGCTGCGGTTCGGCGCCACCGGCCGCGGTTGAGCGCACCCCCGCCGCAGGACAATAGCCGGATATGGGGCCTCACATGGGTCCACTATGGTGCAATTTGACGGAACCACTGGGACCAGACGCGAGTATCCGCCTTGAATTGGCGGAGGTGGCGATATCCTCGAACATCGCCTTGAGGGAGAGCACGACCCTGCGTGCCTGACGTTCGGTCAGGCTGGCGAATCCGAGGAGTAGGCCATGCTCGGGTTCGCCATGGTGGTAGTTGATCGATATTGGCTGGACGTCGAGGCCGCGGGCGAGCGCTGCCTGCGCGATCTTCGTATCATCGAAGGGTGTCACAAATCGCGCGAACACCTGCATGCCGAAGTCGTTTTCAATCACCGACAGCCATTTGGAGAGATGCCGCCGGCACAGGCTGACGAAGTCCTTCTGCCGGCGGGCATAGAGCCGGCGCGTCCGCCTCAGATGAGCGGCGAAATATCCCTGCTCCATGAAATCGGCAACGGTTGCCTGCAGCAACAGAGGCGCAAACTGTCCGGTGACGCTGACGGCGCGGCCGATCGCCTCGGCGAGCGACACCGGCACGACCATGAAGCCCAGTCGCAGCGAGGCAAGCAGGGTCTTGCCAAAGGTGCCGACATAGATGACCCGGTCGGAGGTATCGAGACCGCGCAAAGCGGGCACCGGCCGGCCGTGGAAGCGGTACTCGCCGTCGTAATCGTCCTCGACGATCCAGGCGCGGTGCTCGTCAGCGATGGAAAGCAACTGCTGGCGCTGCTCCATGCGCATGATCGTGCCGAACGGCCATTGGCAGGACGGTGTCACATAGATGAGGCGCGGAGCCGGCAGCGTCGGGTCGGTCAGCCGCCAGCCGCGCCGGCTGACCCGCAGGGGGGCGATCGTCGCGCCGGCACCGAGGAAGGCGTTGTGGGCGCCCATATAGCCGGGCTCCTCGATCCACACCGAATCATTTTCGTCGATGAGGATGCGGGCGAGCAGATCGAGGGCCGCCTGGGCGCCGGTGACAATGATGATCTGCTGAGGCGTGCAGTCAATTCCGCGCGCGACGCCGAGATAATTGGCGAGGGCACGGCGCAACCTGATGTGGCCGGCAAAGGACTCAAAGCCGAGCAGATCATCGTCGCGCTTGCGTGCATTGCGCGCGACAAGCCGCGACCACAGCTTGAAGGGAAAGTACTCGACGTCCGGAAAGGCGGGCTGGACGTTCGTCGTGTTGGCATGACGTCTGGGTTGGGATTGATTTGCGATGACACTGCCGCGCTTGGAAAGCGTCAGAGCTGAATACTGTCGTGAATGCAGGGCGGAGGGCCCGCGCGGCTGCAAGCGTGAGGCGACGCGTGTCCCTGAACCAACCCGCGTTTCGATATAGCCTTCGGCGAGGAGTTGGTCATAGGCCGCGATGACGGTGTTGCGTGCGAGCTGAAGCTGCTCCGCCAAGGCGCGAGTCGAGGGAAGGCGGCTGTCAGGCGGCAATTTGCCTTGCAGTATGTACTGCCGCAGAGCGTCATAGAGTTGACGCTGCAACTGAACTGCCGAGACCCTGTCCACCGTGAGGACGTCGAGTGGGGAAATGAGCGCCGCCATCAAAAGTGGCTCCCTGGAATGGCCGAGTTTTCTGCAAAATTGCATACCATACGCGGGAGGAACGGGACGAGAGGATGGCTGCGTCCGGTCCGGTCAATGCGACTGGCGACTGGGGCCGGACAACCGCCAGCCCGGCATGCGGGGCAATTGACGCAGGAGGGCAGGTGGTGTTTTGTTGTGAATATTGGAACGTTCCAGAGATATACCTCGGCACGATTTGGCATTGAGGGGCATCATCGATGTGATTCCGCGGAGTGACTGGTTGGCTCCGCGCGGCAGTGGGCGCAGGGCAAGCGCCGGAGATCATTCGCAGGCTGGTGCCCGAACGGCGGCGTTGGGAGACACGCCGGAAGCGCCAGATGCACGGCGGCGCAGCGCCGGGGAAGTCGCCCCCGCCTCATGAACATCAACACAAACACTCGGACACAAACATGTCGGTTCGCCTTGGCATCAATCCCATCGGTTGGACGAATGACGATCTGCCGTCCCTGGGCGGGGACACTCCATTGGAGACCTGCCTATCAGAGACGCGCATTGCAGGTTTCGCCGGGACCGAAATGGGAGGCAAGTTTCCAAAGACATCGCGGGAACTCGGGCCGCTGCTCAAGAGCTTCGAGCTGGTTCTCGTTTCGGGATGGTACGATGGCCGCATCCATGAGCGCGACATCGATGCGGAGTGGGACGCGATCCTGCCGCACCTGACGCTGTTGCGCGATCTTGGCTGTCGGCATGTCGTCTATGCGGATACATCCGGCCGTTCCGAAGGTGATCTCTTCGCGCCCATCTCCCGGCGGCCCCGGCTGAAGGACGACGAATGGGCAGGCTACGGCAAGCGGCTGACGGCGCTCGCCGAGCGCATGGCCGATTTCGGCGTGCGTATGGCTTTCCATCACCACATGGGAACCATCGTCGAGAGCGACGCCGAGGTCGATCGCCTGATGGCGACAACCGGACCGGCCGTAGGGCTGCTCTATGACACCGGCCATTGCGTCTTCTCGGGCGGCAACCCGATCGCCATGTTGAAACGCCATGTTGCGCGTGTCGTGCATGTACACTGCAAGGACGTGCGCGCGGACTTGGTCGACAAAGCACGTTCGACCGACAACAGTTTCATGCAGGCTGTGCTCGATGGCGTCTTCACGGTGCCGGGAGATGGCTTTGTCGACTTCGCCACGATCCTGTCCATCCTGCACGACAGCGGCTACCAGGGGTGGCTGGTGAGCGAAGCGGAACAAGATCCCGCCAAGGCACACCCGTTGACCTATGCACGTCTGGGATTCTCCAACCTCGCGCGCATGGCGCTGCAGGCAGGCTTTACGATCGCGCCATAACGCGACGCTGCCAGGCGGCGGGACCGATCGGTTCTGATAGAGGGTCGGTGTCGCGTTTGTGAGGGCGCGCCGACCTCATGGGACAGACGAAATCCCGAGTCGATCTTGTCGGCTGTGTTGACCGTTACGCGGGACTTGCAACGTGACGTTTGACGGTGGTGGGCCGCGCGGCAAGATCGGCACCGCCAGCCAGCAACCGAGGCAGCTTCGCCGCCGTCAATTTCGCCTCGACCAACTGCAGGCGCCGGTGCAGGCCTAGTCCGCGCTCGGGACGATGCGGTATTCAAAAACACCCTCTACCTTCCGCAGGTCGATGGCGAGCTGTTCGAAGTCTTGCTTCTTCAGCGTGCGCAACACCATCCGGTACTCGAACACGCCGCCGCCCTCCTCCAACCGGTAGGCCATGTTGCTGATCGAAAAACCATGCTCCACCAGCATCGTCCTCAGGTCTGGCTCGCTCATGGTGCGATCGGCGAGGAAGCGGATGATGTGCTGCGCGTACAGCTGCGCTGGGATACGCATCTCGATCCAGCGGAAGGCGCTGAGGGTGCCAAGTATAATAGCCGTCGCCATTAGCGCTGGGTAAAGCAGGCCGACACCGAGAAGGATGCCTATTGCTGCCGTGGTCCAGATCGATGCGGCAGTGGTCAGGCCGCGGACGTTGAGGCCCTCCTTGAAAATGACACCCGCGCCGAGGAAGCCGATGCCTGTCATGATGCCCTGCGCCATCCGCGTCGGGTCGGTTCGAATCGTCTCGAGGGGAATCGAACCCAGCCAGTCTTCTTGGAAGTTGAACACGGTCATAAGCAGGGCCGACGATAGACAGACGAGGGCGTGCGTGCGAAATCCTGCTGGCCGGCCGTGAAAGCTCCGTTCCAGTCCGATAGCGGCGCCAGCCACCCACGCCGCCGATAAATTGGCTGCGATTGTCAGGAAATGCGGCTCAAAAAGTGCCTGGAACATTGGGCAAAACCTCGGTTACCTTGATTTGCCGGCTAACATAACGCAAATCGGGTTCCTTGATTAGCCCGCAAGCCACATTCGGTCGGATGACGGCAGCTGGGCGCTCGCGAATTGGATGCGCTGCACACGAGCAACGGCCAAACACGGTGACGTCCGACGATGCCCAGCTTCTGACAGCTCTTGAACTTGGCCAAACCCAGTGTCGGCCGGAAGAATCGCTCGGCAAGCCGCGTGGACGCGCGCAGTATTCTTTCGTTGACCTACGGCTTCGCCGTTTCATCTAAGTCGCGGCATTCCCGTAGCTCTACTTCATTCGACCTGGCTGACGGGGTGTCGGCGGGTCTGTTCACAGCATCAACAGCGGAGGGAAGGGCCCCGACAGTCGGTCGAGGCGCAAACATGGGAATGCAGAGGATTGGTGGAGAAAGAGCGGCACCCGGCCAAGCACTGGGCGACGATTGCGATCCTTGTCCACCAGCGCAATCTGCGTCATCAGCGGCCCATCGCGAGGCGGGCGAAATCCGCCAGCATGCGGACGTCAGTCTCGGCCTGCTCGACGGTGTTAATCACAGTGCTGCCGGAGACTATTGCCGCATGCCACGCTTTCATCTCCTCAACGAAGGGCTCGGCATAGGACGGCCGGTGACGGATCTCGCGGAGATGGTGGCCGTCAGAGCGGCGTTCGATGAGTTCGGTCGGCTGGTGGTTGAGGTAGGGCGAGGGGAAGCGTAGCTCGTAGACCGCGTCCTCGAACACCAAGCTGATGCGTTCGCTGTAATAGGCAACCTTGGGTGCGGCGACCCAGGTCATGGCGACTACCGAGTCGCCGGGCGCCAGCTTGGCCGCCAGGAAGCCGCCGGCATCGCCGTCGATGAATGCGGCGCCGATCGGTTTGTCGATGGTTGTGCCGATGGACGTCAGCAGGCCCTGCACCAGATTGAGGTCGTGGATGATGCTGGAGCAATAGGGGCCGGAAAACCCCTTGAAACCGGCCGGCTCGGGCGTGAAGCCGAGGGCAGCCGTCACTTGCTCGGTGCGCCGCGCGCCGCTCTCTGCGATCAGAGCTGGGGCAACGTCGTCCGGCTGTACGAGGTCGCGATGGGCGACATAGGCCCAGGCGTCGGAATCGACGACGTCGACATTGACCGCGCGCACCGGGCCGGATTGGGCTGCTAGCAGATCGCAGAGTGCGCGATAGGCCGGGTCGAAACGCTTCATGTAGCCGACCTGGACAATGCGGCCGGCGCGGTCGCGCGTCGTGCGGATACGTTCGGCATCGGTGAGCGAATAGCAGAGCGGCTTCTCGCAGAAGACGTGCAGGCCGCGCTCGAGTGCGGCCACGATGAGGTCGGCGTGATAGGCATCCGGCGTCGCGATGACGACGGCGTCGAGCGGCTCGGCGAGTAGGGCGTCCGCCGTCTCGAAGGACGCGATGCCGTAGCGCGCGGCGAGACGCGTGCGGACCGCCTCTGAAGGATCGGCGACGCCGACGACATCGAAAAGATCGACAAGCGCGATGAGGTTGGGCAGGTGCTCGACCTGCGTGACAAGACCGCCGCCGACAATGCCAACGCGGAGCTGGGTCATGCTGGAGCCTTCTGTTTCTTGTCGTTCTTCATGGGCGCATCCCGGAGCTTGTCGATGAGATAGGCATGAGTGGCGCGGTTGGCGACGATGATGCAGCCGGTCTTCTCGTAGATCTCGGCGCCGCGGCCCCACCAGTCGGTGACCAGGCCGCCAGCCTCCTCGACCAGCAGCACGCCGACCGCCCAATCGACCAAGCCGGATTCCTCGAAATAGCCGGTCAGCCGGCCGCAGGCGACGAAGGCGCAGGAATTGGCCGAGCTGCCGATCGTGGTGACATGGCCCACGGGCAGGCGAATCTGCTCAAGCCGCTTGTAGAAGCCGTCATAGGTAAAGCGGTTGTTGGTGGGAATGCTGGTGCCGATGGCCATAAGGCCGATATCGTCCCGCCGGCTAACTTCCAGCCGCTCGCCATCGAGGAAAGCGCCGCCACCGCGGATGGCGGTGAACATCTCGTCGGCGACGGGATTGTAGAGCGCACCACAGACCGTCCGGTTTCCACGGCGAAGCGCAATCGAGATCGTGTAGTGCTGCCCGTTGATAAAATTGGTGGTGCCGTCGATTGGGTCAACCAGCCAGCGATGCTCCTTGTCGGCGCCGTCAACTGGCGGATATTCCTCACCGGTGAAGCTCCAATCCGGCCAGCGGGCGAATAGCGCCGTGCGGATCAATTGCTCTGACTCGCGGTCAGCATCTGAGACGAAGTCGGCCGGCCCCTTGATGCCGATGTCGAGATCGCGGAAGCGCCCGAAATGGTCGAGGGTGAGCGCGCCGGCGTCACGTGCGACGGCGACCATTTCGGTCAGAACTGCGCGATAGTCTTCTGCCATCAGCAACACTCGAGAAGTACGGCGAGCCCTTCCGGATCGTCGGTGGTAATCTGGTCGACGCGCAGGCCGAGCAGCCGCTCGACTGTCGGCCGCGTCATCTCGTCGGCGGCCTTGATCGTATAAGCGTCGACGCGGCGGGTCGCACTTTGAAACGCGCCGACGATGTCGAAGCCCGCATCGGCCGCAGCGAAAACGATCGGATAGGCGAGATAGATCATCTCGGCTTGGGGCGAGGCCGCGAGTGCTTCGGCAACGAAACCCGCAAAGTCGCCACTTTTCTCCAGCGCCAGAACCGCCTCGCTGTGGCAGGGATCGTAGCCGACATGCAAGCCAGGCGCCGCATCGGCCAGAAGTTTCACCGAGTCCGCCTCACCGGACGAGAGGATCATCGAGCGGGCCACGGGCCCTACACTGCTGGCAAAGGTGGCAATGGTTGCCGCGTCGAGCGGGCTCTGGTTCTCCTTGTAGTCGAGCTGCAGCAGGGCGTCGGCATGCGGCGGGGTCTCGGCGAGAAGGGCGCAGAGATCCTCCAGCAGCATCACATGATCGGGGATCGGCGCGCCGTCATTGCCGCGGAGATGAAGACTGCGCAGAGCCGCGGCGGAAAAGTCGCGCGCGGCGCCTTCGCCCGTGGTCTCGCGCGCAATCTCCAGGTGGTCGTGCAGAACGGCCAGACCGTGGTCGCCGTGAACGACCAGATCGACTTCGACGCTGGCGCCGAGCGCCATGCCTTCGAGGACGCGTTTGGCCGTGAAGACCGGATCGGAAACGCGCCGCCTGGCGCGATGCCATTTGAAATACGTCCGGTGTCCGTGGCGCTTGATCCCGACCGGATCGCTCATGCGTTCGACCGATAGACAGCTTTGTTGTCGCGATAGGCCGCAAAGGCGTGCGGCTCCAGGTTGACCGGCTGGCTGGCACGCCAGTCGCGCGCTTCGGGCACCTGCGCCTTCAGCCGGATGCCGTCGACCAGCTCCAGATCGACGATGGCATGGGCGCCATAGTCGGTGACGCGATGGACCCTGGCGGAGCTTGTGCCGTCCGCCGGAGCAATGCCGAGCGCCTCAGGGCGCACTGCAAAGGTCACGGGGCCGTCGCTCACCGGCAGCGGGATGGTGAAGGCGGAGTGGGAGAACGTGCCGTTCGCCACAACGCCGTCGATCAGGTTCATCTTGCCAATGAACCCGGCGACAAAGGGCGTCGCCGGCTCGCGGTAGAGCATGTCGGGCGCTGCGATCTGCTCGATGCGGCCATCGCGCATGACGACGATGCGGTCGGCCATGGCGAGCGCCTCGTCCTGGCCGTGGGTGACAAAAAGAGTCGTGATCTGCAGCCGCTGCTGGATGTCGCGCACCTCCTCGCGCAGCCGCTCGCGCAGATGCTGGTCGAGGCTGGCGAAGGGCTCGTCGAGCAGTAGGATCTTCGGCTCGAGCACCAGCGAGCGGGCGAGCGCCACGCGCTGTTGCTGTCCGCCGGAGAGCTGATTGGTGCCGCGCTTGCCGTAGCCGACCAAACCGACAAGCTCAAGCACCGCCTCGACGCGGCGGCGCACCTCGTCGGCTGGCAGCCGGCGAATCTTCAGGCCGAAGGCAATGTTTCTGAAGACGTTCATGTGTGTCCACAGCGCGTGGCTTTGGAAGACCATGCCCGTCGGCCGGCGCTCGGGCGGAAGATGGACGATCTCCTCGGCGTCGATGGTGATGCTGCCGGCCGTCGGGCGCTCGAAGCCGCCGACCATGCGCAGAAGCGTCGATTTGCCGGAGCCCGAAGGCCCCAGCAGGCACACGAGTTCGCCGTTGCCGACCGTGAGGTTGAAGTCGTCGACGGCACGTACGTCACCGAAGCGCTTGGCGACGCCTATGATATCGAGAACTGCCATTCCTTACCCGCCGAATCCTCGCGCGAATGAACCCGAGCTGATGACGCGCCGCGCGAAAAGCAGCGCGAAGAAGGACGGGATCCAGAGGATCACCGAGAGCACCGCGCCGTATTGGATGACCGGCTGGTTGTTGATGAAGGAGATCATGAGCACCGGCATCGTGCGGATGGCCGGGGCGCCGATCAGCCAGGCACCTTCCGTCTCGTAGAAGGTGTTGACGAAGGTCAGCAGGATCGCCGCGGCGATGGTCGGCGCCGCCTGCGGCAGGGTGATCGACCAGAAGACGCGCAGCGGGCTGGCCCCGACGTCGCGCGCCGCCTCCTCCATACGCCGGTCGACACTCTGGAAGGCGGCGACCGGGATCCAGATCATGAACAGCAGCGTGCCCACCAGCTGGATCAGTACGACGCCCCAAAAGGTGCCGATGAGGTGGAGGGTCAGAAAGATGCCGGCGATGGCGACCAGTAGACCGAATTTCGGAAAGGCCTGACCGGCGAGGAAGGAGAAGAACAGCAGGCTGCGGAAGGGGAACGACAGCCGCGCAAAGGCGAAAGCGGCGGGTAGGCAGATGGCCGCGGAGATGGCCGTCACCACGCAGGCAAGCGAGATGCTGGTGGTAATGGCGCCCCAGACATCGGGCCGGGACAGCGTTGCGTTCCAGAAGCGCAAGCCGAACTGCTGCGGGATGATGGCCGGATAGCGCCAGACGTTGGTGAACGCCCAGGTGCCGACCACGATGAGCGGGAAGATGATGATCGCTGAGAGCACCACGGCCAAGGCGATGCCAATCCAGTCGATGCGCCGCTGGGGTGACAAGCGTTCAGCCATCAGCGCCCCCTCTGGTTCTTGACCACCGAGCGCACGTAGAACAGACCGAAAGCGATGCAGAAGAAGAAGGAGATGACCGCCTGGGTGATGGCGTTGGTCGGGTCGTAGAGGTCGCGGAAGGTGCGTTGCATAAACGGCCCCATCATCTCTGGCGCGGCAGGACCGAGAATGTAGGGCAGGGTGAAGGCCGAGAAGATGCCGAGCACAGAGAAGGAGATCGCCACCAGGATCGAATTGCCGATGCGCGGCAGGATGATGTGCCAGAGCACCGCGAACCGACCGGCGCCGACATCGCGCGCCGCTTCGATCGATTGGTTGGAGACTGAGCCCAGGCCAGAAATCAGGATTAGCACCGTCAGCGGGATATGGTCCCAGACGAGGCCAATCAGCGGTCCCCACGAGGTCAGGTAGGGCGAGCGGATCTTGGGCAGATGGATGGCGTTGAGAAGGATATCGACCATTCCGTTGGGCCCGAGAACGCGGATGAAGGCATAGCTCAGGATGATCGAGGGCACAAAGAGCGGGAAGATCGCCAAGCCCTGAACATAGGCCGCGAGATTGCCGCTGGCGAAGCGCAGATAGAGCGCGATGGGCAAACAGACGACGAGCAGGAACACAGCGCTCAGCGCTGTGGTCCACAGCGTGATGTGCAGGTTGGCGAGGCTGTAGGAGTTGGAGAAAAAGAACTGGTAGGTCGACAGCGACAGCGCATGGTGGCCGTTGTCATCGGGTAGCCAGAGCGTGGTCACCACTGCCGAGATGATCGGATAGATAACCATCCACCCGACCAGGAGCACCGGTATGGCGACAAGCAGGAGGCCGATCGGCCTCCTGCTTTCTTGCGTTGTGCCGGCGATATCGCTGGCAGCAAGGCTCACTTCGAGCGATCCACGTTCGGTGCGACGTTGCGGTACCAGCCTTCGTTGATCGCTTTCTCCCAGTCGCCGCCCGGGAAGACCGGAATCGAGGCCGGGATGAGGTCCTTATATTTGTCGTGCAGGTCCGGCGCGACGTAGTCCCAGGAGACGCCCGGGAAACCGCCGAGCTTGGTGATCACGTTCGACTGCACGTCTTGCGACAGGATGAAGTCGGCGAGCTTGACCGCAAGCGACTTGTTGGCGGCATTGGTGGGCACGGTGATGTGGGCGAAGTTGCCCGGGAAGCCAAGGTCGCTGAGCTGCAGTAAGCCGGTGGTCTCCGGCAGTACGCCCTGGCTGATCGCCGACAGCGCCTGGTCGGACCAAGCCGGGATCATGGTCACGGCCGACTGCGACAAAAGCTGGATCGACTGGGTGTTGCCCGAGGTATAGGCCCCGTTGTCCATAAGCGAGGGGGCGAGGTCTAGGAGCAACTTCCAAGCCTTGCCGAGCACCTCGTCGCCCTTTGCCTGGGTGTAGTTGTCAACCGCGAACATGGACGGGTCGTTGCCGTTGGCAGCGTAGACGGCGCGACGCACGAAATTGCCGCCGGAGCCACCCTTATCCGGACGGTTGTAGATGAACTGGCCGGGGTTGGCCTTGATCCAGGCGACGAGGTCCGGCCAGGTCTTCGGTGCTTTGGAAGGATCGAGCTTGGTGGTGTCGTACGCGAGCAGCACCTGCGATCCACGATAGGGCAGGTTCTGCGTCAGGTTGTCGATCTTGAAGGCGAGCGGGTTGATTTTCGAATAGTTGGAGAGGTTCTCCTTGGCGAAGTCCACCCACAGGCCTTTGTCGAGCGCGCCGACCGGCTGGCGGGCGTCGAAGCCCTCGAAGAAGTCGGCCTGCGGATCGTTGTTGCCGGCCATGGCCGCGAGCGCCCGCTGGGCGATCGCCTGCAGGCCCGCGTTGTCGCCCGCGTCGACCAGGTTGATGGTGGCGCCGGGATTGGCAGCCTCGAAGGGCGGCTTGATGTAGTTGGTCCAGAAGTCCAAGACGTTCTGGTCGGAGCTGGTGTACCAGTCGATGCGGTTGGCTTCGGCAAATGCCATGCGCGGCAGCACGGAAACGCCGGCCACAGCGCCGGTAGTCATCAAGAACTCGCGACGATTCATTGGTTCTCTCTCCCCTTGTAGCGGCCGGTGGATTCCGTAGCCGTCTATGCTTCGGGGAAGAAGGTTAGCCCCCGCCCGAACCAAGGCAAGCCAAAAATTGCGCAAAGGCGCATTCCACCGCCGAGCGGAACGAATATTCGCAATTCGGCTTCTAGCGCGGGCCGATGACGGACCCGTGACGAATGGACCGATCATCGGGCACAAGCGCGACGTTCGCCGCGGACAGAAGTGAGGCGCTCAACGACAGCGCCTCGCGTTCACATCATGCGGCTCCCTGCAAGAATGCAAGATTGCGCTTGGCGAGCTGCAGCGGCGTTTCCGCAGCGTTCTCTGCGACGTCCTGCTCAACGACCACCGGTCCGTCAAAGCACTTGTCTTCAAGGAACCGGATCACGGCCCGGATATCCACAGCCCCGTCGGGAAGCGGTGCCATGACGCCTGCCCCGTAGGAGTCCTCGATCGAAAGCTTGTGGTCGAGCACGCGCTGACGCACGACTGGGTCGACGTTCTTCAGGTGGACATAGGCGATCCGGCCCCAGACCCTGCGCATATAGTCGATCGGATCCTGGTTCCAGAAAGCGTGGTGGCCCGTGTCGAAGCACAGGTCGATGTTCGTCTCGGCCAGCAGCCGATCGATCTGGGTCTCGAGTTCCACGGCCGTCCCGACATGTGGATGAAAGGTCGCCTTCAGACCGAACTCACCTTCGATAATCGTCTGCGCTTCGCGCACAGTGGCTACGAGGCCCTCCCAACCGGATTCGTCGAGCACGCCCTCGAGGCCCGGCGGATACCAGTTGCTCTCGTCCATGATCACCAGGTGGTGCGCGTCAAGAGTGCTAAGCAAGGGGCCAAGCTCCCGCAGTGTAGCCATCAGTCTGGGCGACGACGAGCGGTCACCAAAAGTATGGACGTGGGTCGCCCCGATCAGCGTCAACCCGCGTCTGGCCAGTTCGGCACCGACAATCTCGGGGTCTTTGGGCAGATAGCCGAAAGGGCCGAGCTCGGTACCGCGATAGCCCGCGGCCGCTACCTCATCGATATATTGCTGCCACGTGACTGTATTGCCGGTCGCGTAATTGATGCCCCAGGAGCAGGGCGCGTTGCCAAAGAGCATTGTCGAGCCGCCAGGTCGGATTCGCCGCGTTCGAAGATTCGATTGCGCTCGAAACAAGAGGTCCGTCAAGGGACGCCATCGCAGCGACAAGCCTGTTGTAGCGTGCGCCAAGCTGACGAATTCCGCGCTGCTGTCGTTTGAGGAACTGCAAACGCGTCTGAACCAAATGTGTAGACGGGCCGCGTTTCAAACGGGCGGGGCTTGAACCTGTGCATTCTCCCGCCGCTTTTTTGGATATGGGCCGAAGACTGAAGCTGGCCTTTCCCAATGGCCGAGCCATCAGCGTCATGGCAGCCCGGGTAAAGAACATTCGGAGTGGCAGTCACTTCGCTTTGAGAGGTGCTTAGGCACGATCCACCGTCGGTGGGTGGTGACCCGGCACCGACCCCACACACCAGGCGCCGAAGTTGCCGCGGATGAGGTGCACCTTATTGACGCCCGCGCATGTTGCGATGCGAACACCGCACGATGCTTCCCGATAGGGCGGCGATACCGCGAGTTTTCGATCAAGCGCATCAGTTGCAACGGGCCTACGCACGGGCACGGTGTCCTCCGCCCATTGCCACCCAAAGGGAAAATGAATATCCTTTTAAATGTTAAGGCCGAAACCACAGGGAGTTTCCGATGAACAGCAAGAAGAGCTTGGGCCAATTTGCCTCCGTGATTTGCGGCGCGTCAGTGATGTTTCTCGTGCAGGGAACGCTTGCCCACGCCCTGGACGTCACGCCCAAAATGCCTGCGCAAGCCGAATGGGTCGACATGCTGCCGGCAAGCGTCAAGGACAAGGGGACGCTTGAGGGCGCGATCACCGACGGTAACGCGCCGTGGTCATTCGTCCAGGCCGACAGCGGCAAGCCTGTCGGGGTCGATGTCGATCTCATGGACGAGGCCGCCAAGCGCCTCGGCCTTACCGTGAACTGGAGCGTGATCCAGTTCACTGCCGGCATTCCGGGCGTTCAAGCCGGCCGCTTCGACTTCTACGTCAGCGCCATGGCAGACACGAAGGCCCGTCAGAAGGTCGTGAATTTCATCGACTATTCGCAGGAAGGTTCCGGCGTCATCGTCAAGAAGGGCAATCCCCTCGGCATCAAGACGATGCAGGATCTCTGCGGAAAGACCGTGTCGATCGTGACTGGCTCACTCTTCCCGGACGTCATTAATGACCTGAACAAGAAATGCGATCAGCCGGTCAAGATGTCCGAGACTGCTGATCAGTCCGGTCCACTTGTGGCGGTCGCCAGCGGGCAGGCAGACGCGACCATGAACACCTACGGCGTCAGCAACTACATGCTGACAACTGCCACCGAAGGCATCCAGACCCAGCTTGAGCTTTCCCCCGTGGCGCGCTTTGCGCCGGCGAACCAGGGTATTGCTTTCTCCAAGGACAAGTCCGATCTGATGGCGGCTCTCGCAGGCGCACTCCAGTCCATGGCGAAAGACGGCACCTACAAGAAGATCATGACGAAATGGGCCGTGGGCGACGGAACGGTTGATCCGATTACGCTCAATGACGCCCTGTTCTGAGGAGCAAGTCATCTCTGATGGTAGATGACGTCGGTCCTCATGTCGGTCCGGGTCCCGCCCTGCGTGTGCATCGCAGGGCGGGACCTGTATTCCGCAATGTGACTGCGGCGCTGATCGCGATCCTGGTGGTCCTCGTCTCGGGCTGGGTCGTAATCGGAAGCGGGCAGATCCGTTGGAACGTCGTGGCCGAATACATGTTCAAGCCGGTCGTTCTTGAGGGCGTCAAGACGACGCTGATGCTGACCATCGTTTCGTTCTGCGGTTCACTGGTCCTGGGTGCGCTGCTGGCGTCCATGCGCATCTCGCACAATCCGGTCCTGAAAGCGATCGCGGCGGCCTACATCTGGTTCTTCCGCGGCACGCCCCTGCTTGTGCAGATCGTCTTCTGGTTCAACCTCGGACTCTTCCTTCCTCAGATCAGGATCGGCGATGTTTCGCTGGCGACCAACAGCCTGATCAATCCGACGACTGCGGCGCTCCTCGGCCTGTTCCTCAACGTCAGTGCCTTCATGTGCGAAATCATCCGGGGCGGCCTGATTTCCGTCGATCAGGGACAGACCGAGGCGGCGCTGTCCATCGGTCTGACGCCGGCCCAGGCGCTGACGCGCATCGTCATGCCGCAGGCGATCCGCGTGATAGTGCCAACGGCAGGCAACCTTGCCATCGACCTGCTGAAATCGACCTCACTGGTCTATGTCATTGGCACGCGGGAAATCCTCGGTACTACCCAGAGCATCGCGGCCCAGACCTTCTACGTGATCGAGATGCTGATGGTCGCCTCGATCTGGTACCTGATCCTCGTTTCCGTTGCCTCCACCGGTCAAGCCTGGCTGGAACGGCGTCTCGCCCGCGGAGTGAGCACAAACACGCGCGCCGCCGTCGACCCAAAGCTGAAGGAGCTCTGACGGTGGTCGAAGTCTCCCAGCCAGCAGAGACGCCGGACGATATCGTGCGCATTCACGGGCTGACCAAATCGTTCGGCCATATCGAAGTGCTCAAGGGCATCGACCTGACCGTTCGGCGCGCGCAGGTAACTTTCGTCATCGGGCCCTCGGGCTCCGGCAAGAGCACGCTGCTGCGTTGCGTCAACAGCCTGGAGACCTACGACGGCGGCGAACTGTGGGTCGAGGATTACCTCGTCGGCGCCGAGCGCCGTGGCAACCGGTGGATCGAGGCGCATCCGCGCACCACCGCACGGCGGCGCAGCAGCATCGGCATGGTCTTCCAGCGCTTCAACCTGTTTCCGAACATGACGGCGCTGGAGAACGTCACCGCCGGCTTGCGCATGGTACTGAAGGTGAATCGCGACGAGGCCTTCGAGCGCGGCAGGGACTCTGCTGAAGCGCGTCGGGCTTGACGATCGCGCCGGAGCCTATCCCGCCCAGCTTTCCGGCGGCCAGCAGCAGCGGGTCGCCATCGCCCGGGCGATCGCGGCAAACCCGTCCCTGATCCTTTTCGACGAGCCGACGTCCGCCCTCGATCCCGAACTCGTCGGCGAGGTGCTGTCGGTCATGCGCGACCTCATCCGAGACGGCATGACGATGATGGTCGTCACCCACGAGATCTCGTTCGCCGAGGAGGTCGGGGACATTGTCTACTTCATCAATGGCGGCAAAGTCGCCGAATTCGGTCCGCCGGCACAGGTGATCCGCAATTCGCAGAATGCCCGCACGCAGGAATTCCTGTCGCGGATCCGATAGGCAAAGAAGACCAGATGCCCAGTCCATACATCTACATCAACGCCGATCTGCCGAAGGCCTACGCGCCGCCGGTCATCGCGGCGGAGCAGACACTGGATCGCGCGGCGCTCGGCGCCATGCTTCTGTGCAACGACATCGGGATCGAAGCCGCGACGACGGGGACGATCGAAGAAAGGGTCCTCTCGATCTTCCAGCATCCAGAGGTGCTGTTCGGCGACGCCGATTTCATTCCCCGAAACCAAGCCGCCTGGGTCGACAAGTTCTGCCACTTCGTCCGCAGGGATGCGCCGATCGAATTCGTCGCGATGGCCTTTCCCTACAAGTCACCTAATCCGCTCAAGACGTTGCGGCGAGCGCCGGATCTCGGCGAAGCGCTGATGCTGCGTCGTTTCCAGCTCGTGCTCGATGCGGTCAAGGCGATCTATGCGCCGGGTGCCAGACTGACGATCCTTGAGGAGGGCATCCTCGGGCGCTGCCAGGGTGTCGATCCGGCGAGCATCAACGCCTATCGTGCGGGCATCGATGCGGTCGTCGACATTGCCGCCGTCGACAAGGGTCGGGTCATCTTTCACAGCCTCGATAGCATGGTGACGGAGATCCCGAATTTCGAGGCGCGCTGGATTCACGAACAGGAACGGCTGCGCGAGCTCTATGCACAGGGCGAGCCGGCGATAACCAGCGCCTATCAGACCACCGTGAAGGCCTCGCGGACCTCTGTGCCAACGCGCGATTACGATCCGAGCGTGCTGGCCGCAGCCTATGATCCCGAGCAGCAGGATTCGGCCCTGCGCTATGTGCGTGACTACATCGACAAGGTCGCGCATCGGCAGGTGTTCGCCTACCGGTCGTTACTGGCGCTGCGCGATTCCACGGGTTACCTGCACGCAGTCCGGCCCTTTGCGCTGAAGCTCACCGTCTCGCCCAAGCCGGAGAACCTGGCTGTCATTCCCGTCAACGCCTGGTCGCGGATTCTGCCCTATCACGGTATCCCGGTCCTGCAGACAGACGGGCGCTGGACGATCCGCTATCTCGCCGGAATGGACGGCCAGCGGCTCGAAGCGCTGCACCTGTATGGCGATGCGGATGCCGCCCCGATCGGCTATCGGGAGATGACCTAGCCATGGACTTCTGCGTCGATATCGGCGGCACCAAGATCCAGTATTGCCTGCTCGACGAGGCATGGCGCCCGACGCCTCTGGGCCAGACGCCGACAGCTTTGATGCGTCGCGGGACCAAGGCATTCGCGGAAGATCTGGCATCCCTCATCGAGGCGGTGTGCCCGCCGGGCATCGGCCGGATAGGTGTTTCACTGAACGGCGTGCTCGACGGTGGCCACGTCGTCTACAGCTCGTTGATGGGCGGCCTCGTCGACTTTCCCTTGCAGAGCTATCTGCGCGAGCGCTTGCAGCGACTGGTCTTCGCCGATGACGACCTTCACGCCATGGGCATCGCTGAGGCGCATCTGGCGGAGGGCTCGCGCGGCAAATCGGTTGCGCTGCTCAACATCGGAACCGGCATCGGCGTCGGCTTCTACTGCAAGGGCATCGTCCGCGGCCATTTTGCCGCGGGCCTCATCTCCGAACAGCCGCTCTATGTGGAGGAACTCGGCCAGTACAGGTCCCTCGATCAGACTGTCTGTGGGCGGGGAATCCGGGAAATATATGAAGTGCTTTGTGAAGAGAGAGCGGAAGCCGTAACAATCTTTGCGCGAGCGCGCCAAGGCGAGGACGCCGCGCAAAGGACCGTCCAGATATTCGCCCGCTATCTCGGAGAGACCATGCAGATGATTTCCAGGTTCTATCATCCCGAACGCATTGCCATTAACGGATCGATTAAGCACGCGGCTGCCGATTTCCTGGCGTCCGCGACGGACACCTATCTCTCCGGCCTGTCGGCGCCATTCCGGGCTGAGATCGGCATCTCGCCGCTCGACCACGCGGCCGAATGCGGCGTCATTCTGGGAAGCGAGGAGAATCGCGTTGCGACCGAATGCGCGTGAGCTTTCGGCGACAAGGACGTTTCAGAACGATAGTTCGGGCGCGTTCCGGCCGATCAAGGTGCATCGCACCTTCCAGACGATCATCGAGCGGATCGTCGACGCAATTGAGTCCGAGGGGCTGGCAAAGGGGGACCGTCTGCCGAACGAGCGCGTCATGGCCGACATGCTGGAGGTCTCGCGTCCGACGCTGCGTCAGGCCCTGCGCCTGTTGGAGAATTCAGGCGTTCTGAGCATTCGCCCTGGCCAGTCGGGGGGCATTTTCGTCGCATCGGAAATGGTGCCGACCGATGTTCTTGGTCAGAAGATCGCTCACGAAGCCGGCCAGATCAGGGAGCTGATCATCGCGCGCCGCATGATCGAGCCGATCGTATATCACATGGCGGCCGCGAATGGTTCGCCGCAGGAACTCGATAGGATCGCGGACGCCATCGCGCTGATGGAGAAACACATCCACCTGCCTCATATGGTGCTCGAGGCGGATGGCCTGTTTCACCGCCGGATCGCACTGGCGACCGGCAATCAGGTTCTGCGCCGGACCATGAACGGCATCCATCGCGAACTGAATCCCTTGCGCGGTGCCCTCAGCCAGACGGCGGATCGCGGCCGTCACATGATCGACGTCCACACGCGCCAGCTCAAGGCTATACGCGCCAAGAACCATGTTCTGATCGACAAGCTCCTGCAGGAGACGCTGGTCGATCTGGAAGTCGAATTCAATGTGAGCCTTCCATTCAGGATGCGCTGCGAGCCGCAATCGAAAAAGAGCTAGCGACATAAGCCGTCACCGACGGCGACAGGATCTCAGCAGAATTCAGCGGTGCGAAGAGCTCGCGCTGCTGAGCGCGGTGGTGTTGTGACTCTTCGTTCAGACGACCAAAGAAAGGAAAGAAGATGGAACGCTTGAAGTATGGTGAGCTGGAGGTGCTGGTTGCACCGACCGACGAGGAGCAGGGCGAGGCCGCCGCCGCAGCGCTTGCCACGGTCGTCAAGGCGGAGTTGGCGAAGAAGGACGAGATCGCCATCATCATGGCGCTCGGCGCTGCGCAGGCAGCCTTCTTCGCGGCGCTCAAGGCGCGCAAAGACATCGAGTGGAGCCGCATCACCGTGCTTCACGTCGATACTTACATGGGCGTGGCGGAGAGCCGTCCGGAGAGCGGTGCTTCGCGCATGCGCAAGCATCTGCTCGATGAGGTAAAGCCAAAAGCCTTCTTCCCAATGAACGGCGCCGCAGATCCGGTCGAGGACGAGCTCAAGCGCTACACCAAACTCTACAACGATCTCCAACCCGTGGTGTGTGTCGTCGGCATCGGTGAGAGTGGCCACCTGGCATTCAACGATCCGCCGGCAGACTTCGAGACCAGAGAGATCATCCGCGTTGTAGCTCTGGACGAGACGACGCGCGGCCAGGTGGCGAAGGCGGGTATCTTCAAGACGCGCGACGAGGTTCCCCACTATGGTCTTTCGCTGACCATGTATGCGTTGCTGAAGCCCGGCCGCATCCTCGCCTTGGTGCATGAAGGCGACAAGGCGGCGATTATCAAGAAGACCCTCGAAGGCCCGGTCAGCTTCATGTGTCCGGCGTCGCTCCTGAAAACGGCACCACACGCGACGCTCTACCTGAACCAGCCGGCCGCCGCACAGCTCGCCCGCTGACGTCCCGCGAACGGGCCGGCTTTGCCGGCTCGTTTGTTTCTTTTGCGGCGGCCCGGCGCAGGACCTCGACCTTGGCGACGACTGCCTCTGGCGTTGGCTGGTAAAAGTGTGCGGGGCCGCGATGAGCGGTCCTTCAGGTCCCCGGCCCCTCGCCGCGGAAACGTTCGACCCATTTGCGCACCGTGCGGATCGACACGCCGAAAGCCGCGGCAACCGCTGCCGTAGGCTGCCCGGTCTCTACGCGCTGGTGGCAAGCTCTCCGCCACTATGAACTCGAAATGCCTCTCCGCGGAAAATGGCACCGAATAGCGGCAGCAGCGGCCGGTTTGCCCATTCAGAGGTTCCCCATGAGCTATCTGCAGAAGGTCCTCGAACCGAATGAGACGATCCTTTACCGCACGACAATCTCTTGGACCGTCTATATCCCGGGCCTCCTCGTCCTCGTGGTAGCGATTGCGGTGTACGTCGCTTCAAGCCTCATTCTGACGTCCAGGGCTGTGGTCGATGTGCTGACGCTCATTCCGGCGCTTTTCGCACTTGCCCTCCTGGCAAAGGCCTGGCTCCACCGGTGGACGACCGAGATCGCGATCACCAATCGCCGAATTATCCTGAAGCGGGGTTTCATCCGGCGGCATACTATTGAGATCAACATGGACAAGGTCGAAAGCGTTGACGTCGACCAATCCCTGGTCGGCCGCTTGCTCAATTATGGCGATGTCATTGTCCGGGGTACCGGCGAGGGGTTCGAGCCTCTCCACATGATCGACTCACCGCTCAAATTTCGCAGTGAGGTGCCCGCTAGTTGACGGGTACCTCCCACTGAGTTTTTTCCGCCACGGAGATTTGGAGTCCGGCTCCATGGCATGGACGGACGAGCAAAGCGGATCTCCTCGGCAAGGCCGCGCCGAACGAGCGCGCAAAACGATCCTCTCATGTCCGTCGTCAATGCTCTGGCCGCACGCGGCTGACCGCTCCGAAGAACGGCGAGCCGGCGCTGCCCAATCCCGTTGTGGCGCACCGGGGGATTTCGCTCTTGTCAGCGGTGAGGGGCCGGCAATGTTTCCATATGCCGGGAATGAGCGAAGAACGACACGTCAGGCTTTTTCGCGAACGGCCGGAACCAGGCCGTTCGCATTCCCGTGGAGCTCGAGCTACCCGGGGATGAGGCGGTCATCCACCGCGACGGCGAACGGCTCGTAGTTGAGTCGGTGCGTAAACGCCGCCTCGATGCGCTGCCTCGGCAAGGGCCTCCAGGCCGGCGCTGCCGGCATCGGCGTCCTGGCCCGGCTAAATCCCCTTCAGGGCCGCAGCTCCAGGCCAACGCTGCCGCGGTCGGGGAGCGCGCCGGAAAAGCCGATGGTGGGCGTCCGGAAAACCTGGATCAGGCGCGTGCCTTCCGTACGCCGTGTGCCATCGACCGAAGTCGTCCGAGATGATCAAAATTGATCATATGCATGGTCGAGTGCCTGACACTTGCAAAATGATCTATGATTTTATAGCATCCGCTCGCTTCAGTCAGAGAAATGATCAAATATGATCAAAATCGAGCGCGAAGGGCGCATCCTAGAGATCGTCGACAAGCTCGCCGTGGCTTCGATCCGTGACCTGGCTGTCCGCTTGGGCGGCGTCTCCGAGGTGACCGTCCGCCGCGATGTGGTGCAACTGGCGGCGCGGGGCCTCCTCACGCGCAGTCACGGTGGCGTCGCCCGCGTCGATCGGCCGGCTCGCGCAAGCAGCGCGAAGGAATCCGCCGCCGCTTTCGAGCCGTTGCTGGAGGACGTGGAGGGAATCATCCTGCCGCCGCTCGAGGGTCGTGGCGCCGAGACGCTCCGTCTGATGGCGCGCCGACGGCGTATCCCATTTCTGGCCGAATCCGCACCGCAAGCCGGCGGCGTCTATCTCGGCCCCGATAACTTCGTGGCCGGGTATGATCTGGGTGTCGTGGCCGGGCACACGCTTGCCGGCCGCACGAAGAAGGCAAGGATCCTTCTCGTCTCACAGGAGGCCCTGTCGAATACGCGCATGCGCTGCGACGGATTCCTCAAGGGCTTCACCGAGTCCTTCAAGGGCAACGTGCAGCATTGGCGTGTCGACGGGCGGGGCGAGTTCAAGCCCGCACTGCGCGCCAGCCTCGATGCGCTGGAGGCGCAGCCCGGGATCAATGTGCTTTTCGGCGTGAACGACCACTCGATCCTTGCCGCGGTTGAGGCGTCCGATCGTCTCGGGCTCGATGAGGTCAGGGCCTTCTCGGTCGGCGGTGAAGGCGGCGCGCTGTTCGATGTGCTGGTCGACGGCCACAAGCTGGAGGCCTGCAGTGCCCTCTTCCCCGAAGTCGTCGGTGGGCGCGCGGTCGAAGTCCTCGCCGCCGCGTTGCGCGGCGGAAAGATGCCGGGCGAAGTGCGTACGCCCCATGCGGTGATGACGCGTGAATCCCTCGGCCAGTTCTATCAAAGGGACGAGTTTGGCTGGGTGTTCGCGCCGGCCGCCGGCACGCCGGTCGCCGACGATGCTGCTGCCGGGCAGCCGACGGCGCACGCGGCGCGCGGTCAGCGGCGGCGCATTGGCTTCGTGCCGCATTATCCCGCCCACGACTGGTATCGCTGCATGGAGAAGGCGATCAGGTCGCGGGCTGGAGACCTCGGTCTCGATCTTGTCGTGGCGGCGCCGAGCGAGGGTATTGCCCAGGAAATTCGCGCGATGCGCAGGATGATCGCGCACGCTGCGGCACGAGCGATCTCTCCGGGCGACACCGTCGTCATCAACCACGGCGAAGCCAGCAGGCTGCTAGCCGAAGAGTTGAAATCGGCGAGCGACATCACCGTGGTGACCAATTCGCTGGATGTGTTGGAGTGCCTGTCCGGCACGCAGGGCCTCAAGGTGATCCTCACCAGCGGCGAACTGCATCCGAAATACAGATGTCTTGTCGGTCCAAGTTTGGGCGCGCTTTTTGAGACGCTGCGGGTGGACAAGGGGTTCATTGCAGTTGACGGCATATCGGCCAGATTTGGCGCGTCGGCGATCGACGAGCGGATGGCACTGGCGGCGCGCCGGCTGATCAACGCGTCGCGCGATGTCCGCGTCCTGGCCGACCACTCGCAGGTTGGCCAGGAGGCCAATCACCGGATCGCGCCGCTGGATCATATCGACGAAATCATCACTGACACCGGCTCGCTGCCGGGGGATCGACTGGCATTTGCCTCGGCCGGCACAAGCATCGCGCTGGCGGATGAAGAGATCGAGGCGAACGACGAGCGGCTGACATATCGGGCCGTCGAACTGCTCGTTGAGAGGAAAAGACCGGGCCCGATGCTCTAATGGGAGGGAATCACATGCGCAAAATCGTCTTGCTCGCCGCGCTATGCGGCATCGCACTGCCGGCAACCAGCCATGCCGAGGACGTCGTCCTGAAGTTCTGGGACAACCAGCAGACCGAATCCGGCCTTAGCGACTACCAGAAACAGGCCGTGAAGAGCTTCGAGGCCGAGAACCCGGGGATCAAGGTGGAAGTCACCACGATCCCCTATCCGGAATATCAGCAGCGGCTGCTGACCGCAGTCCAGGGTGGCAATGCGCCTGACGTGTCGACGGTGGACCAGATCTGGGTTGCCGCCTTCGCCGAAGCCGGCGCCATCGCTCCGCTCGATGACCTCGCCAAGAGTGCAGGCATCACTGCCGACACATTCTTCCCCGGTGCGTGGGCTTCGGCCAACTACGGCGGCAAGCTGTGGGGCATGCCCTTCAATGTCGATGTCTGGCAGTTCAGCTTCTACAATCAGGACCTGATCAAGGCTGCCGGCATCGACCCGGCGAGCCTGGCGACCTTCGAGGGCCTCAAGGCCGCCGGCGCGAAGCTGACGGATGCCTCCAAGGGCAAGTACGGCATCGGCCTTTTCGCCCACAAGGGCGAAGACACGGTGGTCGTCATGGACAGCTTCATCTTCTCCAATGGCGGCAAGGTGCTGAACGACGACGGCTCCTGCGGCCTGACCAGCGACGCATCGGTTGGCGCACTGGCCTATCTGCAGTCGCTGGTTCCGTATGCCCCGCAAGGCATCGCCAACGCATCGTCCGGCGACATGCGGGAGCTCTTCCTGAACGGCTCGCTGGCAATCGAATTCTGGCCGGCGCTCGAACAGCCGACGCTGCAGAAGACGAAGCTCAACTGGGACTTCGTCGATGGCACCGCCCCGAAGGGCAAGACCGCGATCGGCACGTATGGCGGCTGGAACCTGGTGATGTACAAGGACACGCCGCACAAGGAGGCTGCCTGGAAGTTCATCCAGTTCCTCACCCGCGAGGACGTCAACGGCAAGGTGGTTGACCTGATCCCGGCCAACGTCAAGGCCGCCGACGCCTTCCTCAAGGCCAACCGCAAGGGTCCGGACCGGATCATGACGCAGCTCAACAACGCGGCGCCGCGTCCGCTGGCACCGCGTTACCTTGAGGTGTCCGACATCGAGGTGGCGCTGGCCCAGGACGTCTACGGCGGCATGGATCCCAAGGCCGCCGCCGATAAAGCCTGCGCGGCGATCGACGCACTGAAATAAGAAGAGCGCACGAGAACGCTGCAAAAAGAGCGGGAACACGCGGCAGAGGCCGCATGTTCCCGCCGCCCGGGCGTCAGAGGCGACGATGCACAACCGCTCCGCATGGCTGGCCTGGATCTTCCTCGCCCCAGCGATGATCCTTGTCGGCGTGCTGATGTACTACCCGATGATCGGGACGGTGATTCAGAGCCTCTATTCGAGCTCGTTCATCAACCCGAATCCGAAGTTCGTCGGTCTGGCGGTCTACGAGCGCATCTTCGCCAGTGGCGATTTCGCCACGATCGTCTGGAACTCCTGTGTCTGGACGGTGTTTGTCGTCGTCTTCCAGAATGCCATCGGCTTTGCCGTGGCGCTGCTCCTCAATCAGAAACTGCCGACCAGCGGGATCATGCGGTCGCTGGTGCTGCTGCCTTGGGTGCTGCCGGGCGTCGTGGCAGCCATCCTGTGGCGCTTCATGTACGACCCGCAACTCGGTCTCATCAATTCCTTCCTGATCCGCCTGGGCCTGGCCGATCAGAGCGTTGCGTGGCTTGCCACGTCCGCCACCGCGATGGGCGCGGCGATCGTCGCGGCGATCTGGAAGGGCTTTCCGTTCTCGACCGTCGTCTATCTGGCGGCGCTGCAGAACGTCGACAACGAACAGGTCGAGGCGGCGATCGTCGATGGGGCGGGGCGCTTCCAGCGGCTGATCCACGTGGTCATCCCGGCAATGCGCGAATCCATCGTCGTCAACTTCGTGCTGACCACGATCCTTACCTTCAACTACTTCGACATGATCTGGGTGCTGACGCGCGGCGGCCCGCAGAACGCCACCCACATCTTCCCGACCAAGATCTACGAACTCGGCTTCGGCCAGTTCCGCTTCGGCGACGCGGCCGCCTATGGCGTTTTCTCGATCCTCGTGCTGACGATCCTGATCGCGGCCTATTTCCTCGTCCAGCGCCAGCCGCGGGCAAGCGGCGGGGGGCGCCCATGAAGCCGACGCGCCTCGGCCGCCTGGGGCTCATGCTGGCGCAAGTGGTGCTGGCCATCGTCATCCTGCTGCCGTTCTTCTGGATGCTGTCGGTGTCGCTGAAGCCGCCGACCGAGCCTTTCTCGATCCCGGCGCGTCTGTGGCCGGTCAACCCGACGTTGGACAATTACGTGACGGCTTTCCGTCCCGAGTTCCGCATCTATTTCCTGAACTCTGTCATCGTGTCGCTGTCGACGGTTGTGATCACGGTGACACTTGGCCTGCTTGCCGCCTACACATTCACGCGCCGCCAGACGCGCCTCATCCTGCTGTGCATGAGCCTGGTGATCGCGGCACAGATGTTCCCGGCCAGCGCCATCATCATCCCGATCTACAAGTTGATGAAAGCGGTCAACCTGCTGAACACGTACGCCTCGTTGATCCTGGCTTACGTGACCATCACGCTGCCCGTTGCGATCTGGATGTTGCGCGCCTTCATGGCGCGCCTGCCGGTGGAGCTTGACGAGGCGGCTGCCGTCGACGGTGCCGGTCCGCTCCGGACGTTCTTCTCTGTGATCCTGCCGCTCTGCCGGCCAGGAATCGTGGCCACCGCGGTGTTTGTGCTGATCGTCACCTGGCAGGAATTCCTCTTCGCGCTGTCCTTCACCTCGACCAAGGAGATGCGCACCCTGCCGGTCGGCATGAACGATTTCATTGGTCAGTACGGTATCCGCTATGGCGAACTGATGGCCAGCTCGGTGCTGATCTCGGTGCCGGTCATCGCGATCTTCTTTCTCCTGCAAAAGCAATTCGTCGCTGGCCTCACGGCCGGCGCGGTGAAGGGATGAGTATGATGGCAGAGAAGCTGCTGCTGCGCGAAGAGATCGAGCCCGGTATCGTCAGTCTCATCATCAACCGGCCGGCCAAGATGAACGCGCTGTCGACGCCGCTCATGGAGGCGTTGGACGGCGAACTGGACAGGCTCGCCGTCGACGCCGGCGTCCGCGTGGTCATCCTGTCGGGGGCCGGCGACCGGGCGTTCGTTGCTGGCGCTGATATTGCCGAATACCGCGGGCGCCAGACCAAGGCCTTCGTCGCCTTTCAGTTCAACGGCCGGCGCGTATTCGACAAGCTGGAATCCCTGCCCAAGCCGACGATCGCGGCGGTGCGCGGTTATGCGCTCGGCGGTGGGTTCGAGCTGGCGCTGTGCTGCGACGTGATCATCTGCGCGACCAGCGCCCGCTTCGGCCTGCCCGAGGGCCTGCTCGGCCTGTCGCCCGGTGGCGGCGGCACGCAACGGTTGACGCGCGCGGTCGGAAAGTACGTCGCCAGCGACATCATGCTTGGCGCGCGCCGGATCAAGGGCGAGCGCGCCTTCCAACTGGGGCTGGCGGCCGAGGTCTGCCCCGACGAGGAGTTGATGAAGGTCGCCATCGAGCGGGCGAGAGCGATGCTCAAGGTTGCGCCGCTTGCCCAGGCGGAGATGAAGCGGCTAATCCGGCAGGGTCCCGACGCCCCGCTCCCAGTGGCGCAAGGATTCGAGCAGGAAGTCCTCTTCCGGCTATACGAAACGACCGACGGTCAGGAGGGTATCACCGCCTTCCTCGACAAGCGCAATCCCGAATTCAAGGGCGAATGAAAATGAGTGCAGGCGATCTGGACGGCCGCGTAGCTATTGTCACGGGTGCGGCAATGGGGATCGGGAGATCTTGCGCTAAGCGGCTCGCCGAGGATGGCGCGCGGGTCATCATCGCGGATATCGACGTCACGGTCGGCGAGGCGACACGCGACGAAATCGCGGCTGCAGGAGGAACGGCAGTTTTTGTCAGGACCGATGTCGCCGTCATGGCCGACATGGAGGCGGTCGCGGCGGAGGCCGTCAGGCATTTCGGTTCGATCGACATCCTGGTCAACAACGCCGCTCAGGCGATCGGCGGCGTCGTCGACGAGATCGACGAGGAGACCTGGAACCGGGTGATGACGACCAATCTCTCCAGCGTATGGCGTGGCATAAAGGTCTGCGCGCCCGAGATGCGCAAGAAGAAGAAGGGCAGCATCGTCAACATGTCGTCGGTGCAGGCTCTTGCCGGCTTCCGCGGCTGGGCCGCCTATGCGGCGGCCAAGGGCGGCATCAACGCGCTTACCCAACAGGCCGCCGTGGACCTCGCCCCGGCTGGCATCCGCGTCAATGCGGTCGCGCCCGGCACGATCATGACGCCGCTCAACGAGAAGATCTTCCGCGAGCACCCGAAGCCTGACGAGCTCATCGCCACCTGGAACCGGGCGCATCCGATCGGTCGTTTCGGCCAACCCGAGGAAGTTGCCGAGCTTGTCGCCTTTCTTGCCTCGGATCGCGCGTCGTTCATCACCGGCGACATCATCCGGGTTGATGGTGGTCTGATCGTGCGTGGAGAGTGAAATCAACTCCGGCCGGCGGGCATCCCCCTTCGGCCCGGTCTTCCCGAGGTGAGGGAGAAAGGCACATGTCTTATCGTTTCGCGACGGCGGAGAAGACCGTCCTGCCGATTGAGCGTGCCCGGGTCTTCTTCGACGGCGTCTTCGCCGAACCTCGCCTGCAGCATCCCGAATGCGTTGCGGTTGGCCCGGACGGCTGGATCTGGTGTGGCTCCGAAAACGGCGAGATTCTACGCGTCGACCCCGATGGGACGCGTATCGAGCGTGTCGCGCAAGGTGGCGGCTTCACCCTCGGCCTCGCCTTCCTCGGTGACGAGGCGCTGTTCGCCTGCGACAACCGCGAGGCTACCGTGTATCGCCTCGATCTCGCGTCGCGCCGCATCGAGCGGTTCGCTCCGCCAGGGATCAGGATCCCGAACTATCCAGTTGTCGACCGATCCCATTCGCGCCTGCTGGTCTCCGATAGTCACGATTTCTCCAAGCCTGGACCGGGCATCTGGGCCTATGACTTGGCAACGGGTGCGGCGGATCTCTGGTACGACCGGCCCCTGGTGTTCGCCAACGGCATGGCACTGTCGCCGGTCGGCGATGCGCTCTTCGTGTGCGAAACCTTCGCCCGGCGCGTGACGCGGATTGCGATCCAACCGGATGGCAGCGCCGGGGAGGCGACGGTCTTTGCCGAAAACCTGCCGGGCCTGCCGGACGGCATAGCCTTCGATGGCCAGGGCGCGCTTTTCTGTGGCTGCTACGAGCCGTCGCGCGTGTTGCGCATCGCGCCGGATGGCAGGACGAGCGCCGTCTACATCGAAGACCCAACGGCGCACCTCTTCGCCCATCCGACCAACATCGCTTTTGACGGTTCGGCTCTCTACACCGCCAATCTCGGCCGCTGGCACATTACGCGGATCGCGAGCGACACGTCGGCGCCGGCTTTGTGGCGGAGCACGCGGGTGATTGCATGATCTTCTCGGGCCTCACCTGGGATCACCCGCGCGGCTACAACGCTCTCGCCGCGGCCGCCGCCAAGGCGGCCAGCGAAGGCGCGCCGGTGATTGCGTGGTCGAGGCAGCCGCTGGAAGGTTTCGAGTCCCACCCGATTGCCGATCTTGCCGCCCGTTTCGACATTCTGGTGCTCGACCACCCGCATATCGGCGAGGCGATTGCAGAGAATTGCCTGCAGCCGCTGGAGGAGTTGTTCGACAGCGCCGAGATCGCCGCCTGGAGAGCGCAGACCATCGGCCCGGCGATGGAGAGCTACCAGTGGGAGGGCAGGCACTATGCCCTGCCGCTCGATGTCGCAACGCAGGTTATGGCCTGTCGCGACGACCTGATTGGCCCGCTGCCGGCAACATGGGACGACGTTTGCCGGCTTGCGGGGTCGGGTCGCGTCGCCGTGTCGGTATCCGGACCGCACGCGATCTGCTCCTTCTTCTCCCTGTCGGTGGCCCTCGGCGCCGAACCGGGTGGCGAAAAGCTCGTCGAGGATGAGATCGCGGAAGCGGCGATTGCGCTCCTCAGCCAGCTGGTGCGGGCCGCCCCGCCAGGTGCCGATGCCATGAATCCGATCACGCTGCTCGAAACCATGAGCCTCGGCGATACGATCGGAATGGTGCCGCTCGTCTACGGCTATGTGAACTACGCGGTGCCGCGGCCCGGTCGGCGCCCTGTCTCCTTCACCGACGTGCCGTTGGCGCGGGCGGACGGGCGGCGGGGCAGTGTGCTCGGTGGAACGGGCATCGCCGTGACGCGGCGGGCCCGCCCTGACCGGCGTCTGCTGGATCATCTGCGCTGGCTCATGAAGGTCGACACGCAGTCGACCTTCATTCCCGACCATGACGGGCAGCCCTCGGCTCGAGCGGCGTGGCTGTCGGACGTCGTCAATGCCAAGGCCGGCGGCTTCTATCGCGCGACTGCCCGTACCGTCGAGGAAGCCTGGGTGCGCCCGCGCCACAAGGGATATATCGCCTTCCAGCTCGAAGGTTCGGCCCTGCTGCGCGATGCGTTCGGCGGCAGGGCGACAGCGAAACTCACGATCGACAAGCTGCGTGCCATTTGGCGGCGCAGTCTGAACCATGAATAGGAAGAAAACGCATGACCGAGAAGGCCCTCGCCGACGTCACGATCCTCGATCTCAGCCATCTCCTGCAGGGGCCGTTCTGCACGCAGCTGCTCGCCGATATGGGCGCCAACGTCATCAAGGTGGAGCGACCCGGGCAGGGTGACCTCTTCCGCACCATGACCTTCAACAATCGCTGGGTCGGTGGCAGCGAAAGCCCAAACTTTCTGGCTTGGAACCGCAACAAGCGGTCCATTGCGGTGAATCTGAAGGCGCCGGAGGCAAAGACGATCCTTTACCGGATCGCTGAGCGCGCCGATGTCGTGGTGCAGAATTTTCGCCCAGGCGTGCTGGCCAAGCTCGGCTTCGGCTACGACGATTTCCGCAAGGTCAATCCGCGCATCATCTATTGTTCCGGCTCCGGCTACGGCGAGAGCGGCCCTTACCTTTCGCGGCCGGGACAGGACATGCTGGTTCAGGGCCTCACCGGCATCGCTGCGGCCACCGGTCGCGGAGACGGGCCGCCGGTGCCGGTCGGTTCCGGCTTCTCCGACCAAATCGGTGCCATGAACATGGTCTACGGCATCCTGTCCGCGCTCTATTGGCGTGAGCGGTCCGGACGCGGTCAGGAGATCAAGGTCGACCTGCTCACCGGCATGCTTGCCCACCAGGGACAGGAAATGCTGATGGCGATGAATTTCGGCATCGACATGCAGCGCCCGAATTCCGGCATCGGTCATCCCGGCATGGAAGCGCCCTTCGGCGTCTATCCGACATCCGACGGCTGGGTGACGATTGCCATGAGTCCCTATGCCAAGCTGGTTGGCGTGCTCGGCGACGAGAGCCTGCTCGCCTATGACGACCCAAAGATCCTGTTCGAGAAGCGCGACGAGGTCTGGGAGAAACTCGCGGCGCTGACGAAGACGTGGACAACGGCCGAATTGATGAATGCAATGCTGGCAGTCGACATCTGGTGTGGCGAGATCAAGACGCACCTGCAGGCGTCGCAGGATCCGCAGGTCCGCCACATGCAGGCGATCGCCACATACGATCACCCGATAGCCGGCGAGGTGAAGGTTGTTGCCCCCGCGGTCAAAATGAGTGAAACGCCCGCAACCATCGAACGGCCGGCGCCGCGTGTTGGAGAGCACACGCGCGAGATACTTGCCGAGTATGGTTTCGACGAAACCGAGATCGATGCGATGCTCGAGAATGCCAGCGTCAGTCAGGCAGAAGCCGTTGCGTCCAGGGCTTGAAGGATCCAATCGACGGGGCCGGCCCAAGGTCGGTCTTATGGTGAATGGAAGGTCAATCCAGCGGTAGAGCGGCCAGACACCATCCGGCCGCGCCGCTGATCGTTCCGTTCGCGACCATCGGGAACAGCGGCAGCGCGATCACCATCGGCGGCACCATGCGGATGAGGATCATGGCGAACCGCCTCAGGCAAAATGTAGCCGGCCTACATTCCAGCACACCCATGTCGCCGCCAACCGCAGCGGCAGCGTGGCCGCAGCGGGATCGACGGACGGCCACAGGCTCAGGGGTTCGCGGTGCTTTCGATCGCGGCGAGGAGGCTGAGGCCGGTGTGATAGGCGGGGTCGAGGTCGGGCGTCGCCGGCACGTAGTCGACAGGCCCGGATGGCGTCAGCGTCTGATAGGCGATCGGTGGCGAGCCTCGCCAGTAGAGGCGGAAGAAGGCCTCGTGCGCGGTGCGCCAGACGGCCAGCGTGTCGTCCGTGCCGGTGCGGGCGTGGCAGAGCGCCGCGGCGCGGATGGTCTCGGGCAGCGACCACCACGGGCAATAGGGGCTGAGGGCCTCGCCCGTCGCCCGGGACACCGACACGGTGATGCCGGGTCGGATGAACCCATGGCGGAACGAGGCGAGCAGGATGCGTTCGAGCCGGGCGATGCGGTCGGTACCAGCGTCTCCGCCGAGATGGTCCAGCGCGAAACCGACGAACTCGATGGCATGGCCGACGTTGCAGGCGTCCTCGCCGGGCACGTTGGCCAGCAGGCCGGTCTGCGGATCGTAGTGGCGATCGAGGATGTGATCGATGAAGCCGTCGGCGAACCCGGCGGCTTGCCTCTGTCCGATGCGGGCGAGCATGCCGGCGGCGCCGAGCAGGATCATGCGCGGGCCGAAATCGTCCGGCTGCGCGGCGCTCGCCGCGCGCGGACAGGGGCCGGCTCTCGTCCATCTGGAAACGCCCGTCGACGATGGCCGCGATCACCGCGGCGAGGTAGCCGAGATGGGCGGGCAGGCGCTCGGGCGCATAGCGCGCGGCAGCCGCCACCATCCCCTTGGCAAAGAAGGCGTCGGAATAGGTGAAGACATCGGCCGCCGGCGTCTGCCGATGGGCCTCTCCGCGCTCGTCGAACCATACCGGCTGGAGGTCGGCGTCGTAGCAGAAATAGGCGTGGCCGGATTCGCGCTGCAGCGCCTCCAGCCGCGCGAACAGGATCGTTCCGCGCGCGTCGAGGGCAGCAGTGAGCCGGTCGTCGCGCCCGGCGAAGAAGCGCGCGTGCGTCGCCAGGGCCTCGAGGCCGCGCCCCTGGATCCAGCCATAGGTGAAATCCGGGCCGCGGCGCCCGTCCGCCGGGCCGTAGTTCGCGAGGGTCAGGCTGTTGAGCTTGGTATCGAGGAAGGCGCCGTCGAGGGCCGGCCGGTCCAGCATCCAGGTGAGCGTGGCGGCGTTGGCGGCGATATAGGTGGCGCGCGCCGCGGCGATGAAATGCTCGGCCTCGTCGGTCATTCCTTCAACCCGGTGCTGGCGATGCCCCTGACGAAGTTGCGCCGCAGGAACACGAACAGGGTGATGCTGGGGATCAGCACGACGGACGAGGCGGCGCTGAGCCGGCCGAGATCGATCGTGTAGCCGGTCTGGAACAGCGCCAGCCCGACTTCCGCCGTATAGCTCTCCTGCGTGGTGGCCACGATCAGCGGCCAGGCGAACGCGGTCCACGCCTGGAAAAAGGCGAGAACGCCAAGCGCGCTGATCGCGCCCTTGAGCAGCGGCACGACGATCCGCCAGAAGATCAGGAATTCGCTGGCGCCGTCGATGCGGGCGGCGTCGATGAGCTCGTCCGGAATCGACTGGATGACGTTCTGGCGGATGAGAAAGATGCCGAAGCTCATCACCAGGTAGCCGAGCAACAGCCCGCCGGTCGAGTTCAGCAGGTGAAGCTTCTGCGCCTGGAAATAGAGCGGGATCATGTAGACTTCGAACGGCACGATCGCCGTGGCGAGCACGACGATGAAGATCACGTGCAGCGACTTGAAGCGGAACTTGGCGAGGATGTAGCCCGCGATCGTCGACGTCACCAGGATCGCCACTGTCGACAGGGTGGCGAACAGCACGCTGTTGCCGATCCAGCGCAGCAGCGGCGTGGTCGTCAGCACCGAGATGAAATTGTCGACGATCGGCTTGACCGGAATGATGGTCGGCGGCCAGGCCAGGATCTCCTGCGGCGTCTTGAAGGCGTTCGAGACGAGGAACACCAGCGGCAGCAGCATGAGCAGGCAGAAGGCGAACAGAAACACATCGATGGCGATGTTGACGGCGTGCGTCTGCGGCCGGGCCGGTGGACCGGCGAGGGCATTCGCCTGGGCTTTGGGGAGCGACATGGTCATTTCTGGCCGCCCCTGTCGCGCAGCAGAGAGAACTGGATGAGCGTCAGCACCAGCACGATCGCCAGCAGCACCATCGCCTCGGAGGCGGCGTAGCCGACGCGATAGTTGCGGAAGCAGTTCTCGAGCATGTCGAGCACCAGCACGCGCACCTGCCGGCCGGGGGCGCCCTGCGCATCGGAGGCGAGCACATAGGCCTGCGCATAGACGTTGAAGCCGGAAACCAGCGTGACCACGGAGACGTAGAGCGTGATCGGCCGCAGCATGGGAACGGCGACGTACCAGAAGGCTTGCGGACCGCTGGCGCCGTCGAGCTTGGCCGCCTCGAACAGGATGACCGGCAGGCTGCGGAAGCCGACGATGTAGATGAGGATGGCGTAGCCGAGCGCCTGCCAGGAACACAGGATGATGACGCAGACGACCGAAAGCGTCGGGTCGAACAGCCACGCCTGCGGCGAAATGCCGAACAGGCCGAGCACGGCGTTGAGCGGTCCGAGGCGGGCATCGAAGATCCACTTCCACGCCATGGCCGCCGGAACCAGCGAGACGACGTAGGGGATGAAGCTTGCCGTTTCGAAGAAGCCGGCGAAGCGGGTTCCGGCGCGGTAGTGGATGAGGCCGGCGATGACCATGCCGAGCGGGATCACGATGATCAGGATGCCGAAGGCGATGGCCGCCGTGTTGAACAGGGCTTCGCGGAAAAGATGATCGCCGATCAGTTCGCGGAAATTGGCCAGGCCAATGAACGGCTTGTTCTTGGAGATCAGATCCCACTTGTAGAGGCTGAGCCTGAGCGTCTCGCCGATGGGATAGATCCGCACCCACGCAAAGATCGACAGCGTGGGCAGGAGGGCGGCGATGGCGAACAGCCACTTCTTGCGTTCAAGCATCCTGGCCTCCTGGACTGATGTCAGGCGGCCCCGGCCGGGGGCCGCCTGACAGAGTTAAATCCAGGCGCGCTATTCGGCCAGCAGGCCTTCGCGCTTCAGGATGCTGTCGGCCTCGTCGGACGCCGTCTTCAGCGTGGCGTCGATGGCCTTGTCGTCACCCTGCAGTGAGGCATTGCCGAAGGCATTGGTGAGCTGGGCGGCGATGCGGGTCAGCAGTTCGTCGGCCGGGCCGATGGTCGGCAGCGTGAAGAACTTGTAGTCGGCCGGGTAGTTCACGAAAGCTCCGAACTGCGGCGTCTTGGCGAGGATCGCCGAATAGTCGAGACCGGAGCGGTTGGGCAGCCAGCCGACATTGGCGAGCATCCACAGCTGGTTCTCGGCGCTGGTCGCAGCCTTGGCGAAGGCCCAGGCTTCCTTGGCCTTGGGGTCGTCGGCGGGGACGAACATGTGGACCGGCGCGACGATCGAGCCCATGGGCAACGTCGTCGTGGCGTAGTGGAGGTCCGGCGCCTTGGAGGCGATGTCGCCGATCACCCAGCTCTCGCGGATGAACATGGCGGTCTGGCCGCGCTCGAAGGCATCGGCATCGGCCGGGAACGCGACGCTGTCGGCCTTGTCGCCGTAGACGACGTCGAGATACTGCGCCAGCGTCTTGTGGCCGGCTTCGTTGGCGAAGGCTGCCTTCCACTTGCCGTCGGCGGTCTCTTCGAGCAGGTTGCCGCCGTACTGGAACATGTTGATCCAGAACTTCTCGGCGATGCCCTGACCGCCGCCCGACAGCCGCAGGCTCCAGCCCGACACCTTGAGATTGCCGTTGGCGTCGTTCTGCGCCAGCTTGGCGGCGGCGCCGGTCATTTCGGCCATGGTCTTGGGCGGCTCGCTGAGGCCGGCCGCCTTGAACATGTCGGTGTTGTAGAAGAGGGCGCTCTGCCCGCGGAACAGCGGCACGCCGTAGAGCGTGCCGTCGAGCTTGCCGGCATCGCCGAAGAACTTGTTGAAATTGGCCGTATCCTGAACGTAGGCGACCATGTCGTCGGGCGCCTTGGCGAGCAGGTCGTTCTGCATGTAGCGGGTCGCCGTCGACACGGCGAGCTCGATGACGTCGCCGGCATTGCCCGACGTCAGGCCGAGCGCCACGCGCTTTTCATGATCGCGCAGAGGGATCGCCTGGACGTTGACGGTCAGGTCCGGATAGTCCGCCTTCATGGATCTCGGCGACGTGCTTGTAGAAGGGCACCATCTCCGGATAGCCGCTCCACACGGTGAGCTCGTCGGCGCTGGCGGCGAGCGGCATCGGAGACGAGGATCGCACCGAGCGCAGCGCCCATCATGCCCGCACGCCGGTGCCAAGTGGCAGTCCGTTCTGTCTTCATCATGTCATTCCCCCTGTCTGGCGTTGTCTGAAGCTTCGGTCCCACTGTCGAGGAAAGCTTCTCTGCAACCGGTTGCGATGTCAAGCGCGTGCGGCCTGCACCAGCCGGCACGCACGCGTCACGCCGGCGCGGACGTCAGGCGTCCGGCGAGGGCGATCGCCGCTTCGGCTGCGGCCTCCGCCGCACCCGGCGCAAAGCCTGCCGGCAGGCCGTAGTAGCGGTGGGCTTCGTCGACTTCGTAGCCGCCGTAGGCGAATTCGCCGGCGGCGGGAATGTAGCCGGGGACGGCATCGGCATAGGAGAAGACGAAAGCCGGGATATTGCCCAGCGCCGCCCGGATCGACAGGCCGGTTTCCGCAAAGATTTCGCCGGGCAGGGCGACGATCGGCACGCCACCCCAATCGAGCACCGAGACGCGTCCGGTCCACTGCTCCGGCGGCGGCACGTCGGCCCAGGTCTCGGCCCATTTGATCCAGTGGTCGAGCAGCACCCGGCGTTGCGGCTCGGCGGCCGCCTGGCCGCGCCACAGGCTCGCCAGTTCGCGCAGGGGCCGCGTCTCGCGGCGTTCGAATTTCAAGGCGACCGTGCAATCGGTGGCAGCGCTGAGGTCGCCGCAGGGCATTTCCGGCGCCGCCAGCGCGGCTTCGCCGATGCGGCGGCCCAGCCGTTCGGCCCGGGCGAAGCTGCGTTCGTCGGACGGGGCGAGCGTCTGCGAGGCATAGGCGCTGTGGCCGGTATTGGCGTCGCCGGCGCAGCCGGTGACGAAGATGGCGACGGCGCCGGGATGGGCGGCCTCGACGGTCGCCCGGACGAAATGCGGATAGTCCGCCGTCCACAGGCGGTTGTCGGCGCCGAGCACCACCGGATGGCAGGCATAGGCGGTCACCACCGCCATCAGCGTGCCGTCGGCGTCGCGCACGCGCAACACCGGGAGGGCGCGGTCGACCGTGCCGTTGGCGTGGCGGCGGTTGCGGGCGACGTCGGGATCGGGGCCCATGCCGATGGTCAGCCGGGCGGGCTTCTGTGCCGCCACCGCCTGATCGATCGCTGCCACGCAGGCGTCCTCCAGCCGCTGCACATAGGCCGGATCGTCCTTGCCGCCGGCGCGCTCGCCCATGACGCAGGGGCCGCCGTGATTGTGCAGCGCCGCGACGATCACCCGCTCCGCCGGCAGGCAGCAGCGGGTGCGGATGCGCGCGGTCATCTTCTCGTGCAGGCCGAGGACGTCGACCACCAGCAGCGCGGTGTCGTCCACGGCCAGGGCGCGCGCCGTCAGCCGGTCGTGCGCCCCGGTCGCCGGTTCGGTACGGGCGCCGAACCCGGCCATGAAAAGTCCTGCCGGCGGCGTGATGTCGACGACTGGCAATGCCCGCCCGCATCATGGCAGCGGCACCTCTTCGCCGGCGACGATCACCGTCTCGATCTTCAATTCATTCGCAGGCGCCCTGCCGGAACGCCACGAGATCGGCACGTGCCCCGACGTCGAGCGTGCCGCGACCGCCGACGAAGCGGCCGGGATTGCGGGTGGCCAGCGCCAGCGCATCAGCCAGCGACAGGCCGGCCGCGGTCATGGCGATGCCGACATCGGCGGCGAGCGGCCGGCCGGCACCGGCCAGATAGGGCGTGCCGGCGACGCAGATGCGGCCGTCTCGGCGGTCACCTCGACCTCGCCGCCGACCGGCTGGTCGTAGAGGCCCGGCGGCATGCCGGCGAGCGCGACGCTGTCGGAGACGAGGACCGCCCGGTCGAGGCCCTTGGCGCGCAGCATGGCGTTGAAGGTGTCGGCCGGCAGGTGGTGGCCATCGCAGATGAAGGAGGCGGTCAGCCGGTCTTCCGCCAGTTGCGCCCAGATGAAATTGGGGTGGCGGGGCAGGGTGGCGGCGGCGCCGTTGCCGAGATGGGTCGACAGGCGCGCGCCGGCTTCGACCGCGGCGCGCACCTGGTCGGCGGTCGCTGCCATGTGGCCGAGCGACACGTGGATGCCGCGCCGCTCCAGCGCCGCAATATAGGCAGGCGCTTCGTCATATTCGGGCGACAGCGTCACCATGCCGACGAGCCCGCCGCAGGCTTCCTGCCAGCGGGCGAATTCATCCGCATCGGGCGGGCGGACGTGGTCGAGCGGATGCGCCCCGCGGGCCCCGTCGAGCGGCGAAATGTGGGGGCCCTCGACGTGAACCGCCGGGATGGCCGCCCGGACCCGGGGCAGCTTGCGCCGCGCCTCCGCAATGACGACGAGGGCCCGGGTGATCGCCGCTTCGGAGGCGGTGATGATGGTCGGCTGGAACGTGGTCGTTCCCAGTGCCGCGAGACTGGCGGTGAGGCGGTCGATCAGGTCGATCGACAGGTCGGGACCGTTGAGGTCGAGACCGCCGTAGCCGTTGACCTGCAGGTCGACGAGCCCCGGTGCGAGGAAGGCGGCGCCGAGCCGCCGCGACCGGTCCGACAGCCGCGATGCGACCGTCGGCAATCGTCACCGAGATGCCGGCGCCGCTTGCCGGGTCGCGTCCGACAATGGTCCGGCTGCGGCTCACAGGGCTCGCACGCGATCGCGGAAGCGGGCGATGAAGCGGGCGTTGGCCTCGTCGCCGCCCGGCGCATTGCCGCTGCGCCACACCGGTGGCTCGATGTCGCGCTCGACCAGCTTGGCGACCGTCCTGATGACCAGCGTGTTGAGGGCGAAGGCGTTGGCGAAGGTGGAGACCGCGGCGATCGGCTCGCCCATGCCGGGGATGCGGACAAGCGCGTCGCCGACCGGCACCTTGGTGTCGACGGCGATATCGACGAGGTCGTGCAGGTTCTGCCGGGTGGGGTGGCGGGCCGGGTGGTCCGGCGCGGTGTTGCTGGCGTGCTCGCGCGAACTGAAGCCGATCACGAACACGCCGCGCCGCCTGGCCTCGAGTGCGGCATCGATCAGCGCGGCATTGATCCCGTAGGCGTTGGCGAGGATCAGCACGTCGCTGTCGCCGAGCCGGCGGTCGGAGATCACGATGCGGCCGTAGCCCGGCAGGCGCTCGATCGCCATGGAGCGGAGCGCACCGTTCGACAGCAGCGTGCCTTCGTCGAGGATCGCGCTCATGTGCATCAAGCCGCCGGCGCGGAAGAACACTTCCTGCGTGGCCAGGTTGGAATGGCCCCCCGGCCCGAAGATGTGGATCAGCCTGTCGGCGGCGATCTGGTCGGCAAGCCGCGCGGCGGCCCGGTCGAGCGGCTGGCTCTCCTCGTCGAGGATGCGGCGCATCAGGGCGGTGACGGCTTCGAAATAGCCCGCGCACAGCGACTGGGCGTCGACCGGGGTTTCAGGCATCGGGATCGGACTCGGCGTCGAGGAAGAGGGTGCAATCGGCTTCGCGCAGGATGCTCGCCGGGCAGGCGGTGCTGCGCGGGCCGTAGAGCGCCTGGCGCACGGCCTCGCGCTTGGCGCGGCCGGGCACGACGGCGATCAGCCTGTCGGCCCTGAGCAGGCGCGGGATGGTCAGCGTGATGGCGGTCTGCGGCACCTCGGCCAGCGTCGCAAAGCAGTCGTCGTCCACCTGCTGGCGCCGGCAGGCCTCGTCCAGCTGCACCACCTTGGCGTCAACGGGGTCGTCGAAATCGGCGATGGGCGGGTCGTTGAAGGCGATGTGGCCGTTGACCCCGATGCCGAGGCAGACGATGTCGATGGGAGCCTCGGCGAGAGCGGCGGCATAGGCCGCGGCTGCGGCTGCCGCATCCGGCTCGGGCACGATCCGGTGCACGGCCTTGAACGGCACGCGCTCGAACAGGTGCCGATCGAGCCAGCGGGCGAAACGCGCCGGATCGGCGGGGGCGAGGCCGATGTATTCGTCCATGTGGAACGCGGTGACGCGGGTCCAGTCGATGGCGGCGCTGGCGCACAGCGCCGCAAGCATCTCGGCCTGGCTCGGTGCGGCGGCGAAGATCATGCGGATCCCGGACTTCACGGCCAGCCGCGCGCGCATCTCGGCGGCCACGGCGGCGGCGCCGGCAATGCCCATTTCGGCACGGCTGGCATGGCCCTCGACCTGGAGCCGGCCGATCCGTCGGCTGGACCGGGAGCCGGGCAGTTCGCTCACTGAAGTCGTCACCCGCATTTCTCCAACTGGGTCGGCGCCCTGGCCGGTTGCCCGCGCGTCGTCCTTTCACTGCGCCATGGACTATTCGGTGCAACCGGTTGCAAGTCAAGCCGTTGCCCGGCCTTGTCCAAAGTGCTTTGATCGGGCGCAACAGCACGATATCAGGCGCGAGGCTCCCGCATCACTTCGGGGGCCGCGATTCTGTTGGGGGTGTCCGGAGAGGCCATGGATTCGCAGAAGCCGAAGACGCTGACGATCAGCCAGGTGGCGGCCGCCGCCGGGGTGAACCGGTCGAGCGTGTCGCGCGCCTTCAGCCGCCCCGAACTGCTCAAGCCGGAGACCGTCCAGCGGATCACGGCGGTCGCCAAGCAGCTCGGATATGTGCCCAACCGCAGCGCCCGCGCGCTGAGCACGGGGCGGCACGGAAACGTCGCGCTGATCGTGCCGGACGTTGCCAATCCGTTTTTCCCGCCGCTCATCCGGGCGGCGCAGAACGAAGCCGAGCGCGCCGATTTCTGCGTGTTCCTGGGGAACTCGGACGAAGATCCCAGGCAGGAGGAAAAGCTCGTCAGCCGGCTCCTCGGGCCAGGTGGAGGGCGTCATCCTCGCTTCGCCCCGCCTGTCGGACGAGCGCATCCGCGCCCATGCTCGCGGCCAAGCCGCTGGTGCTCATCAACCGCGACGTTGCCGGCATCCCGCGCGTGCTCATCGACAGCGGCTCGGGCGTATCGCAGGCGGTCGATCATCTCGCCGAGGCTGGCCACCGCCGCATCGTCTACGTCAGCGGACCGAGCACGTCGTGGTCGAACAAGCAGCGGCGCGCCGCGGTCAAGAAGGCGTGCGCCCGGCTGGGGCTCGATATGGCGACGGTCGCCGCCCAGGTGCCGAGCTACGAGGCCGGACGACGCAGCGTCGAGGCCATTCTCGAGTCGCGGGCGACCGGTGTCGTGGCCTTCGACGACCTGATCGCCCAGGGTATTCTCGCCGGTCTCAGCGAGCGCGGCATCGACGTGCCCGGCGCCATCGCCGTGGTCGGCTGCGACGACGTTCTGGGCGCCGCCACCTATCCGCCGCTGACCACGGTTTCCAACCGCTCGAGCGAAGCGGGAAAGGCCGCGACCTCCCTGCTGCTCGAGGTTCTCGGGACGCGCGCGGTCGGCGACGTGCGCTACGTCCTGGAAACGCATCTGGTCGTGCGCAAGACCACCCACCCCGCGGTGGCGTCGGCGCCGGGGCTCCGCCCGGAGCCGCGCGCATTGCGTCTGAGCTCCGGCCCGACGTCGGCCTGAGGCGGCGTCAGTCGGTGGCGGCCAAGGGGCGGCGAACTCCCCGCATGCCGCTTCCCTTCAGCGCCCGGTGATGCCGGGGAATATGAGCACCATGCTCAGCGCGGCGATCTGCAGGCCGATGAACGGCAGCACCGCCTTGAAGATGTGGCCCAGCGTGATCTCGGGGGGCGCCACGCTCTTCAGGTAGAACCCGGCGGGACCGAAGGGCGGCGACAGGAATGCCACCTGCATGTTCATGCAGAAGACCACCCCGAACCAGACCGGATCGAGACCGAGGCCCTTCACGATCGGCACGAACACCGGCAGCGTCAGCAGCGCAATGCCGACCCAGTCGAGGAACATGCCGAGAATGAAGAGGATCAGCATCATGAGCAGGACGATCACCATCGGGTTGTCCGAGATGCCGGTGAAGAAGCTGTTGACGAAGTCGAGGCCGCCCATGAGGTTGTACACGCCGACAATGGCGCTGGCGCCGATGCCGATCCACACGATCATGCCGCAGGTCGCCAGCGTCTGCACGGCGGCCCCGCGCAGCAGCTTGAACGTCAGCTCGCCGCGAATCGCCGTCGACAGGACGACGCCGGCGACACCGACCGCCGAGGCTTCCGTCACCGACGCGACACCGCCGTAGATCGATCCGAGGACGAAGGTGATGACCAGCGCCGGCAGGATCAGGCCCTTGAGCAGCCTGATCCTTTCCCGCCACGGCATTTCGTTCTTGCCGAGGACCGGCGCCACGGAGGGATCGAGATAGGCGCGGATGAGCACGTACAGCACGTAGAGACCGGCCAGCATGAAGCCGGGGATGAAGGCGGCGGTGAACAGGTCGCCGATCGAGACGTTGGCGGTCAGGCCGTAGATGATGAGCACGATCGACGGCGGCACCATCGTGCCGAGGGCGCCGCCGGCGCAGACGACGCCGATCGCCAGGTTGCGGTCGTAGCCGAGCCGCAGCATCTGCGGCAGCGCCAGCAGGCCGAGCAGCACGATCTCGCCGCCGACGATGCCGCTCATCGCCGCCAGGATGACGGCGACGAAGATCGTCTGGATGGCGATGCCGCCGCGCAGACCTCCGGCGATCAGCTTCATCGCGTCGAACAGATCTCGCGCTATCCCCGACCGGTCGAGGATCGCCGCCATCAGCACGAACATCGGCACCGAGACGAAAACGTAGGAGGTGACGAAGGAATAGACGCGCTCGGTGATCAGCGGCACGGCCATCGGGCCGATCCAGCCGATGGCGAAGAACAGCGCCACGAACAGCGTCACGAATGCCAGCGGCATGCCGAGCAGAAGCATGCCGAACAGCATGGCGAACATCAGCAGGGTGCCGTCGGCAATCCCCATGGCGGACAGGTCGAACATGGTGCTAACGGCTCCGACGCGCGTATTTGACCGCCAGGATGACGAACTGGATGGCCATGGCGATCATGGTGATCATCAGGAAGGCCTTGAGCAGCGCCGGCGTCGGCGGGTTCCAGGCGCTGCCGGTCCCCTGCAGGCGCAGTCTGCCGCCCGGCGCCCACCATGCCCTCGCCACCCAGGTCCAGCTCGCCCAGGCAAAGAAGCTGGCCGAGACGAGGCAGAGGAGCGAGATGCCGACGTCGAAGGCGCGGCGCCAGCCCGGTGGCAGGAAGTTGTAGATGAGGACGACACGGATATGCCGGTCCCGCGCCACGGCGTAGAGGCCGCCATAGATGAAGGCTATCGCGCACAGGAAGATCGTGGTCTCGGTCACCCACAGCGTCGGCGCGTCGAGAACGTAGCGCATGAAGACTTCGAAGATGGTGATGGCGGCGGAGACGAGAAACAGACTGGCGACGAAGACGCCGCCTTTCTGGATCAGACGCCCCAGATAGCCGGCTTCGGGAATGGCGCTTTCGTCCGCGAGCGTATGGACGGGGAGGACGTCTTCGACGCCATCGGAGCCAAGGGATCGATCATCTGACATGGAGCCCAGTCCGCTTGTTCGGAAGGAGCCGGCGGAGAGGGTCCTCCGCCGGCTGAGTTGAGCCTACTTCATCAAGCCGTTGGCCTTGAGATAGCTCGTCAGCACGTCGTAGACCTTCTGGGCGTTGTCCGACTGAGACGCGACCTTCTGCCACTCGCCCTGGGCGATGGTGGTGAACTTGACGCGCTCTTCCTTGGGCCAGTCGTGGATGTGGATCTTGCCGCCGGCCTTGGCCGCCGCGGCTGCTTCCTCGTCACGCTGCTGCAGCACCGCCAGGTCGTGGTCGGCGAACTGCTGGACCGACAGGGTCAGCTTGTCCTGGAGGTCGGCGGGCAGCTTGTCCCAGTCCTTGGTGCTGATCGCGATCTCGACCAGCGGCAGCGAGTGGAACCCGGGATAGACCGGATTCGGCGCGATGTCGTTGAGGCCCTGGGCCTGGTTGGTCGAGAAGACGGTGTAATCGGCGGCGTCGATGACGCCCTTGTCGAGGGCCGTGTACACTTCCGAGCCGGGCAGGTTGACCGGCGCGGCGCCCGCTGCGGCGAACACATTCGCCACCAGGCCTTCCGGTGCGCGGATCTTCAGCCCCTTCAGGTCAGCGACGCCGTCGAGCGGCACCTTCGAAACCAGCGCTTCGAGGCCGGGGGTGGTGGCGCCGATGAAGTGCAGGCCGTATTCGCCATCGAGCTCCTGCATCAGCTTGCCGCCGCCGCCGTTGCGCATGAAGTCGAGCATGGTGTGCGGATCGGACCAGGCACCCACCGGATTGGCGATCAGGCCGAAGGCCGGGTCCTTGCCGGAGAAGTAGGACACGTCGGTGATGTGGCCGTCGAGAATGCCGGCGGCGATGGCGTCCTGGGTCTCGGCGTGGCCGACGATCGATTCGACCGGCAGCAGGGTGATGGTGATCTGGCCGTTGGTCATCTCGCCAACGTTCTTCGCCCACTCCTGCTGGAGGACGAAGTTCGGATTGCCGGCCGGGTCGCTCGACTGGAACTTGAAGGTGTAGTTCTCGGCCAGCGCGGTGCCGGCGAGCAGCGTCGCGGCGACGGCCGCGATCGACAGTTTTGCTGCGATTCTAAGCATGGTCTTTCCTCCTTTGACGGACTTGCGGTGTGGTCTTGCTTCGATGGGCGCCGGTGGCACCCCATGGGTACCGGCGGCGATATGCCGCCGGCAGATGGCGATGGCTTGCGCGACGACGGCGTCGCGGGCGCCGTCGATGCCGAGGCTCAGGCAATCGGGTTCGTCGGCGATGGGTTCGAGGACGGCGAACTGGCTGTCGAGCAGGGCGGCCGGCATGAAGTGTGCGCGACGGCGCCTCAGGCGGTCGCGGATCACTTCGGCCGAGCCGACGAGGTGGATGAAGATGGCGCCGGGCAGGCGGGCGCGGATGAAGTCGCGATAGCGACGCGCCAGCGCCGAGCAGGCGATCATCACCGGGCGTCCGGCGTCGCCGCCCCGCGCGGTGGCGCACACCGCCTCGAGCCACGGCCAGCGATCGGCATCGGTCAGCGGCCGGCCGGCGGACATTGCCGCCAGGTTGGCGGGCGGGTGGAGCGTATCGGATTCCAGGAAGTCACCGGAGAGCGCCTTGGCGGCTGCCCTGGCGACCGTCGACTTGCCGGCGCCGCAAACACCCATGAACACGAAGAAACGCGTTGGGATGCCGTCGCCCGATTTTCGAGAATCGACCACGATCTCGATGTCCTCCCAGGCCCTTGAAAACCTGATAGCGCTTACATTGTCAAGTGAACTTTCCTGGATTATTATTCTCAGGATCAGGGGAGGATCACCAAAAAATGAGACGCCACGGCAAGATAACACTTTCAGACGTGGCCTCGGCGGCAAATGTAAGCGCTGTCACAGTGTCGCGGGCCTTGCGCGATCCCGAGCAGGTCTCGGCCAAGACGCTGGCGCGCATCGAGGCGGCCGTGGCCGCCCTCGGCTACGTGCCCAACTTCGCCGCCCAGGCCCTTGCCTCGAAGAGCACCACCGTCATCGGCGCGCTCATTCCGTCGGTCACCAACAACGTCTTCTCCGACGTGCTGCGCGGCATGTACGACGCCATCGAGGGAACCCGCTACCAGCTCCAGCTCGGCAACACGCGCTATTCCGCCATCGAGGAGGAAAAGCTGCTGCGCACGTTCCTCAGCCAGCGTCCGGCGGGGCTCGTCGTCACCGGCATCGACCAGTCGCAGGCGGCGCGCCATCTCCTCGACGGAGCCGGTTGCCCGATCGTGCAGATCATGGAAATCGGCGACGACCCGGTGGACATGATGATCGGCTTCTCGCACCGCCGCGCCGCGCGCGATGCCGTGAACCATCTCATCGAGCAGGGCTATCGCCGCATCGGCTTCATCGGTGCGCGCATGGACCCGCGCACGCAGCGTCGCCTGCAGGGCTACCGGGATGCGCTGGGCGGCGCCGGCCTGCTCGACGAGCAGCTGATCGTGACGACGACCCACCCGTCGTCGACGACCCTCGGCGCCCACCTGCTGGCCGATCTCATCGGACGCCGTCCGGACGTCGATGCCGTCTTCTGCATCAACGACGATCTCGCCGTGGGCGTGCTGTTCGAGGCCCAGCGGCGCCGACTGGCGGTGCCGGACGGGCTCGGCATCTGCGGCTTCAACGACCTCGAGATCATGAGCGCCGCGCACCCCAGCCTGTCGAGCGTGCTGACCAACCGCGGCGAGATGGGGCGGCGGGCCGTCGAAATGCTCATCCAGGCGATCGAAGGGCGTGGCCCCGACGAGAAGCTGGTCGACATCGGCTATACGGTGATGACGAGGGAAAGCACCGACCTTTCGCATCGTGCCCCGGTGCCGCCGGTGGCCGGTGTGCGCAGCCGGCGTGTGCCCCCGGGCAAGAAAGCGGTCGGACACTAGGCCGGGAACGGCGGCGCGACGACCTGACCGGCATGCGGCGCTTGCATCCGGCGCGCGTTCGCGGCAGTAGCGCGGGCACGGGCGGGACGCTCTCGCCAGCGGCGACGGCGTGCGGCAAGACACGACTGGGGGGCGGGTGTGCAGGTGAAAGACGAAACGATGGCCGCGGAGGGCAGGGGACCGTTCGCCGACGAGGCGGCGCTCGATGCGGCCCTGTCGTGGCCGAGCCCTGCCGTGGTGGCCGATCTGGCGACCGTGCCGGGCGACATCGTGGTGCTCGGCGTCGGCGGCAAGATGGGGCCGAGCCTCGTGCGCATGGCGCATCGGGCGGCGCCGGAGCGGCGCATCGTCGCCGTCGCGCGATTCTCGGAGCCCGGATTGCGCGATGCGCTGGCGGCCGACGGCATCGCGACCCACAAGGCCGACCTGCTCGATCGCGACGCGGTGGCGGCGCTTCCCGACGCCGACAACGTTGTCTTCATGGCCGGCCGCAAGTTCGGCTCGCAGGGAGCGGAGCACCTGACCTGGGCGATGAATGCGCTGGTGCCGGCGCTGGTCGCCGAGCGCTATCGCGCGGCGCGGATCGTCGCCTTCTCGACCGGCTGCGTCTATCCGTTCTGGCCGGTCGCCAGCGACAGCGGTCCGACGGAAGCGGTCGCGCCGGTGCCGCCGCCCGGCGACTATGCCTGGTCGTGCGTCGCCCGCGAGCGCGTCTTCGAGCACGGCAGCGCGCTGCACGGTACGGCCGGCCGCCTGATCCGCCTGAACTATGCAATCGACATGCGCTACGGTGTGCTCCACGACGTCGCGAGCAAGGTGCTCGCCGGCGCGCCGGTGGACGTCACCATGGGGCACGTCAACGTCATCTGGCAGGGCGACGCCAATGCCCAGGCGCTGCGGGCGCTCGCGCATGCCACCCGTCCGACCAGCCCGCTCAACGTGACCGGGCCGGAACGGATCGCCATCCGCGACCTCGCCCACGCCTTCGCTGCGCGCTTCGGCAAGACGGCGAACGTCGTCGGCAGCGAAGCGCCGACCGCCTGGCTCAACGATTCCTCAGAAGCGCGGCGCCTGTTCGGCCCGCCGGCGGTGACGCTCACCGACCTGATCGACTGGACCGCCGACTGGCTGGTCAGCGGCGGGCGCAGCCTCGGCAAGCCCACCCATTTCGAAACCCGCGACGGACAGTACTGATGCGCCGATTGACCGATAGCGCCGGGGGGATGACATGAGCCGTCTCGACGTGGCGGACCTTCCCGCCGCCATCCGCGAATGCCTGGCCGCCGGTGTCGCGATCCCCGCCCATCCGCTGGCGCTCGACGCCGGACGCACGCTCGACGCGCGGCGCCAGCGCGCGCTCACCCGCTACTATCTCGATGCCGGCGCCGGCGGTCTCGCCGTCGGCGTGCATACGACCCAGTTCGCCATCCGCGACTGCGGCCTCTACGAGCCGGTGCTGCGTCTGGCGGCGGAGACGGCGCGCGCGTGGAGCGACCGGCCGCTGGCGATGATCGCCGGCGTCGCCGGGCGCACCGCCCAGGCGACACGCGAGGCCGAGGTCGCCGTCGGCCTCGGCTATCATGCCGCGCTGGTCAGTCCGGCGCCCTTCCGCGACGCCAGCGAGGATGACTTCCTTGCCCACTGCCGCGCGCTGGCGGAGGTCATCCCGCTGGTCGGCTTCTATCTCCAGCCGGCGGTCGGCGGGCGCGTCCTGTCGGCCGATTTCTGGCGGCGCTTCGCCGAGATCGAACAGGTCGTCGCCATCAAGATCGCCCCGTTCAACCGCTACGGCACGCTGGCCGTCGTGCGCGGCGTGGTCGAAGCCGGCGCCGAGACGCGCGTCGCGCTCTACACCGGCAACGACGACCATATCGTCGGCGACCTGCTCACCCGCTTCGTCGTCCGCCGTCAGCGACAGGAGGTCGCGGTCCGCATCGTCGGCGGCCTGCTCGGCCACTGGTCGGTGTGGACGAAGACCGCGGTCGACCTGCACGCCCGCTGCCGCGCCGTCGAGGGCCCCATACCGGCGGAGCTGCTGGCGCTCGACAGCCAGGTCACCGACATGAACGGCGCCATCTTCGATGTCGCCAACGGTTTCCATGGCGTGATCGCCGGCTGCCATGAGGTGCTGCGCCGCAACGGTCTGCTGGAAGGGATCTGGTGCCTCGATCCGCACGAGGACCTGTCGCCCGGGCAGGCGGAAGAGATATCGCGGGTAGCGGCCGCCTATCCGCATCTGACGGACGATGAATTCGTCCGCGCCAATTGCGAGCGCTGGCTCGCCTGATGGTTGAGCAGGACGAGAAAGCGAGGGAATTCCGTCGATCTTATTCCCCAACTGGTTATTTAGCCTTGCCGAGCGGGCCGGCTTTCTGCACCATCGGCCCTGCACAAGAAACAAACGAGCCCTCCGGCTCAACGGGCGGGGGGCAAACGCAAATGCCCCGGTGGGCCCGGAGGCGAAAAGAGAGGGAGCGACAACCATGAAATTCAGCTTGAGGTCAGCCATGTGGGCGCTCGGCGCCCTCGCCGTGGCGGTTGCGCCGGCCATGGCGCAGGACATGTGGAAGCCATCGAAACCCGTCACGATCATCGTGCCGTGGGCGGCCGGCGGCTCCACCGACCAGGTGACCCGCATCGTCGCCGGCGAACTCGAAACCGCGCTCGGCGGCAACATCGTCGTGCAGAACCAGCCGGGCGCCTCCGGCTCGATCGGCAGCAAGGCGGTGCTCGATTCGCCGAAGGACGGCTACACCTGGGCGGCCGGCGCCGCGCAGGATCTGGGCACCTACATCGTGCTCGGCATGCTCGATACCAAGATCGCCGACTGGCACCTCTATCTCGACGTCGCCAACGTCGCGGTGGTCGGCGTCAACGCCAACGCGCCCTACAAGGACATGGGCGACTTCCTGAAGGCGATGAAGGACAACCCGGATTCGGTGACGGTCGCCACGGCCGGCCTCAACTCGGGCGGCCACAATGCCATCGAGGCGATCAAGGCGGTCGCCGGCGGCAACTACAAGCACGTCACCTATGACGGCGGCAATCCGGCGGTCATCGCCACGGTGTCGGGCGAGACCCTGGCGACCACCCAGCTCGCCGTCGAGCAGGCCGAGATGATCCGCGCCGGCAAGATCCGGCCGCTCGCCGTGCTCAACAGCGATCCGCTCAACCTCAAGGGCTATGGCGAGATCCCGCCGATCACCAAGTGGCTGCCGGACTTCAAGGCGGCGCCCAACTATTTCGGCATCTTCGTGCCGAAGGGCACGCCGGACGAGGTGATCGCCGCTCTCGACGCCGCCTGGAAGGACAAGCTGGCCAACTCGCAGGCGCTCAAGGACTACGCCGAAAACCGCGGCGCCGTCTTCGCGCCCTACTACGGCGAGGATGCGCAGAAGCGCGTCGACCTGGCCATCCGCACCAACGCCTGGCTGCTCTACGATGCCGGCAAGGCCAAGGTGGACCCGAGCACGGTCGGCATCCCGCGTCCGTAGCCGGTCGTCGAAATCATGCGCGGCATGGCCAAGGCCGATTTCTACACGGCGCTGTTCCTGATGGTCCTCGGGATCGGCGTCGTGGAGGAATCGTGGCGCATGCCGCGCTTCGCCGATCTCGGCTCCAGCGTCTGGTCATCGCCCGGCATCACGCCGGGCATGGTCGGCGTCGTGCTCGCCGCCATGGGGGCGATCCTCTTCTTCCGCTCGCGGCAGGAAATGCGGGCGAAGCCGGAAGGCGATACGACCGGGGTCGACAGGGCAAGCTGGATACGGGCGGGATACACGCTCGTCCTGTGCCTGATCTACGGCATCGGACTGGTCGGTCGCATTCCGTTCCAGCTTGCCTCCTTCCTGTTCATGCTCGCCTTCATCGTCAGCTTCGATTTCTACGACAACCGCGACGCCTACCGCGACCGCCTGCGCCTGCTGCGACGGCTGGTCGCCGCCGCCGTCATCGCGGCTGTCGCCGCCTGGGCGATCTCCAAGGTCTTCCAGGACATCTTCTTCGTCCGCCTGCCGTGAGGTCCGCCTGAATTGACCGGTCTCGGATACTTCCTGAGTGCGCTCGGCGGCTTTCTGTCGAGCCCGGCGATCTGGTTCGACGTCGCCTGGGCGACGCTGCTCGGCATCGTCGTCGGGGCGTTGCCCGGCCTCACCGCGACGCTCGGTATCGCGCTGCTGACCACGCTGACCTTCCGCATGGACCAGACCCAGGCGATCCTCATCCTCATCTGCATGTATGTCGGCGCCATCTACGGCGGCTCGCGTTCGGCCATCCTGCTCAACATCCCGGGCACGCCGGCCAACGCCGCCACCGCGCTCGACGGGTTCCCGCTCGCCCGCGCCGGTCAGGGCGGCCGCGCCATGGGCATCGCCACCACCGGCTCCTTCCTCGGCGGCATGATCGGCATGCTGGCGCTGGCGCTGGTCGCGCCGGTGCTGGGCGATTTCGCGCTGTCCTTCGGCTCCTACGAATTCTTCTGGCTGGCGCTCTTCGGCGTGCTCATCTCCGGCCAGCTCACCACCTCGGGCGATTCGCTGAAGGGCTGGATCGCCGGCTTCCTCGGTCTGCTGTTCTCCATGGTCGGGCAGGAGGGCATCCAGTCCTACCAGCGCTTCTCCTTCGGCTCGACCGATCTGGCCGGCGGCATCGGCCTGCTGCCGGCGCTGGTCGGCGCCTTCGGCTTCGCCGAGGTGCTGATCGTGATGAAGTCCGGCGTCTTCGAGGCGATCCGCGACGCCTCCGACCGCGTGCTGCCGCGTTGGGAAGATATCTGGCGCCACAAGCGCACCATCGCCCGCTCCGGCCTGATCGGCACCTTCATGGGACTGCTTCCCGGCGTCGGCGAGGACATGGGCGCGTGGATGAGCTATGCGGCGGCGAAGCGCGCCAGCAAGCAGAAAGCGACGTTCGGCAAGGGTGCCGTCGAGGGCCTGCTGGCGGCCGAGACCGGCAACAACGCGGCGGTGCCGGGCGCGATCATCCCGGTGCTGACGCTGGCCGTGCCGGGCTCGGCGCCGGCGGCCGTGCTGCTCGCCGCCATGTTCATCCACGGCATCCGGCCGGGACCGATGATCATGATCGAGTCCCCCGCCTTCGTCTTCCAGGTGGTCGCCATGGTGTTCGTCGCCACGATGGCGATGCTGGTGCTCGGCCTCCTGTTGACGCGGCCGCTGCTCAAGGTGCTGTCGGTGCCGCGCGCCTATCTCATGCCGGTCATCTTCACGCTGTGCGCGATCGGCTCCTATGCCATCGCCGGGCGCGTCTTCGACATCTACGTCATGCTCTTCTTCGGCGTCCTCGGCCTCGTCCTGCGCCAGATGGACTACCCGATGGCGCCGCTGGTGCTCGGCATCGTGCTCGGCGACCTGCTCGACAAGAGCTTCCGCCGCGGCATGACGCTGTCGGACGGCAACTTCATCGCCTTCCTCAACCGGCCGATCTCGATCGTGCTGGCGCTCGCCTGCCTGTCGATGCTGCTCGCCGCGATCCCGCCGGTGCGCCGCCGCTTCGCCGCCCTGGCCGGGCGCCTTCCATGGCCGAGATCGAAAAGCCAGACGAGCCCGTGATGCGGGTTGCCCTGTGCAACGAGGTCGTGCGCGATCTGTCCGTCGACGCGCAGGCGCGGTTTGCCGCGGCGCTCGGCTATGACGGGCTGGAGATCGCCCCGTTCACGCTCGATGGCGAGCGGCCGCATCGCCTTGCCGCAGAGCGGGTGACGGCGGTCCGCCGCGCCGTCGCCGAGGCCGGCATCGCGGTCTCCGGCCTGCATTGGTTGCTGGTCGCCCCCGCGGGCCTGTCGATCACCAGCGCCGACGATGCCGTGCGCGCTGAGACCCTTGCCGTGATGCGCGGCCTCGTCCGTCTGTGCGGCGATCTCGGCGGCGGCTATCTGGTTCACGGCTCGCCCGGCCAGCGCCGGCTGCAGCCGGGCGAGGAGGCGGCGGGCCGCGGCCGCGCGCTCGATTTCTTCGGCGAGGCGGCCCGCGCGGCCGAGGCGGCCGGCGTCACCTATATCCTCGAACCGCTGTCGCCGGACCAGACCAACTTCGTCACCAGCGTCGCCGAAGCGGCGGCGATCGTGGCAGAGATCGGCTCGCCGGCTTTCCGCACCATGGTCGATTGCTCCGCTGCCGGCGCCAGCGAGACCGAGGCCATCGCCGATCTCCTCGCCCGCCACGTGCCCACCGGCGCCGTGGTCCACGTCCATTTCAACGACCCCAACCGGCGAGGGCCGGGGCAGGGCGACCTCGATTTCGCGCCGATCGTGCGGGCGCTCGCCCGGCTGTCCTACGCCGGCTGGATCGGCGTCGAGCCGTTCGACTATGTTCCCGACGGCCCCGGCGCCGCCGCCCGGGCGATCGGCTACATCGCCGGCCTCAGGGCGGCGCTGGGATGACCGCGCCGCGCGTCACGGTCCGCGCCATCGATCTCTTCGAGCGCCCGACGCGGCTGCGCATTCCGTTCAAGTTCGGCGCCAGCACGCTCACCGAGGCGCCGCAGGTCTTCGTGCGGGCCGAGGTCGCGGTCGACGGCACGACGGCCACCGGCCAGGCGGCCGAGCTGCTGGCGCCCAAGTGGTTCGACAAGAACCCGGCGCTCTCCAACGAGCAAAATTTCGACCAGTTGCGCGCCTCGCTTCGCAGCGCCCGCCGCCTCGCCCTCGATCATGGCGCGGCGGCCTCCGCCTTCGCCCTGCACGCGGCGGTCTATCCGGCGCACTACGCCGAGGCGGCGCGGAACGGGCTCAACCGGCTGATCGCCAGCTATGGCATGGCGCTGATCGATCGCGCCGTGCTCGATGCGCTCTGCCGCGCCCGCGGCAGCGATGTGTTCGGCGCGCTCAGGGCCAATCTCCCCGGCATGACCGCGGAACTGACGCCGGACCTTTCCGCCGACGATCTCGGCGCCTTCCTCGCCACGCGCCGCCTGCCGGAGACGATCCGGGCGCGGCATACGGTCGGCATGGCCGATCCGCTGACCGAGGACGACATCGCCGTGCCGCTCGACGACGGGTTGCCGCAGAGCCTGGCGGCGGTCATCGCCACCTATGGCAACCGGTATTTCAAGCTCAAGGTCGGTGCCGACATCGGCGCCAGCGTCGACCACCTTCTGCGCATCGCCGCGATCCTCGACCGCATTCCCGGCGACTACCGCGTCACGCTCGACGGCAACGAGCAGTTCAGCGAGGCAGCGCAGGTGTCGGCGCTCTTCGATCGCATCGAATCGACGGCCGGTCTCGGCCGCCTGTGGGCGTCGACGCTCTTTGTCGAACAGCCGATCGCGCGCGACCGCGCCCTGTCGGAGCCGGTCACCGCGCTGGCGCGGCGGAAGCCGCTGGCGATCGACGAGTCCGATGCCGACCTCGACGCGTTTCCCCGCGCTCGTGGCCTCGGCTATGCCGGTGTGTCGGCGAAGACGTGCAAGGGCGTCTATCGCGCGCTCCTCAACGCGGCGCGGGCCGCCGCGCCGCATGCCGGCGGCGACGCCGGTTTCATCACGGCGGAAGACCTGACGGTGCAGCCGGGCATCGCGCTCCAGCACAGCCTGGCGCTCGCCGCGCTGGTCGGCGCGGACCACATCGAGGTCAACGGCCATCACTTCGTCGGCGGCTTTGCCGGCGCGCCGCCGGCGGAGCAGGCGCGCTTCGCCGCGGCGCATTCCGACCTCTATCGCCCGGCGGCGGGACGGGCGCGCGTCCGCATCGAGGACGGCCGCATGGCGCTGGCTTCGCTGGCGGTGCCCGGCCTTGCGGTCGGTTGCGAGCCGGACTGGGCCGCCATGCTGCCGATGGCGGCGGCAGACCCGGCGGCCGGCGCTATGACGGGACCACCGCCATCGGGTCGTCGATGAAATCCAGCGTCTGGCGCAGGTCCTCGATGACGGCCTCGGCGCCCGCCTGCAGAAACTGCTCGCCGTGCACGGCGCGGCGCTCGGCGAGGTGGCTGCCGCCGACAAATCCCAGCGAGCGCATGCCGGCCGTGGTGGCCGCGCGCACCCCGGCGACGGCATCCTCGACCACCAGGCAGTGGCGCGGCTTCGCGCCGATCCGTCCGGCGGCGTAGAGAAAGAGGTCCGGCTCGGGCTTCCCGCGCGCCACCGAATCCGAGCTGAAGGCGCGATCGTCGAAGCGCTTCCTGAGCCCGGTGACGTCGAGGGCGAAGTTCAGGCGCTTGTAGGATCCACCCGAGGCAACGCAGTAGGGCACCTTGCGCCGTTCGAGTTGATCGAGCAGTTCCAGCGCCCCCGGTATGACCTTCAGCCCGCGCGCATAGCGGGCAAACAGGCGAGCGTACCAGCGTTCGCGGAACGAGGCGTCCGGCGGCTTGCCGGTTTGGCGGGCGACATAGTCCTGGATGTCCTCGAAGGAGGCGCCGAGGAATGTGTCGATCAGGTCGTCCCAGTCGAGGCGAATGCCGAACGCGGACAGGCTGTCGCGCAGTTCGGCGAGGGCGATGATTTCGCTGTTGACCAGTACACCATCGAAATCGAAAATGACGGCCTTGGTTGTTTCCCCGGTCATCTAGTTCTTGTTGAGAAGGAGCTCCGCCGTCACGTCGTCGGTGATCAGCGTGTTGACGAATCCGCGCTTCATGGCGGCCCTTATGATGTCGACCTTGTGTCGCCCGGCGGCGGCAAGAACCTTCTCCGGTATCGCGTGGAGCATTTCAAGCTCCACGCCGATCGTCCGGCTGTTCAGCGGATGGCCGATCTCCTGGCCTTCCTTGTCGAGGAAGCGCCCGAGGATGTCGCCGACGGCGCCGGCGGCGATCAGGTCCTTCGGCCGCACGTCTCCCGGCAGTCCGGTGTCGACGAGGAAGGAGCGCGACGAAACGTCGCCTGCAACCAGGATCGCGGCGTCGAGCCGCTCGCATTTGCGAAAGTGCTCCGCGAAGATTTCCTGCGACAGGAACGCCTGCCGGTCGACGTTCTGGGAGAGATAGACCGGCGCCGCGATGACCGAGTAGTTCGAGCCGAAGCGTTCGGCAAAACCGGAGGCGATGCCGAAAGAGTTGAAGGCGGCGCCGGTGGTGTTGCCGCCGATCATCGAGACGATCTCGAGCTCGGGCCGGGATTGCTGCGGCAGCCTGCGAATCGCGGCCTGCAGGGTCATGCCCCACGACACGCCGATCGATTTCCAGGCGGCGGCAACCGGGCTGCTGACCATGAAGCTGGCCAGCGCCGCTCCGACCGGCGCGTGGTAGTCGTAGGCTTGGCGGTTGGCCGGGGCGACCAGGGCCTTGTCCAGGCGGAAGCGGCTGCGCAGTTCCTCCTGCAGCTCGACGCGGGCCAGGAACGGCGATTCGATCTGAATCTTGACCACCCCGAGCGAGCGCGCCTTCTGCATCGCCTGGTTCACCCGCAGCCGGGTGACCCCGAGGGCCTGGGCGACTTCCGCCTGGGTCTTGCCGTTCACGTAATAGTGCCAGCAAACCTCGGTGACGAAGGCCTCGCTATCGTCCTGCCCGACCTGTGGCATGCGCCCGTTTCCTACCCCTCCCCGGCGCCACCTATGAACCGCCAACTGCGACAATGCCATAAATGACATTTGTATCGCAACACACACATATGAAATTATTCACTTGCAAGCGTAGCGATACATATGTAAACATCCCCGCGAACTTGATCGCCAGATCGAGTTGGGGAGGTTCGGGGCAAATGCTTGGGCAAGGCGACGGGGCAATCATTTCGGCCAACGCGCAGCGGCCCTTTTCCCTGCCGGCGATCGTGCTTTGCAGGCTGCTGTCGATCTCTGCTTCCTCCCGAAAGGGTGCTGCGCGGACGGTTCAATGCCGCGCAGCACCCATGAGGCCGAGCGGGCTTGCCGATGGAGCGATCGGGTCGCCGAAAGCGCAAGCAGGACGCTCGAACAGACACGACGTTTTGGGGTGATGGTGATGAAGGCGAAGGCACTGGTGCTCGAGAAGACGCGGCAATTGTCGCTCCGGGACATCGAGCTGGAAGACGCACTCGGGCCAACCGATGTACGCATCCGCGTCAATACCGTGGGCATTTGCGGGAGCGACGTTCACTACTACACGCACGGGCGCATCGGGCCGTTCGTCGTCGAAGCGCCGATGGTCCTCGGGCACGAAGCCTCGGGGACGATCATCGAGGTCGGCGAGGAGGTCGATTCGCTGGCGGTTGGTGACCGCGTCTGCATGGAGCCGGGAATTCCCGATCCGACGTCGCGCGCTTCGCGCCTTGGCGTCTACAACCTCGATCCCAGCGTCTCGTTCTGGGCGACGCCGCCGGTCCACGGCTGCCTGACGCCCGTGGTCGTCCACCCGGCGTCGTTCACATTCAAGCTGCCCGACAACGTCAGCTTCGCCGAGGCGGCGATGGTCGAGCCGCTGGCCGTCGGCATGCAGTCGGCGATGAAGGCGAGGATCCAGCCGGGCGACGTCTGCGTGGTCACCGGGGCCGGTCCCATCGGCATCCTGGTCGCACTCGCCGCGCTGGCGGGCGGCGCCAGCACCGTCATCGTCACCGACCGCGTCGAGGAGAAGCTCACCATCGCCGGCGGTTATCCCGGCATCGTGCCGGTCGACATCACGCGCACACCGCTGCGCGACGTCGTCGACAAGTTCTGCGGCAAGGACTGGGGAGTCGACATCGTCTTCGAAGCAAGCGGTGCCGCGGCCGCTCTCACCGACGCGCTCAAGGCCGTGCGCCCGGGCGGAACGCTGGTCCTGGTCGGCATGCCGGTCGACCCGGTGCCCTTCGACATCGTCTCGGCGCAGGCCAAGGAAGTCCGCATCGAGACCATCTTCCGCTACGCCAACGTGTACGACCGCGCCATCAAGCTGATCGGGTCGGGCAGCATCGACCTGAAGCCGCTGATCTCGGCAACCTTCCCGTTCAGCCAGAGCATCGAGGCGTTCGAACGAGCCGCGGAAGGCCGTCCCACTGACGTCAAGCTGCAGATCGCCATGGAATGACGATCGCCCTCACCACCCGTCGGTCTCTGCCAAGGCCAAGCTGAACCCAGCCGGCCGCACGGAGCGGGAGCATGGACCAAGATACCCTTCTCGAAGTCAAGCACATCAGCAAGTCCTTCCCGGGCGTGAAGGCGCTCGATGATGTCTCCTTCTCGGCCAAGGCAGGCTCGGTGCATGTGCTGTGCGGCGAAAACGGCGCCGGCAAGTCGACTTTGATGAAGATCATCAACGGGCTCTATCCGCCCGACAGCGGCGAGACCTTCATCCACGGGCAGAAGGTCCAGATCGATTCCCCCATCCGGGCGGGCGAGCTCGGCATCTCCATGATCTTTCAGGAGCTCAACTACATCCCTGAAATGACCATCATGGAGAGCCTGTTCGTCGGGCGCTGGCCGAAGATGCCCTTCGGCCGCGTCGACTGGAAGGCGATCCGCAGACGGACGGTCGAGCTCCTCGAGCAGGAGGGCCTCCGCTTCGCTCCGGATACCCGGCTCAAGGACCTGACGATCTCCAACCTTCAGATGCTGGAGTTCCTCAAGGCGATCTCCCGTGATGCCGACATCATCATCATGGACGAGCCGACATCGTCGATCACCAACAAGGAAATCGAGACCCTCTTCGAGAAGATCCACGACCTCCGCGCCCGTGGAAAGGCGATCGTCTATATCTCCCACAAGATGGACGAGATTTTCCGCATCGCGGACGAGATTTCGATCCTGAGGGACGGCAAGGTCGTCGAGACGCGCCCCAAGGACCAGCTCGACATCGATACCGTCATCACCCTGATGGTCGGGCGCGCGCTCGGCCAGGGCTACCCCAAGGAGGACGTCCGCCACGGCGACGTCGTCCTCGAGGTCGAGCACTTCAGCGGGTCGAGCGGGTTCACCGACCTCTCCTTCAACGTCAGGGAAGGCGAGATCGTCGGCTTTGCCGGTCTTGTCGGCGCAGGGCGAACAGAAACGGTCCGCGCGCTCTTTGGCCTCGATGAGCACACCGCGGGGACCGTCAAGGTCCGTGGCAAGGCCGCGCGGATAAGGGGCGTTCAAGACAGCATCAAGCGCGGCATCGCCATGCTTTCCGAGGATCGCCGGCGCTTCGGCATCGTGCCGGTCCGGGATGTCAAGGAGAACGTCACGCTGGCGTCGTTGGGTCAGTTCTTCCGAAGCGGCCACCTTCACAGATCGAAAGAGAGACGAGCAGTAGAAGACATTTGCGGGCGCATCAGCGTCAAGATGTCTTCGATCGATACGGCGGTGAGCACCTTGAGCGGCGGCAACCAGCAGAAGGTTGTGCTGTCGAAATGGATGCTGCGCGAGCCCGATATTCTCATTCTCGACGAGCCGACCCGCGGGATCGACGTCGGCGCGAAGTTCGAAATCTACAAGCTGATGACGAACCTCGTGAAGGAGGGCAAGTCGATCATCATGGTGTCTTCGGAACTCCCGGAGCTGATCGGCATGTGCGACCGGATCTACGTCATGGCTGCCGGCAAGATAACCGGCGAGCTCAAGCGGTCCGAATTCTCGCAGGAGGCGATCATGCGCTACGCGATGAACATCCGCAGGGCGGCCTGATGATGCACGTGGCAGACGAGATGCAGAAGAGACCGTCATGAACAACATCATTTCCGCGGAAACCTGGCAAACGCTGAAGTCGCGATACTCCATTTACATGGTTGTGATCGTGATGTTTTTCGTCTGCAATCTGCTCAACGAGAACTTCCTGTCGACACGCAACATCGCGAACATATCGGCGCAGATTTCCGTCACGACGATCCTGGCGTTCGGCGAAACGCTGCTGATCATTTCCGGTTTGCTCGATCTGTCCTGCGGCTCAGTCCTGGCATTGGCCGGCGTGTTGTCCGTCTTCGCCTACAAGCAGACGGGATCGATGCCGCTGGCGTTCGGCGTTGGCATCGTGGTCGGGGTGATGGCCAACTATATCAACGGCATTCTCGTCCGCTATTTCAATATCCCCGCGTTCATCGCGACGCTGGCAATGTTGACCATGGCCAGAGGCATCGCGCTTCTCTTCACGCGCGGCCAGAATATCTACCAGATTGGCGATTATGTCTGGTTTGGCCAGGACAGGATCGGCTTCGTGCCCATCCCGGTGATCTTCATGGTCATCGTCGGGATCATCACCTGGTACATCCTTGGTCACACCAGCTTCGGCCGCTCGCTCTACGCGGTGGGCGGGAACGAAGAGGCGGCCCGGGCGTCCGGCATTAATGTCGGGCGGATCAAGATCGGTGCCTACCTGATCAACGGCGCCTTCGTTGGCCTGGCCGGGATCCTGTTGATGTCGCGGACCAACGTCGGCGCCCCCAATGCGGGCCAGGGGTACGAGTTCGAAGCCCTGACAGCCGCGATCATCGGCGGAACGAGCTTCTCAGGCGGTCTTGGAACAGCCGGAGGGACTTTGGCCGGCGCGTTCATCGTGGGCTTCCTGAACAACATCATGAACCTGACGGGGGTTGATTCTTACCTGCAGCAAGTCATCAAGGGCGCAATCATCGCATTGGCCGTTGGCTACGACATGTGGGCCAAGATGAACCGCACAAAGAAGACATTGGGCGCGGCGAAGAGCGCAGATTAGCCGAGGGAGGAAAGCCAGAGGACACTCGTTTTTGGACGACAAGCAGCATGAATCCTGTTGTTCCCCTTTTTTACTGACAACGCAGATGGAGGAGAAATCTATGAAGGGGCTTTTGAAATCAGTTGGAACCCTTGCGGCCGTTGCCACGATGTGCCTGGCGACCGCATCGATCGCCCAGGCCCAGGACTACAGGGTCGCGTTCATCGCGCGCGCCCAGGCGGATTCGTTCGCCGCATGGCTGGCGAACGGCATCATGGACGAGGCCAAGAAGTACCCGGACATGAAGGTCGACGTGATGGACGCGCAGGCCGATGACGCCAAGGAAAACGCGTTCATCGAAAACGCGGTCGCCAACAAGTACGACCTGATCATCGTCCAGCCGAACAACGGCGAGGCGCAGCGTCCCTACGTCGAGCAGGCGGTCAAGGACGGCGTCAAGGTCATCACCACCAACGCCCGCATCAAGAACATCCCGGGCTCGTCGTCGGTTGACGCCGATCCGTACGAGCAGGCTGCGGTGAACGCGCGCGTTGCCATCACCCAGGTTCCGCAGGGCGCCAACGTCGTCGTCCTCGACGGGCCGTCCGGCAACATGCATGCCGACATGCGCCGTGACGCATGGCAGAAGGAGTTCTTCGACAAGCGTCCGGACGTCAAGATCGTCGGTGAGCAGATCGCTCACTGGAACAAGGAAGAAGCCATCCGCTTCATGGAGGACTGGGTTCAGGCGAACGACAAGATCGACGCCATCATCTCCATGAACGACAACATGGCTGCCGGTGCGCTGGAAGTCATCAAGGACGACCCCAAGTTCGCCAACATCCTCAGCTACGGCGTCGACGGCACTGCCGAAGCCATGCTGCTGATCAAGGCCGGCCGGATGACCTCGACCGCGCTGCAGAACGCTTACGATCTGGCCGCCAAGAACATGAGCGTCGCTCATGACCTGCTGACCGGCAAGATCGCCCAGATCGATACCGACATCGACTGCCCGCTGGTCAACAAGGACAACGTCGATCAGTACATCGAGATCCACAAGCGGGCCGGCGCCATCAAGTAGGCGGCCGATCCCCTGAGTGGCCAAGTCTGCGGTGGGCGGGATTGTCAAATCCCGCCCACCGTCTTTGAGAAGGGAAGCCGGGCGAGCATCAGCACCCGCCCGATCGGCGGGATCGCGATCAGGGCGTGGAGCTGGCGATGGCATCGCCAGCTCTTCTGTTTCCGGCGGCCCGCCTCGCTCCTTCGTCGACATTCCCCGAATCGGCCCCGAAAATGCCCCAGCATCCGGCCGAGCGCCGCCGGGAGCCGCGTCCGGCCGCTGCCGAAAGCGCACAAGTGCGCCTTTTTTTGAGTGGCGGGCGACATCGCAAACGCGCCGTTTAGCCAATCGATCAAGCTGTTACCGATTTCTGAACGGGGCAGTAAACCTTGCGCCCTAGGCTGCGGAAGCCCGCAGTTCTCCTTGGGCCGCGCGCGTGTCTGCGCGAGATCACCGGGGTGTCCCGTCCGTGCTTAGCCCGTTGCCCAGTCGTCCGCGATCTGCCGAGCCCGGCGGTGCCCCGCCGGGGGATTCGCCAGAAACCGCGCCGCCCAAGGCCGACGGGATCGAGCGACGGCGGCATCCCCGCGTCCGCCTGGACGAGGCGAGCCCGGAGGGCGTGGCGACGGCCCTGCGCGCCGTCGAGCGCCGGTCGGGCGGTGACCGCAGAGCGGCGACCGGCGGCATGCGCGACAACGTCGGCTGGACCGTTGCCCGCGATCGCGACAAACGCTTCAGTGGCCTGAGGAGCCTGCGCGTCAAGAAGTCGCGCATCGTGGTCCTCGGCATCGCCATGATCGCCGGTGGCATCGCCTTCTACCTGTCGAGCCAGGCCGGACGACCGAGCGCCCCGCCGGCCACGGTGGAGGGGCCGAAGACGACCGTACAGGTTCTGGTCGCCAGCCAGCACGTCGCGGCCGGCCAGCGCCTTTCCGCCTCGGCGCTCGCCTGGCAGGCGTGGCCCGAACAGGCGCTCCAGTCGGACTACATCACGGCCGCCGCCGAGCCCTCGGCGACAACCGACCTGGCGACGTTCATGGCGCGCTCGGAAATCTTGCCCGGCGATCCCATCCGCCGGCAGAAACTGACGCAGGGCAGCGGCGGCTTCCTGTCCGCCGCCCTCGACAAGGGCATGCGCGGCGTCTCGGTGGTGGTCAGCGCCGAAGCCGCCTCGGGTGGCTTCATCAGCCCGGACGACCGCGTCGACGTGGTGCTGACCCGGCCCTCTCCGATCGCCGGGATCGCCGGCACCGTCCAGCGGACCGAGACGATCCTCCGCAACGTGCGCGTGCTGGCGATCAATGCCAAGGCCGTGGATTCGGGTTCCTCCCCCGGTCCGTCGCCGGACGAACAACGCGGCAACACCTTTTCCGGCCAGGCGATCGCGACGTTGGCGCTCGGCCCGGCCGATGCCGATCTCGCGGTCAGCGCCGCGGCGACCGGCAGGCTCTCGCTCCTGCTGCGCTCGTCGGTCGAGCCGTCCGAGGTCGACAGGCAGGCGCGGGCACCGGACAGCATCAATCAGTCGATCCGCATGACGAGCCCATTCTGGTTGCAATGACATCAGCCGCGATCCATCACCGCTGCCGATCGGCCTCTCGAGCAGGCCGGACGCCTCTGTGACCGCTTCACGGCCGCCGCGGCCGCGATCCTGCTGGTCGTCGCGATGGCCGTCGTCGGGCCGGCGATGGCGCAGGACGTCAACTACGATCTCGCCACCACCTCGGTGCTGCGCATCAAGCTGCCGGTGGCGCAGGCGCTCACCGTCACCGTCTCCGCTCCGATCGCCAAGGTCGTCGCCGCCGATTCCACCATCGCCGAGGCGCAACTGATCACCGACCGGTCGCTCTACCTCGCCGGCAAGGGACTCGGCATCACGACCGTCAACCTCTATTCGGCCGATGGCAGGCCGGTGGGGCTGCTTGCCGTCGAGGTGGGCGCCGACACCGCCGACATTGCACGGTCGATCCGTGCCGCCGTGCCCAATTCGGCGGTGCGGGTGGGCACGGTCAACGGTCGCGTGCGGCTGTCCGGAACGGTGCCCGACGACTATTCGATGCAGAAGGTGCTGGAGATCGTCAAGCAATACGGCACCGCGCCGGTGATCAACACCGTGACGCTGAGCGGCGGCCAGCAAGTCAATCTCGAGGTGCGCATCCTCGAGGCCCAGCGCGACGCCGCCCGCCAGCTCGGCGTCGAGTGGAACGCCTCGATCGGCAATGTGACCGCCAACGTCGGTGGCGGCTCCAACAATCCCGGCGCCACCTCGTTTTCGTCGTTCGCCGCCAACGTGCTCTCCGGCCTCACCGGGGTCAGCCTCAACGCGACCATCAACGCGCTCGAGAAGAAGGGCCTGGTGCGCACCCTCGCCGAGCCGAACCTGACGACGCTGTCCGGCGTCAAGGCGAGCTTCCTCGCCGGTGGCCAGATTCCCATCCGCACCAACGATAACAACGGCAACGCCACGCTCTCCTACCGGGACTTCGGCGTGCGCCTGGTTTTCACGCCGATGGTCCTCGACGGCGAGCGCATCCAGATCCACCTGACGCCCGAGGTCAGCAATCTCAGCGGCTACAGCACCGCCGGCGATCCGATCTTCACCGCGCGCAACCTCGATGCGACGGTCGAGCTGCGCAACGGCCAGAGCTTCTCCGTCGCCGGGCTCCTGCAGAACGAAACCAGGCTCAGCCAGAACCAGATCCCCTGGGCCGGCAACGTCCCGGTCCTCGGCGCTCTGTTCAAGTCGTCGGGCTATCAGAAGAACGAGACCGAACTGGTGGTCATCGTCACGCCGCGCCTCGTCCAGCCGGACACGCCGGGCCAGGTCGTGGCCTCGCCCCTCGACGGCACGCTGCCGGCGCAACGACCTCGATTTCTTCGCGCATGGAAAGCTCGAGGTGACGCCGAAGATGATCCAGGATTTCCAGTCCGGCGCCGGGGTGACGGGCCCCTACGGCTACATCATCGATCTCGGACCGGGCGGCGGCTGATGGGCACGCGGCGATCCTTTACCGCTTCGGCCGCCATCGTCCTGGCGGCGTTGCTGCTCGGCGGCTGCGCCAGCTACGACTATCTCCAGCGCACCGACCGGATCAGCTATCACGCCGGCGACGCGGTGAAGGCGAATCTGGAGCGGGAGACGACCAATCCGTCGAGCGGGTCGATGTACGACACCGGCGGCCTCGGCAAGAACGGCACGGTCGTCCCGGCGACGTCGCAGGATGCCGCCGCCGCTTCGCAGCCGCCAACGGCGCCGCCGGCCGCCACGCCACCGCCGCCGCAATAGCACCCGCCAGACCGGAGAAGGGGGCGGTCGCGACCGTCAGGCCTGGGGGCGCGACCCGCGGTTCTGCTTCGCCGCTTCGGCGACCATTTTCAGGTTGTTGGCGACGGTGACGTTCTGCGGATCGAGCTGGTTGGCCTTGCGCAGGTTGGCCAGCGCCGTCGCGGTATCGCCGCGCAGCAGGTAGGAATAGCCGAGATTGTTGTAGTACTGGGTGGTTGCGCCGGTGAGCCGGTAGAGCGACGCATAGACGCGGTCGGAGAGGTCGAAGCGCCGCAGCTGGTCGTAGGACGCAGCCAGTCCGACGTAGCCCTCCGGGTCGTTCGGCACCAGTTCGACGTAGCGCTTGTAGAGCGCCGTGGAGTAGCCGAAATCCTTCATGCGGAAATGGGCGCGCGCTTCGCTCAGGGCGCGCGCGGCGGTGACGTTCTGGACGTTGGGAAGATCGCCAGACGCCAGCGGTCCGCCGCCGAATGCGCCGAAGAGGTCGGGGCCCGCGGCGCTGCAGCCGACCAGCGGCAGCGCCAGCAGAGCAATGGCGAGCAAGCCGTGGCGAACCGACCGTACTCTGCGATGCTGCATGCGCGCTCCGTCCGATGGCGACGGCATGGATGCTGGCGCGGCCGTCGTCTTCTGTCGGACCGCAGCGTAGTCCCGATCGTCATGGATGTCGGTTAATGCGATCCGGCATGTTGGCTTACGCCGAACAGAACGTTACGGCGGGCGCGAAAACTCGCTCAAAGGCGAAGACGTCGGGCAAAGGCGAGGGGGTGTCGGGCAAAGGCGAGGGGGTGTCGGGAGATCGCCGGCGTCGACGGATGCGTCGGGCGAGCTGCGCCGTCGGCCGTTGCTGCGCACAAATATCCGCGGTCGCTCTTCGCCAACGACCCGGTGCAAAATCCCAAATTGTTATCGCGAGATCACTCGCCGAGGAGCGGCCAGACTGGGCCTTGCCTCACTGATGCGGCCCTAAGGGGCCGCTCCCGGCAAGCCGTTCGTGGGGGCCGCTACGCTGGGGTCCGAACGTCGCCCGCAGCGATAATAGCGGCGATACATGCCCGGTGGCGTCATGGTTCCTCCTGTCATCATGGAACCTACACACATGAGTTTGGTCCAGCGGGCGCCAATGTCAATGGAGGAATTCGAATTGGGAACGAATTCGAGCGGGTGTGGCGGATGCGATCGCTGACGATGTCCTCAATCGGCGACGCGCTCCCTGTGCCCGTCGGCGGCTGCCTGCCAGGCACGCCGCAGGTCGCGGACGATCCTCTCCGATGTCTGGCGCGGAGCAGCGCTGTCGAAGCCGAGAGCGCCGACACGGGCGGACGGGTCGGGCGCCGGCTCGGAAGCCGAGGCGTGCATGTCGGTGACCGGCAGGTGCCGGGCGATGGTCGCGATCGTGTCCGGGCGGATGCCGGATCCCGGCATCAGGGCGATGCGGCCGCGCGCCACCGCGTGAAGGGCGGCGAGGCGGTCGAGGCCGGCCATCGCGGTTGCCGCGCCGCCGGAGGTGAGCACGCGCGCGAAGCCGATCCGGATGGCGCTCTCCAGTGCCGCTTCGAGATCGGGCGCCAGATCGAAGGCGCGGTGCAATGTGGTGGCGAGCCCGCGCGCGGTCGCGTGGTCATGCAGGCGGCAAAGGCAGGTTTCGTCGAGCCGGCCGTCCGCTCGGCTGGCGCCGAGGACGACGCCGGCAAGACCGGCCGCGTGGGCGTCGTCGATGTCGGCGAGCATCAGATCGACCTCGGCCGCTGCGAAGACGAAGCCACCAGCCCGGGGCCGGATCATCGCGTGCACCGGGATCGGCGCCCTGGCCGCCGCGACCATGAGGCTTGCGCGCCGGCGTCAGCCCGCCCAGGGCCAGCGCCGAGCACAGTTCGATGCGGTCGGCGCCGCCGGCGACGGCGGCCGCCAGACCGGTCGCGTTGTCGACGCAGATTTCGAGGATGCGCGGGCTCACGCGGCGGCCGCCTGGGCGACCAGGGCCGCGCCGATGAAGGCCGGATTGCCGGTGCATCGGCCGGGCACGACCAGCGGCTCGGCGGTGGCGCGGAGGATGCGCCGGCGCACCGCGCTGTCGAGGATGGCGAGCATCTCCGTCTCCCGTCCGAGGCCGCCGCCGACCGGTACGATATCGGCGCCGAGGAGATTGACGCTGAGGGCAAGCGGCTGGGCAACGAGCTCGATGTAGCAATCCAGCGTGCGGGCCGCCTGCGGCTCGCCGGCGCGCCAGGCGTCCATGATCGCACGGCTCTTCATCGTCCGGCCGGTCAGGTGGTGGTGGAGCCGTTCCATGCCGCGGGCGCCGCCGATGGTATCGACGCAGCCGCTCTGGCCGCAGCCGCAGGCGAACCACGGAACGTCGACCGGGGGATCGCCGACGCGGCGCGCCAGGATCGGCCCGTGGCCCCATTCGCCGGCGAAGCCGCCGGCCCCCTGGAGGAGGCGGCCCTCGACCACGACGCCGCCGCCGACGCCGGTGCCGAGGATGATGCCGAAGACGATGCGGTGACCGTGCCCGGCGCCGATGGCGGCCTCGGCCAGCGCGAAGCAGTCGGCGTCGTTGGTGACCAGCACCGGCCGCCCGAGCGCGGCGGCAAGATCGTCGGCGAGCGCACGGCCGTCGATGCACGGGATGTTGGCGACCTTGATGCGGCGGCTCTGCGGATCGACGACGCCGGCGATGGCGATCGACAGGGGCGTTGCCGTCTCGCCGGCGGTTTCGGCAAGTGCGGCGATCGACCGGCAAAAGGCGGTGAAGTCGTCTGCCGGCGTGTCGTGCTTGCCGAGCGCAACCAGATCTTCGGGCGAGCGCGCCAGCGCCGCCTTGATCGTCGATCCGCCAATATCGAAACAGACCGTCATGTCACACCATCGACGAGCCTCGGGACGCGGAGCTTTCTACGCGCGCTGCCGGCCGTCTGACAATCGACCGGCGAGCCGAATCAATTCGCGGTTGATGGCGTCGGGCAGCGATGGGACTATCGGCCCGGCCGAAGGCAGTTACGCACGCCGGGAAGACGGGCTGGCGAGTGCCGCCATGGGGGAGGTGAAGATGCATGTGTCATCCGCAATGACCGGACGCGGCGCCGACCGCGGGCCGCGACCCGTACGGCAGGCTCTCCGGTTTGGCGGCGCCGCGGCGGTGCTGCTGGTCTTGGCGGTGGCCGGCGGCGGCGCCCAGGCGGCGCCGGATCCGCGGCCGTCGTTCGACTGCGCCAAGGCATCGAGCCCCGACGAGCAGGCGATCTGCGCCAACCCCTATCTCGCCCGGCTCGACGTGCTGATGTCGGAAGCCTATGGGGCGTTCACGCCGGAGTTCGGCGACAAGCGCACCATCGGCAAATGGCTGCTGCAGGACAGGAGCGCCTGCGGCGCCGACGAGGCGTGCATCGCCGCGGTCCAGGTGAATGCCATCGACACCTATGGCGGCACCGCCGCCTGGGCCAAATCCTACGCCGACGGCCTGATCGGCGCGAAGGCGGCCGCCTTTGCTGACGAGGTGTCGCATCGGCTGGACCAGCCGTTGCCGCGGGGCATGGCCGACTGTGCCATCACCCACATCGCCGAACTCACCACCCGCTTCGGCGATCCGTTGGAAGGGGCCGATTCCGGCGCCGGCGTCGCCCTCCACTTCACCAACGACGGCTGGGAGATCTCCTATGACATGGTCGATGCGCTCTACGACGCGAAGGTCGGCGACCCGGTGATCGTGTGTCTCGCGTGGGTGCCGCGCGACTGCCCGAAGGACGATACCCGCGGGCGCGTCTACTACTCCCTCGATGCGCGCACGGGGCGCGCCTGGTCAATGCCGGATTCCCAGCACAACTGCGGCGGGGCCTGAACTCGGGCAGAGCGTGCCGCCGGCACCGATCATCCCCTCGGCGGGACGACGAGGATGCTGCAGGGCGGGTCCTTCACCAACTGCACGCCAACCGAATCGTTGGCGAGCCGCGACCATAGCCCGTGGGTCCGGTGGCCGATCACCACGAGGTCGGCGCCGACGGCGCGGGCCTTCTCGATGATCTGCGTGGGCGGATGGCCATTGGCCACCAGCGCCGTGGCGGTGAGGCCGCGCTGGCGGAGCTGGACCAGCTCCTGATCGAGGAGCGACGTGGATTCCTCGAACTGCTCCCGGTCGGCGGCGCCGCTGGCGTAGGCTTCCGCCGCTGCAACCTCGATGCCCGTATCGAGCACGGCGACGAGAACCACTTCGGCCCCGAACAGAGCCGCAAGCTCGGCGCCCGCGTTCAGCGCCGTGCGGCTGTCGTCCGATCCGTCAAAGGCGATCAGAACTTTCCGGTACACCAAAACCCCCATTGCTCTTTGCTGGCGTGGATGCTACCCAATTCGTTAGCACCCTATCTATAAGCATGCTTCCCATATGGTTGTCGAGAGCAGCTTTGCAACGGAACTGGCGCAGGTCAGCCGCAAATGGCAGGCGCGGCTCGACGAGCGGCTGAAACCGACCGGCCTGACGGTGGCGCGCTGGCAGGCGCTCCTGCAGATTTCCCGCAGCGACCAGCCGCTGACGCAGCGGGTCCTCGCCGCGCAGCTGAAGATCGAAGGGCCGACGCTGGTGCGCATTCTCGACAGCCTCGAAGCCAAGGGGCTCATCGAACGCCGGCCGCTCTCCGATGACCGCCGGGCGAAGACGCTGGCGCTGACCGCGGCAGGCCGGTCCGATCATCGCGGCGACCGCGCGCATCGCCGATCAATTGCGGCACGAACTGCTCGTCGGCTTCAGTCACGAGGAACTGGCGATTGCTGCCGACGTCCTGCGCCGCATCGGGGAAAATCTCGAGCGATAGCGCGGCAGGCCGTCAGAAGATCGTGCGGCCGGCGCGCACACGCTCCCTGGGCGCGGCGAAGAGGGCGCTCATCGCCTGTCCGCTGCGGCCGACGAGCACCAGGCCATCACCGGCGGCAACCCGCAGGCCCTTGTCGGGCTCGGTGATCGCCTCGCCCTCGCGCCGGTTGAGCTGAACGATGAAGAACGAGCCGCGGGCGCGGGTCTCGATCTCCTCGATGGTGAGGTCGGTGAAGGCGCCGTTCTCCGGCACGACCACCACCTCGATGGTCAGGCCGAGATTGCGCAGCGTGCGCTCCAGCTCGCGCATGGTGCCGGATTCGAAGATGAAGCGCGCGGTCTCTGGAAACAGGATCATCTCGGCGATGCGCTCGGCGCCGATATGGGTCGGCAGCACCACCTTGTTGGCGCCGGCGTGGACCAGCTTGCTCTCGGTGGTGACGGCGTCGCCGCGGGCGATGATCTGGATCGCGGGATTGAGGTTGCGCGCCGACAGCGTGATGAAGACGTTGGCGGCGTCGTTGGGCAGCACCGTCGCCAGGATGCGCGCCCGGGCGATGCCGGCCGCCTCCAGCGTCGGCTCGAGGGTGGCGTCGCCCTCGATGCACAGATAGCCGGCGTCGCGCGCCTGGGTCGCCTTGTGCTCGCTCTGCTCGACCAGCACGAACGGCGCGGCGCCGTCGTGCAGGGCCTTGGCGAGCTCGACGCCGATGCGGCCGAAGCCGCAGACGATGATGTGGCCTTCCAGCTTGTCGATTTCGGTGTGCATGCGCCTCTCGCCCATGATTGCCTGCAGCGGTCGCAAGGTGAAGAACTGAACCAGAGCGCCGGTGAAGAAGATCATGCCGGTGCAGCCGAGGGCCATCGTCGCCATGGTCATGAAGTGCAGGAACGGCGTGTCGATCGGGTGGACTTCGCCGTAGCCGACGGTGAAGATCGTCAGCGTCACCATGTAGAGCGCGTCCTGGAAGCTCCATCCGGCCTCGACGTAGCCGACCGTCGCGGCGGTCCACAGGACCACCATGAAGATCGCAACCCGGACAAGGTTGCGCGACGGATGGGCTAGCAGACTGTCCATGGCCCCCGGCGGGATCGGTCTTCGCGCGTCCGCTCATGATTATCGGAGACGGCGCGCAACCTCCTGTGGAAATTGCGGGCGCGGGGCGGCGATTTGCTCAGAATTTGGGCAGGGGCGCCGGCTGGGGCCGTCGACGTTCGCTCCCCTCACGCGTCGTGGAAGCGGATGGAGACGCCGCCGTCGATGACGAGGTTCGCGCCGATCATGAACGTCGCCTCGTCGGAGGCGAGCAGCGTGGCGACGGCGGCGACCTCGTCGGAGCGGCCGAGGCGCTTGACCGGATGCAGGTCCTCGGCCTTGCGGCGCGCGGCCGCCGGATCGGGCTGGGTGCCGAAGTACCACTCGTTGATCGGCGTATCGATGTAACCGGGCGAGATCGCGTTGATGCGGATGCCGCGGGGCGCATATTCGATCGCCAGCGCCCGCGTCAGCCCGAGCACGCCATGCTTGGCGACCGGATAGGGGAAGGTGTGCGGGATGATCTGGAAGGAATGCGTCGAGGCGATGTTGACGATCGATCCGGCGCCCTTCGCCAGAAGATGCGGCAGCACGTGCTTGCAGCAATACCAGACGCCGTCGAGATCGACCGAGAAGCAGCGGTGCCATTCCTCGGCGGAGAGGCTGAGCGGCTCGTCGAAGACGGCGATGCCGGCGTTGTTGACCAGGATGTCGGGCGCGCCGACGGTCTCCGCCGTCTCGGCGACCATGGCGGCGATCGAGTCTTCGCTGGCGACGTCGGTATGGATGAAGCGCGCGCCGGGCAGCGACCGGGCCACGGCGGCGCCGGTCTTTTTGTCGCGCTCGGCGACGATGACGCGGGCGCCTTCGGCGGCGAACTTGCGGGCGATGCCCTCGCCGATCCCCTGTCCCGCGCCGGTAACGATGGCAATCTTGCCCCCCAGTCTCGACAAAACACTCCTCCCGATGACGCTGTCGTTGTAAGTCCGCGCTTGCCGGCGGCCAGCCCGTGACGATAATCCGCGCTCCACGCCTTGCCCAGCGAAAGCGGCGGTTGTCGCGCGCGATTCCACCTGGCGGGGTGAGTGCGGGTGACCGCAATGGTGCGGCGAACCCGCCCGGTCAGGAGAATGCATGGCGACGACGCTCGATCTCGACGACCTCGTGTCGGTGGTGCGCAAGCGCGGCAGCAGGGGACGCAGCATCACCGCGGTTGCCGGGCCGCCCGGAGCCGGCAAGTCGACGCTGGCCGAGCGGCTGGTCGAGCGGCTGAATGCCGAGGAGCCGGACAGCGCCGCGGTGCTGCCGATGGATGGCTACCACTATGACGACATGGTGCTGGTGCCGCGCGGCTGGCGGCCGCGCAAGGGCGCGCCGCATACCTTCGATGTCGCCGGTTTCGCCCACATGCTCAAGCGGCTCAGGGAGGACCGGGAGGCGGAGGTCGCCGTGCCGGTGTTCGACCGCGACCTCGAGATCGCGCGCGCCGGCGCGCGCATGATCCCGTCGTCGATCCGCCATCTGGTCGCGGAGGGCAACTATCTGCTGCTTGCCGATCCGCCGTGGTCGACGCTGCACGGGCTGTTCGACACCACGGTGATGATCACCGTGCCGGAAGACGAGCTGAAGGCGCGCCTGCTGGCACGCTGGCAGGGCTACAAGCTGTCGCCGGAGGAGATCGCGTGGAAGCTCGACGGCAACGATCTGCCCAACGGTCGGCTGGTGATGACGGCGAGCATCGAGCCGGAATTCATCTACCGCAGCGAATGACGGCCGGCTAATACGCCTCCAGCGCCTCGGCGATGCCGGTCTCCTCGTCCTGCTCCACCGTGCGGCGGACGTTGGCGGCGGGCGCCGGCATGGCGTCGCGGCCATGGACGTAGTCCTGGTCCTCGACGATGGTGCGGTAGGCCTTGTCGAGGTCGAGCGCGCGCCGGCGCGAGGGGTAGAGCAGGGCGGAGACGTCGGCGCGCAGCCTGGCGAGCATGTCCGGCTTCGGCCTGCCGGCGGGATCGAAGAACGCCTCGATGATGTCGCCGTTGGCGCGGAACTCGTCGCCGGCGCCGTTGTGCTGCAGGTAGCGCGCGTATTCGCCGTGGCCGCCGATACCGGCCGGGTCGGGAATGCCGGCCAGCCCATGCTGGGTCCAGTGGAACCAGCCGCCCATCGGTGCGGCGAGCTTGCGCGGAAAGGCAAAGGTCGAATCGTCGGTGATGCCGATGCCGCCGTGGCAGCCGGCGCAGAATACCGTCTCGTTGAAGGTCTGCGGGCGCAGGTTGCCGTCGCGGTCCTCGATGAAGGCCTGCAGGCGCCAGCCGACGCCGTTGGCGAGGCCGGTTTCGTCGTTGCCGTCGAAGATCGGCAGGCGGTCGGGGAAGTCGTGGGCCTCCTTGACCTCGGCCAGCGCCCCCTCTTCGAGGTCGGCATAGGTCTGCCACACGGTCTTCCTCATGTAGCGCAGTTCCTTGATGCGCTTCGACATGGCCACCGCGCCGGTGGCGTCGTCGGCGTCGACGTAGCGCACGGTGTGGACGAACTCGGTGCCGAGCGGATAGAGGCCGGCGGCAAGCGGCGCCTCGTCGGCGGAGAGCTCCCTGGCCCGGCCGACCCACGACATGGCGCGTCCCTCCAGCGGCGCCCAGTCGAAGACGACGTGGTCGGCCGTGGCGAGCTTGCCGTCCTTGTCGAGGTCGACGCCATAGGTCGCTTCGTTCACCGGGGCGATGGCGACATCGACGCGGCGGATGAGCGCCTCGACGATGGCGAGATTGACCGCATAGGCGGTCCAGTCGGTGCCGCCGGCGGCGCTTTCGCGATAGGCCGCCGGCAGGCGGATGAGCACGTCGTCGGTCGAGCCGCTCGCCGGGGAGAAGCTGCCGGGGAGCGGCGTATAGGCGAAGGCGCGCCAGCCGGTGCGGCGGCCGTCGGGGGCGAGGTCGTAGCCGGCGTCGTCGAAGCGGAAATAGGTGTCGGGGACGTAGCCGCTCCATGTGCCGTCGCCGTCGGCGTCCCAGCCGGGCGGCGGGTCGGCGAGGATGCTGGCCAGGCGGATGGCGCCCTCCGGCGTCAGGTAGTTGTCCTTGCGGATGTAGGTGAGGATCTCGTCGTCGCTGATCGCGGCGATGCGCTGGCGACGGTCCTCGAAAAGGTTGGTCCACGGGTTGGCAAGCGCCGGTGCCGGGAAGGCGTAGGAGAGCTGCAGGTCCGCGTCGTTGACGGCGTTCGGGCGGCGGCCGCGGACGTGGCAGGTGAAGCAGGGATTGTGGACGGCGCCGGCGGCATCGACGGTATCGGTGTAGCACTGCGGCGGAATGAACGCGGTGGGGTTGTCGAGCGGGCTGCCGAGGCGGTCGGCGGCGAGGCCGGCGGCGGGCGAGAGAATGGCGACCAGGGCAAGGACGGTCCGACGCGGCATGGGTCTGCTCCTCGCGGGGGAATCTCCCGGCTGATGAGGCGGTCAAGGACGGGAAGAAGGCCGGCGGGCCCTGTCGACCCGCCGGCGTCCTGCGGATTGGTCCGCCTAGTTGGTCAGAGCCGGCAACGGCCCGATGTAGCCCACGTAGGCGCGGGCATCGGCCGGCTCGGCCAGCTTGTCCTCGTCGGACTCGCCGTAGGGGTGCTGGACCACCGCCATGATGTACCCGTGGCCGCCGACGTTGTTGTAGGTGTAGGCCGAGGTCGTCTCCGAGCCGTAGGGCGTCGAGAAGATGCGGGTCAGCTTGCCGTCGGCCATGCCGTACGCCCAGATGGCGTCGTTCTGGTGGCCGGTGCCGGAGTCCTCACCGATGATCAGCGTGTTGTAGCCGATGAGGAAGGAGATGTTGTCCGGATTGGCAATGCCGTCGACATCGCAGGTGTTGCCGGCATAGGGGCTGCCGTCGTCGTACTTGGTCGGCTTGCCGGCAACCAGCGCCTTCTCGCTGGTGGCGACGTAGTCGGAGCCGATGGTGGCGTCGGTGGCGAGCGCCAGCGCATAGACCGCACCGCAGTTGTTGGCGGCGAGGCGAATGTCGTTGCTGCCGCCCTTCTCGTACTTGTCGGTCGGCTTGCCGCCCTTGGCAGCGTTCTCCATGCCGCTGTTCACCTCGGACATGGCGACGAACAGGGTCTTCGTGGCCGGGTCGAGGGTGATGCCCTCTTCCTTGCGGAACTCGGTGGTGGCGCCCATCATCGAGGCATAGCGGCGGGTCTCGACGCGCGAAGCGACGATGTCCATGCCCGGCTTCACCTTCAGGCACTCGGCGCGCTCTTCGGCGTTGGAGGTCAAGAAGCCGGCGGGGCAGGAGCCGTCGTCGGCGATCTTGGCGGTCTCGAACAGATCGGAGAACTTCACGCCGTCCTTGAGCGCCTTGGCGACGTCGTCGCTGTTGGCGTGGCCGAGGTCGACCCAGGTGATGTCGGCGGCGCCGGCGTCCTGGTCCGAGGTCTGGTGCCACTTGGCGGCGTAGAGCGTGCCGGCGTCGAGCTTGCCGGCCTCGTCGGCGACGAACATGAAGAAGCCGACATTGGTGCCGTCGTCGGAGATGTAGGCGGTCTTCTCGTCGGGCATGACCTTGGCGAGCTCAACCGCGACGCGGCCCATGGCGTAGTGCTTGGCCACCGTGTAGGAGCCGTCCTCCTTCACCGTGATCTCGGTCGGATAGCCGAAGTTGTACGGCTTGAAGCCGGCCTTGAACTCCTCGACCGTCGCCTTTTCCGGGTCGAGGCCGACGTAGCGGATCATCGGCTTGTAGTAGTCGTCGATGTCCTTCATCGAGGTGGCTTCCTCGACGGCGCGGGCATCCGGCGGATATTCCTCGGAGCCGAGATGCGTGCCCCACGGCGTCACCGAACCGGCGCACGGCACCCACAGGCCGCCGACCGCCGAGAAATCGATCGGCTTGGTCGACTTGATGGTCAGCGTGCCGTCGTCAGCCTGCGCCAGCTCGGAGAGGTACATGGCGCCGGGACGCGATTCGAAATGGGTGACGTTGAACAGCTTGCCGCCGACGGGGAGCAGGGACGAGAAGTCGGCGTCGACCGAAATGTGCACGGAGCCGTCGGCGCTCTTGACCGGCTGGCCGTCCTTGTCGGTCAGCGTGGCATAGACGGTGTCGCCGATCTTGTCGCCGCTGCGGGCGAGCACGTGATAGCCGATGGCATAGCTCTGGCCGTCGATGGTGACGCTGTCGGACGCGAACACGGCGCGTTTGTCGGCGTCGGTCGCCGCGAACGGCACCGGGGTGAAGTTGATGTCCGTCGCCATGGCGGCCGAACCCGTGAGCACGAGCGCGGTCGTCGCCAGAAGCGTGCGCTTCCAGTTCAAGTACATGATACCTCCGTCAATCCTTCGTCGCCCTACGAGTGGACGATTGGCGTTTGGAAAATGGGAAAGGAGGGGCACTCGCTCCCCTCAGGCGCGACCGGCAGTCTTCCAACTGCGCTTGAAGTCCTGTTGACGGCCCGATGACGGTTGCGTGTCAGTCCACAGGATGAGGAGTGGCCGCCAAATCGCTGCGGCGGCCTACAGCGCCACGCCCAGCTTCTCGACCCAGGCGAGCCCGGCATTGGTGTCGCCGCGCGGCCGGTATTCGGCGCCGATCCAGCCGGCGTAGCCGAGGTCCTCCAGCACGGCGAAGATGGCCGGGAAATTGAGCTCGCCTTCGTCGGGCTCGGCGCGGCTGGGCACGGCGGCGATCTGCACGTGGCCGACGTGCTGCCAGAATTCGCGCAGGCGCCGGATGACGTCGCCCTCGGCGCGGCCGACGTGATAGGCGTCGAACATCAGCTTGAGGTTGGGCGCGGCGACGCGCTCGATGACCGCGACGATCGGCTCGACGGTCGAATAGAAGTAGCCGGGATTGTCGTGCGGGTTGAGCGGCTCGAGCAGCAGGGTGAGGCCGTGCGCCGCGGCCTTGTCGGCGGCGAGCGTCAGGTTGCTGACCAGCGTCTCGGTTGCCGCGGCGCGCTCGGCCTCGCCGACGCGGCCGGCCATGACGTGCACCGCGGTGCCGCCGGCCGCCACCGCATAGGCGATCGACTGGTCGACGAGGGCGGCGAAATCCGCCTCGCGTCCGCTGACCGCCGCCAGGCCGAGATGGCCGCCGGGGCGCGGATCGATGTTGGTGTTGATGCCGAGCAGCGCGACGCCCGCCTCGGCACAGGCGGCCCGGGTCTCGGCCGCCGGCGTCTCGTAGGGGAAGTGCAGTTCGACCGCCTTGAAGCCGGCGCGGCCGGCCGCGGCGATGCGTTCGAGCAGCGGCCGCTCCGGCCACAGAAATCCGAGGTTGGCGGAAAAACGGATCATGGAATCCCCCGGGAGGCGAACAGGCAGCGGCGCCGTGGGGCCTTAGGCGTCACCGGCGGCGTATGTCAAGCGCGCGGCGCGCCCGCCTTGCCGCGCTCGACCGGCCGATGCTCGCGGACCACGTCGAGGAAGACGTGCAGGATCGGGTTGCGGTCGGCTTTGCGCCAGTAGCAGGCGTGGGCGATCGTCGCGGTCGGGTGGACCGGGATGTAGACGATGCCGGGGTAGCGCATGATCTCCCACGCCTTGTGGACGAGGTGGACGCCGAAGCCCGACGCGACCAGCCCCAGGCGGGTCGGCACCGGGCCCGCCTCCTGGACCACCTTGGGGGCGAAGCCGGCGCGCTCGCAGGTCGCCATGATGCGGTCGTAGATGGCGGTCGAGCTGTCGCGCGGGAACATGATCCAGGGATCGCCGGCGAGGTCGGCAAGCCGGATCGACGCCTCGCCGGCGAGGCGATGGCTGGCCGGCAGCACGGCCACCAGCGGATCGCGATCGAGCACGACCTGGGCGAAGGCGGGCGAGCTGCGCGGCGCCGGATGGACGAAGGCGACATCGGTGGTCTCGGCGGCCAGCGCCTCGAACTGCGAGGCGCTGTCGAGTTCGCGCACGGCGATGTGGACGTCGGGATAGCGGCTGCGGAAGCCGTGCAGGATCGCCGGCAGGGTGCCGAGCATGGCCGAGGCGATGAGGCTGAGGTTAAGGCGGCCGCGCCGGCCGAGGGCGCTCTCCCGGGTGTGCTCGCGGGCAAGCTCGGCGTCGGCCAGCATGCGGCGCGCCTCGCCGAGGAAGACGCGGCCGGCCTCGGTCAGCTTGACGTTGCGCCGGTCGCGCAGGAAGAGGGCGACGCCGAGATCGTCCTCGAGCTGGCGGATGCGGCGGCTGACGTGCGGCTGGGCGATGCCGAGCTGCTCTGCGGCATGGCCGAAATGCAGGCACTCGGCGAGCGCCACAAAGGTCCTGATCTGCTTGAATTCCATCGGCGTCTCCGCCGGCGACTGATACCTCTTTTTTATCAGTCGATACCACCAATGTTCGGTTGAGCCTGCTAGATTCCAGGCCAGCGGCAGGCGGTACAGCGGCGGAAGTCCGGTCTCCAACTGCCGACATGAACGACGTCTGGGGAGGAATTGGCGGCGTCGGGCACCGTGACAGCCGGGGTGGACGGGGGCGCCCGCCGCGGACGGTCAGTCCGGATTTCGATGCCGCCTTTGTCGTTCGCCTGACATGCGGACACGCTGACAGGAGCCTCTCCGACCGCAACTGCCGACCGCGCTCGCGCGCCTGCTAGCCAAGGAGTCGATCCAATGAGGTTCGGAGCCTCGTCCTGGCCGTTCCAGTGGGAACCGCCCTATGAGGACGCCATCCGCCGTGTTGCTGCCTCGGGTTTCAAGGCCATCGAACTGATCGCCTGGAACGCCGACTACCTGAACAACTACTGGACCAAGGCCAAGATCGCCGACATGAAGCGCGAGCTGGCCAGCTCCGGCATCGGCATCTCGCAGTTCGTGCATACGCCGCACGACCTGTCGCATGGCGACAAGGCCAAGCGCGAGGCGGCGATCGCCGACTGGAAGAAGGCGGTGGAGATCGGCACCGAGCTCGGCTCGCCGATCATCAACATGGTGTCCTCGCACGGCTTCGCCATGCACGACGCGGTGGAAATCCCGCGCATCACCACCAAGCCGCTGGTGCAGAAATACGGCACCCGCGACGTGCCGCGCGCCCTCGACTGGGACCAGAACTACGCGGACTACGTCGCGGCGGTGCGCGCCTGCGCCGAGGCCTGCGGCGCGGCCGGCGTGATGATGAGCGTCGAGCCGCATCCCGGCCGCTATCTCGCCAACACCGACGGTGCGCTGCGCCTGCTGGAGCACGTCGACCATCCGGCGATGGGCATCAACTTCGATCCCAGCCACACCTTCCCGGTCGGCGACTTCCCCAACATCACCGTCTATCGCCTCAACAAGCGCATCATCCACATCCACGCCTCCGACAACGACGCCGTCACCAACGTCCACTGGCGGCCGGGCATGGGCAAGATCGACTGGCACGCCATGTTCGTGGCGCTCCAGGATGTCGGCTACGACGGCACGGTGTCGATCGAGCTGGAGGACGTGCCGGGGGTGTCGCGGGGCAAGAGCAATGCGCCCGGCGTCTATCGCAACGAGGTCGCCACCGAGGAGTTCGTCGCCGAGACCGTCGCCGGCATGAACTATCTCAAGGACATCTGCAAGGACATCGGCATCTCCGTCGAATAGCCTCCCGCGGGAGGCTGAACGCGGCCTGTGCGTGGGCTCTCCCGGCCACGCACGGGCCGCGTTGCCACGACACCAAGAGGGACATCATGGCAAGCGATCTGGTCTATGTCGGCACCTACAGCGAACCGATCCTGTTCGGCACCGGTCAGGTGCTTCAGGGCCAGGGCAAGGGCATCTATGCGTTCCGCTTCGACGCGGCAGGCGGCGTGCTGGAACCGGCCGGCGTGACCGCGGGGGTGCGCAACGCGTCCTATATCGCGTTCGACCCGGCGCGGAAATTCCTCTACTGCGTCAACGAGTTCAAGGAATACCAGGGGATGGCGAGCGGCGCCGTCAGCGCCTACCGCATCGATGCCGCAACCGGCGCGCTCACCTATCTCAACACGGTCGCCAGCCATGGCACCGACCCCTGCCACCTGATGGTCGAGCGATCGGGCCGCTGCGTGCTCGTCGCCAATTTCGCCAGCGGCAGCGTCGCCGTGCTGCCGATCGCGGAAGACGGATCGCTTGACGGAGGCGAGCTGCGTCATCCAGCACGCCGGATCGAGCGTCGATCCGCGGCGGCAGAAGGGTCCGCATGCCCACGCGGTCGAGATCGACGCCGCCAATCGCTATGTCTTCGTGCCCGACCTCGGCTGCGACAGCGTCAAGATCTACGTGCTCGACGCGGCGCAGGGGACGCTCACCGCGAACCCCGACCAGGCGGAAGTGAAGACGAAGCCGGGCGCCGGCCCGCGCCAGCTTGCGATGCATCCGAATGGGCGCTTCGCCTATCTCATCAACGAGCTGAACTCGACGATGACCGCCTATGCCTACGATGCGGAGCGCGGGATGCTGAGCGAGCTGCAGACGCTGCCGACGCTGCCCGACGGGTTCAGCGGCGAGAGCAGTTGCGCCGAGGTGCAGGTGGCGCCTTCCGGCCGCTTCCTCTACGGCTCCAATCGCGGCCACGATTCGATCGTCATCTACGCCCTCGACGCGGAGCGCGGCACCATGACGCTGGTCGGGCACGAGAGCACGCGCGGTCACATTCCGCGCAACTTCACGCTGAGCCCGAAGGGCGACTTCATCGCCGCCGCCAACCAGGATACCAACAATGTCGTCATGTTCCGCGTCGATGCGGACAAGGGCACGCTGACGCCGACCGGCAGCGAGGTCGCGGCGGGCACGCCGATCTGCGTCAAGTTCCTGTGACGGGCGCGGTCGGCTAAAAGGGAAGCAGGACGCTTGCCCGCGCTGGGCCGGGCAGCGCGAGCACGACGGGAGGCAGATATGGCGACAGGCAGAATTGCAATGGTGACGGGCGCCGGCAGCGGTATCGGCAAGGCCTCGGCACTGGCGCTGGCCGCGGCCGGATATACGCTGGTGCTTGCCGGCCGCCGGCAGCCGGCCATCGACGCCGTCGCCGGGGACATCCGCGAGCGCGGAGGTGCTGCGCTGGCCGTGGCGACCGACGTCGGCGATCCGGATTCGGTCAACGCGCTCTTTGCCAGGACGAAGGAGGCCTACGGCCGGCTCGACGTGCTGTTCAACAATGCCGGCATGGGCGCCCCGGCGGTGGCGCTGGAAGACCTCGCCTTCGCCGACTGGCAGAAGGTGGTGGCGGCCAATCTCACCGGCGTCTTCCTATGCACGCAGGCGGCGTTCCGCCTGATGAAGGCGCAGGACCCGCGCGGCGGCCGCATCATCAACAACGGCTCGATCTCGGCGCATGTGCCGCGGCCCTACGCCGTCGCCTACAACGCCACCAAGCACGGCGTCTCCGGCATCACCAAGTCGGCGGCGCTCGACGGGCGGCCCTACGACATCGCCTGCGGCCAGATCGACATCGGCAATGCCGCCACCGACATGACCGAGAAGATGACGGCGGGCGTGCTGCAGGCGGACATGAGCCGCAAGAGCGAGCCGCGCATGGACGTGCAGGCGGTCGCCGACGCCGTGGTCTACATGGCCGGCCTGCCGCTCAGCGCCAACGTGCTGACCATGACGGTGATGGCGACCGCCATGCCCTACGTCGGCCGCGGGTAGGCGGGACAGGGCCCCGCAACTATCCCATCACCGCCGCGCGGCGGACGGCGAGCGCCAGGATGCGGTTGATCAGCTCGGGATAGGGCACGCCATCGTGCAGCGCGGCCTGCGCGAATTCCTGGCTGGAGGCGATCTCCGGGTTGGGATTGGCCTCGAGGAAATAGGGCACGCCGTCGGCCGACAGGCGGAAGTCGATGCGGGCGTAGCCATCGAGATCGAGGACGCGGCAGATGCGCTTGACCAGCCGCCTGATGTGCGATTCGACCTCGGGTGCGAGGTCCTCCGCCGGTCCCTGCAACACGCCGCGCCGCTCCTGATAGTCGGTGCGGTGCTTGACCCATTCGGTGGCGATGCGCCGGGCCCGGCGGGGCAGGTTGGCGAACTCGAGCTCCCACACCGGCAGGACCCGCAGGCGGTCGTTGCCGAGCACGCCGACATAGAGCTCGCGCCCGTCGATATACTGCTCGGCGATCGCCGCCGTGCCGATGCGCTCGTGGATGAAGCCGACGCGCTCGGCCAGCCGCTCGTCGCTGTTGACCACCGAGGCCTGCGAGATGCCTTCCGAGGCGTCCTTGCTGAGGCTCTTGACGATGAGCGGGAAGGCGAGGCGCTTCGGCCGCTTCACCTGGCGCTTCTTGGGGAAGACGGCGAAGGCCGGCACCGGCACGCGATGATAGGCGAGCAGCTGCTTGGAGATGTCCTTGCCGCGCGCCAGCATGAGGCCGCGCGGGTTGCAGCCGGTATAGGGAATGCGCAGCAGTTCGAGATAGCTGGCGACGTTCTGGTCGTAGGCGGTCTCGCCGTGGAACTGCTCGAGCAGATTGAAGACCACGTCGGGTTTCCAGCTCTCGACCTCGTCGCGGATCGGCTGCAGCTCGTTCTGCACGCCCAGCGCCTTGGCGGCGTGGCCGGAGGCGCGCAGCGTCGACAGCACGTCGTACTCCGTCTTCCAGACGTTGATCTCCTGCTCGCTGTGGCCTTCCATCGTGTCGGGGGGCATCAGCTCCGGATGCATCAGCACCAGAACGCGCAGTGGCTTCATAGGGCGAACCACTTGCGTCGGCCGGTGCCGTAGAGCGACAGCACGGTCTTGGCGGTGAACAGCACTGAAAAATCCATGCGCAGTTGATCCTCGTCGCCGGCGGCGCGCAGCTTCAATTCGCGGCAGCGGACGATCATGTCGTTGAGGAGCGAATCCAGCGTTAACTGGTGCTCGCCGGTCCAGCGCGCAACGATCTGCCTGATCTTGGCGCGGTTTTGACGCAGGAAGGTGGAGGCGGCGGGCGCGCCGGCGTCCTCCGGCTTGTCCGAGAACAGCTTGCGCAGGTCGCGGTCGTAGATCTGCGGCGGCATCACCAGGTACATGGCCTGCTTGCGGCGATAGTACTCCTCCAGCGTGCGGTCGATCCGGCTCACCGGGTCGACCAGAACGCGGCGGGTGAGCGACGGCTTGTCGTCGGCGATCTCCTGCATCAGCTCGTCGACGTAGTTCAGCTTCTTCAGCGCCGGCCAGCCGGCATAGCGCTTGCGCCAGTTGGAGCGCGGGCTCAGCCACACCGCGAAGGTCTCGGCGAAATCCTCGTCCGGGTGCGCCTGCGCGTACCACAGGCGCAGGTGCTGGACGAAGTTGCGGCTCGACGGGTTGGGCCGGTAGTAGCGCGGGTAGTGCGTCGATGAGCGGCCGAAGAGTTCGCGCCAGCGGCGGCGGCGGCTGAGCCGATAGGCGTGCTGGACGACGTGGCCGGTCTCGTGGCGCAGGATGCGCAGGCACTCCGGCGGGCTGCCACCATCGACCTCGAGGATCTTGCGGCGCTCCAGGCGCATCAGGCGGGGATGGGCGAGGTAGAAGGGAATGGCGATGCCCGGCGAATTGTCGGGGCTGAACCATTCGTCCGACAGCCAGGCGTGCGGGCGGACATGCAGGCCGCGCTGGCGAAGCTCCTCGTGCAGCCGCTGCAGGCAGTCGTCCAGCCACGTGCCCTCGATGCGCAACCCGAGGTCCTTGATGCGCAGCTGCAGAAGCTCGTCGTCGGGCAGGGACGCCCAGGCAGGCTTGCGAGGCATGGCTTCGGTACCCGATTTGCGGGCCGAATCGATGCTGTCACGGTAAGCCGGCTACGGCAACCCGCGGCTGGGATTGCCGGCGCCCGAGCGGAGCGTTTGACGCGGCCGGCGGCCGCCATAGCTATTTTCCCATGGGGACCGGGCCGGGCGATGGAGGTGGGACATGGGGAAGCTGATGACCCTTACGGCGACCTTCGGCTTCATCTGCCTGGCCGGGCCGGCGGCCGCGGCGGTCGACGTCGACCTGGAACTGGTGCTCGCCGTCGACGTGTCGCGCTCGATGGATCGCGACGAGCAGCAGTTGCAGCGCGACGGCTATGTCGCTGCCTTCCGTCATCCGGAGGTGATCCAGGCGATCCAGTCGGGCGCCGCCGGGCGCATCGCCGTCACCTACATGGAATGGTCGGGGCCGGGCTACCAGCAGGTGCTGGTGCCGTGGACGTTCATCGGCAACGGCGCCGAGGCGGAGGCCTTCGCCGCGTCGCTCGAGCAGGTGCCGATGATGCGCGAGATGGGCACCTCGATCTCCGGCGGGCTGGAGGCGGCGGCGCGCCTGTTCGCCGCCAGCGGCGCGCGCGGCATGCGCCAGGTGATCGATGTCTCCGGCGACGGACCGAACAACATGGGCCTGCCGGTCGCGGCGATGCGCGATCAGGTGATCGAGCAGGGGATCGCCATCAACGGCCTGCCGATCGTGCTGAAGACGAACGACGCCTACACCATGTTCAACATCCCGGACCTCGACGTCTATTATCGCGACTGCGTGATCGGCGGTCCGGGCGCCTTCATGGTCACCGTCGACGATACCACCGGATTCGAGCGGGCGATCCGGCGCAAGCTGGTGCTGGAGATTTCCGGCCTGACGCCGCGGCTGATGCCGGCGGCCTTCCGGCCGACGCCGCAGGCCGATTGCCTGATCGGCGAGAAGATCCGCGAGCAGTGGATGAACCCGTCGACGAAATAGGCCGATCGGTCAACTGCTGCGGTTTGCCCGGTTCAATGGCGGGCGCCGGCGTGCTGAAGGGCGCGCAGGCGTTCGGCCAGCGTGGCGCCTTCGCTGGCCGGCGGCGTCGCATCGCCCGCCTCCGCGGTGGCGGCAGGCGGCTGCCGGCCGTCGTGGCCATTGCCGTTTTCGGCCGGTGCCAGTTGTGCGCCGTCGCCGGACGCGATCGTCTGGGTGAGGCGGACGACATTGGCCGCGATCTCGTTCAGCCGCTCGCGCAGGTCCTGATTGGTCTGATGGTCGTGGCCATGGTCGTGGTCGGGGCCGTCGCCGGCCGCCGGAGCCGGGGCATGGCGCAGCGCGGTGTTCTCGGCGCGCAGCGCCGCCAGGTCGCTCTGCAGCGCCGCCAGCTGTTCGGCGAGCGATCGCTTGTCCGCTTCGCTGGTCGCCAGCGTCTTGCGCAGATTGTCGGAGCCGACGACCGTATCGGCCTGGTGGCGAATGCGCAGCGAGACGATCTCGGCCTTGGTGTCGGACAGCGCCATCTCGGTCTCGTGCAGGCGCCGCTCCATCTCTTCCTGCAGGCGCACGTCCTCGAAGAGTTCGGCGTTGAGCGCCTCGGCCTCGACCTGAAGCTTCTTCAGCTCGGCGGCCAGCCGGTCGCGTTCGCCGGTGATTGCGTCGATTTCCGCCTTGCGGGCGGCCAACTGCTCGTGCCCGGCGGCGACGGTGGCGGAGAGCGTCAGCACCTGGTCGGCGAAGTGAGCGGTCTCGTCCTTCTGGCGGGCATGGTCGTCCTGCAGGGTGGCGAGGTTCGCCGACAGGCTCTCGGCCCGGCCGTGCTCGGCATGGGTGCGCTCGCGTTCCGCGGTGATCTGGGCCAGCACGGTGAGCAGTTCGTCGGACAGGCGGGTCGCCTCGTCCTTCTGCCGGGCATGATCGTCACGCAGCGCTGCGAGGTCACCGACAAGGCCGTCGGCCCGGCCGCGCTCGGCGGCAATCTCGGCGGTCAGCGCCTGCAGCCGGCCGTCGGTCTCGGCCGCGGCGCGCTGGAGCTCGGCACGCTGGCCGGTCAGCGTTGCGACCTCGGTGGCGAGATCGTCGGCGCGCAGGGTCTGTTCGGCGCGCGCCTGGCGCTCCGCCGCGAGTTCGGCGGAAAGCTGCTCGAAACGGGCGCGCTCGGCGGCCATCTCCGCCTCGACGGCCTTCAGATCGCTGCCGCGCCGCTCGATCTCGGCAATGCGTTGCTGCCGCTCGGTCTGCAAGGCCTGCAGGCTGGCCTCGAGGCGCTCGGCGCGCTGGCGCTGGCTGGCAAGCTCGGCACGCTCGGCGGCAAGCTCGGCCGTGAGCTGGTCGCGCGTCGCGGTGAGGCTCTCCTCGGACTGGGTCAGTTCCCGGATGCGATCTTCGAGATTGCCGATCTGGGTGTTGCGGGCGACCAGTTCGAGCCGCAGCTCGGCGGTCTGCTGCCGGCTGCCCTCGAGTTCGCCCTCGGTGGCGTTCAGCTTGGCGGCGCGGGCGCTGATCTCGCCATCGCGGCTCACGATATCGGCACGGGCGGTGGCCAGCGCGGTCTCGTTTTCGGCGACGCTGGTGGTCAGGCTGGCGACGTGCTCTTCCAGTTCGGCGACCTTGGCGGTCAGCTCGTCGCGGATGCCGCTGAGTTCGTTGATCTGCTCTTGCCGGCGGGTGAGGTCGGCCGACTGGGCGACGAGCTTGTCGTTGATCTGGGCCTGGCTGACCTCGAGCCGGCGGGTGGCGATGGCGAAGTCGGCGCGCAGGCGATCCTTGTCGGCGTTGATCTCGGCGCGGGTGAGGGGGACGCTCGCCTCGACGCGGGCCCGCGTCAACCGCGCCGCCCGCCGCCAGACCAGAGGCGCGATCACGAGCACCAACAGGCCGGCGGAAAACAGGCCGAGTGCGAAATACATTACCGCCTGAATCAAGTCCCAGCCTCCGAGCGCCCGACGCGTCCCGACACGTCGCGGGCCGGGATCATGGCGACGCCATGTTACCGCCAATTAAATGCGATTAGGGGCCGGACGGCAATCTATCCCCTCACACGAACCGCCGGAGTGGTAAAACCCGCGGATCAGAAGGGATTCCAGGTCGGTTTCCGGGTCATCTTCAGGTAACCAAAATTGACTCCGAGGCGTGCGCCGACGCCGGAAACGATGGGAACGATGTAAATTCCGTCGCGGCCGAGGACGGTCATGCCGAAGCCGGCGATGACGTGGGCCGAGCCGGCGACGCCCAGAAAACGGTCGTAGACCGCGTCGACCGACGGCAGATTGTAGACCAGCATCATCACCCGGTCGCCGTTGCCGCCGATGTCGGCGCCGATGGTCGGCCCCTGCCAGAAGATCTTGTGCTGGCCGGCATTGCGCGTGAAGAGCGTGCCCTCGCCGTAGCGCAGGCCGCCGACAATGGCGCCGCTGCCCTCCTGGCCGAGGATGTAGCCGTTGGGCAGGCCATACTGGCTCACCGACCGCTCGATGATGCTGGCCAAGCCCTCCGAGACGTCGCCGAAGAAGGTATGTCCCTCGCGGACCAGTTCCTCGCTGGTATAGGCGTCGTTCTGCCGGGGGCGGCGGCGGGGCGGCGTAGCCGTCCGAGGGCGCCGCGTAGCCATCCGAGGGCGGCGGCGCGCCGTATTGCTGGGCCAACGCGGGTGCGGCAGCCAGACCGGCGGCAACGGCAAGGGCGATGGCGGCGGTATGCAAGAGCGAGGTCATGTCGGGTTCCCACTGTTCCCGGGGAAAAGGCGTGCGGCGCGCGAATCGCACGGATTCTAGACCAAATGTGGGCACGGTCACGGCTGCGGGGGTCGCACGTTCGCGGGGGGCCCACGCGGTTGGCACGGGCGAAAGCCCGGTGTATCCCCGTTTGCCCGCCGGCGCGGCATGATTCGCCGGCGGCGAAGCGGTCACCAGGTCGGAGGAATCATGACGGAACGGGTCGAACTCGAAGCGCTCGACCTTGCCGCGCTGCTCTGCAGCCGCGTCTGCCACGACATCATCTCGCCGGTGGGGGCGATCATCAACGGCCTCGAAGTCCTCGAAGAGGACAACAGCGAGGAAATGCGCGAGTTCGCCAACGGCCTCATCAAGCGCAGCGCGCGGCAGGCCTCGGCGAAGCTGCAGTTCGCCCGGCTGGCGTTCGGGGCGGCGGGTTCGGCCGGCGCCGAAATCGATCTCGGCGATGCCCAGAAGGTGGCGACCGGCTACATGGATGGCGAGAAGGCCGCGTTCTCCTGGGAAGCGCCGCGCGTGCTCATGCCCAAGAACCTGGTCAAGCTGCTGCTCAACCTGATCCTGCTCGCCAACGCCGCGGTGCCGCGCGGCGGCACCATCCACGTCAACGTGCCCTCGGCCTCGCCGGCGCGCTTCCTGCTGCGCTCGACCGGACCCAGCGCGCGGGTGCCGCCGGCCTTCGAGAAGCTGGTGCCGGGCGACATCGAGGGGGTGTTGGTCGACGCCCAGCTCGTCCAGGCCTACTACACCGGAGCGCTGGCGCGGACCTGCGGCATGGCGGTGTCGGCGCGGCTCGACGGCGCCGATGTCGTGATCGAGGCGGCAGCGGCGGAACCGGCCGTCGCCGCGGCGGCGACCGGGGCCTGAAACCCGGCCTTTTCCGTTCGCCGGCCCGTCACAGGGCGTTAACTATCGACGGGTAGGCTGCGGGGTATCCACGCTGGCGGAGCGCGGCCGCGGCTCGCCCATACTGTGGGGAAACCCCATGAAACACTGTTTGGTCATCGACGATTCCAGCGTGGTCCGCAAAGTCGCCCGGCGGATCTTCGAGGGCTTCGACTTCACCGTGTCGGAGGCCGAGGATGGCAGCCAGGCGCTGGAGATCTGCCGGCGCGGCATGCCCGACATGATCCTGCTCGACTGGCACCTGCCGGCGATGGAAGGCATCGACGTGCTGGCAAACCTGCGCAAGCTCGACCACGGACGCGATCCCAAGGTTCTGTTCTGCGTCAGCGAGGCGGATGTGGCGCAGATCGCCAAGGCGCTGAGGGCCGGCGCCGACGAGTACATCCTGAAGCCGTTCGACCGGGCGCTGGTCGAAGCCAAGCTTCACGAAGTCGGATTGCTGTAGGCCCCGCCTTGCGGGACTGCCGGCCGGATGTATTCCGCCTAACAAACCTCACGCACCGATGATTGTGGTCTGTTAGTGTAGTCTGCTGCTGGCGGGCGGCGAGGCGGCTGGCGATGGCGTCGACAGATAGCATCCCCACGATTCGGTTCTCGACCGAGGACTTTTCGGAGCGCGAGCGCACGACGGCTTGGCGCGAGTTCTTCGGGCGCGAAGTCGCCGGGCTCGACATCGAGCCCATTGGCGAGCGACCCTACCGAGCCAGCGCCACGGTGCGCCTGCTTCCCGAGCTTGGCCTGATGCTGGGCACTTGTTCGGGTGCGCAATATCGGATCCTGCGCGAACTGATCCGCGGCGATGATGTCGCCTTTGTTACCAGCGCCGCCGAACACTGGGCCGCCACGCAGATCGGTCGTCAGGAAGATCTGGCCGGTGGCGACGCCATCCCCCTGACGAACGGCGAGCCGGGAGTTATTACCAACGGCGCCGCGTCGGCACCGAATGCGGCGTCGGCGTTCACCTGCTTCTCCATCCCGCGCAAGGCGCTGGTCGGTGTCGTCTCTGACCTCGATGCCGCCCTGGCGCGGCCGATCCGCGGTGACAACGAAGCCCTGCGCCTGCTGATGGGCTACCTGCGCCTGCTTGAGGATCCGCAGGCGATAACCAATGCCGACCTTGGCCGCCTGGTGGCGACTCATGTCCACGATCTTGTGGCCATGGCGATCGGCGCCTCCCGCGATGCCGCCGAGATCGCCCGCGGGCGCGGCGTGCGCGCCGCGCGCCTTGCCGCCATCAAGGCCGACATTGCCCGCAACCTCGAACACGGCGAGATGAGCGCGGCAGAGCTTGCCCGCCGCCACCGCGTAAGCCCGCGCTACGTTCACAAGCTGTTCGAGACGGAGGGCGTGTCGCTGTCACGCTATGTCCTCGGCCAGCGCCTGCAACGCGTGTATCGACGCCTCGCCGATCAGGCATCGGCCGGCGTGCCGATCGGCGCGATTGCCTTCGATGCCGGCTTCTCCGACCTGTCGAGTTTCAACCACGCCTTCCGCCGGCATTTCGGTGCAACGCCGTCGGAGGTGCGCGCCGAGGCGAACGGCGGTTGGAAGCGCGGCCACGCGGCGCGCGACTAGCGCCGCCGGCGCTGTTCGCTGCGACCCCAAATGCCAGTTCACTGACAGCCAAGCAGACTCGCAGCGAGCCGCGCTAACCGTAGCAGTTGGCGCCGAAGAGCCCGTGGAGATTTGCGCTTGCATCCCGTCAGCCGCGCACACCGGATATTCTTTGCCCTTGTCGGCTCCCTTGCGCTCTGGGTTGGATTCTGGGGTTACCTCGTCCCGGGCGAGATCGTCCGCGCCATCCCATGGGCCGTGCCGCCGCTGCACGCACGCTTCATCGGCGCCATGTACTTGTCCGGCATGGTGCTGATGGGACTGGCGCTGATCGCCCGCCGCGCGGCCGAGGTCCAGGTCGCGGTCATCATGGCCGCCGTATGGACCGGTATGCTGCTGCTCGTTTCGCTGCTTCATCTCGGCGAGTTCGACTACAGCCGGCCGCCGGTGTGGTTCTGGTTCGGCGCCTACATCGCCTATCCGCTGATGGGTGCGTGGCTCGCCTGGGCACGTCCGCCGGCCAAACTCACGGATACGCCGGCCGCTGTTCCGCCTTGGGCGCGCGTTGTCCTCGCCGTCCAGGGCGTGGTCTGCGTGACGCTGGCGGCATGCCTGCTCTTCCTCCCGAATTTCATGGTCTCGGTCTGGCCGTGGCGAATTCCGGTGCTGCTGGCGCAGATCTATTCGGGGCCGTTCCTATCCTTCGGCGTCGGCGGCCTGCTGCTCGCTCGCCGAGGGTACTGGATCGAATGGCGCATCGTTGTGGCGTCGATGATGGCCTTCGCGGCGCTGGTGCTGGTCGCATCGTTCATCCACCGCGACCTGTTCGCGCCGCGTCGGACTTGCCACGATGGTCTGGTTTGGCGGCTTCGCGATTGCAACCGCCTTGCAGACCTTCCTCGGCCTCTGCTCAATCCGCATGGCGAGGCCGTCGTGATGCATCTCAGGCCGACCCGCGCCTACACCTGGATCGCGAGCAGCGGTCTGTTCCTTCAAGGCACCATCACGTTGATCGCGCGGTTGGTGCCGGCCGTCGACCGCGCCATCCCCGTGCTGCTCGCCGAAACGCACATGGTTCCCGCGCATTCGGTGCTGCACATCGTTAGCGGGTTGATCGGGTTTGCTCTCCTGCGATTCGGCGGCTCCAGGGGCTCGCGCATCTTTGCGCTGGGCTTCGGCCTCTTCTATGTCGGGCTCGGCGCCTCCGGCGCGCTCACCGGCGAGCCGGTGCTGCTCCATCTCATCCCGTTCGACCATCCGTTCCACGTCGTCGTCGGTGGCACCGGCTTGCTCGCCGTCGCCGTTGAATTGGCCATGACCCGGAGGAAAAGCGCATGACGACAGAGGTGGGACCGGAGCTACGCATGAGCTTGCCCCTGCGCATCTGGATCGGCGTCGAGGTGCTGTTCGGGATCATGTCGCTGGTGACGATCAGCCTGACGCCCGGCGAAACCGCGCGTCACTTCGCCTGGCCGATCAAGCCCGAGGTGACCGCGGCCCTGCTCGGAGGATTCTACATTGCGGCAGCCTCGTTCTACGTGCTTGCCCTGTTCGCCCGCCGCTGGGAAAACGTTCGCGTCTTCATCATCGCGTCGATCCTGTTCAGCTCAGTCGAATTGCTCTCGACCTTCCTGCATTGGGGCAAGTTCTCGGTGGGCACGACGCCGTTCAACGTATGGTTCGTCAGCTACGTTCTGCCGCCGCCCCTGTTCCTCTTCTTCTATGTCTGGCATGAGCGCCGGGCGGCGCCGATCCCGCATGCCGGCGACCAGCCGCTGCCGCCGAAGTTGGGTATGGCGATGCGTATTCTTGGCGGGCTGCTGGCACTCATCGCGGTGCTCGCCTTCGTCCTGCCGGCGCCCGTCGCCTCGATCATGCCGTGGACGTTCTCGGCGCTGACCCTGCGCGCCCTGTCGGGATGGGTCCTTGCCCTTGGCGTCATGATGATCAGCGTGGCGCGGGAGAACGATCGCGCCCGCGCCCGCATCGTCTCGCCGTTCTTCGTCCTGCTTCTGCCGGCCATCGTGTTTGAGGTCGGGCGCTACCCGGACCAGGTGAACTGGACGCACCCGACCGTCTATGGCGGCATCGTCGTGCTGGTGTTGATCTTCGTGCTCGGCATCTACCTCATTCGCGGCGATTGGCGGCGGACGATGCGATGACGGCGAAGGTCGGGAACGCACCTGGCATGGAGCGCAACGTCATCGGAGCCGGGTTCCTGCTCGTGCTGCTGGCGTTGCTCGGCGGCGTTGCAGCGCCATTCCTCGTCAACCCGCGCATGGGCGTCGGCGCACACACTCTCGGCATCCTCGGTGGGTTGATGCTGATTGCCATCGGCGCCACCAAGCCAGCCTTTGTGCTGGAGCCGATTCTGTGGCGGGCCATGCTCGTCTGCTGGTTCGCCGCTGCGTACGTCAATTGGGCGAATACCCTGTTGGCGGGCTTCACCGGATCAAGCCGCCTGACGCCCATCGCAGGCGCCGGCACTGTTGGAACCCGCGAGGCCGAAGCGGTCGTGTTTGTCCTCTACGTCATGGTTGGCGTCACTTCGGTGGTCGGCACGGCAATCGGCATCTACGGCCTTTTTCGCCCCCGGCGGCCTGCCTCCTGAAGGTCTTGTCCACCGGGGCCAAGTTCGTTCTCCGCCAAAAGTCTGTTCGCTGACGCCCAAGCGCACCTCCCATCGTCCGGCTAATCGGTAAGGCGAGGGGAGCGAAGGAGGACCGAAATGTCGACTTCGACAAGGTTTGCTTCACTGACCGGAGCGCTTGTGCTCGCATCGCTTCTGGCCACGCACGGTTCGGCGTTTGCCGCCAGCGCGCCGAAGATCGTGTCGGGCGCGGGCAATATCAGCCCGCTCCTCGAGGAGTATCGGGCGCTCTTGGGCGACAACCTCGGCAACAAGCCACCGGCGAAGAAGGGGCGCCGCGAGATCAACTGGGACGGTATTCCCGACGACAAGGCGGCGCCGGCTTTTCTCCCAGCGGACATCTTCAAGGCGCGCGGCGTCATGCTGACGACGCCGGGCGAGGGCGTTCAGGCCAGCGCCCGCTCGGGCAATCCGGCGGGCACGCTGCCGCGCTTCGGCAACGTGAACCCAACCTACGTGAACACGTTCACGCATTTCAGCGCCGAGCGCCTGTTCTCGCCCATCGGCAGCAACGCGGTGGATGTGACCTTCGTCGTGCCGGGTTCCGGCAAGCCGGCGGTCGTCAAGGGATTTGGCGCCGTCTACGTGGACGTCGACCAGGAACACACGGCTTTCGAGTTCTTCGATCGCAACGACAAGTCGCTGGGACGCTTCGCCGTGCCCCCTAACGATGGTGGTTTCTCGTTCCTCGGCGTTGCCTTCGACCGGCCCATCGTCGCCCGTGTGCACATCGACTACGGTACCGAGCAACTCGGCCCCGACGACAGCGCCGACCACGACGTCGCCGTGATGGACGACTTCATCTACGACGAGCCGCAGGCGGTGCGGTCGAGCAAGGCGGCCCGGCAAGCGCGGAAGAAGCCAAATTGGAACTGATCGCCGGCTGACGGCGCTGCACCCAAAGCAAAAGCCCCGCCGGGAGGGGAGCGGGGCTTTCGCATGTTTCCGCGCCAAAGGGGGGAGGGCGCGGACGGCAATCCGGATCAGGCGCTTTCGCGGATCTCGTGCTCGTCCGGCTCGCGCAGCACATAGCCGCGACCCCATACGGTCTCGATGTAGTTCTGACCGCCGGTAGCGGCTGCGAGCTTCTTGCGCAGCTTGCAGATGAACACGTCGATGATTTTCAGTTCAGGTTCGTCCATGCCGCCATAGAGATGGTTGAGGAACATCTCCTTGGTCAGCGTCGTGCCCTTGCGCAGCGAGAGCAGCTCCAGCATCTGGTATTCCTTGCCGGTCAGATGCACGCGCTGGCCGTTCACCTCGACGGTCTTGGTATCGAGGTTGACGGTGAGGTCGCCGGTGGTGATCACCGACTGGGCATGGCCCTTCGAGCGGCGCACGATGGCGTGGATGCGCGCCACCAGCTCGTCCTTGTGGAACGGCTTGGTCATGTAGTCGTCGGCGCCGAAGCCGAGGCCGCGGACCTTGTCCTCGATGCCGGCGAGGCCGGACAGGATGAGGATGGGAGTCTTCACCTTGGCCAGGCGCAGCGTGCGCAGCACTTCATAGCCCGACATGTCGGGCAGGTTCAGGTCGAGAAGGATGATGTCGTAGTCGTAGAGCTTGCCGAGGTCGACACCTTCCTCGCCGAGGTCTGTCGTATAGACGTTGAAATTCTCGGACTTGAGCATCAGTTCGATGCTCTGCGCGGTGGCGCTGTCGTCCTCGATCAAAAGAACACGCATGCCAATCCCCCTGGCCTTTCCGGGCTTGGCGCGCCGGCCTCAACGCCGCCGGCACGAAGGAACGGTTAACCCCGATTCGTGACGCTACCAACCAATGGTTAACAAACTCTGTTTTCCCGGTACAAGCCGTTTAATCATTGAGTCGCAACAAGTCGCACATGGTATTGAGCGGCCACCGGTTCTCATTTGTTCAGCTTTTGTTAACCACGTTTAAGAAACTCACCTAAGTGATTCAGAAGACTCGCGCTTCACCGACCAAATCCGAGCGGTTCGGTTTACCGCGAATTAAACCATCCTCAGCCATGATTAACGCGAGAAGTAAACGAACGGTTAGCGAGGCCGGCCGCCGCTTGGCCCTACCTCGCGGAAGCGTTCGGGGCGAGCGCCGGTTTGCCGGGCCGCCGTGACGGCCGAGGAGTGGGCAAGAGATGAAGTCGCGCGACAGTCTGATCCGTCTCAAGCGGTTCCATGTCGATGAAAAGCAGCGGCAGGTGGCGCAGATGGAAACGATGATCGCCGAGTTCGAGCGGATGGCCAAGGAACTCGACGACCAGGTCCTGGCGGAGCAGGAGCGCTCCGGAATCCACGATATCGGCCATTTTGCCTATCCGACCTTCGCCAAGGCGGCGATGCAGCGGCGCGACAACCTGAAGACCTCGGCCGACGACCTCAAGGCGCAGCTTGCCGCCGCCGTCGCCGAGCGCGACGAGGCGGTGGCCGAGCTGGAGAAGGCGGAAGCCATCGCCGAGCGCGACGGCGTCGCCGAGAAGAACGCCGCGCACAGCGGCCATCACCGCGTGGCCGCCGCCCGCTAGCGCTGGGCTAGCGCCGGCCGGAATCCGCCTCGGCCGGGTCGATCAGGGGGACGTGCGGCGCTGCGTCGCGGGGCAGATGGCCGGTCAGGCGCGGGTCGTCGCTGACCTCGATGGCGAATTTGAAGCCGCGAAAGCCGCGCGCCCGGTAGAAGCGGACCGCCGCCGGGTGATCGAAACTGCAGGTATGCAGCCAGACCCGCCGGATGCCGGGCCGCCGGGTCTCGGAGAGCGCCGCCTCCATCAGAGCCCGCGCCGCGCCGGTGCCGGTCGCCTCGGGCACGACCCCGAACATGACGATCTCGACGTCGCCGGGCCTGGCGAAGCTGAGTTCGGCGAGGCCGGTCGCCCGTCCGCCCTGTTCCAGGGCGAGCACGACGGTAGCCGGGTCGGCGAGGATGGCGGCCAGCCGGTCGTCGGGCATCACCGCCACCGAGAACCACAGCCAGTCCTCGCCGATGCGGCGATAGAGGTCGCGGAACCAGGCGGGGTCCGGCTCGGCGATGCGGCGGATGGCGAACTCCGGACGCGGCGGTGCCGCCGTCGCGGGCGGTTCGCGCTCGAGATAGGTCACCACATTGGCGATCTTGCCGGGCGGCAGGTCGGTATAGCCGTCGAGCGCCAGGGGTATGGTGGGCTTCTGTCGGTCGGTCATGCTTCCAGTGCGCTGCGCGCGCGAACGATCTCTTCGGGCGCGATGCCCGCGTCGCGGGCGTAATCCACCAGCAGTGCCTCGTTGGCGAGGAAATAGTCAAGCAGGCCGGCGAGGAAGCCGGGCTCGCCGGCTGCGATGCGCAGGGTCTCCGGATTGAGGCCGGTGAGGCGCAGGAAGCGGCCAAGCGCTTCCGGTTCGCCGGCAAGGAAGGCCAATGCGCCGATGGCCAGGGTTTCCGCCCGCTCGCGCGGCGGATCGGTTCGCTTTTTGGGGACCATCTTTGCCTTTCCGAAACGAATGCAGCTTAGGTTCCAGCAAGCGCCGGAATCGCGGTATCCTGTGATTTTTCACAGGGCGCTCGCCGATTACAGGACAACCCAAATGGCTAAGACCGTGTTGGTCGTTGAGGACAACGAACTCAACATGAAGCTCTTTCACGATCTGCTCGAGGCCAACGGATACGACATCGTACAGACCCGCAACGGCCTCGAGGCGATCGATCTTGCGCGCGAGCATAAGCCCGATCTGATCCTCATGGACATCCAGCTGCCGGAAGTTTCCGGCCTGGAGGTGACCAAGTGGATCAAGGAGGACGACGACCTGCGCGCCATTCCGGTGATCGCGGTGACGGCCTTCGCCATGAAGGGCGACGAAGAGCGCATCCGCCAGGGCGGGTGCGAGGCCTATCTGTCGAAGCCGATCTCGGTGGCCAAGTTCATCGAGACGGTCCGCTCCTATATCGGTGACGCCTGAGGAAAGACATCTGGCATGACTGCTCGCGTCCTCGTCGTCGACGACATCGTCACCAACATCAAGCTGCTCGAGGCGCGGCTGGCGGCGGAATATTTCGAGGTGGTGACCGCGACCAACGGGCCGCAGGCGATCGCCACCTGCGAGCAGGGCCAGTGCGACATCGTGCTGCTCGACGTGATGATGCCGGGCATGGACGGGCTGGAGGTCTGCCGGCGGCTGAAGACCAATCCGCGCACGGCGCACATCCCGGTCATCATCGTCACGGCGCTCGACCAGCCGTCCGACCGCGTCGCCGGCCTCGAAGCCGGTGCCGACGACTTCCTCACCAAGCCGGTCAACGACATCTCGCTGATCACCCGGGTGAAGAGCCTGGTGCGGCTGAAGACGCTGACCGACGAGCTGATGATGCGGGCGGCGACGTCGAGCGAGATCGGCCTCGAAGACGTGCTCGATCCCACCAGCCTGGTGGAGGAGGGCGGCAAGGTGCTGCTGGTCGAGGACTCGCAGGCCACCGTCGAGCGCGTCAAGCAGGCGCTGATGCCGCTCTGCCAGGTGGACCACGAAGACGACCCGCAGGAAGCTCTGTTCCGCGCCGCCGAGGGCGACTACGACCTCGTCGTGATCAGCCTCAACCTGAAGCAGATCGACGGGCTGAGGCTGTGCTCGCACCTGCGCTCGCTCGACCGGACGCGCGCCCTGCCGATTCTGGTGGTCGTCGACCCGGAGGACAACGTCCGGCTGATGCGGGCGCTCGACCTCGGCGTCAACGACTATCTCGTCCGGCCGATCGACCGCAACGAGATGCAGGCGCGCGTGCGCACGCAGATCCGCCGCAAGCGCTTTTCCGACCGCCTGCGCGACAGCGTCCAGTCGACCATGGAGATGGCGGTCACCGACGGCCTCACCGGGCTGCACAATCGACGCTACCTCGAACGCCATCTCGGCACGCTGGTCCAGCAGGCGTCGGCGCGCGAGAAGCCGCTGTCGGTGCTCATCCTCGACATCGACCACTTCAAGAGCATCAACGATACCTACGGCCACGCCGCCGGCGACGAGGTGCTGCGCGAATTCTCGCGGCGCGTGCGCAAGGCGGTGCGCGGCATCGATCTCGCCTGCCGGCTGGGGGGCGAGGAGTTCGTCGTCGCCATGCCGGATACCGATGTGGCGCTGGCGCTGCTGGTCGGCGAGCGCCTGCGCCAGAAGATCGCCGGCGAGCCGTTTGCCACCGGGGAGGCCGGGGTCAGCATCAGCGTCACGGTCTCGATCGGCATCTGCTCGCTGACCTCGCCGGACGACACCGCCGACGGGCTGGTCAGGCGCGCCGACGCGGCGCTCTACCTCGCCAAGCGCGACGGGCGCAACCGCGTGGTGGCCGCAGCCGCGTGACGAGTTCCACTTGCGGGCCATTGCTGAACCGACGAATTAACGCTAACGCTTTACTAAGAAATGCGTTTTGCGTAAAACTATCGCTCAACTGATTGGTCAAATGCATGGGCAGCGGTATGGTGCCGTTGCCTAATCGAAGGAGGTTGGCCAGTTGATCGTCGTCATACGGCGACGTGAAGAGGCAGGCAGCCAACCTGTGACAGCTAGAATTTGGAAACCCTGCGGAGTGCTCAGGTCCGCCGCATCTCCTGGGTCCGCGGGGTCGGCCGGCTCCAGAACGGATTGAGTGGCCTCCTCGTACAAACCCGTTCTGGGCCGGCCACTAAATTTGGTCGGTCATGCACCGCCAAAGAATAAAAGAAAAGCACCGCGCGAGCGGTGCTTTTTTTATTTCGGTCGGTGCGGCCAGTTCGCTGCCCGTCACGGGTTGCGACAGGTCTCGTCGCCGCTTTATTTGATCTTGGTCTCGCGGAACTCGACGTGCTTGCGCGCCACCGGGTCGTACTTCTTCATCACCAGCTTGTCGGTCTTGGTGCGCGAGTTCTTCTTGGTGACGTAGAAGGAGCCCGTGTCGGCCGAGCTCAACAGCTTGATCTTGATGGTGGTGGCCTTGGCCATGGTACGGTCCTCGCAAACTGGGAATTGGCCGGCACAGTAAGTTTGGCGGGCCGAAAGTCAAGCATTGACCGGCGTGCGGTCAGCGCGAAGCGCCGGGCAGAAAGCCCTCCGGCGGTGCGTCCGGGTTGCTGCGGCCGTCGAAGCCGTGCATGCGCAGCGCCCATTGCAGGCCGATCACGGCGCCCTTGACCGGCTGCATCAGCCCGAAGACCGCGGCGACCGTCACCGGCAGATAGATCGCCAGATAGGTCGTCACCGAGAAGTCGGTCAGCATCTGCATGGTCAGCATCAGCGGCACCAGAATGTGGCCGGCGAGGACCATGGTGATGTAGGGCGGGAAGTCGTCGGCGCGCTGGTGGCTAAGGTCTTCGCCGCACACCGGGCAGGTCTCGACAGGCTTCAGATAGGCACGGAACAGCTTGCCTTCGCCGCAGTGCGGGCAGCGCCCGGCGAAGCCGCGCCTGACCGACTGCCAGCGCGGCCGCTCGGCCTCTTCGCCGGGGATTGTGATGTCAACGGGCATCGTCGTCTCTATCGCCGTTTCTTTGAATAACTATCAACTAAGCGGCGCACCCGCCGCGATCAAGGGCCGTTGGCGAGCCAGCTTGTCGCGGAGGGCCCTAGCGATGGCGCGGCGGCGGCTTCTTGCGGCCGGTCTTGGCGGCTGGCGGACGGTGGCCCTGGCGGCCGCGGGCGGGCGGCGCCGGCCGGTCCTTGCGGGGCAGCACGCGCCCGTCGCTGATGAGCTCGAAGCGCAGCGCGCCGGCGAGCGGCACCGCCTCGATGAGCTTGACCTCGACCGCATCGCCCAGCCGGTGCATCTCGCCCGAGCGGCTGCCGATGACGGCGTGGCGGGCCTCGTCGTAGTGGAAATAGTCGGAGCCGAGCGTGCTCATCGGGACGAAGCCGTCGGCGCCGGTCTCGTTCAGCTTGACGAACAGGCCGGCGCGGGTGACGCCCGAAATGCGCCCGTTGAAGGTGGCGCCGATGCGGTCGGCCAGCCAGTGGGCGACCAGCCGGTCGATGGTGTCGCGTTCGGCCGCCATGGCGCGGCGCTCGGCGGCGGAAATCTTCGCGGCGATCTCCGGCAGCTCGCCTTCGATGCCGTCGGGCAGACCGCCGGGGCCAAGCTTCAGCGAGCGCACCAGCGCCCGGTGGACGATCAGATCGGCGTAGCGGCGGATGGGCGAGGTGAAGTGGGCGTAGCGGCGCAGGTTGAGGCCGAAATGACCGATGTTCTCCGGGCTGTATTCCGCCTGGGCCTGGGTGCGCAGCACCACCTCGCTGAGCAGCGGACCGTTGTCGGTCTCCTCGACCCGTTCGAGCAGGCGGTTGAACTGGGCGGGGCGCAGGTTGCCGCCCTTGGGCAGCGACAGCTCGATCGATTTGAGGAAGTCGCGCAGGCCTTCCAGCTTGGCCATCGAGGGGGCGTCGTGAACGCGGTAGACGAGCGGCGACTTGCGCGCCTCGAGCGTCTCGGCGGCGGCGACATTCGCCTGGATCATGAACTCCTCGATCAGCCGGTGGGCTTCCAGCCGCTCCGGCACGACGATGCGGTCGATCGACCCGTCGGCGGCGACCAGCACCTTGCGCTCGGGCAGGTCGAGCTCCAGCGGCTCGCGTTCGTCGCGTCCGCGCTTGAGGCAGCGATAGGCCTCCCACAGCGCCGCCAGCGCGGCGACCAGCGCCGGGGGACGGTCGCCGGCATGGCCGTCGAAGACCTGCTGGGCCTCCTGATAGGAGAGCTTGGCGGCGGAGCGCATCATGACGCGATGGAAGCGATGGCGGAGCTTGCGCCCGTCGGCGGCGAAGACCATGCGCACGGCGAGCGCCGGCCGGTCTTCCGCCTCGCGCAGCGAGCACAGGTCGTTGGAGATGCGCTCGGGCAGCATCGGCACGACGCGGTCGGGGAAATAGACCGAGTTGGCGCGGTTGAGCGCCTCGCGGTCCATGGCGCTGCCCGGCCGCACGTACCACGAGACATCGGCGATGGCGACCGTGACGACATGGCCGCCGGGGTTCTCGAGGTCGCCGTCCGGCTCGGCGAAGACGGCGTCGTCGTGGTCCTTGGCGTCGGGCGGGTCGATGGTGACCAGCGGCACGCTGCGCCAGTCCTCGCGGTGATCCATGGTCACCGGCTTGGCGGCCTCGGCTTCGTGCAGCACCGCGTGCGGGAAGACGTGCGGAATGCCGTGGGCGTGGATGGCGATCATGGAGACCGCCTTCTCGCTCTTCATCGAGCCGATGATTTCGGCGATGCGGGCGCGGTTGGGTCCGTAGCGGCCGGCGCCGACCAGGGTGACCGAGACGAGGTCGCCTTCCTTGGCTTCTCCGGTCGGGTCGGCGTCGAGGATCATCTCGCGCTGCTTGCGGTCGACCGGCTCGATGCGCTTGCCGCCGGGCAGGTCGCGCACGACGCCGAGCACGGTGACCGGCTTCTTCTCGATCAGCTTGATGACCCGCGCCTCGAACGCGCCGGGCTTGTCGCCGGACGGCGTCAGGCGGGCGAGCACGCGGTCGCCGATACCCGGCGCCGGTCCGTGCCGGTCGCGTTTCGCCGCGACGATGATGGTCGGCGGCGGCCCGCCCTCGGCGTCCGACCATTCGGCCGGCCGGGCGAGGAACTCGCCGTCGGCATCGCGGCCGGTCAGTTCCAGAACGGTGACGGAGGGCAGGTCCTCGGGGCGCTTCAGCCGCTTGCCGCGGCGCTCGACCAGCCCTTCGTTGGCCAGTTCCTTGAGCATCGCCTTGAGCGGGATGCGCGCCGCGCCGGTGACGCCGAAGGCGCGGGCGATATCGCGCTTTCCCGCTTCGCCGGGATGGTCGGCAATGAAAGCGAGCAACTGCTCGCGGGTGGGAAGTCCGGGCCGTTCGGCCTTTTTCCTTTTTTCTGTCTTTTCTTTTGTCTTAGCCAATGGGGTATCCTGAAGGGCCTCAGGCGGTCTCCGGCTCGCTGCGCTCTTTGGCGGCGCGCTTCGGTTTCGCCTTTGCCCCGGTCTTGGGTTTCGCCGCCGCCTTCTTCGTCGGGGCTGCCTTCTTGGCGGCGGTCTTCTTCTTGCCGCCGGCGGGTTTCTTCCCGGCCCTGGCGGCGATGAGTTCGAGCGCCTGCTCCAGAGTGACCAGCTCCGGATCGACGTCCTTGGGCAGGGTCGCATTGACCTTGCCGTGATTGACATAGGTCCCGTAGCGGCCGGCGCGCACGGTCACGGCGCCGCCTTCGGGGTGGTCGCCGAGCGTCTTCAATGCCTTCTGCGTGGCGCGACCGCCACGGCCGCCGCCGGCGAGCTTCTCGGCGATGAGCGAGACCGCCCGGTTGAGGCCGACGGAGAAGACCTCCTCGGCCGAATCGAGATTGGCAAAGGTCCCGTCGTGCAGGACGAAGGGTCCGTAGCGGCCGATGCCGGCGGTGATCGGCTTGCCGGTTTCCGGATGGGCGCCGACCTCGCGGGGAAGGGAGAGGAGGGCGAGCGCCCGGTCGAGGTCGAGCGTCGCCGGGTCCCAGCCGCGCGGAATGCTGGCGCGCTTGGGCTTGACCGTCTTGTCCTCGCCCTGTTCGCCAAGCTGCACGTAGGGGCCGAAGCGGCCGGTGCGCAGGGTCACGTCGAGCCCGGTCTCCGGGTCCTGGCCGAGAAGGCGTGTGCCGTCGCCGTTCTCGGTGCCGTTGCCGTTGCCGTCGGTGGCGACGGCGAGCTGGCGGGTGTAGCGGCACTCGGGATAGTTCGAACAGCCGACGAAGGCGCCGAACTTGCCCATCTTCAGCGACAGGCGGCCGGTGCCGCACGACGGGCACTGGCGCGGATCGCCGCCGTCGGCGCGGGCCGGGAAGACGTGCGGCCCGAGCAGCTCGTTGAGATGGTCGAGCACCTCGGAGACGCGCAGGTCCTTGGTCTGGTCGACGTCGCCGGAGAACTGCCGCCAGAAATCGCGCAGCACGTCCTTCCACGACAGCTCGCCGTTGGAGATCTGGTCGAGCTTCTCCTCGAGGTCGGCGGTGAAATCGTATTCGACGTAGCGCCGGAAGAAGCTTTCGAGGAAGGCAGTGACCAGCCGGCCCTTGTCCTCGGGGATCAGCTGCCGCTTGTCGAGCCGCACATAGTCGCGGTCGCGCAGCACCGCCAGGGTTGCCGCATAGGTCGAGGGGCGGCCGATGCCGAGCTCCTCCATCTTCTTGATCAGCGTCGCCTCGGTGTAGCGCGGCGGCGGCTCGGTGAAGTGCTGCGCCGTCTCGATGCCGTGCTCGGTCAGCCGGTCGCCTTGCTTCATCGGCGGCAGGCGGCCGCCCTCGTCGTCGTCGGAGGGGTCGTCGCGGCCCTCCTGATAGAGGGTGAGGAAGCCATCGAAGCGCACGACCTGTCCGGTGGCGCGCAGATTGACCGGGTTGCCGTCGGTGCCGGCGGCGATCTCGACGGTGGTGCGCTCCAGCTCGGCCGCCTGCATCTGGCTGGCGGTCATGCGCTTCCAGATCAGCTCGTAGAGCCGTGCCTGATCGGCTTCGAGACCGCGCGCATCGGCGGGCGTGCGGGCGAGGTCGGTGGGGCGGATGGCCTCGTGGGCCTCCTGGGCGTTCTTCGCCTTGGTCTGGTAGAAGCGCGGCTTCTCCGGCACGTAGCGGTCGCCGAAGCGCTTGGCGATGACGGCACGCGCCGCGCTCACCGCCTCCGGCGCGCTCTGCACGCCGTCGGTGCGCATGTAGGTGATGACCCCGTCCTCGTAGAGGCGCTGGGCGACCTGCATGGTGCGCGAGGCGGAGAAGCCGAGCTTGCGCGACGCCTCCTGCTGGATGGTCGAGGTGGTGAAGGGCGGCGGCGGATTGCGTCGCAGCGGCTTGGCCTCGACCGAGACGACGCGATAGGCGCCGGACTTCAGCGCGGCCTCGATGTGCTGCGCCGTCGCCGCGTCGGGAATGTCGAGACGGCCGAGTTTGGTTCCATCGGCACCGACGACGCGGGCGACGAAGCGGCCGCCGTCCGGCGGCTCCAGCGTGACGGCGACCGACCAGTATTCCTGCGGCCGGAAGATCTCGATCTCGTTCTCGCGGTCGCAGACGAGCCTGAGGGCGACGGACTGGACGCGGCCGGCGGAGCGGGCGCCGGGGAGCTTGCGCCAGAGCACCGGCGACAGGGTGAAGCCGACGAGATAATCGAGCGCACGACGCGCCAGATAGGCGTCGACCAGCGCGGCGTCGATGGTGCGCGGGTGCTTCATGGCCTCGATGATGGCGTCGCGGGTGATGGCGTTGAAGACCACCCGCTCGACCGGCTTGTCGGCGAGCGCCCGGCGATGCCTGAGCACTTCGAGCACATGCCAGGAGATCGCCTCGCCCTCGCGGTCGGGGTCGGTGGCGAGAATCAGCCGGTCGGCATCGCGCACCGCCGAGGCGATGTCGGCGAGGCGCTTCTGCGACTTTCCGTCCACCTCCCAGAGCATGGCGAAATCCTGCTCGGGATCGACCGAGCCGTTCTTGGAGGGCAGGTCGCGGACGTGGCCATAGGAGGCAAGCACCTGGTAGCTGGACCCCAGGTACTTGTTGATTGTTTTGGCCTTGGCCGGGGATTCGACGATGACGAGGTTCATTGATGCCGCGCGCTGCGGGGCCTGAGCCGAAGCTCCAACCCTTTGGAATGAAAGGCTTTCAGGGGCGCGCCGAAGGCATCGGCGTTCCGGCCCCTGGCCGGATCGGGCTGGACAATCCAGAAATCAGTCTGGCCTGTCAATCGACCTTCGGGCCGGGGAAGGTGTTCCCGGCGGCAACGGCCGGTCGTCCCCCGTGCCGTCACATGGGGCGCGACAAGCGACCGCGCAATGGCCGCTGCCGAATTCTTGATCAATGATATCGCCTTGTCTTTGATTACTGCTTACGGTTATTATAGAAGCAATGATACAATTCTAGGTTGTATTTGGTGGAAGCCAGTACAGCCGGAGCACCGCGGGGACCGCATGGACTTAAGCAACCCGGTGCCGCAGCCCGAAAGCGAGGAGGCGGCTCAGTACATTGGTGCGCTTTCGCATGAGTTGCGTACCATGGCCGCCAAAGCCAATCTCGGATTTCTGGCCTACCTGCTGGGCATGGTGGAAGACGAGGCTTCGGCGGTTTTGCAGAAGCTGAACCAGCAGCGCGAAGGCGCCTGAGCTTTCAGGCCTCAGGACGGCAAGGGCCCCTGACCGGCGGTGAGTTGGACGCGGCCGCCGGCCACGCGTTCGATTCGCCCGGCCAGGTCGAGTTCCAGCAGCACCAGAAGGACCACCGGCGGTGGCACGCCGGTGAAACGGACGATTTCGTCCACGGCCAGCGGTGCCTGCCCGAGGGCGGCGGCGATGCGCTCGCGCTCGCCGTCGGCCGCATCGACCGGCGGGTGTGCCTCGGCCTCGGCCTCGGCAATCGTGGAGCGGGGTTCGGTCTCGCGTGCCAGCATCGGCGTGATCTCGGCGATGACGTCGGCGGCCGAGGTGACCAGCGTGGCGCCCTCCTTGATCAGACCGTTGGTCCCGCCCGAGCGCGGGTCGAGCGGCGAGCCGGGCACGGCGAAGACGAGGCGCCCCTGGTCGGCGGCGCGCCGCGCGGTGATCAACGAGCCGGAGCGGACCGCCGCCTCGACCACGACGACGGCCAGCGACAGGCCCGAGATGATGCGGTTGCGGCGCGGGAAATCGCGCGCCCGCGGTTCCCAGCCCATCGGCATCTCGCTAACCAGCGCGCCGCCGGCGGCGACGATGCGCTCCGCCAGGGCGACGTTCTCCGGCGGGTAGATGCGGTCGAGGCCGCCGGCGAAGACGGCGACCGTGCCGGATGCCAGTGCGGCTTCGTGGGCGGCAGCGTCGATGCCGCGCGCCAGGCCGGAGGCGATGGTGAAGCCGGCCTCGCCGATGCCGCGGGCGATCTGCATGGTGAGCTTGCGGCCGGCGATCGAGGCGTTGCGCGAGCCGACGATGGCGACGGCGGGGCGCATCAGGCCGGCGGGATCGCCCTTGACGGCGAGCAGCGGCGGGGCGCTCTCGATGTCGCGCAGCGCCGGCGGATAGTCGCATTCGCCGAGGGCGATCAGCCGGGCGCCGCTCGCCTCGACCATCGCCAGTTCGCGCTCGGCCTCGGCCTCGGCGGCAATGCGGATGCGCCGGCCGCCGCGCTCGGCCAGCCTGGGCGCGGCGGCGATCGCCGCACCGGCGCCGCCGAAGTGGTTGATCAGTTCGCGGAAGGTGATCGGACCGATGTTTTCGCTGCGGATCAGGCGAAGCCACTGCAGCCGTTGGTCCCGGGTCAGTCCGGGCGCCGTCGCCGTTTGGGTCATCGCTTCGCGCCGATGCGGCTTTCCTGGCCCGCAAGCAGGCGGCGGATGTTCGGCGCGTGGCGGATCCACAAGAGGACGGTGAGCAGGACGAAGAGAGCGGCGAGGGCGTGGCGGCCGGTGACGACGAGGGCGATCGGCGTCAGCAGGCTGGCGGTCAGCGCCGCCAGCGAGGAGATGCGGAAGATCGCCGCCATGGCGACCCAGACCAGCGCGAAGCCGACGGCGACCGGCCAGACGAGGCCGATGAGGATGCCGAGATAGGTGGCGACGCCCTTGCCGCCGCGGAAGCCGAGCCACACCGGGAAGAGGTGACCGAGGAAGGCGCCGAAGCCGGCGACCAGCGCCGCGACGGGTCCGAGCCAGGCGGCGGCGGCGAGCACGGCGACGGTGCCCTTGAGCCCGTCGCCGACGAGGGTCGCGGCGGCGAGGGCCTTGTTGCCGGTGCGCAGCACGTTGGTGGCGCCGATGTTGCCCGAGCCGATGGCGCGGATATCGCCGAAGCCCGCCAGCCGGGTGAGGATCAGGCCGAAGGGGATGGAGCCGAGGAGGTAACCCAGGACGAGCGCGACGAGCGCCGCCACGCTCACAAGACCGGACATGAGACGTTGCCCCCGTATTTTGGCCGGCAGACTAGGCGCTGACCAGCGGCGCGGCAACCCGCGTCGGCCGGTCCCTACGACCGGTGTTCGTAGACGGTGCGGCCGGCGACCAGGGTGCGCAGGACGCGGCCCTGGAGGCGGGCGTCGTCGAACGGCGTGTTCTTGGAGCGCGAGCGCAGGCTCTCGGCGTTGACCACCCAGGGCGCATCGGGATCGACCACGATCAGGTCGGCGGGCGCGCCGGGGGCGAGGCGGCCGACTTCGAGCCCGAGCAGCTCCGCCGGCCGGGTGGAGAGCGCGCGGAACAGGGTGAGCATGTCGACGTCGCCGTTGTGGGCGAGGCGCAGCGCCGCGGCAAGCAACGTCTCCAGTCCGACGGCGCCGTCGGCGGCCTCGGCAAAGGGGTGGCGCTTGGTGTCGACGTCCTGCGGGTCGTGGCTCGAGACGATGACGTCGATGGTGCCGTCGGCGAGGCCGGCGACCATCGCCAGCCGGTCGTCCTCGGCGCGCAGCGGCGGCGCCAGCCGGAAGAAGGTCCGGTATTCGCCGATGTCGTTCTCGTTCAGCGTCAGGTGGTTGATCGAGGCGCCGCAGGTGACGGCGAGGCCGGCGCGCTTGGCGGCGCGAACGGCGTCGAGCGAGGCGGCGCAGGAGACCTGGGCGGCGTGATAGCGGCCGCGCGGTGAGGCCGGCCAGGCGGATGTCGCGCTCGACCACGGTGATCTCCGCCTCGCGCGGAATGCCGGAGAGCCCGAGGCGCGTGGCCACCTCGCCCTCGTTCATGACGCCGTTGCCGACGAGATCCGGGTCGGAGGGGGGCTGCATGATCAGCGCGTCGAAGTCGCGGCCGTAGGTCAGCGCCCGGCGCATGATGGCGGCGTTCATCAGCGTGCGGCGCCCGTCGGTGAAGCAGACCGCGCCGGCATCCTTCAGGAGGCCCAGCTCGGTCATCTCGCGACCGTTGAGCCCCTTGGTCAGCGCGGCGGCGGGATAGACGCGCACCTCGGCCTCGTCGCGGGCGCGGCGGGCGATGAAATCGACCAGCGCGATGTCGTCGATCACCGGGTCGGTGTCGGGCATGGTGACGATCGCCGTGACCCCGCCGGCGGCCGCCGCCCGGCCGGCCGAGGCGAAGGTCTCGCGGTGTTCGGCGCCGGGCTCGCCGAGGAAGACGCGCATGTCGACGAGGCCCGGCGCGACGATGGCGCCGCGGCAGTCGACGACCTCGGCATCGGTCGGGCGTGCCGCCTTCACCGCTTCCGGCCCGGCGGCGACGATGCGCCGGTCGGCGACGATCACCGTGCCCGCCGCATCGAGGTTGCGCGAGGGATCGACGATGCGGGCGTTGACGAAGACGATGGGGCGCACGGCGCTTTCGGACCGGGTCATCGCGGCTCGACCACCGGGATTTCTGCAAGGTCGAAGAACACCTGCCGGCCATGGGCGCGGGCCAGCTCCACCATCTCGTCGGCGCCGCGCGAGGGACCGCCGATGCGCAGGCAGGCGTCGCAGCGGGCGACGAGACGGCGGGCAATCGGATGGAAGATCTCGTCGAAGAGCGCATCGCCGACGCCGGTGGAGCCGGCGTGCTCGATCAGCGGCAGGGCGAACCATTCGCCGAGCACCGGCAGGTGTCCGGCGCGGAACACCTTCAGCGCCATGTCGGTCATCGCTTCGACGTTGCGGGCGATCAGCCCGGGGTCGTCGTTGGTGCCCGAGCGATAGGGGCCCGCGATCAGGATGAGGAGCGGGGTGGTCGTAGCGGACATCGGGCTCACCCGTTGGGCAGGTGCGCGGCGAGCGCTTCGAGCACCGCCATGCGCATCGCCACGCCCATCTCGACCTGCTCGCGGATGAGGCTGCGGGCGCCATCGGCGACCGCCGAATCGATCTCGACGCCGCGGTTCATCGGGCCGGGATGCATGACCAGCGCATCCGGCTTCGCCCACGAGAGCTTTTCCTCGTCGAGACCGAAGAAGCGGAAATATTCGCGGACCGAGGGGACGAAACTGCCGTCCATGCGCTCGCGCTGCAGGCGCAGCATCATGACGATGTCGACATCCGCCAGACCGCGACGCATGTCGGTGTAGGCGGTGACGCCGAGGCGTTCGATGCCGTTGGGCAGCAGCGTCGAGGGGCCGATGACGCGGACGCGCGCGCCGAGCGCATTGAGCAGGAGGATGTTGGAGCGGGCGACGCGGCTGTGGGCGATGTCGCCGCAGATGGCCACCGTCAGGCCGGCGATGTCGCCCTTGTGGCGGCGGATGGTGAGCGCGTCGAGCAGCGCCTGCGTCGGGTGCTCGTGGGCGCCGTCGCCGGCGTTGATGACCGAGCAGGAGACCTTGTGGGAGAGCAGCTCGACGGCGCCGGCGGCGTGGTGGCGGACGACCAGGATGTCCGGCCGCATGGCGTTCAGCGTCATCGCCGTGTCGATCAGCGTCTCGCCCTTCTTCACCGCGGAATTGCCGACCGCCATGTTCATGACGTCCGCGCCGAGCCGCTTCCCGGCGATCTCGAAGGAGGACTGGGTGCGGGTGGAGGCCTCGAAGAACAGGTTGATCTGGGTGCGCCCGCGCAGAACCGCCTTCTTCTTCTCGATCTGGCGGCTGACCGCGACCGCCTGTTCGGCGAGATCGAGAAGTCCGACGATTTCCTGGGGCTGAAGCCCCTCGATTCCCAGCAGGTGGCGGTGCGGGAAAGTCACGGCCAGCGGGGGCGAGGGGACGTTCATCAAAGCCATGCCTATACGGGGAGTCGCAGCGTGCCGCAAGCGTGGCGCCAGCCAGCATGCTAGTCTAGTCATAGGCGAATCGCCGTCGGGGTCCGCGACGGCCGGAGGATACTTTGGCTTCGTCAGCCGATACACATGAAGTCGTCAATCAGTCGCCGCCGCTGACCGGGCTTAATCTGTTTGCCAGCGATCCCGGCCTGAGCGCCCTGGTCGAAGGGCTGCCGATGGAGGTCATCGACGATCTCACCCAGTTCGGCCAGCAGTGGGGCACGCCGGAGACCTTCGAGCTCGGCCGCATCGCCAACGCCATCCCGCCGATCCTGAGGACCCACGACGCCACCGGCGCGCGGATCGACATGATCGAGTTCCACCCGGCGTGGCACGCCATCATGCGGCGCAGCGTCGCCGCCGGCCTGTCGTGCTCGGTGTGGGACGCCAGCGGCAAGGAGGCGAACGTACGCGCCGTCGCCCGTGCGGCGCGGCTCTACATGGCGGCCCAGGTCGAAGCCGGGCACATCAATTCGATGAGCGTGACCAACGCCGCCGTCGCGGCGCTGGCGCACGATGCGGCGATCACCGACCGCTGGCTGCCGCTCATCCGCAGCCGCAAATACGATGCCTCGTCGCGGCCGGTGACCGACAAGGCGGGCGTCACCATCGGCATGGGGCTGACCGAGAAGCAGGGCGGCAGCGATCTCGCCGCCAACAACACGCAAGCCATCGAGGCCGGCGACCGCCTGTGGCGGCTGACCGGGCACAAGTGGTTCCTGTCGGCGCCCAACAGCGACGCCTTCCTGGTGCTCGCCCACAGCATCGACGGGCTGTCGCTTTTCTTCATGCCCCGTCTGCTGCCCGACGGCCACAAGAACGGCGCCCGCCTGATGCGCCTCAAGGACAAGCTCGGCAACCGCTCCAACGCCAGCGCCGAGGTCGAGTTCGACGAGGCAGCGGCGTGGCTGATCGGCGAGCCGGGGCAGGGCCTGGCGACCCTCAACGACACGGTGACGCTGACCCGCCTCGACAGCGCCGTGTCGTCGGCCGGCCTGATGCGGCTGGCGCTCGCCGAGGCGGTCCACCATGCCCGCCATCGCCGCGCCTTCGGGCAGCTGCTGGTCGACCAGGCGCTGATGTCGCGGGTGCTCGCCGACATGGCGCTGGACGCGGTGGCGGCGGCGGCGCTCGCTTTCCGCCTGGCGGAATCCTACGACCGCGCCGACGACGATCCGACCGAGGCGGCCTTCGCCCGGCTGATGACGCCGGCGGTGAAATACTGGGTCACCAAGATCGCGCCGGGAATGATCGCCGAGGCGATGGAATGCCTCGGCGGCAACGGCTATGTCGAGGAGAGCCGGCTGCCGCGGCTCTACCGCGAGGCGCCGGTCAACGCCATCTGGGAAGGCCCGGGCAACGTCCAGTGCCTCGACGTCATGCGCACCCTGCGCAAGTCGTCGGAGCCGCTCGAGGCGGTGCTCGGCACCATCGAGGATGCGCTCGGCAACACGGCGAAATCGACGCTCAACGTTCTGCGCGCGGCGACCGCTGTGGCGCTCGCCGACGAGGGCGCGGCGCGCATCCTGACCGAGCAGCTTGCCATGACGGTGGCGGCGGCTGCCCTCCGCCGCCGCTTCCCCGCGGTCATCGCCGATGCGTTCCTCGAGACCCGCCTCGGCAAGCCGTGGCGCACCACCTACGGCATGCTCGATTCGCGCTTCGACGCCCGCGCCTTCGTCAACTACCTCTGCCCGGAAGACTGAGGGCGCGCGCCCCGCCTCCATGCCCGGTCGCGCCTTGACCGGCAACCGGACGCCGGCGCCCCGGCGCAGCCGCCTAGCGGTCGATCGAGCGCATGCGCTCCGGGTTGTAGCGCTCGCCGGAGATCTTGTCGGGTGCCATGGCCTCGTCGAGCACCGTCATCTCGGCCGCGTCGAGCGCGATGGTGGCGGCGACGACGTTCTCCTCCAGGTGCCGGCGCCGCTTGGTGCCGGGGATGGGAACGATATCGTCGCCCTTGTGGAGCAGCCAGGCGAGCGCAATCTCGCCCGGCCGGACGTCCTTCGCCGCGGCGATCTCGCGGACCTTGCCCGCCGCCGCGACGTTGGCATCGTAGTTGGCGCCCTGGTAGCGCGGGTCGCCGCGGCGGAAATCGCCTTCCGGATAGTCCTCGGCGCGGCGCACGGCGCCGGTGAGGAAGCCGCGGCCGAGGGGCGAGAAGGCGACGAGGCCGATGCCGAGTTCGCGCAGCGCCGGGATGATCTCCGGCTCCAGGTTGCGCTCCCACAGCGAATATTCGCTCTGCAGGGCCGACAGCGGATGGACGGCATGGGCGCGGCGGATGTTGGCGACGCCCGCCTCGGAAAGGCCGAAGAAGCGTACCTTGCCCTCGGCGATGAGATCGGCGACGACGCCGGCGACATCCTCCATCGGCACGGCCGGATCGACCCGGTGCTGGTAGAGCAGGTCGACGTAATCGGTGGCCAGCCGCCTGAGCGAGCCGTCGACGGCCGCGCGGATGGTTGCGGGACGGCTGTCGACGCCGGGAACGAGCTTGCCGTTCTCGAAACGGCGGCCGAACTTGGTGGCGAGGGTCACCTGGTGGCGGCGGCCGGCAAGGGCGCGGCCGAGCAGTTCTTCGTTCTTGAAGGGGCCGTAGACCTCGGCGGTATCGAGAAAGGTGCAGCCGAGCTCGATGGCGCGATGCAGCGTGGCGATCAACTCGCCTTCGTCCGCCGGACCATAGGCCTCGCTCATGCCCATGCAGCCGAGGCCGATCGCCGACACCTCGAGGCCCTGTTTGCCGAGTTTGCGCGTGGTCATGGTCATGGCTGTCATCCTCCAATGCTGATCAATCGCACGCTCAGCGTGCCATGCGGTCGAGGGCGCCCTGCAGAATGTAGGCGGCCGCCATCTTGTCGACGACCTCGCCGCGGCGCCGGCGGCTGGCATCGGCATCGATGAGCGTGCGGGTGACGGCGGCGGTCGACAGGCGCTCGTCCCAGAAGAGGATCGGCAGCCCGGTCAGCTTCGCCAGATTGCGGGCGAAGGCGCGCGTCGCCTGGGCGCGCGGGCCCTCCGAGCCGTCCATGTTGAGGGGCAGGCCGAGCACCAGTCCGGCGACGGCGTGCTTGGCCACGGCGGCGAGGAGCTGCGTCGCATCGGCGGTGAACTTGGTGCGCTGGATGGTGAACAGCGGCGTGGCAATTCGCCGCCCGGGGTCGGACAGCGCCAGGCCGATCGTCTTGGTGCCGAGGTCGAGCCCGAGGAGGGCGCCCGACGGCGGCAGGGCGGCGGCGAAGGCGGCAATATCGACGGTGGCGCGGTCGGGCTGGATCATGGGCGGCGTGAAGATGGACCGAACCGGACCCTGCGCCAAGGGGCCGGTTCAGGCGGTCGCCGACCGCCGGCGCCCTGGGAGGGTCATGGCGATGACGCCCGCTATGACGCAGATGAGGCCGACCCAGGCGGTCGTGGTCAGAGCCTCGCCGAGGAACGTCACGCCAATGGCGACCCCGATCGGTACGCGCAGGTAAGCCTGCGCGGTGGTGCCGACCGAACCCAGCGTCTGCACGAGGCGAAAATAGATGACGAAGGCGAGCGCGGTTGAGAAGACGGCCAGCGCCAGCAGCGCCAGCAGCGATTGTGTGGAAGGGTGCAGCGTCCACGGGCGATCGACTGCGAAGCTAGCCGGCAACAGGATCGCGGCGGCGGAGACCAGCGACCCTGCCGCCGGCATCATCGGATCGAGGTCCTTGAAGCTCTTGCCATAGATCGCCGCGCCGCCATAGCTGATCGTTGCGGCGACGATGGCAAGCTGTGCCCAGAGTTCGCGCCCGAGGCCGGCGAGTGCCTGAACGCCGATGATCAGGCAGATGCCGATGAGCCCGATCGCGACGCCAAGGGGCTTGCGTGCGGTGACCACCTCGTGACGCGTGACGTGCGCTGTCAGGAGAAATGCGAAGATCGGCGTGGTCGAGTTGAGGATCGCAGCCAGTCCGGCATCGGTGGTCTGCTCGGCCCAAGCGATCAGGGTGAAAGGGACGATGCTGTTGAGGCAGGCCTGAATCAGGAACCTGCGCCAGGTCTTGGCATCCCGTGGCATGGCTTGGTCGCGCCAACCGATGGCGGCAACGAGGATCGCGCCGGCAATGAGCGTTCGAGCGGCGATGAATGTCAGCGGTGGGATGGTTTCGACGCCGAGCTTGATGAAGGTGTAGGAGGCGCCCCACAGGGTCGAAAGCACGAGCAGCAGGGCGAGTTCTCTTGCCGTGTTCGGCCGGTTCGTCATCGGTCTTCCCGAAAGCGGAGATGTGTGGGTCGCCGGAGGTTCTAGCGCGTCGTCGCGCGGCGATGCTTCGGCCGTCGCCGAATTGTCCGGTGCTGACCGTGACAAGCCACTCTGCTAGTTCTCGGCCATGCCCATCGTATCCGGAAACACAGTCGCAGAGGTCGCGAGCCTGATCGGGGATGCCGCCCGCGCCAACATGCTGTTGGCGCTGATGGGCGGACAGGCCCTGACGGCGGGTGAGTTGACGCGCCACGCCGGCGTCACGGCGCAGACCGCCAGCGGGCATCTCGCCAAGCTCGGCGAGGCGAAGCTGGTCGCCGTCGAGAGGCAGGGGCGGTATCGCTATTACCGACTCGCCACGGCCGAGGTCGCGCAGGTGATCATCGCGCTGATGGCGGTGGCGGCAGCGGGGCCGAAGCGACATCACCCGGTCGGGCCGCGCGACGAGGCGCTGCGGATCGCCCGCACCTGCTACGACCACATGGCTGGGCGGCTCGCCGTCTCGCTCGTGGACTCTCTGCTCGCCTGCGGGCACGTAAGGCTGTCGGACGGTGCGGGAGTGGTCACCGAGGAGGGCCACCGTTTCTTCTGCGATTTTGGGATCGACCTTGCGGCGGAGTCGCAATCGCGGCGCCCGCTGTGCCGCACCTGCCTCGATTGGAGCGAACGGCGGCCGCACCTCTCCGGCCGCCTCGGAGCGGCCTTGCTCAATCGCGCGCTTGACCTGAAGTGGGTGATGCGCGTGCCCGAAAGTCGCGCACTCCGGGTCACCCGCATCGGCGAGGCCGGCTTCGCGCGCGTCTTCCGGCTGGCCGGCGAGTGGCGGGAGCCTGCCACCCGAAGCGGGCCCCAAGCGCGATAACGCTCTTTGCGTTTGCTTTGTGGGCGGGGTGCGCCAAATTGGCCGGTGGGCGACAACTTCAAGAAAAAAATCAGGGGATAGCGACCCATGAAAGTGACCTGGTTCGGGCATTCGGCCTTTCGCGTCGACTATGCCGGCGCCGCGGTGATGATCGATCCGTTCATCCGCAACCCGACCTTCCAGGGCGATCCGCAGGCGGCCTGGGCCGGCGCCACCCACGTCGTCCTCTCCCACGGCCACGCCGACCACATCGGTTCGACCGTCGAGATCTGCCGGGAGACCGGTGCGCTGCTTGTCGCCAACCCGGAAGTCTGCGATTTCCTCCAGGACAACGGCGTCGACAAGGCCTCGCCGATCAACCACGGCGGCGCGCTCGCCTTCGACGGCTTGTCGGTGGCCTACGTGCCGGCCTGGCATTCCTCGTCGAACGACGCTGCCGACGGCACCGGCCGCTATCTCGGCAATCCCGGCGGCATCGTGCTGATGGCGCCCGGCGAGAAGACGCTGCTCCACATGGGCGACACCGGCATCTTCTCCGACATGGCGCTGATCGACGAGATCTACAGCCCCAAGATCGGCATCGTGCCGATCGGCGACCGCTTCACCATGGGGGCGAAGCTGGCGGCGATGGCCTGCCGGCGCTTCTTCCATTTCGAAACGGCGATCCCTTGCCACTACGGCACGTTCGGGCTGCTCGACGCGACCCCGGACAGGTTCATCGCCGAGATGGCGGGCGCCGAGACGAAGGTGCTGGTGCCGGAGCGGGGGAAGGCGGTGGAGATGTGAACGGCGCGATAGCGAATGGGGAGGCGCGCAGTGACGATCGTTTCGCTGCGCGCTGCTCGCTATTGCCTGTTCGCCGATTGCTCTTCGCTACCCACGGTACTGCTGGATGCGGGTCGTGCGCAGGCCGGCGAGGCCATGCTCCTCGATCGACTGCTGCCAGGAGAGGAACTCCTCGACGGTCAGCGTGTAGCGGGCGCAGGCCTCCTCGAGGCTGAGCAGGCCGCCGCGGACGGCAGCCACGACCTCCGCCTTGCGGCGGATCACCCAGCGCTTGGTATTGCGCGGCGGAAGGTCCGCAATCGTGAGCGGACTTCCATCGGGCCCGATGACATATTTGACGCGCGGACGCATCTGTTCGGTCATTTTACGCTCTACTTGACCTGACCAATCGTGCGTGAAGCCTAGCGGGTTGGGCTTAAAATTCGCCTAAACCCCAGGCAACAAATCGGTAAGACTTTTCAGGGCGTTTGCTGCAAACTGTCGGAATCGAGCCGCGATTGCGGCCTTGAAGCGCGGCAGATCGCGCCTATAGTCTGCCCGGCCAGAACGGACCTCCTTGACCGGTCCGCTTCTGCCGGAAAAAGCGTGCGCCCGGCGGCCGCCTCGTAGCCGCCTGACAACCAGGGCCGAGTACCAGCAGCAGCGATGTCTGTGGATTTCGATCTTCCCGGCCGTCCGGAGCGGACGCGCGTCGTCGTCGCCATGTCGGGCGGCGTCGACTCCTCGGTCGTCGCCGGCCTGTTCAAGCACGCCGGCTACGACGTCGTCGGCGTGACGCTGCAGCTCTACGACCACGGCGAGGCGACCCACCGCAAGGGCGCCTGCTGCGCCGGCCAGGATATCCACGACGCCCGCCGCGTGGCCGAGGCGCTGGGCATCCCGCACTACGTTCTCGACTACGAGCAGCGCTTCAAGGACACCGTCATCGACGGCTTCGCGTCGAGCTACATCGCCGGCGAGACGCCGGTGCCCTGCGTCGCCTGCAACCAGGTGGTCAAGTTCCACGACCTGCTCGATACCGCCCGCCAGCTCGGCGCCGCGGCGCTGGCGACCGGGCACTACGTCACCAGCCGGCAGCGCGGCAACGCGCGCGCGCTCTACCGGCCGGCCGACCTCGACCGCGACCAGAGCTACTTCCTCTTCGCCACCAGCCAGGCCCAGCTCGACTATCTGCGCTTTCCGCTGGGCACCATGACCAAGGCCGAGACCCGCGCGGCGGCGCGCGAACTGGGCCTGGCGATTGCCGACAAGCACGACAGCCAGGACATCTGCTTCGTGCCGCAGGGCCACTATGCCGAGGTGATCGAGCGGCTGAAGCCCGGCGCCGGCGAGGCGGGCGACATCGTCCATATCGACGGGCGCGTGCTCGGCCGCCATCCGGGCATCATCCACTACACCATCGGCCAGCGCCGCGGCATCGGCGTGGCGATCGGCGAGCCGCTCTACGTGATCCATCTCGATCCCGCCGGCCGGCGCGTCATCGTCGGTCCGCGCGAGGCGCTGGCGACGCGCCGGCTGCATCTGCGCGCCGTCAACTGGCTGGGCGACATGCCGCTTGCCGACATTCCCGCCGAGGGGGTGACGCTGATGGCGCGCGTGCGCTCGACGCGGCCGCCGATGCCGGCGCGCGTCTTCCACGTCGACGGCCGCGTGCATGTCGATCTTTCCGACGGCGAGACCGGCGTTGCCGCCGGCCAGGCCTGCGTCTTCTACGAGGACGAGGGGCCGGGGGCGCGCGTCCTCGGCGGCGGCTGGATCGAGCGCGCCGAACGCACCGGCGTGGCCGAGACGGCGCTGCGCCGTCTGGTCGACACGCCGGCCTCCGCCGCGTTCGTCGCCTGAGGCGTGCCGGTGGCTTCCCAACTCGACGACGCCCACATCGTCGCCGCCTATGCCCGCTGGGCGCCGGTCTATGACGCCATCTTCGGCGTCATCACCCGTTCGGCGATCGGCAGGACGATGGCGGTGCTCAACGCGCTGCCGCCGGGACGCATCCTCGAGATCGGCGTCGGCACCGGCCTTGCCCTGCCGCGCTACAAGCGCGAGCACCGCATCACCGGCATCGACCTCAGCCCCGACATGCTGGCTCGCGCCCGCGCCCGGACGGAGCGCGAGCGGCTCGCCAACGTCGAGGCCCTGGCCGAGGCGGACGCGACCCGGCTGGCCTTTGCCGACCACAGCTTCGACGCGGCGGTCGCCATGTTCCTGATCACCGTGGTGCCCGACCCGGTGGCCGTGCTCGACGAAGCGGTGCGGGTGGTCAGGCCGGGCGGCCGCATCGTGCTCGCCAACCATTTCTCGGCGGAGAGCGGCCCGCGCGCCGCCTTCGAGACATGGCTGGCGCGCTATTCCGCCTCGCTCGGCTGGAACCCGGAATTCCCCATCGCGCGGGTGCTCGGCCGGCCGGGCATGCGCGAGATCGAGCGCAAGAGCCTGCAGCCGCTCGGCGTCTACACGCTGCTCGTCTTCGAGCGGGTTTGAGACGGCCGCTCAGGCGTCTCCTGGAAACGCAAGCCGATCGCGCCACCGGCGCACGGGCGCACACGGTCCGTCCCGCCGGCTACGACCCTTCGTCCCATCCCGCCGCGCTCCGCCTGTGCTATAGCAGCGCCAGTCGGTTCAGGCAGGGATTGGCAGGCAGATGGCGGAGGACCTTTTCATTGGCGTCGACGGAGGCGGCAGTCGCTGCCGCGCCCGCCTGCGCGACGCTGCGGGCACGCTTCTCGGCGAGGGCGCTGCCGGCGCCGCCAACGCCCGGCTGCGCCAGGCGGCCTTCGGCGAGGCGATGGCCGCCTGCCGGCAGGCGCTCGAAGCCGCCGGTCTTGGCGAGGCCGATTTCGGCCGCATCCACGCCGGCCTCGGTCTGGCCGGCACCCAGCAGGACGAGGACCTGCAGGCGGTCTACGGCTGGCCGCATCCCTTCGCCAGCATGGTCGCCGACACCGACGCCTATGTTTCGTGGCTCGGCGCCTTCGGCGGCCGCGACGGCGCCATCCTGATCCTCGGCACCGGCGCGGCCGGACTGGCCGTGGTCGACGGGCAGCGCACCAATGTCGGCGGCTGGGGCGCCGAGATCGCCGACGACGGCAGCGGCATGGCGATCGGCCGCACGGCGCTGCGCCGCTCGATTTGGGCGCTGGAGGGCATGATCGCGATGACGCCGCTGGCCGAGGACATCCTGTCGGTGTTCGCCCGCGACCCGCAGAAGATGGTGATCTGGGCCGGCAGCGCGACGCCCGGCGACTTCGGCAGCTTCGCGCCGCGGGTGTTCAGCCATGCCGAAGCGCGCGACCCGCTGGCGGTGGCGATCCTGCTCGAGGCGGCGGCCGACGCGGCGCGCATGATCAACCGCCTGCTCGATCTCGGCGCCCCGGCCATCGCCATGATCGGCGGCATCTTCCCGCACATCCTGCCGTGGCTGCCGCCGGTGCTGGTGCCCTATCTGGTGGAGCCGGAGGCCGATGCTGCCGACGGCGCCATCCTCATGGCCCGCCGCGCGCTGGAGGGCATCGGCAGCCGGCGGCCGTAGGCGACCGGGCGGCACGCCGCCCGGTGAGAGCGCAGCGCGGTCCGCGGCCGCGGCGCCGGCTGGCGCACGGGTTCCGCAGGTCTCTAGTTCGCCAGATAGCCGAACTTCGTCATCATGTCGTGGTGCTTGTCCTCGATGCGGCGCGCCTGTTCGGGCGTGAGCTTGTCGCGCCATTCGCCGGCACGGCCTTCGCGGAAGAAGCGGTCGGCGCGTTCGGAACGCTCGCGGAAATCGCCGGCGGCGACCTCGGCCTGCTGCAGTTCCTGGAACGACGACAGGGCGATCGCCTCGGCGATCTGCTCGGGCGTCGGCTTCTGGCGCAGGTGGCGCGCGATGGCCGTGAAGGTCGGCGTCGGGTCGGCGAGCATGTCCTCGTAGCGCACCACCAGCACCGCCTCGTGCTGACTTGTCGGTCCAGCTCAGCGCGTTCTCGCTCCACGAGCCCCACACTTCGAAGGCGGCGTTGGCGCTGTTCTCGGTACCGTAGGAGGCGGTCGCCATGTCGGCGATGGCGGCGTCGACGGTCGAGCCGTTGTGGGCGGCCAGCGAGACGGCGACATCGCGCGGATCGCGCACGATGTAGATGGTGCCGGCGGAAACGGCGAGGTTGTGGGTCGGAATGTTGCCGAGCCTGCCGAGCGCGGCATGGGTCTTGATGAGCGAGACGCTGCCGGTGCGCTCGACGATCGCCGCGTGGACCTGCGGGCGGATGAGGGCCACCTCCTGGCGGCTGGCGGTGGCCAGCGGCTTGCCGAGCATCTGCTCGAAGAGGCCGACGAGGCGAGCCTCGTAGGTGCTTGCCTTGTCGAGCGCGTGCAGGTCGTTGTCGGTGCGCGGCTGCCCGTTGATCAGGCGGATCAGGTGGTAGAGATAGACGCGCATCCAGGTATTGCCGGACTTCGGATAGGAAGCCAGCCAGACAATGCCCTTGGGGTTGCGCGGGTCGGTGACGATCATTTCGGCTCCGGATGGTGCGAGCGGGCGCGTGGCGGACACGCGTTAGCCCATGCCGGGGCCGCCGCGCAACCGCCCGCGTTGACGCGCGGGGGGAGGGGAAGCGGCGCTCAGGCGGCCGCTTCGCTCAGCGCCGACACCAGCTCGTCGACGATCGACTGGACGAGCACGCGGTCGTCGCCTTCGGCCATGACGCGGATCACCGGCTCGGTGCCCGAGGCGCGCACCACCAGGCGGCCGCTCGCCGCCAGGCGGCCGTTGGCGTCGTCGATCATCTTGCGCACCGCGGTGCTCTCCAGCGGCTTGCCGCCGGCGCCGACGCGCACGCTCTTGAGGATCTGCGGCAAGGCCTCGAAGCGGTGGCAGACCTCGCTCACCGGCCGGTCGAGCTTCTTGACCACGGCGAGCAGCTGCAGCGCCGCGACGAGCCCGTCGCCGGTGGTGGCGAAATCGCTCATGATGATGTGGCCGGACTGCTCGCCGCCAAGGTTGAAGCCGTGCTCGCGCATCGCCTCGGCGACGTAGCGGTCGCCGACCGGGGTGCGCACGAAGCGCAGGCCGAGGCCGCCGACGAAGCGTTCCAGGCCGAGATTGGACATGACCGTGGCGGCGACGCCGCCGCCGGCCAGCCGGCCTTCGCCGGTCCACGATTCGGCGATCACGGCGAGCAGCTGGTCGCCATCGACGATGCGGCCCTTCTCGTCGATGACCACCACCCGGTCGGCATCGCCATCGAGCGCGATGCCGATGTCGGCGCGCACCTCGTGGACCTTGTTGACCAGCGCTGCCGGCGAGGTCGAACCGACGTCGCGGTTGATGTTGATGCCGTCGGGATCGACGCCGACGGCGAACACCTCGGCGCCGAGCTCCCACAGCGCCTGGGGCGCCACCTTGTAGGCGGCGCCGTTGGCGCAATCGACGACGACGCGCAGGCCGTCGAGGGTCAGGCTGCGCGCCAGCGTCCGCTTGGCGAATTCGACATAGCGGTCGGAGACGCCGTCGATGCGTTTGGCGCGGCCGAGATCGGCGGGGCCGGCGAGCCGCCGGGAGAGGTCGGCGTCGATGAGCGCCTCGATGTCGTCCTCGACCGCGTCCGACAGCTTCTGCCCGTCGGGGCCGAACAGCTTGATGCCGTTGTCGTCGTAGGGATTGTGCGAGGCGGAGATCATCACGCCGAGGTCGCAGCGCATGGAGTGGGTGAGCATGGCGATGGCCGGCGTCGGGATCGGGCCGGTGAGCAGGACGTCCATGCCGACCGAGAGGAAGCCGGCGGAGAGCGCGTTCTCGATCATGTAGGAGGACAGGCGCGTGTCCTTGCCGATCACCACCCGGTGGCGGTGGTCGCCGCGATGGAACACGAGCCCGGCGGCCATGCCGACCCGGAGGGCGAGGTCCGGGGTGATCGTCTTGTTCGCCCGTCCACGAATGCCGTCGGTGCCGAAATGCTTGCGTGCCATGTCGAAAACCGTCTCCCCGGGACCCAGGCCGAATGCCTCCTCATAGCGCCATGACTAGCCTGATGGTGTTGAAAAATGACGAATTTCGGCAAGGTTGCGTGAGGCTGGTCGACGGCGGCTGCGGCCGCCGGAAGCGATCTCGTCGCGAAGCGGCGGATTTGCAGGGATTCCGCGCAAGGCCGGGAAGCCGAGCTTGCTTGACAGGCTTCGCCCGCCCTCCTTATATCCGCTTCGCCTCGCGGCACCCGGGGCGGAGTAGCTCAGCTGGTTAGAGCAGCGGAATCATAATCCGCGTGTCGGGGGTTCAAATCCCTCCTCCGCTACCAAATATTTCAATGAGTTAGGGAAAAGTGCGGCATCGATCTGTCAGCACGGCCCGGTCGCGGATGACGGCCGTTGCGGGCGCCGTCTCCGGTGCTCGGGCAAGCCGGCATCCAGCGCGGCCGTTTGCCCGATGCTGCCCGGGCCCGGCCGCGGCCGTCCGTCCATGCCCCCAAACGCCGAAGGGCGCGATCCGAAGATCGCGCCCCCCGTTGTTTCAGCCGGACCGCGCAGCGCGATCAGAAGCGATAGGTCCAGCCGAGCTGTCCGAGGAACTGGTGCATGTGCAGTTCGACGGTGCCGCCGCCCTGGCCGTTGGGCGGGTTGCCGGCCGCCAGCGTGCCCGTGGTCTTGACTTCCGGCGCATAGACGAAGGCCGCGTCGATGGTGCTGTGCTCGGAGACCTTGTAGCTGGCGCCGACCGTGAAGTGGTGGGTGACGACGCCGGGCGCCAGGATGTTGAACATGACATCGGACGTCTGGACCGGGTTGTCGCTGTAGGCGTAGCCGGCGCGCAGCGTCCACATCGGGTTCAGGCGGTACTCGGCGCCGACCTTGTAGACGTTGACGTCATGCCAGCCGAAGCCGGGGCCGCCCGTAGAGCCGTAGGCCGCCTGCGCGGTCGACGAATTGGCGACCGCATCGACGCCGCTGTAGAAGATGCGCTGGTAGTCGGCCATGAGGGTCAGCTGCGGCATCAGGTCGTAGGCGAGGCCGGCGGTCACCGCGGCGGGAATATCGAAGCTGCCCTGATCGGCGAAGAGGCCGGAATACTTGCTGAACTTCGACATCCACATCTTCGTCTGGCCCGACAGGCCAAAGCGGAACTGGGGCGTGAAGTCGTATTCGGCGCCGGCCCGCAGGCCGCCGCCGCCGGAATAGTCGTAGCCGCGGTCGGTCATGTTGGCCGGGTCGGACGAATAGGACGTGAAGCCGGAAAGGCCCTTCGCCCGGAAGCGCTGGATGGCGACGGTCGGGGCGATGCCGAAGGAGAAGTTGCCCATGCGGCGGGCGTAGTCGACCGAGAGGAACGCCTGCATCAGGTCGACGCCGGCATTGCCGCCGCAGTAGACGCCGGACCCGCCGCCGCAGGCGGCGTTGGCGACGTTGTTGTAGGTGGTGTTCATGCCGCCGTTGCCGTAGAGCACGACGCCGACCGCGGATTGCGCGTCGAGCGGCTTGCTGTAGGCCATGTTGGGCATCACGAAGAGGTTTTCGGAGCTGTCGACGGTGCCCGAGCTGCCGCCGCCCGGGGCGATGAAGCCGGTGCCCGTGGCGGTGTAGCCGCGATAGGGCATGAACAGCGCGCCGCCGAACTGGAACTGCTCGCCGACATTGACGATGCCCGCCGGGTTCAGCGCCATCGACATGGCGTCTTCGGAATTGGCAACGCCGGCGCCGCCCTGGGCGTTCTGTGCCGGACTGAAGCCGAGCTGGAAATAGCCTTCCGTCGACCACGCCGCAGCCGGCAGCAGGGCCGAAGCAACCAGGCCGATCGCGGCCGGAAGAAGGTGCGCCCCCAGTTTCCTCATTTCTGTCTCCCCATCTCGCCGGCTTCCCGAATCGTCCGGTTGCCCGACACCGGCTTTCACATTGAGAAAACAGGATAATTGAATATTGACTTGGCTCAATTGGTCTCTGCACCCGGCAGCGGCGGCGTGCAAAATGATCGAGGACTGTGGCAAGAGCGCCACAAACGGACGGGGCGGGCCGGGCCGAGCAGTCCCGGTGAGGTGCCGCACATCCGGTCAGGGCGCGCGCCTGCCGGCGCGTGCCCCGCGTTCGTTCATGCGTGGCGCATGGTCTTCCACGGCGGCTGGTCCGCCACTTCCACCGGTTCGTAGCCGATGGGGCCGACGCAGGGACCGAGGATGGTGATGATCCGCGCCTCGTCGGTGCCGATGTTGAACGAGGCGTGCACCGTGTCGGCCGGGATGAAGGCGCTGTCGCCGGGGCGGAGCACGCGCTTCTCGTACTTGATCCACTGCTCGATGGTGCCGGCGATGGCGTAAACCACCTCTTCCTGCTCCGGGTGCTTGTGGAAGCTGTGGCCCTTGCCGGGGGCGAGCTTGACCTCGATGACGGTGAGCTGCTCGGAGCCGGTCTTGGGCGGGTTCGAAATCCAGCCGAGCCGTCCCCAGTTCAGGGTCTCCGGCTGGGTGTCCTTGGCCATTACGAATTTGCCGACCATTTTGTCTCCTCCTGTTTTGTCGGCGTCATGCGTGCGTGCGGATTGTCACGGCGCGCATTGGCTGCAGCGCGGCTCGCCTCCACGGATTTCGAGAACAAACGGCGTCGGGCGGGTGATCGCGCGGGCGGCGAAGCGGCGCTTGCCGTCCTGGGTATCGGCCTGGCCGACGATGCGGATGCGTTTCATGCGGAGCCGTCCTGCATCCTCCCCGTCAAGTCGTACCGCTTCGGCTCGGTGCCGTTCAAGAGCGACGTGCGGCGGGGCCGTGCGAGGCGTGCGCGTTGGGGCCGGAGGCGGTATCGCCTCCGGCCCCACCCGGGCCCGCCGCACACCCGGATCGGCGGCGGGCAGGAGAGAGACTCAGGCGGCCTTTTCGTCCTGTCGCTCGGCGTCCTCGGTGGCGAATTCCACGCCGATGCTGGGGCCGCGCTGCCAGCGGCGGACGGCCTGATGGGTGCGGCCGGTGTCGAGGATCGACAGCGCCAGCGTGCGCGGGACGGCGATGCCTTCCTGCACGGTGAAGCGGGCACCGTGGGCCGATATGTCGCGGATGATGCAGTCGATCGTCGAGAAGCCGTCGCCGAGGATGATGCGGCCACGGCGCAGCACCCGTTCGCGGTGCTCGATGCGCCGGTTGGCCTCGCGCTCGGCGGCTGCGCTGGGCTGGGCTCGCGATGCCGTCGCATCGCCGTCGTCGACCGTCTCCAGCGTGATGCGCACGGTGTGCGGCACGTGGTAGCCGCCGCCGCCGGCCTTGGCGATGAGCATCGCCTGGCGGGCGGCGTTGAGCAGGTCGTCGATGCTGGTGCCGTCGTCGGGGCAGAAGGCGGCGCCGATGCTCGCCGTCAGCACGATCGCCATGGCCTCCAGCTCGACGGAAAAGGTGAGCGCCTTGCTCAGGCGGGCGCAGGCCTGTTCGACGGTTTCGGTCGAGACCTCGCGGTCGATGAGATAGAGGAACTCGTTGCCGCCCAGGCGGCCGAAGCCGTCGGAGCTGCGCGACGCCTGCATGAGCTGGCGGGCGAAGGCCCTCAGCACCTGGTCGCCGATGGCGTGGCCGTAGATGTCGTTGATCTGCTCGAAATTGTTGAGGTCGATCAGGAACACGGCAAACGACGTACCGTCGTGGCGGCGGGTGCCGGCCACCAGGCTCGCCAGGCGGTCCTCGAGGAAATTGCGGTTGGGGATGCCGGTCAGCCGGTCGTAGCGGGCGAGCTTCGACAGGTAGTCGATCTCGTCGCGCAGGGCGCGCGCCCTGCGATTGCGCTCGCTCGAGCGGCGGACGGCGCCGGCCAGTTCCTGGGCGGAGGTGCCGAGCACGACGACGTCGCTGACGCCGTTGCGGAATGCCTTGAGGATGAGCTTCTGGTCAGCCGCCGCGGTGGCCAGGATCATCGCCGGCGGCACGGTGATGTGCTGCTCGACCGTCTCGCGCAACTGCAACGTGCTGCGGTCGGCGAACGTCTGATCGACGATCAGGCAATCGAACTCTTCGCGGCCGAGCCGGTCGAAGAGCGCCGCTTCGGTCTCGGCAAGGTCGACGAGCGAGACGGCGTCGCAGACCAGGGAGTCGACGATGATGCGGTGATAGTCGCGGGTGCCGGCGACGATCAGCCGGATCGACTGCTTGTCCCGCTTCCCTTCGAGGGGTTCGATGTGCGCTTGGTTGGGGGCCATCTGCTTCCTCCTTTCTGGGACCGTGCTGCGCGAATTGACCTTGGGATTTGTTACAGGTACTAGCCAATATAGAAATGATGAAGTCTAAGTCGAGTGGCGTCATCTGATTAATCTCTATTGCCAGTTTGTTAATAACTTGAAATATATTGGAAAGTGCTTGTTCTTGAATAAGAACATCATCTTGGGTTTAGCTTTTGGGTAAGGCTAACAGAGGATTGGTCCGGCCGGCCCGGGCGACGGAGCCCGGCTGGCTATGCGTTGCGACCGTGCGGCAGGGTCACCGTCACCCTGAGGCCGGGCCCGGCATTGCCGATGTTGAGCTGCCCGCCATAGGCGTCGACAACGTCGGTGACGATGGCCAGCCCGAGGCCGGTGCCGCCGGCGGTGTCGAGCCGGACGCCGCGGGCGAGCGCGGCGGCGTGGGCCTGGTCGGGAATGCCCGGCCCGTCGTCGGTGACGACGATCTCGGTGGCGCTGCCGCAGTCGCGGGCGCCGACGCGCACGCCGGCCGAGGCATAACGCGCCGCGTTCTCGATCAGGTTGCCGAGGATTTCGGCAAGATCGGCCTCGTCGATGGTGGCGGCGAGGCCGGGCGGTGCGTCGATGGCGAAGGTCAGCCGCTCGCCTTGCGGCGTGCGCTTGACCACGGCGATCACGCGGGCCGCCACGGCGGCGACGTCGCTGCGTGCCGACTGGGCGGCGGCCGCCGGGGCGACCCGCACCCGCGCCAGTTCGCGGTCGACGTGGCGGCGGATCGAGGCCGCCACCGTGTCGATCTCGTCGGCGATCTGCACCTCGCCCTTTTCACGCAGCTTGCGGATATCGCCGGAAAGCACCTGGAGGGGCGTCTTGAGGCCGTGGGCGAGGTCGGTGGCGCCGGAGCGGGCGCGGGTCAGCGCCTTGGTCTGGGCGTCGAGCAGGCGGTTGATCTCGTCGGCGAGCGGCTGCACTTCGGTCGGCACCGTCGCCTCCAGCCGGGCCGTGCTGCCGCTGACCACCTTGCTGACCGCCAGGCGCAGCCGCTCCAGCGGCTTCAGGCCGACGCTCACCTGCAGCCACATGGCCAGGATCAGCACGGCGGCGAGAATGGCGAGCGAGGGCACCAGCTCGACGGCGAACTCGTTGGTGGCGATCTCGACGCTGCGGTGGTCCTCGGCGACGGCGACGCGGAAGGTCTTGCCCGAGGCGTCGCGGATCAGGCGCTCGACCACGAACAGGCGGCGGTCCTCCGGTCCGGGGACCTCGGTGGTGTGCAGGGCGCCATCGGCCGGTGCGGCGTTGCCGAGCTTCAACGTCGATTCCCACAGCGAGCGCGAGCGGATGCGGCTGGCGCCGTCGGACGGATCGACTTCCCAGTAGAGTCCCGAGAGAGGCGTGGCGAAGCGCGGATCGGCGGGGCCGCCGGCGACCGCCAGCGTGCCGTCCAGAACGCTGGTGGCGGCAATGAGCTGGTTCAGGTAGCCGGTCAGCTCGCGCGCCACCCGGCGCTCGACATGGCGCTCGAACAGGAAGATCAGCCCGCTGCCGGCGATGGCCAGCGCCACGAACACGGCGATCGCGGCGGCGATCAGCAGGCGCAGCCGGATCGAGCCGGGATTCATGCAGGATCGCCGCCGATCAGGTAGCCGAAGCCGCGGCGGGTCTCGATGGCCTCGGCGCCGAGCTTGCGGCGGAGGCGCGCGACGATCACCTCGATGGCGTTGGTGTCGCGGTCGTGGTCGGTGTCGTAGAGATGTTCGGCGAGTTCGGTCGGCGGGACGACACGGTCGGCATGGTGCATCAGATAGGCGATCAGCCGGTATTCCAGCGGCGACAGCGCCACCGGCAGGCCGGCGCGGGTGACGCGCATCTGGCGGGTGTCGAGGGTGAGCGATCCGGCGGAGAGCACCGGGGCGGCCTGGCCGGCGGAGCGGCGCAGGATGGCGCGGAGCCGGGCCAGCAGTTCGTCCATTTCGAAGGGCTTGGGCAGGTAGTCGTCGGCGCCGGCGTCGATGCCCTCGACGCGCTCCGTCCAGGCGCCGCGGGCGGTGAGTATCAGCACCGGGAACGTGCGCCCCTCCTGCCGCCAGCGCTTGAGCAGCGTCAGCCCGTCGAGGCGCGGCAGGCCGAGATCAAGGATGGCGGCGTCGTAGTTCTCGGTGCCGCCGACGAACCAGGCCTCCTCGCCGTCGTTGACGACATCGACGGCATAGCCGGATGCCTTCAGCGCGGACGCCACGTCGGCGGCAATGCGCGGTTCGTCCTCGACGACCAGGACCTTCATGTGCTGCCGCCGTCGGGCTGGTTGAGGATCGCCGCGCTGGCCGCATCGACCTTGACGATGACCCGGCGGCCGTCGGGCGTCACCACCTGCATCACGTAGATCCAGTGGTCGTCCTGGTCCTGGAGCAGGTCGACCGCGACGACATCGCCGGGCACCCGCTTGGCGACGATCGCGAGCACCTGCGACAGCGGCTGGATGTCGCCATGCTCGTAGAGCTCGCGGGCCAGATCGTGGTCATCGTCGCCGTGCCCATGGCCGTGACCGTCGGCCACGGCCGGCCCGGCGGCGAGCAGGGCCGCCAGCAGGAGGCCGGCAAGAGTGTGGGCACGGTGTCTCATGGCGAGCGTTTGACACATGAAAGCTGTCTCTTCGCTGACAGCAAGCGCCGGAAATGCGACCTTTTTTCACGTGCCGTGGAAAGGGCCTCCCATGTTTGCCGGCTCAGGCGGACTGACGCTCCGGCGGCAGCCTGCCGGCTTCGGGGGCAACCGCGGCGAGGTTGGGCGTCACGTCGGCGTCGATGCGCCTGCCGGCCCATGCGATCCCGCCGGCAAGCAGGCCGCGGAACGCCGGCGTCTCCCAGACGTCTTCACGGTGGCCCATGCCATTATACCAGACGCGGCCCTTGCCGTGGGTGCGGGCCCAGGCGAGCGGGTAGGGCGGCCGCCGATAGTCGATGCCGTCCATGCCGGCGGTCTGCATGACCAGGATGGCATGCAGGTCGGCGGCGAATTCCTTGTTGGAATACCATTCCTCGTGGCAGGTCCAGGCGTCGCCGAGGTCGTCGCAACCGGGAAAGGCCGGGTCGGGAACGGTCACCGTCGCCGTCTGCTGGGCGCCGTGATTGATGAATTCGCCGCCGAGCATGGCGATGTAGGGATCGGACGCGTCGCCATGGGTCCGGTAGCGGTTGCTGCGGTCGCTGGCGACGCCGCCCCCGTGCTCGCCGGTGTGGAAGGTGTCCGCGGCGGAGTGGATGCCGACGAAGCCGGTGCCGCCGGCGACCGCGTCGAGGAGCGCCTGCTTGCCGGCCGGCGTCAGCGGCGGCTGGCCGTCGGTGCCGACGGCGAGGAGGTCGCCGCTGGTATAGAAGACGATGACGTCGAAGCCGGCGAGCGTGGCGGGCGTGAACAGGCCGCCGTCCTTGGAAAAGGTGAAGTCGATGTCATGGCTGGCGCCGAGGGCGGCGAGGATCGCCTCGGAATGGCTGGGGTGCCGCTCGGCGTGGCTGACGACGCCGTGCTCGTAGCCGGCGGATTTGGTGAAATAGAGGGCGCGCATCGGCGGCCGCTTCACAGCACGCTCAGCATGCCGCCATCCACATAGATCACCTGGCCGTTGACGTAGCTCGACGCGTCGGAGGCGAGGAAGACGGCAACGCCCTTCAGTTCGCTCACCTCGCCCCAGCGGCCGGCGGGCGTGCGCTTGCGAATCCATCCATCGAAGTTGGCGTCGGTGAACAGGGCGCGGTTCAGCTCGGTCTTGAAATAGCCGGGGCCGATGCCGTTGACCTGGATGCCGTGCTGCGCCCATTCGGCGCACATCGCCTTGGTCAGCATCTTCACCGCCCCCTTGGCGGCGGTGTAGGGGGCGATCGAGGGGCGCGCCACCTCGCTCATCAGCGAGCAGGTGTTGACGATCTTGCCGCGGCTGCGCGTGATCATCCGCCGGGCGACCGCCTGTCCGACCAGGAAGACCGCGTCGAGGTCGACCGCCATCAGCCGGCGCCAGTCTTCCGCGGTGAACTGGGTCAGCGCCTGGCGGTGCTGGATGCCGGCATTGTTGAAGAGAATGTCGAGCGGCCCGATGGCGGCCTCGATCTCGGCGATGCCGGCCTCCACCGCCGGCGCATCGGAGACGTCGAAGGCGCGGGCGGAGACGGTGTGTCCGGCGGCGGCGAGGCGGTCGCGCGCGGCCTTGAGGTCGTCGGCGCCGCGCGCATTGAGCACGATCTCGGCGCCGGCCTCGGCGAGGCCTTCCGCGATGGCGTAGCCGATGCCCTTGCTCGAGCCGGTGACGAGGGCGCGGCGGCCGGTGAGATCGAAGAGCTGCATGGGTGGGGTCCGGTTTGAGATGGCGGCGGCCCGTTATCCGGGCCGGCCCTGCCGGCGTCAATGGAGAAGCGGCCGCATCGCCTGGCGGGGCAGCCGAACCGGCGACAAGCGGCTATCCTCCTCCCTGGCCCCAGTCAGCGACAGAGCGAACCCATGACCGTCGAACACATCAATCCCGCAGGCATGCACCGCAACCCGGCCTACTCGCAGGGCATCGCGATTCCCGCGGGCAGCCGCCTGCTTCTCGTCGGCGGCCAGAACGCGGTCGACGGCAGCGGCGCCGTCGTCGGCAAGGGCGATATCGGCATGCAGACCGACCAGGTGGTGAAGAACGTGCTCGGCGTCGTCGAAGCCGCCGGCGGCACGATCGAATCGCTGGTCGAGGTGACCATCATGATGCTGGCGGACGAACCGCTGGGGCCGGCCTTCGCCGCCTGGATGGCGCATTGGGGGGAAAGACCCAATCCGCCGACCGTCAGCATGGTGCGCGTGGTGGGACTGGCCCATCCCGACTTCCTCATCGAGATCAAGGCTCTCGCCGTGCTGCCCTGAGCGGTCGGCGATCCGCCGCGACCAGCGAAAAGCGACTTGCGGCCGGCGGCTTTGCGGCCTACCCCTTGGGTTCCGCGCCCCATTTCGTGCCGCCCCCAAAATTCATTTCGGAGAAGCAGGAACAATGGTCTACGTGCCATCGGACAAGCGTTACGACACCATGCTTTATCGGCGCCTGGGCCGCAGCGGCCTCAAGCTGCCGGCGATCTCGCTGGGGTTGTGGCACAATTTCGGCCACGGCTCGCGCAGCGACACGGCGCGCCAGATGTGCCGCGCCGCCTTCGACATGGGCATCACGCATTTCGACCTCGCCAACAACTACGGCCCGCCGCCCGGCGCCGCCGAGACGCTGTTCGGCACGATCCTCAAGACCGAATTCCGCGATCATCGCGACGAACTGGTCATCTCGACCAAGGCCGGCTACCTGATGTGGCCGGGCCCCTATGGCGAATGGGGCAGCCGCAAATACGTCGCTCTCCAGCCTCGACCAGAGCCTCAGGCGCATGGGGCTCGATTACGTCGACATCTTCTATTCGCACCGCTTCGACCCCGACACGCCGCTCGAGGAGACCATGGGCGCGCTCGATACGGCCGTGCGCCAGGGCAAGGCGCTCTATGCCGGCATCTCGTCCTATTCGTCGCAGCGCACCCATGAAGCGGCGGCGATCCTCAAGCGCCTCGGCACGCCGGCGATCATCCACCAGCCGAGCTATTCGATCGTCAACCGCTGGACGGAAGACGACCATCTCCTCGACGCGCTGGAAGAGGAGGGCATGGGCTGCATCGCCTTTTCGCCGCTGGCGCAGGGCCTGCTCACCGACAAGTACCTGGCCGGCGTGCCGGCCGACAGCCGTGCCGGGCGCGGGGCCGATTCGTGGAAGGACGGCTTCCTCAGCGAGGAGAACCTCGCCTGCGTGCGCGGCCTCAACGAGATCGCCAAGGCGCGCGGCCAGACGCTGGCGCAGATGGCGATCGCCTGGGTGCTGCGCGACGCGCGCATGACCTCGGCGCTGATCGGCGCCAGCCGCGTGTCGCAGATCGAGGATGCGGTCGGGGCGCTCGCCAATCTCTCCTTCACCAAGGCCGAACTCGACGCCATCGACGAGCGCGCGCGCGAGGCCGGCATCAACATCTGGAAGCGCTCGAGCGTCTCGTGACGGACTGATGGCCGACGACTGGACAGAGAGACTGCGCAGCCGCCGCTGGTACGGCGCCGAGGACCTGCGCGCCTTCGGCCATCGCTCGCGCACGCTGCAGCAGGGCTACGCCTATGAGGATTTCATGGGCAAGCCGGTGGTCGCCATCGTCAACACCTGGTCGGACATCAACCCCTGCCACCAGCATCTGCGCCAGCGCGCCGAGGAGGTGAAGCGCGGCGTGTGGCAGGCGGGCGGCTTCCCGGTCGAGCTGCCGGCGCTGTCGCTGGCGGAGAACTTCGTCAAGCCGACGACCATGCTCTACCGCAACCTGCTGGCGCTGGAGACCGAGGAGCTGCTGCGCTCGCATCCGGTCGATGGCGCGGTGCTGCTCGGCGGCTGCGACAAGACCACGCCGGCCCTGATCATGGGCGCGCGCCAGCATGAACCTGCCGGCGATCTACCTGCCGGCGGGTCCGATGCTGCGCGGCAACTATGCCGGCCGGGTGCTGGGCTCGGGCAGCGACACCTGGAAATACTGGGCCGACAAGCAGGCCGGCATCGTTTCCGAGGATGAATGGCGGGCGATGGAGGCGGGCATCGCGCGCTCCTTCGGCACCTGCATGACCATGGGCACGGCGGCGACGATGATGTCGCTGGCCGAGGCGCTGGGCATGACGCTTCCCGGCGCCTCGTCGATACCGGCGGCGGATTCGGCCCACAGCCGCATGGCGACCGCCTGCGGCCGGCGCATCGTGGCGATGATCAGGGACGACCTGAAGCCGCGCGACGTCCTCAGCCGCGCTTCCTTCGAGAATGCGCTGGTCACCCACATGGCGCTCGGCGGCTCGACCAACGCCATCATCCACCTGATCGCCATGGCCGGCCGCGCCGGCATCGACCTCAGGCTCGCCGATTTCGACCGGGTCGCCCGGCAGGTGCCGGTGCTCGCCGACATCCGGCCGTCGGGGGCCTTCCTGATGGAGGATTTCTATTACGCCGGCGGCCTGCCGGCGCTGCTGGCGGAACTGAAGGACAAGCTCGATCTCACGGCGCGCACGGTTGCCGGCGGCACGCTCGGCGAGGCCATCGCCGGCGCCAGGGTGCACAAGCCGGAGGTCATCCGCTCGCTCGACAATCCGGTGTCGTCGGCGGTCGGCACCGCCATCCTCACCGGCAATCTGGCGCCGGACGGCTGTGTCATGAAGCCGTCGGCGGCCGAGCCGCGGCTGCTCAAGCACTCGGGCCCGGCGCTGGTCTTCGGCGACTACAACGAGATGGCGGCGCGGATCGATTCCGACGACCTCGCGGTGACGCGCCGACCACGTCATCGTGCTGCAGAACGCCGGCCCGATCGGCGGCCCCGGCATGCCCGAATGGGGCATGCTGCCGATCCCCAGGAAGCTCCTCAAGCAGGGCGTGCGCGACATGCTGCGCATTTCCGACGCGCGCATGAGCGGCACCAGCTACGGCGCCTGCATCCTGCATGTGGCGCCGGAGTCCTACATCGGCGGGCCGCTGGCGGCGGTGAGGACCGGCGACATCGTCTCGGTCGACGTCGACCGGCGGTCGATCAACCTCGAGGTCACGCTGGCCGAGATCGAGCGGCGGCTGAAGGAATGGTCGCCGCCCGACCGCAGCTTCCCGCGCGGCTACAACCGGCTCTTCGCCGAGCACATCCGCCAGGCCGACAAGGGCTGCGATTTCGATTTCCTGGAAGGCACCGCCGCGATCCCGGAGCCGGAGATCCACTAATGGCCGGGGAACAGCGGGTGCGGCCCGCCGAAGAAGCCGGCGCGGGCGGCGGCGGTGGCGACCTGATGGCCGCCATCCCAGATCATGTTGATCGCCACGATGGCGATGAGCAGCAGGCCGAGATACGAGATCCACGGGTGCTTCCTGAGGAGGCCGGCGACCAGCGTCGCGGCGACCCCCATCAGGGCGACCGACAGGGTGAGGCCGATGACCAGCACCCAGATGTGGCCGCGGGCGGTTCCGGCCACCGCCAGCACGTTGTCGAGCGACATCGACACGTCGGCGACGACGATCTGGAGCAGGGCCTGGCCGAAGGACTTCTGCGCACCGGTCGACGACCTGGCCGGGGCGCCGGCGCCCTCGGTCGCATAGGCGGGGTCCGCCTGATAGCCCTCGCGGATCTCCCGCCAGAGCTTCCACGTCACCCACAGCAGCAGCAGCCCGCCGGCCAGCGTCAGGCCGAGGACCTCGAGAAGTTCGCTGGCGGAGACGGCGAAAATGATCCTGAGGACCGCCGCGGCGGCGATGCCGTAGATGATCGCCTTGTGGCGGACCGCAGGCCGCAGACCGGCGGCCGCCATGCCGACAACCACGGCGTTATCTCCGGCGAGCACCAGATCGATGACGACGACGGAGAAGAGCGCGGTGATCTCAGGATAGAACATGCCGTGCTTCAGGTGGGTACGGGAGCGGCGGAATCCAACAGGCCCTGGCCCTTGAGATCGCTCCAGAAGGCCGCCGGGACCGGCGTTTGCCACCATTGGAGGATCTGCTTCATCTCCTCGGGCGCGCGCGGGCCGGGAATCACGCTGGCGACGGCGGGGTGGGCGAGGGGGAACTGGAGGGCCGCGGCGGCCAGCGGCACGCCATGGGCATCGGCCACACGCTTGAGGCCGTTTGCCCGTTCGAGCACGTTGGCCGGGGCGCGGGCGTAGTTCCAGGTTTCGCCGCCGACCAGCACGCCGGAGTTGAACGGGCCGCCGATGACCAGCGAGGCGCCGTGCTCCGCGACCTTGGGGAGCACGTCGCGGAGCGGCGCCTGTTCGAGCAGGGTGTAGCGGCCGGCGAGCAGGAAGACGTCCCAGGTGCCGTGGTCGAGGGCCTCGGCGATCGGCTCGGCGTCGTCGACGCCGAGCCCGAAGGCCTTGATGTCGCCGTTCCGCCTGAGTTCGTCGAGGGCCCTGTAGCCGCTCTCCATGGCCGTGCGGAAGAGCGGCGCCAGGCGTTCCGGCGTGCGGTGGGTGAACAGGCCGAGATCGTGCATGTAGAGGATGTCGATGCGGTCGAGGCCGAGGCGCTGCAGGCTGTCCTCGTAGGAGCGCATGACCCCATCGTAGGAGTAGTCGAAGACGCCCTCGAAGGGGAACGGATCGCGCCACTGGTCGCCGGGCGATCGCGGATGACGCAGCGGCTTGAGCAGGCGGCCGACCTTGGTGGAGAGCACCCAGCCGGTGCGCTCGCGCAACTGGTCGCCGACCAGATGCTCCGAGCGCCCGTAGCCGTAATAGGGGGAGGTGTCGAAGTAGCGCAGGCCGGATTCGTAGGCGGTGTCGATGGTCATGCGGGACCTGGAATTGGTCACATGGGCGACATTGCCGGCGAGTGTGGCGGCGCCAAGGCCGAGCGCGGTGACGGCAAGCTCGGTTCGTCCAATCCGTCGGGTCGTGATGCGCATGTCGTGGCCTTCCGTTCTTGCGATCGGGGCTGCCGACATGGGCCTGCGGCAGCCGCTTGCGGCCCATAAAAAACCCGCGCTCGGCCGAGCGCGGGTCGCAAAAAGTCGCTGCGTCAGAATGGGCCGGGGTGCCCGGAAGGGCTCCCAGGACCGGGCCGAAGCCCGGCCGCTCCGCCGTCAGTAGGTGGTTGAGGCGATGGCCGCGCCGGCTGCCGCGCCGATGCCCGCACCGACCGCGATTCCGGCGCCGGTGCCGCCGCTCGCCACGCCACCGACGACACCGCCGACGACGCCGCCGATCACCGCACCTTTGACGATGCGGTCGTGCTGGGTCATCGGATAGTGCGTGCAGCCGGCCAGCGAAATGCCGACGCCGACCACCGCCAGGGCAAGAGCCTTCTTCATGGATTCGTCCTCCTCGCCGAGCATGCGCCGGGGCTCAATAGAGGCGGCGGCGGGCGAGTGTGTCAAGTTGCGCGCAGGTGGCGTGGCTGGGGGCGCACATCGCCCATGCGATGGCGGATTTCCGCGACTATGGTGACGGCGAGACCTGTTGCAAAAACCCACCAGGCGGGACGAATCGTATAGCTGAAGTCGAGATTTGCCTGGATTACCCGCTGCCAGCCGATGCCGGTGGCGAATCCGTACCAGGTCGCTTCGGTCACCGCCGTCAGCAAGGCGGCGGCGACGGTGAGCATCAGCAGCGGCACCAGACCTTGCTTGTAGCCGAAGCGCGCCATCAGCCGGTAGCCCATCAGCCAGAAATAGAAGCCCGACACCAGCACCGGCTGGGTCACGTCGACCTTGGACTGCAGGTAGTAGTGCAGGATGGCGAGCGGCGCGATGAAGTAGATGAGCGCGTGCAGCCGGTTCCACGCCTTGCCGCCCATGCGCTTGATCATGCCGTCGGTCGAGGTGACGCCGAGCGCCACCAGACCGAGGATGGCGGTGAAGCCGATCGTCAGATAGATGCGCATGACGATCTCGCGGGCGACGAAGCCGAGGTCGAGGCGCGAATCGATGGTGTAGAGGGTGAGGTGGACGAGGATGTAGGCGAGCGCCGACAGGCCGACGATGCGGCGGATGAGGATCAGCTTGCCCCAGTCGAACAGGCGGCGGGCCGGGGTGATGGCCAGCGTGATGAGCAGGAAATAGATCGTCCAGTCGCCCAGCTTGTGGATCGCCTCGATCAGCGGCCGGGCGCCGAGACCGAGGAAGATGGCGCGGTAGAGCAGCCACAGCGCCGGCAGGGTGACCAGCACCAGCGTCGCCGTCTTGAGGATCGAGAAGCGGCCGGCGCGATCGTTCCACGGCATGCGGGACGCCAGTGATCGCGTCGCGGCTCTTGCCGGCGCTTTCGGGGCTGCTTGGGTCGCGGGCACGGCCTCGGCTCCTCGTTCTTCTTCGGTCAGGTTAGGGGACGGCCCCTTTGCACACCAGCCCTTAGCCCGCCGCCCGGCTCACTGTCACGTCACGGTTGTGTCAGGCAAAGGTGAGGCCGGCTCACGCTTTGGCGTCGGGCGGGTGAACCAACAAAAAGAAGCGGCGGGCCCGCGGGAGCCCGCCGCAAGATGGGGGGAGATCAGTGACGGCCAGCCGATGACTGCTTATCGGATGACTCTGGCGCCCTTGCCCTTCATCGCCGCTTCCACTTCCTTGACGTTGACCATCGAGGTGTCGCCGGGCGTGGTCATGGCCAGCGCGCCGTGCGCCGCGCCATATTCGACCGCCGCCTGCGGCCCCTTGTTCTCGATGAAGCCGTAGATCAGGCCGGAGGCGAAGCCGTCGCCGCCGCCGACGCGGTCGTAGATTTCCAGGTTCTCGCGCATCGGCGCCTCGTAGAAGGCGCCACCCGCCCAGATCACCGCACCCCAGTCGTTGAAGGTCGCGGTCTTGGCGTTGCGCAGCGTGGTCGCCGCGACCTTGAAGTTGGGATAGGTCTTGACGGCCGTGGCGATCATCTTCTTGAAATTGGCCGGATCGATCTTGGAGATGTGCTCGTCGAGCCCCTCGACCTCGAAGCCGAGGCAGGCAGTGAAGTCTTCCTCGTTGCCGAGCATGACGTCGACATACTGGGCGATCTCGCGGTTGACCTTGCGCGCCGCCTCCTGGCCGCCCTGGCTCTTCCACAAGGAGGCCCGGTAGTTGAGGTCGTAGGAGACGATGGTGCCGTGCTTGCGCGCCGCCTTGACCGCCTCGATCACGGCCTGCGCCGTGTCGGGGGCGAGCGCGGCGAAGATGCCGCCGGTGTGCAGCCAGCGCACGCCTTCCTCGCCGAACAGCTTGTCCCAGTCGACCTCGCCGGGCTTGATCTGCGAGGCGGCGGAGTTGCCGCGGTCGGAGCAGCCGAGCGCCGGACGGATGCCGTAGCCCTTTTCGGTGAAGTTGAGGCCGACGCGGGTGTTGCGGCCGAGCCCGTCGAAATCCCGCCAGATGATGTGCGAGGTGTCGACGCCGCCCTGCATCATGAGGTCCTCGACCAGCCAGCCGAGGTCGTTCTTGGGCAGCGCGGTGACGGCCGAGGAGCGCTTGCCCCAGCATTTGCGGAAGGCGCGGGCGACGTTGTACTCGCCGCCGCCTTCCCACACCTTGAACTCGCGCGCGTTGCGCACGCGGCCGAAGCCGGGATCGAAGCGCAGCATGATCTCGCCGAAGGAGACGACGTCCCACTTGCAGTCTTCGGCGGGCCTGATCTTCAGGATTTCGTCGGCCATCTCACTTGCCCCGGATCTTCTTGATGAGCTGGACGGTCTCGGCGACCTTGTTCTCGATGCCCTTGTAGTCCTTGGCGGCGAGCAGCTCCTTGGTGATCATCTTGGAGCCGATGCCGGCGGCGACGATGCCGGCCTTGAACCACTTGGTGAGCGATTCCTCGGTGGGGTCGACGCCGCCGGTCGGCATCAGCTTGGTCCACGGCATCGGTCCGCGGATGTTGGAGACGAACTCGGGGCCGCCGACGCTGGAGCCGGGGAAGACCTTGACGATCTCGCAGCCGAGCTCCTGCGCCTCGGAGACCTCGCTGGCCGAGCCGCAGCCGGGGCTGTAGGGGATGCAGCGGCGATTGCAGGCGCGCGCGACCTCGGCGTTGAGGATCGGGCCGACGACGAAATTGGCGCCGTTGGCCATGTAGAGGGCGGCGGTGGGCGCGTCGACGACGCTGCCGACGCCCATGATCACCGACGGATCGGCCTTCTGGAAGTGCTGGGTGACCTCCATGAAGACATGCCAGGCGAAATCGCCGCGGTTGGTGAACTCGATGCACTTGGCCCCGCCGTTGGCGCAGGCCTGGATGACGTTCTTACAGACCTCGACATCCGGGTGATAGAAAACCGGGATCACTCCCTGCTCGATCATGGCCGAAAGTACGGCCAGACGGTCCTTTGCCATTTCCCATGGTCTCCTTGCGGCAATGACGGCTGGGGCGCAATTCAGCAGGCTTTGATAGCTGTGGCAATACACATTTCAGGCCATCGCAGCGTAAACCACAGCGGTTTTTTGCCGCTGCCCGAGGGTCTGATGAATTCATGTCAACGATCTTCAGTCTTAGTTTCGGGCATATTCCTCCGGTGACTGCAAGACGATCTTTGAGTTTGTCTGATGGATATTTCGAGTATCGCATGACAATTCGATCACTATCGGTCGTATTTTGATCGCGTGCGGCAGTTTAACTGTGTGCGTATTCTAGCATATGAGTTTGCGGGCCGCAGCCGGAACCGGCGATCTCCTGCCGCGGCCCGCGATCGTTCAGGTTCAACGCATCGGAACAACGGTCGGGGTGCCGCGGCGCCGGCCGGATCGGGGGCGCCTCGGGCGGAAAGAGCGAGTCGCTGCGGACCTCAGGTCACCGCCAGCACCACCGCGCCGGTGGCGTCGCGAAGCGCCGCCGGGTTGACGGCGAAGATGGCGTTGGGCGTGCCGGCCGCCGCCCACACCGTCTCATATTGCAACAGGTCGGCATCGAGGCGCGGCACAATCGGGCGCGCGTGACCGAAGGGCGGAATGCCGCCGATGGCGAAGCCGGTGGCCTCGCGGACGAAGGCGGCATCGGGTCGCACGATGGCTTCGCCGAGCCTCGCGGTCATCGCCTTCTCGTTGACGCGGTTGGCGCCAGAGACCAGCAGCAGGATCGCGTCTCCTGACGCTTTTCCCTGAAATATCAGCGATTTGACGATCTGTCCTACAGTACAGCCGCAGGCCGCGGCGGCCTCCTCGGCGGTGCGCGTCACCTGCTCCATGATGCGCACGGTGACACCCAGGCCGAGGGCATCGGCGGCGTCCTGGACGCGTTGCGCGGCGGCGGGAAGGCTCGTCATTTCGGTTCAGCTCCTCGTGGTCCGGCACATGCACAGACGGCAGGCTGCTTGCCGCCGCGGTTTTTGGTAACATTTCGTCAACCATCGGTGCAGCCTTCTGCCGGAGCTTTCGTTGACCGACCCGTCGGACACCAATACTGGGAAAGTGCGCAGCCTGCGCGACACCATCCGCGAGGTGCGCACCGCCGAGACCGAGCGCGCTGACGTGGTGGTCGAACTGCGCGACGCGGAGCGGGCGCGGCTGGAGTTGCTTGCCGAGGAGCTGCGCGGCGTCTTCGCCGAGGTACCGGCCGAGGACGACCAGTTCATCTTCACCGTCGCCGCCGGCACGCCGCCGCGCCTGTGGATCGACATGACCGCCTTCGTGGTCATGGGGCGCGACCGCCGCACCTATCGTTTCCTCAAGGATACGCGCCTCGGCCGCACCGTCATCGTCGAGAGCGCCGAGCTTGCCGATGTCGCCGACACCATCACCCACTACGTCGCCGAGCGCATCATCGAGCGCGAGCGCGCCGTCGAGGGCGACTGGCTGATCCGCCGCGTGATGCGCGACGAGAGCGAGCGCCGGCAGGAGGCGCGGCAGGCGGCCGCGGCCGTGCAGGCCGTCACCGCGCCGGAGCGGACTGCGGAGCGGACGGCGGCGCGCATGCCGGTGCCCCTCGACCCGCGCAATCTCGGCTGGCTGGTGGCGGCCTTCCTCGGCGGCGTGCTCATCGGCGCGGTGGTTCTGTTCACTTATGCCTGGATGCAGGTGTAGCGGTCGCAGCAGGCGGTGTGTGCCCGCGCGCTGCGGCAATCACGCCACGATGGCGCCGCCGTGGCGCTGATAGAGTGTCCACGGGAAGGGGGGAGCGCGCGTCAGGAGGTGCCTGCCATGCCCGGGTTCCCGTATCGCTTTCGCCGTACTGCCGCCCCGTCCGTGTCGCTGGCGCTCGCCGCGGTCCTCGCGCTGGCGGCGCCGCCGGCGGCCGTCGCCAACGATTCGGTCGCCAATCTCGCTGCCGGCGGCCTGGTGCTGTCGCGCACCGACGCCGTCGAGATGGCCGCCGAGGATCTCTTCGTCTCGACCGCCGAGATTCGCGTCAGCTATCGCTTCGTCAATCGCACCGACGCGGACGTGACGACCCTCGTCGCCTTCCCGCTGCCCGACATCAGCGCTCCGGCGGACGACAACAACATCGTCATCCCGGAGCCGGACGCGGCAACCAACTTCCTCGACTTCAAGACCACGGTCGACGGCAAGCCGGTGGCGATGCAGGTCGAGCAGAGGGCGCTGGCGCTGGGCATCGATCGCACCGACCTGCTCAACAGCCTGTCGATCCCGGTGGCGCCGCACATCCCGGCGGCGGCCGCGGCGCTCGACGCGCTGCCCGCGGCGACGCAGGCGCAGCTCGCCGCGCTCGGCATGATCGCCTGGGACGAATACGACATCGGCAAGGGCATGGAGCGCCATGCGCGGCCGCTGTGGGTGGCGCACACGACCTACTACTGGCAGCAGACCTTCCCGGCCAACGGGGAGGTGATGGTCGAGCACCGCTACACGCCTTCGGTCGGCGCATCGGCGCAGTCCGTCGTCGGCACCGATTTCGCCAGCGCGCAGGACATGCAGGACTACACCGAGCGCTATTGCATGGACCCCGGCTTCATCCGCGCCGCCAAGGCCATGCAGCAACAGACGAAGACCGGCACGAAGATCGCCTCCGAGCAGCGCATCGACTACATCCTGATGACCGGCGCCAACTGGGCCGGCGCCATCGGCACCTTCCACCTGACGGTCGACAAGGGCGATGCGCAGAACCTCGTCAGCTTCTGCATGGATGGCGTGCGCAAGGTCTCGCCGACCCGCTTCGAGGCGACCGCCACGGATTTCTGGCCGCAGCGCGACCTCGCGGTGCTGTTGCTGGTGCCGATCGCCCTGCCGTGAGGGCTGCGCAAGGGCCGAGACGACCTATCCCGATCCCGGCACGGCGAGCGTCCGTTCGAGCCGCGTCTCGACCGTTCCGCTCCGGGTCGCGGCGCGCTCGCGCAGGGTCAATGTCCACGCGCCGGGCGCGCCGTCGATGGTGAACAGATTGTAGGCGCCGCCGGCGTGGTGCGGGCGGGGCCTCAGCGAGGTCGCCGTCGCGCCGATGACGGGCACCGGCCCGTCCGGCCCCGCCACGCTCATCAGGCTGGTCCGGTGGTTGTGGCCGTGGAGCACCAGTTCGGCACCGTGCTCGGCGATCACGGTGCGCAGGCGGGCGGCATCGACCAGCCGGCGCACGCGCGGCGCCGACCGCTCGGCAACCGGATGATGGATGAGCACGATGCGGAAGAGGCCGGCGCGCTTGGCTTCGGCGAGCAGCGGCGCCAGGGCCGTCATCTGGGCGGCGCCGACGCGGCCGGTCGCCATGAAGGGGCCGGTCGGTACGGCGGAGGAGACGCCGATCAGCGCCAGGGGGCCGCGGCGGCGCAGGAAGGGAAAGCCCGACTGCGCCCCGGTGTAGCCGTCGCCGCTCGAGAAATCACGCCACTGGTCGGTGTAGTGGACGACACCGCTGGCGACGTAGGCGTCGTGGTTGCCGGGGACGACGGTGACGTCGTGGGGCGCGCCGAGCAGCGACAGCCAGGCGCGGGCGGCGCGGTATTCGGCCGGCAGGCCGAGGTTGACGAGGTCGCCGGTCACCACGATCTGGTCGGGGCCGACGGCATGCATGTCGGCGGTCAGCGCAGCCAGCACCGGATCGGCATGCGCGCGGACGCGGTTGCGCTGCCAGTTGAGGTAGCCGAGCAGACGCTTGGAGGCGAGATCGGCGACCGAAACCTTCGGCAGCGGGCCGAGATGGACGTCGGAAAACTGGGCGAGCAGCACCATTCCCGCCGGCTTAACCGACGGGCATCAACCCGTAAAGCTTGGACGCCAGCTTTAGTGGCCGAAGGTCATCATCGCCAGGATGATGCGCCGCTCGCTGAAGTCAACGGCGGGGGTCCAGATGAAGCGACGCATCCGACGGCGCCGGAAGAAGTTGGCGAACATGGCCTCGAGCTTTTTGGAAATCGAATCTGCCATTGAGGTAGGCTACCCGCACCGGGGATGCCACCGCGCCCGGCGCAACTCTCTCATGCAGTTATCGCATAGCTGGATTGCAAAATCATTAATGATCCTGAACCGGCTGTTCATTCGTTGCTACCTGTTTGTGTCCCTTTTCAGGCGCGGCATGACGCTCGGCGTGCGGGCGGCGGTGTTCGATGGCGACGGCCGCGTCTTTCTGGTCAAGCACAGCTACATGCCCGGCTGGTACCTGCCCGGCGGCGGCGTCGATCGCGGCGAGACGATGGAGGCCGCGCTCGGCCGCGAGCTGGTCGAGGAGGGGGGCATCCGGCTTGCCGGCCCGGCGTCGCTGTTCGGCGTCTATCTCAACCGGCGCGTCTCGCCGCGCGACCATGTCGCGCTCTATGTCTGCCGCGAGTGGACCCAGCCGGAGCCGCCCAGGGTGCCCAACCTGGAAATCGTCGACTGCGGCTTCTACGCCCTCGGCGCCTTGCCGGAGGACACCACCGAAGGCACCCGCCGGCGGCTCGCCGAGATCGCGCAAGGGCTGCCGCCGGCCGCCGAGTGGTAGGCGGCGCTGGACGGGCGGGGCCGCCCGTGCTATCGGCGCGCCCCGGAGGATGACATGACCGCGATGGCTGGACTGCGACGACGAGCAGGGCGACGTGACCTCGGGTCACGCCGTGCCGTCATCCGGCCATCGGCGCCTGCCGTCTGAGGCAGGCCACGCGCGGGCCGGATCGTTCCGATCCTCCGTTCCCAGGCCCTGCCATGACATCCGCACCCTTCGCCTACCGGCTCGAACAGCCGGCCGACTCAGAGACCATCGACGCGCTGCACGCCAGCCTGTTCGGGCCCGAGCGGTTCAAGCGCGCCGCCTATGTGCTGCGCGACGGCGTGCCGCCGGACCCGGCGCTCTGCTTCGTCGCCACGGTGAACCAGCGTCTGGTCGCCTCGGTGCGCATGACGCCGATCCGCATCGGCGGCCGGCCGGCGCTGCTCCTCGGCCCCCTGGTCGTCGATCCCGCATTCAAGGGGCAGGGGGCCGGCCGCACGCTGGTGCGCATGGCCTGCGCCGAGGCCAGCCGGCAGGGCCACGCGGTGGTGCTGCTGGTCGGCGATCTGCCCTACTACGGGCCGCTCGGCTTCACCTTCCTCGGCCGCAACGTGATCACGCTGCCGGCCTGGGTCGATCCCGACCGGGTGCTGGTTTCGGGGCTCACGCAAGGGGCGCTGGCCGGGCTTTGCGGCCCGGCGGAGAACGTCCTGCAGCCGGCGACGCCAAAATAGATGTTGCAATGCAACAGGTTCGCGGTCATATCAACGACGCACGGGCCGCGTTGCACGAACCGTTACTGCGGATTCTCGCCCGTTTTATTCACCAAGACATCGACAGCCCAGGCCACGCGGGGTGTCCAGATGGACCCGCGATCGCTGGCGCTCCGTAGTGGAAGCGCCGCGCGCCCGCGCTGTATTTCGAAAGACGCTTGAACCTTATGAGCTTCGACTTCCTCGGCCTCGCCGAGCCTGTTACCCGCGCCCTCGCCGAAGAGGGCTATTCCGCGCCGACGCCGATCCAGGCGGCGGCCATCCCTCATGCCCTTGCAGGGCGCGACCTGGTCGGCATCGCCCAGACCGGCACCGGCAAGACCGCTGCCTTCGCCCTTCCCATCCTCCACCGGCTGGCCGGCTCGGTGAAGCCGCTGCAGCCGAAGACCTGCCGCGTGCTGGTGCTGGCGCCGACCCGCGAACTCGGCAACCAGATCGTCGATTCCTTCGCCGCCTACGGGCGCCATGTGCGCGTCTCGGCGATGCTCGCCATCGGCGGCGTGCCGATCGGCAAGCAGATCCGCACCCTGTCGCGCGGCGTCGACGTTCTGGTGGCGACGCCCGGACGGCTGCTCGACCTCCACAACAGCCGCGCGGTGCGCTTCGACGATGTCGAGGTGCTCGTCCTCGACGAAGCCGACCGCATGCTCGACATGGGCTTCATCCACGACATCCGCCGCATCGTCGGCCTGTTGCCCAAGGCGCGGCAGACGCTGTTCTTCTCCGCCACCATGGCGCCGGAGACGGCCAAGCTCGCCGACCAGATGCTCAACGATCCGGCGACCGTCGCGGTGACCCCGCAGGCGACCACGGTCGACAAGATCGACCAGCGCGCCATCCGCGTCGAGAAGGCCGGCAAGCAGGACATGCTCGCCATGCTGCTCAAGCGCGAGCCGGTCGACCGGGCGCTGGTCTTCACCCGCACCAAGCATGGCGCCGACCGCGTCGTGCGCGGCCTGGTCAAGGCCGGCATCGCGGCGGAAGCGATCCACGGCAACAAGAGCCAGGGCCAGCGCGACCGCGTCATGGCCGCCTTCCGTTCGGGGGGCATTCGCACGCTGGTCGCCACCGACATCGCCGCGCGCGGCATCGACGTCGACGGCATCAGCCATGTCTTCAACTTCGACTTGCCCAACATCCCGGAGAGCTACGTCCACCGCATCGGGCGCACCGCCCGCGCCGGGGCCGAAGGCATCGCCATTTCGCTGGTCAGTTCCGACGAGATCCCGTTCATGCGGGACATCGAAAAGTTGATCCGCCGGCAGATTGCGGGATCGGGCACGGAAGGGCATTCTCCCGCCGCCCGGAGCGGAACTCGGGAGGCGAAGGGCGAGGGACGGCAGAAGAAGCCGCAGCGGCAGCGTCGCCGCCGTGATGGCAATCGGGGGTCGGAGCCCAAGGGTGAGCGCCGGCCGCAATACGGTGCGCCGGGCCGACAGCACGCCAACGGTCTTGCCGCGGCGGGCTTCCTGGAGCCGGTTCGCCGCCGCGACCCGGCAGTCCAACCCGGCCAGTAAGTGAGGAGAGCCTGTGGCCAAAGAAGAACTACTGGAATTCGAGGGGACCGTGACCGAGGTCCTCCCTGACGGCAACTTCCGCGTCAAGCTCGACAACGATCACATGATCCTCGCCTATGCGGCGGGGCGCATGCGCAAGAACCGCATCCGCACGCTCGCCGGCGACCGGGTGCGGGTCGAGATGACGCCCTACGATCTGGAAAAGGGGCGGATCAACTTCCGCCACAAGACAGAGGCGATGGCGCCGTCCGATGCGCCGCGCCGTCCGCAGTTCAAGCGGAAGTAGCCCGCCGCTGGCCCGGCGCCGGCGCCGGGCGGGTGGCCTGCCGGGGCTCTAGCGCCCCTCGCGGACCCAGGTGGCGAAGGGCAGGCCGATGAGGGCGAGAGCCCGAACAGGCCGGCGATGCCGAACAGCGTGATGAAGCCGGTGAACAGCGGCACCCGGGTGATGCCCTTGAGCACGCTGGCGTCGGTCGTGTGGATGCCGATCCAGTCGCTGCCCGACAGGGTGACGGTGGAGCGCACCGGCACGATGCGCGGCAGGTCGAGATTGCCGGAGCGGTCGCTCATGCGGGCGATGCGTCCATGGGTGGCGTCGACCAGCGGCTTGAGCTTGTCCGGCGTCGAGATGGCGTCGGCGAACTCGCGCGGGTTGGCCGGACCGACGCTGGCGAAGGCGTGCTTGTCGCCCTGGTCGAGACGATAGAGGCCGATCTCGTCGGCGGGAATGGTCGCCCGCCACAGGCCCGGTTCGGCCGCACTCAGCTTCACCGTCTCGACAGCGCCGGAGGGCTTGCGCACCGTCACCGGCGGCGTGGCGTCGGACATCGTCTGGCGCTCGATGGTCAGTTGCCCGGCCCGCGCCTTGGCGCGCAGCGCCTCCTCCTCGAGGTCCGGTTCCTTCATCAGCCAGTGCGCCAGCCGGCGCAGCAGATCGACATGCGGGCCGCCGCCCTCGAAGCCGCGCGCCCACAGCCAGGTGTTGTCGGAGAGCAGCAGCGCGACGCGCCCCTTGTCGACCCGGTTCAGCACCAGCAGCGGCTTCTTGTCGGCGCCGTCCATGACGACGTTGCCCTGCGGCTTGTCGACGTCGATCAGGCGGAAGAAGCGGCCCCAGTGCGGCGGGTCGGCGTGCGAGCCGTCGAGGTCGCGGGTGACCGGGTGGCGCTGGCCGAGGTCGGTGACGGTCGGATAGTAGGGCTGCTCGATGACGGTGCCGGTCGGCGCCACCGGCAGCACCGGCGCCAGCGGCGTGTCGTAGATCGAATCGGCGCCGGCATAGTCCGGCCCGGCGGCGACCAGCAGGGCGCCGCCATCGCGCACATAGCGGGCGATGTTGTCGAAGTAGAGCAGCGGCAGCACGCCGCGATGCTGGTAGCGGTCGAAGATGATCAGGTCGAACTGGTGGATCTTCTCCGAGAACAGCTCGCGCGTCGGAAAGGCGATCAGCGAGAGCTGGTTGATCGGCGTGCCGTCCTGCTTCTCCGGCGGACGCAGGATGGTGAAGTGGACAAGGTCGACCGAGGCGTCGGACTTGAGCAGGTTGCGCCAGGTGCGCTCGCCGGCATGGGGCTCGCCGGAGACCAGGAGCACGCGCAGGTTCTCGCGGATGCCCTCGATCGAGACGACGGCGCGGTTGTTGACCGGGGTCAGTTCGCCGGCAAGCGGCGCCGCCTCGAACTCGATGATGTTGGGGCCGCCATGGGCAATGTCGACGTTGAACTGGCTCGGCACGCCGGGCAGCACCTTGACCGTCGACAGCGGTTCGCCGTCGACGTTGACCGAGACGGTCACCGGCGGGTCGTCGCCGGTGACGCCGTCGTCGACGACGCGCAGCTTGATCACCTGGCTCTCGTTGACGATGCCGAAGCGTGGCGCGCTGTCGATGACGATGCGCCGGTCGGTCTCGCCCTGGTGGCCGGAGAGGAGGACATGCAGCGGCGCATTGGGCGGCAGCCCCGCCTTGTCGGCCGGAATGTCGTGCACCTCGCCGTCGGTCAACATGATGACGCCGCCGATGCGGTCCGGCGGAACGTCGGCCAGCGCCGTCGACAGCGGGCCGAAGAGATCGGTGCCGTCCACCGGCTGGCCGCCGGTGGCGCCGCCGGCATCGATGCGGCGGACTTCGATGTTGTGGAAGGCGGCCAGCCGCTTGGCTCAGTTCGGCGGCGGCGGCGGTCGTCGTCTTGTCGCGGTCGTCGAGCGTCTGGCTGGCGCTGTGATCGACCACCATGGCGACGACGGTCGACAGCGGCTCGCGCTGCTCGTTGAACAGCACCGGGTTCGACAGGGCGAGGAGCAGCGCGGCGGCCGCGGCGAGGCGCAGCCAGCCCCCGCGCATGCGTCGCCAGATGCCGGGGATGGTGAGCAGCACGGCGACCACCGCCAAGCCGATCAGCCACGGCCATGGCAACAGCGGCGAGAAGGCGAGCGACCAGTTCATCGGCGCCCACTCCGGCTCGCGCGCAGGCGAGTCCCGCCGCACAAGGACATCGTCATTGCCCGAGCCTCTCGAGCAGCGCCGGGACGTGCACCTGGTCGGCCTTGTAGTTGCCGGTCAGCGTGTACATCACGATGTTGACGCCGGTGCGATAGGCCATCTCGCGCTGGAGCGGATCGGTGGGCACGGTGGGGAACAGGTAGCCGCCGCCCGCGTCGCGCGCCCAGGCGCCGGCGAAATCGTTCTCGGTGATGAGGATGGTCGAGACGCCGTCGCCGGCCTGCGCCGGCCGGTCGGCGCGGTCCTGGGATTCGGTCGCCTCCACCCACAGCGGCCCGCCGGCATAGCGGCCGGGAAAATCGTTGAGCAGGTAGAACGCCTTGGTCAGCACGTGGTCGGCCGGCACCGGCTCCAGCGGCGGCACGTCGAGATTGGCGAGCATCTCCTTGAGGCGCTCGGCGGCCGGCGTGCCGGCAAAGGTGTCGAAGGTGGTCGAGCGTTCGAGCTGGTCGCGGGTATCGAACAGCACCGAGCCGCCCTGGCGCATGTAGGCGTCGATGCGCGCCATGGCCGCCGGCGAGGGCATGGCGGTGTCGGGTGCGATCGGCCAGTAGATCAGCGGAAAGAAGGAAAGCTCGTCGCGCTCCGGGTCGACGCCCATGGGGTCGCCCGGTTCGAGCGCCGTGCGGTCGGCGAGCACCTGCGACAGGCCGGTGAGCCCGGCCTTGCTGACTTCGTCGACCTGGGGATCGCCGGTGACGACGTAGGCGAGATGGGTCTTGCTCACCGCCTCCATGGCGAACTGGTCGGCGGCCCCGTCGGCGCGGGCCTGCGGCGCGAACAGAAGGGCACTGCCGGCGATGGCGGCGGCGAGCGTCACGGCGGCGGCGGTGGTCGCGCGCCGGCGGACGCGGAAGCCGCCGTTCAGCCACAGGACGGCCAGCGCGTCGAGCGCCAGCAGGAGAAGCGCGGCGGTGAGCAGCCAGGGCGCCAGTTCGGTCGGCCTGGCGGTCGGATAGGCGCGCACGCTGGCGGTGGCGACATTGGCGAGGTCGAGGGCGGGAAGCGCCGCCTGGTCGCCGAGCAGGTTGAGGGCGCGGAAGCCTTCCTCGGTGCCGTAGAGGCCGGGGGGATGCTCGATGCCGGGCGTCGCCGTGGCGATGTCGCCGGACAGCGGTTGCGCCTCGGCGGTCGGGGTGACGAAGCGGCCGTGACCGTCAAGCAGGCGATAGGGCGGCACCGGCTGCGAGGCGTCGGCGGTCCGGGTGCCGCCGCCGGTGCCGGAGGAGAAGGCGACGATCCGCTTGAGCATCTCGACGAAGGTGCCGGAGAGCGGCAGGTTCGACCAGCTGGTGTCGGCGGTGACGTGGAAGAGGATCAGCCAGCCCTTGCCGAGCGGGGCGGCGGTGACCAGCGGCGTGCCGTCGGCGAGCGCCGCCCAGGTGCGTTCGGCCAGCGCGCCGTCGGGCTCGGCCAGCACCTGGCGGGTCACGGTCACGTCGTCGGGCACCGCCAGCCCGGCAAAGGGGCTCTTGTCGGAGAAGCTCGCCAGCGGCTGCGGCGTCTGCCAGGTGAGGCTGCCGCCGAGCGTGCGGTCGCCGTGGCGCAGCGTCACCGGGATCAGCGCGTCGGTCGCTGCGGCCAGGCGCGGGCCGGCGAAGCGCACCAGCACGCCGCCGTTCTCGACCCACTTGGAGACCTGCTCCTCGACGCCGGAGGTCAGGTTGCCGATGTCGGCCATGGCGATCACCGAGGCGTTGGCGTCGATGAGGTCGGGCACCGCCACCGCGGCATTGGCGTTGCGCGGCTCGCGCACGTCGGCGAAGGGCTGCACGGCCCGCGAGATGTAGTAGAGCGGCGACAGCAGGGGCTGCGCCGATTCGACCGAAGCGCCGGAGAGCAGGCCGACGCGGCGGCGGCGGAAGCGGTCGTCGAGCAGCTGCACGGCGCCGGCCGTCTCGGCGCGCGAGATCTCCAGCCGGGCGATCTCGTTGCGGATCTCGATGGGCAGCGTGATCTTGGCCTCCGTCGTCGCCTCGCCGTTGGCGAAGCTGAAGGGCGCATCGCCGATGACGCGGCCCTTGATGTCGCGGGCGGTCACCAGCCCGGCCGCCGCATCCGGCGCGGCGCGGCGGATCACCGGCACGGTCAGCGCGTCGGCGCCGCTGGCCGGCGGCTTCAGCGCCATCAGCGGGCTTGCGGTGTCGGCATAGACCACCACCGGCTCCCGCGTCTGCTCGCCCAGGAAGCGGGCGAAGGCTTCGGCATCGGCACCGCCGACGCCGTCGGAGAGCCACACGGCGCCGCCGAAGGGCGCCTTCGCCGACACCTCGGCCAGCGCCGTGGCGAGGTCGGCGCGCTTGGCTGCCCATGGGCGCGGCTGCAAGGCGTCAAGCCGCTGGAGGATGGTGCCGGCGTCGGTCGGTGCGAGCGACTGGTTGGCGGGCTCGGCCGTGGCGAGCAGCGCGATCGGCCGGCCGGCGTCCTCGGCGAGCTTCACGATGCGGTGGGCGGTGTCCATCATGGCGTCCCAGCCGGGAGCGGACGACCAGTCGTTGTCGACGACGAGAAGCAGGTTGCCGCTGCCCGGCGCCACTTCCGCCGTCGGTTTGAACACCGGCCCGGCGAGGGCGAAGATGACCAGGGCGGCGAGCATCAGCCGGAGCGCGGTCAGCCACCACGGGCTGGTCGCCGGCTGCTCGTCCTTGCGGGTGATCTCGAGCAGCAGACGGGTCGGCGGAAAGCGCTCCAGCCGCGGCTTCGGCGGCATCAGGCGGAGGAAGTACCAGATCACCGGCAGCGCCGCGAGCGCCACCAGCATGCCGATGTTGGTGAAGGCGAGGGCGGTCATGCGGCGCGTCCGGCAAACCCGGCGCTGCCGGCCCGGCTGTGGCGGTCGGCGAGGCGCGCATGCAGCGCCAGCAGCGGTTCGGTCGCCGGGCGGTCGGTGCGGTGGACGATGAAGGTCCAGTCGAGCCGCCGGCAGAGCGTGGCGAGCCGGTCGCGCAGCGCCGCCAGCCGGTTCTGGTAGTCGGTGCGGTATTGCTCGGCGCGCGAGACGACGTGGCGCAGCCCCGTCTCGGGATCGTGGAATTCGGTGCGCCCGGCGTAGGGGAAGGTCTCCTCGATCGGGTCGATGACCTGAACCAGGTGGGCGTGGACGCCGGCGCGCAGGATCGCCTCGAGCGTCGCCTCGACCTCGGCGATCGGATCGAGGAAATCGCCGAACAGCGTGATGTCGGTGAAGCGCTTCAGCGCATGCACGTCGGGGGGCGCCGGCTTCTCGATGGCCGCCGGAATCAGCGCGGCGATGCGTTCGGCGGAATTGCGGGCGAGCATCGCCCGGCTGGCGCCGAGCAGCCCGGTGCGCTCGCCGGCGGTCGCCAGCAGTTCGGCCAGCGCCAGGCAGAGCACGATGGCGCGGGTGCGCTTGGTCACCGGCGCCAGGCGCGAGCGGAAATCCATCGAGGTGGACAGGTCGGCCCACAGCCAGACGGTGTGCGAGGCCTCCCATTCCTTCTCGCGCACATAGAGATGGTCGTCGCGCGCCGAGCGCCGCCAGTCGATGGCCGCCGCCGGCTCGCCGGTGACGAACGGACGGAACTGCCAGAACGTCTCGCCGCGGCCGCTCACCCGGCGGCCGTGCCAGCCGGCGAGCACCGTGGCGGCGACGCGCCGCGCCTCGACCAGAAGGTCGGGCATGCCGGCGGCGATCCCCTTCGCCTCAGTCAGTGCCCCCCGAACGGTGTCGGTTCGCTCCATGCGTCGTGGCTACCCAATCCTCGCCTTCAGCTCGGCGATCACGTCGCGCACGGTGAGGCCGTCGGCGCGGGCGGCGAAGCCCAGCGCCATGCGGTGCTGGAGCACGGGCTCGGCGAGGGCGACGACGTCGTCGAGGGAGGGAGCGTAGCGCCCGTCGATGAGGGCGCGGGCGCGGGCGGCGAGCATCAGCGACTGGCTGGCGCGCGGCCCCGGGCCCCAGGCGATGGCTTCGGCCAGCCGCGGGCTGGCGGCGGTGCCGGGACGGGCCGAGGAGACCAGTTCGAGGATGCCCTCGACCACCGATTCGCCGACCGGCATGCGGCGCACGAGCTGCTGGGTGGCGCGCAGCTCCTCGGCGTTGAGGACCTGGCTGGTGGTCGCCTCGTGGGCGCCGGTGGTCTCGAACAGCATGCGCCGCTCGGCGTCGCGGCCGGGATAGACCACGTCGATCTGCAGCAGGAAGCGGTCGAGCTGCGCTTCGGGCAGCGGATAGGTGCCCTCCTGCTCGAGCGGGTTCTGGGTGGCGAGCACGTGGAAGGGCGACGGCAGGTCGTGGCGCTGGCCGGCGACCGTCACGTGATACTCCTGCATCGCCTGGAGCAGGGCCGACTGGGTGCGCGGGCTGGCGCGGTTGATCTCGTCGGCCATGAGGAGCTGGGCAAAGACCGGGCCGGGGATGTAGCGAAAGTTGCGGCTGCCGTCGGCGGCCTGGTCCATGACTTCCGAGCCGATGATGTCGGAGGGCATGAGGTCGGGGGTGAACTGCACGCGCCGCGCCGACAGGCCGAGCACGGTGCCGAGCGTCTCGACCAGCTTGGTCTTGGCCAGGCCCGGCACGCCGATCAGCAGGCCGTGGCCGCCGGCAAGGATGGTGATGAGGGCACGGTCGATCACCGATTCCTGGCCGTAGATGACCCTGCCGATCGCCTCGCGGGCCTTGCCGATGCGCACCACGGCGGCGTCGGTGTCGGCGATGATGCGGTCGGCATCGGGGGTGGCGGTCGGGGAAATGGCGCTCATGGGCTGTCGAAACCTGAAGCTGGAACCTGTTTGGATCTGTCGCGGTCGGCACGGGAGGCAAGTCCCGGCGCCTCGCTGTCACGGGATTGTTGCATGCGGCATGCCAGCGCAATAGGGATTTGTCTGAGCCGGCGGGCCGCGGGGTAACCCTCCCGATCCGGCAGCACAAAGGCAAAGCGAGGCGAAAGCATGGCCGTTGCAGGAGCTCCGGTGTCTTTTGATCCGGTCGAGGCTCCCCGGCGCGGCGGGATTGCCGCCGCGCTTCACCGGAATGTGAACCGATCGGCCCGGCGATCGGTCGCGGTCCGGTGACGGCCGCTGCCTTCGATCGCCGCCTGACGCCGCAGGCCTTCTTCGCGCGCGCCAGCGAGCGCCTGCTGGCCGAGCCGCCGACCGGCCCGGCGCTGGGCGACCACGTGCTCAATCCCGGCCTCATCGCCGACGGGCCCGCCTTCCGCGATGCCGCCGTGCTGGTGCCGGTGGTCGCGCACGAGAGCGGGCCGACGGCGCTGTTCACCCTGCGCACGCCGCATCTGGCGGTCCACGCCGGCCAGATCGCCTTTCCCGGCGGCAAGATCGAGGCGTCCGACCGCGGGCCGGGCGCAGCGGCGCTGCGCGAGGCGCGCGAGGAGATCGGCCTCGACCCGGCCGCGGTCGGCATCGTCGGCTATCTCGACCGCTATCTCACCGGCACCGGCTACCGCATCACGCCGGTGGTCGGCCGCGTCGCGCCCGAGCCGATGCTGGCGCTCAACCCGCAGGAGGTGCAGGAAGCCTTCGAGGTGCCGCTGGCCTTTCTGATGGACCCGCAGAATCACCATCGCGGCAGCCGGATCTTCGCCGGCCGCGAGCGGCATTTCTACGAGATGCCCTTCGAGGGGCGTTATATCTGGGGGATTACGGCGGGTATCGTCCGGGGGCTGTACGAACGGATGTTTGTTTCATGACCCGATTGATCGCTTTCGATGCACTATTCTTTCTCATTCCCTTCGCGGTCTATGCCCTGTGGCTGGTGATCACCCGTGGCAGCCTGTCCAACATCAACGACTGGCAGGCGCGCACCATCGCCTGGCTGGCGGCGGGCGGCGCCGCGCTGATGATCGGGGTGCTCGTCATTTTCGTTCATTTCGGTAGCGGGCCGGTCGGCGGCACCTATATCCCGGCCCATGTCGACGACAACGGCAACATCGTCCCCGGCCATTTCGAATGACGCGGCGGGGACGGCGATGAACGCGGCCCTGCCGAGCCTTGCCGGCGCCGAATGGCTCGTTCACCCCGCGGCGCGGCGCATTTTCGCCGCGCTCGGCACCGGCGGCCAGGAAACCCGCATCATCGGCGGCGCCGTGCGCAATGCCCTGCTCGGCCAGGCGGTGCGCGAGATCGATTTCGCCACCACCGCGACGCCGGCCGAGGTGGCGGCGATGGCCGCGGCGGCCGGCATCAAGACGGTGCCCACCGGGATCGATCACGGCACGCTGACCATCGTCGTCGACGGGCGCGGCTACGAGGTGACGACGCTGCGTGAGGATATCGAGACCGACGGCCGCCATGCGGTCGTGCGCTTCGGCCGCGACTGGACGGCGGACGCCATGCGCCGCGACTTCACCGTCAACGCGCTGTCGGTCGATGCCGAGGGCACGGTGCACGATCCGGTCGGCGGCTATGCCGATATCCTCGCCCGCCGCATCCGGTTCATCGGCAAGGCCGAGACGCGGATCGCCGAGGACCGGCTGAGGATCCTGCGTTTCCTCCGTTTCAGCGCCGAATACGGCGACGGCACGGTCGACGAAGCCGGGCTGTCGGCGGCGATTCGCGGCCGCGACGGCTTGCGCGAGCTGTCGGGCGAGCGCATCGGCAACGAGTTGCGCCGGCTGATCGTGGCGCCGCGCGCAGCGGCGATCGTCACGCTGATGCAGGAGGCCGGCATCCTCGGCGTCGTGCTCGCCGGCGTCGGCTATGTCGGCGCCTTCGCGCGCTTCGTCGCCTTCGAAACGGCGGTCGGTGCCGAGCCGCAGGTGCCACTGCGGCTGGCGGCGCTGACCGCGCGCATCGGCGAAGACGTCGAGCGCATCACCCGCCGTCTGCGCCTGACCAACGGCGAGCGCGACCGCATGCTGGCGGCGCTGGCGGCGCGGGCGGCGTTTGCGCCGCTGCCGACGGTCCGTGCCGCGCGTGCCGGCCTCTACCGGCTTCACCCGCCCGCCTGGCGCGACGGCCTCTGCCTCGCCTTCGCCGAGGAGGGCAGGGCGGCGCCCGCGGATGCCGCCTGGAAGGCGCTCTACGACCTGCCGGACGCGTGGGCGGTGCCGCGCTTCCCGCTCAGCGGGCGCGACGTCGTCGGCCGCTCGGTTCCCTCCGGCCCCACGGTCGGCGCCATGCTGCGCGCGCTCGAAGACTGGTGGATCGCCCAGGATTTCGTCCCCGACGAGGCCGCCTTGCGCGCCCGCCTGCAGCAGCAACTGGCTGCCGCGCAGCAGTGAAAGCGCCCGGAAAGCCGAGTTTTCTGTCCACCAAAACCAAGAGGCGCGCTTCTTGCTAGCGCCGTCAGGCGCGTGTAATTGTTCCCGGGACGAAGCGTGGCAGATGGGGAGAATCTTCATGCGGTTCACGCAGCTGAGCAAGATCGCCTACTACGCGGACTTCTACATCTATCCGCTGGTGATCGCGGCGTTGGCGGCCTATGCGATCTGGTATGGGCCAGTGGGCGGCTGGGCGACGTGGCTGAGCGCCTTCGTCTCGGGCGTCGGCCTGTGGACGCTGATCGAGTATCTGCTGCATCGCTTCGTCCTGCACCACGTTCCCTACATCAAGGAGATGCACGACGCCCACCATGAGGATCAGCTCGCCCTGATCGGCACGCCGATCTGGATCAGCCTGACGATCATGGTCGTCCTGGTGCTTGTTCCGCTCAACTTCTTGGTCGAGCAGCACGTGGCGATCGGCCTCGCCTGCGGGCTGATGCTCGGCCATTTCTGGTATGGCGGCGTCCACCACATCCTGCACCACTGGAAGATCGAGCCGGGCAGCTACTGGTACCGGCTGAAGCGCCGCCACATGCTGCATCACCATTTCGACGAAATGGGCAATTTCGGAGTCACCAGCGGCTTCTGGGACGTGGTCTTCGGAACCGACATCAAGGTGCGCGTGGCGGCGGCGCCGCGCCTGCGCGAGCGCAAGCAGGAACGGTAACCACTTCTTTGCGTTGATGTGGTCTGCTCGGGCCGGTTCACGGTCCGATTCCACGTCTGTCGCCATATCGTTGAGATTGCTTGCCTCATGAGCTCAGTTCAGGAACTGCGGGCGGCCGTTACGGCGGCGCCCGCCCAGCCCAAGGTGGCCAAGCCGGCAGCCAGGGGCCTGCCCAGCCCCATTGGCCTGCTGGTGCTGACCGGTGCGCTCGGCCTGTGCGCCGGCATCGTGCTCGACCGGCTGGTACTGCCGCATCCCGGCGCGTCGTCGCCGACGCCGGCCGCCATCGCGGCGGCGCCGGTCGAGAACGCCGCCGGCGTGCTGGCCGCCGGCACCTTCATCCAGCCCGACGCCAACAATCCGTTGCAGCGCGGCTCCGGCGGCGTCTCGATCGCCAACGGCGAGGTGGTGCTCGGCGACGATTTCACGGTGACGCCGGGGCCGGACTACCGCGTGCTGCTGGTGCCGAAGCCGGCGATCCGCGCCCCCGCCGACGTCACCAACACCATGTACGTCGATCTCGGGCCGCTCGCCGCCTTCCAGGGCAGCCAGCACTTTGCGGTGCCGGCCGGCGTCGACCTCGCGCGATATCCGAGCGTCGTCGTCTGGTGCGCCACCTACGGGTCGCTGATCTCCACCGCCGACCTCAACTTCGGCAAGGGCGGCTGAGAATCACGGCCACTTGGCCAGCGGCGGCATCGACGACAGGATCGCGGCGACGTTGCCGCCGGTCTTGAGGCCGAACACCGTGCCGCGGTCGTAGATCAGGTTGAACTCGACGTAGCGCCCGCGGCGGACGAGCTGCTCCTCGCGCTCGGCGTCCGTCCACGGGGTCAGGAAGTTGCGCCGCACGAGCTGTGGATAGATGGCGAGGAAGGCGCGGCCGAGGTCGCGGGTGAAGGCGAAGTCCGCCTCCCAGTCGCCCGAGTTCAGCCAGTCGTAGAAGATGCCGCCGATGCCGCGCGCCTCGTTGCGGTGCCTGAGGAAGAAATAGTCGTCGCACCACGCCTTGTAGCGGTCGTAGTCGGCGACCGGATGGGCGTCGCAGGCGGCCTTCATGGCGGCATGGAAATCGATCGTGTCGGGATCGTCCTGCGTCCGCCGCCGGTCGAGCACCGGGGTCAGGTCGGCGCCGCCGCCGAACCACTGGCGGCTGGTCACCACCATGCGGGTGTTCATGTGGACCGCCGGCACATGCGGATTGTGCAGGTGGGCGATGAGCGAGACGCCGCTCGCCCAGAAGCGCGGGTCCGTTTCGGCGCCGGGGATGTCCTTACGGAACTCGGGCGAGAACTCGCCGTGCACCGTCGAGATGTGGACGCCGACCTTTTCGAAGACGCGGCCGTTCATCTGCGCCATGACGCCGCCGCCGCCCGGCGCGCCACTGTGGTCGGTGCGTTGCCAGGGGGTGCGCACGAAGCGGCCGGGGGCGCGGTCGCCGAACCGTGCGGTGGCCGGCAGCGCGTCCTCGAGCGCCTCGAATTCGGCGGTGATGGTGTCGCGCAGCTCGGCGAACCAGGCTGCGGCGCGGGCTTTGTTGTCGTCGATGGGCTCGGACATGGCGGCATTCATGGGGAAAGGGCGCTGAACCCCGTCCCCATGCACCACCGCCCGGCCGGATGCAAATGCTACCGCGGCGGCGTCAGGTTCTTCAGCGCCTTGGCCTCGGCCAGCGACAGGAGCCTGAGCCCGAGGCCGTCGGTATAGACCAGCGCCAGCGTCTGCCGTTGCGAGGTCATACCGCCGGGAAGGGGATCGTAGCGGTGGCTGCCGCCGCCGAGATGCGGGGTCAGCGTGCCGATGTCGGTGGTGTGGTTGACCTCGACGCGGAGCAGGCTCAGCGTCGTGCCGTCGGGCCGCTCGCCGATGAAGGGCACGCCGGCCAGGCGCAGGAAGCTGGTCGGGTCGGGCGCCCGCGGGAAGGCGTCGACGAAGGCTGTCTCGACCAGGTCGAGATCGGGCTCGCGCGACGCCACCTCCGGCGCTCCGCTGCCTTCCGGCAGGTGCGGCGTCTGCCACTGGCGCGCCGCGCTGCCGTTGTGGCCGAAGCCGCCGTGGCCGTGGTGTCGTGATCGTGTCCGAGGTGCATGTCAGTAGCTCACCGGCTTGTCGATGATCGCCTTGTGGGCGCCGAGCTTGCCGTGCGCGACCAGCGCGCCGAGCACCTCGACGACGACGCGCACGCCGACCAGGGCGGTGATGTCGGAGGTGTCGTAGGGCGGGCTCACTTCCACCACCTCCAGCCCGCAGACGCCTTCCGCCGCGACCAGCCCGAGCAGCTTCAGCGCCTCGCGCGGCAGGAAGCCGCCGGGCTCCGGCCAGCCGGTGCCGGGCACGAAACCGCAGTCGAGCGAATCGACGTCGAAGGAGATGTAGACCGCGTCGGTGTCCTTCCAGGCGAGTTCGAGCGCGATCTCGGCCGCCTTGTCGATGCCCATCTCCTCGATGTCGGCGATGGTCAGCACGTTGGTCATGCGCTTGCCGGCTTCGGCGACGCCGGGGCGCGGCACCTGCCAGCCGCCGATGCCGAGCTGGACGAGGTTGGTCGGCGAGACGTTGGGCAGGTTGGTCGCCCAGTACCAGGGCGTGGTGTGCATGCGCTCGTCGAGATCCTTCTCCTGGATGTCGATGTGGCGGTCGAAGTGGATGATGCCGATGCGCTTCGAGGTGCACTCGGCGATGCCGCGCACGCAGGGAAAGCCGATCGAATGGTCGCCGCCGAGCATCAGCGGCAGCGCGCCCGAGGAGAAGACGTGCGCCACGCCGCGGCTGATCTGGTCGAAGCTCTTCTCCAGATTGCCCGGAATGGTGAAGACGTCGCCGGCGTCGCACAGCGTCATCTGTTCGCGCAGGTCGACGCCGAGCTCGTAGTTGTAGGGCGTGTAGAGCGCCGAGATGCGGCGGATGCCCTGCGGTCCGAAGCGGGTGCCCGGCCGGTAGGTGGTGCCCGAATCGAACGGAATGCCGAGGATCGCCGCATCGTATTTGGCGACGTCGCGGACGTTCTCGACGTATGGCGCCTTGAGGAAGGTGTTGATGCCGGCGAAGTGGGGCAGCTCGCCGCGGGCGAACGTCGGGATGGTCTTGTCGGTCAGCGATTCGGCGCCGGGCAGGCCCATCTCCAGCGCCCATTTCTGCTCGCGCGCCCAGCCCTTGCCGGAGAGCTTGTCCTCCGCCTCGATGGCCTTCCAGCCGCGCGTCTCGCGGGCGTTGAAATCGGGATGATGGGCGTGGGCGCGTTCGGCGCGCTGGCGAAGGCCGGCCTGCCGGCCGGCCCGTTCTCGATGGTGCGCGAAGATCATGCTTCCTCTCCCCTTTCGGTCTTTTCGAGGGCGATGGCGGTGTCGACCGCCGCAACCACCTCGGGCGGCGGCGCGCTCGGTGCGCTCGGGCGCTTGAGCGGCAGGTCGTAGGTGATGGTGGCGCCGTAGGCCGACGGGTTCTGCGGATCGTGGCGCACCTTGTCGAAAACGATCAGCCGGGTGCCGAGCTTGAAGGCCTCGGCGAGATCGTGGGTGACCATGAAGATGGTCATGCGGGTCTCCGCCCACAGGCCGAGCAGCAGTTCGTGCATGTCCTTGCGGATGCCGGGGTCGAGCGCGCCGAAGGGCTCGTCGAGCAGCAGCATGCGCGGCTTCTTGAGCAGCGCCTGGGCGATGGCGAGGCGCTGCTGCATGCCGCCGGAGAGCTGCGCCGGGTAGCGGTCGCGGGCGTGGCCGAGGCCGATGCGCTCGAGCATGCTGCCGATCTCGGCGCTGAGCGCCTTGCGCTTCGCCCCGTAGACGCGGCCGAAGAGGCGGGCGCGCTCCAGTTCGAGCGGCAGGATCAGGTTCTCCGTCACCGTCAGATGGGGGAAGACCGAATAGCGCTGGAAGACGATGCCGCGGTCCGGCGTCGGGTCGCGCGGCAGCGGCGCGCCGGCAAGCGTGATCGTCCCCCGCGTCGGCCGCTCCTGGCTGAGCAGCAGGCGCAGGAAGGTCGACTTGCCGCAGCCCGAGGCGCCGACGATGGTGGTCAGGCTGCCTTCCTCGACGGAAAGGTTGACGCGCTCGAGGACCGGCGTCCCGTCGTAGCTGACCCAGAGATCGGCGACCTCGACGAAGCTCACAGGCTCTCTCCCTCGAGATGCGCCCAGCGGAAGAGCCGCTGCGAAGCGAACTGGAGGATGCGGTCGAGGGCGTAGGCGAGGAGCGTGATCCAGGCGACGTAGGGCAGGATGACGTCCATCGCGAGATAGCGGCGGACGAGGAAGATGCGGTAGCCGAGCCCGCCGGTGGAGGCGATGGCTTCGGCCGAGATCAGGAAGATCCACGCCGGCACCAGGCCGAGCCGGATGGCGGTGATCAGGCGCGGCCAGATCTGCGGCAGCACGACGCGCGCGATCATCTGCAGGGCGCAGGCGCCGAGCGTCTCGGCCTTGACGATCTGCTCGCGCGGGATGTCCATCACGGCTTGCGCCAGCGTGCGGGTCATCACCGGTGCGGTGCCGATGACGATGAGCATCACCTTGGCGGTCTCGCCGAGGCCGAAGACGATGAACAGGATCGGCAGGATGGTGATCGGCGGGATGAGCGAGATCGCCGCCACGAAGGGCGCCAGGGTTGCCCGCGCCCGCGGCAGGAAGCCGATGAGCACGCCGAGGCAGACCGCGATCAGCGCTGCGACGAAGATGCCGCCGCCGAGCCGCGCCAGGCTCTGCCAGGTGTCCGACCACAGCAGCAGGTCGCCGGTGCGCTTGTCGGGCTCGATCGCCATGCGCCAGAAGGTCTCCGCCATGTCGGGCAGCGACGGCAGCAGCTTGTCGGCCGGATTGTCGGCCAGCCGAAGGGCGCTGCCGACGGCATAGGCACCGGCGAGCAGCACGAAGGGCAGGGCGCCGAGAAACGGACGGGCCCATGGGCCGACCTTGCGGTTGGTGACGCGCATGGTGTGCCGGGCCCCGCGGCCTGCGCATGCGGGGCCCGCACTGCCGCGGTGGCGATCAGAGCTTGCCTTCGGCGGCCATCTCCATGAAGGCCGGGTCGAAGCGCAGCTTGATGTTGTTCGTGTCGCCGGCGGTCTTGCCGCCGGGGAACTCGATGCCGACGAAGTCCGGGCTGGTGGCGCCTTCGCCGAGGATGCCGTGGTCGAAGAGGAACTTGGCGACGAACTTGCTCGTCTCGATCAGCTTCTCCTGCTTGACGAAGTCCACCGCCTTGGCCGGATCGTAGAACATGGCGGTGGTCGAGAGCTGCGCCTCGTAGCCGGCAAGGTCGGTGCCGGAGGCCTTGGCCATGGCGGTGCGCGCCTTCTTTCCGGCTTCGTCGTCCTTCGACATGATGCCCATCATCTCGTACCAGGCGCCGACCAGCGCCTTGCCGAAGTCCGGGTTGTCCTTCAGCGTCTGGGTGTTGACCATCATGATGTCGATGATCTCGCCGGGGATCTGGCTGGAATCGAACACCTTGTGGGCGTTGCCGCCGTCAGGATCGTCGAGACCAGCGGGTTCCAGGTGACCACCGCCGTGACGTCGGGCGTCGCATAGGCGGCGACCATGTCGGCGTCGGAGGTGTTGACGACGGTGATGTCGGCTTCCTTCAGGCCGACCGAATCAAGCGCGCGGGCGAGCAGGTAGTGCGACACCGACAGCTCGACCAGATTGACGTTCTGGCCCTTGATGTCGGCGAGCGTGTCGTCGTTCTTGAGGATGATGCCGTCGTTGCCGTTGGAGAAGTCGCCGATGATCAGCGCGGTGGTGTCGACGCCGCCGCCCGCCGGGAATCGACAGCGCATCCATGTTGGTCATGGCGCAGCCGTCGTAACCGCCGGCGGTGTACTGGTTGATCGATTCGACGTAGTCGTTGATCTGCACCACGTCGATGGTGATGCCGTACTTGTCGGCCCACTTCTTCATGATGCCGGAGTCCTGGATGTAGCCCCACGGCATCCAGCCGGCATAGATCGACCAGCAGACCTTGAAATCGGTTTTTGCCTCGGCCCCGCCCGCGGCGGCGACGAGGCCGGCGGCGAGCGCGATCAGGGCGGCTTTCCAGCGTACGGTCTTGATTGTCATGTCACGGCTCCTTCGTGTCTTCCGGCCTGCGGCGCAGGCGTCTAGTCGCGAAGGTCTGCCGAGCACACGGGAGGACGGGTTGCGCTCAGCAAACCCGTGCAGTGACCTCCCGGGATTTTGGCCCGCCGTGTCTCCGGCGAACCGGAGTGCGTCTCTCGGACCAGCATTGCCGCCGCGGCGGCAACCGGAACCCTAGACGCGCTGCACGGCGGTCCTGTCGCAAGAAGGATGCCAGACGACGGGCGGCGCCGTTGCGGCTGTCGGCACCGTCGGCCGCCCAATCCGTGGGCAGGCGTCGGAGGCGGTCTGTGCCTGCGGCGGGCAGCCGGCTTTCGGCATCCGCCGGCCCCCTTGTATTCGTCTCAGTTCCGATATATCTTTATTTTCGATATAACGAAACTCATACGGATAAATGTCATGCACATGCACGATCACCAAGGCCACGGCGACGGTGGCGCCTGCCGGCACGCTCACGCCGGCGATCACGGCGGACACTGGGGGCGTGGCGGCGGCCGCTGGGGCGGCGGTGGCGGCGGCGGCGGTCGCGGCGGCATGGGGGGCCGCATGTCCCTCGGCCGCTTCTTCGCCCACGGCGACGTGCGGCTGGTCATCCTCAACCTGATCGCCGAAAAGCCGCGCCACGGCTACGAGATCATCAAGGCGATCGAGGACGCGGTGGCCGGCGCCTACAGCCCGAGCCCCGGCACCATCTATCCGACGCTGACGCTGCTCGAGGAACTCGGCTACGTCACCGTGGCGCCTTCCGACGACGGCACCAAGAAGCTCCACAAGATCACCGACCAGGGCCGTGCCTTCCTCGAGGCGAACCGGCCGGCGCTCGATGCCCTGCTGGCGCGCATGGAGGAGGCCGGCAAGGCAAATGCCAGCGGCCACGCCCCGCAGATCGTGCGGGCGATGGAGAACCTGAAGCTGTCGCTCCGCCTGCGCCTGTCGCGCGGGCCGCTGACCGCCGAACAGGCAGATGCCGTCGCCGCGGCGCTCGATGCGGCGGCGACCACGGTCGAGCGTGTCTGAGCGGCGCGGATCAGCCGACCGGCGGGAAGCCGTCGGTGTCTGGCTGAGCGCCTCGCCGAGGATCATGGCGGCGGCGGTGGCGACGTTGAGCGAGCGCATGCCGACGACCATCGGGATGGTGACGCGCGCATCCGCCGTCGCGTGCACCGCTTCCGGCACGCCGGCGCTCTCGCGGCCCATCACGATCAGGTCGCCGCTGCGAAAGCCGAATTCGGCATAGGGGAGGGCGGTGCGGGTGGTCGCCAGTACCAGCCGGCGGCCGGTTTCCGCCCGCCACGCCACAAATTTGTCCCACGAAAGGTGGCGGATCAGGCGCACCTGCTCCAGATAGTCCATGCCCGCCCGGCGCAGCGCCCGGTCGGACAGGTCGAAGCCGGTCGGCTCGATCACATGGACGTCCACCCCCAGACAGGCGCACAGTCTGAGCATGGTGCCGGTGTTCTGCGGAATGTCGGGTTGATAGAGGACGAGCGCGATCATGGCCGAGCCAAGCGCGGGACGGGCCACGGCGTCAACCGTAGGGACCCCGAACCGGCAGGCGCCAGGCGCCGGCTTGGCGCAAGGCCGTTGGCGGTCGTGCGCTTCCGCCACGCCGCAGGCCACCGGAATGAGGGACGTGAACCATGCTTCGCCTCATATTGTCGGTGCTGGGTGCGCTCGTCGTCGTCGCGGGTATCGGTATTGCGGTGGCCTATGCCGTCCTCTCGCGCGAAATGTCGGGCGACATTGCGCGCCTGCGGGATATGGCCGGCAGCGCGGGGCGTATCGTGACCGAAGCCATGCTCGCGACCTTGCCGCCACCCGCCCGGCGCTATTTCGAACATGCCGGCGTCGTCGGCACCGCCATTCCGGGGATCGTACGCCTTACCCAGAAGGGCCGCATTCGCAGCAGCGCCGAGGCCGACTGGATGGCGCTGGAGGGAGAGGAAACCTATTCGGTCGATCCGCCGGCGTTCGTCTGGCAGGCATGGTTCCCGCGCCGCGGCCTGCCGATCGTCATCGGCCGCGACGAGTATCTCGACGGCGCCGGCTCGATCCTGATGAAGCTCGTGGCTCTGGTCCCGGTTGCCGACGAACGCGGCGACGAGCTGCGCGCAGCGGGGCTGATGCGCTTCCTCAACGAGATGGTCTGGTTTCCGGCCGCCTATCTGGGCGACAACGTCACCATCGCTGCCCTCGATGACGGCTCGTTCACGGTCACAATCGCTGACCGTGGCCTGAGCGCGACCGGCACGCTGTTCGTGGACGGGGAGGGGCGCGCTCTCAATTTCCGCGCGGAACGCTACAATACGAGCACCCGTTCGCTGGAAACGTGGGAAACGCCGTTCACGGAGGAGGACGTGCGGGCCGGCTTGCGCCTGCCTACCGCCGGGTCGGCGCGGTGGAAGCTGCCGGACGGCGACTTCACCTACATTGAACTGAACGTCGGAGACGTCGTTTACAACGCGGGCTGATCCGGATCCTCGGACATCCGCCAAAGACAGGATTTCATGCGCAAGAGCTGGTTCGAGTCCCTGGTCGATCCGTTTCCGCTGTCGCCGGTCGAGCGCCCGCCCGACCGGCTGCTGGCGTTCTACCGCTATTTCATCCACCCGGTGCGCTGGCTGGTGCTGGTCGTGCTGCTGGTCTCGCTGGCCAGCACCGTCATCGAGATGGCGCTCTACGTCTTCCTCGGCAAGATCGTCGACTGGGCGGGCACGACGCCGCGCGGCGAATTCTTCGCCACCCATGGATGGCAGCTCGCCGGCATGGTCTTCGTCGTGCTGCTGCTGCGGCCGCTGATCGCGGTGCTCCAGCGCGGCTTCAACAATCTGGCGCTCGTCCCCAGCCTGACCGCCATGGTGCGCTGGCAGAACTACCGCTACGTGCTGCGCCAGAGCCTGTCCTTCTTTCAGAACGATTTCGCCGGGCGCATCGCCCAGAAGGTCATGCAGACCGGGCCGTCGCTGCGCGAGACGGTGGGCAGCCTGATCGACGGCATCTGGACGCTGGTCATCTACGTCGGCGGCACGGTGTGGCTCTTCGTCGACATCAATGCCTGGCTGATCGCGCCGGTCGCCGTCTGGCTCGCCCTCTACGTCGCGACCATCTGGAAGCTGGTGCCGCCGGTGCGCCAGCGCTCCGCCGCCGTGGCCGAGGCGAGTTCAGGCCTGTCCGGCCGTATCGTCGACAGCTACACCAACATCCAGTCGGTCAAGCTCTTCGCCCGCGCCGAGCGCGAGGACGGCTTCGTCCTGGAAGGCTTCCGCATCCACTTCGATGCCTTCCTCAATTTCGCCCGCACCATGGCCGGGCTGATGGTGTCGCTCAACACCATGAACAGCGCCCTCATCGTCTCGGTCTGCGGGCTTGGCGTCTATCTGTGGAGCCAGGGGTCGATCACCGTCGGCGCCATCGCCATCGCCACCTCGCTGGTGCTCCGCCTCAACCAGATGTCCAACATGATCCTCAGGCAGATCACCTCGCTGTTCGAGAACGTCGGCTCGGTGCAGAACGGCATGCAGATGATCGCCCGGCCGTATTCGCTCAACGATGCGCCCGACGCGACGCCGCTGGCGGTCAGCCAGGGCGCCATCCGCTTCGATGACGTCAGCTTCCATTACGGCCGCCAGTCGGGCGTCATCGACCATCTGACGCTCGACGTGAGGCCGGGCGAGAAGGTCGGGCTGGTCGGCCGCTCGGGCGCCGGCAAGTCGACGCTGGTCAACCTGCTCCTGCGTTTCTACGACACCGAGGGCGGCCGCATCCTGATCGACGGGCAGGACATCGCCGGGGTCACCCAGGAGAGCCTGCGGGCGGCCATCGGCGTGGTCACCCAGGACACCTCGCTGCTCCACCGCTCGGTGCGCGACAACATCAAGTACGGCCTGCCCGAGGCGACCGACGAGGCGGTGATGGCCGCCGCCCGCCTGGCCCATGCCCATGATTTCATCCTGTCGCTGCAGGACCTGCAGGGCCGCAAGGGCTACGACGCCCGCGTCGGCGAGCGCGGGGTGAAGCTCTCCGGCGGCCAGCGCCAGCGCGTCGCCATCGCCCGCCTGATCCTCAAGGATGCGCCCATCCTCGTCCTCGACGAGGCGACCAGCGCCCTCAATTCGGAGGTCGAGGCGGCGATCCAGGAGCAGCTCTACGGCCTGATGGAGGGGCGCACGGTGATCGCCATCGCCCACCGCCTGTCGACGATCGCCGTGCTCGACCGGCTGGTGGTCATCGACGAGGGCCGCATCGTCGAGACCGGCACCCATGCCGAACTGCTGCGCAAGGAGGGCCTCTACGCCCAGTTCTGGCGCCGCCAGTCGGGCGGGTTCCTGGCCGTCGACGACCAGCCGGGGATCGCGGCCGCAGCGGAATAGCCGGGTGGCATGTCGCCGCTGGCCCGCCCACAGGCGGTCCCGTTCATCCCCCGTTCACCCCGCATGCGGTGAACTGGTAACATGGGGCGAGGGTCCTGCTGTTTGTGGCATGATCCTGCCGTTTCGCCAAAGGAGTGCATGGCAAATGAACAAGCGCTTTGTCCTGTCCATGTGCGTCGGTGCGGCGGTCCTGGGTTTCGCCGGGGCAGCCGCCGCTTCGCCGGCGATCATGACCGGGACCGTCAACGTGCGGACCGGTCCGGGACTGTATTACCAGATCATCGGCAAGGCCTATGACGGACAGCCCGTCGATGTGCAGGGCTGCCAGCAGGGCTGGTGCTACGTCAACAAGGCCGGACCGGACGGCTGGGTCTCTGCCCGCTACTCGAGGGCACGGGCGGCCCGAGCGTCAACTTCTACCTCGACTTCGGCTGGTGGCCGGGGTTCGGCCCGCGACCCGGTGCCGTTTGGCCCTGGCCCCGGTCCCCGTCCTGGCCCGATTGGCCCCGGCCCCGGTCCGATTGGGCCCGGCCCCGGTCCTGGTCCGGGCCTGCCTCCCGGCTTCCCGCCGCACCCGTAGGCGGCGGGCCATTCCCCCGCCGCCGGTGAACACGGCGGCGGGATCCGGCGGACACCGCGCCGGGAGGCGCAGGCGATGCGCCTCCCGGCCGCGCAGCGTTGCCGTTCGGCAACGCTTGCCGCCTTTGTCAGCAATCGTGCGTCAACCACTGGCCAAGTCCGGCGAACGGGATTAGTCAGTCCGCCGTCTGCGTCCGCATGCCGTTTCGGCGTGCCCTGCCACCCCCAAAGGAGATGCCGAATGGAGCGTACCAGCACCATGGCCCCGGCCGCCGTCGCCGTCCGCGTCTCCTTCGGACTCGTTGCCTGACGCCCGACTGACGTTTCCTCACCGGCCCGGAGCCTGAGTTCGGACGCCCGCCAAGCGGGCGCCCCGGCTCCTCGTCCCTGTCTTTCATAGCCGGCGTCCCCGTGCGCCGGTCCTTGTGCGGAGCACGACACGCCGTGTTCAAACAATTCGAGACCCTGGTCGATCCCTATCCGGCGGACGATGCCGGCACGCCGCCGAGCGGCTTCTGGCGCTTCATCTGGCACTATTCGCGGCCGATGGCGCCGTGGCTGATCATCATGGCCGTGCTGACCGCCGTCATCTCGGTCATCGAACTTGTCTTCTTCTCCTTCACCGGCAGCCTGGTCGACTGGCTGGCGGCCGGCGATCGCGCCGGCTTCCTCGCCGCCCACGCCGGGGCGCTGGCGAGCATGGCCGCCGTCGTCCTCATCGGCTTCCCGGCGATCACGCTCGCCCAGGCGCTGCTCATGTTCCAGACGGCGTCGGGCACCTATCCGATGCTGGTGCGCTGGCGGGCGCACCGCCAGCTGCTCCGCCAGAGCCTCGCCTTCTTTCAGGACGAGTTCGCCGGCCGGGTGTCGCAGAAGGTGATGCAGACGGCGCTCGCCGTGCGCGAGACGGTCATGAAGCTGATGGACGTCGGCGTCTACATCGTCACCATGTTCGTCGGCACCGCCTATCTGTTCGCGGCCAGCGACCTGTGGATGCTGGCGGCGCTCGCCGTGTGGCTGGTCGCCTACGTGTCGGTGCTGCTCTGGTTCGTCCCCCGCCTCGGCAAGGTCGGCGAGGCGCAGGCCGATGCCCGCGCCCAGATGACCGGCCGCATCGTCGACAGCTACACCAACATCCAGACGGTCAAGCTCTTCGCCCATTCGACCGGCGAACAGGATTATGCCCGCGACGCCATGGACCAGTTCCTGGTCACCGTGCACCGGCAGATGCGGCTGATCACCGGCTTCACCTGGGCGGTCAACATCATCAACTCGCTGCTGCTGGCGGCGGTGGCGGCGATCGGCATCTATGCCTGGCAGCAGGCGGCGATCACGGTCGGCGCGATCACCGTGGCGCTCGGCCTGGCGCTGAGGATGCGCGGCGTCTCGCAGTGGATCATGTGGGAGGTCGCCGGCCTGTTCGAGAACATCGGCACGGTGCAGGACGGCATGGGCATGCTCACCCGGCCGGTCTCCATCCTCGACCGGCCGGACGCCAAGGCGCTCGCCGTCGACAAGGGCGAGATCGTCTTCGATCACGCGCGCTTCCACTACGGCCGCGCCACCAAGGTGATCGAGGATTTCACCCTCACCATCCGCCCCGGCGAGAAGATCGGCGTGGTCGGCCGCTCGGGCGCCGGCAAGTCGACCCTGGTCAACCTGCTGATGCGCTTCTACGACCTCGAGGGCGGGCGCATCCTGATCGACCGCCAGGATATCGCCCACGTCACCCAGGAGTCGCTGCGTCGCGAGATCGGCATGGTGACGCAGGACACCTCGCTGCTGCATCGCTCGGTGATCGACAACATCCTCTACGGCCGGCCGGAGGCGAGCCGCGCGGAGGCGGTCGCCGCCGCCGAGCTTGCCCATGCCGACGGCTTCATCCGCGATCTCGCCGACGCCAAGGGACGGCAGGGCTACGAGGCCCACGTCGGCGAGCGCGGCGTCAAGCTCTCCGGCGGCCAGCGCCAGCGCATCGCCATCGCCCGCGTCTTCCTCAAGAACGCGCCGATCCTCATTCTCGACGAGGCGACCAGCGCGCTCGATTCGGAGATCGAGGCGGCGATCCAGGAATCGCTCGACAGCCTGATGGCCGGCAAGACGGTGATCGCCATCGCCCACCGCCTGTCGACCATCGCGGCGATGGATCGCCTGGTGGTGCTCGATCACGGGCGCATCGCCGAGATCGGCAGCCACGACGAACTGCTCGCCAGGGGCGGCCTCTATGCGGCCCTGTGGAGCCGTCAGTCGGGCGGCTTCCTCGATCTCGATCCGGCGCGGGCGGAGGTGGCGTGATGCGCGTCCCTCTGGCGTCGGCGGCCGGCCTGGAGTTATGTGGGCGGCGCCCGTTTTCGATTCCGACAATGAGGATAGGCCCCGGCTCCCGGCCGGGCCGCGGTTCCCTGCCGGCCTGCCGGCACGGGGCCAGCTTGTATGGTCCAGTCCGATGTTCCGCTTCTTCGAGACGCTGATCGATCCGTTCCGGCCGCATGACGAAGGCATGCCGCCGGGCACGCTCGCCGGCTTCTACTGGTACTACACGCGACAGGTGTGGCCGGTGCTCGCCGCCCTTCTGGTGGTCGGCCTGTTCGTGTCGCTGATCGAGGTGTCGATCTTCCGCTACATCGGCGCGATCGTCGACCTGCTGAAGACCACGACCCCCGACAGGGTGCTGTCCGACTACGGCCCGACCTTCCTGTGGATGGGCTTCGTCGTCGTCGTGGCGCGGCCGCTGGTGGTCATCCTGCACGACCTCATCGTGCAGCAGTCGCTGGCGCCGTCGTTCACCAATCTGGTGCGCTGGCAGACGCACCGCTACGTGCTCCGCCAGACGGTCGGCTTCTTCAACAACGACTTCGCCGGGCGCATCGCCGCGAAGATCATCCAGACCGGCCCGGCGCTGCGCGAATCCGTCGTGCAGGTGTGCGACGCGCTGTGGTTCGTCACCATCTATGCCATCAGCTCGCTCATCCTCTTCGGTCAGCTCGATGCCGTGCTGATGGTGCCGCTGGCGATCTGGATCGTCGGCTTCGTCCTGACGCTGGTGCATTTCGTGCCGCGCATCCGCGAGCGCTCGGTGATCGTCTCCGAGGCGCGCTCGCTGCTCACCGGCCGCATCGTCGACAGCTACACCAACATCCAGACGGTGAAATTGTTCGCCCACACCTCGCGCGAGGACAACTACGCCCGCGACGCCGTCGACGACCACCTGCAGAAGTTCCGCGCCTCGACCCGCATGATCACCTCCATGTCGAGCACGGTGGTGGTCATGAACGGCCTGCTCATCGGCGGCACGGTGGCGCTCGCCGTGTGGTTGTGGGCGCATGGCGCCCTGACCCTCGGCGCGCTCACCATCGCCGCCGGGCTCGCCTTCCGCATCGCCACCATGTCGGGCTGGATCATGTGGACCTCGATCGGCATCTTCGACAATGTCGGCGCGGTGCAGGAGGGCATGGAGACCATCGCCCGGCCGCAGGACCTGGTCGACAAGCCCGACGCGCGTCCGCTGGTCGTCACGCGCGGCGAGATCCGCTTCGAGAACGTCGGCTTCCACTACGGCCGCAAGAGCGGGATCATCGACGACCTGTCGCTGGTGATCGCCCCCGGCGAGAAGGTCGGGCTGGTCGGCCGCTCGGGCGCCGGCAAGTCGACGCTGGTCAACCTGCTGATGCGCTTCTACGACACCGAGAGCGGCCGCATCCTCATCGACGGACAGGACGTCGCCCACGCCACGCAGGATTCGCTGAGGAGCCAGATCGGCCTGGTCACCCAGGACACCTCGCTCCTCCACCGCTCGATCCGCGACAACATCCTCTACGGCCGCCCGGATGCCGGGGAGGGGGCGATGCAGGAGGCCGCCCGCCGCGCCTATGCCGAGGAGTTCATCCCGGCGCTGCTCGATCACTACGGCCGCGCCGGCTTCGACGCCCACGTCGGCGAGCGCGGCGCCAAGCTGTCGGGCGGCCAGCGCCAGCGCGTGGCGATCGCCCGGGTGCTGCTCAAGGACGCGCCGATCCTGGTCCTCGACGAGGCGACCAGCGCGCTCGATTCGGAGGTCGAGGGAGCGATCCAGGAGAGCTTTGCCGGGCTGATGGCCGGCAAGACGGTGATCGCCATCGCCCACCGGCTGTCGACCATCGCCGCCATGGACCGGCTGGTGGTGCTCGACCGCGGCCGCATCGTCGAGACCGGCAGCCATGACCAGCTGCTCCGCCGCGGCGGCCTCTATGCCTCGCTGTGGAGCCGGCAGTCGGGCGGGTTTCTCAACACCGACCGGCCGCCAGCCGACCCCGCAACCGACGCCGCGGCGGCGGAATAGGGCGTGCCGCCCCCCGCGACAATATGCGCAAAGCCCGGGGGATGACTGGACAAGCGCCGAGCGCGATGGCTAAACAGTCGCGGCCGGTGGAGGGATTCTAAACAATCCCGTCCGCCCGGAGGGGCATTTGTTGGGGGTCCGAACTTGGCTAGTACCGATACGGCTGACCATCCCGAGCCGACACGGCGTGATTTCATCTACATAGCGACGGGCGCCGTGGGTGCGGTCGGCGCCGCCTTGATCGTCTGGCCGCTGGTCGACCAGATGAACCCGGATGCGGCGGCGCTCGCCCTGGCTCAGGTCGAGGTCGACATTTCGTCGGTGACCGAAGGCATGTCGCTGATCGTCAAGTGGCGCGGCAAGCCGGTGGTGGTGCGCCAGCGCAGCGCCAAGGAGATCGAAGAGGCCAAGTCGGTGCCGGTGTCCGATCTGCGCGACCAGCTGGCGCGCAACGCCAACCTCGCCGCCAATGCACCGGCCACCGACGCGAACCGCGCCGCGCCGGGCAAGGAAGCCTGGTTCGTCATGATCCAGATCTGCACCCATCTCGGCTGCGTGCCGCTCGGCCAGGAAGGCGAGTACGGTGGCTGGTTCTGCCCGTGCCACGGCTCGGTCTACGATACCGCCGGGCGCATCCGGCAGGGGCCGGCGCCGGAGAACATGGCGATCCCGGTCTACGAATTCATCACCGATACCACGCTGCGCATCGGCTGAACGGGGCAGAGACAGCAAGATGGCCGGCCATTCGACCTACGAACCCAAGAATCCTGTTGCCAAGTGGCTGGAGAGCCGCCTGCCGGTTCTGAGCCTCGTCCACTCGTCGTTCGTCGTCTATCCGACGCCGCGCAACCTGAACTACTGGTGGAACTTCGGCGCGATCCTGACCTTCATGCTGGCGGCGCAGATCGTCACCGGCATCGTCCTGGCGATGCACTACATCCCGGCCGACGCGCTCGCCTTCAATTCGGTCGAGAACATCATGCGCAACGTCAACTACGGTTGGCTGCTGCGCTACCTGCACGCCAACGGCGCGTCGATGTTCTTCTTCGCCGTCTACGTCCACATGCTCCGCGGCATGTACTACGGCTCCTACAAGGCGCCGCGCGAGGTGCTGTGGATCCTCGGCGTCATCATCTACCTGCTGATGATGGCCACCGCCTTCATGGGCTACGTGCTGCCCTGGGGGCAGATGTCCTTCTGGGCCGCCAACGTCATCACCAACCTGTTCTCGGCGATCCCGCTGGTCGGCGGGGCGATCGTCACCTGGCTGTGGGGCGGCTTCTCGGTCGGCGCCCCGACGCTCAACCGCTTCTACTCGCTGCACTACCTGCTGCCGTTCATGATCGCCGGCGTCGTGCTGCTGCACATCTGGGCGCTGCACGTGCCGGGCAACGGCAACCCGACCGGCGTCGACGTCAAGGACAAGCAGGATACCGTCCCCTTCCATCCCTACTACACGATCAAGGATGTGTTCGGGCTCAGCGTCTTCCTGATCCTGTTCGCCTGGCTGGTGTTCTTCATCCCGAACTACCTCGGCCACCCGGACAACTACATCCCGGCCAATCCGCTGCAGACGCCGGCGGAGATCGTGCCGGAATGGTACTTCCTGCCGTTCTACGCGATCCTGCGCGCCATCCCCAACAAGCTGCTCGGCGTCATCGCGCTGTTCGCTTCGATCGGCATCCTGGTGTTCCTGCCGTGGCTCGACACCTCGCGCGTGCGCTCGGCCGCCTTCCGGCCGATCTACCGGCAGTTCTTCTGGATCTTCGTGCTCACCGGGCTCGGCCTCGGCTACCTGGGCTCGCAGCCGCCCCAGGGCGGCTACGTCATCGCGGCGCGGATCCTCACCTTCTATTACTTCGCCCACTTCCTGATCGTGCTGCCGGTTCTGGGGCTGATCGAGAAGACCAAACCGCTGCCCGCGAGCATCACCGAATCGGTGCTCGCCAAATCCGGGCATGCAGCGCAGGCGGGAGGCTGACCGAGATGAAAATGCGTTTCGCCAGCCTGCTAGCCATCGCCGCGGTCGTCGGCGTCGTGGCGGCCCTGCCGGCGGCCTCGGCGCAAGAGGGCGCCGGCACCCAGCCGACCGAGTTCCCGATCAAGAAGCCGCCGCTGCTCAAGTGGTCGTTCGCCGGCTTCTTCGGCACCTTCGACCAGGCCCAGCTGCAGCGCGGCTTCCAGGTCTACAAGGAAGTCTGCTCGGCCTGCCACTCGATGAACCTCGTCGATTTCCGCAACCTCGGCGATGAGGGCGGCCCGCACTTCAGCGAGGCCGAGGTCAAGGCGCTGGCCGCCTCCTACACGGTCACCGACGGGCCCAACGACGCCGGCGACATGTTCCAGCGGCCGGGCAAGCCGTACGACCACCTGCCGGCGCCGTTCGCCAACCCCGAGGCCGCCGCGGCGGCCAACGGCGGTGCGGCACCGCCGGACCTCTCGGTCATCGCCAAGGCGCGCGGCATCAAGCGCGGGCTGCTGTGGGCGCTGCTCGATTTCTTCACCGGCTATCAGGAAGGCGGGCCGGACTATATCCACGCCCTGCTGACCGGCTTCCAGGATCCGCCGCCCGGCGTGACGATCCCGGAAGGGACCTACTACAACCCCTACTTCCACGCTTCCGTGTCGCTGAAGATGCCGCCGCCGCTCTCCGACGGCCAGGTGACCTACAGCGACGGCTCGCCGGAGACGGTCAACCAGTACGCCACGGACGTCGCCGCCTTCCTGATGTGGACGGCCGAGCCGCACATGATGGAGCGCAAGCGCACCGGCTTCATGACGTTCATCTTCCTGATCGTCTTCGCCGGGCTGATGTATCTGACCAAGAAGCGGGTGTGGTCGGACGTCGCCCACTAGCGGCGCGCCTCGCCAGGCAACGAACAAAAGGCCCGCGCGAGCGGGCCTTTTTTGTGGGCGGAGCGGCGTGCATTCCGCCGCATGCTCCGCCGCCCTTCGCCATGGCGCGGCCGCCGCGACTTTGCTAAAGCCCATGCGAAAAGCGGCCGTTTGGCCGCCGCCAACGGGGGAGGGAGTTCGTGCCGCCCGTCATCGATCTCAAAGCGCTCATCCGCACCATCCCCGACTATCCCAAGCCGGGCATCCTGTTCCGCGATATCACCACGCTGATTGCCAGCCCGGCCGGCCTGCGCGCCGCCATCGACGGGCTGGTGCTGCCCTTCCTGGAGGCCGGCATCGACAAGGTCGTCGGCATCGAGGCGCGCGGCTTCATCCTCGGCGGCGCCGTCGCCCACGAGCTCGGCCGCGGCTTCGTGCCCATCCGCAAGAAGGGCAAGCTGCCGGCGCGCGTCATCGGGCAGGAATACAGCCTCGAATACGGCGTCGACACCATCGAGATCCACGCCGACGCCATCGGCGACGGCGACCGGGTGCTGCTGGTCGACGACCTGATCGCCACCGGCGGCACGGCGGAAGCCGCCACCCAGCTCATCCGCCGCTCGGGCGGCGAACTGGTTGCCGCCGCCTTCGTCATCGACCTGCCCGATCTCGGCGGCGCCAGGCGGCTGGCGGCGGGCGACGTGACCGTCCACACGCTGGTCAGCTTCGAAGGACACTGAACCATGGCCGAGTTCCACATCTATGTCGGCTACCGCACCGTCTCGTCGTGGTCGCTGCGCGGCTGGCTGCCGATGAAGAAGGCGGGCGTCCCCTTCGCCGAGACGCTGATGCGCTACCGCACGGCCGCGGGCAAGGCGGCGCTCAACCAGGTCTCGCCGACCGGCAAGGTGCCGTTCCTCGTCCACCAGCGGCCGGACGGGCGCGAGGTCGGCGTCTGGGATTCGCTCGCCATCGGCGAATATCTCGCCGAGACCGTGCCGGCGGCCCGGCTGTGGCCGGAGGACCCGGTCGCGCGGGCGCATGCCCGCTCGATCGCGGCCGAGATGCACTCCGGCTTCCGGGCGCTCCGCCACCATTTCGACATGGCGCTGCTTGAGCGCCGCCCGACGCCGACCGACCCGCAGGCGCTGAACGACGTGGCGCGCATCGAGGCCATCTGGAGCCAGTGCCGCGAGCGCTGGGGCGCCAGCGGCGGCGGGCCGTTCCTGTTCGGCCGCTGGAGCATCGCCGACGCGGCCTATGCCCCGGTGGCGACCCGCTTCCGCACCTATGGGGTGACGCCGGGCGCCGTCGCCGCCGCCTACCTGCAGGCGGTGCTTTCCGATCCGGATTTCCTGGCGTGGGAGGAGCAGGCCAGGAAGGACCCGCCGCCGGAACCGCCGACGCCGTAGAGGCGCGAGCGGCTGCCGGGGACTGTCGTGATCCGGCAAACAGAATGCGCTAGGCTTGCGGTCGTGCCGCCTCCGTCTGTGCCGGGCCGACCTTTCTGTTGCGCGCCCGCACCGACGGGCATTTGATGCAAAGCCGGCGAAGCACCGACGGCTGCCGGAACCCTTCTGGGGGCGACCCACTGACGAGAGAGGCTACGACATGACAGGATCTTCGCGTTCCAAGCTTTTCACCACCGTCGCCGCCGCCTGCCTGGCGGCGACCGTCACCGCCGGCGGGGCGCGTGCCGCCGATCCGGTGGCGCAGAACGACCTGCTCAACGCGACGCTGTGGGTGACCAATTCGGTCGAGTTCAAGGCCAATGCCATGCAGGCCTACGACCTCGCCAGGATCCGCCTCGACCAGGCTCTGACCGACAAGCGCTGGACGGCGGCGACCGAGCAGACGGGCGACTACGAGAACCTGCCGCCGGCCGTCATCCTCGATGCCGACGAGACCGCCATCGATAACGGCGCCTATGAAATCCTGGCTGGTCAAGGCCGGCAAGGACTACAGCGGCAAGACCTGGGCGGAGTGGGTGGCCGCAGCCGACGCCAAGGCGGTGCCCGGCGCGGTCGACTTCACCAAATATGCCGATGCCCGCGGCGTGAAGGTGTTCTACGTCACCAACCGTTCGGCCGACCAGGAAGAGGCGACCCGCAAGAACATGGAAGCCCTCGGCTTCCCGATGGGCGGCAATGTCGACACCTTCCTGATGTCGAAGGAGAAGGACGACTGGACGTCGAAGAAGGGCACGCGCCGTGCCTTCGTCGCCAAGGACTACCGCATCCTGCTGCTGGTCGGCGACAACTGGGGCGATTTCTCCGACGACTACGGCGGGTCGGAAGCCGACCGCGCCAAGTCGCTGGAGGCCAACATGGCCCACATCGGCCACGACTGGATCTTCATCGCCAATCCGGAATACGGCTCGTTCGAGTCGGCGCCGTTCCTGTCGGACTACAAGAAGTCGCCTGACGAGCGCCGCCAGCTCAAGATCGACGCGCTGCCGTCCTGGGCCGGCCCGAAGGAGTAAGCCCGGACAGCGAGGACACGCGCACTGCCACCTCCCCCCTCGTGGGGGAGGTCGGATTTCCCGATTTGCGCAAGCAAACCGGACTGGGAAATCCGGGTCAGGCGCGGATCTGGCAGAAAGGCATTGCGGCGATAGAGCCGGCCGCGCCGGCGAAGGCATGGCCTCGCTGCCCTTACCCCTCACCCTGCTTTTCTGGTTCGCTTCGCTCGCCAAGAAAAGCAGCCCTCTCCCACAAGGAGAGGGGGCGAAGCGGCCGCTTCGCAGGAGCTCTGCATCGCCGTCAGACGTTGAACTTGAACAGCATCACGTCGCCGTCGCGGACGACGTAGTCCTTGCCTTCGTCGCGCGCCTTGCCGGCATCCTTGGCCGGCTGCTCGCCGCCGAGCGCGATGTAGTCGTCGAAGGCGATGGTCTGGGCGCGGATGAAGCCCTTCTCGAAATCCGTGTGGATGGTGCCGGCGGCCTGCGGCGCCCGGGCGCCGGCGGGAATCGTCCAGGCGCGCACCTCCTTGGGGCCGGCGGTGAAGAAGGTGATGAGGCCGAGCAGGCCATAGCCGGCGCGGATCAGCCGGTCGAGGCCGGGCTCGGCGAGGCCCAGCGTCTCGAGGAAGGCGTGCTCGTCGTCGTCGGGAAGCTGCGCCACCTCGGCTTCGATCTCCGCCGAGATGACCACCGCGGCGGCGCCCTCGGCCTTGGCCATCTCCTCGACGCGTGCGGCGTGCGCGTTGCCGCTGGCGGCAGCCGCCTCCTCGACATTGGCGACGTAGAGCACCGGCTTGGCGGTCAAGCAGGTTGAACGAGCGGAAGAGGTCTTCCTCCTCCTTCGGCACCGCGACCAGGCGCGCCGGCTTGCCCTCGGCGAGCAGGGCGAGGGCCGCGTCCATCAGCGCCACTTCCTGCCGCGCCTCCTTGTCGCCCGACTGCGCCCGCTTGCGCAGCGGCGTCACCCGCCGTTCGAGGCTGGCGAGATCGGCCAGCATCAGCTCGGTGTTGACCGTCTCGGCGTCGGCGACCGGGTCGATCTTGCCTTCCACATGGGTGACGTCGGTGCCCTCGAAGCAGCGCAGCACGTGCACCACCGCGTCGACCTCGCGGATGTTGGCGAGGAACTGGTTGCCCAGCCCTTCGCCCTTGGAGGCGCCGCGCACCAGCCCGGCGATGTCGACGAAGCTGATGCGCGTCGGCACGATCTGGGCCGGCTTGACGATCGCCGCCAGCTGGTCGAGGCGCGGATCGGGCACCGCCACGTCGCCGGTGTTCGGCTCGATGGTGCAGAACGGATAGTTCGCCGCCTGCGCGGCGGCGGTGCGCGTCAGCGCGTTGAAAAGGGTCGACTTGCCGACATTGGGCAGGCCGACGATGCCGCAGCGGAATCCCATGAAAGGTCCTCGGAAAATCGCGGATCAGGGAGGGTGCGGCTCTTCTAGCAGGCCCCGCCCAATCGGCAAGGGCCGCCGCGCCTGGCGGCAGCGAATGCGCTGCCGCACCGCCGGCCGCTTGGATTTGCCGCATCGCCCCGCAAAACGGCGCGTCGTATCCTGTCCCGCCGGCAGCGTGACGGGAGGAGGCGCCTATGCGTGTGCTCGTAACCTGGGGATCGAAGCTCGGCGGCACCACGGGCATCGCCCGCATGGTGGCCGACGAGCTTGAGCAACACGGCCTCGACGTGGCCCTGGTGCCGGCGGCGGACCTGCGCGGCGTCAGCGGCTACGATGCGGCGATCGTCGGCGGCGCGCTCTATGCCTCGCGCTGGCACAAGGCGGCGCTCAATCTCGTGTCGCGCAACATCACCGCGCTCCGGCGCATTCCGGTGTGGCTGTTCTCCAGCGGCCCGCTCGACAACTCCGCCGACGTGCGGGCGATCCCGCCGGTCAAGGACGTCGCCGTTCTCATGGAGCGGGTCGGTGCGCGCGGCCATGCCACCTTCGGCGGTGCGCTTCCCGCCGACGCCAAGGGATTCCCGGCGAGCGCCATGGCCAAGACCCGCGCCGGCGACTGGCGCAATCCGGCGCGCGTGCACGCCTGGGCGGCGGAGATCGCCACCGTGCTGCCGACCGCCAAGCCCGGCGAGGCGCACGAGCTTGCCGGTCATTCGCTGTGGCGGCTTGCTGCCTTCGGCGTCGCCGGCTGGGTGCTCTGTGCCGCCGTCATGGCGGGGCTGCTCGCCGTCGCGCCGCTGTGGCTTGCCCTGACGCTTCACGCCGTCGCCGCGCCCATCATCTTCGCGGCGCTGTCGGTCGCCTACTTCCGCGCGCCGGGCGCGCGCCCGCCGCTGCCGGCGGCGATCGCCTTCACCGCGATCGTCGCGGCTCTCGATGCCGTCGTCGTAGCCGGGCTGATTCAGCGATCGCCTGACATGTTCCTCAGCATCGCCGGCACGTGGCTGCCCTTCGCGCTGATCCTGCTGGCGACCTGGGCGGCCGGCGAGATCCGGGCGATGATGCCGGGCCGGCGGCGGTAGCCACGGGTTGCGCCGTGCCGTGGGTCCGTTCGTCCCCGCGGAGGCGGGGACCCAGGCCGGCCTTGCTCCGCGACAGGTCCGCGGAACCGGCCCGAAACCCGCGACTCCCGTCTGGTCATCACGCCTCTGCGTGATAGTTTGGAATCAATCGAGTGCCAGGGACGGCCTCGGCACCGGTTCCAAAGGGAGGGATACCGCACATGTTTCAGGGAGGACGCAGCCGCCTGGCCTGGGCCGGCGCCATCGGTCTGTCATTGGCCGTCGCCGGCACCGCCGCAGCCCGGGCGGACGAGTTCATCAACGTTCTGACCGGCGGCACCAGCGGCGTCTACTATCCGCTCGGCGTCGCGCTCTCGACCATTTACGGCAACGCCATCCCCGGCGCCCGCACGCAGGTGCAGTCGACCAAGGCGTCGGTCGAGAACCTCAACCTGTTGCAGCAGGGCAAGGGCGAGATCGCGTTTGCGCTGGGCGATTCCGTCAAGCTCGCCTGGGAAGGCAATGCCGACGTCGGCTTCCCCCATAAGCTCGACAAGCTGCGCGCCGTGGCGGCGATCTACTCCAACTACGTGCAGGTCGTGGCGACCCAGGATTCCGGCATCAAGACACTCGCCGATCTCAAGGGCCACAGCCTCTCGGTCGGTGCGCCGAAATCCGGCACCGAGCTCAACGCCCGCGCCATCTTCGCCGCCGCCGGCCTCTCCTATGACGATCTCAGCCGCACCGAGTATCTGCCCTTCGGCGAATCGGTCGACCTGATGAAGAACCGCCAGCTCGACGCCACCCTGCAGTCGGCCGGCCTCGGCGTCGCCTCGATCCGCGACCTCGCCTCGTCGGTGCCGATCACCGTGGTCGCCGTGCCCGCCGACGTCGTCGCCAAGATCGGCGCGCCCTACACCTCCAAGGTCATCCCGGCCGGCACCTACGACGGCCAGAGCGCCGACGTGCCGACGGCGGCGATCACCAACATCCTGGTGACCCGTGCCGATCTCGACGACGAGACCGTCTACCAGATGACCAAGGCGCTGTTCGAGCACCTCGACGACATGGTCGCCGCCCATGCCGCGGCCAAGGGCATCTCGCTGGAAAACGCCACCAAGGGCCTGCCCATCCCGCTCCATCCGGGCGCCGAGCGCTACTACAAGGAAAAGGGCGTGATGTAGGGCCGGTCCTTCCGGCGCATTCCGCTTCTTGAGGGCTCTGCGGGCAAGCGCTTTGCGGGCGTCCCGCGGGCCCGCCCGTCGAGGCGCGGGGGAGAGGGGGACCGTTTCCGCCGATGGATGTCACCAGACCCTTGCGTCGCGGCCCCGGCGCCGAGCCCGACCATCTGCCGGTGGCGGGCTCCGCCGACCTCGGCATCCACGATCCGCTGGCCGAGAGCTTCGCGCCGTCGCGCGAAGGCTGGCTGCTGTTCTGGATCGCCGTCGCCTTCTCGCTGTTCCAGCTCGCCACCGCGCTCAATCTCATCATTCTGCCGAGCCAGATCGTGCGCGCCGTCCACGTCGGCTTTCTGACGCTGCTCGTCTTTCCGCTGATCGGCGCCGCCCGGGCCGAGGCGCTGCCCTGGCGGATCGCCGGCTGGGTGCTGGCGCTCGCCGGCGTCGGCGTCGCGCTCTACCAGTGGGTCTTCTACCGCGACCTGATCGTCCGCTCCGGCTATCCGACGGCGGCCGACCTCGTCGTCGGCGTCGTGCTCATCGTCGTCGTCCTGCTGGCGGCGGCGCGCGCCATGGGGCCGGCGCTGCCGATCATCTCCGGCCTGTTCCTGCTCTACTGCTTCTTCGGCCAGTTCATGCCGTCGCCGCTCAATACCCGCGGCTACGATTTCGATCAGGTGATCAACCAGATGGCCTTCGGCACCGAGGGCATCTACGGCACCCCGGTCTACGTCTCCTCGACCTACATCTTCCTGTTCATCCTGTTCGGCGCCTTCATGGAGCGCGCCGGCATGATCCAGTTCTTCACCGACGTGGCGCTCGGCCTGGTCGGCCATGCGCGCGGCGGCGCCGCCAAGGTGGCGGTGATCTCGTCCGGCCTGATGGGCACCATCTCCGGCTCCGGCGTCGCCAATGTGGTGACCACCGGCCAGTTCACCATTCCGCTGATGAAGCGCTTCGGCTATCGCGCCGCCTTCGCCGGCGGGGTCGAGGCGACCTCGTCGATGGGCGGGCAGATCATGCCGCCGGTGATGGGCGCCGTCGCCTTCATCATGGCGGAAACGCTCGACGTCTCCTACGCCACCGTGGTCAAGGCGGCGCTGGTGCCGGCGCTGCTCTATTTCGGCTCGACCTTCTGGATGGTCCATCTGGAGGCCGGCAAGCGCGGTCTCCTCGGCCTGCCCAAGGCGGAGTGCCCCTCGGCGCTCGATGCGGTGCGCCGGCGCTGGTATCTGGTGCTGCCGCTGGCGGTGCTCGTCTATCTGCTGTTCACCGGCTACACGCCGCTGTTCGCCGGCTCGGTCGGCCTGGCCCTCACCATCATGCTGATCCTCGGCTCGGCCATCGTCGCCGGCTGGTCGTCGACCGCCATCCGCGTGGTCTTCTGGGTCGGCCTCGGGCTGGTCGCCGCCTCGTTCCTGCGCTACGGCGTCCATGTGCTGGTCGGCGCCGTCGTCCTGCTGATCGTCTGGAACCTGTTCGCCGCCGGCGGCCGCCAGACGCTGATCCTCTGCCGCGACAGCCTCGCCGAGGGCGCCAAGACGGCACTGCCGGTCGGTGTCGCCTGCGCCACCGTCGGCATCATCATCGGCACCATGACGCTCACCGGCCTCGCCACCACCTTCGGCCAGTTCATCGTCTCGGTCGGCGGCTCCAGCCTGTTCCTGTCGCTGCTCCTGACCATGGTCACCTGCCTCATCCTCGGCATGGGCATCCCGACCATCCCCAACTACATCATCACCTCGTCGCTGGCCGGGCCGGCGCTGCTCCACCTCGGCGTGCCGCTGATCGTCACCCACATGTTCGTCTTCTATTTCGGCATCCTGGCGGACCTGACGCCGCCGGTGGCGCTCGCCGCCTTCGCCGCCGCGCCGATCGCCAAGGAGTCCGGCCTGAAGATCGGGCTCGAAGCGGTGCGCATCGCGCTCGCCGGTTTCGTCGTGCCGTTCATGGCGGTCTATACGCCGGCGCTCATGCTGCAGGACGGCGGGCCGCTGGCCACCGAGATCGGCTACCCGGCGGCGGTCGTCTACATCCTGTTCAAGGCGTGCCTGGCGGTCATGCTGTGGGGGGCGGCCGGCATCGGCTTTCTCCGTCGCCCGCTGCCGTGGTGGGAGAGGGGGCTTGCCACCGTCGCCGCCTTCTCGCTGGTGGCGGCGCTGCCGGTCACCGACGAGGTCGGCTTCGCGCTCTCCGCCGTGTTCCTCGTCCAGCATTACTGGCGGGCGCGCCGGGCGGCGGCATGAACCTGTGCATCCTCGCCGGCGGTACCACCACCAAGCTCGCGACCGCCGTCTTCACGCTGTGGTGGAATCACTCGGTCGAACACATCCGATGGACCGAACACTGGCAGGTGACGGCGGCGGGGCTGGTGGTCGCCGAGGCGCGGGTCGAGGGCTCGGGCGCCGGCATGGACCCGCCGGACGGCTCGCTCTTCGACGGCTCCGGCTGGGTCTATCGCCCGCATGTGCCGCCGCAGAAGCGGGTGGTGCTGGCCGATTCCGGTGCGGCCGGCGCCTGGCACCTGTGCGTCGGCGACGCCTGCCGCGATCTGGGCGGCTCCGGCGGCGATCCGATCGTGCTGACGGCGTGCCCCTGACCGGCGAAACGAGCCTATTCGCCGCCGAACAGCTTCTTCAGCCCGCGGGCAAACGGTCCGTCGTGCGGCGCGGCGGCTTGCGTCGGCGTCGGCGGCGCTTCCGACTTTGAATCCGCCGGAGCGCCCAAGTCCTTCTGCTGCTTCGCCTTCTTCTCTGTCGGCGAGTCCGGCTGCGGCGGCTGGGTGGCGGCGTGCAGGCGGTTGGCGAAGGTGGCGTCCTTGCCCTCGGCGAGCAAGGCGGCATTGTCGGCGATGGCCGCGATCAGCGGCGCCAGCCACGCCTGGTCGGCCTTGGCGAAGTCATGCAGCACGTAGTGCGGCACCGCCTCCTTGACGCCGGGATGGCCGACGCCGATGCGCACCCGCCGGTAGCCGTCGCCGAGCGCGGCGTCGATGGAGCGCAGGCCGTTGTGGCCGGCCGCACCGCCGCCGGTCTTCATGCGCGTCTTGCCGGGGGGCAGGTCGACCTCGTCGTGGATCACCACCATGTCGGCGACGGGGAGCTTGTAGAAGGCGGCGGCGCCCTGAACCGCGCGGCCGGAGTCGTTCATGTAGGTCTGCGGCTTGACCAGCAGCACCTTCTCGCCGGCGAGCGAGCCCTCCGACACCTCGGCCTGAAAACGCCGCCGCCACGGGGAGAAGCCGTGGCGGCGGTGGATGGCGTCGACGGCCATGAAGCCGACGTTGTGCCGGTGCTGCGCATATTGCGCGCCGGGATTGCCGAGGCCGACGATGAGGAGCATGCGGGCTCTCTCCGTTGCCCCAACGCAACCGGACCTGCGCCGGGACTACTTCTTGGCGGCCTCCGGAGCGGCACCGGCAGCCGGCGCGGCACCCGCGGCCGGCGCGGCAGCGGCACCCTCGGGAGCGGCGGCACCCGTCTCGGCCGCCTTGCTGGCGGCTTCGGCGGCGGCGCGCAGCTCTTCCTTGACGCCGGCCGGCGCGGCCACCGTGGCGATGGTGAAATCGCGCTTGATCGACGGACGCACGCCTTCGGGAAGCGAGATGGCCGAAATGTGCAGCGAATCGTTGATGTCGAGGCCGGTCAGATCGGCGACGATCTTCTCGGGAATGGCATCGACGCGACAGATCAGCGAAATGCGGTGACGCACCACGTTGACCGCGCCGCCGCGCTTGACGCCCGGCGCCTGAGCCTCGTTGATGAACTGCACCGGCACGTCGATGGTGATGTAGGATTCCGGCGTCACGCGCAGGAAATCGACGTGCAGCGGCTTGTCGCTCACCGGGTCGAGCTGGTAGTCGCGCGGCAGGGTCTGGATCTTCTCGCCGCCGACGTCGATGGTGGCGACCGAGGTATAGAAGCCACCGGCCAGGATCTTGAGCGAAAGCTCGCGCGCCGGCAGGCTGATGGCGATCGGGGGTTGGTTGCCGCCGTAGATCACGGCGGGGGTCATGCCTTGACGACGTACCGAGCGGGCGGCCCCCTTGCCCACCTTCTCGCGAACCGCCGCCGAGAGCTCGTATGTAGCGCCCATCGGACAACTCCTTGAGTTTGGCTGTTTTGCCGCGTGCCTCCAGGGGTGTCGGCGCGGCAGCCGGCTTATAGGCGAGAGCGGCCCGCAGGGCAAGCGAGGCCGTGGGTCCGGCCCGGCAGGACTGTCCCGCCGTTTCTTAAACTTTTCGGTTAAATGCATTCAATTGCATGCCATTAACGGCAATTATGCAATTAACCGCAAGTCCACCAATGCGAGCTACATATGTCGGTTGTGGCATGGGACAGAGACCCGTCCCGGCCGTCCTTGCAGTGGGAAGCCGAGGGGGCACCGTGGACCAGGGCATGGCATTTCCGAGCGCGGGAGCGCTGATCGGCGTGGTGACCGCCGTCAGCGGATCGCAGGCCAGCGTTGGCCTGCCGCAGTCCTATACCGACCTCGCCGACGACCATTGCGCCACGGTCGGGCAGTGCCTGCGCATCCAGCGCGGCGCGTCGATGCTGATCGGCATGATCATCGACGTGTCGCTGGAGACATCGGCGGTCACCCGCGAGCAGGGCTACCACGTCACCGCCCACGTCGACATGATGGGCGAAATCCGCCTGGATGCCGACGGCGCGCCCCGCTTCAAGCGCGGCATCATGCACTATCCGGCCATCGGCGATAAGGCGACGCTGGTCGATGTCGACGAGCTGCGCCTCGTCTACGCCGCCTCGGGCGCCAGCAAGATCGAGATCGGGCACCTGCACCACGACGTGGCGGTCGATGCCTATGTCGATATCGACAACATGCTGTCGAAGCACTTCGCCATCCTCGGCACCACCGGCGTCGGCAAGTCGAGCGCGGTGTCGGTGCTGCTCGGGCAGATCCTCGACGTGCGCCCGAACGTGCGCATCTTCCTGCTCGACGCGCACAACGAATACGGCCGCTGCTTCGGCGACCGGGCGCAGGTCCTCAATCCGCGCAACATGAAGCTGCCCTTCTGGCTGTTCAACTTCGAGGAGTTCATCGACGTCATCTTCGGCCGCCGTCCGGGCATCGAAGAGGAGGTCGCCATCCTCTCGGAGACGATACCGCTGGCCAAGAGCCTCTATCTGCAGAACCGCGACGCCAGCGATCGGCCGTCGCTCAAGCGCTTCGACCCGAAGGTCACCGGCTACACCGTCGACACGCCGGTGCCCTATCGCCTGCAGGACCTCGTCAACCTGATCGACGAGCGCATGGGCAAGCTCGAGAACCGCTCGTCGCGGCTCAACTACTACAAGCTGATCACGCGCATCGAGACGGTGCGCAACGACCCGCGCTACGGCTTCATGTTCGACAACGCCAACGTCGGCGGCGACACCATGGCCGAGGTCGTGCGCCAGCTCTTCCGTCTGCCGCCGGGCGGCCAGCCGATGACGGTCATGCAGCTCGCCGGCTTCCCCACCGAGGTGATCGATTCGGTGGTCTCGGTGCTCGGCCGCATGGCCTTCGACTTCGGCCTGTGGAGCGACGGCGCCGCGCCGCTGCTGTTCGTCGTCGAGGAGGCCCACCGCTACGCCTCGGCCGACCGCTCGCACGGCTTCGGGCCGACGCGCCGGGCGATCTCGCGCATCGCCAAGGAAGGTCGCAAGTATGGCGTCTTCCTCGGCCTGATCACCCAGCGCCCGGCGGAGCTCGACCCGACGGTCATCTCGCAGTGCTCGACGCTGTTCTGCATGCGCCTCGGCAACGAGCGCGATCAGGCCCTGGTCCGATCGGCGGTCTCCGATGCCGCCGCCAACCTGCTCAGCTTCGTGCCGTCGCTCGGCACGCGCGAGGTGATCGCCTTCGGCGAGGGCGTTCCCCTGCCGACGCGTCTGGTGCTCAACCAGTTGCCGGCCGAGCGCATCCCGCGCGCCGAGGCGGTCGCCAATCTCGCCTCCAATTCGACCAGCATCTCCGACGACGACTTCATCGACGCGGTGATCGACAAGTGGCGCGGCTCGTCGATGACCGCCGGGGGGCTCAAGGGCGAGCAGCCGGAACGCGAGCGGGAGAGCATCGCCGAGCGACTGGGAGCGCTGCATTCGGCCTTCGCCAAGGACCCGGTGCGCCCGTCCGTCGCCACCGACCCGGTGCGCCCGTCCATCACCAAGCGCACCGGCTGACGCCGGTCCGCCGTTCCCCGTCAGGCTCAGTCGAACAGGCTGGAGACGGATTTCTCCGCCGCCGTGCGGGCGATCGCCTCGCCGATCAGGGTGGCGATCGAGGACACGCGGATGTTGGGCGCGGCGAGGACCGCTTCGGTCGGCTGGATCGAATCGGTGATGACCAGCTGCTCGATGCGCGACGCCGTCACCCGCGCCACGGCCCCGCCCGACAGGACGCCGTGGGTGATGTAGGCCAGCACCGAGGCGGCACCGGCGTCCATCAGCGCCTCGGCGGCGTTGCACAGGGTTCCGCCGGAATCGACGATGTCGTCGAACAGAATGCAGCGGCGGCCGGAGGCGTTGCCGATGATGTTCATCACCTCGGATTCGCCGGGGCGCTCGCGGCGCTTGTCGACGATGGCCAGCTGCGCGTCGATGCGCTTGGCCAGCGCCCGGGCGCGCACCACGCCGCCGACGTCGGGCGAGACCACGGTGACGTTGCGCGCGTCGTGGTGGGCCTTGATGTCGCGCACCATCACCGGCACCGAGAACAGGTTGTCGGTGGGGATGTCGAAGAAGCCCTGGATCTGGCCGGCGTGGAGGTCGAGGGTCATCACCCGGTCGGCGCCGGCCTCGGTGATCAGGTTGGCGACCAGCTTGGCCGAGATCGGCGTGCGGCCGGCGGAGCGGCGGTCCTGGCGGGCATAGCCGAAATAGGGCAGCACGGCGGTGATGCGGCGGGCCGAGGAGCGGCGCGCCGCGTCCATGATGATCAGAAGCTCCATCAGGTTGTCGTTGGCGGGGTAGCTCGTCGACTGGATGACGAAGACGTCCTCGCCGCGCACGTTTTCCTGGATCTCGACGAATATCTCCTGGTCGGCGAAGCGCCTGACCAGGCATTTGGTGAGGGGAATCTCCAGATAGGCGGAGATCGCCTCCGCCAGGGGGCGGTTGGAGTTACCGGCGACGAGTTTCATGCCAGCGCCCGAGAGTCGGCCGCAACGACGGGCTTACCCGCCGAAACGACAATTTGATGACGGCGCGGCCTTGTAGCAATGCCGGGCAGGGCGTGGCAACGGCCTTCGCCGGGGCGGCCGCTAATCGCTGAGCACAATGGCCGAAATCAGCCGGCCATAATCGGCCTCGCGGCGATGGGTCGCCCGCCGGTAGGAATAGAATCGGTCGGCCTCGGCATAGGTGCACAGATCCATGTTGGCGGCGGTCACCCCGGCGGCCGCGAGCCGGGCGACCGTGTAGCCGGGCAGGTCGAAGAGGGCGTGACCGTCCCGCCCGGAGGGGACGAAGAAGCGGCCGTTGGCCGGGTCGGCCGCGGTGAAGCGGGCAACCAGCTCGGGCCCCACCTCGTAGTTCGCCTGCGAAATCGAGGGCCCGAGCACGGCGACGATGCGCTCGCGGCGGGCGCCCAGCGTCTCCATGGCGGCGATGGCCGCCTCGGCGATGCCGGCGAGCGCCCCGCGCCAGCCGGCATGGGCGGCGGCGATGACGCGGGCGTGCGGCTCGGCGAGGAGGATCGGGCCGCAGTCGGCCGTACCGACGCCGAGGGCCACGCCGGGACGTTGGGTGACCACCGCATCCGCCTTCGGTCCCTGGCCGGGTGCCCAGACCGTCTCGACCACGACCGCATCCGTGCCGTGGACCTGATAGGGGGTCGCCAGGCGATCGGCGGCAATCCCCAGCGTCGCGGTGACGCGCGCCCGGTTCTCCATCACGCGCGCCTGGTCGTCCTGCGAGCCGACGCCGCAGTTGAGGCTGGCATAGAGGCCCTCGGAGACGCCGCCCGAGCGGGTGAAGAATCCGTGCCGGATGCCGGACAGTGCCAGCAAATCGTGGGTGAGGAACGGGATCATCGGCTCATTCAATCGCATTCAGTTGGTTCCGGTATGGGCAAGCGGCTCGTTTCCCGGGCGCGGTGCGGTGCGCAGTACCGCACCGCAGACCCGGGATCCAGCCGCCCTTTCGACCCCGGATCGACCATGCACCGCTGCGCGCTGCATGGCGTCCGGGGAACGCATTCAGCATGGGGCAGCGGCCCCTAGCCGATCTTGTCGAAGATCGGCAGCTTGAGGCCGCGCGAGGCGACGGCAAGCACCTTGAACAGCGTGCCCATCGCCTTCGGTCCGGCCAGGCGCTCGATGGCGCTGGCGATGCCGTCGCGCGTCTTGGTGTCCTTGTCGCGGCCGAGCACGTTGGCGCGCTCGACCAGGCCGAGGCGCATGAGGAACTCGCCCTGCGCCATCACCGGGCGCGGATGCAGGCCGGCCTCGGCGGCGGTGCGGGCCAGGGCGGAGAAATCGACGTGACAGGTGACGTCGGCCTCGCCGGGCATGGCGAAGGGGCTTTCGTACTGGTGCTGGCGCACGGCCTGCAGCGTGTCGCCGATGCCGGGCTTGTCGCTGCCGTAGTCGACGACCAGCGCCGCGCCGCGCTCGCGGGCGAGGCGCTCGCCGATCAGCGCCATCACCGCCTTGCCGGTCGGCGAGGCCTCGACGATGGCGCCGTCGGGCAGCTCGATGTTGGCCGGCCGCTGGCCGACCGGCGACAGGCCGATGGTGAGCTGGTCGTCGTCGGTGACGCCGATGACGCGCTCCGCCCAGATGCCGTCCTGCCACTGGAACTGGCGCACCGGCAGGGCATCGAAGAACTCGTTGGCGACGAAGATGGTCGGCGCCCGCGGGATGTCGTCGATGCGCGCATGCCACTGGATGGCGTGGCCGGTGGCGGCGAGCGCCTGCTGCTGCACCTGCCTGAGGCGCGGGCTCATCTCGACCAGATGCACGCTCGCCGCCTTGAGGAAGGAAGGCTTGACCCGCCCGGTGCGCAGCATGTCGGCCATCAGCGTGCCGCGGCCGGGGCCGAGCTCGGCGAGCACGAAGGGATCGGGCGAGCCCAGCATCTCCCACACGCCGATCGTCCACAGGCCGACCAGCTCGCCGAAGATCTGGCTGATCTCGGGGGCGGTGATGAAGTCGCCGGCGCGGCCGAAGGGGTCGCTCTGCATGTAGTAGCCGTGGTCGGGATCGGCGAGGCAGGCGGCCATGAAATCGGCGACCGTGATCGGTCCGCTCTGGCGGATCTGCCGGGCGAGCTTCTCGGCGAGCGGGGTCATGCCTTTTCCACGGCGTTGTGGTTGGGGCGGCGCGACACGATCGCCATGGCGGCGATGCCGATGACGATCATCGGCACCGACAGCAGCATGCCCATGGTCAGCCCGCCGGCAAGATAGCCGAGCTGGATGTCCGGCTGGCGGAAGAATTCGGCGAAGGTGCGCGCCGCGCCATAGCCGGCGACGAAGGCGCCGGCGACGAAGCCGGGGGTGGCGAGCTTGTGGTAGCGGTGGGTGAGCAGGCGCAGGAAAAGAAAGAGCACGATGCCTTCCAGCGCCGCTTCGTAGAGCTGGCTCGGATGGCGCGGGATGGTGCCGCCGTCGGGCGCGCCGGGAAACATCATCGCCCAGGGCACGTCGGTCGGCCGGCCCCACAATTCGCCGTTGATGAAGTTGGCGAGCCGCCCGAAGAACAGCCCGAAGGTCACCGACGGGCCGATCACGTCGAACAGCGACCACAGCGAGAAGCCGCGCGAGCGGGCGAACAGGATCATCGCCAGCGTGGTGCCGAGGAAGCCGCCGTGGAACGACATGCCGCCGTGCCAGACCTCGAGGATCTGCAGCGGATTGGCGAGGAACAGCGGCAGGTCGTAGAACAGCACGTAGCCGATGCGGCCGCCGCCGATGATGCCGATCGCCGCCCACACGACGAAATCGTCGATGTCGGCGGGCTTCATCGGCGCGCCGGCCGGCCCCCACAGGCGCGGGTTGGCGACCAGCCGCTTGGCGTACCACCAGCCGACGAAGATGCCGACGATGTAGGCCAGCGCATACCAGCGGATGGCGAAGGGCCCGATCTGGATGAGCACCGGATCGATGGTGGGGAAGGGCAGGACGAAAAGCGGCATCGGCTCTCCCGGATTCGCCCGGCAAACTGCGCTGCCGCACGGGCGCGGTCAAGGCGGCGGGCGGCGCGAGGCGCCTTGCGGGTGCCGACCGGCGCGCCCATAGTATGGGGGTGGCGCCCGAGCCGGAAAGTGAGCCCCGACAGATGACCCAGACCTCCAACCGTATGTTCGACGAGATGGCGCGGCTGATGGGGGACGCGGCCAGCGTCGCCCAGGGGGTCAAGCGCGAGGCGGAGACCGTGTTCCGCAGCCAGATGGAGCGCTTCGTCAACGATCTCGACCTGGTCAAGCGCGAGGAATTCGACGTGGTCCGCGAGATGGCGTCGAAGATGGCGGCCGAGAACGAGACGCTCAAGCAGCGCGTCGCCGCGCTGGAAGCCCGCCTGGACGGCGGGTCCGAGGCCGAGCCCACGCCGAAAAAGGCGCCCCGGCGCGCCAAACCGGCGGACGAGTAGGTCCACAGGAGTCACACAGCTGACATCAATCGGATTCACGTTGTCCACAAGCAATAGTGGCGCGTGAGAGTCGGGGGCCTATATACTGATTCTCAATAGAGATTCGCCGCGCTTCGTCAATCGGGCGCCGTAATCTCGGTCGCGTCTAGTCAGGCAGCCTTTCCACCCGCAAGGTCGAGCCCCATGAGCCTCATCGAAATCGAACAGGAACGCCTCTCGAACCCGGTCGACGTGATCGAGCAGATCGCGGCGCTGAACGACTGGGCTTTCGAGCGCTCCGGCGATGACGAACTGACCATCGCCGTCGGCGGCCACTGGTGCGACTACCACATCTCCTTCTCGTGGATGGAGGAGCGCGAGGCGGTGCATCTGGCCTGTTCCTTCGACCTCAAGGTCCCCGAGGCGCGCAAGATGGAAATCATGCGCCTGCTTTCGGCGGTCAACGAGCAGATGTGGATCGGCCATTTCGACCTGTGGACCCAGGAGGGCGTGGTCATGTACCGCCAGGCGCTGCTGCTCTCCGGCGGCGCCGACCCCAACAACGCCCAGGTCGAGCGCCTGCTGCTGACCGCCATCGAAGCTTGCGAGCGCTACTATCAGGCGTTCCAGTTCGTCGTGTGGGCCGGCAAGTCGGCGACGGAAGCCCTCGAAACGGTGCTCTTCGAAACCGCCGGCGAGGCGTAGGGCGGCTCTCACCCCGTCTGCAAATAAAGCCGGTACATCCCGATGTCGGCGAAGCCGAGCTTCGCGTAGAGCGGGTGCCCCATGGTCGACGACTGCAGCACCCCGACGCGATAGCCCATTTGCCGCGCTTCGATGAGCGGTGCCACGGTCATCAGCCGGCCGATGCCCTTCCCGCGCGCCTCGGGAATCGTCGCCACCGCATAGATGCCGGCAACGCCGGCTTCCAGTACCAATGCCGAGGTCGCCACCGGCGCACCGTCGAGATAACCCACATAGCGGCGCTGGGCGCGATAGCCGGCGTCGACGATGATCGCCTCAAGGCGCTCCAATGCATCCACGGCCGCTGGCGGGGCTTCCGTGCCGATAGCGGCGGTGCGGGCCCATAGCGCCTGGGTCGCGGCGCTCTGAACTGTCTCCATGGCAAACCGTTCGACGGCCGGAGGTGCGCCCAGCGCGGCAAGGTCCATGGCCATGGCCGGCGTCTCTCCGATCGACTGGAGGCCCGCGTTCTCCAGCATCGTGCCGAGGTCTCCAGGGCGCGATTGCGGACCGACCCACCACAGTCCCGGCGCGCCGTGTTTCTTGATGTGCCCGCTCAGCCTATCGACGACGGGCCGCACCGCGTCCGCCGGCAGCGCAACGTGCGCGACGCCGTTGAACAGCGGGTAGGGGATGCCCGTATAGAACCAGGCGACATCCGGATCGGACGATGCGCTGCACCCCGGCGCACGGCCATAGGCCATCCAGAACGCGGCCATGTTGGCTTCCTGCGCGGCGAACAATCCGGCCGAGGCCACGTCGGCAACAAATTCCGGCATGAGACGTCGATCCTCCCTCTGCCTTGGCTAGAACCAGAGGTCGCGCACGCAGCGACCGTCGCGGGGCAGATCCTCGAAGGTATCGAGGCCGTCGAAATGGTCGATCGCAAGCTCCGCCACCGCTTCCGGCGGCGCCAGCCTGACGTTGACGGCGATGCGCCTGCGACCGTCCGGCGCGGTCTTCAGGCCGCGCCAGCAGACCACGCACGCACATTTGGGACAGAAGTGGATTTCCAGCGATGGGTTGCGGGCTTCGATCCGCGTGTAGGTGGCCGTCGGTCCCGTGATGGTGATGCGCTCGTTCTCGTAGTCATAAGCCCAGAGCGCACCGTAGCGCCGGCAGAGCGTGCAGTTGCAGGCGGTGATCGAGCCGGGGTCGCCGGCGAGCGTCCAGCCGGTTTCTCCGCAGTGGCAGGTGCCCGAAATCCGATCCGTGGCCATGACATGGGCCTCCCGTCACGTGGGCCGTCGAAACCGCAATACTGCATCCCGCCATCGCCGACACAAGATGGTCGGAGGGCCGGCGCGGGCAAGGCTCTGTTGCGCGGCGTGGCCAGGGGCCACTACTGTCCGGCAAACGAACAAGACGGGACGCCCGATGTCGCTCTCCTCCGCCTTTTCTGCGAAGTCTCCGCTGGTGCTGGTCGGCGCCGGCAAGATGGGCGCCGCCCTGCTGCAAGGGCTGGCTCGATGGTGGCCTCGACCGCAAGGCGGTGGTGGTGGTCGATCCCGCCGCCGCCGCCGGACAGCGCCGCCTTCCTCGCCGCCGCCGGCATCCGCGACCTGCCGGCGCCGCCGACGGGCGTGACGGCCAAGGTGATCGTCGTGGCGGTCAAGCCGCAGATCATCGCCGGCGTGCTGCCGGGGCTGCGACCGCTCGCCGGGCGCGGCACGGTGACGCTGTCGATCGCCGCCGGCACGACGCTCGCCAATCTCGCCGCCGGCATCGGCGAGGGCGCCATCGTGCGCTCGATCCCCAACACGCCGGCGCAGGTCGGCCGCGGCGTCACCGCGGCGATCGCCAACGATCGCGTGTCGAAGGCGGGCAAGGCGCTGGTGACGCAGCTCCTGCAAGCGGTTGGCGATGTGATCTGGGTGGACGACGAGGACCTGATCAACGCGGTCACCGCCGTTTCCGGCTCCGGCCCGGCCTATGTCTTCCTGTTCGCCGAATGTCTGGCGGAAGCGGCGGTCGCCGCCGGTCTCGACCCGGCGAGCGCCGCAAGGCTCGCCCGCGCCACCGTCACCGGTGCCGGCGAACTGCTCTACCGTTCCGACCTGCCGGCCGTCCCAGCTCCGCCAGAACGTCACCTCGCCCAAGGGCACCACCGCGGCGGCGCTGAAGGTGCTGATGGGAAAACAGGGTCTGGCGCCGCTGATGAAGAAGGCTGTTGCGGCGGCGCAGAAGCGCTCGCGCGAACTCTCCGGTTGAGACGCCTCGCCGTGGCCACGATCGGCGCCTAGACTGAGGGCAAGCGGAAACCGAACAGCGAACGGGTGATGCCATGGCAACGCGACCGAAACGCAAGCAGGCCGCCGGGCGCGGCGGCAGCCGAAGGACAGGCGCGGCACCGGCCGAGCCGCGCGAGCGCATCATCGAAGCCTTCATGACGCTGGTCGCCGAGCGCGGCCTGGTCGACACCGGCCTCGCCGATATCGCCACCGCCGCCGATGTCTCGCTCGCCGAGTTGCGCGCCGCCTTTCCCGGCAAGCTCGCCATCCTCGCGGCTTTCTCCAAGCGCATCGACGAGGCGGTGCTGGCGCAGGGGCCGGCGGAAGGCGAGGGGGCCAAGGACCGCCTCTTCGACATCCTCATGCGCCGCCTCGATGCGCTGGCGCCCTACAAGCCGGCGCTGAAGCGCATGGCCAGGACAGCCAGGCGCAGTCCCGGCTTCGCGGCCGTGCTGCATTGCATGGCCGGGCGTTCGCAGAGATGGATGCAGGTGGCTGCCGGCGTCGACCGCGGCGGCTTGCCCGGCGCGATCGCGCGAGAAGGCGGCGTGCTGGTCTTCGCCCGGACGCTCGGCGTCTGGCTCGACGACGACGATCCGGATCTGGCGAAGACCATGAAGACGCTGGACGAAGCGCTCGGCCGCGGCGACCGTGCCATGCGCCTGGTGAACGACGTCTGCGGGGTCGTCTGCCGGCTTGCCGGTTCGGCACGCGGCGGAGCGGAACAGCGGGCCGCCGGATAGGGCCTTGGACTCCTCGACCGGCATCCAGTCGCGCGTCCCGCCCGGCACGGCGGCGTTCATCACCATCGCCGTCTTCGTCGCCGCGATCCAGGAACTGCATCCCGAATGGCTGGGACTGGCCGAGCGCGATCCGGTGCGCCTGGCCGCCGGCGAATGGTGGCGCATCGTCACCGCGCTCTTCGCCTATGACGACGGGCCGGTGCAGAAGCTCGGCATCGTCTTCGGCGTGCTGGTCCTGGGCATTTTCGCCGAGCGCAGGATCGGCACCGTCGAATGGCTGATCATCGCCTTCGTCTCCGGCCTCGTCGGCCAGATCGTCGGCCTGTGGTGGCAGCCTTACGGCGCCGGCTCGTCGGTGGCGGTCGCGGGCCTGCTCGGCGCCAGCGCGACCTGGCTCGCCTGGCCGAAGACGATCGTTCCGTGGTTTGCGCGGATCGGCTCGCTCGTCGTGCTCGGCCTTGCCATCTATCTCGTGGTCGTGCGCGATCTCCATGGGCCGCCGATCTTCGTCGGTGCGGCGCTGTGCGCCCTCTTCCTTTTCCTGCGCCGCTCCGGTTGAGCCGCCGCCCGCCGCGTGCTAACCGCCCCGCGGTTCAAGGACGGCAGGGGCGACAGGACGAGACATGGACGGGCCGGCGACACCCATCACCTTCGACGATTTCCTGAAAGTCGATATCCGCGTCGGCACGATCGTCGAGGCGAGCCCGTTCCCGGAAGCGCGCAAGCCGGCGATCAAGCTGGTCATCGACTTCGGTCCGGCGATCGGGCGCAAGAAGTCCTCGGCGCAGATCACCCGGCACTACACGCCGGAGATGCTGGTCGGCAGCCAGGTGGCCGCGGTGGTCAATTTCCCGCCGCGCCAGATCGGCAAGTTCATGTCGGAGGTGCTGACGCTGGGCTTCCCCGATGGCGACGGCGAGGTGGTCCTCATCGAGCCGAGCCTGCCGGTGCCCAACGGCGGGCGGATGTTCTGAGGATCAGAATTCGGGAGGCAAAGCGATGGCCGGCATGCCCGCGAAAAGCACCGAAACGGTCGACGGCGTGCCCGTGCTGTGGTCGGACGCCTGACGCACCTTCGGCGATCCTCATCCACGTTCCGGCGTTCAGCCAGACGAAGGAACAAACGCAACCGGTTCTGGATCGCGCCCTTTCGCTCGGATTTGCGGCGATTGCAATCGACGCCTATCAGCACGGCGCGCGCGGAACAGAAGACCGCGACGCGCTCATGCGTCGCGTGTTCGCCAATTTTCGTCGCGAGATGTGGACGATCATCGGCGAAACGGCTCTCGACGTGCCACGGATCGCCGAGTGGGCGCGGGCGAAGTTCGGCGCGAAGCTGCCGGTGCATCTGACGGGCCTGTCGATGGGCGGCGATGTCGCCGTCGCCGCGGCTCCGCTCATCGACGATGTCGCCAGCGTGAACGCCGTGGTGGCGACGCCGGACTGGCAGCGTCCCGGCATGCGCGACATTGCCAGTGGAGAACTGGTGGCACAGGGAACACCGGACGCGAAAGCGCGCCTGTTCTTCGAACAGCTGAATCCGATCGACCATCCCAGGTCGTTCCGCCGGCTCCGCGTCCATTTCATCCTCGGCGAACTGGACACGCATGTGCCGCCCGAGGCTGCCCGTCGTTTTCAGGGCATCGTCAACGAAGGACAGGAATCGGGCCCTGTCAGGATCACCGAGAAGGCCGGTCTCAGGCACCTCGATTTCATAGCGCCGATGTGGATCGACGATTTCGATTTCGGCACGGGCGGATCGCGCTAGACGGGAATCGCCTCCGTCACGCCCAGGCCGCCGGGCGGATCGTCTGAAACAATCGGTTACACAGAACCGGCTTCTCTGAAACACGCGCGAGACGTCGATCCTCTAGGGATTGCCCCGGAGTTTGATCCCGCTCGGCCATGCGGCCCCGTCGGCGAGACTCGTCAAGGTTCTTCAGAGAGGAAATCCCATGTTCAAGACCCGCCTCATCGCCACCGTTTCGGCCGTGGCTCTTTCGCTCGCCGCCCTGTCGGCGCCGACCTTCGCCGCGACCATGATGAAGCATCCGTCCAAGCCGGCGATGCACAAGGTCGTCAAGAAGCCCGCTCACCACATCGTCTACGTCAGCGGCAAGGTCGTGAAGATCGACAAGGCCACCGACATGATCACGCTGAGCAACGGCAAGACCTATCGCGTCAGCAAGAAGGCGATCGCCACGTTCAAGGTCGGCGGCCACGTCCACCTGCGCATCAGCTAGAAGCGCCGTCACGCATCCCTGCGTTCGCCGGCCGCCAGCCGGCGAACGTAGGTCTCGTTGCCGGCCTTGCTGAATTCCAGCCCGGGCACCGCGCGGACAAGGTCGGTGATGGTGCGATAGCCGTAGGCTTTCGCCGAGAAGCCGGGAATGGCGCGCATCAGGTTGTTGCCGACGCTGCGCATATGGGCGCGGCCGTTGCCGTCGGTCGCGGCATCGATGGCGGCCAGCACCTGGGCTGCGGGAATCTCCGGCTTGCCGGTCTTGGGGGCGGGCGCCGGCGCCATCGTCGCGGCCGGCCGGGCCGCCGCCGGCGCCGGTGCGGCGGTCTTCCGGGCGGGCGCCTTGCGGCGGCGTGGCGCGGGCGGCGCCGGTTCGGCCGTCTTCTTCGCCGCCGGCGGCTTGCGTTCGACCTTCTGCTCGCGCTTCTGTTCGGCCTTCTCGGCGGCAAGCAGCGTGTCGCATTCGTAGAAGCGGTCGAACTCGTCCTTATAGGCCGCCGGCGCCTTCTTGGCGCCGAAGCCGAAGACCGACAGGGCGCTGGCGCGGATGCGCGCCGCCAGCGGCGTGAAGTCGCCGTCGCTGGAGGCGATGCAGATGCCGTCGAGCTGCCGGCCGGTCAGCATGTCCATCGCCTCGATGGTGAGCTTCATGTCGGTGGCGTTCTTGCCCCGGGTGAGCGGCGAGACGTTGACCGCCGTCAGGTCGAAGGCGTCGACGTGCTTCATCCACGACTTCATCTTGCCGCTCTTGAACTGGCCGTAGATGCGGCGGATGGCGACCACGCCGCGTTGCTCGGCCTCGCGCATGATGAGCGGCATATACGTCGCGCTGATGTTGTCGCCGTCGATGAGCAGGGCGAGCTTGGTCGCGGTGGTTGCCGGGTTGCGCGTCATCTTCTGCCTCCGTTCAGGCGGGAATCGTCACCGTGACGCGCAGGCCGCCGAGCGGGCTCTGCGCCAGCGCGATGTCGCCGCCGTGGTTGCGGGCGATGTCGCGGGCGATCGGCAGGCCGAGGCCGGTGCCGCTCTCGTCGATGTTGCGGGCGTTGTCGAGCCGGTAGAACGGCTTGAACACCGCCTCGCGCTCCTCCGGCGGGATGCCCGGGCCGTTGTCGTCGACGGTCACCGTCAGATGGCCTTCGGCGTGGCTGCCGGTCACCTCGATGCGCTTGCCGTGGCGCATGGCGTTGGCGACGAGGTTGTCGATGCAGCGCTTGAAGGCCTGCGGCCGCACCCGCACCATCGGATCGCCGGCGTAGGAGACTTCCGCCGTGCGTCCCCTGACGCCGACCTGCTTGCCGATCTCGTCGAGCATCGCCGCGATGTCGGTCGCCACCGTGTCCTCGCCGCTGTCGCCGCGGGCGAAGGCGAGGTAGCCGTCGAGCATGCGGTTCATGTCGTCGACGTCCTTCTTGAGCTCCTCGGCGTCGGGCGAGCCCTCGATCAGCGCCAGTTGCAGGCGGAAGCGGGTGAGCACGGTCCGCAGATCGTGGCTGACGCCGGCGAGCATCGCCGTGCGCTGGTCGATCTGGCGCTCGACGCGCTCCTTCATGTGGTGGAAGGCGATGGTCGCCTGGCGCACCTCGCGGGCGCCGCGCGGCGGGAAGGCGGGCACGGCGCGCCCCTTGCCGAAGGCATCGACGGCCGAGGCCAGGGTGAGGATGGGGCGGATCTGGTTGCGCAGGAAGATGATGGCGATGGCAAGCAGCACCACCGAGGTCGCCACCATCCACCAGATGAAGATCAGCGAATTGGAGACATAGGCCTGGGCGCGTGGCGCGAACACGCGCAGCACGTTGTGGTCGAGCTGGATGCGGATCTCGATCAGGCTCGAGCGGCCGACCGTGTCGATCCAGAACGGCTTGCCGATCTTGCTGCTGATCTCCTGGCTGAGCACGCGGTCGAGCGGCGAGAAGAACGGCTTGGGTGCGATCGGCGGCAGCGGTTCGGGCGGCAGCACGGCGATGTTGAGGCCCATGCGCTGGCTGGCGATGCGGGTGATCGTGGCGAAGTCGGCATCCTGCGGATAGCTGTCGAGAACGTCGACGATCGCGGCGATTTCGCCGACGACGGTGGAGGAGAGCTGGGCGGTGACCAGTTGCCAGTGGCGCTCCATGAAGACGAAGCCGACCAGCGCCTGGAGCAGCACCACCGGCGCGATGATGATGATCAGCGCGCGGGCGAACAGGCCCTTGGGCAGGATCGCATTGATCGCCCGCGTCACACGCCGCCAGCCGGCACGCACGCCACGCAGTGCGACGGGGGCCGGGGCGTCCGCGGTGGTCGCCATGGTGCGCCGGGTCTCCCGCCTAGCCGGTGACGGCCAGACGATAGCCGATGCCGCGCACGGTCTGCAGGTAGAGCGGATTGGCGGGGTCGGTTTCGATCTTGCGGCGCAGGCGGTTGATCTGCACGTCGACGGTGCGTTCGCCGGCCGGGCCGCTGGTCACCATCAGCTTGTCGCGGCGCACGGTCTCGCCGGGCGTGGCGGCAAAGATCGCCAGGATCTGGCGCTCGCGCTCGGTCAGGTGGACCATCTCGCCGCCGCGCTTGAGCTCCAGCTTCTCGCGATGGAAGGTGAACGGACCGAAGCAGAGCTGCTCGATCAGCGGCCGGTCGGGCGGCGTCGCGCGCTTGAGGATGGCGTTGATCCGCAGCAGCAGCTCGCGCGGCTCGAAGGGCTTGGCAAGATAGTCGTCGGCGCCGCTCTCCAGCCCGGCGATGCGGCTCTCGATCTCGGAGCGCGCGGTCAGCATCAGCACCGGCACGTCGCTCGTCTGGCGCAGGCCCCTGACCAGCGACATGCCGTCCTCGCCGGGCATCATCACGTCGACGATGAGCAGGTCGAAGGCGAGGCCGGCAAGGTGCTGGCGGGCTTCGGCGGCGTTGCCGGCGATGGTGACGCGGAAGCCGCGATCGCCGAGATAGCGCGACAGAAGGGTGCGGATGCGGTTGTCGTCGTCGATGACCAGGATGTGCGGCGCGTCGTCGGCGACCGGCGGCGCTTCGGTGGCCGGCGCGCGAACGGAGAGGGGTGGTGCTGCGTCCATGTCGGGCTCGTGTTGCCTCACCGGTCGATGATGCGGGCGACTTTGTCGCGCTCGTTCGGATTGATCATCAGACGCAGGAAGCGTTGTGCGCCGTCGCGCTCGGCCGGCGAAAGGTCCGCCAGCGCCGCAGCGATGCGCTTGACCTGCGGATCGCGCAGGCGCGCGGCCAGCCCGCGGCCGGCCTCGGTCGGATAGAGCAGACGCTGGCGGCGGTCGACGGGACCGGGCCGCTGCTCGATGAAACCGGTATCGACGAGTTGCTTGAGAACGCGGCCGAGGCTCTGCTTGGTGATCCTGAGGATGTCGAGCAGGTCGGCGACGCGGATACCGGGATGGCGGTTGACGAAATGGATGACGCGGTGGTGGGCGCGACCGAAGCCGAGGGTGAGGAGGGCGGCGTCGGGATCGGAGATGAAGTCGCGGTAGGCGAAATAGAGCAGCTCGATGAAGACGATCTCGGGCTCGTCGGCGAGCGACAGCGGCGCCACGACCGGCGGGCGCTGGGACCCCTTCGGCCGTCGCGAGGCAGTGTCGTCCGATTTGAAATTTACGTCAGCCATGTTGACATATTTTCCGCCGGTTGCTACTCAATAGACGTCGCGGTCAAAATGGTGCGACGCGCCGCCGTTTCCGGCGACCTGGCGCCTGCCGTTCCGCGGCACCATATCGGCGATTCCGACGTGACGCAAAGAACGTCAGCCGCCCTCGCCGCCGTCCGATCCAACAAAGCGGGGCGCTCTCCTGGGGTGCCTCCCGGGAGGAAGACATCATGGCTGCGCAGCCCTTCGACCAACGCGATGGCGTCATCTGGATGGATGGCGAATACGTCAAGTGGGCGGACGCCAAGGTTCACATACTGACCCATGCACTGCACTATGGCAGCGCCGTGTTCGAGGGCGAGCGCGCCTATGGCGGCGAGATCTTCGAGCTCACCGCGCACACCCAGCGCCTGCACGATTCGGCGAAGATCATCGGCTTCGAGGTTCCCTATTCGGTGGAGACCATCAATCAGGCCTGCAACGAGCTCCTGGTGCGCAACGGCCTGACCGACGCCTATGTCCGCCCGATCGCCTATCGCGGCAGCGAGCAGATGGGCGTTGCCGCCCAGCTCACCAAGATCCACGTCTCGATCGCGGTGTGGGACTGGCCGTCCTACTTCAAGCCGGAAGAGCGGCTGAAGGGCATCCGTCTCGACATGGCGCGCTACCGCCGGCCGGATCCGGCGACCGAGCCGTCGCGGGCGAAAGCGGCCGGCCTCTACATGATCTGCACGATCTCCAAACACGAGGCGGAGCGGAAGGGCTATGCCGACGCGCTGATGCTCGACTGGCGCGGGCAGGTGGCGGAGGCGACCGGTGCCAACGTCTTCTTCGTCAAGGACGGCGTCATCCACACGCCGACGCCGGACTGCTTCCTCGATGGCATCACCCGCAAGTCGGTGATCAAGCTGGCCAGGAAGCGCGGCTTCGAGGTGGTCGAGCGCGTCATCATGCCCGACGAGATGGAAGGCTTCGAGCAGTGCTTCCTCACCGGCACGGCAGCGGAAGTGACGCCGGTGTCGGAGATCGGTCCCTACCGCTTCACCGTCGGCAAGATCGCCAAGACGCTGATGGAAGACTATTCCGCGCTGGTCCAGCCGAAGCAGCGCGCCATGGCGGCCAACGGCTGACGTCTTTGGCGTGGTCCGGACAGGCGCCGGGCCACGCGCTCACTTCCAGCAGAACGTCTCATCCATCCGGTTCTTGGCGCGGGTCGCGGCGAGCTTGGCACGGTTGCCGGGATCGGCGAGGTAGGCGCTCTCCTTGGCGGCACCGGCCCTGATGCCGGCGATCGAGCGGGCGAGGTTCGCCGCCCGATCGCCGGGCTTCGCCGGAATGCGCTCGATCATGATGGCGCCATAGGGATTGGCCGCCAGCCAGGCGAGCGTGCGGGCGCGGATCGCCTGCTGGTTGGCGACATCGCAGAAGGCATAGCCATTGATGACCGGGCCGGCGAGGGTAGCGAAGGCGCCGACCGCGTCCGGTACCGAGGCGAGGCCGGCGGCGCGGATGTCGATCACGTCGACCAGCGTGATCGTCCGGTCCTTGGCGGCGTAGAACCAGAACACCGCATCGTCGCGCAGCCCCATGTCGTAGAGGCGGATCGCCAGCACCATCATGGTCATCGGCGTGACCAGCGACGGCGCCGACAGGAGCTTGTCGCGGGCGGCGAGGATGTCGTCGCGATCGGGCGAAGCGAGCAGGCCGCTGAACGAAGCGCCGACATTCACCTGCGGCGCGCCGTCGGCGGTGGCCGCAGCGGCGTAGTACGGGGCGACATGGATGATCGACGCGGCGCACCGGCTCGGCCGCGACGGCGGCCGTGGCAACGGTCAGCGCCAGCGCGGCGAAAGCTGCGTGCAGCGCGCCCGTCATGGTCTTCCGCCTCCGATCGGGTCGCCCTGCAAAAAAGCCGCCGGTCTCCCGGCGGCTATCGTAAGTCTCCAAACGGCGCCTGCGGGTCGCCGGTGGAAATCCTCAGCCCGCGACCTTCAGATCGACTGCTTTTGGACCCTTGCCTCTCTCGTCCGGCTCGGTGTCGAAGGACACCTTCATGCCGTCCGCCAGGGGGCCGATCCCCGAACGCTCGACCGCAGTGACATGCACGAACACGTCCTTGCCGCCGTCGTCCGGCGTAATGAAGCCGTACCCCTTAGAGGCATTGAAGAACTTCACGGTGCCATTCTGGCGCATCGCATGACCTTTTCAGTTCAGTCTCCCGGATGCGGTCGCAGCCCGGTCCGGCGAGGTTCCTCCCTCCGGCCCAAGCGTCGCCCACGCACAAACTATGATCCAGCAAGAGTAAGAAAACAACGGTCGTGGCTGCCGCAGCCCCGGCGAGCGTTTGCAAGGGTCTGAGACAGCGACAAAATTCACTGGCGGGGAGGCCCCGGCAGGGGCCGCGCAGCGGGGGCTGCGAAGCTCTGCCGGGGCGAATTTCGCCGGTCTTTCGGCTCTATTTTCCGGTCTTCAGCTTGCCGACCGAAAGGAACTGCATCACCGCCTTCTCGAAATACGGCTCGGTGATGCCGCGCCTCACCTTGCCCATGAAGTACTTCTCGAACGCGATCTTGGCGAGATGGACCCACTTGCCCTGGGCCGACCAGTTGACGTTGCGTGGCGGGTTCTGCGGCTGGGCGATGAAGGCGACGCCGGTGTCGCCGAAGTCGGCCAGGCAGATCGCGTTCCAGCTCGCCTCGTGGGAGGCCTCCTTGCCGGCGACGACATCGCGGATGTTGAGCGCGGTCGCCGTCACCATGCTCTCGATCATGTAGCCGGTCTTGGGCACGCCCACCGGCACCGGCGTCGGCTCATAGGGCGGAATGGCGATGCACACGCCGACGCCGTAGACGTTGGGATATTTCGGATTGCGCTGGTGGTGATCGACGATGACGAAGCCGCGCGGGTTGACCAGCCCCTCGATGCCGCGCAGCGCCGGGATGCCGCGGAAGGCCGGCAGCATCATGGCGTACTTGAAGGGCAGCTCGTGGCGCTTCTTCTCGCTGGCGTCGTCGTTGAGCTCGAGCACCTGCGCCTTGCCGGACTCGAACTTCTCGACCTTGGCGTTGGTCACCCACTTGATGGTGCGCTCGCGCAGCGCGCTCTCCATCAGGCCCTTGGTGTCGCCGACGCCGCCGAGGCCGAGGTGGCCGATATAGGGCTCCGAGGTGACGAAGGTCATCGGCACCTTGTCGCGGATCTTCCGCTGGCGCAGGTCGGTGTCCATGATCATGGCGAACTCGTAGGCCGGGCCGAAGCACGACGCACCCTGCACGGCGCCGACGACGATCGGGCCGGGATTGGCGCAGAACGTCTCCCAGGCGTCCGCACCGCCGACTGCATGGTCGACGTCACAGACCGAGGTGGTGTTCCTCTCCGGGCCGAACCCGTCGATCTCGTCGAAGGCGAGCTCGGGGCCGGTGGCGACGACCAGGTAGTCGTAGGCAATCGTTTCGCCGTTGGAGAGTTCGATGCGGTTCTCCTGCGGCACCACCTTCTCCGCCGAGGCGTGGACGAAATCCACCTTGTGGCGCGGCAGCACGCTGGCGAGGTCGATGGTCGTCTGCGCTTTCGTCCGCCACTTCACCGCCACCCACGGATTGGACGGGGTGAACTGGAAGAAGGGAGACTTGGACACGACCGTCACCTTGTGGGCACGGTCAAGGTTGGCGCGCAGCTCATAGGCGGCTGAAATGCCGCCGATGCCGCCGCCGAGAACGACGATATGCGACATGGGTCTGGGATCTCCTTGGGTTTCCTCAATCCCTAATACATACAAATTTTTGCATGTATTGGAAGCCCTACCTCGCGCCAATCCAGGAATCAAGCGTTTCCGCCGGCCTGGCGCACGCGATGGTCGTTATCCGGGGCCGTTTCATCCGTGCCCCGGTTGCAGAATCCGGTCTATGAGGGGCCGGCCGCGGCCGCAATGACGAAGGTCAACGGCTGCCCGCGGCAAATGCGGCCGCAGTGGACAGCCCGGGCGCCGGGGCGCGGGACTTGCCGGCGGGCGCTGAGTACTTGCCCTGCCACAATCTTGGCATAGGGTGAGCCAGTAGAGGGGGGCCGCATGCCCGGCGGATGCCGGGCTCGGTCGGCTGGGCTGCCCCCGATTCCCACGGGTTATCTCTGCCGGTGCCGACCGGCAACAGAACAGGGAAACGACGATGAAGCTGCACTCGCTTGCGACAGCCGCGCTCGGCATGGGGCTCGCCCTGGCCGTGCCCGGCATCGCTCAGGCCTACACCAACTACACCACCGACTCGGTCAACCTCCGCGCCGGACCGGGCGTCGGCTATCAGAGCTACGGCGCCCTGCGGGCGGGCACGCCGATCGACGTCCAGTACTGCCAGCCCGGCTGGTGCCGCGGGTCGAGCTACCTCGGCACTGGCTGGGTGTCGGCGGCCTATCTCGAGGCCGGCGGTCCGCGCGTCTATCCGCGTCCGTATCCGCGCCCCTATCCTTATGCGTATCCCTATGCCTATCGCGTCTATCCGGCGCCGGGGCCCTTCGGACCCTATCCCTACTATCGCGGCTATCCGCGTTCGGGCTTCGGCTTCTACTTCGGTGTGCCGTAGCCGGTGAGGTGAACGAGGCCGAGCGATCGGCGCATCGCGTTCCATCACGTCGCACGAGGACATCAGGAGCCGCTTCGCGCGGCTCCTTTTTTTGATCCGGCGCTCGCGATGGCGGCGACGATGCGAACGGGCGAAGCGTCATCGCGCGCGCTGCATCGACGCTGCATCGACAGTGTGGTGCCGGCGTTGGCTGTGGGTCACCTGAAGAGCCGCGGCAACTTCAGCTTCGGCATTTTCAGTTTCGGTGCGGTGATCTGCTTGACCGTGTTGCCGACCGTCGTCGTCGCATCGCCGAGGTAGCGTGCGACCACTTTCGTCGAGCCGCGCAGCGCCGGCGTGAGCAGTCGCTGATTGTCGATGAAGGGCAATGCCGCCTTCAGCGGTATGCCCTTGAAGAACGTTCCATCCCATCGGTCGTGCAACGAGAAGACGCCGTCGACGCTCATGTGCAGGAAGCGTCCGACGAGGTCGTGCAGGCGACAGGTGCCGGCGTGCGGACACACCTGCACGGCGCCGTTGATCATGGCGATGGCGATCGCGCCGCTGTCGTCGACGTAGACGTCGAAGGCGGTGCCGCGCACGCCGATGGTGGCCGTCGGCGTGGTGATCTCATAGGCGTCGTGGTTGGCCTTGCCGGTCATGAAACGGAACGAGCCGCGCGCCAGTTCGAGCACCACCTTTGAGCCGGAACCCTTTGGATTATATACGAAATCGTCGAGGACCACGGTCGAGCCGGGGCCGATGGCGAGCTTCGTCTTGTCTCTGAATTCGAACTGGCCGACGCCGTTGGCGTCGGTGGTCACCGTCTGCTTGGCGAAGATGCCGTCGCCGGTCTTGAGCACGATCGACTGCGTGTCGAGCGTGCCGGTCACCGACGTGGTGATCGATGTCGCGCGGCCGATGTCGTCGGTGGCGCGCGCGCCATCGCATGACGATGCGACGACCGCGAACGCGATCGCGGCGACGACAATCGAGGACGGTGACAACGACATCGATTCGAACGAGCCTCTTGACGAAGTAACGCGCGCGACGGGGCGCGATGATGCACGCGATCGCCATGCGATGCACGCGCGCTTGAGGCTCACTCGAAATTCGTCGGCAATACAATTAGCGCGTTGTTAACTCGCAACTTGCACTACTATGCTCGTGTGAGTCGATTCGCGACTCGACACCGAGAGGAGAAGACCATTGGCTAAGAAAGCTGTGAAGAAGGCGGTGAAGAAGCCTGCGAAGAAGGCGGCGAAGAAGCCGGCCAAGAAAGTCGCGAAGAAGAAGTAGTTCCGTTCACCGGCTCGCCGGTGACCTCACGAGCATCCCGCTCGCCGTCGCGGTCATGACGGATCGCGCGGCGGCGGGGGTGTCCAGTAAAAGGGGCATCCATGTGATGCCCCGTTTCGTTTCTCCTCCTCCTCTCCGTCTCTCGTCATCGTTCAAGCCGTCGCTGCCGGCGTGCGCAGTGCGTATGCGCGGGCTGTGCGGCAGCCTCGTCTTTTTCGGAACCATGCCCAGCCTCGTCCGTTGGCCTCCCATCGAGACCAACAGGAGAAGAGAGCATGAGCATGCGCACTGTCGCGCTCGCCCTGGCGGTGAGTGCCGCCTTGCCCGCGGCGGCCCAGGCCGCCACCGCCTTCGCCTCGAACGACGTGCACGTCCGCGCGGGGCCGGCCACCGGCTTCCGCATCGTCGGCCGGCTGCATGACGGCGAGCGCGTGCAGGTCGACCGGTGCACCACCGGCTATGCCTGGTGCCACGTGTCGCACCGCGGCCGCGACGGCTGGGTGGCGGCGCGCTTTCTCTACGACCGCCGCTACGGTCGCCGCCGGCCGCTGAGCCACTTCGGCCTCAACCTGGATATCCCGCAGTTGAACCTGCATGTCGGCATCGGCCCGCAGGGGCGCAAAATGTGGCCGAATCGGCCACCGCGCGGCCCCGCCGTGGTCCCCGGCGAGCGTGGACCGCGCGGCTATCGCAGCGCCGACCGCGGCCCCGGTCGTCGCGGCCATGGCAGCCGCATGGCGCGCGTCTGCTTCTACGAGGACTTCAACTTCGGCGGAAAGAGCTTCTGCGCCGACGCAGGCCAGAACGACCGCAGCCTCGGCCAAGACTGGAACGATCGCATCTCCTCGATCCGCGTGATGGGCGGTGCCCGCGTACGCGTCTGCGAGGACTTCGACTACGCTGGCCGCTGCCACGTCGTCAGCCGCGACCGGCGCAGGCTCACCGGGCGCAACAACGACATCATCTCGTCCTACCGCGTCATGTGACGCGCAACCCTGCGATCGCCGTCGCGGGCTCCGCCGTTGGTTTCGTCGGACGGCGGAGCCGTCGCGTCGGCGCGCCACGCACTCAGGTCATGTAGCGGATGTCGGAGGTGAAGGTCGGAAAGGCATAGACCATGTCGCCGAAGCCGCGCGGTGGTGATGCCGTGGCGCATGGCGAGCGCGAAGACGTGGATCAGCTCCTCGCCGCCGTGGCCGATGATGTGGGCGCCGAGGATGCGGCCGGTGGCCCGCTCGCTGATGACCTTGGTCCAGGCGACCGGCTCGGCGAAGGTGCGCCCCGACAGCCATTCGCGCATGTCGTTGACGGCGACGTGGACGTCGAGGCCCCGGTCGCGCGCGTCCTCTTCGGTCAGCCCGACGCTGGCGCAGCGCAGGGATGGTGTAGAGGCAGAAGGGGATCGAGGAATAGTCCGGCTTGTGTTTCGGGCCGTCGACGATGTTCGGCCGACGAGGCGGCCCTCATAGGTGGCGAGCGGCGACAGCTGCGCCGTGTCGGAGAGCATGTCGCCGACGATCCAGACCGCCTTGTTCGAGGTCGAGCGCAGATGATCGTCATGGAGCAGGCGGCCGTGATCGATGGCGACCTGCCCGGACTCGAGATCGAGACCTTCGGTGTTGGCGATGCGGCCGGCGCCGTTGACGACGCGGTCGGCGTCGAGCGTGCGCTCGATGCCGTCCTCCTCGAAGATCACGCGCAGGCGGTCGCCGGCCGGCGCGATCGGCTTGACGTCGATGCGGGGACGCGGACATCGATGCCGAGGCGCCGCGTCTCCTCGACGATGCGCGCGACCGCGTCGGCATCGTGGCGGTTGAGGAAGCGGCCGCCGGCCTGGAGCATGGTCACCTTGGTGCCGGCGCGGGCGTAGACATGGGCGAACTCGAAGGCGATGACGCCGCCGCCGATGAAGACCACGTCGCGCGGCTGCTGGCGTTCGCTGAGCACGTCGTCGGAGGTGATCATCAGCTCGGCGCCGGGGAGGGCGAGGGCGCGCGGGCTTCGAGCCGGTGGCGATGACGATGTTCTCGGCCTCGTAGATGTGCGCCGCCGGCCCTGACCGCGTTGGGCGTGACGAAATGGCCGTGGGCGCGGACCAGATGGACGCCGCGCTTCTCCATGGCGCTGGCGAGCGAATCCGGGGATGCGGCGCGACCATTGCTTCTCGCGGTCGATCAGCGCCGCCCAGTCGAGCGTGGCCGGTCCGACGCTCGATGGCGTGGGCGCCGGCGCGGGCGATGGCGTCGAGCGCATGGGCGGCGGCGACCAGCACCTTCTTGGGCATGCAGCCGCGGTTGTTGCAGGTGCCGCCGAACTGGGCCGGCTCCAGCATGGCGACCGTGTTGCCGGCGTTTCGCGTCGGCACCGTCACGCCCATGCCGCCGTTGCCGCCGCCGATGATGACCACGTCGTAGCTGTGGCTGGCCATGACGCCTCCTCCTGTTGCGCGCCGCGCCGGCAACATAGGGGAGCCGGCGCGCGGGCGGCGACCCGCCGGCCAACACGATGTCGTCAGGCGGCGTTGATGCAGGTCAGTGCGCTGGCGGCCCGGATCGGTTCAAGCAGGGGCAGGGCGCGACCGCGGAGAATACGACCATGAGCAATATTCTGCGTTCCGTCGCTCTGGCGGCGCTTTTCGTCCTCGGTTTCAGCCTCGTCGCCGCAGCGGCGCCGGTGACGGTGGCGCTCCTCGACATGTCGGCCGCCGGTCAGGGACCGGGCGGCAACGGTGCCGGCATGATGGGCCAGGGCCGCGGCTTCGGCATGATGGGCGGCGGCTTCGGCCGGGGCATGATGGGCCAGGGTCGTGGCGGCGCGGCATGATGGGCCAGGGCATGATGGCGATCCGCACCGACGGTCACCACGGTGAAGGCCGGCGCGGTCACCTTCGACGGTCACCAACCGTTCGCGCAATCTGGTTCACGAGATGCTGGTGGTCGCGGTCGACAATCCCGACGCCCGCTTCCCTACGACAGCGACGATCAGCGCGTCATCGAGGACAAGATCAAATCGCTGGGCGAAACCGAGGAGATGCAGCCGGGAACCTCGAAGGACCTGACCCTCGATCTCAAGCCCGGCACCTACCTGCTCCTCTGCAATGTCGCCGGCCACTATGCCGCCGGCATGTGGACGACGCTGACCGTCACTGAGTAAGGGGCGGCTCCATGGCGCGGGCGGCCTCAGGGCCGCCGCGCGTCGATCGCTGGTGAAGTGCGGGAGGCGGCGGGCCGCCTGCCGGTCAGAGTTCGCGCGGCTTGCCGGTCACCTCGTAGGCGAGGATGTCGCGTTCCAGCGTGCCGCCGGCGGCTGCCCGCGCGTCGGCCCATGCCTTGATGTGCGGCGCCTTGCCGTGGACCTCGATCGCCTCCCAGCTCTCCCAGCGTTCGACGATGCGGATGAGCCCGGGGTCGAGCACGTCCTCGCCGTAGGCATAGAGCAGACAGCCCGGCTCCTTGCGCGTTCCTTCCAGGGCGACGCGCATGTAGGGCCTCAGTTCGTCCATCTTGTCCGGCCGCACCCGGATATGTCCGCTGACGACGATCACGCTTGTCTCCCTCATGCAGGTGCCATGGATGGCGGAGGACATGCACCCGTCGCCGCGCCTGAGGCAAGCCTGCTTTGCCGCGCGCGGCGGCCGTTCGGCGGGCGGCCGGTCGCAAAAACGCCCGGCCGCCGGCGTAGGGGCCGGGCATTTCCTCACGTGTCGGGATGAGCGGGCCGCTCCGGTTTGTCGCCGGGCGGTCAGGCAAGCGTCGTCATCCGCCTGACGCGTCCCCGCGTGCTTCCGGCCTTCGCCTCCGGTCCATCCGCCCCCCTTTCGGACCGTGCCGGAACCGTCGGATGCGGATGACGGCCGCGAAGCCGCCCCAGGAGGCGAGGGGCGGCAGAGCGCATGCCGCCCGTCGGCCGGTCGCGGCGAAGCGCCGCGCGCTCCCCGTCTATGCCGCCGCTCCGCCGGCCCTATCTTTCAGCGGCAGTCTGGCAGAAGTGCTAGCAAGACGCGGGCGGCGGATGCGTGCGTGGAGCGGACAGGATGGAAGGAGAGGCATTCGGCGCGCCCGGGATCGGGCCGACCTGGGCATCGAGCGACAAGGATTTCGTCACCACGGCGCTCGGCAATGCGCGGCTGTGGGCGACCATCGGCCACGGCATCGTCAACGAGATCTACTGGCCGTCGACCGGCCGTCCGGAAACCCGCGACATCGGCTTCTACCTGCTCGGCAGAGCACCGCTGGGTCGATCTCAAGCGGGTCAGCCGCTACCGGCTGTCCAAGCCGAAGCCGACCATCCCGCTGCTCACCGTCGTCCACAAGGGCGACGACTATCGGCTGACGGTCGAGTTCCTGCCCGATCCGTGGCGCGACGTGCTGCTCATGCGCTACGAACTGGACGGGCCCTATCGCCTCGGCATCATCGCCGCGCCGCACCTCGGCTCGACCGGCCACGACAACACCGCCTGGGTCGGCGAGGGCGCCCTCTATGCCGGCATCGCCGACCGTGGCTTCTGCCTCACCGCCGACGTGCCGATGGCCGATCTCAGCGCCGGCTATGTCGGTGCTTCCGACGGCTGGCAGGACCTGGCGCAGCACGGCCGCTTCACCTGGGCCTTCGCGCGGGCGGAACGCGGCAACGTCGCCCTGTCGGCGTCGCTGGCCGATCCGGCCGGGGTGATCGCCGTCGGCTTCGGGCCGGATGCGGCGAGCGCCCGCCGGCTGGCGCGGGCCGCGCTGGCGGAGGGCTATGGGCCGATCCGCCGCGATTTCATCGACGGCTGGGAGCGCTGGGGCAGCGGCCTGACCCTGCCGCCGTCGCCGGACCCCGGCCTTCGGAAGAGGCGGAGATGTCGGCGACGGTGCTCAAGATGCACGAGGACCGTGCCTATCCCGGCGCGGTGGTCGCCAGCATGAGCACGCCGTGGGGCAACAGCAGCAATACGCTCGGCGGCTACCATCTGGTGTGGCCGCGCGACGCGGCGATGGCCGCCTTCGCGCTGATCGCGGTCAACCAGGTGGACGACGCCCGCCGCATCCTCGCCCATGCCGTGGCCGCCCAGGAGCCGGACGGGCACTGGGCGCAGAACTATTTCCCCAACGGCGAGCCGTTCTGGACCGGGATCCAGCTCGACGAGACCGCCTTTCCCGTCCTGCTCGCCGCCAAGCTCCGCGAGGTCGGCGCCGAAGCGATGCCGGGCGTGGCCGAGATGGTGCGCCGCGCGGTGGCCTCGATCGCCCACGGCGGGCCGTCCAGCGAGCAGGATCGCTGGGAGGAGAATCCCGGCATCAGCGCCTTCACCGTGGCCACCGCCATTGCGGCGCTGGTCGCCGCCGCGCCGTTCCTCGACGATGCGGCGCGCGACTACGCCCTCGATCTCGCCGACGACTGGAACGAACGCGTCGAGGAATGGTGCTACGTCGTCGGCACGCCGCTGGCGGCGCAGGCGGGCGTCGCCGGCTACTACGTGCGCATCGCGCCGCCGCACAAGGATGGCGGCCTCACCGGCGAGATCGTGCTGCGCAACCGCCATGGCGAGACCATCGAGGCGAGTTGCCTGGTGGCGCTCGATTTCTCGTGGCTGGTGCGCCTCGGCCTGCGCAAGGCGACCGACAGGCGCGTCGCCGATACCATCCGCGTCGTCGATCGGGTGCTCAGGGTGGAGACGCCGTCGGGCGCCGTCTACCGCCGCTACAACGACGACGGCTACGGCGAATACGACGACGGGCGGCCCTACGATGGTGCCGGGGTCGGCCGCGCCTGGCCGCTGCTCGCCGGCGAACGCGGCCATCTCGCCCTGCAGGCCGGCGAGGACCCGATCGAGTACCTGAGGACCATGCATCGCTGCGCCAGCCCGGGCGGGCTGCTGCCGGAGCAGGTGTGGGACGCGCCGCCGATCCCCGAACGCTTCCTGTTTCCCGGCCGCCCGTCGGGCAGCGCCATGCCGCTCCTCTGGTCGCACGCCGAGTTCCTCAAGCTGCTGGTGGCGCGCCACAGCGGTCGCCCGGTGGAGCTTCTCGATTCGGTGCGCAAGCGCTACGGCCGCCGCACGCCCAAGGCGCGCCGCACGCGCTGGCGCAACGAGACGCCGGTGGCAAGCCTCGAAGCCGGCCGCACGCTGCTGGTCGAGGATCGCCGCCCGTTCACCCTGCACCACGGCTTCGACGGCTGGCAGGGCGTCGCCGACCTTGCCGCCGTGCCGCTGCCCTTCGGCCTGTGGGGCGTCGCCATCGGCCCCGAGCTCACCAGCGGCCGCACGCAGCTGAACTTCACCCGCCGCTATGGCGATGCCTGGGAAGGGCAGGACCACACGGTGGCGCTGGTCGCCCGGCCGCCGCGGCAGACGCTGGTCCACCGGCATGCCGGTCAACGGGTTGCGGCCGCCGGCTGAACCGGCACCGTCGCGTCAGGCCGGGACGGGCGGACCTCGCGTGCAATGGACGTCGGCGGCCGGTCAGGCCGGCCGCCGGGACGCCTCAGGGAAACGCCTTCTGCTGGAAGGCGGTGCGTTCGACCTTGTTGACGATCGGCGGGATCGTGCGGACGTAGGCGACGACCGCGTCGATGTCCTCTGCCGTCATGCTCTTGAACCAGGGGAACGGCATCGGCGGCGACAGATGCTCGCCCGGTCGGGGTCACGCCTTCCGTCAGCGCATTGCGGATGTCCTGATCGCTCCACTTGCCGATGCCGGTCTCCGGATCGGAGGTGATGTTGGGCGTGCGCACCACCATGCCCGGGGCAAGCGTGATGTCCATGCCGCCGGCGCCAAGCTTGCTCATGTCAGGCTGACCCTTCGGTCCGAGCGGCGTGTGGCACTCGAAGCAGTGCGCCTGGGCGGTGACGATGTAGCGGCCATAGGCCACCTTGTCGGACATCGCCGGCGCCGGCAGGCCCTTGGCCGGCGGCATCGCCTGCTGCGGGACGTTCCACTTCGATTCCGGCACTTCGTTATGGATCGGCTTCAGCGTGTGCAGATAGGCGACGATCGCCTTCACGTCGTCGTCCGACAGGTTGTTGTAGGTGGGCACCGGCATGGGCGGGAAGATGACGTGGCCTTCGTTGTCGACGCCCTCGCGGATCGCCTTGATGATCTGCTCGTCCGTCCAGTTGCCGATGCCGGTGTCCTTGTCCGGCGTGATGTTGGCCGAATAAGCGTCGAAGGCCGGATCGATGAGATGGAAGCCGCCGGCGAACGGCATGTCCTCTTTCAGCGAAAAGTCGGGCGCGCGCGGCGTGTGGCAGTTGGCGCAGGCCATGGGGCCGTTGACCAGGTAGCTGCCGCGCGCGACGAGCGCCGCCTGGTCCTGCGCCGCCGCGGGCAGGACGAACGCGAGCATCAAAGTCGTGGCTGCAACGACGAGAAAGCGGTTCTTCGCCATCGAATCCCCCCTCGAAACGTCACCCCTTGCTTGTGGGGCCAGGCGGACCGAAACGACGCTTGGCCGACACCAGTTTAGAAGAAATCCAGAGGCTTTTCAAGAAGACATGCCATCACCCCGAGTGTTAGGCAAGGTCCGGGCGGCACGAGAACTTCAATCCTCGGTGGTATTCAGGCAAAGAATCGAGAAAGACATGCCGTTCTTCTGTAATCGATTTCATTGCGCGACGAAATCTGCTGCGACGCAACAAGATGCGTCCCTCGCGCTTGCCTGATTTGCTGCGGGCGGGTGGGTGGCGGCTCGGTCTGCGCCGCCGCGCATCCCTCGCGCCATCCTGCTGACAGTCCCCTGTCAACAAGTCGCGCGGCGGCGGTCGCAACCTCTCGCCATTGGCCGGATCATCCCCCATATTCGCGCCATGCCACCTCGCAAATCCGGATTCTCAGAAGCGCCACCGGGGACCTACAAGTCAGCGCGCGGCACCTCCATGGGCGGCCTCGGCTCGGCCAAGGAGCGCGCCGCCGTCGGCCTCAGCCCGGTGGCCGGGCTCGATGTCGACCTGGAGGATGTCGGCGGGCTGCCGCAGAACGCCGTCACCGCCACCGTCGAGGCCCTGTCGGCGCTGATCGAGACCGGCCGGCCCGAGTTCCGCGACAAGACCTGGGTGCCGCACCGGCCGCCGCGACCGGAGAAATCCGAGGGCGGCGTGCCGCTGCGGATCATCTCGGAGCTGTCGCCCAAGGGCGACCAGCCGACGGCAATCGACGAGCTGGTGTCCGGCATCGCCGCCCAGGAGCGCGACCAGGTGCTGCTCGGCGTCACCGGCTCGGGCAAGACCTACACCATGGCCAAGGTGATCGAGGCGACGCAGCGGCCGGCGCTGATCCTGGCGCCCAACAAGACGCTCGCCGCCCAGCTCTACGGCGAGTTCAAGTCGTTCTTCCCGGAGAACGCGGTCGAGTATTTCGTCTCCTACTACGACTACTACCAGCCGGAGGCCTACGTTCCGCGCACCGACACCTACATCGAGAAGGAATCCTCCATCAACGAGCAGATCGACCGCATGCGCCACTCGGCGACGCGCTCGCTGCTCGAACGCGACGACGTCATCATCGTCGCCTCGGTGTCGTGCATCTACGGCATCGGCTCGGTCGAGACCTACACGGCGATGACCTTCGCGCTCACCGTCGGCGAGCGCATCGACCAGCGCCAGCTTCTCGCCGACCTGGTGGCGCTGCACTACAAGCGCGCCGACGCCGATTTCCGTCGCGGCACCTTCCGCGTGCGCGGCGACACCGTCGATCTGTTCCCCGCCCACCTTGAGGACCGCGCCTGGCGCATCGCCCTGTTCGGCGACGAGATCGAGTCGATCACCGAGTTCGATCCGCTCACCGGCCACAAGGCGGGCAGCCTCAAACAGGTCAAGGTCTACGCCAATTCGCACTACGTGACGCCGCGGCCGACGCTGGCGCAGGCGGTGAAGAGCATCAAGGAAGAGCTGCGGCTGCGCCTGGCCGAGCTCACCGCCGCCGGGCGCCTGCTGGAAGCGCAGCGGCTGGAGCAGCGCTGCCGCTTCGACATCGAGATGATCGAGGCGACCGGCTCGTGCGCCGGCATCGAGAACTATTCGCGCTACCTCACCGGGCGCAAGCCGGGCGAACCGCCGCCGACGCTGTTCGAATACCTGCCCGACAACGCGCTGGTCTTCGTCGACGAGAGCCACGTCACCGTGCCGCAGATCGGCGGCATGTATCGCGGCGACTTCCGGCGCAAGGCGACGCTCGCCGAATACGGCTTCCGCCTGCCGTCGTGCATGGACAACCGGCCGCTGCGCTTCGAGGAATGGGACCTCATGCGCCCGCAGACCATCTACGTCTCGGCGACGCCGGGCGGCTGGGAGATGGAGCGCACCGGCGGCGTCTTCGCCGAGCAGGTCATCCGCCCGACCGGCCTCATCGACCCGCCGGTCGAGGTGCGTCCGGCCAAGACCCAGGTCGACGACGTGCTCGGCGAGATCCGCGCCACGGCAATGAAGGGCTACCGCACGCTGGTCACCGTGCTGACCAAGCGCATGGCCGAGGACCTCACCGAATACCTGCACGAGCAGGGCGTGCGCGTGCGCTACATGCATTCCGACGTGGAGACGCTGGAGCGCATCGAGATCATCCGCGACCTGCGCCTCGGCGCCTTCGACGTGCTGGTCGGCATCAACCTGCTGCGCGAGGGCCTCGACATTCCCGAGTGCGGGCTGGTCGCCATCCTCGACGCCGACAAGGAAGGCTTCCTGCGCTCGGAAACCTCGCTGATCCAGACCATCGGGCGGGCCGCGCGCAACGTCGACGGCAAGGTGATGCTCTATGCCGACCGGATCACCGGCTCGATGGAACGCGCCATGGCCGAGACCGACCGCCGGCGCGAGAAGCAGGTCGCCTACAACACCGAGAACGGCATCACGCCGGAGAGCATCAAGAAGTCGATCGGCGACATCATGTCGTCGGTCTACGAGCGCGATCACGTCATCGTGCCCACCGGGCTCGCCGAAGAGGGCGCCGCCATCGGCCACAATTTCAAGGCGACGCTGGCCGACCTCGAGAAGCGCATGCGCGATGCGGCTGCCGACCTCGAATTCGAGGAGGCGGCGCGGCTGCGCGACGAGATCAAGCGGCTGGAGCAGATGGAACTTGCCGTTGCCGACGACCCGCTGGCCAGGAATCCGGGGCAAGAGGCGGGGAGCGCCGCAGGCGCGACAGTCAAAGCAAGGAATGCCCGTCCTCGCGGAGGCAACCAGCGCAGCGCCTCGGCCGTGAGCGACAAGGATCGCCCGAGAAAGAATTCCTTGGACGAGATGACCGTGCGGCGCACCGAGATCCCGCTCCAGGGTCAGCGCCCCAAGAAGCCGACGCTCGATTGGATGGGCCCCGGCACCGACCGCGAGACGCCGATGCCGAAAACGCGCGCCGCATGCGCCGTCGCTGAAAGAGACGCACGAGATCGACTTCGTCCCGGCGCCGGAGGATCACCGCCCCGGCCCGCGCTCCTTCGGCGGCAGGCCGGGCAGCCCGGTCGGGCGGGGGAAGCGGAGGCGGTAGGGGCGGGCATCGCCCCGCCCACTTGACACGCTTCCCAGTCGGCCTCCTGATCGCGATGGTTGCGGAGGGCGACACCGATGACCGACGGCGATACCGCACCCGCGCGGCTTCCCGCGGGCGAACCTTTCTACATGCCGGACGGGGATCGCATCGGGCGCATCACGCGCGCGATCGAACTTGCATCCCGGTACAACACGCTCCTGCTGACGGACTTTCCGGGCGCGCGCGCCATCCTGCGCGAGCTTCTCGGCAGGATCGACGATACGGCGCACGTGGTCCCGAACGTGTCCGTCGAGTACGGTTCCAACATCGAGATCGGCGCGAACTCGCTGATCAACAGGAACTGTCTGCTGATGGACTGCTACGCCATCTCCATCGGCAATCAGGTTCAGCTTGCGCCGAACGTCCAGCTCATAACGGGCACGCATGACGATTCGCGCCGGCGATCGCTGGTTGAAAGATGAGAAGGGCAACGTCGGCACAATGACGACAGGGGCGCCGATCCGCATCGAGGATCAGGTCTGGCTCGGGGCCGGGGTGATCGTATTGCCCGGCGTCGTCATTGGCGCGCGCACGACGGTGGGCGCCGGCAGCGTGGTGACGAAGTCGCTACCCTCCGATGTCGTGGCTGCCGGCAATCCCTGCCGGGTCATCCGCCCAATTCCGCGTTGATGGCGGACGACGCCCGGCAGCCCGGTTGGGCGAGGGAAGAGGAGGCGGTAACACTCTGTCCGACATCGGTTCGATCCTGAATTCGCCGCTCGGCTGGGCGGTCGTCATCCTCGTGCTGGGATGGCCGGTGCTGCTCGCCGGCGGCGTCGTCGGGCTGGTCGTCGGCTGGCTGATCCTGCGCAGGACCCGGCCCTGGCTGGGGTCGATCGTCGGGACACTGATCGGCCTGGTCATCGGCGCGATCAGCTTTTTCGCCTTTGCCGATGGCCTGATCGGGCCGTGACGGAGCCGGGCACCCGCACGCGCCGCATGCCGTCGCTTCATGTCGCCTTCCTGCGCGGCGTCGGCGGGCCGAAGCCGGCGCCGGGCGCCGAACTGCGCCGCTGTTTTGCCGATGCCGGCTACGATCCCGTCGTCCCGGTGCTCGCCACCGGCAATGTCGTCTTCGGCCTCGGCCGCAAGCGCAAACCGCCGGAGCCTGCCGTCATCTCGGATCTGGTGGCGCGCCATTTCGGCTACCCGCTGCCGGCGATCCTCAGGAGCGGCGATGCAATCCGCGCGATGGTCGCGGGCGATCTCTTCCGCGGCGTCGATCTTGAGCGGCATGTCCGCTTCGTCGCCATGCTGGGCGAAGACGCACCGCCGGCATCGTCGTTCAGGGAACCCGATGCGGACGCCGGCTATGCGCTTGTCGCGCGGACTGGGCGCGATCTCTATTTCACCATCGAGCGCGGTCGGACGCCCGACCTGATGGTTCGGCTGGATCGAACCTTCCGCAAGGCGGTGACGACCCGCAACTGGAGCACGATCGAGCGCGTCGCCGCTGTCGCTGGAGCCTGAGGCGCGCGTTCGCCTGCGGCGTCAGTGCGGCCTTACACATCCCCCCGCATCGGCGCACAATGTTTCCGCATCCCCTTCTCCGGAGACGACCGCCGTGACCGACCTGCCCAGCTTTGCCCTGACCGACCAGATCGCACTCGTCACCGGCGCGGCGCGCGGCCTTGGCCGTGCGATCGCGCTCGCCCTGGCCAACGCCGGCGCCGATGTGGTGCTGGGTCTGCGCGATGCGACGACCGGCGGCGATCTGGTGAAGGAGATCGAGGCGATGGGGCGGCGGGCGCTGCCCCTGCCGATGGATGTGCTCGATCTCGCCCAGACCTATGCCGCCATCGACCGCGCCATCGCGCATTTCGGGCGCATCGACATCCTGGTCAACAATGTCGGCGGGGGCGAGGAGGGGCCGCTGGAAGACGTGTCGGAGGAGACCTTCGACCGCACGCTCGACCTCACCGTGAAGTCGTCCTTCTTCGTCGCCCAGAAGGTGGCGAAGCACATGATCGGGCGCGGCGGCGGCGGGCGCATCGTCAACATGGGCTCGCAGGCGGGCTTCGTCGCGCTGCCCGGCGAGGCGGTCTATTGCCTGTCCAAGGCGGCGGTGGCGCACATGACGCGCTGCATGGCGGTCGAGTGGGGCCGGCACGGCATTACGGTCAACTGCGTCGCGCCGACCTTCATCGAGACGCCGGGCACCGAGCCGGCGCTCTCCGATCCGGATTTCCGCGCCGACACCATCGAGCGCATCGCCGCGCTCCATCGCATCGGCAAGCCGGTCGAGGTGTCGGGCGCCGTCGTGTTTCTCGCTTCGCCGGCGGCCTCGCTGATCACCGGCCACACCATGCTGATCGACGGCGGCTGGACCGTGCGCTGACGCCTCACGCTTCGGGCCGGGCTGTCCGGCCCGGTCCTCGCCGCGTTCGGCGTCGTCGCCTTTGTGGGGTGACCGACGGGGTGGCGAGGCTCTATGCCGCGGACGCGGCCGACCGAGGGGCGACGGAGGCCCGGTTCGGTATGCCGGCCTTGAGCAGGCTGGCGAACTGGTGCGGCGGCACCGGCCGGCTGAAGTAATAGCCCTGCACCTCATCGCAGTGATGGGCGGCGAGGAATGCCAGTTCCTCGGCGGTTTCCACGCCCTCCGCGACGACCCGCAGCTTGAGACTGCGGGCGAGTGCGATGATGGCCGTGACGATGATCGTGTCGTCGCCGCCGGTGGTGATCTGGCGCACGAAGGACTGGTCGATCTTCAGCGAGTCGACGGGGAACCTGCGGAGATAGCTCAGGCTGGAATAGCCGGTGCCGAAGTCGTCGAGCGCCACCCGCACCCCTTTTTCTTTCAGCGCCTGGAGGATGGAGGCGGCGGACTCGGCGCGCTTGACCAGCACGCTCTCGGTGAGCTCCAGTTCGAGCCGTCGCGGATCGAGTCCGGTTTCGCCGAGGATTGCAAACATGCCGTCGAGAAAGGTGTCCTCGCGAAATTCCATCGCCGAGACATTGACGGCCATGGTCAGCTCCGGCAGTTCGGCGTCGGCCCAGGCGCGCGCCTGCCGGCAGGCTTCGCGCAGCACCCAGGCGCCGATCGGCTGGATCAGCCCGCATTCCTCGGCGACCGAGATGAACTGCGCCGGGGGGACGAGGCCGCGCGTCGGATGATTCCAGCGGATCAGCGCTTCCGCCCCGGTGATCCTCCGGCTGCTCAGTTCGACCTTCGGCTGGTAGTGCAGAACCAGCTCCCGCCGCTCCAGCGCCCGGCGCAGGCCCTCCTCGATCGATTGCCGCTCCACGGCGCGCACGTTCATGGCCGGCTTGAAGAACTGGTAGCTCCTGCGACACTTTTCCTTCGCCTGGTACATCGCGGTGTCGGCGTTCTTGATGAGCGTCTCGGCGTTCATGCCGTCGTCGGGGTAGACGCTGATGCCGATGCTGGCGGTGATGTGCAGGTCTCGATTGTCGATGGCGTGGGCCAGCATCACCTGCCTCAGTATTCGGCGCGCCAGGATGGCCGTGTCTTCGTCCTGTTCGACCTCGGAGAGCAGGACGACGAATTCGTCGCCGCCCTGCCGGCTCACGGTGTCGGAGGTGCGAACGCAGCCGAGCAGGCGCTGCGCGATGGACTTGAGCAGCTTGTCGCCGGCCGGATGTCCGAGCGAATCGTTGATGTGCTTGAACCCGTCGACATCGAGGAACAGGACCGCGACTTTGTAGTCGTGGCGATCGGCAAGCGCGATCGCCTGGCCGACGCGATCGTTCAGAAGCATTCGATTGGGTAGCCCGGTGAGGAAGTCGTGCTCGGCCGAATGGGCCATCTGCAGGGTCATCGTCAGGGCGTCGGCCTCGGCCGCCTTGCGCGCGCTGATATCGCGGATCGCCGCCGTCACCAGGACGCCGTCGGCGCTTTCCAGAGGGCTCAGCATGATCTCGATCGGAAACGCGCTGCCGTCCTTGCGCACGGCCGTCAGCTCGATGCCGGTGCCGATCTGCTGCGCCAGCGCCTCGGCCGCCGTCCGCGTGCTGTCCGAGATCAGGCGCTCGGCAAAACCCTCCGGGATGATGTTGGTGACCTTCTGCCCGAGCAATTCGTCGCGGCGATAGCCGAATTGCTTCTCGGCCTGAAGATTGAGGATGACGATGTCGCCATCCTCGTTCACCACCACCATCGCGTCCGGCGCCGCTTCGAGGAGGCCACGGTAGCGGCCCTCCATCTGCGCCAGATGCGCCTCAGCCGCCTTGCGCACGCTGATGTCGCGGATCGCCGCGGTCACCAGCACGCCCTCGCTGCTCTCCAGCGGGCTCAGCATGATCTCGATCGGAAAGGAGTTGCCGTCCTTGCAGCGCCCGGTGAGCTCGATGCCGGTGCCGATCTGCTGCGCCAGCGCCTCGGCAGCGGTGCGGGTGCTGTCGGCGATCAGCCGTTCCGCGAAACCGTCGGGGATGATGTTGGTCACCTTCTGTCCGAGCAGTTCGTCGCGGCGGTAGCCGAACTGCTTTTCGGCCCGCAAGTTGAAGAGGACGATCTCGCCGTCCTCGTTGACCACCACCATCGCGTCCGGCGCCGCTTCCAGGAGGCCGCGATAGCGGCCCTCCATCTGCGTCAGATACGCTTCGACGTCGTTGCGTATGTCGACGTCGCGGACCGGATCCGCAGGCTGTGGCGGGCCCTCTGGCTCAAGGCTTTCCTCGGAAATCATCGCTTCATCCCGCCCGGCGCGATATCGGCCCGGATACACACCCGAGGGTTATGCTCAATAGATTAACGGCCTCTGCCGGATTAGCGGGGATTCGAGAGCAATTCCGGTTGGCAGTCCGCCAGCGGGACCACCGTCGACGCGCGCCTGGCGCCAAGCGCGCGTGGCATAATCCGGTTCACCCCTCCCTCCTGACCGCCACCAGTTCCATCGTCGCCCGCACCGCGAAGCCGATCGTCCCGTAGAGCGTGATCGCCGGCGCATTGTGCTCCCAGGCGTGCAGGAAGGGCGTCTCGCCGCGCGCCAGGATGCGGTGGGTGACGAAGATGGAGAGCAGGCGCGCAAGGCCACGCCCGCGGAAATCCGGATGCGAGCACACGCCGCTCACTTCGGCAAAGCCGGCTGGCTTCATGCGCTCGCCGGCCATGGCGGCAAGCCGTCCGCCGATGCGGATGCCGTAGAAGGTGCCGAGCGCCTGCGCCTTCAGCGTGAACGGGCCCGGCTCGGTCAGTTGGGCGAGCGCCAGCATCTCCGCCGCGTCGTTCTCGGTCAGCGGCTCGATGCGCTCGTCAGCGACCGGCGCGGGCGCCAGCGTCAGCATCATCTGCGTCACCTTCGCGCTGAGGGCCGCGGCGAAGCCCGGCGGCACCGCCGGCACATGCCGTTCCACCAGCACCATCGTCTGGTCCGGGCGGGGCAGGGCGGCGAGCGCGGCGAGGCTCGCCTCGCTGTCGTCGCGCGCTGCCGCAAAGGGAATGATGTCGGGCCGGTAGCGGCGGGCCAGCGCACCGCCTTCGGCGAGGCCGGCATGCGGGCCGTTCAGCGCGTTCCAGGCGGGCCGGTCGAGCGTGTGGGTCATGGGTCCCTCGCGTGCGAAGCCGTGATGCGCTGGTCGAGCGGGCGTTCGGTCAGTCCGTCCTCGATGGCGGCAAGCTGGTCGAGCAGGGGGCCGGACAGGCCGCCACAGAGATCGGCCACCGCCGCCTCGACCTTCGGCCAGACCTCGCGCTTGCCGAATGCCACCTGCTGGCGGCCCTTGGCGGTCAACGAGACGATCCGCTGGCGCTGGTCGTCGCGGCCGGGGCGCGCCTTGACCATGCCGAGCTTGACCAGCTGGCCGACGGTGCGGGTGGCGCCGGGCTGGGTGATGCCCACCGCCTCGGCGAGTTCGCCGATGGTCAGCGGCCCGGCGCGGTCGAGGGCGCCCAGAAACGGATACTGGCTCGAATGCAGCGTCACCCCGTGCGCCGCCGCGATGCGGGTGGCATCGGCCTGCAGCCGCTCGGCGATGCGCTTGAAGCGGGTGCCCAGCATGAGAAAGCCCAGCGCGCGAACCACGTCCTCGGTCATCGGCCCATCCAGGATAAATCACAGTTTATATAACCATGCATATAACAGGGAATGGGACGCCTGTCGAGAGGCGGCGCCGGCGGGGCGCTTGCCGGCTCAGCCTGCGATCGGTCTTGGCCTCAAGCCTCGGTCCTGGCCTCAGGCCTCAGGCCGCGCCCGCCGCCGCGCGGCGCGGCCGGCGAAGAGCAGGCCGTACATGCCGACGACGATGGCGAGCATGGCGAGCAGCTTGATGCAGACGCGATGGCGGCGCCGGTGAACACCACCGCCACCAGCATGGTCACCGCCGGGGAGGGCACTTCGATCGCGCTCGCCACCGACACGTCGATGTTGCGGATCGCCTGGAACCAGAAGATCAGCTCGATGTAGTAGGCCAGGCCCATGACGAACGCCGCCCACTGCAGGCCGGGGTCGGTGAGGCCGGCGAGCACGGCGCGCGGGTCTCCGACGGCGAGGCAGAGCACGCCCAGGAAGACGCCGGAGACGAGCAGGCGCGACAGCGTCACCTGGTTCAGCGTCAGCGCGGTGCGGTCGAGCACCTGCGTCTTGAGCAGGAGATGCGCCACGGTCCACAGGGCCGGAATGCCGAGCGCGAAGACCGACCACCACGAGATGTCGGCGACCAGGAAGGTGCCGTTGGTGGTCAGATAGACGAGCGCTGCGATCATCAGCGCGGTGAAGCCAAGCTCGGCCGGCGTCTTGCGCTTCCTCAGGAAGATCGCCTCGGCCAGCATGGTGAGGAGCGGATAGGCCTGCAGCACGATCGCCATGCTCACCGACCCGGCCTTCTCCGCGGCGACCACATACATGTAGGTCGACAGGCCGAACATCACGCCGGTCGAGAGGGCGACGGTGATCGTCCAGGTGCGGCTGCGGCCGGCACCCGCCGCCTCGAACAGGCCGCGCTGCCCTCTCGCCCGCTCGCGGAGATAGAGCGGCAGTGCCGAGAGGATCTGCCAGACGGTCAGCCAGATGGTGAAGGTCAGCCCGTCGAAGGTCGCCGGGCGGGCGTTGGCGAGAACCGGCAAGACGCCGAGAATGCCAAGGCAGGAGAAGGCCGAGATGACGCCGAGACGCGGATTGGGGGCCATGCGGCCGACTCTGGGGCGGGAGTGAGGTCCGGGCGGCAGCAATAGCGCCGCGCCCCGGAGCTGGCAAAGGGAAGCGGGGGGCGCCGGGCTGCGGCCAAGCGCGCCCGCGCCGGGGTCCGCGTCGCCCTATACGCCCGGCGGGCCGGACTTGCGCACGATGCCGGCGGGCGCCTCGGCGGGGGAAGCGGCGAGGGAGCGGCGTGTCGCCGCCGGTTCAGCGGCGGCCGTCGCGCACCAGCCGCGGGATATCGCCGCGCGCGATCCCGAGGTCGCGCAGCACGGCATCATCCGCCTCGGCGAGCCAGCGAACGCTCTGCCGGTCGCGCCAATAGCCGACGACGACGGCGCCGGCCGCGGGCAGCAGGCGCAGCACGGTCGCGGCGGCGTGGTACAGCCCGGTCTCGATCCGCGAGGGCACCGCCGGCGCGAAACGGCGCTGGGTGCCCTGGCTGAGTGTGATGAACGACATGGGGCTCTCCGTCCTTGGTGATGGGGAGAACGTGACGGACCGTGGTTGCGGCGGGCGTTGGCGCCGGCGCTTCTCCGGCCGTGCCAGCACCCGCTTGCGCACGCGTCCGCAGGGTGCGATCCGACGGGACCAGCGGGCGAGGAGCGCGCATGGGCCCGATCATACGGCTTCCGGGTAAACCGACCGTTCTCGTCCTTCCCCCACATGCACGGCGAGCCACACGGTCGGCGCGCTCGCGTCCGTCCAGGTGACGCGGTGGCGCCGGTGGGCGGGCAGGTAGACGTAGTCGCCGGGAGAAAGCCGCATCTCGGCTTCGCCGTCGATGGCCAGCCCGGCGCCGCCGGCGAGCAGGATCACCCATTCGTCGTGCGGCTGGTCGTACCAGAAGCCCGGCGGCGAAGCCTGTCCGGTGGAGACGATGCGCTCGATGCGCAGACCCGGTTGCGCGAAGAGGTCGGTGAGTTGTTCCTCGGCGGAGGCGACCGGCAGATCGGCGAAGATGTTGGGCATGGGCGCGTCTTCCTCCCGTCGGGGTCGTCGGTGCCCGTTCCGGCCACCTTCGACAAGCGCGACTCTGAGTTGTATCGTCTATCGTTGCTATCAGGAGGTGGTCAGAGTCTCTCAAAGGAGCGGACACTGTTGAAGAACGCTCTCCTCTTCGTCGGCGTCGTCATGGCCCTGGCGCCGGTTGCGGCATCGGCCGCGCCCGTGCTGAACCGGCCGTTGGCCGCGCTTCAGTCCCGTCCCCTGTCATGATTATCATGGCCGGATGTCCGAGTCGTTCGCGCCATCCGGTCCTCACCGTCTCAGCGCCCGGCTGATCGCGCCGGCCCTGTGCGGCGCGCTCGGCCTTCTTGCCATGGCCGGCGCCGCCGTGCCGGCGGCGGCTGCCGAAGCCGACGACCTCTTCAGTTTCGACCAGACCAATCCGCTGCCCGCAGCGGTCGCGGCGGCGACCTGGTGCGCCGAAGACGGCCCCGGCAACGCCACCCGGCGGCCGTTCGCCGGCGGGTTCGTCTTCGCCGTGCAATGCCCCGGCAACAACGCCAACTATATCCAGCAGCTGGTCTTCGCCACCGGCGTCGACGGCGGCGACGCGCGCCTGCTGACCTTCCCGGTTCCGGGCAGGCGCAAGCCCGGCTTCAATCCGGCGGAAGAGCTGTCCAATGCCGATTTCTTTGCCGCGACCGACGAGATCAGCGCGATCGACGTCGATCCGGAGCCGGATGGCGGCTGGTGCCGGGTCGAGGCGCGCTGGCACCTTGCCGGCCGGCCACCCGCGGCCCAGTTGATCTTCTATCGCCACACGCGCGATTGCGAGGGCCACGGCGGATGGAAGGTCGTGGTCGACAAGCGGAAGAAGAGATGAAGCCGGCAGACATGCCCACGAGCGCCCGATGACCGCCTATGTCGCCCTGCTTCGCGCCGTCAATGTCGGCGGGCGCGGCATGAAGATGGCCGATCTGCGCGCGCTGTTTGCCGATCTCGGGTTCGCCGATGCCCGCACGCACCTGCAGACAGGCAACGTCGTCTTCGCGGCGCATGGCGAGCGCGCCCAGATCGCCGCCACCATCGAGGCCGGCATCGTCGATCGTTTCGGCTTCCGCGCCGAGACCATCCTGCGGACCGCCGGCGAGATGAAGCGGCTGGCCGGGCGCAACCCGTTCGTCGAGATGGCCGAGGCCGACCCCAGCCACCTCGTGGTCATGTTCCTCGCCGGCCTGCCGACGGCCGAAGACCGCGCGGCGCTGCGGATGGAATGGGACGGGCCGGAAACCTGGCAGGCGGTCGGGGCCGACCTGTTCATCTGCTATCCGAAGGGCATCGGCACCTCGAAGCTGAAGCTCAAGCTGAAGACGCCCGGCACGGCCCGCAACTGGAACGTGGTCAGCGCGCTGGCGGCGATGACCGCCGAGGCCGCCGCCTGAGGCCGTCTGAGCCATGTCAATTCACAGGCGCCCGCAGCGCGGCTAGTATTCCGCCGCCGGTGACTCATCGGTGCCGGCGCATGCAAGGAGGACGCCTCATGTCGAAGGGACGGGACAGGCCAAGCCACGAAAAGAAGAAACCCAAGTCCGACAAGAACAAGAAGCAGAAGCATCAGCCGTACGGCGGCAAGGGGCCGTCGCCGGTGATGGCCACCATGCATCCGGAAGAGACGAAGAAGCCGCAGTAGTCGCCGGCGGCGGCGTCACCCACCCGCCGGCCCGTATCGGAGAGAGCTGGATGATCCGGGTCGGCATCGGCGGCTGGACGTATGAGCCGTGGCGCGGGACGTTCTACCCGCAAGGCCTCAAGCATGCCGACGAACTGAGGTTCGCGGCGAGCAAGCTCACCTCGATCGAGATCAACGGCACCTTCTATCGCACCCAGTCGCCGGCGAGCTTCGCCAAGTGGCGCGACGAGACGCCGGAGGGGTTCGTCTTCGCGGTCAAGGGCCACCGCGCCGTGGTCAACAAGAAGGTGCTGGCCGAAGCCGGCGAGGCGATCGACTGGTTCCTCAGGTCGGGCATCGCCGAGCTCGGCGACAAGCTCGGTCCGCTGCTCTGGCAGTTCGCGCCGTTCAAGAAATTCGATCCCGACGATTTCGGCGCCTTCCTGGCGCTGCTGCCCAAGCAGGCCGCCGGCGTCAGTCTGCGTCACGCGGTCGAGGTGCGCTCGAAGACCTTCCTCGTGCCGGAGTTCGTGGCGCTCGCCCGCCGGCACAATGTCGCCGTCGTCTATGCCCACTCCGACGACTATCCGGCGATCGCCGACGTCACCGCCGATTTCGTCTATGCCCGTCTGCAGAAGTCGCAAGAGGCGATCGCCAGCGGCTATGCGCCGGCCGATCTCGACGCCTGGGCGGCGCGGGCGAAGGCCTGGCAGGCCGGCGGCGAGGCGGACGATCTGCCGCGCTTCGGCGGCAAGGCCGCAGCGAAGAAGAAGCGCGACGTCTTCGTCTACATGATCGCCGGCGACAAGGTCCGCGCGCCGGCCGCGGCCGAGGCCCTCATCGCCCGCCTGTAGCCGCCTGCAACCTCCGATCTGTCTCGTCACAGGTGGTTACCGCTCGACTCCGAAGGTGAGCCGGGAGCCGCATTCGCGCCTCATTTCCCCAGGCAGATCGATCCGTCGCCGGGGAGGGAACCCGCTGGCGGCAGGGCTGGGAGGGACAAGCAAAAGATGCGGCTCAACAACAGACGGAAATCAAAGAGTGAAGTTCGCAAGTTCACGCTATTTTGCGTTCGGGGTGGCCATCGCGGCTTTTGTGGCGGTGGCAGGTTTTCAATCGGGTGAAGCGTCCGCAGCCCAGTGCGGAAAGGCGTCCTGGTACAGCATGGGCACCAGGACGGCGAGCGGCGAAAGGATGAATGCCAATGCGCTCGCGGCAGCCCATCGCAGCCTTCCCTTCGGGACCCGCGTCAGGGTCGACAATCTCGCCAACGGCCGCTCGGTGGTGGTGCGCATCAACGATCGCGGACCCTTCGTCGGCGGCCGGGTGATCGATCTTACCCGCAGTGCCGCCCAGCAGATCGGCATGATGCACTCGGGCACCGCCTCGGTGCGGCTGACCGTGATCGACGGCAGCCGGCACCTCAAGGGCTGCTCGTAAGCCTCAGGCGAAATCGTCCAGCCGGTCGAACGCCGCTGACTTGATCAGCGCTACGACCGGCTGGCCGATCGCGATGTCGAGCGCGCGCGCGGCGTCGCGCGTGATGCGCGCCATCAGCATCTGACCGCCGGCATCGAGCTGCACCTCGACGGCGGCGCCGGGGCCGACGGCGATGTCGGTGACCACCGCATTGAGGCGGTTGCGGATCGACAGCAGGCCGGGATCGCCCACCGCCAGCGCCACTTCGCGCGCCCGCACGCGCAGGCGCACCGGGCTCCCCGGCGGCCGGTCGATCGACGGCGTCCACATGCGCCCGGCCGGATGATCGAGCACCGTCGTACCGCTCTTCTCGTCGTGGGCGACGATCGTCGCCATCAGCACCATGCTCGCTTCGAAGCGTCCGGTGTGGGCGCGCAGGTCGAGCCGGCCGAACACCTCGTTGACGGTGCCGGTGGCGATGGTGCGGCCGTCGGCGAGCAGGACCAGCGTGTCGGCCAGCCGCGTCACCTCGTCGACGCTGTGGCTGACGTAGACGATGGGCAGCTTCATCTCGTCGCGCAGCCGCTCGATATAGGGCAGGATCTCCTCCTTGCGTGCCGGATCGAGCGCGGCGAGCGGCTCGTCCATGAGCAGCAGGCGCGGGCTCTGCAGCAGCGCCCGGCCGATGGCGACGCGCTGCTTCTCGCCGCCGGACAGGCTCGCCGGGCGCCGGCGCAGCAGATCGCCGATGCCGAGCAGCTCGACGATCTGGTCGAACGATCCCCAGCGCCGCCGGCGCGGGGTGCGCCGCCGCCCGTACATCAGGTTGCCGCGCACCGAATAATGCGGGAACAGCCGGCCCTCCTGGAACACGTAGCCGATGGCGCGCCGGCGCACCGGCAGGTTGACGTGGCGATCGGCGTCGAACAGGACCTCGTCGTCGAGGCGGATGGTGCCGCGGTCGGGCCGCACCAGTCCGGCGATGGCGTTGACCAGCGTCGACTTGCCGGCGCCGGAGCGGCCGAAGAGGGCGGTGACGCCGCCGGCGCTTTCGAAGCGCGCCGATAGCGTGAAGCGGCCGAGCGTCTTGTCGATGTCGACCTGGAGCATGGTCAGGCCGCCGTGCGCCGGGCCACGCGGCGGGCGAGCAGCTCGGAGAGCAGCAGCGCGGCGAAGGCGATGACCACGGCGAAGAGCGTCAGCCGCAGGGCCGCCAGCTCGCTGCCCGGCACCTGCACGTCGGTGTAGATCGCCAGCGGCACCGTCTGGGTGACACCGGGGATGTTGCCGACGAAGGTGATGGTGGCGCCGAACTCGCCGAGGGCGCGGGCAAACGACAGCACGACGCCGGCGAGGATGCCGGGCAGCGCCAGCGGCAACGTCACGGTCACCAGGATTCCGATCCGCCGCGCGCCGAGCGTCGCTGCGGCGGCGCCGAGGCGCGGGTCGATCGCCTCGATCGACAGGCGGATGGCGCGCACCATCAGCGGGAAGCCCATGATCGCCGCGGCCAGTGCCGCGCCGGTCCAGTTGAATGCCAGCACGACGCCGAAGCTGTGCAGCAGAAACGCGCCGATCGGCCCCTTGGTGCCGAAGGCGAGCAGCAGCAGATAGCCGGTCACCACCGGCGGCACGACCAGCGGCAGATGGACGAAGCCGTCGAGCAGCGCGCGGCCGAAGAAACGCCCGCGCGCCAGCAGCCAGGCGACCGCGATGCCGAAGGGCAGGCTCGCCGCCGCAGCGATTCCGGCAACGCGCAGGCTCAGCTCAATGGCGGACCATTCCTGCGGGCTCAGCGGATCAAGCATGCCGTCCTGTTCTACGATCCCGGCGCGACGACGGTGAAGCCCTGCCGGCGGTAGGCGGGCAGCGCCGCGTCCGATTGCAGGAAATCGAAGAAGGCGCGGGCATCCGGATCGGTCGAGCTGGCGGTCATGGCGACAGGATAGAGGATCGGCGGATGGCTGTCGGCGGGAAAGGTGGCGATCGCCTTCACCGCCGGCTCGGCGGCGGCATCGGTGGCATAGACGATACCGGCCGGCGCCTCGCCGCGGGCGACGAAGGCGAGCGCCAGGCGGACGTTCTCCGACTGCACGACCCGGTCGGCGACGCTGTCCCAGGCGCCGAGCGTCTCGAGGGCGGCCTTGCCGTAGCGGCCGGCGGGCACCGAATCGACATTGGCCATGGCGAGATGGCCGCCGGGGCCGAGCAGGCCGGCGAGGTCCATGCCGTCGCCGATGGCAATCGTCGCGGTCGATGCCTTGGGCACCACCAGCACGATCTCGTTGCCAAGCAGCGTGCGCCGGGTCTCCGGGCGGATCAGCTGGTGATCGGCGGCATAGTCCATCCAGGTCACGTCGGCGGAGAAGAAGATATCGGCCGGCGCGCCCTGTTCGATCTGCCGGGCGAGCGTCGCGGTGCCGCCATAGCTGATGGCGACGGTCTTGCCGGTCTTCTGCTTGTAGGTGGTGGCGACGTCGTCAAGCGCGTTCCTGAGGCTGGCGGCGGCGAAGACGATAGGGTCGGCGGCAAAGGCGGGCAGGGTGGCGCCGGCGACGGCGGTCGGGGCGACGGCGGCGGCCAGCAGCAGGCGGCGGGAGAGCATGGCGACCTCGATATGTTCAGCTAAACATATCGAATATGACAGCATGAAGCGCTCGCGGAATCAATCTTCGTTGCGGCGGCGGCGCGGCTTGGCGCGCGTCGCCTCGCCAGCGGGGTCGGCACCGTCCGGCTTGAGATAGCGGCGAAGGTCGGCGATGCCGGCGGCGACCACCTTGCCGGCGTCGGTCTCCATCTGGCGATAGCGCGTCAGCACGCGGCGGCCGAGCGGCGTCAGTTGCGTGCCGCCGCCACCGCCGGTGCCGCCCTTGGCCGTCGTCACCAGCGGCTCGACGAAGGCATCATTCATCTCCTGCACCAGCATCCAGCTCCGCTTGTAGCTCATGCCGGAGACTCGCGCTGCCGCGGTCAGCGACGCCGTCTCGTCGATCGCTTCGAGCAGGTCGGCCTTGCCGGGGCCGATGGCCACGCCGGGCCTCAGCACGACGCGGAAGCGCAGGCCCTCGGTAAGATTGGCAAACTGCGGCAAGTACCGACTCCCAAACTGACAAGGGATGCATAATCTTGAATAGAAACGAGGTTGTGTGAAGGGGCGGTTACAATCGATATTGCCGCACCCCCTGTGCCCGACGCCTGGCAACCCGGCGCCGCCGCAATGGTTTTTGTTTGGTATGGCCGCGTTGTCGCGGGGTGTACACTTTCCGCCGATGACGGCCGATTCCACGCCAGCGCCCGCCGGCGATGCGCCCGATGCGGCAAACCCCGCCAAACCACGGCGGGTCGGGGTGTGGCTGAAGCGCGGGGCCATCGGCGTGGTGGCGCTCGCCCTGGCCGCGCTCATCGGCGGCTATTTCCTGCCGCGCGAGCCCGAGGTCACCCGGTCGATCGATATCGCGCTGCCGCGGGCGGCGGTGTTTCCGCTGGTCGCCGACCTCAGGCACCTGGCCGAATGGTCGCCGTGGCTGGCGGGCGATCCGGATGTGGCGATCACCTATACCGGACCGCTGGACGGGGTCGGACAGCGGGTGACGTGGGAGAGCAAGGTGCCGGCGGTGGGCACGGGCGCCGAAACGATCAAGGCCATCGCGCCCGACCAGTCAGTGGCGATGCGCGTCACCCGCGGCGGTGAGCCGGAGACCGAGGCGTGGTTTCGTCTGGATGAGAAGGGTGCCGCGGCGACGACCGTCGTCTGGGGCTATCGCAAGGATCTCGGCTTCAATCCGGTCAACCGGTATCGCGGTCTGGCGATCGACGGGATCGTCGGACCCGACTATGCGCGCGGCCTCGCCCGCCTCAAGGCGTTTGCCGAGACGCCGCCGAAGTCCGACTAGCCGATCGACAGCAGCGCCGGCCACGACAGCTGGTGATGGTCGAACAGCTGCGCGCTGCCGTTGAGCGCGATCAGCGCCAGCATGAAGCCGGCATAGACGGCAATCCACAACAGGAAACCGCCGGTGCCTGAATCGTGCGGGTGCTGGGCGTGGGTGCGGCTGCTGGTGCGCATCGAAGAATCCTCCGTCTGACACCCTGAAGGTGGGAAGCAAAGACGGCAGTCCTCGGACGGGATTGCGGCCGAGGCGGACATTTGTGCGGGCCGAATTGTGGCGACGCTGTCCCCGCCTAGTCCTCAGGCCGCCAGTCGAGACCGACGTGGCCGGGTTGGGCGGCGACGCGCTTCAGCCACGCCCCGATGGCGGGATAGGCGTTAAGGTCGAAGCCGCCGTCCTCGGCGACATGGGTATAGGCATAGAGCGCGATGTCGGCGACCGAGTAAGCCGGTCCGCCGAACCAGTCGGCGGCCGCCAGCGCCGTCTCCATCACGGCGAGGACGCGATTGCCGCGCTTCTGCCAGTCGGCGATCTGCTCCGGCGTCGCCTTGCCGATGCGGTCCGGGTAGACCTTCATCCACGAGCGGGCGACGGCGATCACCGGCTCATGGTCGTACTGCTCGAAGAACAGCCACTGGTGGACGAGCGCCCGCTGGTAGCGGTCGTCGGGCAGAAAGCGCGTGCCCTCGGCGAGGTAGAGCAGCATGGCGTTCGATTCCGACAGACGGCGTCCGTCGGGCAGCACCAGCAGCGGCACCTTGCCGTTTGGGTTCAGCGCCAGATAGTCGGGCGTGCGCGTCGCCCCCCGCGACGGGTCGGTTTCGACCAGCCGAAAGGGCAGGCCGAGCTGGTGCATGAGCAGCCGCGGCTTGTAGCAGTTGCCGGACGACTGCATGGAATAGAGCGTGTACATCATCGGTTTCCCCGGCTGTCATCGCGGAGAATTGGCCACCGGCGGCGCCACGTCCAATTCCATTCCGTTAGGCTCCCATCAATCGGATCGATCGAACGGGAGAACGGAAGGAGACCGCAAGCGGTGCCGACGGCCGCATGGCGGGACACGCCGGCGGCGGGAATCCGGCCTGAACGTACAATTGCCGGTGGGGCAGTAACCATTTCCATACGCCGTTCATGCGATAGGTTTTTCCTCGTCCGAGGGAACCGGGAGAGCCCATGCGGCGACCAGGTGGTGTCACGTCCGTCGACTGTCTGAAGATCGCCATGACCGCGGCGATCGCGGCCGTCGACGTGCTGTGGATCGTGACGGCGGGATATCAGTTCGCGCTGGTCAGCGCGGTGCGCGTCTGCATCGCGGTCGCCGGCCTGCTCGGCCTTGCCGAGTTTTATCGACGCTGGCGGCCGAACCCTGATTTTATCGTCATGGTGCGCGAGACGGCGTGGCTGCTGGCCTTCTCGGCGGCGGCGGCCGTGTTCAGCAATCTCGTCATCACGCTCAATCTGCCGCTGGTCGATGCCCAGATCGCGGCCGTCGACCGGCTGCTCCACTTCGATTGGGGCGCCTACTACGCCTATGTCGTGGCGCGGCCGTGGCTGGGGACGGTCTGCGCGCTTCTCTATGTTGCGGTGCTGCCGCTCGTCGGGTTCGGAATCATCGTTCTGTCCGCCATCGGGCGCACCGACCGGGCGAGCGAGCTGGTGCTGGCGGCGATGATCGGCGTGCTCATCGCGACTGCCGTCTCCGGCCTGTGGCCGTCGGCGGGAGCGCTCGCCTACTACCGGCCCGACGAGAGCCTGGCGCTGCACCATCCGGTCGTCGATCTCGCCTACAAGCAGGCGTTCTTCGATTTGCGCTCCGGGCAGTGGACGAACTTCTCCCTCGACGACATCCGCGGCCTGATCGCCTTTCCGTCCTATCACGCCACGCTCAACGTGGTCGTCGTGCTCGCCTTCCGCGGCATCTGGAAATTCGTCTGGCCGATGCTGGCGCTCAACGTCGCCATGCTGGCGACGACGCCGGTCGAGGGCGGTCATCACCTCGCCGGCACGATCGGCGGCGTGGTCGTGGCCATCGTGGCGACCAGCCTTGCCGCATGGGTGCAGCGACGCCTGGCGGCCGGCGTCGGCGGGTCGTATGCGGCCGCGATCGCCGTCTCCCAGGAGCCGATCGAGGCGCCGGCGCCCGCCCGGTGAGAAGCGGAATTGGCCGGGCGTCTCAGCCGCCAGGATCGCCGGCCTGCCGGCCCTCCTGCACCTCGATAACCGGCTGTCGGCGAGGGCCCGGCGGGCGTCGGCGCGCGGTGACGCAGGGCCGGCAAAATGCTCGGTTCTGCTTGTTATTTGCGGGTCGCAGCACTAGGGTCCGCGCCGTTTGAAAACCCTTTTCCGGAGTCCGGACCATGGCCTTCCTTGCCGACTCGCTCGCCCGCGTGAAGCCCTCCGCCACCATCGCGGTCACCAACAAAGCGCGTGAACTCAAGGCCGCCGGTCGCGACGTCATCGGATTGGGTGCCGGCGAACCCGACTTCGATACGCCCGACAATATCAAGCAGGCGGCGATGAAGGCGATCCGCGACGGCAAGACCAAGTACACCGCCGTCGACGGGATTCCCGAGCTGAAGGCGGCGATCGTCGACAAGTTCAAGCGCGAGAACGGCCTCACCTACGCCGCCAACCAGGTCACCGTCGGCACCGGCGGCAAGCAGGTGCTCTACAACGCGCTGATGGCGACGGTGAACCCCGGCGACGAGGTGCTCATCCCGACGCCCTATTGGGTGAGCTATCCGGACATGGTGCTGCTCGCCGGCGGCACGCCGACCTTCGTCGAAGCCTCGCTGGAGACCAACTTCAAGGTCACCCCCGAGGCGCTCGACAAGGCGATCACGCCGAAGACCAAGTGGCTGATCTTCAACTCGCCGTCGAACCCGTCCGGCGCCGCCTACAGCCGCGCCGAGCTGAAGGCGCTCACCGACGTGCTCGTCCGCCACCCGCAGGTGTGGGTGATGACCGACGACATGTACGAGCATCTCGTCTACGACGACTTCGTCTTCACGACGCCGGCCCAGGTCGAGCCGGCGCTCTACGAGCGGACGCTGACCGTCAACGGCGTCTCCAAGGCCTACTGCATGACCGGCTGGCGCATCGGCTACGGTGCCGGCCCGACGCCGCTGATCAAGGCGATCGCCACCATCCAGTCGCAGTCGACGTCGAATCCCTCGTCGATCTCGCAGTATGCCGCGCTCGAGGCACTGACCGGCCCGCAGGACTTCATCGCCGAGCACAACACGGTGTTCAAGGAGCGGCGCGACCTGGTCGTCTCGATGCTCAACCAGGCGCGCGGCCTCCACTGCCCGACGCCGGAGGGCGCCTTCTATGTCTATCCCTCGTGCGCCGAACTGATCGGCAAGACGGGACCGTCGGGCAAGGTGATCGCCAGCGACGACGATTTCGTCACCGAACTGCTCGAAGCCGAGGGCGTCGCCGTGGTGCAGGGCTCGGCCTTCGGCTTCGGCCCCAACTTCCGCATCTCCTACGCCACCTCGACCGAGGCGCTGGAGAAGGCGAGCGAACGCATCCAGCGCTTCTGCGCCGGGCTGCGGTAGCCCTCGCCGGAAAGGCCGCGGCCGGGGCGACAGCGCCGGCCGCCGACGGCAATCGCAGGCGTGCCGTGATCCCCAGCTACCTAGGGGAAGGCCGCCTTTTCGTGCATCCGCCCGATGGACCCCGACCGCCGCGCACCATAAGGTGCGGCCGGGAGGAGCAAATCCATGACCATGCAAGCGGGTGCAGCCCGCACGCCGGACCCGTCCCGGCTTCCCTTCGATGCCGACCGGCTCGACCGGCTCATGGAGGAGGCGGGGATCGACGTCGTCGTCGTCTGCTCCAAGCCCAACATCCAGTACCTGCTCGGCGGCTATCGCTTCTTCTTCTACGATCACTTCGATGCGATCGGGCCGAGCCGCTATCTGCCGCTGCTCGTCTACCAGAAGGGCCATCCGGAGCGGTCGGCCTATGTCGGCAATCCGCTGGAAGGCTACGAACGCGACAACGGCCGCTTCTGGGTGCCAACGGTCGTGACCCGCGCGCGCGGCAGCCGCGACGCGATGGCGCTGGCCGTCGAGCACATCCGCGGGCTCGGCCCGGTCGGCAGCATCGGCGTCGAGCGCGCCTTCCTGCCGGCGGACGCCGAGGCTGTGCTCACCGACGCCATGGCGGGCGTCGCCATCGTCGACGCGTGGTCGCCGCTGGAGCGGCTGCGCGCGGTCAAGACGGCGCATGAGCTGGACCTGATCCGCATCGCGTCCGAGCGGGTCGTCGACGCCATGCTGGCGGTGATGGCGGCGCACGGCCCCGGCGCCACCAAGAACGAGCTGGTGCAGGCGCTGAGGGAAGAAGAAGTCAAACGCGGCCTCACCTTCGAATATTGCCTGATCACCGCCGGGACCAGCGTCAACCGGGCGCCGTCCGACCAGGTCTGGGGGGAGGGGGATATCCTGTCGCTCGATTCGGGCGGCAACTACGGCGGCTATATCGGCGACCTCTGCCGCATGGCGATCCACGGCGAGCCCGACGCGGAGCTGATCGACCTGCTGGGCGAGATCGATGCCATCCAGATGGCGGCACGCGCCCCCATCCGGGCGGGCGCCAGCGGCGCCGACGTCTATGCCAGCGCCGAGGCCGTGCTGCGCCGTTCGTCCAACGCCAATGCCATCGATTTCGTCGCCCACGGCATGGGGCTGGTCTCGCACGAGTCGCCGCGCCTGACCTATGGCCGCGACGACATGGACAAGCCGCTCGCCGCCGGCATGGTGCTCTCCATCGAGACGACGCTGCATCATCCCCGGCGCGGCTTCATCAAGCTGGAAGACACGCTTGCCGTGACGGCGGATGGCTGGGAGGCCTACGGCGACACCGGCCGCGGATGGAACCGCGGCGGCGCCGGCTGACCCAAGGCCTACGTCCGGGGCGTGCTCAGCCGCAGCAGTTCGCGGAAGCGTTCGGCGGCCGCCGCCGGATGGCGCTGCAGCGCGGCGGCGGCGCTCTCGGCAACCGCCGGGGCCAGCGGTTCGGCGACGTCGGCGCCGGTCAGCGCCGTCGTCCGCACGATGTAGAGCGCGGCGCCGGCGGCCAGCGCGGTCACCTCGTTGGGGTATTGCAGCACCACGTCGGTCATCGGTTCGGAGGCGTCGCGCATCATCGCCGTGTAGGTGACGACGCGCTGGCTGGCGAGGCATTCGACCAGGTCGGCACACAGGCGGACGAAGCGGCGGTAGTCGTCGCCATCGTCGTTGCCGTCCTGCAGGCGGGCGATCCAGCCGTTGTAGGCGCGCCAGCGGCCGGCGCCGTTGACGTGGACCTTGAGGGTGAAGCGGTCGGCGAGGGCGGTCGCCACCATGTCGATATAGCGGTCGAAGACCGCACGCTCGGCCAGATCGGCCAGGTGCCAGAGGTGCGCGCCGCCCGACCGGTCGATCGCCTCAAAGGCCATGGCCAAACAGCTTTCGCACGGCGCGCCGGATGAGGTCGTTCTGCTGGATCGGCGAGACCGGCAGCGCCTCCGCGAAGACACCGGCATCGAGAGCGGCCAGGCGCCGGCGCGCCACCGCAGTCTCCTCTGCCGTCGGGTCGGGCGCCGGCGAAGGCGCGGAACGAGAGGCCTGGCTGGAAGACATCACACGCCGCCTGTCTTCGCTGACTTTGTGTCATGATAAGGTGGGTTCCACCGCGGGCTCAAGGTGTCATGTATAGTTTTACCAAGGCTTTGGCCTTTCTCCTTGTTTTGACAGGGGTTTCCGGCGCATCGGCGGCGGAGGCGGTGATCGGCAGCGTGGTCCGCTGCGCGGGCGCCTGCACCGGCACCAGCGATGGCGCGAGCGAATTGTTGGCGGGCGGGACGGCCGTGCGCCTCTTGGAAACGGTGGCGACCGGCGACGGCGCTCGCCTCGAACTCCTCTTCGCCGACGGCACCCGCCTGACCCTCGGCGAGAAGGCCGCGGTCGTGCTCGACACGTTCGTCTTCGACCCCGGCGGCACCAGCCGCTTCCACGCCGCGATCACCGGCCCGTTCCGCTACATTTCCGGCAAGCTCGGCGCCGGCGCCACGCGGCAGGCGAGCGTCACCACGCCGCTGGCGCTGATCGGCGTGCGCGGCACCGATTTCTGGAGCGGGCCGAGCAACGGCGTCACCGGCGTCGTCGTCTTCGAGGGCTCGGTCGAGGTCACCACGCCGGCCGGCAGCGTCATCCTGTCGGCGCCCGGAGAGGGCACCAACCTGACAGCCCCCGGCGCGCCGCCGGGGCCGGTCGCCAACTGGTCGCCGGCACGCATCGCCGCGGCGCGCGCCGCGGTCGCCTTCCCCTGATCGGCTGAGTGGAAACGGCGGCGGCCCTACAGCCAGCCGCGCCGCTTGAAATAGAAGAAGGGCACCAGCGCCGAGATGACCATGGCGCCGATCACCAGCGGATAGCCGAAGGGCGATTGCAGTTCCGGCATGAAATGGAAGTTCATGCCGTAGATGGTGCCGATCAGCGTCGGCGGGAAGAAGAACGTCGAGAGCACGGTCAGCACGCGGATCACCTCGTTCTGCTCCACCGAGATGAGGCCGAGCGTGGCGTCGAGCAGGAAGTTGATCTTGTTCGACAGGAAGGTGACGTGGTCCTCGAGCGAACGGATGTCGCGGGCGGCGAGCTTCATGCGGGCGCGGTTGCTGCCCTTGGCGTTGATGCTCGGCGCCGCCAGGCCGGCGTATTGCACCAGGCGTTCGAGCGAGGCCAGACTCTCGCGGGCCTTGGCCGCCAGGTCGCCCTGCACGCCGATCGCCTCGATCAGTTCGGAGAGCTCGCGGCCCTCGTGCGCCGGGTCGCGGCGGCGGGCGAAGACATCCTGGTTGATGCGGTCGACGTCGCCGCTGATCCGCTCCAGCACGTCGGCGGTCGCGGTCGACGATCGCCTCGATCAGCCCGAGGAACACCGCCGGGGCCGAGGAGCAGCCGTTGCCCGGCTTGGAGGCGCGCGTCAGGAAATGGCGCAGCGCGCGCAAGTCGTTGTAGTGCAGCGTGACGATGCGCTCGCCGGCCATGGCGATGGTGAAGGGCGCCAGCTCCGGCTGGCCCCGGTCGACGCCGGTCATCACCGTCACGGTCATGAAGGTGGCGCCGTCCTCGGCGTAGAAGCGGCTGGAGAACTCGATCTCCTGGGCCTCTTCGCGGGTCGGTACGGCGGCGCCGAGGAAATGCTCGACGGCGCGGTTCTCCTCCGCCGTCGGCTGGAACAGATCGACCCAGCCGGTGGTCGCCGGCACCTCGCCGTCGTCCGCCGACCGGCAGGGTGTCGAGCCCCTTTTCGCTGAGACCGTAGAAATTGAGCATGCAATTCCCTCCGCGGCGAGGACATGCACTTTTGAAGTGCTGCGATCAAGCGTCGCTTGGCGTGGGCGGCCGCTTTTCCTCGGCGCGCGCCGTGCCACGATGCCCGCGGAGCGGGGCAAACGCTCGCGATTGGCCGGCGCGGTCGAAGCCGGACACCGATTCGGAGGCAATTGACCATGATTTCAAGGATTTCAGCGGCGGCGAAGGTTCTGTTCGCCGCCGTAGCGTTGGCTGCGGCCGCGATCGCCGGGTCGGCGCCGGCGGACGCCGGCTACATCAAGACCGGCCTGCTCACCTGCAATGTGGCGCCCGGCGTCGGCATGATCATCGGCTCGTCGAAGGGCATGACCTGCAACTTCATGCCGGATTTCCGCGGGCCGGAGATCTATGGCGGCCGCATCGACAAGCTCGGCATCGATGTCGGCGTCACCGGCGAGACGGTGATCGTGTGGGCGGTGCTCTCCGCGCAGACGCGGCTACACGGTCGGCGCGCTTGCCGGCACCTATGTCGGCGCCTCGGCGGAAGCCTCGCTGATGGTCGGCGCCGGCGCCAATGTGCTGGTCGGCGGCTCCAACCGCTCCTTCGCCCTGCAGCCCCTGTCGGTCCAGGGCCAGCTCGGCCTCGATTTCGCGGTCGCGATCAGCTCGCTCGAGCTGTGGGCACAATGACACCGTCGGGGCGGCTCGCTCGCCACCTGTCTGCCCTTGTCAGCCCGCTGGTTCCCTGATGACATCGGGTTGAGCGGCCGCGCCTGGCTCAGGGGCTTTGGCGCGGCTTAACAAGAACGAAGCAAGAAAACGGAACGCTCAAGCAAGAGAAAGGCGCGGCTATGGGAAACAACAACAGAGTTGCCGGGCCTCGGTGCATCGCACTCGTAGGCCCGTTTGCCAGCGGCAAGACAACGCTGCTGGAAGCGATTCTGGCGCGCACCGGCGCCATCACCCGCCAGAGCACGATCGCCGAAAAGCACACCGTCGGCGACGCCTCGCCCGAGGCGCGCGCCCATCAGATGAGCGTCGAGGTCAACGTCGCCGAGACCGAATTCATGGGCGACAAGCTGGCCTTCTTCGATTGCCCCGGCTCGATCGAATTCGCCTTCGAGGCCGAGGGCGTGCTGGCCGGCGTCGACCTGGCGGTGGTGGTGGCGGAGGCCGACGAGAAGAAGATCCCGGCCCTGCAGGTCATCCTCAAGACGCTGGAGGACCGCGGCATGCCGCGCATCCTCTTCCTCAACAAGGTGGACAAGGCCGACGCCAGCGTGCGCGAGACGCTGAAGACGCTGCAGCCGGCGAGCGCCGTGCCGCTGGTGCTGCGCCACATCCCGATCTGGCAGGACGAGCGCGGTCACCGGCTTCATCGACCTGGCGCTGGAGCGCGCCTTCGTCTACCACGAGCACGCGCCCAGCGAGATGATCCCGATCCCCGACGAGGAGAAGGCGCGCGAGGTCGAGGCGCGCTTCCACATGATGGAGACGCTGGCCGACTACGACGACACGCTGATGGAGCAGCTGCTCGAGGAACGCGAGCCGCCGCGCGACCAGATCTTCGACGACCTCGTCAAGGAGATGCGCGAGGGGCTGATCTGCCCGGTGCTGATCGGCGCGGCCGAACACGGCGGCGGCATCGGCCGGCTGCTCAAGGCGATCCGCCACGAGGCGCCCGGCATCGCCGACACCCGCGCGCCGCCTCGGCATCGAAGCCAACGGCGACGCCGTCGTGCAGGTGATGAAGACGGTGCACACCACCCACGGCGGCAAGCTGTCGGTCGCCCGCGTGCTCGTCCGGCACGGTCGGCGACGGCGCCGAACTGGTCGGGCCGGACGGCTCGGTCGGCCGCGTCTCCGGCGTCTTCCGCATGATGGGCCAGCACACGACCAAGCGCGAGGCGGCGGAAGTCGGCGAGACGGTCGGCCTCGGCAAGCTCGACGGCGCCCAGACCGGCATGACGCTGGGCACCGGCAAGACGGCGCCGGCGCAGGTGGTCACGCTGGCGCCGCCGGAACCGGTGCTCGGCGCCGCGGTCGCCGCGGCCGAGCGCAAGGACGACGTCAAGCTGTCGTCGGCGCTGACCAAGCTGCTCGAAGAAGACCCGTCGCTGCGCATCACCCACACCCAGGATACCGGCGAGACGCTGATCGAAGGGCAGGGCGAGATGCACCTGCGCGTCGCCATGGAGCGGCTGACCGGCAAATACGGCATTGCCACCGTCACCCACGAACCGGCGGTGCCCTACAAGGAGACGATCCGCCACTCGGTGACCGTGCGCGGCCGCCACAAGAAGCAGTCGGGCGGCCATGGCCAGTTCGGCGACGTCGTGCTCGACATCAAGCCGCTGCCGCGCGGCGCCGGCTTCCAGTTCGCCGAGACGGTCACCGGCGGCGCCGTGCCGCGCAACTATTTCAGCTCGGTCGAGATCGGCGTTCCCGAATACCTCAACAAGGGGCCGCTCGGCTTCCCGGTGGTCGACGTGTCGGTGACGCTGACCGACGGCTCCTACCACGCGGTCGATTCCTCCGACATGGCGTTCCGCACGGCCGCGCAGATCGGCATGCGCGAGGGCATGCCGCAGTGCCATCCGGTGCTGCTCGAGCCGATCCTCAAGGTGGAGATCGCGGTGCCGTCGGAGGCGACGCCGCGGGTCAACGGCATCGTCTCGCAGCGGCGCGGCCAGATCCTCGGCTTCGACGCGCGGCCCGGCTGGCCGGGCTGGGACGTGGTCGAGGCGCTGATCCCGCAGGCCGAAATCCGCGACCTGATCGTCGAGCTGCGCTCGGCGACGGCCGGCGTCGGCACCTTCAGGGCGAGCTTCGACCATCTCGCCGAACTGACCGGCCGGCTCGCCGACCAGGTCATCGAACGGGCGGCCGGCGGCCGAGAAAAGGCCGCCTGAGGGACCGTCGGGCGTCTGCACGCGGATCGGCGCGTGCGTTCCGCCACGGCGGACGCGCCCGTTTCTCGTCTACTGCGGCTGCTTGGTCGGCCGGAAGGATGGATCTTCGTTGACGTCGACGTCCTCCGGCTGGCTGATGGCGAAGGCCACCATGCTGCCGAACGAGGCGGCGGAAATGCCGTATTCGGCGTAGCGGCCGCGGACGGCCTCGGCGATCTCGGGCTCGCTGATGGTGTTCGGCAGTTCGGTGACGACCGCGTCCCGGCGAGATGATGGTGGTGCGCAGGTTGTAGGGCTTCACTTCCATGCGCAGCCCTTCCGAGATGACGCGCACCGCGTGCTTGGTCGCCGCGTAGACGGCGCTGTTCGGGTTCACCTTGTGGCCGGCCACCGACGAGACGTTGATGATGTGGCCGCTCTTCTCGCGCCTTCATGTGGGGCAGGGCGGCGGCGATGCCGTAGAGGACGCCCTTGATGTTGACGTCGATCATGCGGTCCCATTCGGCGATCTTCAGCCGTTCGAGCGGCGAATGGGGCATGAGGCCGGCATTGTTGATCATGACGTCGATGCGCCCGTGGAGCGCAACGGCGCGGTCGACGAGGTCCCTGACCTGGTCGACCTGGGTGACGTCCGTCTCGACGACGGCGTCGTCGCCGAGCCGCAGCTCCGCCGCCAGCGCCCGCAACCGGTTGAGCCGCCGGGCGCCCAGAACCAGCTTCGCCCCGTCGGCGGCGAGGCGCCGCGCCGCGGCCTCGCCGAGCCCGCTGCTGGCGCCGGTGATGACGACAACCTTGCCTTCGATGCCTTGCGTCACGCTCGTCTCCTCCCATCTTTTGCGCAACCTTACGCCGGGCGATGGCCGGCGACACCACCGGCGGGCGTCATTTTCGCACCACGGGATAGCGGTCGCGGCTGCCGCCGGCCGCCGCCCGCCCCCTTTCCTTGCTCGTCCCCCTGTCGCATGGTGGACACGCGCATGCCCACGCCATCGTGAGTTGATCGTGTGCGGGGGGCGCTTTAGCTAGCGTGAGCAGCGACAGGGCGAAAGCCGAGGGAGTAGCCGATGTATGTGATCCGCAGGAAGGGTTGGGAGATCCCCGAGCACCGGGCGACCCCGGAGGCTGCCTATCTCAATCGCCGCCAGATCATGGCGGCCGGCGGCGCGGCGCTGTTTGGCGGCGTGGCGGCGGCGGCGCTGCCGTCGGCGGCGTGGGCCGAGACCGACCAGACCATCGATCTCTATCCGGCGGCGCGCAACAACCGCTACACCATCGACGGCCGGTGACGCCGGAAGCGACCAACGAGAACTACAACAATTTCTACGAGTTCGGCACGCAGAAGGATGTCGCCGGCGCCGCCCAGTCCCTGGAGACGCGGCCGTGGGAGGTGGCGATCGACGGCTTGGTGGAGAAGCCGATCACCATCGGCATCGACGATCTCATCCGCAAGATGACGCTGGAGGAGCGCCTCTACCGCCACCGCTGCGTCGAGGCGTGGTCGATGACCGTGCCGTGGACCGGGTTCCCGCTCGCCAAGCTGGTCGAATTCGCCAAGCCGCTGGGTTCTGCCAAGTACCTGCGCATGGAGACCTTCAACAATCCGGGCATGGCCAGCGGCCAGAAGCAGTTCTGGTATCCGTGGCCCTATGTCGAGGGGCTGACCATGGCAGAGGCGACCAACGAACTCGCCTTCATGGTGACCGGCGCCTACGGCAAGCCGGTGGCCAACGTCATGGGGGCGCCGCTGCGCGTCCATCTGCCGTGGAAGTACGGTTTCAAGTCGATCAAGTCGATCGTCAAGTTCAGCTTCGTCGAGGAGCGCCCGCTGAATTTCTGGCAGCAGCTGCAGGCGAGCGAATACGGCTTCTGGGCGAACGTCAATCCGGAGGTGCCGCATCCGCGCTGGAGCCAGGCGATGGAACGCGACATCGGCACCCAGGAGTCGATTCCGACGCGCCTGTTCAACGGCTACGGCGAATACGTCGCCGGCCTGTATACCGGCATGACCAACGAGCAGCTGTACATGTGACCGCGGCCGTCCGGCCGGCTCTGACAAGCATCGCAAGAAAAAGCCGGGCCCTTCGCGGGCCCGGCAGGTCTTTGCCACGACAGCATCGCTGCCAGCATACGCGTCCAGGAGGGAACAGATGATGCGCCGACGGGCCCGCAGGGAGGAGGACAGGCGAATCACCGCATCACCACTATCGAGCGTATGAATATTTTTCGACAGGCGATACGAGACGTGCGTTTTTGCTAAGTAATATTGTCAAGCGTGGCACGAATAGCACAGAAGCAGAAATGCTCTGTTTTTCAATTCAATAGGCCCAGTTCTGCGCCTTGCTCAGCAAGAAATCCCGGAAAACGTGGACGCGCGCGGAGTTTTTCAACTCGGCCGGATAGACGAAATAGGACGCGAAGCTTGGCACCTGGACCTCCGGCAAGAGCTGCATGAGGCCGGACCCCGGCTCGACCATGTAGCTCGGCAGGACGGCGATGCCGGTGCCGTTCTGCACGGCGTTCTTGATGGCGAACAGGTTGTTGATCTTGAGCACCGGCTCGCGCGGGTTCTCCGACGTCCGGCCGGCCAGCTCCAGCCAGTTGAGGTCGCGCAGATAGGCCGGCACCGGCACTCCGAAGGTGACGATGCGATGATCGTCGAGATCCTTGATCGCCCTCGGCTCGCCGAAGCGGTGGACGTAGACCGGCGCCGCGTAGACGTTCATGTGCACGGTGAACAGCCGGCGCTGGATGAGGTCGGGCTGCACCGGCTGGCGCAGGCGGATGGCGACGTCGGCCTGGCGCATGGCCAGATCCAGCTCCTGGTCGTCGAGGATCAGGTGCAGGTTGATGGTCGGATGCAGGTCGACGAATTCGTGCACGCGCGCCGTCAGCCAGGTTGAGCCGAGGCCGACGGTGGTGGTGATGCGCAGCGTGCCCGAAGGCTTCTCGGCGGATTCGGCCAGCCGCGAGGTCGCCGCGTCGAGCTTGACCAGCACCTCGTTGGCGGTGCGGAAGAGCTCGTCGCCCTGCTCGGTGAGGATCAGCCCGCGGGCGTGACGATGGAAGAGGGGGACGCCGAGATCCTGCTCCAGCGCGCTCACCTGCCGGCTCACCGCCGACTGGCTCATGTTGAGGTTCTCACCGGCATGGGTGAACGACCCGGCCTGCGCGGCCGCGTGGAAGATGCGCAGCTTGTCCCAGTCCATCATCGGCTCCCCGCAGCCGTCCAGGTTTCCGGAATGCGCCGGCAGTGGCTTATTCGGCGGCCTCTGCCGGTGCGGCGTCCATCGCCAGGAACTTCTGCGCCTCCAGTGCGGCCATGCAGCCCTGTCCGGCGGCGGTCACTGCCTGGCGAAACGTGTCGTCGGTGACGTCGCCAGCGGCGAACACGCCGGGCACGCTGGTTGCGGTCGAATCCGGTGCGGTCCACACATAGTCGTTCGACTTGAGTTTCACCTGTCCGCCGAGGAAGGCGACCGACGGGGCGTGACCGATGGCGACGAAGACGCCGTCGGTCTTGAGATCCGTCGTCTCGCCGGTGACCACGTTGCGCAGGCGCACGCCGGTGACCGCCGGCGGGAAGCCGCTCGATCCGAGCACGTCGGCGACCACCGAATCCCAATAGACATGGACCTTGGGGTTGGCGAAAAGCCGGCTCTGCAGGATCTTCTCGGCGCGCAGTTCCTTGCGCCGGTGGACGAGGGTGACCTTGGAGGCGTGGTTGGTCAGGTAGATCGCCTCCTCGACCGCGGTGTTGCCGCCGCCGATGACCACGACCTCGCGGTTGCGATAGAAGAAGCCGTCGCAGGTGGCGCAGGCGGACACGCCGAAGCCGCGGAAGCGCTGCTCCGAGGGCAGGTTCATCCACTTGGCCTCGGCGCCGGTGGCGACGATCAGCACGTCGCAGGTATAGGTCTCGCCGCTGTCGCCGGTCAGCCGGAACGGCCGCCGCGACAGGTCGACGGCGGTGATGTGGTCGGCGACCATGCGGGTGCCGACGTGTTCGGCCTGGGCCTTCATCTGCTCCATCAGCCAGGGGCCCTGAACCATCTCGGCGAAGCCCGGATAGTTCTCGACGTCCGTGGTGGTGGTCAGCTGACCGCCGGCGGTGAGGCCGGAAATCTGCACGGGCTCCAGCATGGCGCGGGCCGCGTAGATGGACGCGGTGTAGCCGGCAGGGCCGGAACCGACGACGATGACCTTGGCATGCATAGCGACACCTCTGGGGCGGCACGAGGCGCCGCCTCGCTTTCGGGGGCGCCATGAATCTCACGAAAACGGCGCGCCGCCCCGCCCGGGCGCCGGCCGAGACTCGGTTGGACCTGTTCTGGCGAAATCTAAGCTCTCGGGCGAGCTATGCAAGGTGCGCAGGGGTGCGACACTGAGAGCATAGCTCAGCGCGGGGCAGGACGGGTCGGAGGGTGCAAAACGCAGAAGCCCCGGAGGAGGCCCTCCGGGGCGGGGGATTCGTCGGCCGGCAGGCCGCGTCAGCCGAACTTGACGTCCAGAATCTCGTAGGAGCGGCTGCCGCCGGGCGCCGAGACTTCGACGGCGTCGCCCTTGGCCTTGCCGATCAGGGCGCGGGCGATGGGCGAGGAGATCGAGATCTTGCCGGCCTTCACGTCCGCCTCGACGTCGCCGACGATGGTGTATTTCTTCTTCTGCTCGGTGTCTTCGTCGATGAGGGTGACGGTGGCGCCGAACTTGATGGTCTTGCCGGAGAGCTTCGACACGTCGATGATATCGGCGCGCGACAGCTGGTCCTCCAGCTCCATGATCCGCCCTTCGTTGAGGCCGTGGGCTTCCTTGGCGGCATGATACTCGGCGTTTTCCGACAGGTCGCCGTGGCCGCGCGCCTCGGCGATGAGCTGGATGATGCGCGGGCGCTCCTCGGACGTGCGCCGTTTCAGCTCGGATTCCAGCACCGCATGTCCTGCCGCGGTCATCGGAATCTTTTCCATCATCGCACCCGTATCCTTTCCCAAGGATTCGCCGGATTGGACCCGGCGCCTCACACATAGCTCCGGCGGCCCAGCCCTTGGCTGCCGCCGCCTCGGCAACGATAACTTTCCGCCCAGCGGCCCCGTTTCCGGGTCCGATGGCCGTTCTCCACACCGTACCTCTGCGAGCCCCCCCGATCCGCTCAGACCGTTGGTGCCGTTCGGCGCCCTCAGCCCGTCGTTGCGAAATATGTCTGCAACGGGCGCACTTCAAGCGTACCGGAGCGATATGCCTCGATCCCGTGCGACACCGCTATCGCACCCGCGATGGTGGTGTAATACGGGACCTTGTGCAACAAGGCTGCGCGCCGGAGGGACCGGCTGTCGGAGAGCGCCCCCGCGCCTTCGGTTGTATTGAAGACGAGCTGGACGTCCCCGTTCTTGATAGCATCGACGATATGCGGCCGGCCTTCAAGTACCTTGTTGATGTGGCCGCATTCTATGCCCTGGGCCCTAAGAAATCGCTGGGTTCCCGACGTCGCGATGACCTTGAAGCCCAGACTTTCCAGCCGTTTTACAGGCTCGACCACCCGCTCCTTGTCGCCATCGCGGACCGAAACGAACAGCGTGCCGTCGGTCGGCAGCAGGTTGCCGGCGCCGAGCTGGCTCTTGGCGAAGGCCACGGCGAAGGAATTGTCGAGGCCCATCACCTCGCCGGTCGAGCGCATTTCGGGGCCGAGCAGGGTGTCGACGTTGGGGAAGCGGGCGAAGGGGAAGACCGCTTCCTTGACCGCCACGTGGTCCCGCCGGCTGGTGGCGGACAGGTCGAAATCGGCCAGCGCCTCGCCGGCCATCACCCGGGCGGCGATCTTGGCGACCGGCAGGCCGATCGACTTGGCGACGAAGGGCACCGTGCGCGAGGCGCGCGGGTTGACCTCGAGCACGTAGAGGTCGCCGTCCTTGAGCGCGTATTGCACGTTCATCAGGCCGCGCACCTCGAGCGCCAGGGCGAGCTGGCGGGTCTCCGCCTGGAGCGCGGCGACCACCGCCGCCGACAGCGTATAGGGCGGCAGCGAGCAGGCTGAATCGCCGGAATGGATGCCGGCCTCCTCGATGTGCTCCATGATGCCGGCGACGAACACCGTGCTGCCGTCGGCGAGCGCATCGACGTCGATCTCGATGGCGTCCGACAGATAGCGGTCGAAGAGCAGCGGGTTCTTGCCGAGCACGGTGTTGATCTGCCCGGTCTTGTCGTTGGGGTAGCGCGCCTTGACGTCGGAGGGCACCAGCTCGGGCAGGGTGCCGAGCAGATAGTTGGAGAGCTGCTCGTCGCTGCGGATGATCTGCATGGCGCGGCCGCCGAGCACGTAGGAGGGGCGCACGACCAGCGGCAGGCCGAGGTCGGCGGCGACCAGCCGCGCCTGCTCGACGGAGAAGGCGATGCCGTTCTTGGCCTGGCGCAGGCCGAGCTTGGTCAGCAGCCGGGCGAAGCGGTCGCGGTCCTCGGCGAGGTCGATCATGTCGGGCGAGGTGCCGAGGATCGGCACCCGGGCGTCCTGCAGCGCGCTGGCGAGCTTCAGCGGCGTCTGCCCGCCGAACTGGACGATGACGCCGGCGAGCGTCCCCTTCGACTGCTCGACGCGCACGATCTCGAGCACGTCCTCTGCCGTCAGCGGCTCGAAGTAGAGCCGGTCGGAGGTGTCGTAGTCGGTCGACACGGTCTCCGGGTTGCAGTTGATCATGATCGATTCGTAGCCGGCGTCGGCGAGCGCGAAGCAGGCGTGGCAGCAGCAGTAGTCGAACTCGATGCCCTGGCCGATGCGGTTGGGGCCGCCGCCGAGGATGATCACCTTCCGGCGGTCGCTGGGCTCGGCCTCGCTCACCGCCAGGCCGGCAAAGGGCGTCTCGTAGGTCGAATAGAGATAGGCGGTGGGCGAGGCGAACTCGGCGGCGCAGGTGTCGATGCGCTTGTAGCTCGGATGGACGTCGAGGCGGGCGCGCAGCGCCGCCACCGCGGCCTCGTCGGTATTGGCCAGCGACGCCAGGCGCCCGTCGGAGAAGCCCAGCGCCTTCAGCCGCCTGAGCGGCCCGGCGGTCGCCGGCAGGCCGAGGGCGCGGACCTGCGATTCCGATTCCACGATCGCCTGCAACTGCCTGAGAAACCAGGGATCGATGTGGCAGACCGCGTAGATCTCCTCGACCGTGGCGCCGAGCCTGAGGGCCTGGGCGCAGACCAGCAGCCGGTCCGGCGTCGGCGTCGACAGCGCGGCGCGGATGGCGTTCTTGTCGTCGCCCTGGCCGAGGCCGGCAATGATCACCTCGTCGAGGCCATCGAGACCGGTCTCCAGCCCGCGCAAGGCCTTCTGCAGGCTCTCGGCGAAGGTCCGCCCGATGGCCATCACCTCGCCGACCGACTTCATCGAGGTGGTCAGCACCGGCTCGGCGCCGGGGAACTTCTCGAAGGCGAAGCGCGGCACCTTGGTGACCACGTAGTCGATGGTCGGCTCGAAGCTTGCCGGCGTGGCGCCGCCGGTGATGTCGTTGTCGAGCTCGTCGAGGGTGTAGCCGACGGCGAGCTTGGCGGCGACCTTGGCGATGGGGAAGCCGGTCGCCTTCGACGCCAGCGCCGAGGAGCGCGACACGCGCGGATTCATCTCGATGATCACCAGCCGCCCGTCGGCGGGGTTCACCGCGAACTGGACGTTGGAGCCGCCGGTCTCCACCCCGATCTCGCGCAGCACCGCGATGGATGCGTCGCGCATGCGCTGGAATTCCTTGTCGGTCAGGGTCAGCGCCGGGGCGACGGTGATCGAATCGCCGGTGTGGATGCCCATCGGATCGACGTTCTCGATGGAGCAGACGATGATGCAGTTGTCGTGCCTGTCGCGCACGACCTCCATCTCGAACTCCTTCCAGCCGAGAACCGATTCTTCGATCAGCACCTCGTTGGTGGGCGAGGCGTCGAGCCCGCCGAGCACGATGTCGTAGAGCTCGTCGAGGGTGTAGGCGATGCCGCCGCCGGTGCCGCCGAGGGTGAAGGAGGGGCGGACGATGGCCGGCAGGCCGGTGACGTGGACCGCATGCAGCGCCTGAAGCTGGGCGGTCAGCCGATGTTCGTCACGACGCAGCCGCTCGCCCGTGTTCCATGCGGCGGCGAAGGCGGCGAGCGCGTTGGCGCGCGCGGCGCTGCCCGGCGGGTGCTCCGCCTCGATCGCCGCGATGGCGGCCTCGCGCTCCTCGCGGAAGCGCTTCTTCAGTTCCGAGGTGTTGACGAAGGCAGCCTTCGGCGTCTCCAGGCCGATCCGGTCCATCGCCTCGCGGAACAGCTCGCGGTCCTCGGCCTTGTCGATGGCCTCGGCCGTGGCGCCGATCATCTCGACGGCGAACGTGTCGAGAACGCCCATCTTGCGCAGCGAGAGCGCGGTGTTGAGCGCCGTCTGGCCGCCCATGGTGGGCAGCAGCACCAGCTTGTCGTGCGGCCGGGCGGTGCGCTCCTGCTCGATGATCTTGGCGACGATCTCCGGCGTGATCGGCTCGATATAGGTGGCGTCGGCCAGCTCCGGGTCGGTCATGATGGTGGCCGGGTTGGAGTTGACCAGCACCACCCGGTAGCCCTCGTCCTTCAGCGCCTTGACCGCCTGGGTGCCGGAATAGTCGAACTCGCAGGCCTGGCCGATGACGATCGGTCCGGCGCCGATGACGAGGATCGAATCGATGTCGGTGCGTTTCGGCATGGGGCGGGTCGGGGGCTCCGTCGCGAACGAAACCCCGGCGCGGCAGCCGCTCCGGGGCGTGAATCCGTGGTGTTTCAGGCTAGGCGGGGCTTATACGGCAAAGCGCGGCGGCGCGGAACCCCCGTGGCGGCCGGCTGGCGAAGCCGCGCCGGCCTCCGGTTCGCTGAGGTCAGGCACCGCTCGTCGGGCAGCCCCCAACGCGCGCAACCGCGACGGCTGACCGCCGCCTATTCGTTGCCGCCGAAGCCCGGCATCGAGGTCAGTTGGACGGTGCGCGCTCCCCGCCGCGGCATGTAGATGTCGATGCAGTCGCCCGGCCCGTTGGTCACCATCCACGGGTGGGTGAGGAAGGTATCGACCGAGAAGCGTTCGCCCGGATTGAGCCAGGCGTATTGCTGCGTCTGGCCCTTGAAGTTGATCCACAGGATGGCGCGGCCTTCCTGGGTCCGGTTGACGAAGGTCATCTGGGCCGGGTGGTTGGAGTTCTTCGAGCGCAGCGATTGCATCGCCGAGCAGGGAATGTCGCCGGCGACCGCCGGAAGCGGGGCAACCAGGGCAAAGGCAATCGCGGCGGCAAGCGGAAGGCGCAGGTGCATCGAGTCGCTCCCGGGGGTTCACGTCCACCGGCGGGGATTTGCCGACGATCGAGCGCCTCAGGATAGTCACGCTTTCTGGAAATATTCCAGCCCGGGTCCCCGGTTGCCGGCGCCGGAATCCGATGCCCCGGCGCGTGGGTAGCCGTCGCAAGGCGCCCGCGCGGTCCGGCCGGGTGCGCGCGCCGGCCGATGGGTCCGTGCCGCCCTGCGTCCGCTGCGTGCTGGCATGGCTGGTCGCTCCCGGTTGCCGTTTGAACGCCTGACGGGCAGCGCACGGGGATGTTCCACCGTTTAGGTCTCGGTAATCTATGCGGCGCACATAGATTTCGATCTGTGGAGCTGGCCATGGCGACCATCACCCTCAAGCAAGGCGATTTCGGCAGCGACGTCACCGTGGTCGTCGGCGAGGCGGCGCTCTATCTGCCCGACCGCAAGCGGCCGGGCCTCAACGAGCTGGTGCCGCTGGCGGAGATCGCCGAGATCGAATTGCTGAGCCAGGGCCACGCCGGCCAGCTCAAGCAGGCGGCGCGCCTCGGGGCGCGCGGCTTTCTCGCCGCCGGCAACCCGCTCGGGCTGGCCGCCGGCGTGTTCGCCGTCACCAAGGTCAAGGACGTCGAGTTCGCCGTGCGCCTCAAGGACGGCCGCCGGTTCGTGGCGACCGCCAGCGCGCTGACCCTTGCGGCGCTGCGCGCCGGCAGCCGCACGCCAGCCCGGCCGACCGGCGAGGATGCCGAGGCGGCGGCGCGCGCCGATGCGGTGATCGCCAAGTACCTCGCGCCCGGCGCGCTGCCTGCGGAGCCCCAACCGGCGCCCGCGTCGAAGGCCAACGCGGCGCCGGCCGCGGCGCCAGCGGCAACGGCCGCACCGGCCCCTGCCGCCGATGACCCCGCGGCGGCCCCGGCGACGGACCGTCCGGTGTTCGGCCGGCGCGGCCTGCGCCAGGCCCGCTGAGCCCGCTGCTCCTCTTTGCCGCGCCCCATCGCTTTTGCGGCGAAACGGTCCCATCTTTCTTCTTGAATGTGTCGTGGCGAGAGGCCCGTCCGGTCGGCCTCGGAGCCCCCAAGGAAGAGAGAAGGCGATGCCCTATTATTTTGCCAAGACCCTGCAGGCCCCGTTTGCCGAGGCCGTCGACAGGGTGACCGCGGCGCTCAAGCAGCGCGGTTTCGGCGTGCTCACCACCATCGACGTCAAGGCGACCATGAAGGCGAAGCTCGACGCCGATTTTCGCCCCTACACGATCCTCGGTGCGTGCAATCCGTCGTTTGCCTTCAAGGCGCTCACCGCCGAGGACAAGATCGGGACGATGCTGCCCTGCAACGTCGTCGTGCAGGAAGTGAAGACCGGGGTAGGTCGAGGTCGCCGCGGTCGATCCGGTGGCCTCCATGCGCGGCGTCGAAAATGTCGAGCTGGCGTCGATCGCCGGCGACGTACGCGACCAGCTCCGCCTGATGGTGGAGGGACTTTAGGCTCGCCGGACGACGCCGTAACGGGCTGCGATTTCAGGCGCAGAATCAACAGCTCGATCTGGAAAAGCGATATCGACATTTCCGCTGCGTGACGCGGCGGCGTCACGGGCTTTGCGGAAGCCAGCCCCGGTGGCGACGTGGCGTCAGCGGCCGGGCTTGCCGGCGCCGGCCGCGGCGCGCCTCACAGGCTGAGGATGGCGTCGGCGATGGCGTTGCCGAGCTTGAGGTGCTCCGGCGCCTCGAAGTGGACGCCGTCGATCGGGCTCGGTTCGATGACGCCGGCCGCATCGAGAAAGGGGATGCCGTAGGTCCGGGCGACGTCGGCGAACAGCGCGCCGAAGCGCTCGGCCTTGGCGGCGGCGCCGGCGCGGACCTCGACCTGCTGGCCGACCTCGAGCACGTGCGGCGGCGCCACCAGCAACACGTTCGGTCCGCTCTTGCCGTCGGGTCCGTTGGCGACAGAGCCGCGGATGCGCTCGACCAGCGCCGCATTGGCGCGGGCGATGTCGGGGGCGGTCATGGCGAAGCGTACCTTGAGGTCGTTGGTGCCGAGCATGAGCACCACGAGGTCGATCGGCCGGTGCGTCTCCAGCGCGATCGGCAGCCCGCGCAGGCCGTTCTTGTGGGCGCCGTCGATCGGGTCGTCGAGCACGGTGGTGCGTCCGCCGAGCCCTTCCTCGACCACCAGCCAGTCGGCGCCCAGCCGCTGGCGCACGATGCCCGGCCAGCGCTCGCGCGGTCCCAGGCGGCGGCGCACCGCCGGGTCGGCGGAGGGCAGGGTGCCATGAGTGTTGGAATTGCCGTAGCAGAGCAGTGTCTTCATCGCCGGGTTCCCCTTCGTCGGGCCCGCTTATAGGGGCGCGGCGGCGGCGAGTGAACTGGGTCACAGGCCGCGGCGGCGGGCGTGCCTACATCATCCCGATCCCGCGTCTGTCAGCGGGTCCAACAGGGAGGGCATGGCATGCTTGGCAGTCATCGCGTCTTTCCGACAATTCCGGCAACCGACATGGCGCGGGCGAAGCGCTGGTATCAGGAAAAGCTCGGCCTCACGCCATCCAGCGAAATGCCGGCGGGTGCCGTCTACACCCTGGCCGGCGGCACCGGCTTCCTGCTCTACCCGACGCAGTTTGCCGGCAAGGCGCCTAATACCTTGATGGGCTTCGAGACCGACGACGTCGAAGGCGACGTCGGCGCCCTCAAGAAGAAGGGCGTCGTCTTCGAGGACTACGACACGCCCGACCTCAAGACGGTCAACTCCATCGCCAGCTTCGGCGACATGAAGGGGGCCTGGTTCAGGGATTCCGAGGGCAACATCCTGTCGATTGCCAATCCGCCCGCCTGAGAGCGGGGTGCCGGCAGCGGCATTGGACCACAATGCCGCTGCATTTCTCGTCGCCATGCTAAACTGACCGTTCACAGGAGATCGGCTTCATGCGTTGGCAAGGGCGACGGCAGTCCAGCAATATCGAAGACCGGCGCGACGACGGCGGCGGCATGGGTGGCTTCGGCGGCGGCGCCGGGCCGCGCATCGGCATCGGCATGCCGGGCGGTCGGCGTGGCGGCGGCCTCAGCATCGGCGCCGTGGTCATCATCCTGGTGGTCAGCTGGTTCCTCGGCGTCAATCCGCTGACGCTGCTCGGCGGCCTCGGCGGCGTCGGCGATACCGGCGGCAGCTCGCTGGGCACGCAGCAGACCGGCCGGGTGGGCACGCCGGCCGACGAACCCGCCCAGTTCGTCGCCACCGTGCTGGCGGATACCGAGGATACCTGGGGGCAGATCTTCGCCAACGGCGGCAGCCGCTATCAGCCGCCGACCCTGGTGCTGTTCACCGGACAGACGTCGTCGGCCTGCGGCTTTGCCAGCGCCGCCTCCGGGCCGTTCTATTGTCCGGGCGACCGCAAAGTCTACATCGACCTCGCCTTCTATCGCGAACTGCGCGACCGCTTCCACGCGCCGGGCGATTTCGCCCAGGCCTATGTCATCGCCCACGAGGTCGGCCACCACGTGCAGAACCTGCTCGGCATCCTTCCCAAGGTGAGCGCCGAGCAGCGCCAGGTCGACAAGGTTGCGGCGAACAAGCTCCAGGTGCGCACCGAACTGCAGGCGGACTGCTTCGCCGGGGTGTGGGCCCACATGGCCGACAAGAAGGGTATCCTCGACGTCGGTGACATCGACGAGGCGCTCAATGCCGCCGCCCAGATCGGCGACGACACGCTGCAGAAGCAGGCCCAGGGCCACGTCGTGCCGGACAGCTTCACCCACGGCACCGCGGCGCAGCGCAGCCGCTGGTTCAAGCAGGGCTATACCAGCGGCGCCGTCGACAGCTGCGATACCTTCGCGGCGAGCGGCATCTAGACGCTTCTGCGTCACGCCGTTTCGCAGGCCGCCGTCGATCGTCGGCCTGAGATGTTCCCGGCCGCGGCGGGCGTGATCCCGGCCGCGGGAGCGGTCAGGCGCGTGTCATGGTCATTGCCAGCGCCGGCGACGCCTTCAGTGTCTGGTAGACGACGCAATAGCGCTCGGTGAGCTTGATCAGCGTGGCGATCTGTTCGTCGGTCAGTTCTCCTTCCAGTTCCACCGACAGGCGGATGTCGCGAAAGCCGACGGGCGCCTCCTTCGACACGCCGAGCGTGCCGCGAAAGTCGAGGTCGCCCTCGGCATGAAGGCGGGCGTCGGTGACCGGCAGGCCGAGCGAGGTGGCCACCGCATTGAGCGTGACGCCGGCACAGGCGACCAGGGCCTGGAGCAGCATGTCGCCGGAACAGACGTTGATCGGCGGGCCGCCCGTCGCCGGGTGCAGGCCGGCACGGGCGAGCGCATGTCCGGTCTCGACCGAGCATGTCACGCCGTCGCCGAGGGCGCCGCGCGCGTGCAGCGTCACCAGGGCCGCGGCCGGGTCGTCGCGATACCGCTGCTTGAGGGGCGCCTGTGCCGCTTTCAGTTGCTCGCCGTCCATGCTGGCCTCCACGCGTTCTCGGGTTTGATCAGATCCAGTCGATGCAATGAAAGGGCGTTCCCGCCATCGTGCCGATGGGAGCCAAAGGTCCGATTTTGACTATTAGCTAGGCCGCGGCACGCGCGCGCCAAGCGAAGGCGGCCAGGCGAAGCGCTGACCGCCGCACCGCCGGCCTTCAGCGCGCCGGCGTCGTCAGCGTCCACAGCATTCCATCCTCCGTGAACACCCGTTCCGTCGTGCCCTGAAACTCGCCCGGCGTAACCCGGTCGATGATCATGGAGCCGAATCCCGCCGCCCCCGGCGCCGGCGGCCGCGCCAGGCCGCTTTCACGCCAGACAAGGGTGAATTCCGCCGTCTTGGCCGCGTTCCCAGGTCACCGACAGCCGTCCGTCCGGGTGGGACAGCGCCCCGTGCTTTGCGGCATTGGTGGCAAGCTCGTGCAGGGCCATCGACAGGGCCTGGGCCTCGCGCGGCGGCAGGAAGACCGGCGGGCCGGAAACGGTCAGGGCGGCCGATCCGTCGCTGGCGCCATAGGCGGCGAGTTCCATCTCGATCAGCGAGGCGAGGCTGGTTCCCTGCCACTGGCCGCCGGCGAGCAGCGAGTGGGTGCGGGCGATCGCCTCCAGCCGCGCGGTGAACGAATTGAGGAAGCCGTCGATGGTGGTCGCGGTCTTGGCCGTCTGGCGTCCGATGCTGGAGATCACCGCCAGCAGGTTCTTGACGCGGTGGTCGAGCTCCCGCGTGATGATCTCGGTGCGCCGGTCCGCCTCGTACTCCGCAGTGATGTCGACGGCGTGCTGGATGACATGGGTGACCGCCCCGGTTTCGTCGCGCAGCGGCGTCTGCACGCAGCGCCAGACGACCTCGCGCGTGCCGCCGCCCTCGGCGGCGATCGAGAACGGCGCGCGGTCGAGGATGTTCTCCTCGCCCGCCAGCGCGCGCTCGAAGGCGTCGCGGAAGATCGCCTCGCGTTCCGGGGTTTCGGGAAACGCCTCGAAGACAGGCCGGCCGAGCAGTTCGTCGCGCGTACGCCCGGTGACCTGAAGGTAGTTGGGGTTCATGTCGGCGAAGCGCAGGTCACGGTCGAGCACCATGAACGGCGTTGGCAGGGCCAGGAAAAGGCGACGAAAATCCATGATTTGTCGGAACCTCGGGCGGCGTCGGCGCAGACAGCACACGGCGCGCCGCGGGCGTCAACATCAAATGATGGGAACCCGGCCGGATGTGGGCGAGCCAGGCCTTGCCGGCGCGCCGGGGCAGGCCAACTTTGCCGGACTCGCTGTAGACTCGGCCTTGACCAGGCCGAACCATCCCGGAGGAAGACCCCGCCATGAGCAACACGGAGACGATCGCCCGGCTGGCGCGCCAGCTTCTCGATCTCGACGAGGGCGAGCTGCACGCGCGCGAAAAGGCCGTGATCGACAGGGTCGTCCGGCGGCTGGCCGTGTCGCGCAACATCAACCTTGAGATCCAGCGCTCGAAGACCTTCGGCGAGCACCTCGCCGACCGGGTGGCCGAGGTCGGCGGCTCGTGGAGCTTCATCATCGGCTTCGGCGTGGTCATCGTGCTGTGGATGTCGGTCAACACCTGGCTCGCCGTCTTCGGCGCCTTCGATCCTTATCCCTTCATCTTCCTCAACCTGATGCTGTCGCTCCTGGCCGCGGTGCAGGCGCCGGTCATCCTGATGTCGCAGAACCGGGCAGCGGCGCGCGACCGTCTCGCCGCCAACCACGATTACGAGGTCAACCTCAAGGCCGAGATCGAGATCGCCGCGCTGCACGAGAAGCTCGACCAGATCCGTGCCAACGAGCTGGCGCTGCTCTGCCGCGAGCTGGCCTCCGCCGTCGGCACCGCGCGCAAGGATTGATGGGCTGGGCGCGACTGCCTTGCCGGCGCCGTCCTGATCAGGCGGCGCGGGTCAGGCCGGCGCGTCCTCGCCGTCCGGCAGGCCGGTCGGCAGGCCGTCGAGGCTGACGCGGTTCTTCTGGCGGCGATAGGCCGCCAGTTCCGCCTCGCTCTTGGAATCCGCCCAGTTGTCCATCGACGGACGCTCGGCCTGGTATGCGAACAGCGGCACGCCGTAGCCGCAGGATTTGACCACCAGATCGGCCTCCACCACGACGATCTGGCGGGCGCCGCGCGGCTCGCTGCCGCCGAAGGCGCTGGCGAGCAGCGCGGCATAGTCCGCCGTGCCGCGATGGAGCACGCGCCCCTTGCCGTGCAGCCGGAGAATCATCGGCGGGCCGTCGAAGGCACAGAACATGACGGTCACGCGTCCTCCGGCCAGGATGTGGGCCGCGGTTTCGTTGCCGCTCCCCGTGCGGTCGAGATAGGCGACCGTGTTCGGTCCGAGCACGCGGAAGGCGTCGGTCGACCGCGGCGAGACGTTGACCCGCGTGTCCGGCGCCGCCGAGGCGGTGAAGAAGATGCGCTGACGGGCGATGAAGTCGCGGTGCTTGTCGTCGAGCGCCGTGTACTGCGTTGCCATCTCAGCCGCGCTTCGCTTCCATCAGGTCGACGAAGCGCTGGAAGAGGTAGCGCGAGTCGCGCGGCCCCGGCGACGCCTCCGGGTGGTACTGCACGGAGAACACCGGCCGGTCCTTGAGGCGCAAGCCGCAGTTGGAGCCGTCGAACAGCGAAACGTGAGTCTCCTCAATGCCGTCGGGCAGCGACTTCGAGTTCGACCGCGAAGCCGTGGTTCATCGAGGTGATCTCGACCTTGCCGGTGGTCAGGTCCTTGACCGGATGGTTGGCGCCGTGGTGGCCCTGATGCATCTTCAGCGTCTTGCCGCCGAGCGCCAGACCCAGCATCTGGTGGCCGAGGCAGATGCCGAACGTCGGCACGCCGGCATCGATCACGCCGCGGATCGCCGGCACCGCATATTCGCCGGTTGCCTCCGGGTCGCCGGGGCCGTTCGACAGGAACACGCCGTCGGGCTTGTGGGCGAGGATGTCCTCGGCGGTTGCCGTCGCCGGCAGCACGGTGACGCGGCAGCCATGGTCGGCGAGCAGGCGCAGGATGTTGCGCTTGATGCCGTAGTCGACGCAGACGACGTGGTACTTCGGGCTCAGCTGACGGCCGTAGCCCGTGCCCCACGCCCACGAGGTCTCGTCCCAGGTATAGGTCTGGCCGGTGGTGACCTCCTTGGCGAGGTCCATGCCGACCAGCCCCGGCCAGGCCCTGGCGTCGGCGAGCAGCGCGTCCTGGTCGAAGGTGCCGCCGCGATTGTGGGCGATCACCGCGTTGGGCATGCCCTGCGAGCGGATCAGGCTGGTGAGCGCGCGCGTATCGATGCCCGCCAGCCCGATGATGCCGCGGGCCTTCAGCCAGGCGTCGAAGCCGCGCGTGGCGCGGTAGTTCGACGGGTCGGTGATGTCGGTCTTGAGCACGCAGCCGCGCACGCCGGAGGCGGCGGCCATGTTGACCGTCTCGATGTCGTCGTCGTTGACGCCGACGTTGCCGATGTGGGGGAAGGTGAAGGTGATGATCTGGCCGGCGTAGGAGGGATCGGTGAGGATCTCCTGATAGCCGGTCATCGCGGTGTTGAAGCAGACCTCGGCGGCGGCGACGCCCTCGGCGCCGATGCCGGCGCCGGCGATCGTCGTGCCGTCGGCGAGCACCAGAAGGGCGGTCGGCTGCGGTTCGGCCCACCGGTCGGGGATCGGGGTGTCGGTCATGGCAGAGGAGATAGCCGCAAGCGCCGCCGGTTTCAAATCAATGCTTTGCGGCCAGCCGTCACCGGTGACCGATCATTGCTGCACGCGCTGTGCCTGGACGCCGTCCGAGGTCGACAGCGTGTTCCCGTCGATGAAGCGGACATAGTTGCCGGAGCAGGCGTTGCGCCGGTTGTTGTCGGAGACGTTGATGGTCAGAAACACCGTGCCGTCCGCCTGGGTTTCGGCGGCGAACATGCCGGTGCCGTAGGCGTCCGAACAGCTGATGGCGCTGCATGTGCGCTGGCGGTAGTCGTAGATCTGGGTCGGCAGGAAAGTCTGGTAGGTGTAGGCGATCATGCCGAGTTGCTGGTTGCGGATGGCGCTGTACCAGGTGCCGGAGATCATCCGCAGGGCATTCTGGTCGGTGTTGCGAAAGTGATTTTGCCAGTTCTGCGACGCCACCGCGTCGTAGGCCCCGTTCACCTGATTGACGCAGGCGTCGTTCGGGCCGGCCGCCCATGCCGGAATCGCCCCCGCCGCCACCAACGCCAGTGCCAATATCGCCCTCACAGTCATCCGCTTCCCCCTGCTGTTGACGGGACGGATGCTAGCCAGAATCGCGGCATTGCGCCACAAAAGGCGAGGTGTGCTGCCGCTGCATAACAGGGCTGCGGCACAGCTTGGCCACTATCTTGATTTCTGAATGCGATGGCGTCATATAGCGCGCGCCCGAGAGACGGGCCCTGAGCTCCGCCGGCGCGCACTGCGCGCCCCATCGAGGCCACCGGCCGCGGAGCCGGTTTTGTGGACGCAACAAATAGTCCATGGGAATCAAAGAGTTGTACATTCAGGAGAAGTTGCACGTGGATTCGGCCGGAGTTATCCTGCCGTGGTCGCGGCAACGGGGATCAATCATGCGAGACCAGATCAATGCGGCTCTCAAAGATGCGATGCTGAGCCAGGACAAGTGCCGAACCTCGACCCTTCGTCTCATCAGCTGCGCCATCAAGGACCGCGAAATCGCCGCGCGAACCGCCGGCCGCGATCCGATCCAGGAAGCCGATATCACTGAAATCCTCGTCAAGATGATCAAGCAGCGGCTCGAATCCGCGCGCATGTACGAGGAAGGCAACCGTCTCGACCTGGCCGAGCAGGAGCGCCAGGAAATGTCCATCATCCGGTCGTTCCTGCCCGAGCAGATGGACGAGGACCAGGTCCGCTCGGTCTGCGCCGAGACGGTCAAGACCACCGGCGCGGCGGGCCTGCGCGACATGGGCAAGTGCATGCAGGCGCTGAAGCAGCGCTATGCCGGCCGCATGGATTTCGGCAAGGCGAGCGCCGTGGTGCGCGGCCTGCTGACCTGACGGCCTGAAGCCGGCGCCGGACGCCGGTCGATCCAGTCTTTCGCAGCGCACTGCCGGGTACCGGCGGTGCGCTGTCGCGTTTCCGCCGGAACCGTTTGCGGGTGTGTGGGGGATCGAATCAGTTTATTGTCATTTTTGCGGGGGTGGCTTGGGAAGGAGAGCCGCCTGTGACGAAAAAGGATCCGACCCGACGGCAGTGTGCCGGGGACATTGACACGGCGGAGCTGGAGCTCGCGATCAACGAACTCGCGGCGGACCAGGCCGCGATGCGGATTGTGCTGCAGTGCTGCCTTCTGCGGTTGTTCGTTGCCCGCGCCGACAGGGCGGCCGCCGCCTTCGCTGAGCTTCAGGACCACGTCCTTCGATCGATCGAGGCAATTCCCCTGGCTCCGACCGATGAACTCGGCGGCGCCCGCTGGAAGCGTCTGGTCACCGCCAGCGCCAGGAAGCTGCTTGGCGAGATCGACCTGACGCTTGCGGCGTCGGGCACCGGTCGGGCCCGGCGAAAGGCCTGAGGCTCTACGCGTCCAGCTCGGGATAGTGGCGGAAGATGCCGTCCTCGTTGAAGGGCAGCCGCCGGTCGCTTTGCAGATACGCCCTGATGCGCGGCCGCGCCGCGACGCGGTCGCGCAGTGCCGCGACCTTGGGGACCTCGGCGAGCCGCTTCGCCATCGCGTTGGGGAAGGCGTAGGCCAGCCCCTCGACCGCCTGGAACAGCGACAGGTCGGCGTAGCTCGTCCGGGCGCCGACGAGGCAGTCGGCGCCCTTGGGATTGGCGGCGAGGATCGTCTCGAACCAGCCGAGGAATCGCGGGATGCGGCTGTCGCGGAACAGCTTGGCGCGCTTCAGCAATTCCGCCTTCTGGTCCTCGTAGTAGAAGGCGCCGCCGAGCGGGTGGTGGGTGTCGTGCGCCTCGACCACCAGATCGGCGATGGTGAGCTGGATCTGGTGGGTCCACAGCTTGGCGGCTTCCGCCTTCGGGGCCAGCCCGTGGCGTTCGCCGAGGTAGAGCAGGATGTTGGCGGTCTGGCCGATGACGCGTTTGCCGTGGCGCAGGAAGGGCGGAGCGAAGGAGGGGGTGGCGATGTCGGACGCGTTCCACAGGCGCATCAGCGCGCCGGTGCCGCGCTCGCGCGCCACGTCGACATAGTCGGCGGCGGCTTCCTCCAGGGCCAGGCGGACGAATTCGCCGCGCCCCTGGATGCCGGGCCAGTAGAAGAGCTCGTAGGCCATCACGGTCACTCCGGTTGGAAAATCGCTATCGGTATTCTGCCGCCTTTGCCGATCGCGCGCCAAACCCGCCGCGCCCCGCGCGCCGCGCCCGCAACGCATCAGAGAAACCCCGGTTCCGGTCTGGTATAAGGGCCGGAAATCCGGTAGCTGCAGCGCCGTTCGACGCTTCGCAGAGCCCATGGCACCGGCCGGTGGCTGCCGCCCTACGGATGCCAGGGTTGTGCCATCGAATGTCCGCAATGGGCTGCTTGGGTGCGGTGCAAAGGGGCATGCAAGGATGAGATTTCGCGTGCGCAACGATCCCGATACTGGGCCCGCGGCGGAAGGCACCGTGGTCACCTATTCACGGCTGTCGTCGCGGGCTCGCCGCGCCGCCGCCGAACGGCAGGAGCCGGTCCTCGAGGCGCGCCAGGTGCCGCATCCCGACAGCGACCTCAGGGCCTACGACCCCGAACGCGCCGCCGGTGCGGTCGACGCTCTTGACGATCTCGACGAGCCGCGGCGGCGTCGCCGCGGCCGTGGCGGCTTCGGTGCCATCATCATCGGTGCCATCGCGATTGCCGCCGGCATGGTGATCCTGGCCTACGCCTATGGCGTTGCCACGCGCGTCGATGCGCCGGCGACGGCGTCGACGGGCGCCCCGGCCAACGCGCCGTCCGGCGACGCGGCGACCGTCCGCACGGTGCTGCCGGCCGATGATGCCGCCCGTTCGACGCCGGTGACCGGCGTCGCGCCGCCGGCGACGGCCGCGCCGCCGGCCGCCACCGATCAGGCGGCGCGCGAACCGGTCGGTGCGCCGGTGACGGAAGGATCCGACGGCGTGCCGATGGACGGCGATTTCGCCCTGCCGGTGGGTGGCGACGCCAAACCGGCGCCGGCCGCGCCGCCGGCCGCGTCGGCAACCGGCCAGGCCGCGCCGCCGCCGACCGACCAGGCAGCGACGCCGCCGGCGAGCGAGCAGCCGGCGATCCCGCCGGCAGCGGCCGCCAGCACGCCCGAGCCGGCCAAGGCGAAGGCTGCCAGCGCGGCACCGGCCGAAGCGAAGCCTGCCGAGAGCAGGCCGGCCGCGATCAAGGCACCGGCGGCTGCGGCGTCGACCGACGGCAAGCCGGCCGACAGCGGCGACGACCTGATCGCCAATATCGAGCGGTTGCTTCAGCGCGACGGGACGACCGCGGGCGGGGCAGCACAGCCGGCTGGCGGGTCTGTGGCGCCGTCGGCGGCCCCGATGGCGATCGCGCCGGCTCAGGCTCAGCCCGCCGCTGTCGCCGATCCCAATGCGATGCCGCTGCTGCCGGACCCCAACGCGACGGCGACAACGCAGCCGCCGGCCAATCTCGGCGCGCCCAACAACCGTCTGATACCGCCGGCCGACATTCCCAACGTGACGCCGGCCGATACGGCAACGGGCGTGCAATAGCCGGCGAGACCCGGCCACCGGCGAAGCGCGCGGCGGACTCGACCGGAAGGTGGTCTCGCCGCGTTCAACCGGCCTTGCTCAACGCCCCGTTCAGCGAGCGGATGAAGGCGTCGCTGGAGAGCGTCGCGCCGGAGATGATGTCGACGCGGGCGCTCTGCGCCGCGATCACCTCGCTCTGCAGCATCGGCAGGGCCTGACGGTTGATGGCGACCGAGGTGCCGCGATCGTTCGGGTATTGCAGGATCCTGACGCCGGCGAGCTTGCCGCCGCGCACGATCGCCTGGATCTGCATGTTGCCGTAGTAGGCGTCGGTCACCGGACCGGTGTAGGTGCCGTTGGCATAGGCCCGGGTGCCACCGGTCGGGGCGGGCGAGTTGAGCGGCAGGGCGGCGGTGCCGCCGAACTGGTGCCAGACGGCGATGCCGGCGGCGGCCAGCGCGAGCGCAGCGAGTGTGGTCTTCTTCATCGACGGGCCCTCACGGGGGTTCATTGGATGTTGCTGCGATCCTGGCAGCCGCCGGTTGACAGCACGCTGTCAGCGTCGATTACAAATTGTTCATTGCAGCGAGGCAGATAGTGCGGCCGGCTGGCGTGGCGGGCGAGAGCCGCAGCGCCCTCCGCAACGTCCCCGTTGACAGGCGGCGAGGGGCAAAATACCAGCGGTGTCCTCGGGTGGGACGGAGGACCGGCGCGCCATGGCTGTCGCGCGTGACCCTGCCACGGCGCGGCTGGCCGCGTTGTCGGCAGCAACCAGCATCTACTATGCTGGCGCGGCAATCGCCGTGCATTGGCTCAACCCCGCCCTCAGCCCGATCCGCAACTACATTTCCGACTACGCCGTCGGCGCCCACGGCGCCGTCTATGTCAGCGCCTATTGGGCGACGGTCGCCGGGTGTCTGGCGCTGGCCGTGGCCATCATCCGGCAGATGGGCGGGCAGCGGCGCGCCCGGGCGGGGGCGGCCCTCATCGCCGTGTTCGGGCTGACCTATGCGGTGACCGCGATCTTTCCGACCGAAATTCTCCCGCCCGGCGCGTTTCCGCGCGGCGCCGCCGGCATCATCCACGCGCTTGCCGCGCTCGTCGGCTGGATCGCCACCATGGCAGCGGTGCTGGTGCTGGCGAAAGCGTTTGCCCGCGTGGCCGAACATCGCCGGCTGACGCGGACGCTTGCCGGGCTTGCCTGGCTGATGGCCGCCGCTCTCGTCGGGCTCGTGGTCGTCGTGGGCTCGCGCCAGCCGCTTGCCGGCCTCGCCGAGAAGACGTTCATCGCGTTCCGCGAGGCGTGGCTGCTGCTGGCGGCTGTCGGCATCTGTCGCGTGGCCGGGGGCCTCAACGCCGTGCTCGCCGGCACCGGTTCGTCGGGCGCCCGGTGATGGTCGCCGCCATGAGCCTCATCACCGCCACCCGCCTCGGCCGCTACATCCTGTGGAACCGGCCGACCAACGCCGATCATCGACGCTTTCCCTCAGTCGCCTTGCAGCCGTCCTCGCGGCCGTTCGATTTCGCGCCGGCCGCGCGGCCGGCGGCCTTCGGTCCGATCACCGTTCGCTCGCCGGAAGGCGAGACCTCGGCGCCGCTCGAGACCGTGCTCGAGCAGAGTGGCACGACCGGCCTCGTGGTGGTTGCCGGGGGGCGGCTGGTCTACGAGCACTATGCGAATGGCGGCGGGCGCGAGGTCGTCAACCGCTGCTTCTCGGTGACCAAGTCGTTCACCTCGGCGCTGGTCGGCATTGCCCTCGGGGAGGGGCGGCTTGACGGCATCGACCGGCCCATCGCGGAGATCCTGCCGGAGCTCGCCGACCGCCCGAGCGGCGCGCTGACGCTGCGCCATCTCCTCGAAATGCGCTCGGGTATCCGTTACGTTGAGGCGAAGCTGCCGTGGTCGGACGACACCATCTGCTACTACGCACCCGACTGCCGGGCCGCCGCGCGCCGCGCGCCGGTCACCGATCCGGTCGGCGCCACCTTCCACTACAACGATTACCACCTGTTTCTGGTCGGCATGGTGCTTGAGCGGGTCATGGGCGAGCCGGTGGCGGCGACCTTCCAGCGGCTGCTGTGGCAGAAGATCGGCACGCGCTATCCGGCGAGCCTGTCCATCGACAGCAAGCGCCACGGCTGCGTTCACCTGGAGAGCGGCCTCAATGCGACGGCGCTCGACCTCGCCAAGTTCGGCCTTCTCTTCCTCGACCATGGGCGCTGGCAGGGCGAATCGGTGGTGCCGGCCGACTGGGTGCGGTCGAGCACCGGGCCGGAGGGCGCGCGCCGCGATCCGGCGTGGTTCAGCCTTTACGATCGGCGGCCGTGGGGCCGCGTCTTCGCGACCGGCAGGTACTTCTACAAGCACTTCTGGTGGGGTCACGAGGCCAACCCGGGCGAGCATGATTTCTTCGCCATGGGCGTGCTCGGCCAGCACATCTACGTGTCGCCGCAGCGTCAGGTGGTGATCGTGCGCCTCAGCGAGCGCTTCCCCAGGGGCATGTGGTGGCCGCCGGTGTTCCGCCAGATCGTCGACCAGTTGTCCTAGACGCGCGGGGGCGCGATTCGCCCGCCGGTCAGTTGACCAGCCTGAGACGGTGGCTTGCGGCCGTGCCGGCCGCCCGACGCTCGTTCCCGGTGACCAGCGCGGCGACCTCGGAGGCGGCAACCGGCCGGCTGAAGTAGAAGCCCTGGGCGAGGCCGACGCCTTTGGCCACCAGCGTCGCGGCCTGTTCCGCGGTCTCGACGCCCTCCGCCGTGATGGAGAGGTCGAGGTTCTTGGCGAGATTGACGATGGTGTCGACGATGATCGCGTTCTGCGGGGCGTTGCCGGAGACGAAGGACCGGTCGATCTTGAGCCGCGTGAAGGGGATCTTGCTGAGCAGCGCAAGCGAGGAATAGCCGGTGCCGAAGTCGTCGATGGCGATGAGGACGCCGAGATCGCGCAAGGGGATCAGGCGTTGCAGGGCCATCGCCGGATCGCGGGGCAGGGCGTTCTCGGTGATCTCCAGCTCGAGCCGCTCGGGGGCGAGGCCGGTCTGCTTCAGCACGCCCGCCACGATGGCCGGAAAGGCCGGGTCTTCGAGCTGCAGCGGCGAGACGTTGACGGCGACGAACGGGTGGGGCGAGGGCCAGGACGCCGCCGCCGCGCACGCCTGCTTGAGCACTTCCTCGCCGATTTCCGCGATCTTCCCGTGTTCCTCGGCCAGCGCGATGAAGGCGTCGGGCAGAAGCAGCGCCTCGCCCGGCCGCTGCCAGCGGGCGAGCGCCTCGAACCCGGCGGTCTCGCCGGTCTTCAGATCGACAAGCGGCTGGTAATGACAGGCGATCTCGTTGCGGAACACGGCGGTCTGCAGGCCCCGGATGCGATCGGTCCGGGTGGTGAATTCGGCGCTCAGTTCTTCGTTGAACCAGCGCACGCCGATCTCGGTCGTGCGCTTGGCGAGGTCGAGGGCGTGACCGCTCTTGCGCAGCAGTCCGACCGCGCTGTCGGTCCCCGGAACGCCGAGCGTACCGCCGGCCTGGATGCGCAGCTTGACCAGCCCGTCGCGGATCTGCACCGGCTCCAGCAACAGCTCCATCACCTTCGACCACGAGGCATTGCGCGGCCGGCGGCGAGGGCGCCGGCGGGGTTGCCAGCGCGAAGGTGTCGGGGGTGACGCGCGAGGCCAGCGCCGCCGAAGCGTGCAGCCGGTCGCCGAACACACGGACGAGCTTGGCATCCTGCACCGTCTCGGTGTCGTCGATCAGGCGCTCGAGATCGAGCAGCTTGATCTGGACCACCGCGACGCACTGGCCCGGCGGCCTCTCGGCGAGCATGGCGTCGAGATCGGACAGAAACTTGTCGTACCGGGAGAGGCCGGTGACCGGATCGTAGCGCAGCAGCTGGCCGATCCGCTGCTCGGCCCTGACCTGGTCGTCGATGTCGAGCGCGACGCCGACCATGCGCTGCGGCTTTCCGTCGGCCGACGCAACCACGCTGCCGCGGACGTGGATCCAGCGGTAGCGACCGTCCAGGCAGCGCACCCGGTAGCGCAGGTCGTAGGGCTGATTGCCGCCGGAGGCGATCGCCTGGTTCAGTCTGCGGTCGGCCTCCTCGGCGTCTTCCGGGTGACGCCGTTCACGCAGTTCCGCCATGGTCAGCCTGTGGCCGGGCGGCATCCCCATATGGCGAAGGAAGTCGTCGGAGACGTAGGCGATGGTTTCTCCGGTCCCGGTCAGATCGAGTTCCCAGATGCCGCCGCCGGCGCTGGTCAGCGCCAGGCGGAGACGGCGCTCGCTTTCCAGCGATTGCGCCGAGGCGGCGAGCTGGCCCTTCCAGGCGCTGCGCAACACGAAGAAGATGAGCAGCGCCGAGGCGGCGACGAACGCCCATCCCTTGTAGGTCTGAAGTTCCCGATAGTGGCTGTATCCGCCGGCGATGGTGGCGAGAGCCCGGTCGCTGAACGCGATCCACAGGGCGCTGATGACGGCATATCCGGCAGCCACCAGCAGGGGCACCCTGGAGACGACGGAGTCCGACCGCGCCGGCAGGCTGCGTTGCTTCCATCGCTCATAGGACATCATGACAACTTTACGGTTCTGCCCGATGCGAACCACATCTCCTACGGCATATTTCGTTAACAAGTGCTGGCCGCGCGTCATCCCGCGCGCCGGCCCTGCCTGACCGGGGGGTGCGGGAACCCGCACAATCCGGCCTGGTGCCCGGCGGAAACCGGAGCGCCATCCCTGCGGCCGCCATCCGTGGGGGCTGCGCGCCCAGTTGGCTTGCGGCTTGCAATTTCGCCCGCGAGCCGGCAGCAGACGGAGAACCATGGCGTTGCCGAAGACAACCGAGGACACGGGGCGAGGCCCTGCCGGCGCAGCCACGATGCGCCGGGCGGCGCGGCGCTCGCCGGGGTCGGGGTGCTGCCGATGAGCGCGCCCGGCGTGCCGTGGAAGCTGTTCGCGGCGGAGGCGCTCGGCACGGCGCTGCTGCTCACGGTCGGCCTGTCGATCGTCATCTTCGATTTCGGCGCCGGCACGCCGCTGGCCGCCATCCTGCCCGACCCGGCGGCGCGGCGGCTGCTGACCGGCTTCCTGTTCGGCGTGACCGGCGCCGCGATCGCGCTGTCGCCGCTCGGCAAGGAGAGCGGCGCCCACATCAATCCGATCGTCACCCTGGCCTTCTGGCTGATGGGCAAGCTCAAGACCCGCCATGCGCTCGGCTACGTCGCGGCGCAGATGGCGGGCGCGGCGGCGGGCTCGCTGCCGCTCATCGCCTGGGGGGCGATGGGGCGCAGCGTCGCCTTCGGCGCGACCGTGCCCGGCACCGCCTATGGCGCGCTGTGGGCGCTTGCCGGCGAGACGGTGACCAGCTTCGCGCTGGTCTTCGGGCTGTTCACGTTCCTGCGCCACGCGACGCTGAAGCGTTTCACGCCGGCGCTGTTCCCGCCGCTCTACGCCATCATGGTGTGGCTCGAGGCGCCGGTCTCGGGCACCAGCACCAATCCGGCGCGCAGCTTCGGGCCGTCGCTGGTCTCCGGCGTCTGGAGCGGCTGGTGGGTCTACTGGCTGGGGCCGCTCATCGGCACGCTGATCGCGGTGGCTCTCTATCACGGTGTGGGCTGGCGGCGCGAGGCGATCACGGTCGCCAAGATCTTTCATTTCCACCACGATCCGCACGGCGTGTTCCATGCGGCCACCAGGAATGACCCGCCGGCCACAGGCACCCATCTCCCCCCTTGAGGGGGAGAATAGCGAAGCCCGGTTTTGCGCCAGCGAAACCTTGGCGGAGCTAAGAGGGGGGTGACTTGTAGGATGGGTTAGGCGCGAAGCGCCGTAACCCATCGTCTGAACATGGGCGAAGACTTGCTTGATGGGTTACGCGCCTGCGGCGCTAACCCATCCTACGCGCTCCTTGCACTGCCGGCGCCGGGCTCCTAGGTTACATGTAACCGAGGAGTTTGCCCGCATGGCCGATTCTGCGAAGCGCAAGTCCACGCGCGATAAGGTGCGCAGCCATCGACAGCGCCTGCGCGCCCAGGGGCTGAGGCCCATCCAGCTCTGGGTGCCCGACACGCGCGCGCCGGCCTTCGCCGACGAAGCGCACCGTGAGTTCCTTGCCCTCGCCGACAGCCCCCGGGCGGCGGAGGATCAAGCGTTTATCGACGCCATCTCCGAATGGAACGAGGGGTGAAGCGCGGCGAGATCTGGACCGTCTCGGGCGGGCCCGACTACGCCGGCAAGCCGCGTCCGGTTGTCATCGTCCAGGACGACCGCTTCGACGCGACCGGTTCCATCACCGTCTGCGGATTCACCAGTGTCGGCACGGATACGCCGCTCGCGCGCCCGCGGATCGAGCCGACCGACGACAACGGGCTGCGCATCGTCTCCTGGCTGATGGCCGACAAGATCACGACGGTGCGCAAGGACAAGCTGCGCGATCGTATCGGCCAGCTTTCCACCGACGACATCCGGCGCCTCGACCGCGCGTTGGTCGTCTTTCTCGGGCTGGCGGGATAGGCGCAAGCGCCGGTCAGGCGCGCTTCTTCTTGCGCTGCTCGACATAGGAGCGCAGCACCGCGTTCATCCGCCGCTGATAGCCGGCGCCTTCGTCCTTGAACCAGTCGAGCACGTCCTCGTCGACGCGGATCGAGATCGCCTTCTTCTTCGGCGGGACGACGAGCACCGCCTCGGACCAGTCGAAATCGACCGGCACCGCGTCCGGGTCGTCGCGCACCGCTGCCGCAATTTGCGCGTCGGTGAGCGCATCGACCCGCGCCCAGTCAGTCTTGCCCTTCCGCCGGTCGTCGCGCGAGACGATCGTGATACTCGCGTCGTTCGTCCCGCCGTGCGCGCCGCGCCGAGATGATCCGGCAGAGCGTGCCTTCGACGGCGCAGGCGACCGCGACTTCCCGCCCTTCGACGATCCCGATGACCTGATACCTGATTTCGCCATGACGATCCGACCGACGGATGAAGACGGGTCCGTCGAACACTCCTTTCGCGTCGGCGAAGTCGATCCGTGCTTCGCAGGTTGCTGGCGCGCTTCGCTTCGTTCCAGCCAAACGCGGTGACCCGTGCAAACAGCTCCTGCACTCCATCTTCCGTCATAGCGAATCCCGATGAATGGGCTCGACAGTCCGTATCGATCAAGGGTCGTTAGGACAGGATCGAAGCTCTCGCGCGCCTAAGTGCTCCATGCGGTCTTCGCGCTGAAGCGGCGCGCGCCGCTTCGTCCGACCTCGAGGATTGTATATACAATCGTATGGGTGACTTGTAAACCCGCCGCCACATTCGCAGAATGGCTGGGCCATCGCGTCCCAGTTGCAAAAATGGTTGTATTTTACCTGCGGCGGCACGAAGCGTTGATGAGGTCGCCGTTGAGGCGGCTACCGCGGTCAAATCTGAGCCGGCCTGCAGTGATCGGAGACGCGAGTTGCGATTGGATGTAAATACTGAGTGCATCTGAGATCACGGATCGTCACAGAGAATCTGGCTGAACTTGAGGTGTGGGAGATCGCAAGAAAGTGAGATGCGGCACGGCAGCGCTGCGGCAGCGTCCTAAGCGCAATCGTGCAGGCAATGTGAGGACAATTGACGTCAGGGCAAGGCGCGCGAGATTGTACGCGCTTACCCGACCGCAGCATCAAGAGCGTGGAATTGACAATTCGTATGTTGATAAAGAACGACGACAATCTCCATCCATTTTCATGATCGCAGCAGAGTGCTAAAAACAAGTCAAGATCGTCCGTCTCGTGCTTTGCGTAATCTCGCCAAAGAATGTCGAGGCTTGATCAGTCATTCACTGACCGACGAAAAATTTCATTGATTCCTTTCATGGATTACCGAGAGGAGTTCTGCAAACAGTCTTTGCGACGAACAACGGGTCAGGCCAAGATATAGAGAGCTTACTGCCTTTGATCGAATAAAGCTTTTATTGGACCCTCGATAAGCCATTTATGTAGAGTGTCGGAACGAATATGATTTGCGGTCCGAATCTGCAGGAATTGATCGTGCGAATGATCGTTCATGCTGAATCATAGGTGCGACTCCACGAGCAATTTTCTTTCCCATGGCCACAGCAATTGACGTGAAAAAGAAGGCAGTCCTCTCAAGAACACGCTTGTCCGGGTGGAATGTACGGTCAGTTTTTGGTTCTATCTTGCGTTGTGGTCGCGGACATCCGAGTTATTTAAGGTTAAAAGTGCTGACTCCGTCGTAACTATCGAACAGTGCCTTCAGCAGGAACTTAATCAGAGCAGACTGTAGGGTCGTTTATGTGACCTTCGTCGGTGAGATTGCCTTGAATGCCGGCTGTAATCTCAAATCGGTCGTAAATCCAATCGCAGAGCTGTCATTGACGGTCAGAATAATCAACTGGGGAGTTCGTAACAAAGACGGCGTTGCCTTGGTCGCGATTGATTCGGACCGGTGCATTCGAGTGACGCTGGTGCCCAGCCTGTGGATAACTAGGACAAACTCCGCCTGGTTACCCCGCCGCACCGCGCCCCGCGCCGAAACCTCCGCCCTGATTTCGCCATGGGGTAAGCTCAACCAGCCGCGCCGCCAGAGCGAATCACCACCCCATGCGCTTTCCCGATTCCTTCCTCGACGAGATCCGCGCGCGTCTGCCCGCGTCGGCGGTGGTCGGGCGCAAGGTCAAGCTCAGGAAGCAGGGCAGGGAGTTCGCCGGCCTGTCGCCGTTCAACGCCGAGAAGACGCCCTCCTTCTTCGTCAATGACAGCAAGGGCAAGTGGTTCGATTTCTCCGCCGGCAAGAACGGCGACATCTTCACCTTCCTGATGGAGACCGATGGCCTCACCTTCCCGGAAGCCGTCGAGCGGCTGGCGGGCGAGGCCGGCGTGCCGATGCCGGCGCGCGACCCGGAGGCCGAGGCGCACGAGAAGGAGCGCGCCACGCTCCATGACGTGCTGGAACTGGCGACCCAGTTCTTCGAGGCCTCCCTCAACGCGCGCACCGGGGCCACGGCGCGCGGCTATCTCACCGGCCGCGACATCGGTCCCGACCTGCAGCGCAAGTTTCGTCTGGGCTATGCCCCGGCCGATCGCTCGGCGCTCAAGGAGCACCTGTCGGGCAAGGGCATCACCCAGGAGCAGATGATCGCCGCCGGCCTGCTGGTCGCCGGTCCCGACATCCCGGTCTCCTTCGACCGTTTCCGCGAGCGGGTCATCTTCCCGATCACCGACTTCCGCGGGCGCATCGTCGCCTTCGGCGGCCGCGCGCTCTCCGCCGACGTGCCGGCGAAATACCTCAACTCGCCGGAGACCGAGCTCTTCCACAAGGGGCTCCTTCTCTATAACGGCGCTTCCGCCCGCCACGCCGCCCACGATGCCGGCACGGTGGTCGTGGTCGAGGGCTATGTCGACGTCATCCGCATGGTGGCGGCGGGCTTCGCCCATACGGTGGCGCCGCTCGGCACCGCGCTCACCGATCGCCAGCTCGATATCCTGTGGCGCCTGGCCGACGAGCCCATCCTCTGTTTCGACGGCGACAAGGCCGGCCTGCGCGCCGCCCATCGCGCTGCCGGTCTCGCCCTGCCGCAGTTGAAGCCGGGCAAGAGCCTGCGCTTCGCCCTGCTGCCGGGGGGCCAGGACCCGGACGATCTCATCCGCGCCTCGGGCGCCGAGGCGATGGCCGCCATCCTTGCCGCCGCCCGCCCGCTGGTCGATCTGGTGTGGAGCCGCGAGACCGATGCCGGCGTCTTCGACACGCCCGAGCGGCGCGCGGCGCTGGAGGCGCGGCTCGCCGAGATCGCCCGCGAGATCGGCGACGACAGCGTCCGCCGGCACTACCAACAGGCGTTCGCCGAGCGCGTCGCGGCGTTCTTTCCCCCGCCACACGGGCGTGGCGGCCGGCGAACCGGAGGACGGATTCGCGCTCTGCGCGCTCTCTGCCGCTGGCTGCCCGCTCTGCGGCCGCCCGCTCGCCCATCCCGGTGTCGGACCGGCTGCGCCGCAGCCAGATGCTCTCCGGCCGGGCGACCCCGCCCTTCCGCGAGGTGGTGCTGGTGATGACCATGGTGAACCATCCGGCGCTGCTCGCCCGCCATCTCGACGATTTCGCCCACTTGGAATTCGGTCACGGCGACCTCGACCGGCTGCGCGGCGCGGTGCTGGAGATCGTCGCCGAGGGCGAGGCGGACGACGCGGCGGAACTGGCAAAAGCGCTGGAATCCCGCAATCTGGCGGCGCTCACCGAGCGCCTGTCGGCGCAACTGGCCGCCATGGGCTACTGGCCGGCGGGGGCGGCCGCCGACGACCGCGACGCGGAGGAGGGCTGGAGCCAGGCCTTGACCTTGCACCGGCGCAAGCGGACGTTACATAGAGAACTCAGAGAAGCCGAGGCGGCGCTGGCACAAGAGCCCAGCGACGCAAACTTGGCGCGTCTGGTCGATATCCAGAACCAGCTGGCGAACAGCGAGGGGACCGAAGCTTTGATCGAGGGGTTCGGCGCGTCCTCCGGCAGACAGGCGAGGGTCTTTTAGGGACAGTCGCTTGGCCGCGGCTATTGCCGGTTACGGTTAAGCGTGGCTTAAGACGGGGTCATTAGGCTCCACGCGTGCGGAGCAGGCTGGCATGGGGTGCCGGCCGGACGGAATTTGGGCAGGGTTTTCAGGGGTTTCGGGCGTGTGCCGGCTTGGCTGC
>CAWARW010000005.1:0-122895 GCA_963784605.1 uncultured Alphaproteobacteria bacterium
GACGGCCGCCTGTGCCTGTGCCGCCGCCCGGCGCGCCGCCTCGCGCTCGGCCGCGATGCGGGCATCCTCGACACGCTGGGCGGCGTCCCCCTTGAGCTTCTCGGCGAGGCGGCTCAACCGTTCCTTCTCGACGCGCGTCGCCGCATCCAGCGCGATGATCTCGGTCATCCGCGCCGCCTCGCGCTCATTGAGATAGGCGGCGAACTGCAGCACGTCGATCGACCGGCTGGGCGCCGCGATCGGCCCGTGGAAGACGATGCCGGCCTCGGGCTCGGCACCCTGCACCTTGTTGTCGACCGGATCGAAGGCGAGGTTCCAGTCGCTGTCGAGCGCCATGGTGTTGAAATCGACGACCGCGTTGCCCTTGGCGGTGAGCCCCTCGGTGTTCACGATCAGGTTCTTCAGGCGCACCGCGCCGGCGACGATGGCGAACGCCCCGCTGGCATCCTTGAAGGCCAGATTGTCGGCATCGATGCGTTCGCCGAAGGCCGCGCGCAATGCATCCTCGCTGAACTGCTGGCCGAGATCGGAGGCGCGCACGATCTGGCGCACCGTATTGGGATTGACGTAGCGCGCCAGACCGTCATGGACGGCCAGAACGCCGCCGCCGGTCATGGTCGAGACGAGACCGGCCGGCGAGCGCCCGGTCGATTCGAAATTGGCGGAGAGATCGAGCGTGCCGGTGGCGACCGACCGCCCGTCGCGCCGCCAGACGAAGGATTCCAGCGCCGCGCCCTTGAGGTCGAAGCGGCCGGTGAAATTGGCGTTGCCGCCGACATTGTGGACGGACATGCCGCCGGTCACGGTGCCGCCGGCAAGCTGGCCGGCCTGTCAGATCGAGATCGATGCGCTGCGGCTGCAGCGCCAACGTGAATTCCGTGCCGGTGATGCCGAGGTCGCCGACGTCGAGCCGATCCGCCGCGACCGAGAGCTTGCCGCTGACCGGACCATAGGCCGGCGCCGCGAAGGGCAGCGCGCGACCACGGTTCCGCCGGATCGCCGGTCGGCAGCGGCGCGAAACCGAGACCGAGCGAGGCGATCCAGCCGAGATTGACCTCATCGGCCACCAGATTGCCGCCGACGCGCCAGGCGCGGGTGCCGTCCGGCGCCAGCGTCACATCGCCGCCGGCAATCGCCGTGCCGATCCTGCCGTTCTTCCACTTGAGTTCGAGGCCGGTGCCCGAAATCGAAATCAGGCCGTCATTGAGCGCCAGACCGGTGCCCGTCGCCGCACCGGGGATGTCGAGCCCGGCCATGGCAACGATCGGATCGATATTGTCCGCGTTGGCGCCGACCTTTCCGGCGAAGGATGGTGCCAGATCATCGGCGACGGTCAGCTTGCCGCTGGCATTGGCGACCAGACCGGCGAGATCCGCCACCACCACCGTATCGAGGCCATCGGCCGGAACGCCCTTGGCCTGCAGCTCGACATGGGCGCCGTTGTCCTTGTCGAGGGCAACCGCGGCGAGACCGAACTGACGCGCGAGGCCGGCGCTGTCCGGCGAATCGAGCGTCGCCTTGATGTCCGCCGGCTTGGTGCGCCAATGGGCGAACCCGCCGGTGAACCTGGCCGACAGGTTGAACGCCGTCGAGGCGGCGACGCCATTGTCGATGGTGAAGGCGAAGCCGCTGCCGCCATCGGGCAGCGGCGCCGTGACCTTGGCGGTGACCACCGCTTCGCCGAGCGACAGGGGCGGCGGTGTCCAGCCAGCGGGTGAAGCCGCTTGCCGGCAGGAAGCGGTCGGCCAGCCGCGCCAGGCCCGTCAGCTTCGGCGCGTCGAGCGTCGCATCGAGATGGCCGCGCGGGTCGCCCGACAGATTGTCGATCTTGCCGCTCGTCCTTTGGATCCTGGCGCCGCCGATATCGGCGATCTGCAGCGCGGTGACGATCAGCGCATCGTCGCTATATCGCGCATTGACCTCGATTCCCTTGACGGTGAGATCCTCGAAGACGAACGCATCCGCCTTGACGTGCAGGCTGTAGCCATCGGCAAGCGACCCGGCATTGGTCAGGTTGCGCCCGACCAGGAGTTCGCCCAGCGCCTTGAGCTGGACGAAATCGATGCGCGTGGCGTCGAGGTCGGCATAGAGGTTGCGACGATGGTCCTTCGCCCGTTCCGCCCAGCCGAAGCCGCCGGTGATCGTGGCGTCGTCGATCCGCGCGGTGACGTGATCGAGAGAGATGCGCCCCGGTTCGATGTCGGCGCGACCGGAAAGGTCGAACGGCGCCAGCAGGCGCCCGGCGCCCTCCCGGCCGCTGCCACGCCACCAGGTGGCGAATGTCGCCGGCTGGGCGACGGCCAGATGCGCATCGCCGACGAAACCGAATTTCTTCTGGGTGGTCATCAGGCCGCTCGCCTCGAGCGTCGCCTGCCCCGGTAGTTTCGCGCTCAGCGAACCGATCTGCCAGCCACCTTCGGCCGGCGCCACCTCGAAGGCCACATCCTCGATGATGCGACCGCCGACCACGATCGCCGGCAGGCTGAGGCGGATGCTGCCCGGCTCGTCGGGAACCGGAAGCTGGCTCAGCCACGCCACCAGGCTGTCGGCCGCCGCCGACACGTCGACCGGCTGGCTCGGGCCCTTGCCGAGCGTGCGGTCGAGGTCGATCTGCCGCGCCTCGGCCGTCGCCGCGAAGGATGGAGACTTGCCGAAATTGAGCGTCAGCGTGCCGGCGACGCTGAGCGGCCGGTCGACCGGACCGTTCGACAGCACCGCCTTCGAGATGTCGAGCTTATCGCCGGTCAGCGTGAAGGCGCCCTCGCTGCGCCAGCCGGTCGGCCCGTCGGCGGCATTGCTGTCACCGCTGTCGCCGGTGGCCACCTGGGTGACCGAATAGGTGCCGTGCCAGGTCAGCCCCTGGGCCGGATCGATGCCGACCGGACCGTCGACGCCGACGGTGACCGGCCAACGTGCCGGATTGACGTCGGCCCTGACGCGGATCGTCCCGTCATCGAGGACGCGGCCGGTGGAGATGCGGAACCCCACCTGGTTGCCATTGTCGAGATAGAAGCCGTCGACATGCCACGGCCCCAGCAGCGCCCGCGCCGTCACCTGCGCCGAGATGCCGTCGAAGGACAACGACACGCCGGTCTTCTGATCGGTGTAGTTGAGCGCGCCGTCCCTGATGGTGATGTTGTCGAGGACGACCTTGTCCGGGTCGAACGGCTCGCGCAGCTTCACGCGGCTGAGCCAGGCGATCTTGCCGGCCGCATCGACCGAGACGTTGACCACCGGCTTCTCCAGGGTCATCGAGACCACGCGGATTTCGCCCTGGAGCAGCGGCATCAGCTCGATGACGACGTCGAAGCGCGCCACGTCCATGATGCGCTGGCCGCTCTGGTCGTCGACCTCGACCTTGGTGAAGGTCAGCGACGGCGACGGCAGGATGATGGCATGGGCGTCGCCTTCGACATGGACCCTGTGGCCAAGGATGCGCGACGCCTCGGCCTCGAAGCTGGCGCGATAATCGTTCCAGTTGACGAACCACGGCAGGATCAGCGCTGCGAACAGCGCGACAACCACGGCACCCCCGACGATCAGGTAGAGCCTGCTCAGTGTGGCCTCCGCTGCGGGTCCATGCCAGGCCGCTCAGCCCGGCGCGACGATCTTGCCCGGGTTCATGATTCCCCGGGGATCGATCGCCTGTTTGATCGCCCGCATGACTTCGAGACCGCTGCCCTGCTCAATCCCGAGATATTTCATCTTGCCCTGCCCGATGCCGTGCTCGCCAGTGCAGGTGCCCTCCATCGCGATGGCCCTGAGGTTGAGACGCGAGATCAGCCCCTCGCAACGCGCCACCTCGTCGCGGTCGTCCATGTCGACCAGCATGGTCAGGTGGAAATTGCCGTCGCCGACATGGCCGACGACCGGCGCAATCAGCCGGCTCTCTTCGACATCGGCCACCGTCTCCATCACGCATTCCGCCAGCCGCGAAATCGGCACGCAGGCGTCGGTGGCGATGCGCCTTGGACCCCGGCCGGAGCGTGAACGCGGCCCAATAGGCGTCGTGGCGCGCCTGCCATAGGCGCGTGCGCTCTTCCGGCCGGGTCGCCCACACGAATTCGCCGCCGCCGTACTCCGCCGCGATCTCGCCGAAGGCCTCGGCCTGCTCCTTCACGGAAGCGTTGCTGCCGTGGAATTCGACGAACAGATGCGGCGTTTCGGGCAGGTTCAGCTTGGCGTAGGCGTTGGTGGCTTTGACCATGAGCGAGTCGAGAAGTTCGATGCGGGCGATGGGGATACCGCTCTGAATGGTCAGGATTGTGGCATTGCAGGCCCCCTCGACCGTCGCGAAGGGAACGACACCGCCGGCGATCGCCTCGGGGATGCCCTGCAGCCGCAAGACCAGCTCGGTGATGATGCCGAGCGTGCCTTCCGAACCGATCATCAGGCGGGTGAGATCGTAGCCGGCGGACGATTTCTTCGCCCGCTTGCCGGTCTTCACCACCGCGCCATCCGGCATCACCGCCGTCAGGCTGATGACGTTGTCGCGCATGGTGCCGTAACGCACCGCATTGGTGCCCGAGGCGCGGGTGGCGGCCATGCCGCCGAGCGTGGCGTCGGCGCCGGGATCGATCGGGAAGAACAGGCCCTGGTCGTGCAGATAGTCGTTGAGTTGCACGCGCGTAACGCCCGGCTCGACCACGGCATCGAGATCCTCGGCATGAACCGCGAGAACGCGGTTCATGCGGCTCATGTCGACCGACACGCCGCCGTGGGGCGCGTTGACGTGGCCCTCCAGCGAGGAGCCCACGCCAAAGGGGATCATGGGCACGCCGTGGGCCAGGCAGATGTGCACGATGTCGACGACTTCCTCGGTCGTCTCGGGGAACACCACCGCGTCGGGCGCCTGGTTGACCAGCCAGGTCGTCGTGTGGCCGTGCTGTTGGCGGAGCGCCTCCGAATCGGCGTAGCGATCGCCAAAACGCTGCCTGAGCAGCGGCAGCGCCGCCGCAATGCCGGCGTCGTTGCGCGCCGTGGCGCCGACTGCGAGCTGGATCGCCATCGTGATTCCTGCGTTCCTCAGCGCTTCTCTGCTCCCCGGGCTACCGTAGCAAATCGGGGTTGTCAGCCAAAGCGGTGAAATCGCTCGCTTGTCGTGCCGGGAATAGCGCTATTCAGCCGATGTCGGACCGATAGGCGGTGTCGAGGACGAGCCTGCCGCCGATGGCGCGCGACACACAGACGCACAGCCTGTCGCCATGCGCCCTCTGCGCCTCGCTGAAGAAGACATCGCGATGGTCGATCTCCCCCTCGGCCTCGATCACGTCCAGCGCGCACAGGCCGCATTCGCCGCGCTCGCAGTCGGACAGCACCTCGACCCCGGCAGCGCGCAGCGCCTGCAACAGCGACTCGTGCGCGCCGACGGTGACCTTGACGTCGTGGCGCGGCACCAGCACCTCGAACGGCTCGGCGGCGAAATGACCGCTCGACCCGAAGGTCTCGAAAAAGAGCCGTGTCGCCAATCGTCCGGCCTCGGCCCAGGCGGCACGCACCGCCTCGAGCATGCGCATCGGTCCGCAGACGTAGCAGACGGCCTCCGGCCCCAGCCCGGCGATCGCCGCGGCCAGGTCGATCCGGCTCCCCTCCTCCGAGATGTGCAGCGACAGGCGATCGCCGAGGCGCTCTTGCAGCTCCTCAACGAAGGCCATGTCGGACGCGGCGCTTGCCGCAATAGGCGAGCCGCATGGGCGTGCCGTGTTCGGCGATCGCCTCGGCCATGCCGAGGATGGGCGTGATGCCGATGCCGCCGGCGATCAGCAGCGCCTCCGGCGCCTGCCAGTCGATCTCGAACAGGCTCTGCGGGTTGGAAATCTTCAACGCCTGGCCCGGCTTCAGCCCGTGCATGTAGGCCGAGCCGCCGCGACCGTTCGGATCGCGACGCACGGCGATGCGATAGAGGCCGGCTTCCGGCCGACCGACCAGCGAATAGGACCGGGTTTCGGGCCGCTCGCCGGCAATCACGCCGACATTGATATGGGCGCCCGGCCGCCACGGCTGGGCAAGACCAGCGGCAGGAGCGATCTCGAAAAGGCGGATCGACGGCGTGAGGTCGCGCACTGCGGCGATCTTCGCCTCGGACCAGTGGAGCGAGAAGCGCATGGTTCCTCCCTTGACGCTTGGCCGTCAGTGGCGATGGCCGCTGATCAGCGCCGCACCCGGAACCAGCGCCATCGCCTGCCGGCTGCGGAGTGCCCCGCGCAGATTGCGATTGGCCAGCCGCGCATGCTCGCGCATCAGGCTCTCGGCCCGCCCGCCTTCGCGTGCCTCGATCGCCTCGATCACGGCGCGGTGCTGATCCTGCGCCACGGTGAGCACGGTGCGCGCCTCCGGCAGCGCCGACTGGGCCATGACGAAGGCGCTCGGCGAAGCAAAGGGCTTGGCCGAGGCGCGTTCGATCTCGCGCTCCAGCGTCGGGCTGTCGGCGAGCGCGTGCAGCAGGCGGTGGAAGGTGGCATTGAGCGCGATGTAGCGGGAGAAATCCTCCTGATCGAGCGGGCTTTCCGCCACCAGCTCGTCGAGCTCGGCGAGGCAATCCTTGATCGGCAGCAGCCGGCCTGGCGCCACGCCGCGCTCGGCCGCGAAGCGGGCGGCGAGACCCTCCAGCACGCCGCGGATCTCGATGGCGTCGTGAATGTCGCCCTCGCCGAAGGAGCGCACGGAGAAGCCGCCCGAGGGGATCGGATCGAGCAGGCCCTCCTCGGCAAGACGGGCGAGCGCGCTTCTGACCGGCGTGCGCGACACGCCGGTGTGCTCGACGATCGACAGCTCCGAAATGCGCTCTCCCGGTCGCCAGCGCGCCGTCGAGGATCATCTCGCGGATGGTCAGCAGCGCCTTCACCGTCTGCGACCGGTCGCGGTCCTGGCCTCGCCCGCTGTTCATTCGGCCGCCTCCGAAAATGCAGCGGGCTCTTCCGCCGCGATCATCCTGTCGATCAGGGTGCGCGCCCACATCGAGCCCGCATCGATGTTGAGATTGTAGAAGATGCGATCCGGATTCTCGTCCATGGCGCGCTGCTGCGCCTCCAGCACCGCCTCGTCCTCGGCGAAGATGCCGGACACGCCCTCGCGCAACTGCGTGGTCCGCGTCTGCTCGTCGAGCCGGTAGTTGCGCACGAACGCCCAGAAGTAATGGCAGGAGCCTTCGGTTTCGGGCGTGACCGTGTTGAGCACGAAGCCGTTGACGCCCTGACTGCGGTCGCCTTCGGGCGCTCCGCTGCCGGCCGGCGCCACGCCGACATCGATGGCAATCGTCGCCGGCGCCTCGAAGCGGATGATCTGCCAGCGATCGACCTTGCCCGGCTTGCCGAGCTGTCCGGCCCAGAACGGCGGCGCGTCGATATTCTTCATCCAGCGCGTCACCGTGGCGAAGCGGTCGGAATGATGGGATTCGAAAGGAGCCTCCGCCACCGCGTCGTTACCGATCGATGACGAATGCACGAAGGTCTCGTGGGTGAGGTCCATCAGATTGTCGAGGACCAGTCGGTAATCGCACTTCAGGTGGATGGTCTTGCCGTCCCCGGCCCAAGCCGGGTCGCGGTTCCAGTGGAGGTCGGGGACCGTCGCCGGGTCCGCCGAGCGCCGGATCGCCCATCCACACCCAGAGGAAGCGATGGCGCTCGACCAGCGGATAGGCGCGCACGCAGGCCGAGGGATTGATCGTCTCCTGCGAGGGCATGAAGGTGCAGCGCCCGTCGGAATTGTAGGCCAGGCCGTGATAGCCGCAGACCACGTCGTCGCCGCGCAGCCGTCCGTGCGAGAGCGGCACCAGGCGGTGCCAGCAGGCGTCTTCCAGAGCCACGGCGACGCCGTCGCGTGCGGCGATAGAAGACCAGGTGCTTGCCGCAGATCGTGCGCGGCAGGAGCGCCCGCTTCACCTCATAATCCCATGAGGCTGCATACCATGCATTCATGGGAAATGGCTTTTTCCCGGCCATTCTCGATCTCCCTCCCCGAAATCCCGGGCGAAATTGTATACATATTGCATTCCATCGGGCAAGCGAGATCGTGCGTCCCTTGCAGGAATCGGAATGCACGGCCCGGCAACATCTGCTAGGGGATGACGCCGCTTTCGCCGCGAGAAATGCTCGGGGATTCCCATGCCGCCCACCGTCAACCGCACGATGACGCCCGCCGAATGGGCGCTGCTCGTCACCCTCGCCTTGCTGTGGGGCGGCTCGTATTTCTACATCGCCATCGCCATCAAGGTTCTGCCGGCGTTCACCATCGTCGCCTTCCGCGTGGTGGTGGGCGGTGCCCTGCTCTACGCGGCCGTGCGCCTGACCGGCCATGCCATGCCGCGCGACGGCGCCTCATGGCGCGCCTATTTCGTCATGGGCTTCCTGAACAATGTCGTGCCCTTCAGCCTGATCGCCTGGGCGCAGAGCCATGTCGCCAGCGGCCTGGCCGCCATCCTCAACGCCACCACGCCGCTCTTCGCCGTGGTCCTCGCCCACTACCTCACCGGCGACGAGCGCATGACGGGAGGCCGCGTCGCCGGCCTCGTCATCGGCTTCGTCGGCGTGGTGGTGATGATCGGGCCGGATGCGCTCGGCGGCATGAGCACCAACCTCCTCGCCGAACTGGCGCTGCTGCTCGCCTCGATCTTCTATGCGGTTTCGCCGATCTACGCCCGCCGCTTCGGCCGCGCCGGGCACGCGCCGATCGTTTCGGCGACCGGCCAGTTCGCCGCCGCCTCGGTGATGATGGTGCCGCTGGCTTTCGTCATCGACCGGCCGTGGACGCTGGCCGTGCCCGGCCTCGACGTGTGGGCGGCGCTGATCGCGCTCGCCGTCCTCTCCTCGGCGGTCGCCTACATCATCTACTACCGGCTCCTGAAGACGGCCGGCGCCGTCAACCTGTTGCTGGTCACCTTCCTGGTGCCGGTGAGCGCCATCCTGCTCGGCGCCGTCTTCCTGCACGAGCGGCTGGCGCTCGCCGACTTTGCCGGCATGGGGCTGATCGCGCGTGGGACTGGCCGGGATCGACGGCCGCCCGCTGAAAATGCTCGCCCGCGCCTGAAGCAATTCCCTGGAAAAGTGGAAACCGCTTTTCCGTCCGCAGTTGCGCGAAAAACTAGGCGTAGTGGTTGGAGATCACCGCATTGGCGATCTCGTTGGCCGCGATGACGCCGATGACGTCCTCGGCGCGCGGGATGCGCACCCGGTCGCTGACCACGATGCAGAAGTTGCGGTTGCGACGGTTCATGCGGCTGATGACCGTATTGAGGATGGCGGTGTCCTGGGAGATGACGAAGTTGTCGGCCGTGATGCTCTCCAGTGTCTGGCCGGCATAGCGGTCCGGCGTATAGGAGCCGGCGGCCAGCCGCGCCACGCCGGCGATGCGCGGTCCGTCCGAGACGATGATATGCGCGCCCGGGCGCTCGGCGATCTTGGTCAGCGCATCGGCGATCGAGGTGGTGATCGGCAGGACGATGAAGTCCTTGTTCATCAGCTCGCGCGCCTGGCGCACGAGATACATGTTGGTGTGGCGGTTGACCGGGATCGGCTTGCCGCGATGGCGCAGCTTGATGGTGTAGATGTTCTCGTTGACCAGCGCCCGCCGCGTGCCGGTGGCCAGCGCCACCGCCAGCACCAGCGGCACGATGACGTTGTAGTCGCGGGTCATCTCGAAGATCATCACGATCGCCGTCATCGAGGCGCCGGTCGCCCCGCCGACGATGGCCCCCATGCCGACCACCGCGAACTCGACGACCGAGAAGCCCGACAGGGGGAAGAGGAAGGCGCCCAGCGTGCCGAAGGCGCCGCCGAGCGTGGCGCCGATGAACAGCGACGGCGAGAAGATGCCGCCCGAGGCGCCCGAACCGAGGCTGACCGAGGTGGCGAAGATCTTGGCCACGAACAGCAGGCCGAGCAGCACCATCCCGACGGTGCCGCCCTCGAGCACCGACTGGATGGTGGCATAGCCGACGCCGTCGGTCTGGCCGTGACCGGTGGTCAGCATGAAGGCGTAGAACAGCACGCCGATGATGAGCATGCCGACGATGTTCTGCGTATAGGCATTGCCCGGCAGCTTGGGGAAGATGTCCTCGCACCAGGCGAGGAACTTGATGAAGCGCCCAGGAGGCGACACCGGCGGCAAGCCCGAGCACGCCGAAGCCCGCCAGCACGATCGGCGAGGTGATGGAGAAGCCGCCGGCAAGCGCCGCCTCCGGCACGAAGAAGGCGGGCGAAAGCCCAAAGACATAGCGCGCCAGCGAGGTCGCCGTGGTGGTCGCCACGACCACCGGCAGGAAGGTGCGGTTCGACAGCTCGGGCAGCAGCAGCTCGACCGCGAACAGCACACCGCCGAGCGGCGTGTTGAAGGTGGCGGCGATGCCCGCCCCGGCCCCGGCGGCGATCATCGTGATCTTCTGCCAGCGGGCCAGGTGCAGCTTGCGCGCCAGCGTCGAGCCGAAGGAGGCGCCGATCTGGATGATCGGCCCCTCGCGGCCGACCGAGGCGCCGGTGCCGATGGACAGCGCCGAGGCGAACGACTTGATGACGGCGACGATGCCGCGCACGTTGCCCTTGTTGTGGTAGATGGCGAACATGACCTCGGGCACGCCGTGGCCCTTGGCCTCCGGCGCGAAGGTCTGCACCAGCCACACCACGATCAGGCCGCCGATGATCGGCACCAGGATGACGAACGGCCCCCACGGCGTCGGCGGGTCGAACACGTTGGCGTCGTACAGGAGGCTGAACTTGCCGAGGAAAAGGCCGTTGTGGATGACCGCGATCAGGTAGCGGAAGAAGACCGCGCCGAGCGCCGCGACGATGCCGATGACGAAGGCGAGGAAGACGAGGATGGGCAGCGAAAGGACGCGGTCCTCGCCAGCGAACTCCGCATTTGCGGCAGCCGGGGGCGTAGCGGTGGTGTCGGTCATGGTCTTTTCGGGACGGCGCGGGAAGGTGGCGCCCTCCTGCACCTTCGATGCGTTTGGGTCAAGGGCGGCGCGGATTTTTGGCGGATATTGCGGGACGCGAGAGTGGAGGGCTCGGCCGTGCGCCTCCCTTGGCCGCCGGGCGGCGGTCGACACGGGACCCCTTTGCGGGAGCGGATGAACGCATCCTCTCATGGGGTATGGGCACCGGGGACAGATTCTATTTTCGGGCTCCTAGCCCGGACAAGAGCGCCAGCGAAATCCGGGGCGGTGCGCCGCTCCCGCCGGCGACAGAATACGCTTCGTTATTGCGTCCTGTGAACCGGGCTCAGCACCGCCAAGCATCGTTTTTCGACGCCGCAAACCGAGCCTCCCAAATTAAAGTTATGAATTTCTGTGGCGCATTGAAGTTTTTTCCGATAGAATCTGACTTTATCAAGTCGAATGATTCTAATAAGCTCTCTGAGAATTCTGAAAATTCATCTCACATCTTGTAACTTTCGATTTGAGTATTACATGCCCATAGCGGCCAACAGTCCTTTGGTGGCTCGCTGTTAAATAGGCCCTTTCCCATGGCCAATGCCTCTTCGCCGGCCCCCAGGAACGCCCCGGCAGAAGCAGGCCGAAACGCCGGCGAAGGCATAGCCCCTGCGGCAATTCCGGGGGAAGCACCGCGCGCCCCCGAGTTTCCGACCGAAAGTCGCCCATGAGCCTCAACTTCCCAAATCCAAGTCGCAGCTTCGACCCCGATTGGCGTCGCATCCGCTTCTGGGGCCATGACAGCGCGATGGAGGTGCGTTTCTTCCTGGAGGCGGACGCGATCTTCGTCCTCTATCCCGAGACGAAGGACACCGAGACCGGAATCCTGGCGGCTGTTCGACGCGGCACGCGAGCGCATCTTCGCCGTTGCCGCCAAGGTCTACGAGTCGGGCCGCCATCAAAGCTACTACACGCTGACCGCCGACCGCTTCTCACGCGTCGCCGCCGCATGACGGCCCGGGTGACGGTCAAGTCCGTGTGCTTCACGCAACCGTTCCGCCTCGGCGGGATCACCGATGTGCAAGCGCCCGGCACCTATCCGGTCACCACCAAGGAAGAACAGACCGCCAGCGACCGGACCGCTCGACGGCTGGCAATGCATTTCGACGACCATCTCGATTGCCCGTGACGGCACCACGCAGGACCACCGCATCGACTCGGTCGATCTCGACACGAGCTTGCTGCGCGACAAGGGCCCTGACCGTTCCGCCCCCCGGCGAGAATCTGAAGCCGCACAGCGGAGAAAGGAAAGGCAATATCATGAGGATTCCAGAGCAAACCAAACCCGCAGTCTGGGGCGCCATAGTCGGAGCAATTGCCTTGGCCGTCATCGGATTCACATGGGGCGGTTGGGTGACCGGTGGCAGTGCCACGGCGGCCGCAGGCCAGACCGCCAAGACCGCCGTGATCGCTGCCCTGGCGCCGATTTGCGCGACACAGTTTCGCGACCAGGCGGACGCGGCGGGCAAGCTCGCCGAACTCAAGGCGCTGAGCAGCTACGAGCGATCCGACTTCATCGTCAAGGGCGGCTGGGCGACGATGCCCGGCAGCGAGGCTCCGGTCAACGGCGTCGCCTACTCCTGCGTCGACATCCTGACCACCGACGCCTGAAGCCGCTGACGAAACCGCGGCCCGCATATGGGAGCCGGCGTTCTTCGCCGGCTCGGTTCGACCGTTTGGGGGGGCGAGAAGAAAGGCAGCAACCGGCAGCGCCGTCTGAATTGTTTCCGGACAGCCCAGCCTCCGCTGCAATTGACCGACTAGAGAAAGCGACCTACGCCATGACCCCACACAAATACGTCGTTGGAGAAACGATCACCTTCGTAAACGACGATCGAACGCGCGCGGCCGCCAACGGCCATTACCGGATCGTCGCCCAGCGCCCGATCAACAATGGCGAGCCGTTCTACGTCATCAAGAGCGACCTTGAACGCTACGATCGCGTCGTCGCCGAAAGCGATCTGCAATGAACGCGATCGGCAAGATCCGGCTCGCCTGCCTGACCGGCGTGCTGGCCCTCATCGCCTCCTCGGCTTCGGCCACCGCCGCGGAATGCTATCGTTACGGTCAGATCGTCACCCTGTCCGGTCAGTACTTTTCCCTGGTGGCTCCCGCCGACGACGGGGTCGTTCGCGACCCGATAACCGACCTCGCGCGCCGGGCCACGCTTCTCGAGCTGACCACGCCCTACTGTGTCGATGCCGACATCGTCAGCCGCAGCGTCCCGCCAGCCTTGAGCATCCAGCTGAATTGCCCCGACGTTCACCCGGTCGACGGGACCGAACTGTCGCTCAAGGGCCGCGTGCTCGGCGCCCACACCCACAACGGCCAGACGCCGGTTCTGCTGATGTGTCTGTGACGCGGAGCGACACGTTCCGTCAGCTCGGGACACAAGCCTTCGCGTTCTCGCGAGCCAGAAGCTCCGAGTTTTGACCTTTCAACGAACTCTCCCCTCGTTCATGAGGGGGTGGCGGGCGCTCGATGAGTGCCGCGTCGGGTAGTCCGTTTGCTGGCGCTCAGCCGAGCGCCCGCCGCGGCGACTTTGCACCTCCGCACTCGCGCTCCACCGGGCGAACGGTGCGCTGCCGGTTCATCACCGGCCCGCTGCCTGGCCCCTCGCCCTTGGACTGGCGAGGATATGGACCCACCCGGCTTAAGGTGGACGGTGGCCACAGCCGGTCGTAATGCCGGCGGACGAGCCTACGCGGAGGCGTCCCGGGAGCCGGATTGCGAATCCGAACCCGCGGGCGCCGCACCCCGCTCCCATCTCAAGACGCCTCCGGAGACGCCCCTCATTCGAGCGAGGATGTCGATCAATATGGGGGCGGTTCGGGAGGCGGGGATAACTTTCTTTTCGCGTGTGCATCCCGATGTTGGGTTACGGCGCGCGCGCCTAACCCAACCTACGGGCGCGGAGCTCGGATGCAGCGTGAGCGAAATCCGGGGCGGCCGAACGCCCCAGCATTGCGCTTTGCTCCATGCGGGCTACGACTCGCTGCCCAGATTGTAAGCTGGCCGGGTCATAGGTCGTCTCTCAATGCCAGCCCGACGGAGGAGGTCATCATGCCGTTTCCCGCGTTCATCACGGCGTTCCCGAGCATCAACGTGCCATTCCCCGAGGATGTCGTGCAGACAGCCGCTCTGAAATCAGACGCCGGTCTGATCGCCTTCTTCACGTTCCTCAAGGACATGGAGCTGCCCCTGCATTCGCATGGCGCCCAGTGGGGCACGGTCATCGAAGGCGAGATCGAATTCACCATTGGCGGCGAGACGAGAATTTACCGACCAGGCGACAGCTATTCAATTCCTGCCGGTGTCGAGCATGGGGCAACGATCAAGGCGGGGACGCGGGTCATCGACGTCTTCGAAGAAGCCGACCGATATGCCTTGAAGGGCTGAGGCACGGGGCCGGGCACCCGCTCACTGGCGCTCCTTGCGCGGCCCCCGCAGGCACCGCTCCAGCCGATGCCGATGGCTCCCGATATGAACGCGGCTGAACACGCTTCGCACTTCCCTACGGGCTCCAACTCACGTGAAACCACCGGACTTCGCGGGCGCAAAATCTGGACAAGCCTCCGATTGGGCGGCATAGCGTGATGCTCCCGCCAGCGACGGAGCCCGAATGCCCGAATTTCTCCCCGGCGCCGTGTTCAGCGGCCTTGTGACGGTTGTGTTCGTGATCGTGCTGCGCGAGCGCGCCGGCAAGCCGCGCCTGCCCGTCTGGACGCTCGCCCTGATCGGCATCGCAGCGGCCTTCGCCATCCCGTGGGCGCTCGCGCTTTCGGCCGCGGCGTGGCGCGCCACGCCCGCGCTGCCCGCATTGCCCACCGTCACCTTCGACCAGGTGTTCATCGGCACCCTGGTTGCGCTCGCTGTCCTCACCGTCAGCCATCGCCCGAACATGCGGCCGCGCGTACCGCTGTGGGCCGGGCTGCTCTCCGGCGTGGCCGTCGCCGTCGTGCTGCCGCCGCTCCTCACCATAGCGACGGGCGCCTATCAGCGCCCCTCGCTGCGCGCCGACGTCAATCATTGCACGCGCGGCATGCTGGACGAGACCCAGCCCCGCGAAGTCGCCAACATCTGCGATGAGCCGATCGCGGTCGGCCTGTGCCTGCCCGGCGAGACCAACCCGGCCCCTTGCGCGCAGACCGCGATCATCCAGCCCGGCGAGAGCGCGCGGTTCGATCCCGGTGACGCCACCCTGTCGTCGCTGCCGTCCAATCTCGATGGCCTGACCGTCGTCGCCTGCCGCCCGCCCGACCGGCCGTCGCGCATGCGAACCACCATGGGTCGTGGCTATGAGGGCGTCTGCCTGCCGGAGGCGTGAGCGGGCGCGGTCGTCGCATTCGGTGTTGCGGCGGAGGCCGCCCGGCGGCATGTTTTCGCGTTCGCACTATCAGGAACTGGTCTTTTTGCCAGCTACGCCGCCAGCGCCCGATCGACGGCCTCCGGTTCGCGCTGGATCACCAGGAGATAGGCGCGCACGGCACCATCGGGCCTTGAGCGCCCCTGCTCCCAATCGCGGATGCGTGCCGCGCTGAAGCCGTAGCGTTTGGCAAAGGCCGTCTGCGACAGCTTGAGCTTGCGCCTGAGCGCCTTGACGTCGATCTCGTCGGGCACGTGGATCACATAAGTGGACGGATCGAGTTCGCCCCCGGCGATGGCGAGCGCCTGCCTTGCGCCTTCCAGAATCCGATTCTTGCGCTTTGCCATCACCGACCTCGCTTCTTCGCTCGCTTCGTCACCTCTGCCCGCCACACTTTCGGCAGGTCCGTCAGCAGTTTGCGCAAGGCGTTACGCTCCGCTTGGGACAGGTTCGCCTGCGTATCCTTGCCGTAGACGTCGAGCAGGAACAGAGGAATGTCTTCGCCGCCATAGAACGTCACCACGCGATAGCCGCCGCTCTTGCCCTTGCCGCGACCGGCGAACCGCACCTTGCGCGCGCCGCCCGTGCCGGGCATCAGGTCGCCGGCCTCGGGATTGTGGGCAAGATAGGTCACGATCCGCAGGCGCTCGTCATCGCCAAGCCCCTCGTCCCGTGCGGACGCCAGAAAGGCCGGGGTTTCAATGACCGTATGCACGAGAGAGAGATATACGGAGATTCCGTATAAACATCAAGGCCACGACCGCCAACACCAGCGATTACTGGGTCCCCGCTTTCGCGAGGACGACAAAGGAGGGCCGCCCCTCCCCGTCGCCACCCCGCCGCCCCATCTGTTGCTATAGTGTTCTCCGCTCAGATTCGTGGTAGTCGCCGGGGCAATGACCGATCCCGCCAAGCGCATCGATAGCGGGCCGCCTGATCCCGATGATGGCGACCCCACCCACCATGCTTCGCATGGTCCCCCCTCCCCGAAACGGGGAGGGATGGAGACTGCTGCACCGCCGGAGCCCAAGGCGGGCGGCATTGCCGCGCGGGCGGCGGGCGGGCGCTCGACGCCCTGGCTGGAAAAGCTGAACCCGGAACAGCGCGAAGCGGTGGAGGCGACCGAGGGGCCGGTTCTGGTACTGGCCGGCGCCGGCACCGGCAAGACGCGCGTGCTCACCACCCGCATCGCCCATCTGCTCGCCACCGGCCGCGCCAAGCCCTGGCAGATCCTCGCCGTCACCTTCACCAACAAGGCGGCGCGCGAGATGAAGAACCGCGTCGGCGACCTGATCGGCGGCGTGGTCGAGGGCATGCAGTGGCTGGGCACCTTCCACTCGATCGGCGCGCGCATGCTGCGCCGCCACGCCGAGATGGCGGGGCTGAAAAGCGACTTCACCATCCTCGACACCGACGACCAGATCCGCCTGATGAAGCAGATCATCCAGGCCGAGGGCATCGACGAGAAGCGCTGGCCGGCGCGCCAGCTTGCCGGCCATATCGACCACTGGAAGAACCGCGGGCTGACGCCGAGCGACGTGCCCGAGGTGGACGGGCGCGCCTTCGCCGACGGGCGCGGGCGAAAGCTCTATGCCGCCTATCAGGCGCGGCTGAAGGTGCTGAACGCCGCCGACTTCGGCGACCTGGTGCTGGAGCCGCTGAGCATTCTGCGCGGCAACGCCGACGTGCTCGCCGACTATCACAACCGCTTCCGCTACATGCTGGTCGACGAGTATCAGGACACCAACGTGGCGCAGTATCTGTGGCTCCGGCTGCTGGCGCAGGCGAAGCCGCCGGTCGACGGCAGGGCGCAGGCCAACATCTGCTGCGTCGGCGACGACGACCAGTCGATCTATGGCTGGCGCGGGGCGGAGGTCGACAACATCCTGCGCTTCGAGAAGGATTTTCCCGGCGCTAAGGTGATCCGCCTGGAGCGCAACTACCGCTCGACGTCGCATATCCTTGCCGCCGCCTCGCACCTCATCAGCCACAACGAGGGGCGGCTCGGCAAGACGCTGTTCACCGAAGCTCGGGACCCGGAGGCTGCGCGCGTCACCGTCGCCTCGTCATGGGACAGTGAGCAGGAGGCGCGCGCCATCGGCGAGGAGATCGAGCAGCTCCAGCGCCGCCAAGTGGCGCTGAACGAGATCGCGATTCTTGTGCGCGCCTCATTCCAGATGCGCGCCTTCGAGGACCGCTTCGTCACGCTCGGCCTCAACTATCGCGTCATCGGCGGCCCGCGCTTCTACGAGCGCCAGGAGATCCGCGATGCGCTCGCCTATTTCCGCGTGATGGCGCAGGGCGCCGACGATCTCGCCTTCGAGCGCATCGTCAACACGCCGCGCCGCGGCATCGGCGAGACGACGGTGAAGCTGCTCCACGACCGGGCCCGCGCGCGCGGCATTCCCTTGACCGCCGCCGCCGCCGAGATCGTCGAGACCGACGAGATCGCGGCGCGCACGCGCGCCTCGCTGCGCGACCTGCTGGCCGCCTTCGACCGCTGGCGGGCGCAGCTCGACCATCTCTCGCACACCGAGCTGGCGGAGATCATTCTGGAGGAGTTCGGGCTACACCGAGATGTGGCAGGCCGACCGCTCGGCCGACGCGCCGGGGCGGCTGGAGAATTTGAAGGAGCTGGTGCGCTCCATGGAGGAGTTCGACTCCATGACCGGCTTCCTCGAACACATCTCGCTGGTGATGGATACCGACAGCGAGGCCGGCAACGACGCCGTCTCGATCATGACGCTGCATTCGGCCAAGGGGCTGGAGTTCGACGTCGTCTTCCTGCCCGGCTGGGAGGAAGGTCTGTTTCCCTCGCAGCGCACGCTCGACGAACAGGGGCGCGCGGGACTCGAGGAGGAGCGGCGGCTCGCCTATGTCGGCATCACCCGGGCGCGCAAGCGCGCCTACATCCACTTCGCCGCCAACCGGCGCATGCACGGGCTGTGGCAATCCTCGATCCCCTCGCGCTTCCTCGACGAGTTGCCCGAGGCCCATGTCGAGGTGCGCGAGGAGAGTGCCGATTACGGCGGCTATGGCGGCGGCGCCTACGGCGCCTCGCGCTTCGATGCGCGCGATCCCTTCGCCAACACCTATGCCACGCCCGGCTGGCAGCGGGCGCAGAAGAACCGCGAGAAGGCCGGCGGCGGCAAGCGCGGCTTCGACTCGCCGCTCGCCTCGGGTCCACGCCTGATCGAGGGCGAGCTGGTGGCCAAGAGCGTCATCGGCGGCACCTCCGACTATGCGGTCGGCGAGCGCGTCTTCCACCAGAAGTTCGGCTATGGCCGCATTGGTTCGATCGACGGCAACAAGCTCACCATCGACTTCGACAAGGCCGGCCAGAAGCGCGTGCTGGACTCGTTCGTGGAGAGGCACTGACCGGATCGCCTTTCGCGCGCTCTACGCAGCGGCCGTACAACCCTTGCTAGTATTTGGAATAATTCGAGAGTAAGCTGCAACCCTCACATGCGATGGAGGGTGGCCCCATGGCAGACAAGAAGATCACCGTTCTCTGCGTGCACGGTCTCGGTGACTTCCGGACATCCGACTGGCACGTCAAATGGACGGAGGCGATCCAGGGGGCATTCCCGCAAATCCCCGATCTCGCGCTCGACATACGCTTCGTCACCTACGACGACATCTTCGAGAAAACGGAAATCACGCCGCTGGAGACGCTGGCGGCTCTATGGAAGCTCGCCAAGAGCGGCGTGTCGTCGCTGGAACCGCGCGATCGCGGCATCATCTCGGACATCTCCGAGAAGATCAAATGGACGGCGGGCTACGTCGTCGCCTGGGTCGAGGACGAAGGCTTCAAGGCGCAGAGCCGCAAGCGCGTGCTCGATGCGGTACGCGACATCAAGCCCGACGTCATCGTCGCCCACAGCCTGGGCACGCTCATCACCTACAACGCCTTCAGCCATGCCGACGCCGAGGAGGCCGAGGTCAAGGCCCTGCTGGCGAAAGCGTATTACGTGACCGCCGGTTCCCAGATCGGCAATCCGTTCGTCATCCGGAACCTGACCAATGGACGAATCCTGCCGCTCGCGGTCCGCTTCTGGCATCACCTCTACAACATCCACGACAGCGTGTTCACCGCTCCCATCCGGCTATGGGACATGCTCAATTTTCGCCAGACCGACACGCCCTTCGACGAGCCGGGCATCGCCGACCACACGGCGGAGAGCTATTTCCGCCATCACGCGACGACCGAAAACGTATGGACCCCGATCAGCCAGCACGAGATCGGGGCGCGGCCCTTCGGCCCGGCGCGCGGCGTCAAGAGCCGCGCCATCCGCCAGGCGAAGAAGACCCAGCGCGCCCTGCTCATCGGCATCAACGAGTACCCCAATCCGGCTAACCGGCTCGAGGGTTGTGTCAACGACGTCTTCACGATGAGCTCGGTCCTGCAGGACTGCGGCGTGCCGGCCGACGCCATTCGCGTCTGTCTCGACGACCGGGCGACGAAGGAGGGGATTCTCTCGCGTATCCAATGGCTGCTGGACGAGCCCAAGCCCGGCGACGAACTGTTCCTTTTCTACAGCGGGCATGGCGCGCAGGTGCCTGAATACGGCGACAATTTCGAGCCGGACCATTACGTCGAAACGCTCGTGCCCTGGGACTTCGACTGGACGCGCGAGAAGATGATCGACGACGACCAGATCCATCGACTCTACAGCCAGCTTCCCTATGGCTGCCACCTGATGATGATCTTCGACTGCTGCCATTCCGGCGGCATCCATCGCGATGGCTCGCAGAAGCCGCGCGGCATCACGCCCCCGGACGACATCCGCCATCGCGAGCTCAAATGGGACAGCAAGACCCAGATGTGGGTGCGCCGCGAATTCACCCGCATCAATCAGAAGTTCACCCCGCGCAAGGAACTGGCCGCTCAGTATTTCGGACGGGACGGGGCAACTGTGCGTCTCGGCCGGGCGTCGATGTTGCGTGGCGCCAGCGCCGCCCAATATGAACGAATGAAGCGGGACGACGACCCCGCCGCCAAGGGGGCGTACCTGCCGGTGATCATCGAGGCCTGCGGCGAAGAGGAACTCTCCTACGAGTACCGTCACGGCGCCACGAGCTACGGCGCCTTCACCTATAGCCTCGCCAGCATCCTGCGCCGGCGCGCCGGCAAGCCGATCACTTTCGACGAGTTGGTCACCGCGACGCGCGAGCAGCTCGCGGACCTCAAATACGATCAGAAGCCGCGCATCCTTGGGCCAACCGACATTGTGCAAGGCCGCGTACCGTGGATGGGCGCCTGACGCACCGGGGCGCGAAGGCAGCGCCGCGGGAGCGAAAGATGTGGATGGCGGGGGACAGCCCCGCCATGACGACCGCGCAGGAACCAAACGTGGTGCCCTACCCGGCCCTGACGCTTCGGCGCGCCTGGCGGTATTCGTTGACCACCCTGTCGGTGAGCTCGCCGACCGATGTCTCCGAGGTGCGCTTGTCGAAGGTGATGGTGCCGTTCTCGATCAGGTTGATGCGGTCGCAGACGTCGAAGACCTGGGCGTAGTTGTGGGCGATGATGATCATCGCCATGTCGCCCTCTTCCTTGAGGCGCTGGATGAGGTCGAGGATCATGGCCAATTCCTTGGCGCCCATCGCCGCCGTCGGCTCGTCGAGCAGCAGCACCTTGGCCTTCTGATAGACCGAGCGGGCGACCGCGATCGCCTGGCGCTGGCCGCCTGAGAGCTTGGCGACCTCCGCATCGACCGAGGGGATGGCAACGCCGATGCGCTCGAGCAGCTCCCGCGCACGGGCACGCATGGTCTTGCGGTCGAGGATGCCGAGCGGCCCACCGGTGACCGGCTCGCGCTCGAGGAACATGTTCTGGTAGACGTTGAGCTGGTTGATGAGCGCCAGATCCTGATAGACCGCCTCGACGCCGAGCGAGCGGGCATGGCTGACCGAGCGCAGCGTCACCGGCCTACCCTCGAAGAAGAGCTGGCCGCTCGACGGCTGGATGTAGCCGGTGATGATCTTCATCAGCGTCGACTTGCCGGCGCCGTTGTCGCCGAGCAGGCCCAGCACCTCGCCGCGGTCGAGATGAAGGTTGATGTCGCGGAGCGCGGTGACCGGACCGAAGGCTTTCACCACGTGCTCTGCGCGCAGAATCGCTTTTCCGTTCGTCCCGGTCATCAGCCACGTCCCTGATCGCGTACGCGCATCAAGCGCACATTGACGGCCATGGTGACCAGGATGGCGCCACCGAGGATCATGTCGAAGGTGTAGGCGCTGATCCCGGCGAGCGAAAAGCCGTCCTTGAGGATGCCGAGCACCAGCGCGCCAACCAGCGCGCCGATGACCGTGCCGAGGCCGCCGGTCAACAGCGTGCCGCCGATGACGGCGGAGGCGATGGCCGCGAACATGATGTCCGAGCCGCCGGCCAGCGGGTCGATCGAGCCGATGCGGAAGGCGTCGATGATGCCGGCAAAGCCGCCGAGCACGCTCGCCAGGATGAAGTTGGCGGCCTTGATGCGCCTGACCTTGATGCCGACTTCGGCCGCGCCGATGAGATTGCCGCCGGTGGCGATGGTGTGCAGGCCGAAGCGCGTGCGCATCAGCACGAACTGCAGGAGAACGGCGATGGCGACGGCCCAGGCGAAGCGCGCCCACACGCTGCCGCCGAATAGCGCGGTGAAGATCGGGCCCGCCTTGGGCTGCACCGGAAAGCCGCCGGAGATGGTGAGCGTCAGCCCGTTGACCACGAACAGCGTGCCGAGCGTGGTGACGAAGGCCGGCACGTCGAGCAGGATGGTGATGGCGGCGTTGACGGCGCCGACGGCGGCTGCCGCGGCAAGCGCGGCAATGACGGCGAGCCACATGGGCGCGCCGGCGGCCGCGGTGAAGAACATGACGAAGGGCGCGAACGCGTAGACCATGCCGACCGACAGGTCGAGCTCGCCGGCGACCAGGACCATGACCTCGCCGGCGGCGATGATCGCCGTTGTCGCGGTGTAATCGACCAGGTTGCCGATATTGGCGGAGGACAGGAATGCGCCGCTGGTCGACTGGAAATAGACGATGAGCAGAAACGCCGCAGCGACGATGCTCACTTCGCGCCAGCGCAGGAGGAAGTGGCCTGCACTCTGCCAAAGCTGGCGACGCGGCGCCGGCTCGCGTGACGTACGCGAGCCGGCCGGGTCGCCATACGCGGCTGGATCAGCCCGCATGGCACCACCTCCCCAGGCCGCGATCGGGCCGGCGTGCTCGATCAGCTTCTCGTCGGACGAGTTGCCTTCGTAGCGGCTCTTGGTCGCCAGATAGGGATCGACGTTGTCCTTGGTGACGAATTTGAGGCCGGTATTGATCTCGGAGGGACCGGTGAGGCCGCCGGAGAGCTTGAACATGGCCATCTCCATCAAGGTGTAGAAACCCTGCAGATAGGGCTGCTGGTCGATGGTGAAGTCGAGATTGCCGGCATGGATGCCGTCGAGCGTGTTGGGCAGGAGGTCGAAGCCGCCGCCATGCACGCCGGCCTTGGCGAGATCGTATTTCTTCATCGTCGCGGCCACCGCCATGGTGCTGCCGGCGTCCACCGCGAACATGCCCTTGAGGTCCTTGTGGCCGACATAATAGGCGTCGACCCGCGACACCTCCTCGTTGACCGTCGGACCGGTGGAGATCTCTTCCAGCGTGATGTTCTTGCCCGACGCCTTGATCGCCGCCTTGGCGCCGTCGAGCCGCGGCTGGATGTTCAACTGGCCGGGCGTGGCGATGAAGCCGGCGACGGTGCCCTCGCCGACGAGATCGGCGATGCGATTGCCCAGCGACTGGCCGGCGGCGTAGAGGTCCTGGCCGACATAGGCGAGACGGCCGTTGCCCTTGGCGTCGGCGTTGTAGGCGAAGACCGGGATGCCGGCATCCATCGCCCGCTTCACCGGATCGTTGAAGGCGTGGAGATCGACCAGCGATACGGCGATGGCGTCGGCCTTGGCCGCGATGGCGGTGTTGAACGCATTGACCATCTCCGAGGCGACCGAGGTCTGCGAGCCGGTCCACTGCCAGGTGCAATCGAACAATCCGCAGGCATCGGCGATGCCGTATTGCGTCGGCACGAAGAACGGATTGGTGGTGACGTGATTGACGAAGACAAAATTCCATTTCGGATGGCTGGGCAGCGTGGCCGCCGCGGCCGCCAGCGCGGGTTTGATGCCGATGCCGTTGAGCGCGGCGAGAGAAAACGCGGCCGCGCCCGAGCCGAGCAGCAGGCTGCGGCGCGAGACCGGCAGGCGGCCGGTGACGGTGGACTTGGTGTCACGATCGGTCTTGTCGGACATGATTGGAGCTCCTTCCCTGAAGTGCCCGACAACACTCGCTAAGGCTGCCGGACAGCGTTGATGTCGCCCTCAGGGCAGCGCGACGACAAAGATAAGAAAGGTCTTCGCGGAGCCGATGGCCACGAGCTAGGACGGCTTTGTGGCGTTGCCAGCGGCGAACGCCGGGACCAAAAGCCACAAGCGCAGCGGCAGACAAGCAAAGCCGCGGTTTCGCCGCCGAACCTTGCCAAGAATTCACGCCGCGGACAGGCAGCCGTAATTTTCGCCAACCTGTCCAAGTTTTCATGGCCCGGACAGGCGCCTGTAAGCCGTCAGCAACAAGTAATGGGGGCACACCCAACGAGGCTCGTCTCGTGAAGGAGGTTCCCGTGACTCAGGACAGACAATCCCCCGCACCCGATCGTCAGGCGCGCCGCCGCCTGACCCTCACCACATCGGTGGCCGCGATCGCGCTGGTGGCGCTGGGCGCCGTCGGCTCGCAGCTCCCGGTCTTCACCTCCGGCGCCGCAAGAGCGGCGACCGCCGCGCCGGCCGTTACCGCCAACGCCAATCCATCAAGCGGCTTCGCCGACCTGATCGCGAGCGTGCGTCCAGCGGTCGTGTCGGTGAAGGTGCAGCTGGAACAGCCGGTGAGCATGAACGGCAATAGCGGCGGCAACATCCTGCCGTTCAACCCGTTCGGGCCGTTCGGCATGCCCAACACGCCGCGCATCCCGCAGGGCAATCAGCGCGTCGTCGGCGAGGGCTCCGGCTTCTTCATCTCGTCCGACGGCACCATCGTCACCGCCAACCACGTGGTCGACCACGCCCAGAAGGTTCAGGTCACCACCAGCGACGGCAAGACCTACGCGGCGCGCGTCATCGGCACCGACCCCGGCACCGACATCGCCGTCCTCAAGGTCGATGCCGGCAACAATTTCACCTACGTCAAGTTCGCCGATAAGATGCCGCGCGTCGGCGACTGGGTGGTGGCCATCGGCAACCCCTTCGGCCTCGGCAACACCGCCACCGCCGGCATCGTCTCGGCGACCGGCCGCAACATCAACATGAGCACCTACGACAACTACCTGCAGATCGACGCACCGATCAACCGCGGCAATTCGGGCGGGCCGACCTTCGACATGCAGGGTCACGTCGTCGGCATCAACGACGCCATCTACACCCCGTCGGGCGGCTCGGTCGGCATCGGCTTCGACGTGCCCTCCAACATCGCCAGGACGATCGTCGCCGAACTCGAGAAGAGCGGCCACGTCACCCGCGGCTGGATCGGCGTCCAGGTGCAGGATGTCACCCAGCCGATCGCCGACAGCCTCGGCATGAAGCAGGCTGAAGGTGCGCTGGTCGCGACCCCCGAACCCGGCGGCCCGGCGGCGAAAGCCGGCATCCATCCCGGCGACGTCATCACCGCCGTCAACGGCAACACGGTCAAGGACTCGCGCGCGCTCGCCCAGGAGATCGCCGGGCTTCCGCCGGGGAGCTCGGTCAAGCTCGACGTGCTCTCCAACGGCCAGTCGAAGACGATCACGCTGACGCTTGGCGACATGCCGAACCAGCAACAGAACCCGCCGGCATAGTCCCCCTCCCTCTGCCGGCCAACAGAGGACGCCGCGACGGCCCCCCGCCCCGCCGCGGCGTTCTCTTTGCTTTCGTCGAGATGCGCGGGCGCGGATGGCGGCCGTGTTGACGGCGGCAGCGGGATGGCGTTCCTGCACCGACGATGACCGCAACCGCCACCCTCGCCGCCCCCGAAAGCCGCGTTGCCGGCTTGCTCGCGGCGATCGCCGACGATCCCCTGCTTGGCGAGCGGACGATCGACGCCAACGAGGCCGCGCCCGGCCGCTGGCAGGTGATCGTCTATTTCGATCAGCCGCCGGACAAGGCCGAGCGCGCGGCGCTCGCCCGCTTCGGCCGCTTCGCCATCGCCGAACTGCCGGAGACCGACTGGGTGGCGAAGAGCCTGGAAGGGCTGAAGCCGGTCCGCGCCGGCCGCTTCCTGGTTCATGGCGCGCATGACCGCGGCCGGGTGAAGCCGAACGACATCGCCATCGAGATCGAGGCCGGCCAGGCCTTCGGCACCGGCCATCACGGCACCACCATCGGCTGCCTTCATCGCCATCGAGCGGGAAGCCAAGACGCGGAGGATCCTGAACGCGCTCGATGTCGGCACCGGCTCCGGCGTGCTCGCCATCGCGCTGGCGAGACAAGCCAAGGCGCGGGTATTGGCCAGCGACATCGACCCGGTGGCAACCGAGGTCGCGAAGGAGAATGTGCGGCTGAACGGCGTTGCCGCTTTCGTGCGCATCGTCACGGCCGCGGGGCTCGCCGGCCGCGCCTTCGCCGACCGCGCGCCCTACGATCTCGTCGTTGCCAACATCCTTGCCGGTCCGCTGGCGGCCCTCGCCCCGGCGATCCGCCGTCACTGTCGCGCCGGGCGGCACGGTGATCCTGTCGGGGCTCCTGCCCGAGCAGCGCGCCCGCATCGTCGCCACCTATCGTTCGACCGGGCTGGTGCTTGTGCGTTCAGTGATCGTCGAGGGCTGGCTGACGCTGGTGCTGAGACGGCCGGCCCGTTCCGCACGAGGATGAACGAGCACAAGGCACTGCCCTGCCCCGTATACCTTCGTCATTCCGGCGAAGGCCGGAATCCAGGTAGCGTCTCCGCACACGAGGCAAGCGCCGTCTGGGCCCCGGCCTTCGCCGGGGCGACGACTGTGCATGTCGCGAAGCTCTGCCTGAAGTGCCGGTGCCAATCCTAGATCGGCAGGAAGCCGCGGCCGGCGTCGTCCAGCACCTTGCGGTCATAGCCGAGGGCCGCCAGCGTCGCGTTGTCCAATCCAAGCAGATAGGCGTTGACCCGCCGATGGGCCGGGGCCTCGCGCGCTGCGATCATGTTGGCCATCGCGCGCCGGAGAACGCTGCGTGGCGGCGCAGTGCGGTTGCGAACATCGCCGAATGTCGTCGTCGCCATGGCTGGCTCCTGCAAGAAGGAAGTCTCACGCGGCATCGCTGCCCGACTTCCGGTTTCGAATCTCTCTCCCCAGCGCGTCCGAGGTAGCGCTCCACGCCGTACTAGAGAACTGCCGCAAAGGCATGACAGACATGCGCTTATTGCGGTGCGTCATAATTCTGATGCAATTGTCGCAATGCACAAAATCGCATCAGACGATGCCCATTTGCGAACCGTGTCGTGGTCCATTGAAGGGCGGCCCGGCAGCCTCTAGTAAAGAGCGATGAACGACAGGGATTCTGCGCCGGACGGCACTGCCGGGCACGGCGCGCGGCTGGCACGGTTGCGCAAGGAATTGGCAGAGGCCGGCCTCACCGGCTTCCTCATTCCCCATGCCGACGAGCATCAGAGCGAGTACCTGCCAGCCTTCGGCAGAACGCCTGGCATGGTTAACAGGGTTTGAAGGATCGGCCGGTACGGCCATCGTTCTTGCCGATGAAGCGGCGATCTTCGTCGACGGCCGCTACACACTGCAGGTGCGCGCCGAGACCGACGCCGCCCTGTTCACGCCCCAGCACCTGATCGAAAATCCGCCGCTGAAGTGGCTCGCCGCCCATCTGAAGAAGGGCGAGCGCATCGGCTACGACCCGTGGCTGATGACAGTTGCCGAGGTGCGCCGCTTCACCGAGACCTGCAAGGCGGCGGACGCCGCCTTCGTTCCGGTGGACGACAATCCGCTCGACCGCCTGTGGAGCGACCGGCCGGCGGCACCGCTGGGCGCCGTGGCGCTGCACCCGACAGAGCTTTCCGGCGAGGAAGCCAGCGACAAGATCGCCCGGCTGCGAGGCACCATCGCCGAAAGACACGCCGACGCCGCAGTGATGGGCCTCACCGATTCCATCGCCTGGACCTTCAACATCCGCGGCAGCGACATCGCCCATAATCCGGTGACGCTGGCCTATGCCATCCTGCCGGCGACGGGCAAGCCGACGCTGTTCATCGACGGGCGCAAGCTCTCCAATGCCGTGCGCGATGCGCTTTCCGAGCTTGCCGAGATCCGCGAACCCTCTACGCTGGGCGCGAGCCTGGCGGCGCTCGGGCGATCGGGCGCCAAGGTGATGCTCGATCCCGCCGCGACGGCCGATGCCATCGCTGCCGCGATTCGGCAGGCCGGCGGCACCGTGACCGAGGCGCCCGACCCGGCGGTACTGCCCAAGGCGCGCAAGAACGCGGTGGAGCTTGCCGGCGCCCGCCGCGCCCACATCCGCGACGGCGCGGCGATGGTGCGCTTCCTCGCCTGGATGGATGCGGTCGGGCCGACGGGCACGATGGACGAGATCGCTGCGGCGGAGAAGCTGCGGGCGTTGCGCGCCGAGACTGCCGCCCGCGACGGCTCGGAGCTGGTCGACATTTCCTTCGACACGATTTCCGGCGTCGGCCCCAACGGCGCCATCGTCCATTACCGCGTCTCGCCGAAGACGACGCGCGCGATCGCGCCGGACACGCTCTATCTGGTCGATTCCGGCGCGCAGTATCGCGACGGCACCACCGACATCACGCGCACCATTGCCATCGGCCGCGCCGAGCGCGGAGATGCGCGACCGCTTCACCCGCGTGCTCAAGGGCCATCTGGCGGTGGCGATGGCGCGCTTTCCCGCCGGCACCTCCGGCGCCCAGATCGACACGCTGGCGCGGCAGTTTCTTTGGGCTGCCGGGCTCGACTTCGACCACGGCACCGGCCACGGCATCGGCTCCTTCCTCAACGTCCATGAGGGGCCGGCGCGCATCTCCAAGCTCGGCACGGTGCCGCTCGAAGCCGGCATGATCCTTTCCGACGAGCCCGGCTACTACAAGACCGGCGCCTACGGCATCCGCATCGAGAACCTGGTCGTCGTCACGCCGGCAGAGGAGATCGCCGGCGGCGACCGGCCGATGCTGGGCTTCGAGACGATCACGCTCGCCCCCATCGACCGGCGGCTGATCGAGCCGGCATTGATGAGCCAGCGAAGAGATCGCCTGGCTCGACGCCTATCACGCCAGCCTGCCGGCGAAGCTCGGGCATCTGCTCGACGCGGACGAGCGGGCCTGGCTGGCCGCCGCCTGCCGGCCGCTGGCCTGAGGACGCGCCGGCCGGGTGCCCGCCACGCGCTTCGCCTGCCTGCCCTGGTACGAACTGCCGGAGACGCGGGCCGCGCAGGACGCCCTGTGGACGATCGTCGCCCGCCACATGCGCCGTCACGGCATCGGCGGCGTTCCCTCTCGTTTGACGCGCGGCCGGCCGGCGCCGCAATGCTGCGCCGACCCCGGCCTGCTGTTCGGCCAATGCTGCGGCTATGACGTCGTCTATGGATTTGGCGACTGCCTGACGGTGCTGGCAACGCCAGAATACGACGCCCCCGGCTGCGAAGGCGCCGACTATCGGAGCTTCATCCTCGTCTCGGCGGATTCCCCGGCGCAGACGCTGGGCGACGTGCGTGGCGGCACCTGTGTCGTCAACGGCTTCAATTCCCACTCCGGCACCAACGCGCTGCGCGCCCTGGTGGCGCCGCTCAGCCGCGAGGGCCGCTTCTTCGCCGCCGTCAAGGTGAGCGGCGCCCACATGGCGAGCCTCGCCATGCTCCAGGCCGGCGCCGCCGACGTCATGGCGATCGACTGCGTGCTCCACGCCCTCATCACCCGCCACCGGCCGGACGCGCTGGCGGGAACCCGCATCCTCTGCCGGAGCGACCCGGCGCCGGCGCCGCCCTTCGTCACCGCGCTGACCACCGATGCGGCGAGCCTCGCGCGCCTGCGGGCGGCCCTTGCCGACGCCTTCGCCGACGACGCGGCCGGCGCGGCGCTGAAAACCTTGCTGCTTGGCGGGATCGCGTTCCGGCCCTTGACGGACTATGCAGGGATCGTCGCCTGCGAGGCGGCAGCGCTTGCCTGCGGCTATATGGAACTGCACGCCACGAGCCCGGCACTGATGCGGTGAACGCAACGAGAAGATAGCATCCACGGAGGAATTCATGCCCGCGGGACAGATTGAAAAGGTGAAGCTCGGCCGCACCGGCCTTGCCGTGTCGAAGCTCTGCTTCGGCGCATCCATCCTCGGCGACATGCCGGAGACCTTCGGCTATGCCGTCGATACCGACCGGGCCATGGCGACGCTGAAGGCGATCTTCGCTTCTCCGGTGAATTTCATCGACACCGCGCGCATCTATGGCCATGGGCGCAGCGAAGAGCGCATCGGCAAGGCCATCAGGGAATTCGGCCTGCCCGAGGGCTTCGTCATCGCCTCCAAGATCGACCGCGATTTCGAGACCGGCCTCTTCGACGGTCCGCGCGCACGGCGCTCGCTGGAAGAGAGCCTGCGGGCGCTCGGCCTCGACCACATTCCGCTGATGCATCTGCACGACCCGGAACACGCCTTGGACGTGAAGGACATCACCAAGCCGGGCGGCGCGCTCGCCGAGCTCTTCAAGATGAAGGAGGAAGGGCTGGTCAGCGCCGTCGGCCTGGCGGCGGGCCGCGTCGACCTGATGATGCCGCTGCTCAGGGATTGGGACTTCGACGCGATCGTCACCCACAACCGCTTCATGCTGCCCAATCGCAATGCCGAGCCGATGATCGATTTCTGCGTCGGCAAGGGCATCGCCGTGCTCAACGCCGCGCCCTATGCCGGCGGCGTCCTCGCCAAGGGCGCCGGCACCTACAGGAAATACGCCTATCAGGACGCTTCCGAGGAGATGCTCTCGCCCATCCGCCGCATCGAGGAAATCTGCGACCGCTATCGGGTGCCGGCCGGCGCGGCGGCGCTGCAGTTCTCCCTGCGCGACAGGCGCGTGACCTCGACGGTCATCGGGGTGAGCAAGCCGGAGCGCATCGCCACGACGCTGGAATGGGCGAACTGGTCGATCCCGGACGCCATGTGGGACGAGCTGCTCGCCTTGCCCTTTGCGACCGACGACCCCGAGGCCAGCCGCGAGTACACGCCTGGCTGAACCCGCCAGCAGGCGCTCAGTCATCGACGGCGACAGCCGTTTCACGACGCCCGACAGCCTGTCTCAAAAAACGAGCGCGGATTTCGACAGCTATCGCGTCAATCATGCGAGGAGATCGAAATGTCCTTTGAGACCGTCTACCTGTTCGCCAGCGGCGACCTGCGCGAAAGCGCCAACAAGGTCTGCTGGCCGGCACAGCAAGCGCTGGAAACCCAGCTGGACCAGGCGGTGCGGCGGCTCGGCGCCACGCTCAAGCGCGCCCACCCGATCGATGCGAAACGGGGCCACGGATTCCTGTCGAACCAGCGCGAGGGCATGGATGCCTTCGCCCGCATCCCGCGCCGACGCGCCGGTCATCGTCGCCGAGGCCGTGTGGCAGTATTCGCACCACGTCCTTCCCGGGCTCATCCATCACAAGGGGCCGATCCTGACGGTCGCCAACTGGTCGGGACAATGGCCCGGCCTTGTCGGCATGCTCAACCTCAACGGTTCGCTGACCAAGGCCGGCGTGCCCTATTCGACCCTGTGGAGCCTCGACTTCACCGACGACTATTTCAATGCCGGGCTCAAGACCTGGCTGGCGGGCGGGCGCGTCACCCATGACCAGAGCCACGTCACCGACCTCGCGTCGCTGACCATCCCCGCGCGGCTCGAGAAGATCGCCGCCGACATCGCCGCCGACATGCTGGCCAAGAAGCGCATCATGGGCGTCTTCGACGAGGGCTGCATGGGCATGTTCAACGCCATCGTGCCCGACCACCTGCTCAATCCGCTCGGCATCTTCAAGGAGCGGCTGTCGCAGTCGGCGCTCTATTACGAGACGACGCAGATCCCCGAGGCCTATGCCGACGAAGCCTTCGCCTGGCTCGAGAAGAAGGGCATGACGTTCGCCTTCGGCAGCGACGAGGCGAGCGAACTGACCCGCGCGCAGGTTCAGACGCAATTGAGGATGTATGCCGCGGCTGCCCGCATTGCCGACCGCTTCTCCTGCGATGCCGTCGGCATCCAGTACCAGCAGGGCCTCAAGGACCTGTTGCCGGCCTCCGACCTCGCCGAGGGCCTGCTCAACAACGACGATCGTCCCGAGGTCAAGAACGAAGCGGGGCAACCGATCCGCCCCGGCAAGGCCATCACCCATTTCAACGAGGTGGACGAATGCGCCGGCATCGACGGGCTGCTCACCGACCAGGTCCACCGCGCCCTCGGCCAGCCGGCGGAGAACACGCTGCATGACCTGCGGTGGGGCGATGTCGATGCGACCGGCAAGCAGGACGGGTTCATCTGGGTGTTCGAAATCTCCGGCGCCGCGCCGGCGGCCCATCACCCCGGCGGCTATGCCGGCTCACAGGGCTTCCGCCAGCCGGCGATGTATTTCCCCTTCGGCGGCAGCACGCTCAGCGGAGTCGCCAAACCGGGGGTCGTCGTGTGGTCGCGGTTCTATGTCGCCGAGGGCAAGTTGCAGCTCGATATCGGACTTGCCGACGTGCTCGAGCTGGACGAGTCGGAGACCCGCCGGCGGCTCGAAGGAACGACGGCGGTGTGGCCGATCATGCACGGGCGCCTGCGCGGCGTGTCGCAGACCCAGATGATGGGGCGGCACAAGGCCAACCACATCCATGTCGCCTACGGCAAGGACGAGGCCGGCGCCCGCGATGCCGCGCTGACCAAGGCGGCGCTTGCCCGCAACCTCGGCGTCGCCGTTCACTGGTGTGGGACGTTGCCGGGATAAGGCGGCGGCGCGCCGGGCCCCTGCGCCAGCCCGCGCAGACGTTCGATCTCGGCGCCGACATGCGCCGCGTCGGGCACGCCGGAGAGAACCTCGCGCATGGCATCGGTGCCCTCGATCAACAGGCTGATCGTGCCGCTGCCGCCGACGCCTTCGGCGCGCTCGACGCCGCGGATCGCCTTGAGGTCGAGCGAGCGCACGGTGCGGCTCCGCCCGGCGGAGATGATCAGAACGCGCTGGTCGGAGAGCGCATAGACGGTGGCGCCGCCTTCGCGCCAGCTCCTGACCCCGGCCACCACCATGCCGGCGCCGACGGCGATGAAGGGCACGCCGAAGAGCGGGAAGAACATACCGAAGGCGCCGCTCGACGCGCCGCGGGTCATCAGCCAGGCGGCCGACGTCCAGACCACGGCGAAGCCGCCGAAGAGGAGGCCGAAGGCGATGCGGCCGAGTCGCCGGGGACCGCGCCCGCTGGGCGTTGGCCTGTCCGCCCAGACCAGCCGCTCATGCGGGCGCATTTCCTTGCGCGCCACGTCGAGCGGACCGGCGCCCGGCACGTCCCCATGCGAATTGCTCATTCGCCGCCCCCGAGCGCGGTCAGGAACCGCTCAATCCTCGCCGATCAGTCTGAACCAGCCGGCCTCGTCGATGACCTCGACGCCGTGTTTTTGCGCGTCCTTGAGCTTGGAGCCGGCGCCCGGCCCGGCGACGACCAGATCGGTCTTCTTCGACACCGAGCCGGAGACCTTGGCGCCGAGGCGCTCGGCCATGGCCTTGGCCTCGTCGCGGCTCATGCGCTCCAGCGATCCGGTGAAGACGATGGTCTTGCCGGCGACCGGCGTCTCGGTCGCCGCCTGCTCGGCGTCGCTGATCGGTCCATCTGACCGACCAGCGCCTCGACCACGGCGCGATTGTGGCTCTCGCCGAAATAGCGCGCGATCGCCTCCACCACCGTCTCGCCGATCTGGTCGATGGCGTCCATCTCGGCGCGGGCCACCATGTCGCCCTCGGCGATCTTGAGCGCCGCGTCGTGGAAGGCGGCCCAGGTGCCATAGGCGCGGGCGAGCTGGCGCGCCGTGGTCTCGCCGACATGGCGGATGCCGAGCGCGTTGATGAAGCGTTCGAGCGCGATTCGCGCGGCGCGCCTCGATTGCCGCGAAGAGATTGCGCACCGAGGTCTCGCCAAAGCCCTCGCGGGTCTTGAGCACGCCGCCCTTCTCGGCGTCGCGCGCGGCCAGCGTGAAGATGTCGGCCGGCGCCTTCACCGGCAGGTCGGGCTCTTCGTCGAAGAAGTATTCGATCTGCTTCGTCCCCAGCCCCTCGATGTCGAAGGCGGCGCGCGAGACGAAGTGCATCAGGTGCTCCTTGCGCTGGAAGGGACAGGCGAACTCGCCCGAGCAACGGCGCACGATGCCCTCCCCGCCGGTGGCGATCTCTTCGCGCATGACCGGCGTCTTCAGCGGGCACGGACAGACCTTCGGGAAGGCGTAAGGCTTGGCACCCTTCGGCCGCTCCGCGAGATCGACGGCGAGCACCTGCGGGATGACGTCGCCGGCGCGCTGGATGGTGACCGTGTCGCCGACGCGGATATCGACGGGCTTGCCCGCCGTCGTCGATGCGCAAGGGCTGGCCGTCGCGACCAAAGCCGCGGATGAAATCCTCATTATGGAGCGTCGCATTGGTGACCACCACGCCGCCGACGGTGACCGGCTTCAGCCGCGCCACCGGGGTCAGCGCGCCGGTGCGGCCGACCTGGATGTCGATGGCGGTGAGCTCGGTGGTCGCCTTCTCGGCCGGGAACTTGTGGGCGATGGCCCAGCGGGGCGAGCGCGTGCGCAGGCCGAGACGGTTCTGCAGGGCCAGCAAGTCGGCCTTGTAGACGACGCCGTCGATATCGTAGTCGAGGCTGGCGCGCTGCCGCTCGATCTCGCGATAGGCGGCAAGCGCCGCGTCGACGTCGGCGCAGAGCCGCATCAGCGGATTGATCGAAAAGCCCCAGTCGGCGAAAAGCCGCACCATGCCGATCTGGCTGTCGGCCGGCAGGGCGCCGCTCATCTCGCCCCAGGCATAGGCGAAGAAGCGCAGCGGGCGCGCTGCGGTGACCTTCGGGTCCTTCTGGCGCAGCGAGCCGGCGGCGGTGTTGCGCGGATTGACGTAGAGCGGCTTGCCCGCCGCCGCCTGCTGCTCGTTGAGCCGGGCGAAATCCGCCTTGCCGAGATAGATCTCGCCGCGCACCTCGACCACCTCCGGCACGCCGTTGGGCAGCGCGTGCGGAACGTCGCCGATGGTGCGCACATTGGCGGTGACGTCCTCGCCGGTGACGCCGTCGCCGCGGGTGGCGCCCAGCACCAGCCTGCCGGCCTCGTAGCGCAGCGACATGGACAGGCCGTCGATCTTGGGCTCGGCGGTGAGCGCGATCGGCTCCGCCTCGGGGCGGCCGAGGAAGCGGTGCATCTGGGCGACGAAATCGCGCACGTCGTCGTCGGAAAACGCGTTCTCCAGCGACAGCATGGGCAGCGCATGGCGGACCGTGGCGAATTTTCCCGACGGCGCCACGCCGACCCGCTCGCTCGGGCTGTCGGCGCGTTTCAGCTCCGGGAAGCGCGCCTCGATGGCCGCGTTGCGCTGTCGCAGCGCGTCATAGTCGGCGTCGGCGACCGTCGGCGCGTCTTCGGCGTAGTAGCGCCGGTCGTGGCCGGCGATTTCGCGCGCCAGACGTTCAAGCTCGGCCGCGGCTTCCGCCGGGCTCAGTTCCTCGACCGGCTTCGTGGAATTGGCCGCCTTCGCCACCGTCGCATCTCCTCAAGCCCCCCGCGAGATTTGCTCAAGCCGCGCGGCCGGGCAAGGCCTCAGTCGCATCCCGTGGCCGGCTCCGGCGCGTGAACGCCAAGCAGGGCGACGACAAGCCCGATGACAAAGAGGATGGCGCCAAGCAGGAAGGCCGCGCCCGGCAGGTGGATGGGCGTCACCGGGCCGATGAAATAGCCGAACACGGAACCGGCCACCGGCGGGCCGATGATGCCGGTGACGGTCTGGGCGCTGGAGATCGCGCCCTGCAGGATGCCTTGCTCGTTGGGTGGCACCTGGCGCGTGATCAGCGATTGCACCGCCGGCGCGGTCAGCCCCCAGCCGAGCACATAGGGCACGATGATGGCGTAGATCATCCAGGCCTGCGACGAGAAGGCGATGCCGACCATGCAGATCGCCGCGACGGTGAAGCCCAGATTGATGGTGAAGCGCTCGCCGATCCTGGGCACCACGACACGCACCAGGCCACCCTGGGTGATGACCACCAGCACGCCGACCACGGCCAGCGAGATGCCGACCTGATAGGCCGTCCAGCCGAAGCGGTAGCCGGTATAGAGCACCCAGTTGGCTTCCAGCATGCGCTCGGCCAGCTGGGCGATGACGAACAGCGACAAGAGCGCCAGCACGGCCTTGTAGCGCAGGACGACGATGAAGGCGCCGATGGGATTGGCCTCCTTCAGGCGGAAGGGGCGCCGGTGGGCCTGATCGAGCGATTCGGGCAGCAGGAAGAAGGCGAACAGGAAGGCGATGGCGCTGACGCCGGCCGCCGCATAGAAGGGCACGCGCGAGCCGAACTCGCCGAGCACGCCGCCGACCAGCGGACCGGCGATGAAGCCGACGCCGAAGGCGGCGCCGATGAGCCCGAAATTCGCCGCCCGCTTCTCCGGCGGCGTGATGTCGGCGATGTAGGCGGTGGCGGTCGCCACCGACGCCCCCATGATGCCGCCGATGACGCGCGCCAGCGCCACCACCCAGAGGTTCGGCGCCACCGCCAGCAGGATGTAGTCGAGACCGAGGCCGGCGAGCGAGACCAGCATGATCGGCCGGCGGCCGAAGCGGTCCGACAAGGCGCCGAAGGCCGGGCCGAAGAGGAACTGCATCAGCGCGTAGAGCGACAGCAGCAGGCCGTAGAGGGTGGCGGCCTTGCCGACGGCGTCGCCGCTGAAGCTCCTTCACCAGCAGCGGGATCACCGGCAGCATGACGCCGATGCCGAAGACATAGATGACCATGGTCCCGAACAGGACCATGATGCTGGCGCGCTGGCTCATCGAGACGACGCGGCCTCCGTGCCGGAGCGCACGTCGCGCAGGAAATCACCAGGCCCCTCGCGGCCTCCGCCGCCCGATTGCCCCGATTTCCCTGCGCATTGCCGCATTATCGACTCCAGATCCTGCGTCGCCGGCCGTTTCAGACACGATTGCGGGCGATTAGGCAAGCGGCACGGCTGCCGCACCCCCGGGGAGCGAATGGCGAATAGGGGAGCAGAAGTGAAGCGGGCAATCGGCAGTCGGCAGTCGATCGAATGCCGAATGCCGATTGCCGAATGCCGACTGCCTATTCGCTACTCACCATTCACCCCTCACGCCGCGCCGAGGATCAGGCGGTCGGCGGCCGCCCGCGCCTCTTCGGTGACGACGGCGCCGGCCAGCATGCGGGCGATCTCCTCGCGCCGGCGCACCGAATCGAGCGGGGTGATGCTGGTGGTGACCGCCTTGCCGCCGGCAATCGTCTGCTTGGCGACCAGAAGATGGATGTCGGCACGCGCCGCAACCTGCGGCGCGTGGGTGACGGTGATGCACCTGCACGCGTGTCGCCAGCCGCGCCAGCCGCACGCCGATGGCGTCGGCGACGGCGCCGCCGACGGCGGTGTCGATCTCGTCGAAGATGAGGGTCGGCGCCGAGCCGCGATCGGCCAGCGCCACCTTCAGCGCCAGCAGGAAGCGCGACAACTCGCCGCCCGAGGCGACCTTCATCAGCGGTCCGGGCTGGGTGCCGGGATTGGTGCGCACATGGAAGGAGACATCGTCGATGCCCGATTCGGTGGGCGCGTCCGGGTCGCTGGCGATCTCGACGATGAAGGCCGCCTGCTCCAGCTTGAGCGCCGGCAATTCGGCGGCGACCGCCTTTTCCAGCAGCTTGGCGGCGGCGCAGCGCTCTTGCGACAGGACCATGGCCGCGGCGTCGTATTCGGCGCGGGCGGCCTCCGCCGCCTTCTCCAGCTGAGCCAGCCGCTCCTCGCCGGATTCGAGCGCGGCGAGGTCGGCGGCCATGCGGCACGGCAAGCGCCGGCAGGTCGGCGACCATGACCCGATGCTTGCGGGCGGCGGCTCTGAGCGCGAACAGGCGCTCCTCCGCGCGCTCCAGTTCGCGCGGGTCGAAATCGGTCGCGGCCAGTGCCCGGGCGAGCCCCTGCTCGGCCTCCTCGAGCGCGGCGAGCGCCTTGTCGAGGGCGGCGACCGTATCGTCGAGCAGCCCGCCCGCCTCGGGCACCTTGCGCTCCAGCCGGCGCACCAGGCTGGCCAGAATCGGCACCGGCGAGGCGCCGCCGGCCACCGTCTCATGCGCCTCGGCGATATCGCCGGCGATCTTCTCGGCGCGCATCATCTGCTGGCGCCGGTCGGCGAGCGCGTCTTCCTCGCCTTCCTGCGGCGCCAGCGCCGTGAGCTCGTCGACCGCGGCGCGCAGATACTCGGCCTCGACGCGGGCCGAAGCGATCCGGGCGCTGAGATCGGCCAGCGCCGCTTTCGCCTGCCGCCAGGCGGCATGGGCCACGGCGACCGCCTCGCGCTCCCGATCGAGCCGGCCGAAGGCATCGAGCAGCGCCCGGTGCATGGTCGGCTCGACCAGGGCGCGATCGGCATGCTGACCGTGGATCTCGACCAGCGCCGCGCCGATCTGGCGCAGCAGCACGACCGACACCGGAGAATCGTTGACGAAGGCGCGGCTGCGCCCGTCGGCGCCCTGCACGCGGCGCAGGATCAGGTCGCCCTCGGCTTCGATGCCGCTGTCGGCAAGGATCGCCCGCGCCGGATGATCGGCGGCCACGTCGAAGATCGCGGTGACATCGCCCTGGGCGCTGTCGTCGCGCACCAGCGAGGCGTCGCCGCGCCCGCCCAGCGCCAGCGACAAGGCATCGAGCAGGATGGACTTGCCGGCGCCGGTCTCGCCGGTAAACGCCGTCAGCCCGGCGGAGAAGTCCGTGCTGAGGCGGTCGATGATGACGATATCGCGTATGGCAAGGGCGACGAGCATGGCCGCTCCGGCGGAAAGCAGCGGAATCGAATCAGCTGGTATTCTTGCCGGCAAACACCTTGCTGATCCACGACCCGGCGTTCTCGCGCGGCTCCAGTCCACCGGACTTGAGGAGCTTGTAGGCGTCCTTGTACCAGGGACTGTCGGGGAAGTTGTGCCCCAGCACCGCGGTGGCGGTCTGCGCCTCGCCGGTCAGGCCGAGCGCCATGTTGGCCTCGGTCAGCCGCTCCAGCGCCTCCTCGACATGGCGCGTCTTCTGGTACTGGGTGACGACCACCTTGAAGCGGTTGATCGCCGCCAGATAGTCGCGCTGCTCGAGATAGTAGCGGCCGACCTGCATCTCCTTGCCGGCAAGCTGGTCGCTGCAGGCGATGATCTTGGCCTTGGAATCGGTGACGTATTCCGAATCGGGATAGTTGTTGACGATCTCCTCGAAGGCGGCGAGCGCCTTGCGGGTCATGTCCTGATCGCGGGTAACGTCCGGCATCCGGCGGAAATAGGCCAATCCGATGAGATAGGTCGCATAGGCCGCGTCAGGGCTGCCGGGATAGAGCGCCAGGTAGCGATGGCCGGAGGAAATGGCGGTGTCGAAGTCACCCCGCTTGTAGCTGGTGAAGGTCGACATGATCAGCGATTTGCGGGCGTATTCCGAATAGGGATGCTGGCGGTCGACCTCGTCGAAGCTCTTGGTGGCGTCCTTGAGCTTGCCGGCGTTCATGTAGGCCAACCCCTCATTGTAGAGGTTGCCGGCCGGCTGGTCGTTGGCGAAGGCGTCCGGGGTGCCCTCGGTCGATTTGGAGCAGGCCGCCAGGCCAACCAATGCGATTGCCAGCACCGCCCAGCGCATCCGCGCCAGCCGCTGCATCGCCGCCGGCCCACCAAACAAATCCAATCCCGGTCGCACGCCCTGCCCGCCTCTGGTCTGCTTCACGATCCAAGCCGCTGTTTTCTAGCCGAAAACCATCGGCTTCGCCATGTCTCCGGGATCACACGAATTTGTGGCAATTTCCCGCCACGCCGCGCCACCGCGTTTCGAGGGCCTGGCGCAACCAGGGATCAGACCGCTTCCGGACCGATCGCGGCCGTTTCCAGCGTGGCGCGCCCGGCGACCTCGCGCCGTTCGCCGGTATCGGCATCGCCGCCCCACGCCCACGCGCTTTCGTCGGCAAGCAGCGCCGCCAGCGCCATGACGTTGAGCCGGTGACCGCCGCGATAGGAGCGGTAAAGGCCACGAATCGGCGCGCCGGCCAGCGCCAGATCGCCGACGGTGTCGAGCGCCTTGTGGCGCACGCACTCATCGACGAAGCGCAACCCCTCCGGGTTGATCACCCGGTCGTCACCGATGACCACCGAATTTTCGAGCGAGGCGCCCTGGGCAAGGCCGCGCGCCCACAGCTGTTCGACGTCGGCGAGGAAGCCGAAGGTCCGCGCCCGCGCCAGCTCGCGCCGGAACACCTCGCCATCGATATCGGCGGCGAACTGCTGACGCCCGACCAGAGGATTGGCAAACTCGATCTCGACCTCGATGCGCGTGCCGTCATAGGGGAGGAACTCGGCACGGGCCTCGCCGAAGCTCACCGCGACCGGGCGCAGCACCTTGATATGGTTGCGCGGCTCATCGAGCGCGGCGACGCCGGCCTCGTCGAGGGCCTCCAGAAACGCCCCCGCGCTGCCGTCCATCACCGGCACCTCGGGCCCGTCGATCTCGATGATCGCGTTGTCGACATCGAGCGCGCTCAGCGTCGCCATCAGATGCTCGATCGTCGCCACCGACGACCCGTTGAGGCCGACGACCGTGCAGAAATCGGTGGTGCTGACATTGGTGTAGTGGGCGCGCACCGGATCGTGGCCGTCGCCGTCGCTCACACGCTGGAAGCAGATGCCGCTGCCGGCCTCGGCCGGATGGATTGTCAGCGACGCCGGACGACCGCTATGGACACCGATGCCCGAAACCGTCGCACTGCGGCTGAGCGTCTTCTGTCGTCCCGATGACCGGCCGCCCGTCATACTCACGTGACCCGCCCCCAAAAAACCCGATTCCCGCCACTTCGTTGGCAAGACTAGTCGGGCCCGCGGGTGCCGCCAAATCACGCTTTCTGACTCATTGTTACGCCCGACCGCGCCTCGGACTGGCGCGATCGACCCAATCATTTCAGATACTTATAGTCGGACCGCTGCCCGAGGGCAGCGGTCCCTGACAGGTCGCGTGTGAGCGCCCGCCTAGTTCGCCTGCCGGCGCAGAAAAGCCGGAATCTCCAACTCGTCGTCGGCGGGCCGCCCCTCGCGTGGCTGCGGACGGCCGTGAGGATCGAGATTGCCGGCGCGCGGCCGGTAGAGACCGTCCTGCGACGCGGCCGCGCGCTCGGCCGGTTGACGCTGCTGCGCTGGCGGCGGCGGCGCGGCGGGCCGTTGCTGCCCGTGCGGCTGGGCGGTGCGCGGCGGCACCCGTTCCGGCGCATGGGAGGGCTGACCGGCGCCGATCGGGTCGTCCTCACGCCGGCCGAGACCGACGCTGGCCAGGCGGCGCAGCAGGCTCATCGGACCGCGATCCTCCTCCTGCCGTGGCGCCGGGCGAGGCTGGCGGTGGGCCGCCTCGTACTGACGCCGGGCGACCGGCGGAAAATCCTCGACCCTCGGGATGCGCTGCGGCGGCAGTTCCGGTGCCGGCGGAATGAACGGTTCGTCGGCCGCCTGTTCGCCGGCCTCCTCCTGCGGCGGAAGAGGCTCCTGCTCGATGTCGGCCATGCCGTAGTCGATGGCAGGCGCCGGCTCGAGCGGCTCGATGGTGATGCCGGTGTCGCGGCTGCGGGCGGCAGCCGGCGACGGCGTTTCCGCGGCAACGCGACCGACGGCGGAAGCAAACGCCTCGCGCGAGAGATCGGCCGTGTCGCGCTTCGGCTGCTGGGCGACCGGGGCGCCGGCGGCCGGCGTGGCCAGGGAGGCGGCCGGCTTTGCCGGTTGCGGTGCCGGCTGCGGCGTCTGGGCCACGGCGGGCTGCGCCGCCGGCTTGGCGGCGGCCGGCGCCGGCTGGGCGATCGAGCGCAGGCGCTGGCTCATCTCGGCCGTGCGCACCTCGGCCGGAGCGGTTTCTTCGCGACCGAGGCTGTCGATGCCGGTGGCGACCACCGACACGCGGATGATGCCTTCCAGCTCTTCCTCGAAGGTGGCGCCGAGGATGATGTTGGCTTCGGGATCGACCTCCTCGCGGATGCGGGTGGCCGCCTCGTCGACCTCGAACAGGGTCAGGTCCCTGCCGCCGGTGATCGAGATCAGCAGGCCGCGGGCGCCCTTCATCGAGGTTTCGTCGAGCAGCGGGTTGGCGATGGCCGCTTCCGCCGCCTGGATGGCGCGGCGGTCGCCGGAAGCCTCGCCGGTGCCCATCATCGCCTTGCCCATCTCGCGCATCACCGAGCGCACGTCGGCGAAGTCGAGATTGATCAGGCCTTCCTTGACCATCAGGTCGGTGATGCAGGCGACGCCGGAGTAGAGCACCTGGTCGGCCATGGCGAAGGCGTCGGCGAAGGTGGTCTTCTCGTTGGCGATGCGGAAGAGGTTCTGATTGGGAATGACGATCAGCGTGTCGACGCAGGCCTGCAGCTCCTGGATGCCGGAGTCGGCGACGCGCATGCGCCGGGCGCCCTCGAACTGGAACGGCTTGGTGACCACGCCCACCGTCAGGATGCCGGCATCGCGCGCCGCCCGGGCGATAATCGGGGCGGCCCCGGTGCCGGTGCCGCCGCCCATGCCGGCGGTGACGAAGACCATGTGCGAGCCGGAGAGATGATCGGTGATCTCGTCGATCGCCTCTTCCGCCGCCGCGCGGCCGATCTCGGGCTGGGAGCCGGCGCCGAGCCCCTCGGTGACGGCGACGCCCATCTGGATCAGGCGTTCTGCCTTGGACGAGGACAGCGCCTGCGAGTCGGTATTGGCGACCACGAACTCGCACCCGACAAGGCCGGAGCGGATCATGTTGTTGACCGCGTTGCCACCGGCGCCGCCGATGCCGAACACGGTGATTTTTGGCTTCAGTTCCTTAATGTCGGGCATCTGCAGATTGATGGTCATGATAGCCTCGTCGTCTCTCAGTCAAAATCGGCCGTCCGCGCGTCCCGTCGGCCTGGTCCTTCTCCGTCGGAGACCGCCGCCGCGGCTCCAGCGCCCGCGCGGCGCCTAGAAACTCTCCCTGAACCACTGGCCAACCCGGGCGAGGTATCCCCCCGTCCCGGTCATGGCCAAAGGCATTTCACTGTCGTCGTCGAACTGTTCCATCACGGCGACCTGCGGATAGACGAGCAGGCCGACGGCGGCGGCGAAGGCGGGCCCGCGCGCCGTTTCGGGCAGGCCGACAATGCCAAGCGGCCGGCCGTGACGGACGTTGCGCGCCAGAATCCGGCGCGCCGCCTCGCCCAGGCCGTTGAGTTGGCTGGCGCCGCCGGTGAGCACCATGCGCCGGCCGACAAGGCCGGCGAAGCCGGAGGCGTTGAGGCGGTCGCGCGCCAGTTCGAGGATCTCCTCGACGCGGGCGCGGATGATGCGGGTGAGCGCCGAGCGCGGCACCTGGTTGGGCACCTGGCGCTCGTCATCGTCGCCGATCGGCGGCACCGCGAGCACGTCGCGCTCGTCTGCCAGCCCGGCAAGCGCGCTGCCGTAGACCGTCTTCAGGCGCTCGGCGTCCTCGATGCGGGTCGACAGGCCGCGGGCAATATCGGTGGTGATGTGATGGCCGCCGACGGCGAGCGCATCGACGTGAACGAACTGGCCGCGGCTGAACACGGCGATGGAGGTGGTGCCGCCGCCGAAATCGATGACCGCGCAGCCAAGCTCGGCCTCGTCGTCGACCAGCGTCGACAGGCCGCTGGCGTAGGGCGCAGCGACCATCGCCGCGACCGACAGGTGGCAGCGGTTGATGCACAGTTCGAGATTGGCCAGCGCCGGCGCATCGCCGGTGACCACGTGCATGTCGACGCCAAGCCGGCGGCCGACCATGCCGCGCGGCTCGGCAATGCCGCCCTCGCCGTCGAGCGAATAGCCGATGGGGAGCGAATGGACGGCCGCCCGCCCCTCGCTGACCGAGTGGCGACGCCCTTCCGCCAGCACCCGGCCGATATCGCCGTCGGTGATCGCCTCACTCGCGAGCGATACCGAAGCCGCGTAGCTCTCGCTCGCCAGGCGCCCGCAGGTGACGCTGACGATGAGCGATTCGATGGTGACGCCGGCCATGCGCTCGGCCGCATCGACGGCGCAGCGGATGGCCTGTTCGGCCGCCTCGAGATTGGTGACCACGCCCGACTTGATGCCGCGCGAACGCTGATGGCCGATGCCCATCACCTCGATGGCGTGGGTGCGGCCGCGCAGCGCCTCGCCGGGCGCGCAAGGGCTGAGCCGCGCGATCAGGCAGACGACCTTGCTCGACCCGACGTCGAGGATCGACACCACCTGTGCGCGACGCGACAGGCCGCGGCCATGCTGGTCCGATTTGCCGAAGAGGCGCATCACGTATTGGTCCTCTGTCGGCGGGCGATCTTCTCACGCTCCTTGAGCAGGTCCTTGCGGGCGGCGAGCCCCTTCTCGTCCAGCCGCACGATCATCTGGTCGGGCAGGCGCATGTCGACGGCGGTGATCTCGCGCGACAGGAGCCTCTTCTCGGCATCGAGCCGCGCCACCGTGGCCAGCGCCGCCGCCGGCTTTTCGACCGGCAGCATCAGTTCGACGCCGTTGTCGAGGACGATTGGCTCGAGCGCGGGCAGCGACACCGAGGCGGCAAAGCTCTCGCTCGCCAGACGCCCGCAGGTGACGCTGACGATGAGCGATTCGACGGTGACGCCGGCCAGGCGCTCGGCGGCATCGACGGCGCAGCGGATGGCCTGCTCGGCCGCTTCGAGATTGGTGACGACGCCCGACTTGATGCCGCGCGAACGCTGATGGCCGATGCCCAGCACCTCGATGGCATGGGTGCGGCCGCGCAGCGCCTCGCCGGGAGCGCAAGGGCTGAGCCGGCGATCAGGCAGACGACCTTGCTCGACCCGACGTCGAGGATCGACACCACCGGTGAGCGACGCGAGAGGCCGCGGCCATGCTGGGTCGGATTTGCCGAAGAGGCGCATCACGTGTTCGTCCTCTGCGGCGCGCGAGCTTCTCGCGCTCCTTGAGCAGGGCCTTGCGGGCGGCGAGCCCCTGCTCGTCCAGGCGCACGATCATCTGGTCGGGCAGCCGCATGTCGACCGGCGGTGATCTCGCGCGACAGGAGCCTCTTCTCGGCATCGAGGGTGGCGACCGTGGCCAGCGCCGCCGCCGCCTGTCGGCGGGCAGCATCACCTCGACGCCGTTGTCGAGGACGACGTTCCAGCGCGTGCCGGAGATGAGCACCCCCGCCCGCACCCTGCCGGCGATATCCGGCACGCCATCGATCAGCGCGACGAACTGCGCGCGCCCGCGTCCCCGCCCCCGGACCGGCGACGAAGGGCAGATGGGCATAGCGTTCGTCGATGGCGTTGGTGATCACCTTGCCGGAGGCATCGACCAGCGACAGCGCGCCGCCGTGCTGCCAGATGGCGAACGGCGTGCGCTCGGCGATGATGACTTCGAGCGTGTTGGGGAAGAGCTTCTTGAGGGTGGCGTGGTCGACCCACGGCAGCAGCGCGACACGCGCCCGCGCGGCATCGACGTCGAAGGTGAGCAGCGACGGGTCCTGCTTGATGTCCAGCCGGTCGAGCACCGCCAGCTCGGAGGTTTCGCTCTGGCCGGTGATCTTGACCTCGGTGATGGCCAGCCCGGACCAGGCGCTGACGGCCGAAACGACACTGAGCGCGCGCCCGCCGGTGACCGCGCCGGCGATCACGGTGACGATGGCAAAGACCAGGAAGGCCTTGAGTCCGAAGCGCTGCGGCAGGCGCCACTGGCGGCGCAGAAGAGCCCGCGCCGGACGGCGCAGGAAGCGCGGCAGCACACGCACGCGCGGCAGCGCCGCCGCGGCAGGCGCGGCGGTCGTCATACCGGGACCGTCAGTTGCTAGCGGCCGCAAGATGCGTCCTCCACCATCCACCGCACGAGCTTCCCGAAATCCATGCCGCCATGGGCCGCCATGTCGGGAACCAGCGACGTCGCCGTCATGCCGGGCTGCGTGTTGACCTCGAGGCAGACCACACCGTCCATGCCCTCGAGCCGGTCGTCGTAGCGGAAGTCGGCCCGACTGACCCCACGGCAGCCCAAAGCCTGATGGGCGCGTAGTGCAAGCATCTGTATATTTTGGTAAATATTCGGTGAAATTTGTGCCGGAAGGACGTGCCGCGAGCCGCCTTTGTCGTATTTGGCGTGGTAATCGTAGAAGCCGCTTTCCGTAACGATATCAATGATATCGAGCGGTTCGTTGCCACGAACGCCGCAGGTCAGCTCGCGCCCGGCGATATAGCGTTCGACCATGACCTCATCGCCATAGGGCCAGTCGTCGGCAAAAAGCTGCCTGCGGCGGGTGAGTCGCGTCCGCCTTGACGATATGGACGCCGAAGGTCGAGCCCTCGCCCGGCGGCTTGACCACATAGGGCGGCGCCATGACGTGCGCCTCGGCCGCCTTGAAGCGGTCGACCAGGATCGATTCGGCGACCGGAATGCCGGCCGCCTTCATCACGTCCTTGGCGCGCGGCTTGTTCATGGCCAGCGCCGAGGCGAGCACGCCGGAATGGGTGTAGGGGATGGCGAGCACTTCGAGGATGCCCTGGATGCAGCCATCCTCGCCGAAGGGGCCGTGCAGCGCGTTGAAGACGACGTCCGGCTTGAGGTCGGCCAGGACGTTGGCGATGTCGCGGCCGACGTCGACGCGGGTGACGCGGTAGCCCTCGCCCTCCAGCGCGTCGGCGCACGCCTTGCCGGAGGCAAGCGACACCGGCCGCTCGCTCGACCAGCCGCCCATCAGAACTGCAACGTGCGTGACCACCGACCCCTGACCCGCTGCCGAATCGCACCATTCGAGGCCACTATGGCGTCGGAAATGGTTAACAATCGTTAACCAAACCGCCCCTTCCGGCACTTTCTTCGAAAAATCCGCGGCTGTTGCCGGCAGGACTCAGTCGGCCGCCGTTTCGGCCCCGGCTCGCAGCGCCGTCGCGGCGGCGTGAGGCCCGGGCGGGCGGCGCGTCGCAGCCGCGTGAGGCCCCGGCGACCGCCGATCAAGCGGCCATCAACTGCGCGCCAAACCTCTACCCGCGGCGCCCTCTCCGCCCCACCTCCGCCCGCGACGGGACATTGGGCCGTCGATCACAACGAACCGAAGAGAGGAGCGACACCATGCGTGTTCGCGACGTGACCATTATTGCCGCGCGGGCGGCATTCCTGCTGGCAACCACCGCGGCCGTCCCGGCACTGGCCGACGACAGCATGATGATGCAGGGCAAGAGCGTCCGGATCACCTTCGAGAACCTGACGACGGGGCAGCCGTTCTCGCCGTCGTTCTTCGAGAGCCGCGGCGCCGATGCGGCGCCGTTGTTCACGCTCGGCGAGACTGCGTCCGATGCGCTGGTGGCGGTCGCCGAAGGCGGCAACATCGGCATGTTCTCGGTCGGCGCAGCGAAGGACATGGGCCAGACGCTGGGCGACGCCGTGCTCGCCATCCACGCGCTCCCCGGCCAGACGCGCAGCGTCGTCATCCACGTCGACGCAAAGCATCCGCTGATCGACGGCGCCTGGATGCTCGGCAACACCAACGACGGCTTCTCCGGATTCACCGGCATCGACGCCTGGACGCTCGACAAGCCGATGACCATCGCGGTGCGCGGCTACGACGCCGGCTCGGAGAAGAACAACGAGAAGAAGGGCTATCTCGGCGCGCTCGGCGGCGGCAACATGCGCGATCCCGAGAACGGGGTGATCACCTACCACACCGGCATCCGCGGCGACGCCGACGCGCCGAAGGACTGGAACTGGGACGTCAAGGGCCCGGTCGCCAGGGTGACGATCACGCCGCTGCCGGCGGCGGACGGCCAGATGTAGTCAGACGACGAGACAGCCGCTCCGGCCCGAGGCCGGGGCGGCTCAGCCATTCAGCCCGCGCGAAACAGCACATCGCCCGGCGGAAGGCGCGCGGGTTGCTCAGGCGAGCGCGGACACGCTCCTTCGCAAACCTATAAGTCAGGGACTTCGGCAGCCAAACGGCCGATGCCGTCGCGAGCGATCGCATCGTCGATTTCGGGCGTTGCGCCGGAGATTCCGACTGCACCCGCGCACTGACCGTCGAACATGATCGGTTCGCCGCCGGAACCGGGGAACCCCGGCGATGGCGCCGTCCCATAGCGCTTGTGCACTTCGGCAATCACACCCGTCGCGACCCCAACCATCGCGGCCATGCGCGCCTTCTGGCTGGCGAGATCGATCGTGTGCGCCCGAGCGCCATCCATCCTGGCAAAATGCAGGAGGTTGCCGGCCTCATCGGCCACCGCCACGCTGATGGCAACGGAGCGCTGCGCGGCCGCGTCGAGACACGCCGCCAACACCGCCTGGGCATCCGCAAATGTAAGAGAAGGTTTGAGGCGCATGGCCAGTTTCCTTTCTGGCGCAGCGCGCCACGCGACGACGGGACGTCGTCACATGGTTTCTAATAATACCACGCGGCTGGCTTGCCGGACAATGCGAAGCCCGTTGGCACCCGCCTATTCGCCCCGCAGAAACGGCTCGACTGCCTCGCCCGGCAGGAAGCGCCCGATCCGCTTGATCTCCCATTCGAGCCTGATGCCGCTCGACGCCAGCACGCGCGCCCGCACCGTCTCGCCGAGGCGTTCGAGGTCGGCGGCGGTGGCCGTTCCGGTGTTGATCAGGAAGTTGCAGTGCATCTCCGAGACCATGGCGCCGCCGACATGGAGGCCGCGGCAACCGGCCGCGTCGATGAGCTGCCAGGCCTTGCCGTCGGGCGGATTGGTGAAGGTCGAGCCGCCGGTCTTCTCGCGGATCGGCTGGGCCCGTTCGCGGTGTTCCTCGACCGCATCCATCGCCGACCTGATTTCGGCCTGGGGCGCCGGCGTGCCCTGAAACACCGCCTCGGTGAAGATGAGATCGTCGGGCGCCGCGGCATGACGATAGGTGAAGCCCATCTCGGCGGCGGACAGGACGCGGCGGCGCCCCTGCCGGTCGACCGCGTGGACCTCGACCAGACGCTGACGCGTCTCGCCGTCGTTGGCGCCGGCATTCATGCGCAGCGCCCCGCCGAGCGTGCCGGGGATGCCGTGATAGAAGGCGAAGCCGGCGAGCCCCCGCTCCAGCGCGAAGGCGGCGAGCCGCTTGTCGGAGAGCGCCGTGCCGGCGCGGATGCGGTCGCCGGCCTCGGCCACCGCATGGCCGAAGCCCTTGGCCGAGAGGCGGATGACGACGCCGTCGATGCCGCCATCGCGCACCAGCAGATTTGAGCCGACGCCGATGACGGTTACCGGCACTTCCGGATTCAGTTTCTCAAGAAACAGCGCGAGGTCGTCGGTATCCGCCGGCTGGAACAGCAGCTCCGCCGGTCCGCCGACGCGGAACCAGGTGAACGGCGCCAGCGGCGCATTCTCCGTCAGCCGTCCGCGCACGGCGGCGAAATCACCGAAGCGATGGGTGGTCACGCAGAAGAATCCTTGGGCAGGTGGGCAGCGAGCATGGCGTCGATGGCGGCTTCGAGCGGGTCGAGGTCGCGCTCATAGACGTCCCACAGGACCTGAAGATCGACGTCCTGATGGTACTCGTGACGCAAGCATGTTCCCGAAGTCGGCAACCTGCCGCCATGGGATGTCTGGGCCGAAATCCGCCTTCCACTCGTCCGGACACGTGCCGCGACGCCTCGCTGAGCACTTCAAGAAATCGCTCAAGTGCCGCGCGAGCCACGCGATCTTCGCAGGACTTCAGTCGATCGCGCGGTCAGCAAGCATTGGCGGATATCGCCGATAGCGTTCCTTGATGTGCAGCAGCCGATAAGTCGGCGGCACGACCATCAGAACACCGTCGACTGTGTCCCGGCTGGCCGCTCGCAGCAAATCAGCCCGCAGGATGCGGTCGCATCAGTACGTCGCCCGGAACCCGATCCGCTCCTCGACCGCGCGAGAACGATGCGGGCCATCCAGCAAGGAGAACCGCCGCCCCGATTCCACGTCAATCAGCAGGTCGACGTCGCTGTCCGGCCGGTGGTCGCCGCGCGCCCGCGAGCCGAACAAGCGCCATGTGCACCACCCCTTCCCGCTCAAAGACAGGGCGGAGGGCGCGCAACTCGGCCACAAGCTGGTCGCGTCCGATGTCGCGGGCAAGGATCGTCTCGGTGTCGCTCATGGGCGACAATCTAGGCGCTGCCGCCGAGCTTCGCCAGTTCACCGGGCAGCGCATAGGCCCACTGGCTGATCGAGCCGGCGCCCAGGCACACGACGTAATCGCCGGGTCTGGCCAGTTCAGCGATGGTGCCGGCGAGCGCCTGCGGGCCGGCGAGCGGGCGGGCGTCGCGATGGCCGCGGACGCGCAGGCCGTCGACCAGATGGTCGCGGTCGATGCCCTCGATCGGCGCCTCTCCGGCCGGATAGACCGGCGCCACGATGACCACGTCGGCGTCGTTGAAGCAGGTGCAGAACTGGTCGAAGAGGTCGCGCAGGCGCGTGAAGCGGTGCGGCTGGACGACGGCGATCACCCGGCCCCTGGCCACCGAGCGGGCGGCGCGGAGGACCGCGGCGATCTCGATCGGGTGGTGACCGTAGTCGTCGATGATCTCGACGCCGTTCCACGAGCCGGTGCGGGTGAAGCGGCGCTTGACCCCGCCGAAGCCGGCGAGGCCGGTGGCGATGGCGGCGTCGGAGACGCCCAGATGATGGGCGATGGCGAGCGCGCCGGTGGCGTTCTGGACGTTGTGCTCGCCCGGCATGGCGATCGACAGGTTCTCGATCACCCGGCGCTCGCCGCCCTGGCGATCGCCGATGGTGGCGGTGAAGACCGAGCGGCCGCCGTCGACGTGCAGGTCGACGTAGCGCACGTCGGCCTGTGGACTGGCGCCATAGGTGATGATGCGCCGGTCCTCGATGCGCCCGATCAGCGCCTGCACCTCCGGGTGGTCGATGCACATCACGGCGAAGCCGTAGAACGGCACGTTCTCGACGAACTGGCGGAAGGCCTCGCGCACGCGGTCGAACGACTTGTAGTGGTCGAGATGCTCCGGATCGATGTTGGTGACCAGCGCCACGTCGGCCGGCAGCTTGACGAAGGTGCCGTCGGAATTCGTCGGCCTCGACCACCATCCAGTCGCTGGCGCCCATGCGGGCGTTGGTGCCGTAGGCGTTGATGATGCCGCCGTTGATGACGGTCGGGTCGAAGCCGCCGGCGTCGAGCAGCGCCGCCACCATCGAGGTGGTCGTCGTCTTGCCGTGGGTGCCGGCGACGGCGACCGCCTGCTTGAGCCGCATCAGCTCGGCCAGCATCTCCGCCCGCCGCACCACCGGCAAGAGCCGCGCGCGCGCCGCCTGAAGCTCGGGATTGTCGCGCTTGATCGCCGAGGAGACGACGACCACCCGCGCCTCGCCGAGGTTGGCGGCGTCGTGGCCGATGGCGATGGCGATGCCCTTGTCGCGCAGACGCTGGACATTGGCGTTGTCGGACAGGTCCGACCCCTGCACGCGGTAGCCGAGGTTGACCAGCACCTCGGCGATGCCGCTCATGCCGATGCCCCCGATGCCGACGAAGTGCACCGGCCCGATGTCTAGTCCCATTTTCATGCGGCAACTCCCGAGACCCGGCCGGCCGAGCCGCCGGCGGCGACACGCTCTACCACATCGGCGAGCCGCGCGACCGCATCCGGGCGGCCGGCCTGGCGCGCCGCCGCGGCGGCGGCGACGAGCTGCGCCGGGTCGGCCATCAGGATCGCCAGGTTCCCGGCGAGGTGCTCGGGCGTCATGTCCTTCTGCTCGACCACCCAGCCGCCGCCGGCCGCCGCCAGCACCATGGCGTTGGCCTTCTGGTCCTGATCGAGCGCACCGGGCAGCGGCACCATGATCGCCGGCCGGCCGATCACGGTCAGTTCGGCGATGGTCGAGGCGCCGGAGCGGCAGACGACGAGACCGGCGTCGGCGATGCGCTGCGGCAGGTCGTGGAAGAAGGGGGCCAGACAGGCGGCGACGCCGAGTTCGGCGTAGGCCGCCTTGACGCGGGCGATATCCTCCGGCCGGCACTGCTGGACGACGTGGATCCGCGCCCGCAGCGCCTCCGGCAGACGCGCGACGGCCGGCGGCACCAGATCGGACATGAAGCGAGCGCCCTGGCTGCCGCCGAAGACCAGCAGGCAGAACGGGCCGTCCGCCGCCGGCGCCGGATAGGGCGTCTCGGCCGCCGCCAGGACGGCAGGACGGACCGGGTTGCCGGTCTGCACGATCTTCGCCTGGACCTTCTCGGTGCCGCGCACGTGCGGCTGGCTGGTGGCGATGGCGGTGACCAGCGGCGCCAGGAAGCCGTTGGCACGGCCGATGACGGCGTTCTGTTCGTGGACGACGGTGGGCACGCCGGTACGCGTCGCGGCGAGCATCGGCGGCAGGGTCGGATAGCCCCCGAAGCCAACGGCGACGGCCGGCCTGAGACGGCGCATCAACCCCCACGCCTGCAGCGACGCCCTGCCCGAGACGCACAAGGCCGCCGGCGAAGGCGACCGGCTGACGGGTCAGCGTCGCCGAGGCGATGCGGTGGATCTTCTCCGCCGGAAAGTCGTGGCCGTAGGACTCGACGCGATGGTCGGTGGCGAGATGGATGCGCCAGCCGCGCTGCTTCAGCTCCAGCGCCAGCGCCTGCGCCGGGAACAGATGGCCGCCGGTGCCGCCGGCCGCGAGGAGTGCAATCTTGTCAGACATCTCAATGCGTTGGGCCGGGTGTCGCCCCAACCCCCTTTGTCACCGTCCCCCGCCGAGGGCGCGGGACTCCTGCGGCGGAGCCGCATCGTTATCATACCGGCTTGGCGGCCGCCGATGGCGTGCGCGATCACCCGCCGCACGATGCGGCGCGGCTCCGGTCCCCGGCGGGTCAGCGACAGCAACAGGCCCATGCCGAAGGCAACCGCGACCATCGACGAGCCGCCGTAGGAGATGAAGGGCAGCGTCATGCCCTTGGCCGGGATCATGTTGAGGTTGACCGCCATGTTGATGACCGACTGCACGCCGAAGAGGACGACCAGGCCGGAGCCGGCGAGCCGCACGAACGGGTCTTCCTGCCGCACCGAGCCCGACAGGCCGCGGAAGACGATCAGGCCGAAGACCAGCACCAGCGCGATGCACACGATGATGCCGAATTCCTCCGCCGCCACCGCGAAGATGAAATCGGTATGGGCGTCGGGCAGCACGCGCTTGACGACGCCCTCGCCGGGCCCCTGCCCGAACCAGCCGCCGTGCAGGATCGAATCCAGCGCCTTGTCGATCTGGAAGGTATCGCCCGATTGCGGCGCGATGAAACGGTCGATGCGTGCGGCGACGTGGGGCATCGTCGCATAGGCGGCGGCGGCCCCGCCGACCGCCGCCAGCCCGAGCGCCGCGATCCAGAACCACGACAGCCCGGCCATGAAGAACAGGCTGCTCCACGCGATGGTGATCAGCATGGTCTGGCCGAAGTCCGGCTCGGCGATGAGCAGCGCCGCGACGATGCCGAACAGGATGATGGCGAAGACGTTGCCGGGGATGTCCTGCCGGCGGCGGTTCTCGGCGAACAGCCAGGCGACGACGACGACGAAGGCCGGCTTCATGAACTCCGACGGCTGCACCGTCAGGCCGGCGAAATCGATCCAGCGGCGGGCGCCCTTGACCTCGGTGCCGACCACCAGCGTCGCCATCATCAGGACGATGGCGACGGCAAGGACGACCAGGGCGGTCCGCCGCGACTGCGCCGGCGTGAGGAAGGAGGTGGCGATCATCACCGCCAGCGCCGGGAAGAAGAAGGCGACCTGGCGGTCGACGAAATGGAAGCTGTCGTAGCCGAGGCGCTCGGCGACCGCCGGACTGCCGGCAAGCGACAGCACGATGCCGGTGAGCATCAGCACGACGAGCGCACCAAGCAGGTACTTGTCCACCGTCCACCACCATTCGGCGAATTGACTGCGATCGGCACGGCTGACCATCAGGCCGCCTCCCCCTGGCTGGTGATTCCATCGAGCTGCAACACGAGGGCGCGGAAGGCATCGCCGCGCCGTTCGAAATTCCGGAACTGGTCGTAGGAGGCGCAGGCCGGCGACAGCAGCACCACCGGCTCCGCCGCCGCATCGAGCGCCGCATCGGCGGCGGCCGCGACCACCGCGGCGTCGAGCGTGCCGGAGACGACGTGCGGCACGCTGTCGCCAAGCGTCCTGGCGAAATCGTCCGCCGCCTCGCCGATGAGGTAGGCCTTGGCGATGCGCGGAAAGAAATCGGCGAGCGCCGTGATGCCGCCCTCCTTCGGCCGGCCGCCGGCGATCCAGTAGATCGGCGCGAAGCTGGCCAGCGCCTTGGCGGCGGCATCGGCGTTGGTCGCCTTGGAATCGTTGACGAAGAGCACGCGGCCGCGGCGGCCGACCTCTTCCATGCGGTGCGCCAGGCCGGGGAAGCTCTGCAGGCCTCTGACGATGGTCGGCTGGTCGAGCCCGCAGGCGCGCGCCACCGCCACTGCCGCAGCGGCATTCTGAGCGTTGTGGGCGCCGCGCAGCGCGCCGATGCCAGCGAGGTTGGCGACCCGGGTCGCGGCACCATCGGCAACCGCGACGATCTCCTCGCCGCTGGCATAGACCCCGTCGGCCAGCGGCCGCCGGTTGGAGATGCGGATGACGCGCGTGCCGGCGCGGGCGACGCGGTCGGCGATCGCCTGCGATGGCTTGTCGTCGACGGCAATCACCGCCGTCTTGGCATCCGCCACCAGCCGCTCCTTAATCGCGGCATAGGCGGCGAAGGTGCCGTGGCGGTCGATGTGATCGGGGGTGATGTTGAGCAGAACACCGATGGACGGGTCGAGGCTCGGCGCCAGATCGATCTGGAAGGAGGAGCATTCGATCACGTGGTAGCGGCCGCGGCGCGGCGGCTCCAGCGACAGGATCGCCTTGCCGATATTGCCGCCGAGGGCGACCTCGTGGCCGGCGGCGGCGATGAGATGGGCGATGAGCGCCGTGGTCGTCGACTTGCCGTTGGTGCCGGTGATGGCGATGAACGGCGCCTGCGGGCAATGGCGCCGCCGTTCGCGGCAGAACAGCTCGATGTCGCCGATCACCTCGATGCCGGCGGCGCGGGCGCTGGTGACCGTCCAGTGCGGCGCCGGATGGGTGAGCGGCACCCCCGGCGCCAGCACCAGCGCGGCGAAGCGCTTCCAGTCGGCGACGTGCAGATCGACGATGGCGATGCCGGCGGCCCGTGCCGCAGCGACGGAATCGGCGTTGTCGTCCCAGGCGGCGACCGTCGCCCCGCCGGCGGCAAGGGCGAGCGCGCTGGCGCGGCCGCTCTCGCCAAGGCCGAAGACCGCGACGGTTTTTCCGCTGAAGCTGGTGGCCGGGATCATGGCGCGCGCCTTACCTCAGCTTGAGCGACGACAGGCCGATGAGGGCGAGCAGCACGGCGACGATCCAGAAGCGGATGACGATGGTCGATTCGGTCCACCCCAGTTCCTCGAAGTGGTGGTGGATCGGCGCCATGCGGAAGACGCGCCGGCCGGTCATCTTGAAGGAGGCGACCTGGATGATGACCGACAGCGCCTCGACCACGAACAGCCCGCCGACGATGGCCAGGATGATCTCGTGCTTGGTGGCCACCGCCACCGAACCGAGCAGGCCACCCAGCGCCAGCGAGCCGGTATCGCCCATGAAGATCGCCGCCGGTGGCGCGTTGAACCACAGGAAACCGAGGCCGGCGCCGAGCAGCGCGCCGCACAGCACCGCCAGTTCGCCGGTGCCGGGCACGAAATGGATCTGCAGGTAGTCGGCGAAGACCGCGTTGCCGGAGAGATAGGCGATGAAGCCGAAGCTCGTCGCCGCGATCATCACCGGCACGATGGCCAGGCCGTCGAGGCCGTCGGTGAGGTTGACCGCATTGCCGGCGCCGACGATGACGAAGGCGCCGACCGGCACGAAGAACCAGCCGAGATTGAGGACCAGGTCCTTGAAGAACGGAAAGGTCAGCGACGTCGACAGCGGCGCCTCGCCGACCAGCGCCACGACGACGCACGCCGCCGCCGCGATGCCCGCTTCGAGCGTCAGGCGCGACCTGCCCGAATAGCCCTTGTCGGTCTGCTTGGTGACCTTGAGGTAATCGTCGTAGAGGCCGATCAGGCCGAAGGCGATGGTGACCAGCAGCACCACCCACACATAGACGTTGGCGAGGTTGGCCCACAGCAGCGTCGACACCACCAGGCCGGAAAGGATCATCAGCCCGCCCATGGTCGGCGTGCCCGCCTTGGTCAGCAGGTGGCTGGCCGGACCGTCGGCGCGGATCGGCTGGCCCTTGCCCTGGCGGATGCGCAGCGCCGCGATGATGATCGGGCCGAACAGGAAGACGAAGACCAGCGCCGTCATGGTGGCGCCGGCCGTGCGAAAGGTGATGTAGCGGAAGACGTTGAGGACCGAGACGTGCTCTTCGAGGGTCCCGAGGAAGTAGAGCATCAGGCGCTATCCCGTTCCTGCACGAGATTGTCGGCGGCCCTGGCAGGAGCGAAGCGCGCCTTGATGGTTTCGACCAGCGGGCCCATGCGGCTGGCATTGGAGCCCTTGACCATGATCACGTCGCCGGGCGCAATGGCCTCGGCGACCAGCGGTTCCATGTCGGCCGCCTTTTCGGTGTAGCCGCCGTGCAGGCGGACCGGCAGCGCATCCCACAGCGCGCGCATCAGCGGCCCGACCAGGAACACGGCATCGACATCGGCCTCCGCCAGCGGCACCGCCAGCCCGGCGTGCATGGCCTCCGCCCCGCGCCCGAGTTCCAGCATGTCGCCGAGGATGGCGATGCGCCGCCCGTTGCCTCCGGGCTCGGTGTGGCCGAGCAGCGCGATGGCGGCGTTCATCGACGCCGGATTGGCGTTGTAGCTCTCGTCGATCAGCACCGCCGAGCCGCCCGGCAGCTTGAGCTCCTGGCGCTGGCCGCGCCCCTTGCCGGCGGCCAGCCCGGCGAGCGCCAGCGCCGCCCGCGCCAGATCTCCACCGAGGAGCGACACGGCGCCGAGCACCGCCAGGCTGTTCTGCACCAGATGACGGCCGGGGGCGCCGAGCTTGTAGGAGACCTCCTCGCCGAGGACGGTGGCGGCGATGCAGGAGACGCTCTCCTTGAGGTTGACGGCATCGAGCCGCACGTCGGCGTCGGCGTGCTCGCCGAAGCCGACGATGCGCTCGACGCCGGCCTCGCGCGCCAGTTCGGCGAGCAGTTCGTAGTGCTGGTTGTCGCGATTGATGATCGCCGCGCCGCCCGGCTCGACGCCGAGGAAGATCTCCGCCTTGGCGCGGGCGATGCCTTCCTCGTTCTTGAAGTATTCGAGGTGAACCGGCCCGACCGTGGTGACGATCGCCACATGCGGGCGCACCATCCGGGTGAGCGGCTCGATCTCGCCGGCATGGTTCATGCCGATCTCGAAGACGCCGTAGGCCGCCTCGCGCGGCAGGCGGGCGAGCGACAGCGGCACGCCCCAGTGATTGTTGAACGAGGCCGGCGAGGCATGCACCGCGCCATCCGGCGCCAGCGCGGCGACCAGCATCTCCTTGGTCGTGGTCTTGCCGACGCTGCCGGTGACCGCGGCGATGCGGGCATTGCTGCGCAGGCGCGCGGCGATGCCGACGCCGCACAGCGCATCGAGCACGTCGTCGGCGACGGCGAGCGAACCGGTGATGCGGCCGAGCGCCGCCAGCCGGTCCTCGCTGACCACCGCCGTGGCCGCCCCGGCGGCGAGCGCGAACGAGACGAAATCGTGCCCGTCGTGGGTGTCGCCGTGGATGGCGAAGAAGGCCTCGCCGGGCCGGATGGTGCGGCTGTCGATGGACACGCCGGTGATGGTCTCCGGCGGCGGCCCGACCGGGCGACCGCCGGTGGCGCCGAGGAAGGCGTCCCAGGTCCACAGCGGCCGGGTCATGCGGCCTCCTCGGCGGCCAGCGCGCGGGCGACCGCCTCGTGATCCGAGAAGGGAATGACGCGATCGCCGACATACTGGCCGGTCTCGTGGCCCTTGCCGGCGACGCACAGCACGTCGCCGGGTTCGAGCATGGCGACCGCCTCGGCAACGGCCTCGCCGCGGTCGCCGATCTCGATGGCCGCGGGCGCCGCGGCCATGATCGCCTTGCGGATGGTCGCCGGGTCCTCCCGGCGCGGATTGTCGTCGGTGACGATCACCACGTCGGCATTGTCGGTCGCCGCCTTGCCCATCAGCGGACGCTTGCCGGCGTCGCGATTGCCGCCGGCGCCGAAGACGACGACCAGGCGGCGCCGGGTCATCGGGCGGAGCGCCTGGAGCACGCTGACCAGGGCATCCGGCTTGTGGGCGTAGTCGATGAAGACGAGGGCGCCGTTCCGCTTGTGGCCGACAAGCTCCAGCCGCCCGGGGGCGCCTTCGAGCCCGCCGAGTGCATCGATGGCAACCTCGGCGGCGACGCCGGCGCCGATGGCAAGGCCCGCCGCGACCAGCGCGTTGGACGCCTGGAAGGCGCCGGCGAGCGGCAGCAGCAGGTCGCGCTTCCTTCCGAAGACGGAAAGGCTGAGGCGCTGGCGGAAGCCGTCGGCGGCGAGAGCCAGGAGACGGATCTCGTCGCCCGCCCGGCCGACGCGGATGAGGCGCTGGCCGCGCGTGGCTGCCGCCGCGGCGACATCGCCCCCGCGCGCCCCGTCGAGATCGACGACGGCGGTGCCATCGGCCGGCAGCAGTTCGGTGAACAGACGCAGCTTGGCGGCGAGATAGGCCTCCACCGTCGGATGGTAGTCCATGTGGTCGCGGCCGAGATTGGTGAAGCCGGCAGCGACGATGCGGATGCCGTCGAGCCGGTGCTGGTCGAGGCCGTGGCTGGAGGCTTCCAGCGCCGCATGGGTGACCCCCTCCCCGGCCAGCCGGTCGAGCTCGGCGTGCAGCGCGATCGGGTCGGGCGTCGTCAGGCTGCCGTATTCGGTGCGCCGGCGGCTGACCACGCCGATGGTCCCGAGGCTCGCCGCCTCGTGGCCGGCGGCGGCAAAGATCTGGCGGGCGAAGGCGGCGACCGAGGTCTTGCCGCTGGTGCCGGTGACGGCGACCAGATGGGACGGCTGGCGCGGATAGAAGCGCGCCGCCATCAGGGCGAGCGCCCGCCGCGGCTCGGCGGCGCGCAGGATCGGCAGGTCGGCCGGCAGGTCGAGGACGGCGTCCATCCCCGCCACGACCGCAACGGCTCCGCGGCCGACCGCCTCGCCGGCGAAACGGGCGCCATCGGCGGCGCTGCCGGGCAGCGCCGCGAACAGGTCGCCGGGCGTGACTGTGCGGCTGTCGGCCGCAAGCCCGCCGATTTCGATTGCCCCCAGGCCAGTGGAAAGGCTCAGTCCGGCTGCGGCGGCAAGGTCCCCAAGATGCATCGACACTGCGGTCGTCCGGTTGTGCGTTTCATGCGCCGCATCCTCTGTCGCGGCAGGTTCAGTTCGACACCAGCAAGGCTTCGACCCCATCGTCCTTGCGCGGCTCGACCCCCAGCAGCGCCGCCGAGCGCCGGATCACCGCGCCGACGGTCGGGGCCGCGTTGGAACCCGCCGTTGTGCCGCCACCCTCTTTCGCCCGCTGCGGATCGTCAAGCACGACGAGCACGACAAATTGGGGATCGTCGATCGGGAAGGCAGCCAGGAAAGAATTGAGCCGGGCTGTGTCAGAATAACGGCCGTTCACCACTTTCTGGGCGGTTCCGGTCTTGCCGCCGACCATGTAGCCGGGGACCGCCGCCCGCCGGCCGGAGCCCTTTTCCACGTTGAGGCGGAAGAGGTAGCGCAGGTCGCGGCTGACCTCGGGCTTGATGATCCGGACGGCCATGGCCCTTGCCTGCTCGGCGGTGCGCGGCTCGAAGGTCGGCGGGATGAGCCAGCCGCCATTGACCAGCGCCGCGTCGGCGACCGCGGTCTGCATGGGGGTGACGGCGAGGCCCTGGCCGAAGGCGATGTTCATGGTCGTCAGATCCGTCCACCGCCTGGGCAGGATGGGCGAAGCCACCTCGGGCAGGTCGGTCTGCAGCTTGTCGAGCAGGCCGAAGCGGCGCAGGTACGTCTGCACCCCGGGCGTGCCGACCTTCATGGCCATGTGGGCGGCACCGATGTTGGAGGAATAGATGAACACCTCCGGCACGGTCAGCGGGCGGTACTTGCCGTGGAAGTCGTGGATGGTGAAGCCGCCGGCATGGATCGGCTTGCTGGCGTCGATGGTGTCGCCCATCTTCACCGCGCCGCTGTCGAGCGCCATGGCGAAGGTGAAGCTCTTGAACACCGAGCCGAGTTCGTAGGCGCCGGCCGTCATGCGGTTGAGGCGGTCGGGCTTCAGCGCGTCGACCGGATCGTTGGGGTCGTAGTCGGGCAGCGAGGCCATCGCCAGCACTTCGCCGGTGTGCGCGTTGAGCACGACGCCGGTGGCGCCGATGGCGCTGTACTTGTCCATGGCGTTGGCGAGTTCGTCGTGCAGGATGTGCTGGACGCGCACGTCGATCGACAGGCGCACCGGCTCGAGGTCGCCGCCGCGCGCGAAGCCGGCGGCGTGCAGATCGCCGAGCCCGTGGTCGTCGACGTATTTCTCCATGCCGGAGATGCCCTGGTTGTCGATGTTGACGAGACCGAGGACATGCGAGGCCATCGCCCCGCCCGGATAGAAGCGGCGCTTCTCCGACAGGAAGCCGATGCCGGGGATGCCGAGCGAATGGATCTGGCGCTGCTGCTCCGGCGTGATCTCGCGCTTGATCCAGGCGAAGCCGGCGTTGGTGGACAGCTTGGCGCGCAGCGAGCGGGCGTCGAGATCGGGCAGCACGCTGGTCAGGAGCTCGGTCGCCTCGTCCGGATCGAGGATGTTGCGCGGTTCGGCAAAGACCGACGACATGTTGATGTCGGTCGCCAGGATCTCGCCGTTGCGGTCGACGATGTCGGGCCGGCTGGTGGCGATGGCGGTATTGGGATCGTAGCCGCCGTTGTCGGCCGGACCGTCGATGCCGAACATGGCGAGCCGGCCGATGAGGGCGAGATAGGCCAGCCCGAAGGCGACCGCCACGACGCGGATGCGACGGCGCACGGGATCGCCTGTGGGCGCGACGCGCGGCGCACTGCGGCTCACCGCCTGCGTGACGCGCGGCTCCGGGACGGGGCTCACCAGCTCATCGGTCGCGGACATCGGATGTGCCGTGTGGCTCCCTGTTGTCTCGGCCTAGCGCAGCTCTGTCGGCGCTTCGGCGGCGATGCGCGCCAGCTTCTCGGCGGCCTTGTCGCCGATCGGGTCCGGCTTCATGGGAATCGCCTCGACGGTCGCGATCTGGTCGGGCGAGAACGGCTGAAGCTGGAAGTGGTCGGCGTATTTCTCGATCGTCGCCTGCAGGCGTGCCGGCTGGGTGAGCAGGCTCCATTCCGCCTTGAGCAGGACGATCTGGTTCTTTTCCTTGGCGATGCCGGACTGCAGCGCCGCCACCCGGTCGGCGGCGAGTTCCGCCTTGTGCTTCATGTCGTAGGTGACCGCCGCGCCGACGATCATCGCCGCCAGCAGGACCAGGTTGATGATGCGACCCATGGTTCACACTCCCCCGAGGAATTCCGGCAGAACGGGCACGCCGAGCGCTTCGGCGTCGAACGGTCGCGCCGGTGCCGCGGTGCGCGTCGCTGCCCTCAGCCGCGCCGAGCGGGCGCGGGGATTGGCGGCGGTCTCGCGCTCGCCCGGCGTCACCGCGCCGCGCGCCAGCAAGGCGAACGTCGGTTCCGCCACGGCCACATCCGGACGATGGCGCGAGGCGCCGCTCTGGGTGGCCGACCGATCGGCGAGGAAGCGCTTGACGATGCGGTCCTCCAGCGAATGGAAGGAGACGACCACCAGCCGTCCGCCGGGCGAAAGGATGCGCTCGGAGGCGGCAAGCGCCTCGGCCAGCTCGTCCAGTTCGCGATTGATGAAGATGCGCAGCGCCTGGAAGGTGCGCGTCGCCGGATGGATGGCGTGATCGCGGCGGCCGCCGACGGCGCGCGCGACGATGTCGGCGAGTTGGCGCGTGCCGGTGAGCGGCGCCTCCGCCCGCGCCCGCTCGATCGCGCGGGCGACGAAGCGCGCCTTCTTCTCTTCGCCGAGCACGGCGATCACCCGCGCCAGCGCGCCGGCCTCCATGCCGTTGACCACATCCGCCGCGGTCGGCCCGTCGCCGCCCATGCGCATGTCGAGTGGCCCCTCGCCGCGGAAGGAGAAGCCGCGTGCCGGCGTGTCCACCTGCATGGAGGAGACGCCGATATCGAGCACGACGCCGTCGACGCGTTCGCGACGATGGGCGCGGGCGATCGCGTCAAGGGAGGAGAAGCGCCCCTCGACCAGCGTCAGCCGACCGCCCGCGGAAGCCGCCATGGCCGCGCCGTCCGCAAGGGCCTGCGGATCGCGGTCGATGGCGATGACGGTCGCCCCCCGGGCGAGGATGGCGGCGGAATAGCCGCCGGCCCCGAAGGTTCCGTCAATGTAGGTACCATCGGCGGCGGGCGCGAGGAAGTGAACGACCTCCTCCAGCATCACAGGGACGTGGCGGGCTAGTCCGCCAGCGGCGCTGGTCGCGTCAACGCCGCTGCCCGCCGTGTTCATTCCCCAGTCCTCTGATGCGCGCCCGTCGCGCGATGGCCTGGAGCAAGGCGCTTCCGCAGGTCGCGCAACCGGTTTTTGGCCTCTTCCCGATAGGCTGCGAAACGCTCCGGCTCCCAGATCTGAAACTTGTAACCCTGGCCGACGAAGGTGACCCGGTCGGCGATGCCAGCATGCGCCTTGATCGTGTCGGTGAGCACGACACGGCCGTCCTGGTCGATTTTGAGAATCTCGCTGTCGCCGATCAGCGTCGTCGAAAGCAGCTCGTGGTCCTCCGAAAAAGGCTCGAACTTCGAGATGCTTTCCCCGATGACCTGGCGCAGGTGGTTGCCGCCCGCGTCGACCGCCTGCTGGTCCAGCGTCGGACAGCAGTAGAGCCCGTCGAATCCGTCCACCGCCAGCACCGCCCGGAACGGTGCCGGGATCGACACCCGTCCCTTGGCGTCGAGCCGGTTGGTGAAGGTGGAAACGAACTCGTCCATCGCCCTCGCCCGATCCGACCGGCGGCCTGCCGCCGGTCATGTCATCCCGGGAGACCCGGCGATGAGCCGGCCTGAAGGCCCTGGCGCGTTTCATGATGACCCCCGCGCTTCCGGCCGGGTGACCGGCGACGCGCCGGCTGCTTCCGGGATTTCATGGGATATCATGGGATTTCGCGGGCCGTCAAGGAAAGGGGCAGGGTTTCGCGCATCGAGCGCAGGGCACCCCCCATTCAGCAACGGTTAGGCTTAAGAAACGGTTCAAGCGGCGCTGGCGCCGCGCCGATGGCACCACTAACGGGAGGGCGCCGGCGCTGCGTCAGGCCGCTGCAGACGGCAACGCATCAAAACTGCGGGCCGTCATCGGGGCTTCACTCCAATGACATGCTGCGCCGCTAGCAAGGCTGCGGGCGACACCCTCTCAAGCCGGGACCCTTTTCCATGGTTCGACAAATTCGCCATGCCGCGCTGACCGGCGTCAGCGCGGTCGCCCTTGCTATCGCCATGCACGGCGCCGCCGCTGCCGCGACCGCGACCGCGACGCCCATCCAGCACCTGGTCGTCATCTTCCAGGAAAACGTCTCCTTCGATCACTATTTCGCCACCTACCCGAAAGCCACCAACCCGGACGGCGAGCCGGCGTTTACCGCGGCCGCCGACACGCCCGCCGACATCGACACGCTGGCCAATGCCGGCCTGCTCGAGAACAACCCCAACAAGACCAACGCCGACAACGGCGCCGCCGCCGCCGACCCCTTCCGGCTCGACCGCACGCAGGCCGGGACCGCCGACCAGAACCACGGCTACACCGCCGAGCAGGCCGCCTATGACCGGTACAAGATGGACCTCTTCCCGAAATACACCGGCAAGGGCACCAAGGGCGGCGCCGGCACCTTCGGCACCAAGCGGCCTGGTGATGGGCTACTACGACGGCAACACCGTCACGGCGCTATGGAACTACGCTCAGCACTTCGCCATGAGCGACAATTCCTATTCGACCACCTTCGGGCCCTCGACCCCCGGCGCCATCAACCTCGTCGCGGGCCAGACCAACGGCATGATCCTGCCCGACGGCTACACGCTGGAGAAGGACGGCACCTACGATGGCGGCCGCGTCGTGCCGGACGGCCACGGCAACTGGACGATGATCAGCGACCTCGATCCGACCGGCGACGTCTGCTCGAACCCGAAGTATCCGACCGCTCTGATGGCCGGCAAGAACATCGGCGACCTGCTCAACGCCAAGGGCATCAGCTGGGGCTGGTTCGAGGGCGGCTTCGACCTCACCGCCACAGAACGCCGACGGCTCGACCGGCTGCGCCCGCTCGACGACATCGACGCTCATCAACGCCAAGAGCGCCGACTACATCCCGCACCACCAGCCGTTCCAGTATTACGCCTCGACCGCCAACCCCAGGCACGTTCGCCCGAGCTCGGTCGACTGCCATCGGCACCTCCAGCGACGGCGGCGCCAACCACCAGTACGACATGACCGACTTCTGGGCCGCGCTTCGATGCCGGCAACTTCCCGGCGGTGAGCTTCCTCAAGGCCCCGGCCTACCAGGACGGCCACGCCGGCTACTCCGACCCGCTCGACGAACAGGCGTTCGTCGTCGACACCGTCAACAAGCTCGAGCAGAGCCCGGACTGGAAGTCGACCGCCATCGTCATCCTCTACGACGATTCCGACGGCTGGTACGACCACGCCCACGCCATCGTGAATCCGTCGAAGATCCCGGTGAAGGGCTACGACGTGCTCAACGGCGACGCCTGCTCCAACGGCACCCCGCTTGCCGGCCTCGACGGCCTGCCGGTCCAGGGCCGCTGCGGCTACGGCACCCGCCAGCCGCTGCTGATCGTGTCGCCCTACGCCAAGACGAACTACGTCGACCACACGCTGACCGACCAGAGCTCGGTGACCCGATTCATCGAGGACAACTGGCTGGGCGGCGAGCGCATCGGCCAGGGTTCGTTCGACGCCATCGCCGGCACGCTCGATCACATGTTCGACTGGAAGGCGGCCAACCCGGCCCTGGTGCTCGACCCGAAGACCGGCAACGTTCCGGGCTGAGGCGCTTGCCGATGAAACGGCACGCCGTCAGGCCTGCCATGCAGTTCGCCGCGCTCGCCTGCGTCATGCTGGCGGGCGCGGCCCTGCTGCCGGCCTTCATCGGTGCCCGTGCGGAGCCGACCCCGCCGGTCGCCCGGACGCCTGCGGCGCCAACGCCGCTGAGCGCCATGGCCACGCTCGGCCGCACGCTGTTCTTCGACCCGGCGCTGTCCGCTTCCGGTTCGATGGCCTGCGCCTCCTGCCACGACCCCGCGCACCACTACGCGCCGGCCAACGACCGGGTGGTCCAGCTCGGCGGCGCCGACCTCGACACGCCCGGCATCCGGACGACGCCGAGCCTCACCTACAAGCTGCGGACGCCGCCCTTCGAGGTCGGCCCCGAGACCGCGGCCACCGAAATGAACGAGGCTTCGCCCATGGCCGAAGCCGCCGCCATCGCCGCAGGCACCGCTGCCGACGCAACGTCGCTGCTCACCGCCGCCGCCCACACCCTTTACCCCAAGGCCGGCAACGGCAACGACATCGTGCCCGAGGGCGGCATGTTCTGGGACGGCCGCGCCGGCACCCTGCAGGAGCAGGTGCTCGGGCCCTTCTATTCGCCGTTCGAGATGGCCACCAACCGGCACGCGCTCTACCAGGCCCTGAAGGCCGGCTACGCGCCCGAGATCGCCAGGCTGTTCGGCGCCGCGGTGCTGTCCGACGAAGCGCGCGACCGTCGCCGAGGCCGGCTTCGCCCTGGCGCGCTTCCAGGCGGAAGATGCCTCCTTCCACGCCTTCACCAGCAAGTACGACGCCTACCTCGCCGGCGAGGCGACGCTGACGCCGGCCGAGGCGCGCGGCCTCAAGCTCTTCGACGACCCGAAGAAGGGCAATTGCGCCACCTGCCATCTCGACGGCCGGGCGCCGACGGAGCGCCGCCGGTCTTCACCGACTACGAGTACGAGGCGCTGGGCGTGCCGCGCAATCCGGCGATCCCCGCCAATGCCGACCCGCGCTATTTCGACCTCGGCATCTGCGGACCGCTGCGCCACGACATCTATGCCCGGCAGGCGGCCAACTGCGGCCTGTTCAAGACGCCGACGCTGAGGAACGTCGCCGCGCGGCACGTCTTCTTCCACAACGGCGTCTACGCGAACCTCGCCGACGTCGTGCGCTTCTACATGCTGCGCGAGACCGAGCCGGAAAAGATCTATCCGCTCGGCGCTGACGGCAGGATCGAGAAATACGATGACCTGCCGCCGCAATACCGCAGGAACATCGACATCACCGATGCGCCCTTTGACCGCAGGCGGGCGATCCCCCGCCGCTCGACGACGCCGAGATCGACGATCTGGTGGCCTTCCTCGGGACGCTGACCGACGGCTACCGGCCGTAACCCCGACATGGCGGCGCCGCCGACCTTGCGGACGGCGGCGCCTCAACATGATGCCAGTTGGCCTGTAAGCCGGGTTCTGTATGGCGCTCCTTGCGGACCGCGCGACGGCCATTCCTCTGGGACGCCCGTTGCCGGACGCCTCTAGCAACCTACCCGGACGGCTAGCCTGGAAACCTGCCGGGGCTTTCGCCCCCCGCCGTCCCTATTCGGTTTTGCTCCCGGTGGGGTTTACCGTGCCGGTCCCGTTGCCGGTCCCGCGGTGGGCTCTTGCCCCACCCTTTCACCCTTACCCGCCTTCGCCCTTGCGGAGCTTCGGCGGGCGGTTTGCTTTCTGTGGCACTTTCCCTGGGGTCGCCCCCGCCGGCCGTTAGCCGGCACCGTGTTTCCGTGGAGCCCGGACTTTCCTCCCCGGCCGCCTTTCGACGCTTGCCGGAGCGGCCGTCCGGCCGACTGACCGGCGGGAGATGGCATTGCCGCGGCAGCCGGTCAAGGGCCGGGCGGCAAAGCGCGCGCGTGTAACCCCGGTCACAGCACAACCCGCCCGCCTGTGGCAGAGGACGCGGCAGACGATGCCGTCCGCGTGGCCTTGCGGCCCGCCGCGCTCCAGGCGTGGCCCGTTCGGCGTCACTCCGCAAAACCCCTTCCGTCATTCGAGGCGACGTCCATGCCAACCTATTTTCGCATCGCGCTGTTCTTTGCGCTCGCCTGTGCCCTCACCTGGTGGCCGTTCGTCGTGCCAGGCTTCGCACCCGACGGCCATCCCACCAACTTCGCTCTCGGGCCGCTGATCGCGGCGCCGATCGTCATCCTCGCCAGCGAAGGCCGCGCCGGCCTGGTCGCATGGCTGAGGCGCATCGCCAGAGTCCGCGCGCCACTGTGGGTCTACGCCACCGCCTTCTTCGGCCCACTCGGCATCGCCGCGCTTTCCACGATCTTCGCCATTGCGGTGGGCACGCCGGCCGGCGTGCCGCCGACCTACGGCGTCGGCGATCTGCTCTTCTATGCCGGCGTCGTTCTGGTCGCCGGCCCGCTGCCCGAGGAGGTCACCTTCCGTGGCTACGGCCAGCACGAACTGCAGCGGCAGATGTCGCCGCTCGCCGCCAGCCTGTGGATCGGCCTCGGCGTGGTCATCTGGCACCTGCCGCTGTTCGTCTCCGGCGAGGACCCCTGGCTGATCGCCGTGGCAGTGATGGCGGTGAGCGTCGTCTATGCGTGGCTCTTCGTCGCCGGCGGCAGCGTGTGGCCGGTGGTCATCGTCCACTTCACCCACAACTATCTCGGTGCCGGCTTCTTCCAGGAAGTCTTCGCCGGCCCCGACCGCATGCCCTTCGTCGCCTTTCTGACGGCCTTCTATGTCGCCTGGGTGGTGCTCGTCGTGGCGCGGCTGGGGCCGTCGCTGGGCCGCTTGTCGAGCCTTGCCCCCGCCCCGCCGGCGGTCGCCGTGGCGGCATGACCGACGCGCTTCGCCGGGCTCAACCGAGCCCGGCGGCGAGCTTGTCGAGGGTGGCGATGGTCGAGACGTCGGCGATGCCGTCAACCAGCGCCGGACGAAAGTGACGCTGGAAGGCGCGCACCACCACCGCCACCTCCTCGTCGAATTCCGATTCCGCCTCAAGGCCATAGCCGTAGGTGCGGAATTCGATCTGTGAGCTTCGCCACCGCCGCGCCGCGGTCGCCGATCTTCAGCAGCGGGCCGGCAACCACCGGCTCCGGCATCACCCAGTGGCCGATGCCGGCAGCGAAAAGCTCGCTCCACGGGAACAGCTCGCCGGGATCCTCCTTGCGTGCGGGCGCCACGTCGGAGTGGGCGAGCACGCGCTCGGGCGGGATCGGATGGCGCGAGAGGACGTCGCGGCAGAGCGCGATGACCGCCGCGATCTGCCCCGGCGGAAAGCCGCGATAGCCGAACTCGTGGCCGGGATTGGCGATCTCGATGCCGATCGAGCGCGAGTTGATGTCGGTCTCGCCGGCCCACACCGATTTGCCGGCATGCCAGGCACGCTCGGTCTCGTCGACCATCTGGACGATGTGGCCATCCTCGCCGACGAGGTAGTGCGCCGAGACCTGCGCGGCCGGATTGACGAGCCACGCCAGCGCCGCCGCCTCCGACAGCATGCCGGTGTAATGGAGGAGCAGGATGTCGACCGGCTTGCCGGCGGCGCGCGGCCCATGATTGGGCGACGGCCTCTGCTCGTAGGGCGATAGCGTCGTCATGCCGGCAGGCGCGCTCAGGCCGGGGCGACCCGGCGGCCGCGCTCCTTCTCGATGCGGTCCCAGGCGCGGTTGATGGCGGCAAGGCGGTCGGTGGCGACGGCGACGAACTCCTGCGGCAGGCCGCGCGCGATCACCTTGTCGGGATGGTTCTCGACGACGAGCTGGCGATACTGGCGCCGGATGCGGTCGAACGGCCAATCGCGCTTCACCCCGAGGATCAGGTAGGGGTCGCCCTCCTCCGGCACCACGTGGCGCGCGGCGATGCGCTCGAAATCGGCCTCGGCGAAGCCGAAGATCGTGGCGACCTGCTCCAGATAGGCCATCTCCGCCGTGTGCACGGCGCCGTCCGCCTTGGCGATGACGAAGAGGCCGTCGAGCACGTCTTCCAGCGGACAGCAGTCGTCGTCGTAGAGCGCGGCGATGCGCCGGGCATAGGTGTCGAAGCCGGCGACGTCCTGGCGGGCGAGATCGAACAGGCGCTCGACGTGGCGCTCCTCGCCCGGCGGCACGGCGAAGCCGCGCCGGAAGGCGGCGATCTCCTCGGCGGTGACGATGCCGTCGGCCTTGGCCATCTTGGCCGATAGCGCAATCAGCGCGACCGAGAAGGCGACCCGGCGCCGCTCTGCCGGATCCCCGGCGAACAGGCTGCCGGCCCAGCCGAAGAGCGTGCTGAACGCTCCGGCGCCGCTCTCTGCCGCCTGTCCGACCCAGGTCCAAATCGTCATCGCACCGCGAGCCTCGTCCATTCATGGGCACGGCGCAAGACGGGCGAGCCTACGCGACCATGCCCGAGTTCTCTGAGCCCCTTCACGCGGGCGCTGCGCGCCGGCCGCGCCCCACAGGACAAGGGGTGACGACGCCGCCGGCGCACCTGCCCCAGAGGTCAGGGCTTGGTGACCCTGAGCCCCTCGAAGGCGAAGGTCGCCTGTCCCTGGTCGGGCGAGGCGGCGAACAGGCCGATCTGCTGACCCTTGTCGGGCGGCGAGCCGGAGATCTTGTTGAACTCGGTGCCGTTGACGTAGACCGTCGCGTCGCTGCCGACCGTGGTCACGCGCAATTCGTTGATGGCGCCGTCGCCCTGGTTGACGGTGTCGGAATCGGTCCACTTGACCTGCGCCAGCCACTTGCCGCGCTGCCGCCGCCACACCGAGGCGCGGCCATTGGGGGCGATCTCGAAGACGTAGAAATTGTTGACGTCCTCGTACCAGAACACCAGCCCGGCCTTGGCGTCGATCGGCTCGACCGCGGTCAGCGTGGTCACCGTTACGCACATGTCGACGTCGTCGTAGAGCCCGGCCGAATTTGCCCGCCACTCGTAGGTGCCCGAGGCCGGCGACAGAATCATGTTGCCGTTGTCGACCTTCACCGTGGCCGAGGGGTCGCCCCACGTCGGCTTGAACTGGTCGAACGAATCCTCGAATTGCACATTGACCCCGGGACAGACGGCCCACGCCGCACCCGCGGAGAACATAAGAACCAAGGCGGCCAACAGGGGCCGAACGCACCGCATGCACTGCTACTCCAGGACGTCACCCTGGCAATGCTATCGCCGCAAGCGCGGCATTCCTAGGGCGCTGACGCCACAGGCCTTGAGGCGGGCCCGGCCGACGTGCCAGTCATGGGGCCTGGAGAACCGGAGAGCGGCCGCTTGACCGACCAAACCACGGGCAAATGGGACTTCTGGATCGACCGCGGCGGTACCTTTACCGACGTGGTGGCGCGCGATCCGGCAGGCGTGATCCGGGTCGCCAAGCTCCTCTCCGAGAACCCCGGGGCCTATGCCGACGCGGCGATTGCCGGCATCCGCCGGCTGATCGGCGTCGCCGACGGAGCGCCCGTCCCGCCGAACCTGATCGCGACGGTCAAGATGGGCACCACCGTCGCCACCAATGCGCTGCTCGAGCGCAAGGGCGACCGCACTGCCCTCCTCATCACCCGCGGCTTCCGCGACGCGCTGAAGATCGGCTACCAGGCGCGCCCGGAGATCTTCGCGCGCAAGATCGTCAAGCCGGAGATGCTCTACGAGCGCGTCGCCGAGGTCGCCGAGCGGGTGCGCGCCGACGGCACGGTGGAAGCGGCGCCCGACCTCGCCGCCGTGCGTGCCGAGCTGCAACAGGTCTGGGATGCCGGCATCCGCTCGCTCGCCATCGTCTTCATGCACGCCTGGCGCTATCCGGAGCACGAGCGCCAGGTGGCGACGCTCGCCCGCGCCATGGGCTTCCCGCAGGTCTCGGTCAGCCATGAGGTGTCGCCGCTGATCAAGCTGATCGGCCGCGGCGACACCACGGTCGTCGATGCCTATCTGTCGCCGATCCTGCGCCGCTACGTCGACCGGGTGGCGCGCGAGCTGGGGGGCGGTGCCGATGGCTCGGGCCAGAATGCCGCCCCGCTCGACGGCGCGGCCGGGCTTCGCCGAGGTGCGCAGGCAACCCGGAGGGAGTCACCCCGCCTGATGTTCATGCAGTCCTCCGGCGGGCTGACCGCCGCCGACCTGTTCCAGGGCAAGGACGCCATCCTCTCCGGCCCGGCCGGCGGCGTCGTGGCGGCGATCGAGACCGCCCGCCGCGCCGGCTTCGCCCGCGTCATCGGCTTCGACATGGGCGGCACCTCGACCGACGTCTCGCACTACGACGGCGACTACGAGCGCGCCTTCGAGACCGAGGTGGCCGGGGTGAGGATGCGCGCACCGATGATGCGCATCCACACCGTCGCCGCCGGCGGCGGCTCGATCCTCCACTACGCCCAGGGGCGCTATCAGGTCGGCCCCGGTTCGGCCGGCGCCGACCCCGGCCCGGCCTGCTACCGGCGCGGCGGCCCGCTGACCGTGACCGATGCCAACGTCATGGTCGGCAAGCTCCTGCCCGAGTTCTTCCCGCATGTCTTCGGCCCGCACGGCGACGCGCCGCTCGACGCGACCGCCGTGCACGCCGCCTTCGCCGGGCTCGCCGACGAGGTCGCCGACGGCCGTGCGCCGGAGGAGATTGCCGACGGCTTCCTGCACGTCGCCGTGCAGAACATGGCCAACGCCATCAAGAAGATCTCGGTTCAGCGCGGCTACGACGTCACCGAATATGCGCTGAACTGCTTCGGCGGCGCCGGCGGCCAGCACGCCTGCATGGTCGCCGACACGCTCGGCATCAGGACGGTGCTCATCCACCCCCGTTCCGGCGTGCTTTCCGCCTATGGCATGGGCCTCGCCGACATCCGCGCGACGCGCAACCGCGCCGTCATGGCGCCCGCCGCGCCGGGCATCGGGACGACGCTGGCCGAGCTCGCCGCGGAGCTGGCGGCGGATGCTGCGGCGGAGATTGAGGGACAGGGCGTAAGCGATTCCGAAATCACCATCATCGCCCGTGCCCATCTGCGCTACGACGGCACCGACACGCCGATCCCGGTGACCGTTCTGGAGCGCGCCGCTCGCCGCGCCGATTGCCCGCTCCTCCCCCTCACCGTCATGATCCGCGAATTCGAAGCGGCGCACCGCAAGCAGTTCGGCTTCGTCTTCGAGGACAAGGCGATCGTGGTCGAGAGCCTCGAGGTGGAGGCGGTGGGCGGCGGCGCCGACATCGCCGAGCCGGAGCACGCACTCGTCGACGACGCGCCGCCGGCGCACGCCGAAGCGCGCGTCTATACCGGCGGCGCCTGGCGCACGGCGCGCGTCTTCCTGCGCGCCGCCTTCAAGCCCGGCCACGCGGTCGCCGGCCCGGCGCTGATCATCGAGCCGCACCAGACGATCATGCTCGAACCCGGCTGGCAGGCGACGGTGACCGCCCGCGACGAGATCGTTCTGGCGCGCATCGTCCCGCTCCCCCGGCGTGCGGCCATCGGCACGGCCGCCGACCCGGTGATGCTCGAGGTCTTCAACAACCTGTTCATGTCGATCGCCGAGCAGATGGGCGTCGTCCTGCAGAACACCGCCTATTCGGTCAACATCAAGGAGCGGCTCGATTTCTCCTGCGCCGTCTTCGACCGCGACGGCCGCCTGATCGCCAACGCGCCGCACATGCCGGTGCATCTCGGCTCAATGGACCGCTCGGTCGAGACGATCATCCGCCTCAATGCCGGCGACATCCATCCGGGCGACGTCTTCGCGCTCAACGCGCCCTACAACGGCGGCACCCACCTGCCCGACATCACCGTGTGCACGCCGGTGTTCGCCGAGGCGGCATGGCGCAGCGACGGCCCGACAAGGAACCAGGACAAGGCCACCCCGCCTCCGTCGCCGGCGGCGGCGCCGCCGTCTCAGGACGAGGACGCCGGGCCCCCCGAGATCCTCTTCTGGGTCGCCTCGCGCGGCCACCACGCCGATGTCGGCGGCACCGCGCCGGGCTCGATGACGCCGCGGGCGACCACCGTCGACGAGGAAGGCGTGCTCATCGACAATCTGCGCCTGGTGGCGCGCGGCCGCTTCCGCGAGGCGGCGCTGATGGCGGCGCTCACCGACCACCCCTGGCCGTGCCGCAATCCGGCGCAGAACGTCGCCGACCTCCGCGCCCAGATCGCCGCCAACGAGAAGGGCGTGCAGGAACTCGGCCGCATGGTCGCGCATTTCGGCCTCGACGTGGTCACCGCCTACATGGGCCACGTCCAGGACAACGCGGCGGAGAGCGTGCGCCGCGTCATCCTGGCGCTGCACGATTCCGAATTCGCCGTCGCGACCGACCAGGGCGCCACCATCCGCGTCAAGATCACCGTCGACCGCGAGAAGCGCGAGGCGACCGTCGACTTCACCGGCACCAGCCCGCAACAGCCGACCAACTTCAACGCGCCCGAGCCGGTGACCCGTGCCGCGGTGCTCTACTGCTTCCGCGTCATGGTCGACGGCGACATCCCCATGAACGCCGGCTGCCTGAGGCCGCTCCACATCGTCATCCCCGAAGGCTCGATGCTGTCGCCGCGCTACCCGGCGGCGGTGGTCGCCGGCAACGTCGAGACCTCGCAAGCCGTCACCGACTGCCTGTTCGGTGCGCTCGGCGCGCTCGCCTCGGCGCAGGGCACCATGAACAACCTGACCTTCGGCAACCAGCGCTATCAGTATTACGAGACGATCTGCTCGGGCGCGCCGGCCGGCAGCTTCAGCGACGGCACCGGCTTCGACGGCGCCGACGCGGTCCACACCCACATGACCAACTCGCGCCTCACCGACCCGGAGATCCTCGAATTCCGCTTCCCCGTGCTGCTCGAAGACTTCCACGTCCGCGCCGGCTCCGGCGGCGCCGGCCGCTGGCACGCCGGCGACGGCACCGAGCGCACGCTGCGCTTCCTGGAGGAGATGGACTGCGCCATCCTTTCCTCGCATCGCAGCGTGCCGCCGCACGGGCTCGCCGGCGGCGCGGCGGGCGCGCTCGGCCTCACCCGCGTGCGCCGCGCCGACGGCACGAGTCGAGCCGCTTGCCGGCTGCGACCAGACGCGGCTCGGGCCCGGCGACGCGGTCATCGTCACCACGCCCACCGGCGGCGGCTTCGGCGCAAGACAGGGTTAACCACGACCGCGCGCTTTCGGGGCGGAAGCGTCTAGAATTCTTGCCAATTTCGTGGCGAATACCCCATATGCGGCATTGGGGATGGCGACCGAATGCAGGGCGCCGTGACGGAACGAGCACCGGAACCGCCGATCGAGATCATCCGGCGGGAGACCATCATGAACCAGGAGGCGTTCGCCCGCCTCAGGATCGGGATTGCGCGTCATGAGGGCGAGTATGCCCTGATGAAGTCGGGCCTGATCATCGACTTCTTCCCCGACCGCCGATCGGCCCTCGTCGCCGGTCACGACCGCTTCATCGACCGTCTGTTCTCGGTTCACCGGGTGCAGGCGCACGAGCGCCGGCGCGCCGACGGTCCGGCGCCGCCCGTAGAGCGGCGCCAGGCCGGAACCGGGATCGCCTAGGCGGCGGCGCGCAGGCCGCGGTCGAGCCGCTGCCAGTCGACATCGGACAACACCGGCTTCACCGCCAGCGTCAGGACCGCGTCGAACGCCTCGCCCGGCATGCCGCGCATCATGCCCCCCAGCATCTCCCGACGTGCGTCCGGATCGATCGCCGGCACCATGATGCGGATGAAGTCGAGCATCACGGTCGGCGGAATCGAGGCGATGATGCGCCCCTCGATCGCCGCCAGCTCGCCGTCGCTGAACACCGCTTGCAGCACCGGCTGCAGTTCGGTCTCCTCCTCCAGCATGTGGGCGAAATCGTCGGCGACGAAGCACGAGTAGCGCAGGTAGAGCGCCTTCAGCAGGTTGCGGCGCTCGCCACCGCGTGCCGCTTCGATCCGCGCGAGGATCGCCTCGATCTCGGCGAAGCTGCGCTCGTGCTCTTCGTGGTCGTGGGCGAATGCGGCCGTGGCGCCCGGCCGCACGGCCTCGAGCGCCGTGTGGATGTGCTCGTTCTCGTCGATGAGATGGAAGCGCGCCAGGATCAGGAGCCGGCGGAAATCCTCCACCGTCGAGGCCACCGCCTCGCCGTCCGCGGCATCGAGCGCGCCCAGGCGCGCCAGCAGCTCCATCTCGGCCTTGCGCAGGCCGCGATGGATGGTGCCGTAGAGGTCGTAGCGGGTGGAGAGCTGTTTCTGAATGGCAATGATGTCGAGCATGTTGCTACCGTTGTTCCTCGAAACGAAACGGCCGCGCCCGAAATGCCGGGGCGCGACCGCGTGGAAGCGCTCAACTAGTCATTGGCGGTGTGCCGTGCAGTGACAGCCATCACAGGCCGGCACGCCACCGGGAACGCGCAACTATCGCCCGGCGACGCGGCCCTCCGGCCGGTACTTGTCCATCACCGCATCGAGCGATCGTTGGTGAGGGACGGATTGGCCTGCTGCAGGCAGGAGAGCAGGATTGCCTTGTTGGCCATCTGCCGCTCGGCGGTCGGCGCCGTGCCTTTCGGCGCCGGCCTGACGTTCCAGAAGCAGGCGACGAACTGCTGCGGCGTGACGCCGAGATCGGCGCTGACGGCGACGACCGGGCGGTGCGGATCGTTGTGCAGCAGCGGCTGCGCCTGGGCGCTCGCCGCGATCGCAACGATGCCGGTGGCGACCAGTCCCTTGACGATGTGCATAGATGGGCTCTCCCGTAGGGTTGGCGTGACGTGCCATGGGGCTGTCACGCGGAACCGGCGGGCGCCCTACGCGTCGGGCGGCGATGGGTCGGGCCAGCCGGCCACGACCACCTTGCCGATGGTGCGGCCGCTCTCCACCGCCGCGTGGGCCTCGCGCAGCGTCGCCGCGCTGATCGGCGACAGCTTGCGGGTCATCGTCGTCCTGAGCTTGCCGGCATCGACCAGGGCGGCGACGTCGCGCAGGATCTCGTGCTGGCGGATCATGCTGGCGCCGCCGCGCGGGCGCACGAACATCAGCTCGAAATGCAGCGCCGCGGCCTTCTGGAAGAGCTTGCCGAAATCCTCCGGCGCCAGGCCGGCCGGGCCGTCGCCCTCGATCATGCCGATATGGCCCTCCGCCGCGACGATATCGGCGAGCGCCGACGCGTGGGCGCGGGTGCCGGCGAAGGCGGTGATGACGTCGACCGACGGAAACCCGAGCAGCGGCAAGCTGGGCGCGAGCGGCTTGGCATGATCGATGACATGATGGGCGCCGAGCCGCTTGACCCAGTCGACGGTCTCCGGCCGCGAGGCGGTGGCGATCACCGTCATGTCGGTCAGCGTGCTGGCGAGCTGGATGGCGATCGACCCGACGCCGCCTGCCCCGCCGACGATGAGCAGCGAGCGGCGGTCGGCATTCGGCCCCGGCTTGACGCCGATGCGGTCGAACAGCAGCTCCCACGCGGTCAGCGCGGTCAGCGGCAGCGCCGCGCTCTCGGCGAAATCGAGGGTGGCCGGCTTGGGCCCGACGATGCGCTCGTCGACCACATGGAATTCGGCGTCGCTGCCCGGCCGCGCGATGGAGCCGGCATAGCAGACCGCGTCGCCCGGCTTGAACAGCGCCACCGCGCCGCCGACCTCCGCGACCATTCCGGCCGCGTCGTAGCCGAGCACCTTGGCGTCGCCGCCCGGATCGTTGTTGCGGCGGAGCTTGGTGTCGACCGGATTGACCGAGACGGCCTCGACCTTGACCAGCAGGTCATGCGGCCCGGGCTCGCGGCCGGTCGAGCTCGACATCGACGAAGGCATCGTCGGCGGTGACGGGTCGGCAATGGCGATAGGCAACGGCACGCATGGAAAAGTCTCCGGCTGGCGGGGCTCGCGCTGATATAGCGGCCGCCGGCGCGCATTGTCAGCCCGGTACGGGTCAGGGGCGGATCAGTTGCCGGCATAGGCCGGCGGCGCGGTGAGCGCGCGTTGAGGCCGGACACCCCGAACGGAACGGCCTCTCGGCGGCGACGTCCGGCGGGCGCGTGTCCATCGGTTCGCCGGCGTCGGGCGCGATCGAGCCGGTGCGCATCCAGTCGATGTTCGACCGGGCGAACAGGCCACCGCCATAGGGCGGCGATGGGGCGGCTGGACCTGCGGCTTGGGGTTGCAGTAGCGCCCCACGCCGCTGCTTGCCGTGATGGGCAAGGTCGAGATGGAAATGATTGCCGTGATACGGCTCGCCAGGGCCGAGCGTCGTCTTGAAGGTCGCGCAGGCGGTGGCCTCGACCTCGCGCAGGAAGCCCTGCTCGTCGGGGCGCCGCGCCAGCCGCGCTTGACCGTCACTTTGCGGCCGTTGGCCAGCTTGAAGGCGGCGATGTCGATGGCGTTGCCGAAGGCGTGCTCGGAGAGCTTCTTGCCGGGGATGCTGTCGATCGAGCGGCAGGCGTAGTTGGACAGCTGCTTGATTTCCACCACCGGCAAGCCGAACCAGGCCATCGCCGCCGGCTGCACGGCGGTGCGGAACCAGTCCTCGAGCATGGTCGTCATCGGGCAGTCGAGCATTGCCGAGGGGCCGACCTTGATCGTGCCATTCTCGAGGGCGGAGACCTTCAGCGGATAGAGGATGCCGCAGGCGCCGCGGCCGTTGATCTCGCGCTCGGGCTGGACCCAGGCCGAGAACACCACCGGCGGGCGGCTGGACATGCAGGCGCGCTCCTCCCGGTCGCGCCAGGCGGCACGCTGTTCGAAGCCGGAGAAGCCGAACCCACAACCGGCCAGGGTAATCGCCAGCCCGACGACTGCGGCCGTCTGATACGCAACACGACGGGCCATGGTCGTTCAAATGCAACCAATTCCATTAAGGAAGGGTTGACCGACGGGGGCCGGGCGGCCGCCTCAGGGAACGGCCGGTTGCGGCGGCTGGTCAGCTCCAGATGATCCGGATTGCCGTTGTTCGCAGTCAGGCCGTGGTCGAGGAACGTGCCCTCGATAGGGTAGCGCTCGCCGCGGCACGATCTGGTCGATGCCGGTGCCGGTGACCGGCAGATCGAAGCGTCCGATGCGTCCGCCGGGCTCGTCCGAGAACAGGATGTAGCCGTTCTCGCGGGCGAGCAGGTAGCCGCGCATCGCCACCTCCTGGCCGACGAAGCGCGCCGCGTGGCGGGTGACGGCGCCGACCTTGTTGACGACCGGCGCGGCGCGCCGCGGGAAGCGCGGCGCCGCGACGACCGCCGCCGCCAGAAAGGCGGATTTCAGCGGGCTCCGCGCGTCAGCCATCGTGGCCGCCTTGCCGGGCCCTGTCGTCGCCGGTGCCGCCCCGGCAGATCCCGGGATGATGTCGAGGCCGTCGGGGATCGCCAGATAGCCCGGCGCCGATCCGCGGTGGCCGGTGACGCCGTATTGCCAGAGGATCGTCTTGGACGCCTTGTCGACGACGATGACGCGTTGATTGAGGTCGTCGTTGGCCATGATGTTGCCGTTGGGCAGCTCGATCGCCAGCGACGGACGATTGAGCTGGCCGGCGTCGGCGGCGGCATAGTCCCACACCACGCTGCCCGCCCTGTCGATCTCGATGATCCGGCCCGGATGGGTGTAGCTGGCGACCAGGAAATTGCCGGCCTTGGTCAACTGCGGATCGGAGGGATAGCGCACCGGCAGGCTGAGCTTGAGCATCGGCTTCCACGCCGCATCGAGCTCGGTCATCGAATGGTCGCGGATGGTGCTGATCAGCATGTGGCCGTCGGCGAGCGGCGTGTCGCCATTGGGCGAGGCGAGCAGCGGCGCCTGGCTGCCGCAGCGGTCGGTCAGCCCGGCCTGGCGCACGATCGTCTTGTCCGGCGCGATCTCCAGGATGCGGCAGTTGCGGATGTCGGCAACGCTGATGTCGCCGTTGGGCAGCCGATAGGCATCGTCGGGGAAGTTCAGCAGGCCGTCGCGCGAACCGCGCTTGCCGAAGACGCCGTACTGCCAGGTGACCTGCTTGCTGGCGATGTCGATGATCTGCACCACCTGCTGGTGCTCGAGGCTGACGATCACGCTCTTGCCGCCGTCGGCGAAAAAGGCGTCGTCGGCGCCGGTGCTGCGCGCCAGCCCGGCGAAGTCGTACTCCCACAGGATCTTCTTGTCGGGGCTGACCAGCAGCACGCGGTTGTTGCCGCGGTCGGCGATCAGCACGTTGTAGCCGCCGAGCGCGGCGGCATCGGCCGGCTGGCCGGCGGGCGAAGCGGGACCGGCAGCGGCGAACGCCGGCCCCGCTCCAGGCAGCCAGCACAGGCTCACGACAAGGGCGGTGCCGGCCGCCAGCGAAAGACTGAGGACGCGAGAGAGAGGTGTTGTCATCGACCACCCTGTCGCACGGCGAAGCTGTCAATTGGCTGATGGCCGGGCGGCCGACGCCTGATCAGACCACCACGACGCCCGTGTGCTTGGCCTTCTCCTCCGGCTCCACATGGATGGCGATGTGGACGTCGGGCACCGCCTCGCGCAGCGCCTTCTCGATACGGTCGCAGATCGAGTGGCTCTGGGACACCGGCATGGCGCCCGGCACCACCAGATGGAACTCGATGAAGGTCATGTGGCCGGCATGGCGCGTGCGCACGTCGTGCGCCTCGATGGCGCCCTCGGCGTTGGTCCGAGATGATGGTGCGGATGCGTTCGAGGGTCTCCGGCGACACCGCCTCGTCCATCAGCCCGCCGACCGAGACGCGAATCAGCTTCCAGCCCTGCCACAGGATGTTGACCGCCACCGCCGCCGCCAGCAGCGGATCGAGCACGAGCCAGCCGGTGGCAACCACCAGCACAGGCCGATGAGGACGCCGACCGAGGTGGCGACGTCGGTGAACAGGTGGACGCCGTCGGCGGCCAGCGCCATCGAGCGCCGCCGGCGCCCGACGTTGACCAGCACCGTCGCCCAGACGCCGTTGATCGCCGTCGCCGCGAGATTGACGGCCAGGCCCACCGCCGGCTGTTCGAGGCCCGCGGATGCTGGAAGCCGGACCACGCCGACGACAGGATCGATATGGCGGCGATGATGATCAGCACGCCCTCCAGCACCACGGAGAAATATTCCGCCTTGCCATGGCCGAAGGGATGATCGGCGTCGGCCGGCTTCGCCGAATAGCGGATGGCGACGAGCGCGGCGATGGCGGTGGCGACGTTGACGAAGCTCTCCAGCGCATCCGACCACAGCGCCACCGAGCCGGTCAGGCCCCACGCCCAGAATTTCAGCGCCAGCACGAGGATGCCGACGCCGACGCTTGTGAGGGCCAGACGCGACGTCGAGGCAGAAAGGCGGTTCGGCATGGCAGGTCGTTCGACGCACTGAGAAATCAGACCGGGGAATAGCCTATTTGGCCGCCTGTCGCCACGCGCTATCGCCGCACGGCCGCCGCTGCGGCAGAATATCCACAAGGAGAAAGCGCCTCATCGCAACGGCTTGGCGTCGGTCGCTCATGTTCGCATGCATTGCCGCGGCGCGACAAGTTTTTCGCTTGTCGCACGGCCGTCGTGCGCTAAACTCCCTGCCAGTGCCAAAGGTACGGGAGACAGACCATGAGCCTTTCTCGACCGTTCCATGTGGTCATAGTGTGTGCGGCGTTTCTGTTCATTGGGGCTATCGTCTTCGGCGCTCTCTAGCGACGCCGGCGACACAGATCATTAGGGGCCTGAAGGATCGGATGGGCCGGGATCGCGGGAAGCGCGGTGCCGGCCTTCTCGTCTTGTCCGCCGCTCAGCGATAGAAGCTCGGCAGGAACAGGATCAGCACGCCGAGGATCTCCAGCCGTCCGACGATCATGGCGATGGTGAGGAGCGACCTTGGCCACTTCCGGCAGTGCGGCAAAATTGCCCGCCGGGCCGATCGCCTCGGTGATTCCCGGGCCGACATTGCCGAGGGTGGCGGCGGTCGCCGACATGGCGGTCGCCGCGTCCAGGCCGGTGAGGCTGACGCAGCACCGACACGATCGCGAAGGTCAGCAGATAGAGGAAGACGAAGGTGCCGACCGAGGCCGCCTCCTCCTCGCTGACCGCACGCGCGGCCATAGCGCAGCGGGCTGACCACGTGCGGATGCAGCGCCTGGCGGATATGCTGGATGACGATGCGTCGCCATGATCTGGAAGCGGAACACCTTGATGGCGCCGGCGGTCGAGCCGGTGCAGCCGCCGACGAACGACACCATGAAGATGAACACCGCGGCGAAGGTGCCCCAGGCGGCGAAATCGCCCGAGCCGAAGCCGGTGGTGGTCATGATCGAGACCACGGTGAAGGCGGCGTTGGTGACGTCGCCGAAGCCGCCGTGGCCGGGCTGCAGCACCAGCCACAGGGCGAACACCGCCGACAGCGCCGCCGCGATGATGAAATAGGCGATCACCTGCGAATCGATGCGCTGCGCTCAGCCGCCCGTGCCGGAACAGCCGCACGATAGGCGAGGAACGGCAGGCTGCCGGCGGTCATGAAGATCACCGACGCCCAGTTGAGCGCGTTGCTGTTGAACCACGAGAACGAGGCGTCGTGGGTCGAATAGCCGCCGGTGCACACCGTCGTGAAGGCATGGTTGAGCGCGTCGAACGGCGTCATGCCGAGCCCCCAGTAGGCCAGGAAGCAGGCGACGGTGATCGCCAGGTAGATGCGCCCGACGGCGTTGGCGACGCTGCGCACGCGCGGCACCACGTCTTCCGAGCGGTCGGAGGATTCCAGCCGGAAGAGCTGCATGCCGCCGATCTTGAGGAAGGGCAGGATGACGATGGCGAGGCCGACGATGCCGATGCCGCCGATCCACTGCAGGGTGGAGCGCCACAGCAGGATCGAGGGCGGCATGTTGTCGAGCCCGGTGAGCACGGTCGAGCCGGTGGTGGTCAGGCCCGAGGCGGATTCGAAATAGGCGTCGAGCAGGCTGAGGTTGGTCGGCGCCGCCATCAGCGGCAGCGCGCCGAACAGCGGCACCACGAACCACGAAACCACGGTGAGCAGCGCCGCATCGCGGAAGCGCAGCTCGAACGGCCGGCCCTTGGTGGTCAGCACGCAGGCGCCGGCGAACAGCGCGGTGATGCCGGCGTTGAGGGCGAAGACCTCGGCCAGCCCGTCGTGGGCCGCCAGCGACACCAGCGCCATCGACCCCTCGCCCGCGGCGATCGCGAAGAGAATCCAGCCGAGAGCGAGAATGGCCGGCCAGATTTGTGGCAGCAAGCGCCTGCGCCCTCCCGTCTCAGCGACCCTTTCCGGCTGTCGGCACCCGAGCGTCGGAATCGGCCGGCGGACCAGAGGATCAGAGCGATCAGGCTTTACCGCGGAAACGCCGCGGCGGGCCAAGGCCGGCCAGCTACCAGGCGGTCGGCCTGCCGTCGCGGAAGAAGCCGCCGGTGGCCGCGCCCGGCGTCGCCGCCCAGATCACCGAGGCGGCGCCCTGCGCCGACGCTGCGCGGCGCCGTGTGGCCGCCCATGCGCGTGCGCACCCAGCCCGGACAGACCGCGTTGACGCGGATGCCGCGCGGCGCCAGCTCGCGCGCCAGCAGCTTGGCGAGCGCGATGATCGCCGCCTTCGAGACGCGGTAGGCGGAGCCCGGCCAGCCGGCCTGCCGGTAGGTGCCGGCATCGACCGCGGCGGCGAATTCGTCGACCAGCGCGACGAGCCGGTCGCGGGTGAGACCCGGGTCGGCGAAGCGCTCGCGCAGCGCCGGCGCATAGGCTGCCAGCTCGCCCATGCCGCTCGACACCATGACGATGGCGCCGCCATCGGCGACCAGCGGCAGCAGCGCTTCGGTGAGGTTGAGCGGGCCGAAGAAATTGGCCGCCAGTGTCTGCCGCACGACACGCGCCGTCGAAGCCGTCGAGCGAGACGGCGGCATTGTTGATGAGCGCGTCGAGCGTGCGCCCCTGCGCGGCCGAGGTCGTCGGCAAGGGCTGCGATGTCGTCGGCCGAGGTGACGTCGAGCCGGTGGAAGCCGACGCCCAGCCGGTCGGCCGCCGCCTGGCCCTGCGTCCCGTTGCGGGCGGTGAGGATGACCGCGAAGCCCGCCGCCTTGAGCTGGCGGCAGGCCTCCAGCCCGATGCCGCGATTGGCGCCGGTGACGACAACCGTCCTGCCGGCGGCGACAGCCATGGCTACGCCAACTCCTTGATGAAGTTCCCGGTCTGCAGGTCGCGCACGGCCTGCTGCAGTTCGGCCTGCGTGTTCATCACGATCGGCCCGTACCAGGCGACCGGCTCCTTCAGCGGCTTGCCGGAAACCAGCAGGAAGCGGATGCCTTCGTCGCCTGCCTGAATCGTAACCTCATCGCCGGAATCGAACAATACCATCGAACGGTTGCCGACCGTTTCGCGGACCAGCACCTCGTTGCCGTCGGCGTCGCCCTTCTCGGTCAGCACGCCGAAGGGATGCGAGGCGTCGCGGAACGTGCCGGAGCCCTCGAAGACATAGGCGAAGGCGTGTCGCGTGGTCTCCACCGGCAGGGTCTTCCTCTTGCCCGGCGGCACCCACACGTCGATGTAGTTGGGATCGGCGGCGACCCCCTCGACCGGCCCGGTCTTGCCCCAGAAATTGCCGACCACGACGCGCACCACCGTGCCGTCGTCGTCGACGATCTCGGGAATGTCGGCGGCCTTGATGTCCTGATAGCGCGGCCGGGTCATCTTCAGCGAGGACGGCAGGTTGGCCCACAGCTGGAAGCCGTGCATGCGGCCCTGGGGATCGCCCTGCGGCATCTCCTGATGCATGATGCCGCTGCCCGCCGTCATCCACTGGACGTCGCCGGCGCCGAGCTTGCCGCGATTGCCGAGGCTGTCGCCGTGCTCGACCGTGCCGGCGAGCACGTAGGTGATGGTCTCGATGCCGCGATGCGGGTGCCACGGGAAGCCGGCGAGGAAATCCTCGGGGCTCTCGTTGCGGAAATCGTCGAACAGCAGGAACGGGTCGAAGTCGCTGCGTCTGGCCGAAGCCGAAGGCGCGATGCAGCTTGACGCCCGCCCCTTCCAGGGTGGGCTTGGCGTCGACCACGCGCTTGACGGGACGAAGGGACATGAGGACGACCTCCATTGGAATGGTTCGATGGTCACTATTGGTGACCATAGATGGGGGTGCCGGCGCAAGAGGCAAGTCCCGCGCCCTGCCGCCGGTGCAGGGCTGGTCTGCGGGTGGGTCAGCGTGCAACCGTTCCCGAGCCTCGAATTGGCAGTGAGCCGAGCCCATCGTCCCTCGCCCCCTTGGGGGAGAGGGAACGCCGATGTCTAGGGCTCTGCCTTCGCCCCTGACACCAAAGCGCGGGCCGCGGCAAGGATCGCCGCGTCGGTCGCCAGCGCCGTGGTGACGCTGCCGCGCTTCTCGTCGTAGGGCGCGCCGGCGAGCGTGGCATCGCGCCACGGGCCGGTGGAGATGGTGATGGCGCGGAAGACCAGGCGGCCGTCGACGCGGGCCAGGTGCATGCCGCCGGAGGCGCCGCCGGCGGCGTCGCAATCGCTGCGGTAGAAGCTGGTCGCGGCGCTCGACACCGGCACGCCGCTTGACCGTGCAGCCCCGCACCACCGGCATGGCCGGGTCCATCGCCGCCATGTCGGCGGGATGGGCGGTGAGCGACGATCAGCGCATCGCCGGCCTGGCGCGCGTCGTGGCGGGCGGAAACGGTTCGGCGCCGGCGAGCGGCGTGGCGAGGCGGACGATCGCCCAGTCGTTGTTGGAGCCGGGCTTCGGCGGCAGCGCACCGAAACGGGCATTGGCGTCGTCGGTCTTCAGCGCCATCCAGTCCGCCCCCGGCGCCTGCGGGCGGAAGAAGCATTTCTCGGCGCGCTTGCCCTGCGCGGTGAAGAAGGTGTGGGCGGCGGTCAGCACCAGATCGTTGGCAAGGAACAGCGCGCCCGAGGCGACCACCGCCTGCGACCCGAAGCAGGCGACATGGCCGGAGACCTGGTGGATGCGGGCGATCTCGTCCGCCGACAGGCCGAGCTTCGGCCCGAGCGCGTCGAGCGCGCCGCGATCGTCGGCGCCGTCGATGATGTTGGCGGCGCGCGGGGGCAGGATCCACGCCAGCACCCCCGCCAGCACCGCAACGACGGCTGCGATCGGCTTCATCGATGAACCGTCAGACCTTGGCCTCGCGGCCGGTCGCCGCTGGCGGGATCGCAGGGCGACGGGGCGGAAACCGCTTCACCCGTACCTCAGGGCGGCGCGGGCCTTGGCCTTGGCCGCCTCGACCTCGCGATTGCGCGGCGGGCTGTTGATCACGAGGTCCTCGAGCAGGTGGTGGGCGATGTGCGCCACCTCGTCGACGGCGCGGTTGAACACCGCCTCGTTGGCCTTGGACGGGTGCGTGAAGCCGCTGATCTTGCGGACGAACTGGAGCGCCGAGGCGCGGACTTCGTCGTCCGTCGCCGGCGGCTCGAAATTGGCAAGCGTGCGGATGTTGCGGCACATGGGCGATGCTCCTTCCCTGAAGCTGGGATCATAGCGACAGACTGAGCCGTTCCCAAACCGTTCGTGCCCGCGGAGGCGGGCATCCAGGTCGGACAAGCCAAAGCACACAGTCGTCAGCGACGTTGTGCCAACGGCGGACCACAACAGCTCATCGACTGCGGCGAGTTCTCGCCTGGTTCCCCGCCTTCGCGGGAACGAACGGAAGGTGGTCTCTACGCCGCCGCCTGCCGGGTCGGCTCGTAGTTGAGGATCGGCGCCAGCCAGCGCTCGGCCTCGGCGAGCGGCCAGCCCTTGCGCGCGGCGTAGTCGGCGACCTGGTCGCGCTCGATCCGGCCGACGCCGAAATAGTGGCTCTGCGGATGGGCGAAATAGAGCCCGGAGACCGACGAGCCCGGCCACATGGCGAAGCTCTCGGTCAGCTTGATGCCGGTCGCGGCCTCCGCGTCGAGCAGCGCGAACAGCGTGCCCTTCTCGGTGTGGTCGGGCTGGGCGGGATAGCCCGGCGCCGGCCGGATGCCGTCATAGGCCTCGCGGATCAGGTCCTGCGGCGACAGCGCCTCGTCCGGCGCATAGGCCCAGAACTCGCGGCGCACGCGCTCGTGCAGCCGTTCGGCGAAGGCCTCGGCGAGCCGGTCGGCGAGCGCCTGGGAGAGGATCTTGGAATAGTCGTCATTGGCGCGGGCGAAGCGCTCGGCCACCGCCTCCTCGCCGATGCCGGCGGTGACGGCGAAGCCGCCGATGAAATCGGCAACGCCGGTCTCGCGCGGCGCGACGAAATCGGCGAGCGCCACATGCGACGCGCTTGCTGTCGCCGGAACGCGCGATCTGCTGGCGCAGCGTGAACAGCCGCGCGCGTTCCTCGGCCCGCGTCTCGTCGGCATAGACGACGATGTCGTCGCCCTCGGCGTTGGCCGGCCAGAAGCCGATGACGCCGTTGGCGGTCAGCCAGTTCTCCGCGACCATCTGCTTGAGCATCGCCTGCGCGTCGTCATAGAGGGAGCGCGCCGCCTCGCCGACCTTGGGATCGTCGAGGATCAGCGGATAGGTGCCCTTCATCTCCCAGGTGGCGAAGAACGGCGTCCAGTCGATGTAGGGGACGAGTTCGGCGACCGGATAGTCGCTGAGCGCGCGCGTGCCGAGGAAGCTCGGCCTCACCGGCGTGAAGCCGGTCCAGTCGATGGCGAAGCGGTCGGCGCGCGCCTGGGCGAGCGTGATCCGGCGCTTCTCCTCCTGGCCGCGGGCATGGGCCTCGGCGACCTTGCGGTATTCGCCGCGCACCTCCTCGACATAGGCCGCCTTGCCGGCGCCGAGCAGGCTGGAGGCGACGCCGACCGCGCGGCTGGCATCGAGCACGTGCACGGTCTGGCCGCGGCTGTAGTTCGGGTCGATCTTGACCGCCGTATGGACGCGGCTGGTGGTGGCCCCGCCGATCAGCAGCGGCAGGTCGAAGCCTTCGCGCTCCAGTTCGGCCGCGACGTGGCACATCTCGTCGAGCGACGGCGTGATCAGGCCGGACAGGCCGATGATGTCGACCTGCTTCTCCCTCGCGGTGGCGAGGATCTTCGCCGCCGGCACCATGACGCCGAGGTCGATCACCTCGTAATTGTTGCAGGCGAGCACGACGCCGACGATGTTCTTGCCGATGTCGTGGACGTCGCCCTTGACGGTGGCGAGCAGGATGCGCGCCACCGGCTGGTCGGCGACGCCGTGCCGGCGCTTGTCCTCCTCCATGAAGGGCAGCAGATGGGCGACCGCCTGCTTCATCACGCGCGCCGACTTGACCACCTGCGGCAGGAACATCTTGCCCGAGCCGAACAGGTCGCCGACCACGTTCATGCCGGCCATCAGCGGCCCCTCGATCACGTCGAGCGGGCGTTCGGACGCCTTGCGCGCCTCCTCGGTGTCGTCGACGATGTACTGGGTGATGCCGTGGACCAGCGCGTGCTCCAGCCGCTTGTCGACCGGCAGCGCGCGCCAGGCGAGATCGGCCACCTCCTTCTCGCCGCCGTCCGAACGATAGCGCTCGGCCGCCTCGAGCAGCCGCTCGGTGGCATCCGGGCGCCGGTTGAGCACCACGTCCTCGCACGAGGTCGCGCAGCTCCGGCTCGATCTCGTCGTAGACCGGCAGCGCGCCGGCATTGACGATGCCCATGTCCATGCCGGCGGCGATGGCGTGATAGAGGAAGACCGCGTGCATGGCGCCGCGCACCGTCTCGTTGCCGCGGAACGAGAACGACAGGTTCGACACGCCGCCGGAGACGTGGGCATGCGGCAGGTTTGCCTTGATCCAGCGCGTCGCCTCGATGAAATCGACGCCGTAGTTGTTGTGCTCCTCGATGCCGGTGGCGACGGCGAAGATGTTGGGGTCGAAGATGATGTCCTCGGGCGGGAAGCCGATCTCCTCGGTCAGGATGCTTGTAGGCGCGGGCGCAGATCTCGGTCTTGCGCTTGAGCGTGTCGGCCTGGCCCTTCTCGTCGAAGGCCATGACCACCACGGCGGCGCCGTAGCGGCGCACCTTCTCGGCGCTGCTCGCGGAAGGCCTCCTCGCCTTCCTTCATCGAGATCGAATTGACGATCGCCTTGCCCTGGACGCATTTCAGCCCGGCCTCGATCACCGACCATTTCGACGAGTCGACCATGATCGGCACGCGGGCGATGTCCGGCTCGGCGGCGACCAGGTTGAGGAAGGTGCGCATCGCCTCTTCCGAATCGAGCAGGCCCTCGTCCATGTTGACGTCGAGGACCTGCGCGCCGTTGGCGACCTGGTCGCGCGCGACGTCGAGCGCGGCGGCGTAGTCGCCGGCGGTGATCAGCTTGCGGAAGCGCGCCGAGCCGGTGACGTTGGTGCGCTCGCCGACATTGACGAAGCCGGTGGCGGCGGATGAACTCATGAGGCAAGCTCGAAGGGTTCGAGGCCGGAGAGCCGCATGGCCGCCGGCGGATGGGGAAGGACGCGCGGCGGCGACGCCCTCGACGGCGGCGGCGATGGCGCGGATATGGTCCGGCGTCGTGCCGCAGCAGCCGCCGACGACGTTGACCAGCCCGGCGCGGGCGAACTCGCCGAGCATCGCGGCCATCGCCTCCGGGCTCTCGTCGTATTCGCCGAACTCGTTGGGCAGGCCGGCATTGGGATAGGCGCAGACGAGCGTATCGGCGACGCGCGAAATCTCGGCGATATGGGCGCGCATCTCCCTGGCGCCGAGCGCGCAGTTGAGCCCGATGGTCAGCGGCCGGCCATGGCGCACCGAATACCAGAAGGCGGTCGGCGTCTGGCCGGAGAGCGTGCGGCCGGACAGGTCGGTGATCGTGCCCGAGATCATGATCGGCAGGCGCTTGCCGGTCTCGGCGAAGAGCTGCTCGACGGCGACGATGCCGGCCTTGGCGTTGAGCGTGTCGAACACCGTCTCGAACAGGATGAGGTCGGCGCCGCCCTCGATCAGCCCGCGCGCCGCCTCGCCATAGGCGGCGACCAGATCGTCGAAGGTGACGTTGCGGAAGCCGGGATTGTTGACGTCGGGCGAGATCGAGGCCGAGCGGTTGGTCGGGCCGATGGCGCCGGCGACGAAGCGCGGCCGGTCCGGCGTCTCGGCCGTCACCTGGTCGGCGGCCTCGCGCGCCAGCCGCGCGCCCTCGCGGTTCAGCTCGAAGGCGAGGTCCTCCATGCCGTAGTCGGCCTGCGCGATGCGCGTCGAGGAGAAGGTGTTGGTCTCGACGATGTCGGCGCCGGCACTGCAGATAGTCGAGGTGGATGGCGCGGATGGCGTCCGGCTGCGTCAGGATGAGCAGGTCGTTGTTGCCGCGCAGATCCTTCGGCCAGTCGCTCGAAGCGCTCGCCGCGGAAGTCGGCCTCGCTGAACCGGTGCGACTGGATCATCGTGCCCATGGCGCCGTCGAGCACGAGGATGCGCTTGGCGGCCTCGGCGCGGAAGCGGGCTTCGACATCGGACGGTGCGGGCATCGTGCTCACTCCCACGGATTGACGAGCGCGACGCCGGTATCGGCGAAATCGCGCGTGTTGCGGGTGACCAGGGTCAGCTCGTGGACCATGGCGGTTGCGGCAATGAGGGCATCGACCGCAGGCCGCGGGCGGACGGCTGCCAGGCGGCCCCACAGATCCGCAACGGCTCGATCGACCGGCAGCACACGACTGGCGAAGCGGCTCTCGACGCTCTCGATCCACACGGAGAGACGGTCGGCGGCAACAGGATCGCTGCGCCGACGTCAATTCCACTCCCTTTCGCAACTCGCCTATGGTCAATACGCTCACGATACATCTGCTCGGCATCAAGCCTGTCGAGCAAATGCAGTCGACGCTTCGGGGTGGGGCGACGCCGCCTCGCCTCCGACACCACATTGGTGTCGAGCAGATAGGCATCGTCACTCAAGCTCGATGTCACGGCCCGTATCGCTTGTCGCGTTCGATCTCGAACTCGTCGAACTTTGGCCCTTCGTGGAGAAGCCAATCGTTGAAGTCGCGCTTCGGCTTCGGCCCGCCGGCGCGCAACGCCTCGTATTCGGTCGCCGAGAGCACCACGGCGCGCGGCTTGCCGTGCTTGGTGATGGTCTGCGGCCCTTCGCTCTGGGCGCGCTCGATCACCTCGCTGAAATGGGTCTTCGCCTGCTGCACCTGCCAGGTCGTCATGGCCGCCTCCGATTCTGGTCAGACTGACCATAATATAGGTCGTTCTGACCAGAAATCACCCCGCGCGCTCATGCGGCAGCCTCCGCCGGCGCCGGTTTCACCGGGCGCAGGCCGAGCAGGTGGCAGATGGCATAGACCAGATCGGCGCGGTTCATGGTGTAGAAGTGGAAATCGGTGACGCCGCGCTGGACCAGGTCGAGCACCTGTTCGGAGGCCACCGCCGCCGCGATCAGTTGGCGCGTGCCGGGATCGTTTTCCAGCCCCTCGAACCGTTGCGCCAGCCACGCCGGCACGCTCGCCCCGGCCTTGACGGCGAAACGCGCCGTCTGGGTGAAATTGGTCACCGGCACGATGCCCGGCACCAGCGGGATGTCGATGCGCGCTGCCGCCAGACGCTCGCGGAAGGCATCGAACAGATCGTTGTCGAAGAAGAACTGGGTGATCGCCCGGTCGGCGCCGGCATCGACCTTGCGCTTGAGGTTGTCGAGTTCGGTCGCGCCAGTCGGGGCTCTCCGGGTGGCGCTCGACATAGGCCGATACCGACACCTCGATCTTCGGGTGGCGGCGCTTGATGCCGTCGACCAGATCGCCGGCATGGCCATAGCCGCCGGGGGTGGGCGCATAGGCCGTGCCGACGCCGCCCTCCGGATCGCCGCGCAGCGCCACGATGTGGCGCACGCCGATCTCGGCGTAGCGGTCGACGACGGCGTCGACGTCTTCGCGCGTGGCACCGACGCAGGTGAGATGGGCGGCGGGACGCAGGTGCGTCTCGGCGAGGATGCGAGCGACCGTGGCGTGGGTGCGCTCGCGCGTCGAGCCGCCGGCGCCGTAGGTGACCGAGACGAAATGCGGCGCGAGCGGCGCCAGCCGGCTCGATCGAGCGTCCACAGCGTCTTTTCCATCTCTTCGGTCTTCGGCGGGAAGAACTCGAACGAGACGTTGAGCCCGCTTTCGCCACGGGCGTTGGTGCTTGATCTGCGACATCAGGCGACCTCGCGGCTGGCGGCCGGCTCGTCGGCGATCGCCACGCGCCGGTCGCGGGCGAGCCAGCAGCGTCACCGTCAGCTTGCCGGAGGCGTCGTCGCCGGCGGCCAGGTCGCGCGGCCGTCACCAGCGCCAGACCCGCCGCCTCGATCCACTGGCGCATCGCCTGCGGGCGCGAAGCCGAGACGGCGATGGGCATGGCGCTCGCGCAGGAATTCGAGGTCGTGCGGGGCGAAATCGACGATCAGCAGGCGTCCACCCGGCCTGCAGCACGCGCGCCGCCTCGGCGATCGCCCGCTCCGGGTCGTTGAGGTAGTGCAGCACCTGGTGGACGGTCACCAGGTCGAAGCTGTTGCGCTGGAACGGCAGGTGCTGGATGTCGCCGAGGCGCACCTGGGCGTTGGCGATGCCGGCGCGGTCGAGATTGGCACGGGCGACATGCAGCATGTCGGCCGACGCGTCGATGCCGATGGCGCGATTGTAGAGCGGCGCGAACAGCTCGAGCAGACGGCCGGTGCCGGTGCCGAGATCGAGCAGGCTCTCGAACGGCCGCTCGCCGACGGCGGTCGTCATCGCCGCCTCGACCGCCGCCTCGGCAACGTGCAGGGCGCGGATCGAATCCCACTCGCCGGCATGGGCGGCGAAATAGCGTCCCGCCGTCTCGGCGTGCTCCTGCTTGACGGCGGTCAGGTACTCCCGGTCACGCGCCAGGATCGGATCGCCGGCGTCGATCAGGCCGAGGAGCTCGCCGGCGAAGCGCCGCGCCAGCCCCTGGTCGGTCAGGCGATAGAACACCCAGGCCCCTTCCGGATGACGGTCGATGAGGCCGGCTTCGGCGAGCAGCTTGAGATGGCGCGAAATGCGCGGCTGCGACTGGCCGAGGATGGCGGTGAGGTCCTTGACCGTCAGCTCGGCCTGGCCGAGCAGCGCCAGGATGCGCAGGCGCGTCACCTCCCCCGCCGCCTTCAGCGCGGCGATCGCGGTATCGACGGCAAGCGGAGTCGGTTCGGCCACGGGCGCAGTCCTCTTCGTAAAAGACATAAAGATATCCTTATACGTTAAAGGTGCGCGGCGCAATGGTCCGGGTCGTAGGGTGGCGCAACGAAACCCGTGCTTGCTATCGTCGGTCGACAAACGAGCCGGTTCGCATCAATCAAGCGAACCGCCAAGCGGAAACCCTGGGATGACAGCCACATCGCTTCCCGCCGTGTTCGGCGCCCTTTCCGATCCGACCCGCCTGGCCATCGTCGAGCGCCTGCTCATCGAGGGGGAGCGATCGGCCGGAGAGATCGCGGCCCCCTTCGCCATCTCCAAGCCGGCGATCTCCAAGCACCTGCGGGTCCTGGAGGCGGCCGGACTGGTCGAGCGCCGGGTCGCCCAGCAGTGGCGGATCGTGCGCGTGTGCCCGGAGGGACTGCGCGCCGTCGATCGCTGGATCGGACGGTACCGGCACGCCTGGGACACATCGGCGGATGGCAGCGACGCGCTCGACGCAACCGGCCGCGGAGACGACGGCAGGCAGCCGTGACGGCAGCGCTTGCCCTCCCCTTCACCGGGCAAGACCCGAGACCAACACCGTCGCCGACAAGCCGCGTGACAAGCCCGGCGATCTCCCCTATAGGACGCGCATGATCCGCGCAGCCGCCACCTATTTTGCTACTGGTTTAGCTATCCGCTCACACTGGCGGAGGCAGGGGCGCGTTCGATCTGAAGATCTGAAACAGAGAGAAGTCCCGAGAGCCGCCAGACCGACTGGCGGCTTTTTTGATGCCGTCGGCGGGTCGACCCAAGGAGTGAAACCCATGCCGAACGACACCGACGATCTGCGCATCCGCGAGATCAGGGAGCTGAGCACGCCCGCCGAGGTGATGCTGGAACTGCCGCGCGCCGAAGCCGCCGGCCGCACGGTCGCCCGTGCCCGCCAAGCCATCCACGACATCCTGGCCGGCGACGACGATCGCCTGGTGGTCATCGTTGGCCCGTGTTCGGTCCATGATCCGGCGGCCGCTCTCGACTACGCCGGCCGCCTCGCCCGGCTGCGCAACCGGCTCCACGACCGGCTCGAGATCGTCATGCGCGTCTATTTCGAAAAGCCGCGCACCACGGTCGGCTGGAAGGGACTGATCAACGACTCCCGACCTCGACGGCTCCTTCCGCATCGACAAGGGACTGCGCATCGCCCGCCGGCTGCTGCTCGAGATCAACCAGCTCGGCCTGCCCGCCGGCTGCGAGTTCCTCGACATGACCACGCCGCAGTATTTCGCCGACCTGGTCGCCTGGGGCGCCATCGGCGCGCGCACCACCGAGAGCCAGGTGCATCGCGAGCTCGCCTCCGGCCTCTCCTGCCCGGTCGGCTTCAAGAACGGCACCGACGGCAACGTCAAGATCGCGGTGGACGCGGTGCAGGCGGCCTCGCGAGCCGCATCATTTCCTCGCCGTCACCAAGACCGGCCGCGCCGCCATTGCGGCTACAGCCGGCAATGGCGACTGCCACATCATCCTGCGCGGCGGCAAGGCACCGAATTACGACGCCGGCTCGGTCGAGGCCGCCTGCGGCGTTCTGGAGCACGCCGGCCTCGCACCGGTCGTGATGATCGACGCCAGCCACGCCAACAGCGGCAAGAAACCGGAGAACCAGCCGAAGGTGGTCGCCGACATCGCCCGCCAGGTCGGCGACGGCGAACGCCGCATCATCGGCGTGATGATCGAGAGCAATCTCGTCGCCGGCCGGCAGGACCTGGTGGCCGACGCGCCGCTCACCTACGGCCAGTCGATCACCGACGGCTGCATCGGCTGGGACACGACGGTGGCCGTGCTCGAGCGGCTGGCGCAGGCGGTGGGCGAGCGGCGCGCGGCAGACCGTCAGGGATGCGGGCGCGGTGGCGGGGCTGGCCGCAGTCGCCCCATAGCGGACACCGGCGTGACGCCGGACGCCCGGCCGCGTCACATCATGCGCTGGTTGAGGTCGAGCATGATCCACAGGGTGCCGCCGACCATGAGGAAGAGGAGCACGGCGGAGAAGGCCAGCGTCACCAGCCGGTCGCGGGCCGTCGAGCGGAAGTCGACGTGCAGGAAGCAGCGGAAATGGACGCCGGCCTGGACCACCGCCGCGACGGCGATGAGGACGATGGTCGGCGCCGGCGGCATCAGCCGGAAGAAGACCGCGGCAAAGGGAATGGCGGTGAGGACCAGCGCCAGGGCGAGGCCGGTCAGATAGGACCGAAGATCGCCGGCGCGGGCGGCGGTTGGTGTCGGGCATCTCAGAGCACTCCCGGCAGATAGACGATCGAGAAGATGCCGATCCAGACGATGTCGAGAAAGTGCCAGAACAGGCTCAGCCGGTAGAGGCGCGAGGCGACCGGCGGCGTCAGCCCCTTGATCGCGGTCTGGCCGATCATGACGAGCGATGCAGAGCATGCCGAGGCTGACATGGAGGCCGTGGGTGCCGACCAGCGTGAAGAAGGCGGTGAGAAAGCCGCTGCGGTCGGGACCGGCCTGTTCGGCGATCATGCCGGCGAACTCGCTGATCTCCATGGCGACGAAGCCGCCGCCGAGCACCAGCGTCACGGCCAGCCACAGGATGACCCCGCGGCGGTCTCCGGCGTGCGATCGCCAGCATGGCGAAGCCGAAGGTCGCGCTGCTGGCGAGCAGGAGCACGGTCTCGCCGAAGGTATGCGGCAGGTCGAAGAGTTCGCGCGCCGGTCGGGCCGCCGGCCGTGCCGCGTAGCATGACGACATAGGTGGCGAAGAGCAGCGCGAAGATGACCGCATCGGTCATCAGATAAAGCCAGAAGCCCAGCGCCTTGAGTTCGGCGCGCTCGCTCGCCTTCCCGCCGGCGATCGCTGCCGGCGGCGCATGCGAGACGGCGCTCACGACACCGCCTCCGCGGCTTGCGCATCGCCCACGTCCGCCGCGTCGGCCGCGGCCAGTCCCCGTTTCAGGTCGGCGTAGCGGCGGTCCTCGATCCGCTTCACCTCCGCCGCCGGAATGATCCGGTCGATGTCGTCGTTGCTGCTGCGCGCGATCACCACGACCGCGATGGCGACGGCACAGACGATGGCGAGCCACCAGATGAACCAGACCATGGCGAAGCCCAGCCCGGCCGCCAGCACGCCGACCGAGAAAGCCGAAGGCGCTGTTCTTCGGCATGGCGATGTCCGCATAGGCTGCGGGACGATCGTAGAGGATGCCTTTTTCCTTGAGGTCGGTGACCGGGTGGCGGTCGTGCACATGCGGAATGACGGCGAAGTTGTAGGGTGCCGGCGGCGACGACGTCATCCACTCCAGCGCTCGGCCGTCCCAGGGATCGCCGGTGAGATCACGCAATTCGGCGCGCCGGCGGAAGCTCACCACGATCTGGACGACCAGCGCCACCAGGCCGAACAGGATGACCACCGCGCCGATCCCGGCGACGACCAGCCACGGCTGCCACGCCGCGGTATCGTAGTGCGCCATCCGCCGCGGCATGCCCATGAAGCCGAGGACATAGAGCGGCATGAAGGCAAGATAGAAGCCGATGGTCCACGCCCAGAACGAGCGCCGCCCCCACACCGGATCGAGCCGGAAGCCGAACGCCTTGGGGAACCAGAAGTTCAGCCCGGCGAGATAGCCGAACAGCGCGCCGGGGATCAGCATGTTGTGGAAATGCGCCACCAGGAACGTCGAATTGTGCATGAGATAGTCGGACGGCGGCAGCGCCAGCAGCACGCCGGAGACGCCGCCGATCACGAAGGTGACGATGAAGGCGATCGTGTACATCATCGACACGTGGAAGCGGATGCGGCCGCGATACATCGTGAACAGCCAATCGAAGATCTTCACGCCGGTCGGCACGGCGATGATCATCGTGGCGATGCCGAAGGCGGCGTTGACGTCCGCGTCTGCCCCCATGGTGAAGAAATGGTGCAGCCACACCGTGAACGAGAGCACGGTGATGGCGACGGTGGCATAGACCAGCGAGGGATAGCCGAACAGCTTGCGGCCGGAGAAGGTCGTCACCACTTCCGAGTACACGCCGAAGGCCGGCAGGATGAGGATGTAGACCTCGGGATGGCCCCACATCCAGAACAGGTTGGCGAAGTTCATCATGTTGCCGCCGGCGCCGTTGGTGAAGAAGTGCATGCCCAGCAGGCGGTCGAGCTCGAGCATGGTTGCCACGACGGTTAGCGACGGAAACGCGAAGGCCATCAGCGTGCAGGTGCACAGCGCCGTCCACGTGAACATCGGCATGCGCATCAGCGTCATGCCCGGGGCCCGCTCCCTGATGATGGTGACGATGAAGTTGATCCCGGTCAGCGTCGTGCCGATGCCGGAGATCAGCACCGACCAGACCCAGTAGTCGACGCCGGGCCCGGGGCTGTAGGCGACCTCGGCATAAGGCGGATAGGCGCTCCATCCGGCGGTCGAAAACTTGCCGATGACCAGCGACACCATGACCAGCCCGGCACCGCCGACCGCCAGCCAAAGGCTCATGGCGTTGATGTAGGGAAAGGCGACGTCGCGCGCGCCGATCTGTTGCGGCACGACAAGGTTGATCAGCCCGGTGAGGAACGGCGTCGCCATGAAGAAGATCATGATCGTGCCGTGCGAGCTGAAGACCTGGTTGAAATGCTCGGGCTTCAGGTAGCCCATCGAATTGTACGCCAGCGCCTGCTGCGCGCGCATCATCAGCGCGTCGACGAAGCCGCGCGCCAGCATCACCAGCGACAGCACGATGTACATGATGCCGATGCGCTTGTGGTCGACGCTGGTCAGCCACTCGCGCCACAGATAGCCCCATGCCCCCTTCCAGGTGATGAGGGCAACGACCGCGAGCCCGCCGCCGACGGTGATGACCGCGCCGCCGAACGCAATCGGGCTGTAGAGCGGGAGCGAATCGAGCGACAGGCGTCCCAACATTTCAGGGCATTCTCCGGTTGGCCGCAGGTGGTCGCGTCACGGGCGCGGCCATCGCCGCGGTGGATTCTGCGCCGCCCCGGTATTTGCGGACGATGCTTTCGAAGAGGCCCGGCGCGACGCTGGCGTAGTAGGAGACGGGAGCGTGCGCGCTGGGCTTGGCGAGCCGGGCATAGGCGGCAGCGTCGAGCGTGTCCGGCGATCGGCGCGCGCCGGCCACCCAGGCGGCGAAGTCCGCGCCCGACATCGCCACGGCGTCGAAACTCTGCCCGGAGAACCCCTCGCCGCTGTACTGCGTGTTGCGGCCGGCAAAATGGCCCGGCCGGTCGGCGAGCAGGTTGAGATGGGTGACCATCCCGGCCATGGCGAAGATCTGGCTGCCGAGGGCGGGAATGAAGAAGGCGTTCATCACCGTATCGGAGGTGATGGTCAAACTGAGCGGACGGCCGCTCGGAAAGGCGAGTTCGTTGACCGAGGCGACGCCCTGATCCGGATAGATGAACAGCCACTTCCAGTCTTCCGCCACGACCTCGACGTCGAGAGGCGCGGCGGCCGACTCCAGCGGCCGGTAGGGATCGAGGCGATGGGTGTAGACCCAGACGTTGTAGCCCAGCGCCAGCACGATGAGGGCCGGCACGACCCACACCGCGATGTCGACCGTCCGTGACATCCAGTCCGGCTGATAGTGCGAGCGCCGGTTGGTGGCGCGGTATCGCCAGGAGAACCAGGCGGTGAGGACGAAGACCGGCACGACCACGATCATCATGATCGCCACCGCCCGGAACAGCAGGTCGCGCTCGGTGGACGCGACCGGGCCGGCGGCGGCTATGATGGGATAGTCGGCAGGCGCACACCCGCCGAGGCATGAAGCTCCCGCGCCGATCGCGGCCAGGGCAGCCTTGCGCCATGCAACCATGCCGTTCCTAACCGCCGATCAGCCGATCGGTTCCCGACGAAACGCAAGACCCGCCCCGTATCGGGCGCCCGCCGCCGGCTTGCGGCCCCCCGGAACGACCGCGCCGGTGGGTGCCCGGGCGGATTGTTGCTTGTTGCCATTGACGGGCCGCGGCCCAGACGTGAACATTCGAACGGGGGTACGAGCGGCCCGTCGACATCGGGACCCGCTGCCGTCGAGCCGGGACCGGACGGGGCAATGGATCATTCGTTGAATGTGCCGGCCGCCAGCCGCGCCGGCCCTCGTGTCGCACACGCCATCGCTGTCGGCCTGGTGTGCGGTCTTCTGGCGATCGTCCAGTCGATCGGCTTCGGCACGCTGCTGTTCTCCGGCGCGCCCAGTGCGGTGAGGAGCGCCGGCATGGGCATGGCGTTGCTGACCAGCGCGGTCATGGCCCTGATCCCGCTGGGCAGTACCAACCGCGGCATCGTTGCGACCGCCCAGAGCGTCCCGGCGGCCGCGATGGCCGGCATCGTCGCCGCGGTGCTGACCAACGTCCGTTCGCCGGACGGCTCCGCGGTCCTGGCGACCGCGGTTGCCGTGGTGGCGCTGACCACGCTGTTCATCGGCGCCGGAACCTGGCTGCTGGGTGCCCTGCGCCTCAGCCGTTTCATTCGCTTTCTGCCCTACCCGGTCATCGGCGGCTTCCTCGCCGGCACCGGCTGGCTGGTGCTCATGGGCGGCGTCGACGCCATCGCCGGGACCCGTTTCATCGGCGATCCGCTCGGCGTGCTGTCCGATCCGGCCGCCCAGGCACGGGGTGCTGCCGCGCTCGCCCTGATCGCCTTCATCGCTGCGTTCCAGAAGCTGACGGCGTGGCGCCTCACCCTGCCGGCGACGATCGCCGGGGCGCTGGTGCTCTTCAACCTCGTCGTGCTCGTGGCGGGACTTCCCGACGCGCTGCTGCGGGCCACGCACTGGCTCATCGTGGTGCCGGCCGGCAGCGCCTTGTGGCCGGCGGTGTCGCCTGCCGATTTGGCGCGAGTCGATTGGTCCGCCATCGCCTCCGGCATCCCCGGGATGCTCACCGTGCCGGTGCTGGCGCTGATCGCCCTGCTGATGAATGCAACCGGAATCGAACTCAACGCCCGCCAGGACCTCGACCTCGACCGCGAGCTGCGCTCCGCCGGCATCGCCAACCTGATTGCCGGCGCCGGCGGCGGCCTTCCCGGTTACCACAGCGTTTCGCTCAGCGTTCTCGCGTCCCGGCTGGGAGCCGCCGATCTGATCACCGGGATCACGGTCGCTGCCGCCTGCGCCGCGGCCATCGTCTTCGGTCCCCAGATCGTCTCGCTGGTGCCGACGCCGCTGCTCGGCGGCGTCCTGATCTGGATCGGCGGCGGGCTGATCCGCCAGTGGCTGGTCGACGCTTACCCCCGCCTGGCGATCGCCGAATACGCCGTCGTCATCCTCATCTTCGCGATGATCGCCTTCGTCGGCTTCGCCTGGGGCATCCTCGTCGGGCTGATCGCCGCCGCCATCCTCTTCGCGGTCGAATACGGCCGCGTCGACATCGTCCGCTACACGCTGACCGGCCGCGACTATCAGACCAGCGCGATCGCCTCCGACGAGCGGCTGGAGCTGCTGCGCACCAACGGCGAAGCGATCCTCCTGCTCCGCCTGCAGGGCTATCTGTTCTTCGGCACCGCCGAGCGTCTGCGCAAGCGCATCCTGGAGCGTCTCGCCGATACCGGAGCCCTGGCGATCCGCTTTCTGGTCATCGACTTCGACCGGGTCAGCGGCCTCAATTCCTCGGCCGTCCTGTCCTTCATCCGCCTGTCCCAGGCCGCCGCGCCGGCCGGCTTCGACCTGGTGCTGACCGGCATGACGGTCGACGTCCACAAGGCCATGCTGCGCGGCGGGCTGGAGCACGGCAGCGGCAGCCGCGTGCACATCGAGCCGGGCTTCGACCACGGAGTCGAATGGTGCGAGAACGCTCTGCTCGCCGAAGTCGCCCCGACCCTCGCCACGGCCAAGATGCGGGCCGCTCGCGACATCCTCACCGGCGTCGTCGGCACAGCCGCCTTTGCCGAGGCGCTGATCCCCTACTGCGAACGGGTCGAGGTCGCCGCCGGCAGCGCACTGATCGCCCAGGGCAGGCCGTCCGACGACATCTTCTTCATCGAGGCCGGTCGCGCCGCGGTGGAACTCACCAACGGCACGCAGTCGATCCGGCTGGCGACGCTCAGCCATGGCGCCATCGTCGGCGAGGTCGCCTTCTATTTGTCGGTGCCGCGCTCGGCCTCGGTCGTCGCCGAAAGCATGCTGGTCGCCTGGCGCTTCAGCCGCGCCAACCTGGAACGGCTGCATGCCACCGAGCCGGAGATCGCCGCCCGCTTCCATCAGGGGATCGCCGCCATGCTCTCCGACCGGCTGACCCGCACCAACCGGCTGATCCAGCTGCTTGCCGATTGACGGCCCTCACGCCCGCACGGCGACGATGAACAGCCGGGGAAAGCGGAAGAGCACCTTGCCGTCGGCGAGCGGCGGATAGGCGTCCGCCAGTTTCGCCTGGTAGCGCGCCAGGAATTCCGCCTGCTCGCCGGCGTCGAGACGGGCGAGATAGGGGCGCAGTCCGGTCGAGCGCACCATCGCGACGATCGCCGCCGCGTCCGCCAGCGGATGATTGTAGAGCGTGTGCCAGATGTCGACGCGCGCCGCCGCCTCCTGCAGCAGGTTGTAATAGTCGGCCGGCGTGCCGATCGTCTCGCGCAGGATGGGGTCGCTGAACTTGCCCGCCCACGGTCCGTCCGCCGCCACCGCCCGCATCAGCGTGTGCGACGGCTCGGTCGCGACGTTGTCGGGCATCTGCACCGCCAGCACGCCGCCGGCCGGCAGCGCCGCGAACAGGCGCTTCAGCACCTGCCGATGATCCGGTACCCACTGGAAGGTGGCGTTGGCATAGAGGAGATCGACCGGTCTCCGCCCCCGTCCGGCGTCCATGTCGCCGCGTCGGCTTCGACGAAGCTGACGTTGGGCAGGCGTTCACGCGCCGCCGCCAGCATCTCCGGCGAGGAATCGAGGCCGGTGATCTCGGCATCGGGAAACCGCGCGACCAGCACTTCGGTCGAATTGCCCGGCCCGCAGCCGATATCGACCGCGCGGCGCACGTGCGCCAGCGGCACGGCGGCCAGCAGGTCGCGGGCCGGACGCGAGCGCTCGTCCTCGAACTTCAGATATTGCGACGGAGACCAGGCGGACATGGCCGGACACCACTTGAAGATGCTCCCAAATTGGGAGTACATTCGACAATGCACGTCGTCAAGAAAAAGACGCTCCAAGACTTCTGGCGCACGCACCCGGCATCCGAAACACCACTACGCGCCTGGCTCAAGGACGCCGCAAGAGCCGAATGGCGCACGATGCACGACATCAAGGCCTATGCGCGCACGGCCGACGTGATCGGCGACAATCGGGTCGTCTTCAACATTGGCGGCAACAAGTACCGGCTGGTGGTCCTCTGCCTGCTGGTCAAGGGCCGCCTCTATATCCGCTTCGTCGGCACGCACGCACAATACGACCGGATCGATGCGACAAGGATCTGACCGATGAAACTCCCCAGGCCGATCAAGAACGCCCGCGACTACCGCGCCGCGGCCAAGCGTATCGACGAACTGGTGATGCGGCCGGGGGCCGAGACCAACGAGGAACTTGAGCTGCTGACCATCCTGGTCATGGCCTATGAGGCCGAGCACGTTCCCGACCTGCCGATGGAGCCGATCGAATACCTCAAGGCGTCGATGGACAATCGCGGCCTCACCCAGGCCGACCTCGCCCGTCTGTTCGGTTCCAGCAGCCGCGCCGCCGAAGTGCTGGGGGGCAAGCGCGACCTGTCCAAGGCGATGATCCGCACGCTCGCCGAGGAGTGGGGCCTCGACGCCAATACGCTGGTCGGGGCGCGGCGGAAGGCCGCGTGAACCCTGCAGCTCCGTCGAATTTCCCGGCCCGCAGCCGATATCGACCGCGCGGCGCACGTGCGCCCGCGGCACGGCGGCCAGGAGGTCGCGGGCCGGACGCGAGCGCTCGTCCGCGAACTTCAGATATTGCGACGGAGACCAGGCGAACATGGCCGGACCTTCAGGATGCCAAGGCGGTTTCGGCCCGCGGCTTGAAACGCGCCGACGTCGGTATTACCTTGCCTTCGCAGTAATACCACGGCGAAAATCGGCATGTCCACGCGCGTCACCATCAAGGGCCAGGTCACGCTTCCCAAGAGCGTCCGCGACGCCGTCGGCATCAAGCCGGGCGACATGGTGGAGGTGCGCGCCACGGCAGCCGGTGGCATCGTGATCGAAAAACCGGGGACCGGTGACGATTATCTGCAACAGCTCCACGCCATCGCGAAGCGCCGGCTGATCCGCGGCATCACGACCGACGAGATGATGCGGGAGCTGCGCGGCGATCCTGACGAAGATCCCGTGCCGAAGTGACGCTGATCGACACCAACGTGATCGTCGACATTCTGACCGGCGATCCAGTCTGGTTCGATTGGTCGGCCGCGGAGCTCGAACGCTGCCGCCTACGCGGTCCGCTGCACGTGAACGAAATCACCTACGCGGAACTCGCTGCCCGCATCGACGTCGAGGACGATCTCCAGGAAGCGCTGTCCGATCTGAACGTCAAGCTGGCACGCACGCCGACATCCGCCCTCTTTGCCGCCGGGCGCGCCTTTCGCCGCTACCGATCCGCTGGCGGGCCACGCACCAGCGTCCTGCCCGACTTCTTCATCGGGGCCCATGCCGAGATCGAGAAGGTCCCGCTCCTGACGCGCGACGTGCGGCGCTACCGCGCCTATTTCCCGGACATCGCGCTGATCGCACCGCCCCCCTGAGCCCCGCCTACCTTGCGAACTGCTTGTACTTGACCCGGTGGTGGTTGGCGGCGTCGGCGCCCAGGCGGCGGACCTTGTCGGCCTCGTAGTCCTCGAAGTTGCCTTCGAACCACTCCACATGGCTGTCGCCCTCGAAGGCGAGGATGTGGGTGGCCAGCCGGTCGAGGAACATGCGGTCGTGCGAGATGACCACGGCGCAGCCGGCGAAATCCTCCAGCGCGTCCTCGAGCGCCGCCAGCGTCTCGGTGTCGAGGTCGTTGGTCGGCTCGTCGAGGAGGAGCACGTTGGCGCCGCTCTTGAGCAGGCTGGCGAGGTGCACGCGGTTGCGCTGGCCGCCGGAGAGCGAGCCGACCTTCTGCTGCTGGTCGCCGCCCTTGAAGTTGAAGGCGCCGACATAGGCGCGGCTGTTCATCTCGTGCTTGCCCAGCCTGATGATGTCCTGCCCGTCGGAGATCTGCTCCCATACGGTCTTGTTGGGGCTGAGGTCGTCGCGGCTCTGGTCGACGTAGCCGAGATGGACGGTTTCGCCGAGGCGCACGGCGCCGGCGTCCGGCTTCTCCTGGCCGGTGAGCATGCGGAAGAGCGTCGTCTTGCCGACGCCGTTCGGCCCGATGACGCCGACGATGCCGCCGGGCGGCAGCTTGAAGGAGAGGTTCTCGATGAGCAGCCGGTCGCCGTAGCCTTTGGACAGGTTGTCGACGTCGATGACCGTATCGCCGAGGCGCTCGCCCGGCGGAATGAGGATCTGGGCGGTGCCCGGTGCGCGCTCCTCGTTGCGCTTGAGCAGCTCGTCATAGGCGCGGATACGCGCCTTGGATTTCGTCTGGCGGGCGCGCGGGCTGGCGGCGATCCACTCGCGTTCCTGCGCCAGCGCCCGCTGGCGGGCGGCGTCCTCGCGGCCCTCCTGCTCCAGGCGCTTGGCCTTCTTTTCCAGATAGGCCGAGTAGTTGCCCTCGTAGGGGATGCCGCGGCCGCGATCGAGTTCGAGGATCCAGCCGGTGACGTTGTCGAGGAAGTAGCGGTCGTGGGTGACGATGAGGATGGCGCCGGGATATTCGCGCAGGTGCTTCTCCAGCCAGCGCACCGTCTCGGCATCGAGATGGTTGGTCGGCTCGTCGAGGAGAAGCAGGTCGGGCTGGCGCAGCAGCAGCTGGCAGAGCGCCACACGACGGCGTTCGCCGCCGGAGAGCGTGGTGACGTCGGCGTCGTTGGGCGGGCAGCCGAGCGCATCCATCGCCTGTTCGACCTGCGCATCGAGGTCCCACAGGTCCTGGCTGTCGATCTGGTCCTGCAGCCTGGTCGCCTCCTCCGCCGTCTCGTCGGAGTAGTTCATCATCAGCTCGTTGTAGCGGTCGAGGATCGCCCGCTTGGCGGCAACGCCCTCCATGACGTTGGCGAGCACGTCCTTGTCCGGATCGAGCGGCGGCTCCTGCGCCAGATAGCCGACGGTGGCGCCTTCGGCCAGCCACGCCTCGCCGGCGAACTCCTTCTCGCTGCCGGCCATGATCTTGAGCAGCGTCGACTTGCCCGAGCCGTTGGGGCCGAGCACGCCGATCTTGGCCTCCGGGTAGAAGGACAGGTTGATGTTTTCGAGGACCTTCTTGCCGCCGGCATAGGACTTGGTCAGGCCCTGCATGTGATAGATGAACTGGCGCGCCATTCCGCACTCCGCTTGGCCCGAGCGGGCCGCATCACGAGATCGATGGGGAAGTTGGCGCCTATGTAATGGAAGGCCGCCGCAACCGCAATCGGCGGCGCGGCGGCTCCAGCAAATAACCGCGGCGGCAGGCGACCGGGAGCCGGCTGGCGACACCGCAGAAACGGCGGCGGCGCCGGGGATTCCGGCGGACCGTCGCTCAATTGTGGACGGTGAATTCGGTCCACATGCCCGAGGCGTAATGGCCGGGCACGTTGCAGATGAGCAGATACTTGCCGGGCTTCAGGTCGACCGTCAGCGACCCGGACTTGCCGGGGTCGAGCTCCGACACCTCCCCCTTGTCGCCGGCCTTGTCCTCGTCGACGCGGTTCTCGGCGGCGATGTAGGGCAGCGGATCGCCGTTGGCGTCGAGCTGCATGACGATCATTTCGTGGATGGTGTCCTTCGAATTGTTGGTGACCTTGAACGTCACCACGCCCGCCTTGGCCATGTCCGGCATCGCCTTGACGCCCATGGTCGCCTTGGACATGTCGATCTTGGCGTTGGGCTCGTATTCGTCGCCCGTCACCATCTGCATGTTGGCGCCCTTGTCCCACAGCGAGACGTGGATGGTCGTGGCGGCCATCGCGGCCCCGGCCGCCGCGGTGAAAAGCACCGGCGAAATCAGTGCCAGCGCGAGGCGCTTGCTCAAAGTCTTCATGCGTTCGTTCTCCTTCGAGTCAGTGACACAGGAAGCCGACCGCGCGCGCCGCCTGCGCCCCGACCGAAGGCCCTCCGGGCTCCTTTCGCGACGGTGCTCTCAATCGCATGCAATGAACGATGCAACCGGCGGGAAGCTCCCTGGACGGCGAAATCCGTCAGGCCGAAGCTCTTCCCGTTGACCTTTCAGTTCGCTGACAATGCCGGCTTCGGCCGCCGCCCGCGCAGCAAGACCACCAGCGTTTCCAGAAGTATCGCGGCAAGCACGAAGCCGCCGATCCAGGCGAGGCTGACGCGGTCCGTCTGCCAGGTGTGCCAGACAAGAACGGCAAGCGCAGCGAGTGACAGCAGCGCCCGGCGAGCGGCACCGCCGGCCGCAGGGCGATGCGCGCACGCAGACGCCAGGCGGAGAGATTGACCGCCGCGAAGATCGCCAGGAACACGGCGCTGGCGAACGACGAGATGACGGTGAGGTCGGCGAGCAGCAGGAATACCGCGGTCAGCGCCGAGAGGACGCCCAGCGACACCCACGGCACGTCGCGCGTCCTCTCGCGCATCGAGAAGACGCGGGGCAGCGCGTGCTCGGCCGCCATCACCATGGCCAGCCGCGCCGCGCCGAACAGCGTGGCGTTGATCGCCGAGGCCGTCGACATCAGCGCCGCGATGCCGATGAGCACGAAGCCGGCCTGGCCGAGCGTCGGCCGCGCCGCGACGGCAAGCACGTATTCCTGGTCCCTGGCGACCTCCTCGGGTGTCAGGTTGCCGAGCGCCACGAGGCTCACCACCGCATAGATGGCGGTGGTGATGAGGATGGCGAGGATCAACCCGCGCCTGAGGTCGCGCGTCGGATCGCGCATCTCCTGGATCGCATTGGGGATCAGCTCGAATCCCTCGTAGGCGACGAAGATCAGCCCGGCCGCGGTGAACGGCGCGGCGAGCCCGAGATTGAAGACGGGCAGCATGTGGTCGGCTCTGACGGTGAGCAGCCCCGCCGCGGCGAAGAGCGCCAGGATCGCTACCTTGGCGCCGACGATGGCCAGTTCCACCCGGCCGGAGGTCTGCGCCCCGAAGAGGTTGATGGCGAGGAATACGGCAACCACGAGGATCGCCAGCGCCGGCCCGAGCCAGCCCGGCCCGCCGCCGCCGGAGAGCATCGCCGCGCCATAGGCGCCGAAGGTGGTGGCATAGAGCGCCAGCGTGCCGACGTAGCCGGCGACCAGCAGCCAGCCGGCGACACCGCCGGCGACGGTGTTGTCGAAGGCATGCTCGACATAGGTGAAGCTGCCGCCGTCGTCGCGGAAGGCGAGGCCGAGATGGGCGTAGGAGATGCCGGTCAGGAGCGCCACGACGCCGCCGAAGGCCATGGCGACGGCGACCGCATGGCCGGCGGTCTCGATGGCGAGGCCAAGCACGGCGAAGATGCCGCCGCCGACCATCCCGCCGATGCCGATGGCAACCACCTCGGCGAGGCTGAGCTTGTCGTCGCTGCCCGCCGCTCCGCTCATGTCATCGCCTGCCCTGTTGCACCCCGGGGAGACCCGCCGTCACTCCGCCGGCGTATGCGCCGCCAGCAGCGCCTTGAGGTCGACGCTGGTGTCGGCGACGCTGGCCGGCGGCGGCGAGATGCCAGCGCCGATCATGCGCCGGCCGAGAACGTGGTCGGCGGCGCGGTTGACCGAATCGATCGCCACCAGCCGCGCTCCGGCATAGTGAAACACGGAGAAGCTGCCGTCGTCCGGATTGCCGCGCACGTGGCTTTCGGTGGCGTCGCCGGAGAGGCCGACCATCTGCAGCTTGACGTCGCCCTGGTCCGACCAGAACCACGGCACGGCGCGATAGGCTTCGCGCCTGCCGGTGAGCGCCGCCGACAGCGTCTTGGCCTGATCGACGGCGTTCTGCACCGATTCCAGCCGCACGCGGCGCTTGAGCTCCCAGTGATCGAAGGAGACGCAATCGCCGACCGCGGAGAGGCCGGGCACGCTGGTCTCCATGAAGCCGTTGACCAAGATGCCGTTGTCGATGGTCGCCCCCGCCTCCGCGGCCAGGGCGACATTGGGCGTCACGCCGATGCCGATGACGGCGATGTCGGCCGGGATGCGGTCGCCGGCGGCGGTCTCGACGGCAACCACCTTGCCGGCCTCGCCGACAATGCGGCCGACGGCGGTGCCGAGGCGGATCGCGCTGCCCCAGCCGCGATGGAGCGCCAGGAAGTGGTGCGAGATTTCCGGAGCAACGACGCGGCCCATCAGCCGGTCGGCGGCTTCGAGCACGCTCACCGTCTTGCCGAGCAGGCGCGCCGTGCCGGCGATCTCCAGTCCGATGAAGCCGCCGCCGACGACCACGACGTTGTCGGCATCGTAGAGCGCGTCCCGCAGCTTACGCGCGTCCTCGGCGTGGCGCAGCGTGTGCACGCCGCTAAGGTCGATGCCGTCCACCGGCGGCAGCCGTGGCGTCGCGCCGGTGGCCAGCGCCAGCCGGTCGAAGCCGATGGTGGTGCCGTCGGCCAGCACCACCGCCGAGCCGGCGCGGTCGATCGCGGCGACCTCGGCGGCGAGGCGCAGATCGATGGCGTTCTTGGCGTAGAAGGATTCCGGTCGCAGCGGCAGCAGGTCGTGGGCGGGGTCCTTGAGGAAGGCCTTCGACAGCGGCGGCCGCTGATAGGGCAGATCGCGCTCGGCGGTGACCAGCGTCAGCGGTCCGTCGTAGCCGTCGCCCCTGAGGCTCGCCGCGATCTGCGATCCGCCGTGGCCGCCGCCGACGATGACAATGCCCTTCCCGCTCATGCCGACCCGCGTCTCCCGAAAGAACAAGGCGGCCGTACGGCCGCCGCCGGGAGACGCATAGCCTCATTCGGCGCGCTTGTCTTGACACGCTGTTCTCACGAGGCCGCGAGCCCTGGAACGCCGATGCTTTTCACGCCGCCGAGACGCCCGACCGGGTGGGACCGCCGGCCGCGAGAAACAGGAAGCCGCCGGCGAGGCCGAGATCCTTGCCGAACTGGATCAGTTCGCTGACGTCGGCAAAATCGCGGTGGAAGAGGACGGCGGTCAGCAGGCAGAAGCCGGCGAAGGCCAGTGCCACCGGCCGCAGCCAAAGGCCGGAGACGATCGCAAGTCCGCCGAGGAACTGGAAGGCGGCCGTCGGATAGAGGAGGATTGCGGGCACGCCGAACTGTGCCATGTAGGCGGCATTGTCGGCGGGGAAGCGGACGATCAGGGTGGCGTCGTAGACGAAGACCGCCGCGATGAGGACGCGACCGGCGAGGCGCAAGAGGCCGCTCAGCCGATCCAGTTGTGCATCGATCCATGGGAACTGCCGGGCGGACATCGCCATCGTCTCGCGTCTCTCGCACGCGCGGGAAGGAGCGTGGCGCGCGGTCGTGCCGGCGCGCACCACGCTGGGCTCGTTGCAGCCGTGATCAGCTCTCGTCGGGCTTGCCGGCGATCGCCTTGGCGAGATCCTGATACTGCTCGCAGGCGGTGCCGCAGACCGCCTCGACCTTGACCAGCTCCGCCTTGGCGAGATCGAGCTGGCCCTTTTCGGCATAGGCCTCGCCGAGATACTCGTGCGTGTTGACGTTCATCGGCTCGATGGCCAACGCCTTGGCGTAATAGGCGAGCCCGTCATCGTAGTTGCCGGATTTCCGCTCCGAATAACCGATCATGGTCAGAACCATGGCGTCGTTCTTGTTGCGGATGGCATTGAGCGAATCGAGGGCATTCTCGTAGTAGCCGGCGAGCGCCAGCGCGCGGCCTTCCTCGTAGAGCTGCTGGTCGTTGAGCGCCTGGTTCTTGACGCACCACCCCTTGGTCGCGTCGTAGGTCCAGCCCTTGTTGCACTTGATGGGCGCCGGACCGGCGGAGCCGCCGCCGCTGCTTCCGCCGCCACTGCTGCCACCGCTGCTTCCGCCGCCACCACCGCCGCCACCGCCACCGCTGGCGGCCAGGGCCGCGGCGCCGGCCAACGAAAGAGCGCCGGCAAAGAAGATCGTTGCTGCAAAGGACCTGTGAATCCGAGACATCGCTTGCTCCTTGGTTCATGTGCCCGCCAGGCGGCGCGCCATCGACGGTGACATGAACAGCGCGACCCACCGCGTTATTCGCGGCACGGCAGGCGCCCACCCTCACAAGCGCGTGATGAGGATCGCGGGCGTCGCCATCGTGCGGCCCCGGCAGACCGGGCGAGCGCATGCCCGCCACGATCGGCGCTAGGATGCGTTTTGCCGGGACGGCCCGATTGCCCTCTCTGCGAAAGGGAGCAGATTGTTCACTCCAGTCGACCCCAGGGAGCAGCCTTGCGATGGCCCCGATGCCGTTTTTCAACGACCCCGTCTTCGACATGGCGCGACGGCAGTTCGACATGGTCGCCGACCACCTCGAGATGCCCGTCGGCGATCGCGACAGGGTCTTCTACCCCAAGCGCTCTCTCGCCATCTCGTGCCCGGTCCATCGCGATGACGGCTCGACCGAGGTGTTCCAGGGCTACCGCGTCCAGCACCACCTCACCCTTGGTCCGACAAAGGGCGGCACGCGCTTCTCGAGCGATCTGACCATGGGCGAGGTCGCCGCCTTGGCGATCTGGATGAGCTGGAAGTGCGCTCTCGTCGGCCTGCCCTACGGCGGCGCCAAGGGCGGCGTCGCCGTCGATCGAAGCTCGCTCTCGACCCGCGAACTCGAGGCCGTGTCACGCCGCTACATGCAGGAGATGATCCCGTTCGTCGGGCCGAAGACGGACATCATGGCGCCGGACCTCGGCACCGACGAGCAGGTCATGGCGTGGTTCATGGACACCTATTCCATGTACCAGGGCCACACGGTCACCGAGATCGTGACCGGCAAGCCGATCGGCATGGGCGGCATCGAGGGCCGTCGCGAGGCGACCGGACTGGGGGTGGCGCACCTCATTGCCCGGGTCCTCGAGCGATTGAACATGCCCATCGCGGGCGCCACGGCGATCGTGCAGGGGTTCGGCAACGTCGGCAGCAACGTTGCCGCGGCATTGAGCGAGCGCGGCGGTCGCCTGGTCGGGGTCAGCGACCATACCGCTGCGTACTATTCCGCCGCGGGGCTGGATGTCGAAGGGCTGATGGAGCACTGGCGACGCAACCGGGTGCTTGCCGGGTTCTCGACGGAAATGCTCATCGAACCCGATCTCCTGCTCTGTCAGCCGTGCGACATCCTGGTGCCGGCCGCGATCGAACGCGTGATCAACGAGTTCGAATGCGCCCAGGCTCCGCTGCCGCGTTCTGGCAGAAGCGGCCAACGGCCCGACCACGCCGGAGGCCGACCGGTTGCTGGCGGAGCGCGGCGACGTCTTCGTCATTCCCGACATCCTGTGCAACGCCGGCGGCGTCATCGTCAGCTACTTCGAGTGGGTGCAGGATCTCCAGCAATTCTTCTGGCGGCGCGCCGAGGTCGTCGATCGCCTGTATCGGTTGCTGGACGACGCCCTGCGGCGGGTGCTCGACCGCTCCGCTGCGGAAGGCGTGTCGCATCGCACCGCCGCGATGGCAACCGGTGTGGCCAAGGTGTGGGAAACCAAGCGCACGCGCGGCCTGTTCCCCTGACCGGCGGCGGTCTCGCGATTGCCGGTTCGCCGGACGGCCGAGCGTGCTCCGCTGCAAAATGGCTGCCGCGGTCCCTCCCCTCTCGGGCTGAAAGCTAGCTGAAAGCTTCGCCGGCTAGCCTCCCGCTCGCGTCGCCCGAAAACCAAGAGACAGAAGATCTCGCCGGACGACGCGAACTCGGGACGAGGAACGCCTGAATGACACCCTGTCGGAGGCGGCTGCGGGCATCTGCTGCCCGGGCCGCGACGCTCAACCCTATTCGCGCAGCAGCCGGACCCGCCTCGCGGGCCGCCCGAGGACGCGCCTGATGCCGCCGGCGGACGGGCTTGGCGGCATCGCGCTGACCAATGTCACCAAGCGCTTCGTCACGCCGACCGGCTCGGTGATGACGGCGATCCGCGACGTCGACCTGACCGTCGCGCCGGGACAGTTCTGCGCCATCGTCGGACCGACCGGCTGCGGCAAGTCGACGACATTGACCCTGGCCGCCGGCCTCGACTTTCCCAGCGCCGGCAGCGTGCGCGTCTCCGGCAAGACGGTCGACGGCATCACCCGGGGCGCGAGCTTCGTCTTCCAGGTCGATGCGCTGCTGCCGTGGAAGCCGGTGGCCGCCAACGTCGCGCTCGGGCCGATGTTTCGCGGCGTCGCCAAGAAGGAAGCGATGGCCAAGGCCCGCGCGTGGCTGAACACCGTCGGACTTTCCGGCTTCGAGGACCACTATCCGCACCAGTTGTCGGGCGGCATGCGCAAGCGCGTCAGCCTTGCCGCAGCACTCATCAACGAGCCGACGATCCTGCTCATGGACGAACCCTTCTCCGCGCTCGACGTGCAGACGCGGGCGATCATGTCCAACGAACTGCTCGCCCTGTGGCAGCAGAGCGAACCGTCGGTGATGTTCGTCACCCACGATCTCGAGGAGGCGATCGCGCTTGCCGACAAGGTCGTCGTCATGACGGCGGGGCCGGGTACCGTGAAGGCGGTCTACGATATCGATCTGCCACGGCCGCGCGGTGCCGTTCAGGAGATCCGCTTCGCCCCGCGTTTCCTGGAATTGCACCATCAGATCTGGGAGACGCTGCGCGACGAGGTCCAGCAGGCCTATTCACGCACGGCAGTGGCGGCGCGCGCCGGAGGAGCGGCGGCATGATGGCCGAAGCCACAACGATGGTCGAGGCCGCCGACCGCGCACCGGACGAAGCGACGATCGCCGCCCATGCGCGCCAGCGGATGCGGCGCCGCAAACTGCTCGTTCTGGTCGGCCAGCTGGCCGCCTTCATCGTCGTCGTCGGCGGCTGGGAGCTGCTCAGCGATCTCAACGTCATCGATCCTTTCTTCTTCGGCTCGCCGCTCGGCATCGTCCTGCGCCTGGCCGATTGGGCGGTGAACGGCACGGCCTATGGCTCGCTCTGGCTGCAGATCTGGGTGACGCTCGAGGAGTCCCTGCTTGGCTTCGTCTTTGGCGTCGGCAGTGGCGTGATCTTCGGCGTCCTGCTCGGAGAGATCCCGTTCCTGGCCGATGTTGTCGGCCCCTACATCAAGATCGTGAACGCCCTGCCGCGCATCGTGCTCGGCTCGATCTTCACGATATGGCTGGGCCTCGGTCTGCCGTCGAAGGTGCTGCTGGCTGCGGTTCTGGTGTTCTTCGTGGTGTTCTTCAATGCGTTCCAGGGCGTGCGCAGCGTCGATCGCAACCTCATCGCCAACGCCCGCATCCTCGGCGCGTCACGCCTGCAGGTGGTCCAGCACGTCGTCTTCCCGTCGGCGCTGACCTGGATCATCGCCAGTCTGCACGTCGCCCTCGGCTTCTCGATCATCGGTGCCATCGTCGGCGAGTTCCTCGGCTCCCAGCGCGGTCTCGGGCTGGTGATCGCCACCGCACAGAACACCTTCGACGCCAACGGCGTGTTCGGCGCCATGCTGGTGATCGGCGGGCTGGCGCTCAGCGCCGAAGCCTTGATGGCCATGGTCGAGAAGCGGCTGCTCGCCTGGCAGCCGGCCTCGACCAGAGAAAGAGATGTTGCGGGCATCTGATCCCCGCAGACGCGCTCGGGCGGCATCGAAACGGAGGCTCGAACCAGAGCCTCGATAAATGGAGGGAAGGAACGATGAGCATACACAAGCAGGCGCGCAGGCTTGCCGGCGCCGTGGCCGTGCTGGCCATGGGCGGGTGCCTCTCCGGAGCGGCCATCGCCGCCGACATGCCGACGGTCAGTCTGATGGTCGGCGGCATCGACAAGCAGATCTACCTGCCCTACCAGCTCGCCCAGAGCCTGGGCATGTACAAGAAATACGGCGTCAACGTCGAGCTGAGCACCGAGCAGGCCGGCGGCGTCGGCGCCGAGGACGCGCTGATCTCGGGCCAGGTCAACATGGCTGGCGCCTGGTACAACCACACCATCGAGTTCCAGGAGAAGGGCAAGAACGTCATCGGCGTCGTCCAGCTTTCGGTGGCGCCGGGCGAGCGGATCATGTGCGCCAAGGGCACCGACGTGAAATCGCCGAAGGACTGGAAGGGCAAGTCGGTCGGTGTGACCGACCTCGGTTCGGGCACCGATGCGCTGGTCAGCTACGTCTCGGCCCGCGCCGGACTGAAGCCTGCCGACTACACCAAGATTGCCGCCGGTGCCGGGCAGACGATGATCGCCGCCCTGAAGTTCAACAAGGCGATCTGCGGCATCACCAGCCAGCCGACGGTGAACGCCATCGAGAAGCTCGGCGTCGGCTACTCCGCCATCGACCTGTCGACCGGAGCCGGGGTGCAGAAGTGGCTTGGCGGCGAATTCCCCGCCGCCTCCGTGCTCGCCAATGCCGACTGGGTCGCCGCCCACAAGGACGAGACCCAGCGGGTGGTCAACGCGCTCGTCGCCACCCTGGCCTGGATGAAGACCCATACCGCGGCCGACGTCGCCGCCGTCATGCCGGCGGATTTCGTCTCCAACCCGCTGACGTCGAAGGATGAGTACATCTCGGCGCTGAAGAAGGACTGGGGACAGTTCAACCTCGACGGCGTTGGCATCATGCCGAAGAGCGGCCCGAAGACGGTCAACGAAATCGAGAAGGCCGCCGGCAAGGTCAAGGGAACGGCCGACCTCAGCAAGACCTTCACCAACGAATTCGTGATGGCCGCCCAGAAGCTGGAAGGCATCAGCAAGTAACCCGACCCGCCGGCGCGATGGGCCAGTCGTCCGGAAAATGCGCCGCACCGGCATGAGAAAGGGAAAGGCGGCCTGCGGGCCGCCTTTCTGTCTTTGTCTCACCGTGCAGCTTGGCGGTGGGCACCGTCGTCAAGCGCCGCGCACGCGCGTATGCTTCAACCGAACCGTCACGACGCCGCGACACGGGCGGCTGGATTGAAGGAACAAAGGCCGCCGGCGGCGCGCGCGGCCGCAGAGGAGGAAAGTTGGGGGGGCTGCCATGGTTCTGCGCCACCTGATGTTGGCCGCCGCCGCAGCGGTCGTCGCTCTGTCGGCCGCGAGCGCGTGGGCCGAAGACGTCTCGATCATGATCGGCGGAATCGAGAAGCAGATCTATCTCCCTGCCGTGCTGGCTGAGCGACTGGGCTATTTCGACGCCGAGGGTCTCAACGTCACGCTGCTCAGCGAGCCGGCCGGCGTCGAGGCGGCCGACGAGATGCTGGCCGGCGCCGTCCAGGGCGTGATCGGCTTCTACGACCACAACATCGACCTCCAGGCGCTCGGCAAATACACCGAGTCGGTGGTTCAGATGAGCAGCGTTCCGGGAGAGGTCGAGCTGGTCTCGACCGCGCATCCGGAAATCCGTTCCGTCGCCGATTTCAAGGGGAAACGCATCGGCGTCACCGGCCTCGGTTCGTCCACCGACTTCCTGACCGAATACCTGTTGCTCAAGGCGGGCGTCAGGCTCAGCGACGTGACGCCGGTTCCGGTCGGTGCCGGCGACACGCTGATCGCCGCCATCCAGCACGACGAGATTCAGGCGGCCATGACCACCGAACCGACCGTCTCGCGCCTGCTCAAGACGGGGCAGGCCCGGGTGCTGATCGACATGCGCGACGACGCCGGGACGATTGCCGCGCTCGGCGGCGTCTACCCCGCCACCTGCCTGTACATGGAGACGTCGTGGGTCAACGCTCACCGGCAGACCGTCCAGAAGCTGGCCAACGCCTTCGTCAGGACGATGCACTTCATCCATGACCACACGGCGGAAGACATCACCGCGCTCATGCCGGCGGATTTCTACGTCGGCGACCGGGCCATGTATGTGGCGGCGCTGGCGCGCGGCAAGGCGATGTTCACCGAGGACGGCCGCATGCCGGAAGGCGGGCCGGAAAACGTCCTGGCGGTGCTCTCCCGCATCAAGTCGCGCGTCCACGACAAGCCGATCGATCTCGCCGGCACCTACACGACGGACTTCGTCGATGCGGCCAACGCCGGACGGTAGACCTATCCGGCGTCGCTCGCCGGTCGCACCGGCTGGCTCTGCGGCGCTGCCCGCGGCAGCCTGACCGTCACGCCAAAGCCCCGACCGCTGGTCGGCGTCGCCAGTTCGACGGTGCCGTCGAACATCTGGGCGATCTCGGCAACGATCGACAGGCCGAGGCCGCTGCCGCTGGCCCGGGCGTTCTGGCCGCGGCGGAACCGCCCGAGCAGGCCGGGAAGCTCGTCCGCCGCCACGCCGATGCCGTCGTCCTCGACCGCCAGCGTTGCCGTGCCCGCGTCGCAGCGAACCGCGAGGGTGGCGGTTGCGCCCGCGCCGGCATACTGGATGGCGTTGTCGATCAGGTTGTTGAGCATTTCGCGCAGGAGCGTCGCCGTCGCCATCACCTCGCAGGGGGCGGCATCGGTCTGCAGCATCAGGTCGACGCCGTGATCGAGCGCCCGCGGCATGGCATCGGCCAGCGCCTCGCGAGCGACCGCGGCGAGATCGACCCGCTCGCTCTGCAGCGCGCCGCGATCGTGGTCGACCCGGCCGAGCGTCAGCAGCTGGTTGGTCAGGCGCGACATGGCGGTGAGGTTCTCGTCGACGCCAACCAGGGCGGCGCGGCCCTCGTCCCCGTCGTGCGTCCGGCGCGCCACGCCGATCTGCGTCTTCATGATCGTCAGCGGCGTGCGCAACTGGTGCGCCGCGTCGTCGAGAAACCGCTTCTGCCGGTCGAGGTGCTGGCTCAGACGCTGCATGTGGCGGTTGAGGGCGTCGACCAGCGGTCGGATCTCGGACTGCACCGAGCGGGCATCGAACGGTTCGAAGCGATCGGCCGGCCGCCGGAGGACCGCCTGGCGCAGGCGCAACAGCGGGCGCAGCTCGCGATTGATCCCGATCCAGATCGACAGCGCCGCGGCGAGCACCAGGGCGGCCTGTTCGGCGAATCCGCGCAGCCACAGGGTGCGGAACAGCTCGTTGCGCGCCTTCTGCGTCTCGCCGACCATGACCGTGACCGCAACCGTGGCGTTCGGCGTGACGACCGGCTGGCGCAGGATGACCACGCGCATGGCCTCGGTCCGGAACATCGTCTCGAAGAAGCGCGACTCGAATTCCGGTGGCAGCACCGCCGGCGGGGCGAGGCCCGGAAAGCCGGCGATGAGATCGTGCGTCGGTCCGATCACCGCATAGGCCACCTCGTCGTGGCTGTCCGACGCGAACAGCTCGAGCGCCGCCGGGGGGATGACGACGCTGATCTGGCCGTCGCGGTATTGCAGTTGCTCGGCGATGATCCGTGCCGACGCCGTGAGGTTCTGGTCGGTCACCAGCGTCGCCTGCCGCAGCGCGCTGCCGTAGGAGAGCCACACGCTTGCCGCCAGGATCGCGACGACCGGCACCACCAGCCACGCCATCAGGTTGAGGCGCAGGCTGCCGCGGCCGCGGGTAACCGCGCTCACGGCGGATCGAGCCTCAACAGATAGCCGAGGCCGCGCAGCGTGACGATCGACACGCCCGAGTTCTCGAGCTTCTTGCGCAGCCGGTGGACCTGCACCTCGATGGCAGCAAGGTTGACGTCGTCGCCGAAGCCGTAGCTGCGCTCGAGCAGCGCCTCCTTGCTGACGGTGGCGCCGGCCCGCCTGAGCAGCGTTTCGAGCAGGGCATGCTCGCGGGGCGACAGGTGCAGCGGCGCCCCGTTGATGGCGAACAGACGGGTATTGTGATCGAAGGACAGGGCGCCGAAGCGCACCTCCGATTTGAGCGTGGTGTTCGAGCGCCTGAGAAGGGCGCGCACGCGCGCGTCCAGCTCCTCCACCTCGAACGGCTTCGTCAGGTAGTCGTCCGCCCCCGCGTCGAGGCCCTCCACCCGGCTCTGCAGGACGTCCTTGGCGGTGAGGATGAGGATCGGCGTCGACAGGCCGGCGGCGCGAACATGGCGGACGACGTCGATGCCGCCCATCTTCGGCAAGGCCAGATCGACGATCAGCAGGTCGTAGATCTTCAGGTCGGTGCCGTGCGCCGCCGTCTCGCCATCGTAGACGCAATCGACGACGTGATTGCTGCCGCGCAGAAGCTTGGCCAGCCAATCGGCCAGGGTCGTGTTGTCCTCGACGATCAGGAGACGCATGGGCCCGGAGAACTGGTTCGGTCGCTGCGCGCACAGTACTGGAACGGCCGGACGGGAACCATCTCCGTCGAACGCAGCGGGCGGGCCGAGCGGGACGGCAATGACGGAAACGGCGGAAAACGGTGGTGGTGCTGGCAGTCCACCGCGAACTTGTCTCTGTTTTCATATTCCCTGTTCTCAGCGAATTAGCTGGGAATTTGGTCCCTCGCCACTCTGAGCCATGGCTCGGCGCGCCCATCCGCCTCGTCGATCCACGTCTCACCCAGACTGGTGATGCCCACGCCCCGTCGTCGGCGCAATGCTGACGCGCCGCGCGCAGGCCTCCACAAGGTCGAATTAGTCGTCGTTCCCCCCGGCAGAGGCCGAACAGCTCCCCGCCGCAAACGAAGCGTCGTCATGCCGACGATCGTCTTCCCGAACAGATAGCGATTGCTTATCGCGTGAAGCTGGATCGTTCTTCGGGAACGATACTTCGAGTGGCTTCACCCCGGCCCAGGTGTCGCTGCGCTTGTCACTCGGCCGCGACAGCTCCCGTCTCGTCGACCGTAACCTCCTGCAGGCGCCCCGTGTGCACGTCGAAAATAAAGCCGCGCACGGGAACATCGTTCGCGATCCAGGGATGCGATCTGACCATGGCGATTTGTGCCTTGGTGTGCTCCTCGGGGTCTTCAAATGAGAAGAACCGCATAGGGGCCGGCGTCGCATCTCCCGTCAACGCTGAGAGCCTGGCGTTCAACTCCTCGTCCGTGAAGGTCGTGAACCCGCAGCCGGTGTGGTTGAGAAGCATGATCTCCCGCGAGCCGAGCACCCGCGTGGAAACGACGAGCTCTCCCAAGACATCATCGGTCACAGCCGGTCCACCGGTGCGGATCACGTCCAAATCCGCGTTCTTCAAACCCAGAATCCCCTCCAGGTCCGAGAGCCGCGGATCCATGCAAGTCACCACCGCGATCTTGGGATGCGGATGTCCGCCGAGGCTTGGATCATATCTCCGGGCGTACTCCTCGTTACCCTTCAGAGCCTTGTCGATCATGCTCATGATATCCTCCATGCCTGAACGGCCGTTTGGCATTGCTTTCTTGCAGCGCGTTCAAACATTCCATCCGAACCGGACTTGAATGTTTGCGTCCCGGAAAACGAACGTGGCGGTCCGCTGGACTACGCTTCAGTGGAAAATCGCAGGGAAACTTTGCGCCGTATTCCGCGAATGAACCGCGAGTTGCATGAAGCGATCATTTCCTTTGGGAACGACGCTACTCCCTGCGGCCAAGGGGGCGGATAGATGAAGTGCTCACCAAGGATGTGCACGAAGACACTGGCCCCGAGCTCGCTCGCGGGCGCCACCTTGGCGAAGCCCTCGTCACCATACGAGTCGATGACAGTGGACGCCTGCCCCTCGACCTGGGGTTACCCATTGCGATGCGAGGGCCAGAGCGCTCGAACATGAGCACTGGCAGGCTGTGCCCAATAGTGTCACTGGGAGAGGAAGTTGTCATCCGGCCCGCTTTGCAGCCGGCTTTTCGACATGCCCTCCGAATTCGAAACGCATGGCGGAGAGGAGCTTGTCGGCAAAGTCCGCTTCGCCGCGCGAGCTGAACCGCTCATACAGCGCCGACGACAGCACATGCGCCGGCACGCCTTCGTCGATGGCGGCCTTGATTGTCCAGCGGCCCTCACCTGAGTTCGGACACACGCCCGGCAAAATTCTTAAGCTCGGGATCATGCAACAAAGCCGCGGCGGAAAGATCGAGCAGCCAGGACGCGATGACACTGCCACGGCGCCACACTTCGGCAATGTCCGGCAGGTTCAGATCGTATTTGTAGTGGTCGGGGTCGCGCAGCGGCGTCGTTTCGGCGTCGACCGTGGCAGACGTTTCGCCGGCATCGGCCGCCTCGAGCACCGCGAAACCTTCGGCATAGGCCGCCATGACACCGTACTCGATGCCGTTGTGGACCATCTTGACGAAATGGCCGGCGCCGTTGGTGCCGCAGTGCAGGTAGCCCAGTTCGGCCGTGCCGCTCGATTTTTCGCGCCCGGGTGTGCGCCGAACGTCGCCATTGCCCGGCGCAAGCGACATGAAGATCGGATCAAGATGATCCACGACTTCATCCTCACCTCCGATCATCATGCAATAGCCGCGCTCCAATCCCCAGACGCCGCCGCTCGTGCCGACATCGACATGGTGAATGCCCTTGGCGCCAAGCTCTTTGGCGCGCCTCATGTCGTCGAGGTAGTACGAGTTGCCACCGTCGACCATGATGTCACCGCGGTCGAGATGAGGCAGCAACTCGGCGATGGTTTCACCGACGGCGCCCGCCGGCACCATCAACCAGAGCACGCGCGGCTTGGTCAGAGCATCGACAATTCCCCTCAACGACGAGGTACCACGCGCTCCGTCCTTGACCAATTCCGCCACCGCGTCGGCCGAACGATCATAAACGACACAGTCGTGACCGCCGTTGAGCAAGCGTCGCACCATGTTGCCGCCCATCCGGCCGAGCCCGATCATTCCTAGCTGCACGAGTCAGTCCTCCATCAAGGAGCAAATCCAGAGGGGCTTAGGTAGAATCACGCCAATGATGTCGCACCACCACTAGAAAGCGAATGCCGCGCCACCGCACGTCTTCTGGTCCTCCTTCGCCGTTCAGCGCGCCTCGGCAATCGTCCGCTGCAGCGCGTTCAGCGCAGCGAGGTAAATCTCCGAGAAGGTAGGGAATGGCTGGATTGTATCGCTCAACACCTCAATCGGCGTGCGTGCGCGGATCGCCAGCGTTGCCTGCTGAAGCCACTCGCCGGCTTCCGGGCCGAGGGCGTAGGCGCCGGTCAGTCGCTCGCCATCACTGAGCAGGGTCATGAAGCCGATCGCCTGATCGTTAGCGCGTATATAAGTCGCTGTCTTTGCGATATCCGAGAGGCGCGTCGTCGCGCTGAATGTTGCTTGGATTGCGCCGACCCCCGCCGCCTGTGGATCGGTGAAGGTGACGCGTGGCACTGCCTCGTAATTCGCCTCCCGCGGCTTGCCCAAGATGTTGGCGGCAACGATGCGGCCCTGGTATTTGCCGACGTGGGTCAGCATCCACTTGCCGGTCACATCTCCGATCGCCCAGGTGCGCTCCGACACGCGCATGTGGCTGTCAACCGGGACGCCGCGCGGGTTCGCTTCAACGCCAATGGTCTCCAGGCCGATGCCGTCAACCCGCGGGCGCCGGCCGGCAGCAACCAGCAATCTGTCGCCGCTCACCACGCCGCCACCTTCGACCTCCAGCGCGTAGCCGTTGCCGTCACGCCTTGCGGAGACGACGCGCGCGCCGAGAAGGAGTTCGATGCCATCGCGCGCGCAGCACCTCGGCGAGCTCCTCACCGAGCGCAGGTGGTTCCCGCGACAGCAGATGGCGCGCGCGTTCGACCAGCACCACCTCGCCGCCGAGACGGCGCACGGCCTGTGCCATCTCGACGCCGACCGGGCCGCCGCCGAGCACGACAAGCCGGCGCGGCACCGCCTTCATCCCGGTCGCCTGGCGATTGGTCCAGATGCCCTCGAGCCCCTGAAGGCCAGGAATTGGCGGAATGACGGGATCTGAGCCCGTCGCTACGACGACGTGATCGGCAGTATGGCGGACACCGTCCACGTCCACGATGCCGTGGCCCTGCAGCCGCCCGCGTCCTCGGATCAGTGCAATGCCGCGGTCCGCGAGCCAATGCTGCTGACCGGCGTCGGAGTAGTTGGCGACCATGTCGTCGCGCCACGCGAGCGCTGCCGCCGTATCGACTCGTGCGATGGCTGCGGCGTTGTTTGCGGCATGTGCCGCCTCACCGGGGCGCAATAGCGTCTTGGACGGTATGCAAGCCCAATAGGAACACTCGCCGCCGACAAGCTCGCGCTCGACGATGGCGACCTTGAGCCCGCCGTCGGCAAGTGCGCCAGCGCAATGTTCGCCGGGTGATCCGCCGCCAATGATGATCACGTCGAAGTCAGCGCTCATGGCAGTCTCTTCCACCCCTCGGTGGCGACGAGCCCGCCGCACACGAGGCCCAGATGAAACGTCAACGGTGTTGCCGATTAGCCGTAAGGGAAGGCGGGCTTGCTTTGCCCAATTTCGATAATATAGCCGTCGGGATCGCGGATGTAGCAGCGCGTCTCGCCGTACTTGTCCTTCGGCTCCGTGATGAACTCGGCTCCCCGACTTCGCCAGAGGTCATAACACGCCTGAATATCGGCGACCCGGATGTTCATGAAGCTGGTGACCTGATTGGGGTCGACGGGCACGCTGAGCGTCACCGTCGGCTTATCGGGCGTCGGACCACCGCCGACGTTGACGATGAGCCAGGTGTTCGCAATCTGGATGTATCCCGGCGCGCCATTGCTGTCGCCTCTGCTCAGCACGCGACCGCCGAAGACTTTCTCGTAAAATCGCGCCGATCGTTCGATGTCGGCAACGGTGATGAAATGCGCGACGGTGATCCCTTCCTGCGGCGGCATCTCATAGCTCTTCTGTGCAACTTCCACTTCGCTCACTGGCGCCTTGATCTCACCTTCCACCAAGGTGATTGCGTGCTCTCCTCCGAGGCCACATAAGCCCTTCACAGGGACCTGTGATGCCTCATCGCCCGGCCACATAAGCCGTTCAGCCGGGTCCTGCCTATCGCACCGCCATCTCGGTGCATCGACCTGGTATTGTCGCCCGTGAGATGAGCGCGTTGCCAGCTAGCGGTTTGAGCGCCTTCGGGCCACGCACAAAGCCGATTGCCGCCGACTACGGGCAAACTCCAGCATAAAAAAAAAAAAAAAAAAAAAAAAAAAAAAAAAAAAAAAACAAAGCGATTGCCGCGAGGAACCGGGCGAACTCCACCGTGTCGAGCGGCAGCTCCGATCGCGCCAGCGCCCGGTAGCCATCCGTCACTCGATCTCGCATGCAGCGCACGGCCTTTTCAGTTTGCCGGCATTGAGACTACGGGAGGGCGCGTTGTCAAGGTTCTTTGGGTCACCAGAAGCTCGTCGATCAGTCGTTGACGAAGCAAATCGTAGTCGGCGGATCAGTCAGCAGGCCGGCGATCAGCATCGCCGCAGGCAGGCGACCAGCATCGGCAGGAGCGTGGTAAAGGTGCCGTCATTTCGATGACAAGAACAATTCCGGTCACCGGCGCGCCAACGACGCCGGTGAAAAACGCTGCCATGCCGACCACGGCGAAGGCCGTGGCTCGATGGCAAGGCCGGAAGGCCGCGTCGAACAAGCCGGCCAAAAAGAGCCGATCAAAGCGCCGAGCGCAAGAAGAGGAGCGAACAACCCGCAGGGATGCGTGCGGCGTAGGACACCGGCCCGAGACAGAGTAGAATGGCGAAGCCAGCGGTATTCCTCCCGCGACGGCCGCGCAAGCAAGAGCGATCTGAGCAGGTTGTTGCCATCGCCAATCAAGGGGCAACCATCCGATCAGGCCGACGATCGCGCCGACGATGCAGCCCTGGCTGCGGCGGGCCAGCTGTCGAGCGCAGATGCGCCCGGCAAGGCAAGCATGATCAGTCGGTTGTAGAGCGCGGCTGCGAAACCCGCCAGGCACCAAGCGCAGATAAAGCGGCCATGTTGCTGCAGCGGCGTATGGCAGCGGGCCGGTCGTCGCGGTCACCTGTCCGGAAAGAGCGACGTGAGGATGGGGCATCGAAGAGCAACAACCTCGCGACCAAATTGCCGTCGAGGACGCGAAGACAGTAATGGCGTCACGGGTCTCAAAATGCCGAAAGAGTTCCTCGAGCACAAAGACGGCGCCTGCAATCGGTGCGTTAACGCGACGGCGATGCCGGCGCCCGCCCCCGGCCACCAACGCTTGCACGTCTGGCGGGTTCCGGCGAAATGTTGTCGCAATCAAACGGGCGCTGACGGCGCCCATTTGAACGCCGGGCCTCCGCCCACAGCGCCGCTCCGACCCAGATGACAGAATTCCGCCGACAAACTTGATGAGCAATATCCGGCGCAGCGGTGCTGGTCGGAATTTGCCAGCCAACGCAGCCTCGACTTCGGGAACACCGCTTCCCGAGCATAGGCGAAAACCGTCTCACCAGCCACGCGGCGACCGCCATCGCGGCCGCACATCCGCTGATCGTGACCAACAGCCCGGCGGGTCCGATGTGGTGCGTTTCGTCGATTAAGGCTTCACGTAGATGCGTGGCAGCGGCCAGCTCAGCCGGAACGCGGCGACCAGCAATCCGGTGACGGCGCCGACCACAATCGCCAGGAAGGGAGCAGCAGGAGATCGCCTCACCAATGCCTTACGCTGGTGCCCATAACCAATTCCGCTATGCGGTTGGTGCGCTCC
>CAWARW010000006.1:0-445000 GCA_963784605.1 uncultured Alphaproteobacteria bacterium
TGGCGGGGGTCGGCGGCAGCTTCGTCTTCGAATCGAGCCCCGCGTTCCGCGCGCTGGAGCTTGCCGACAGCGTCCGGCCGGTGGGCGTGGAGCAGAGCAACGTCTCCTTCATCGTCGGCGATCAGGTGATGATGAAGATCTACCGGCGCCTGCGTGCCGGCGAGCAGCCGGAGGTCGCCATCGGCCGCTTCCTCACCGAGGTCGCCGGCTTCCGCAACACCCCTGCCTTCTGCGGCAGCCTCCAGTTCAGGCCGGACGCCGGCGAACCGGTGATGCTCGCCGCCGCCTTCGCCTTCGTCCGCAACCAGGGCGACGCCTGGCGGGTCATGCAGGAGGCGCTCGACCGCGATCTCGAGGCCTTCGCCCTGCTCCAGCGCGACGAGGCCGGCGCGCTGGTCGAGCCGGCGCCGCCGTTCGCCTACCCGCTCGACCTCGGCGCCATCCTCGGCCAGCGCACGGCCGAGCTGCACGTCGCCTTCGCCACGCCCACGCGCAATCGCGCGATGGCGGCCCAGTCGATCCAGCCAGCCGATCTCAAGCGCTGGCAGGCATCGGTTTCCCGCGACCTCTCGGCGGCGCTGGCGACGGTCGCCAAGACGGCGCGCGGGGCTGCGGCAGACCCGTCGCTGAAGGCCGATGCCGCGGCGCTGCAGAAGGCGCGCGGGGCGCTCAAGGCGCGCATCAGGGCGGCGACGGAGCTGACCGAGCCCGGCATGAAGAGCCGCATCCACGGCGACTACCATCTCGGTCAGGTTCTGGTGGTCAAGGACGACGTCGCCATCATCAACTTCGAGGGTGAGCCGCAGCGCGGCATGCGCGAGCGGCGCCAGAAGGTCTCGCCGCTGCGCGACGTCGCTGGCATGCTGCGGTCCTTCGATTATGCCGCCGGGTTCGCGGTCAACCGCATCGAGGAGCGCGACGGCGTGACGCCGGCGGTGCGCGAGCGGGCGCGGACCTGGCGCGATGCGGCGGTCGCGGATTTCCTCGCCGCCTACTGGCCGATCGCCGCCGCGGCCGGGGTGGTGCCCAAGGACGAGACGATGCGACGCCGCCTGCTCGATCTCTTCCTCATCCAGAAGGCGGCCTACGAGGTCGGCTACGAGGCCGCCAACCGTCCGGCCTGGCTGTGGCTGCCGATCGGCGGCCTGCTGGCCCTGGCGACCGGAGACGACGGGCCATCGTAGGCGGCCGCGCCGGGGGCGCCGCCGCCGGAGCCATCGAACGCCCGGACGGCGCCGCGCGCGACCCTGCCGCGTGCGATGCGAAGACCGCCAGACGACTTTTGACGCGCCGCCGCATAGGCGCTAGAACCGACTGGCATTTCCAGCCGTTTTCCCCGGACCCCAGGGCATGTCGAACTCCGACATCAAGGCGAACCGCCCGCTTTCGCCGCATCTCCAAATCTATCGCTGGCCGATCACCATGACCATGTCGATCGCCCACCGGGTCACCGGCGTCGGGCTCTATGTCGGCACCGTCCTGCTGGTGTGGTGGCTGGCGGCGGCGGCGAGCGGCCCGCGCGCCTTCGATTTCGCCAATGCGGTGCTCGGCTCGTGGCTCGGGCTGATCGTGCTGTTCGGCTACACCTGGGCGCTGATCCACCACCTGCTCGGCGGCATCCGCCACTTCGTCTGGGATTTCGGCGTCGGCCTCGACAAGCCGGCGCGCGACAACATTGCGTGGGCCAACGCTGATCGGCTCGGCTGGCGCTGACCGTGATCGTGTGGGCGATCGGGCTGGTGCTGCAGATGAGCATGCAGACGCCGCTCCGCCGGGTGCTCCACTTCGGCGCCGCCCATGACGGCACCGAGCATTTCTGGCGCCAGCGCCTGACCGGCGCCGCCGCCGCCATCCTCGTCATCTTCTTCATCGGCATCCTGATCGCGACCGTCGGCCAGCCGCACGACCACGTCGTCGGCGTGCTGCGCATGCCGCTGGTCGGCGCGTCGATGGCGCTGCTCATCGTCGTGTCGGCCGTGCACATGCAGATCGGCATGCAGGTGATCATCGAGGACTACATCCAGGGCAGCGCGCTGAAGGTGCTGTGCCTGATCGCCAACACCTTCTTCTGCTACGCCATCGCCGCGGTCGGACTGACCGCCATCGTCATGCTGGTTCTCGGAGGTCCGCCGCCCCATGGCTGACGGCAGCAACGGTGCGCCGGCCGTCAACGGCAAGGCCTATCCCTTCACCGACCATACCTACGACGTGGTGGTCGTCGGCGCCGGCGGCGCGGGCCTGCGCGCCACGCTCGGCGCCAGCGAGGCCGGCCTCAAGACCGCCTGCATCACCAAGGTCTTCCCGACCCGCTCGCACACCGTCGCGGCGCAGGGCGGCATCGCCGCCTCGCTCGGCAACATGGGCGAGGACGACTGGCGCTGGCACATGTACGACACCGTCAAGGGGTCGGACTGGCTGGGCGACCAGGACGCCATCGAATATCTGGTGCGCGAGGCGCCGGCGGCGGTCTACGAGCTCGATCACTACGGCCTGCCGTTCTCGCGCACCGAGGACGGCAAGATCTACCAGCGCCCCTTCGGCGGCATGACCACCCATTTCGGCGAGGGCATCGCCCAGCGCACCTGCGCGGCGGCGGACCGCACCGGCCACGCCATGCTGCACACGCTCTACGGCCAGTCGCTGCGCCACTCGGCCGAGTTCTTCATCGAGTATTTCGCCCTCGACCTGATCATGGAGGAGGGCGCCTGCCGCGGCGTCGTGGCGCTGTGCGCTCGAAGACGGCACGCTGCATCGCTTCCGCGCCCACAAGACGATCCTGGCGACCGGCGGCTATGGCCGCATCTATGCCACCTGCACCGGCGCCCACACCCAGACCGGCGACGGCAACGGCATGGTGCTGCGGGCCGGCCTGCCGCTGCAGGACATGGAGTTCGTTCAGTTCCACCCGACCGGCGTCTACGGCGCCGGCGTGCTGATCACCGAGGGCGTGCGCGGCGAGGGCGGCTACCTCACCAATTCGGAAGGCGAGCGCTTCATGGAGCGCTACGCGCCGCACGCCAAGGACCTCGCCTCGCGCGACGTCGTCTCGCGCGCCATGACCATCGAGATCCGCGAAGGGCGCGGCGTCGGCGCGGAGAAGGACCACATCTTCCTGCACCTGTCGCATCTCGACCCGAAGGTGATCCACGAGCGCCTGCCGGGCATCGCCGAATCGGCGCGCATCTTCGCCAACGTCGATGTCACCCGCGAGCCGATCCCGGTGCTGCCGACGGTGCACTACAACATGGGCGGCGTGCCGACGAACTATCACGGCGAGGTGCTGACCAAGGTCGACGGCGATCCGGACACGGTGGTGCCGGGCCTGATGGCGGTGGGCGAGGCGGCCTGCGTGTCGGTGCACGGCGCCAACCGCCTCGGCTCCAACTCGCTGATCGACCTGGTCGTCTTCGGGCGCGCCGCGGCGCAGCGCTGCCGCGAGACGATCGAACCCAACACGCGCCATCGCGACCTGCCCAAGGATGCGGGCGAGGCGCGCGGTCGCCCGTCTCGACCGGCTGCGCAACGCCAAGGGCGGCACGCCGACGGCGGAGCTCCGCCGCCGCATGCAGAAGGTGATGCAGGAGAACTGCGCCGTCTTCCGCACCGGCGAGGTGCTGGCCGAGGGCCACGAGCGCATCCACGAGGTGTGGGCGGGCAGCGACGACGTCGCCATCAGCGACCGCTCGCTGATCTGGAACTCGGACCTGATCGAGACGCTGGAATACGACAACCTCATCGTGCAGGCGGTCACCACCATGGATTCGGCCGCGAACCGCACCGAATCGCGCGGGGCGCACGCGCGCGAGGACTATCCGAACCGCGACGACCAGAACTGGATGAAGCACACCCTGTCGTTCATCGACCCGGACAAGCGAAGACCGTGCGCCTCGACGACCGGCCGGTGCACGCCTACACGCTCACCAATGACATCCAGTACATCGAGCCCAAGGCGCGGGTGTACTGAGGCGGCCTTCGCACAAGCGCGCGGCCATGGAGCGAATGGAAATAGGCTCGACCATCTCGAGCGATGGTCACTTTTCCTGTCGCGCTGATCGTATCAGGATGAGGGCCCGATGCCGACGATCGTGTTCGGATATTTGGCCGTCTCCGTTTCGTCGAGAAGAAATTCGGCCAGATCGACACGATCCATGGCCCAACCGCCTGCGGGTCGGCGGCCGTTCGTAACTCGATAGCCGCGCGCGTGCCCTTTGTTTGTCAGACGAGGCGGACGAACAATGGTCCACCTGTGGCTGGAGGAGCGAATCGCATCTTCCATCATCCTTGAGTCCGCGACGATAGGCGCAAGCAACAAGCGTAGCAGCGCGACGACAGGATTGGAGCTTGGGAAGAGCAGCCCTTGAGAGACAAACAGGCAGCGGGCGACTGCGGCCATCGTCATTGCTTCAAGGAGTGCTGTGGCGCTTTCCGCCAAGATCGTGTGATTGCGGCCCACATGACCCATGAAGCGAAATGGCGATGTCATGGGCCCTCGCAGCGCCGCGGCCAGTTCGGCGGGCGAGCGTACGTCCGCATTCGCAATAGCCAAACTCTGCCGCGGTGCCAGGGTCGAGCCGGTCGCGTGAACAACCGCTGGTCATTTCATGACCGCGATCGAGCCCTTGCGCGATCAACCGGCCGCCCGGTTGGCAGCGGTGCCGCCGAGCGTCACGAAGATCCTCACGGCTCGACGACCAGGAACGCGGTTTTTGAATTCTCCGTAGACAACAAAGGTATCGAGTCGGCATCGGAACGTGCATCCGCGTCGGACCGGTGCTGTCAAGCTTTCGCGAGAGCGGCTGGTAGTTGCCGAGCTCGGCCTTGATGCCGAGGCGGGCCATCAGTTCCTGCGGGTTGAAATTCTCGCGGATATGCAGCGCCGCCACCGCGGCGCGCGCGCCCTCGGTCACGGCGAGGTTCTGCCATTCGGCGATGGTCAGGATGACCGATTCGCCGGGCTCTCGCCGGGGTGCTCCAGCAGGGCGTCGCGGACGAAGCCCGGCTGCTGGCGCAGCACCGCATGGGTCATGCGCACGCGGCCGATGAATTCGGCGCGGGCGGCATCGGGAACGACGAAGCGGTCGATCCGGTAGAAGGGCTGCTCGTTGGTCGTCGTTCCGGTGCTCTCGGCCATCTGGTTCTCTTTTCCGCTGCCAGGGCGGCGCCTTTGCGCCGCGACGACGCATGGGATAGAACCTCAAGTAAGGTTGAGGTCAAGAGGCCAGCCATGCCCCAGTCCGCTGCGCGCCCGTGCTGCCGCTGGATCTGAGCGTCGGCGAGGTGGCGCGGCGGAGCGGCGTCGCCGTCTCGGCCATCCATTTCTACGAGGCCGAGGGGCTGATCCAGGGCTGGCGGACGGCGGCCAATCATCGCCGCTATCCGCGCGGGACCTTGCGCCGCATCGCCATCATCAAGGTCGCCCAGCGCGCCGGCATTCCGCTCAAGGAGATCGGCGAGGCGCTTGCCACGCTGCCCAAGGGGGCGGTGCCGACGCGCCAGGGACTGGGCGCGGCTTTCGGCCAGCTGGAAGAGCGACCTCGACGACCGCATCGCTGCGGCTGACGCGGCTGCGCGACCAGCTCGACGGCTGCATCGGCTGCGGCTGCCTGTCGCTCACCGATTGCCCGCTGCGCAATCCCGCCGACGTCCTTGCCGGGGAGGGGCCGGGGCCGCGGATCCTCGATCCTCAGCCGTGATCGCCGGGGCCGTTCCCCCGGTCGCCACCGTCAATTAACCAGCCGTGCCGGTCCAGGCGGGGAATCGGCATGATTCCGCATGACGAGCGGACGGCTGTCTCCTATATTTGTCGCAGTATTGGCCCGAAACGGCGTCAACCCCGGGCGTAGAGCCGCAGAATTCTGCGGTTTTCGGGGAATTCACCGTTTCGTTTACCAAGGGCGGCCTAGCATTAGCCGCCGAAGGAACCGTGTATAGGCCGGAAATGACTTCCATGTCATACGCAACACTTTCGCCCGTCGGCTATGCTGGCAGGCCGCTGGCCGAAAAGCTCGGCTATGCGCCCGGTGCGACGATCGCCTTCGTCGGCCTGCCCGAGGAGCTCGCCGACCTGCCGGGAAGCGTCGATTTCGGCAAGGTCGCCCGCCGCCAGGACTGGTCGCGGCCGCTCGGGCCGGTGCCCTTCGACATCATCCACGCCTTCACCATGAGCCGCGCCGAGCTGATCGCCGGGCTGCCGCGGCTGCGCCGTGCCATCCAGCCGGACGGCATGATCTGGGTGTCGTGGCCGAAGCAGGCTTCCAAGGTGCCGACCGACGTCACCGAGGACGTCATCCGCGCCGTGGCGCTGAAGCACGACCTGGTCGACGTGAAAGTGGCGGCGATCGACCAGGTCTGGTCGGGACTCAAGCTCGTCATCCGCGTCGACCGGCGCTAGATTCGAACGCGCGGCTTGGCCTGGCCCGCTCGCGTCGGCTATAGAAGCCCGATGTGGAGACGGTGACGCATGGTCCAGCTGACGCTTCCCAAGAATTCCAAGATCGGCAAGGGCAAGGTGTGGCCCAAGCCCGCGGGGGCGAGCGACCTCGCCGAATACCGCGTCTATCGCTGGGACCCGGACGGCGGCGCCAATCCGCGCGTCGATACCTATTACGTCGATCGCAAGACCTGCGGGCCGATGGTCCTCGACGGGCTCATCTGGATCAAGACCAACGTCGACCCGACGCTGACCTTCCGCCGCTCGTGCCGCGAGGGCGTATGCGGTTCCTGTGCGATGAACATCGACGGGTCGAATACGCTGGCCTGCACCAAGGCGATGGACGACATCCATGGCGCCGTGGCGATCTATCCCCTGCCGCATCTGCCGGTGGTCAAGGATCTGGTCGCCGACCTGTCGACGTTCTACGCCCAGCACCGCTCGGTCGAACCGTGGTTGCACACGGTCACGCCCGAACCGCAGAAGGAATGGCGCCAGAGCCACGACGACCGTGCCAAGCTCGACGGGCTCTACGAGTGCATCCTGTGTGCCTGCTGCTCGACGTCCTGCCCGTCCTATTGGTGGAACGGCGACCGTTACCTCGGGCCGGCGGTGCTGCTGCAGGCCTATCGCTGGCTGATCGACAGCCGCGACGAGGCGACCGGCGAGCGGCTCGACGATCTCGAGGACCCGTTCCGCCTCTATCGCTGCCACACCATCATGAACTGCGCGCAGACCTGCCCCAAGAACCTCAATCCGGCGAAAGCGATCGCCGAGATCAAGCAGATGATGGTGGAGCGGCGGGCGTAGGCCTGGATTCACGCAGGCGACCGCGGGAGCGGGACGTTCCCCGGCGGTCTCACGCTTCGCCGAGCGTGGCGACCATCTGCGCCACGCGCTCATGGCGTCGGCCGGAAATCTCGACGACGCGCGGACCGTCGTGCAACAGACCGAGATCGTCCCGCCTCAGCACGGTCTTCAGCCGCCTGTCCACGCGCGTGCGTAGGCCAGCGTATTCGATCGGCACGGTGATGTCGTCGGGCTGCACGAGAGGCACGAAGACCACCAGATCGAGCGAAGCCAGCGCTCGCCCGATCCGGTTGAGCAGGCGCCCGTGCGGCAGCCACTCGAAGCCCTCGTCGGCACTCACCACATCGAGATAGGCAAGAAAGTCCAGCGGGCACCGGTCGAAGACCACATTGGTCCCACTGGCTGTTTCCAGGATCAGCTGGCAGCTTCGTGCGAGCTGTTCTTCGAGATCGGCGGTTGTCGGCCCGTCCGCGAACGGCATGCCGTCCTGCATCAGCAGCCAATAGGGCTCCGGCACGCTGTCGTGATCGTCACGCGCCGAGATGAAATCATCGATCAGCGTAGTCTTGCCGCACCCATGTGTGCCGGTTACCGCTATGCGCATGATTGTTCAATTCGCGTATCCAGCCGGGTCGGGCAACGCTTGCCCTTTTGGGGGCCGCTGTGCCCGCTTTGCCCATTCTTTGGGCCTGCCTAGTGCTTAAAGGTGGCCTCTGCCGGGCTTATATCCAATGAACGACAACCGCAGAGACGGAGGAGATCATGGACAAGGTATCCGAGATCACCGGCGCGCCGTGGTCGATTACGGCGGTCGACAAGCTGAAGGAGCTGTGGAATGCCGGTGTTTCGGCTGAGGTGATCAGCCAGACGCTGCACCGGCCGGAAGAAGAGGTCAGGGCCAAGGCGGGCGAGCTTCGCCTGCCGCAGCATGTCGGGGCGAAGTAGCCTCCCGACGCGGCTGGCCCGCATCGGGACAGATTTCGCCCCGAAAGGCTTGGCCTTTCGGGGCGTTTGCATTATGGCGTCGGCCTGATCTGCCCGAAAGCCGCTACAATCGCGCTGTAGGCAGACAAATCACGGCTGCGGCTTGCGCGAAGGGGATGTACGGATGGGACTGGAATACCGGGCGTCAGTGCGCTCCCTGATACCGGTGGTGTTGGCCTCAGCCCTTGCCGGATGCGGGTCCTTCGGCGCCATCGGCCTGCCCTGGCAGCGCGCCCAGTCGCCGGCGCCGCTGAGCCCCGCCGCTCCGCCACCGGTCGAATCCTCCAACTTGCCGCCGGCCGGTGGTCAGCAGCAGGCGGCGGCACCGGGCGCCGCCGACAGCAATGCGCCCCTGGCGCAGCCGCAAGTTGCCAACACGGCTCCGGCGGCCTCCGGCCGGATCGGCCGCACCGACCTTCTCGGCGGCTGGACGATCACCTCGGGCGGCAATTCCTGCCAGCTGTTCATGACCCTGACGAGCTGGACCGGCGGCTACCGCGCCTCGACGCGCGGCTGCAACAGCACCGTCCTCAAGTCGATCTCGGCGTGGAACCTGCAGGGCAGCCAGGTCGTCCTGGCCGGCCAGGGTGGAACGCCCGTCGCCCATCTCGCCTCAGCGGGCACCAACCGGTTCGACGGGCAGGTCGACGGCGCCGGCGCCACGGTTACCTTCTACCGCTGAGCGCGGACATCACCACTGCCTGACCGGAACAGCACGCAAGAGGCGGGGAGCGCCGCCGGCGCGACCGGGAACCAGGCAAGAGGCGAGAAGCGCCGCCGGCGCCACCGGGAACCAAGAGGCGAGGAGCGCCATCGGCGCGACCGGGAACCGAAAAGATGACCCAGCCGGGCCCGGGGGAGGCCTCGCTCACCGACCGCTATCGTGACCTCGTCGCGACCGGGGCGCTCAGCGCCGACCCGGCGCAGGCGGCCGTCGTCGGTCGGCTTGAAGCCCTCGATCGCGCCCTTGCCGACCACCCCGCGCGACGCCGCGGCGGTCTGCTTGCGCGGCTCTTCGGTGCTCGCCGGAGCGCCCCGCGCGGCCTCTACATCCACGGCGAGGTCGGCCGTGGCAAGACCATGCTGATGGACGAATTCTTCGCGATCACCGCCGCCATCCCCAAGCGCCGCGTCCATTTCAACGAATTCATGACCGAGACCCACGAGCGGGTTCACGTTGCGCGCCAAAGAAGCGGTGGCGATCCGATCGCGCCGGTGGCCGCGGCGATCGCCGGCGAGGTGCGACTGCTCTGCCTCGACGAGTTCCAGGTCGAGGACATCGCCGACGCGATGATCCTGTCGCGCCTGTTCGAGCGCCTGTTCGCGGCCGGGCTGGTGCTGGTCGCGACCTCCAACGTGCCGCCCGACGAACTCTATCGCGACGGCTTGAATCGCAGCCTGTTCCTGCCGTTCGTCGCGCTGCTCAAGCATCACGCCGAAATCGTGCGCCTCGACGCCGCCACCGACTACCGGCTGGGCAAGCTCGCCGGCGCGCCGGTCTATGTGACGCCGCTTGGGGCCGCCGCCACGCAGACGCTCGACCGGGTGTGGCGGGCGCTGACCGGCACCGGAGCGGGGCGAGCCGGCGGCGCTCGCCATCAAGGGGCGGCGCATCGCCGTGCCCCAGGCGGCGCGCGGCGCGGCGCGCTTCTCCTTCGCCGACCTCTGCGAGCAGCCGCTCGGCGCCGGCGACTACCAGACCATCGCGCGCAGCTTCCATACCCTGTTCGTCGACGACATTGCGGTGATCGCCGACGAGCGCCGCGATGTCGCCCGGCGGCTGATCCTGCTCATCGACACGCTCTACGACCACCGGGTAAAGCTGATCGCCTCGGCGGCAGCGGCGCCGGAAGCGCTCTACACGGCGACGCGCGGCGAGGAATCCTTCGCCTTCCGGCGCACGGTTTCGCGGCTGGTCGAGATGCGCTCGCAGGCCTATCTCGGCGCTGCCCACGGGATGGCGGTTCCGGCGGGCGGCTGAACCCTCGGGCAGCGATCGGGTCTTCCCGGCGCGGGGTCCGGGAAGCGGAGCGGCAGCGGAGACCCGGCGGGGCGCCGGCCGCCGCCGACAGCGAAGCGAAAGCTGCGGCACGCCATTGTCGCGCTGCCCCTGCCGGCGCTCTTGCACTGCAGCATCAATCCGGCTAGTTCAAAACCGACGCCCGGCTCCGGGCGATGACCCAGCATTTCCTTCAAGGGAATTTCAAGCCCATGGCCCGTGCGACGATCGCGCTCATCGGTGCCGGGCAGATCGGCGGCACGCTCGCTCATCTCGCCGGCCTCAAGGAACTCGGTGATGTCATCATGTTCGATGTCGTCGAGGGCGTTCCGGAAGGCAAGGCGCTCGATATCGCGGAATCGTCGCCGGTCGCCGGCTTCAATGCCCGGTTCGCCGGAACCTCGGCCTATGCCGCCATCAAGGGCGCCGACGTGGTCATCGTCACCGCCGGCAGCCCGCGCAAGCCGGGCATGAGCCGCGACGACCTGCTCGAAATCAATCTCAAGGTGATGGAACAGGTCGGCGCCGGCATCAAGAAGTACGCGCCCAAGGCCTTCGTCATCTGCATCACCAATCCGCTCGACGCCATGGTGTGGGCGCTGCAGAAGTTCTCCGGCCTGCCCAAGGACATGGTGGTGGGCATGGCCGGCGTGCTCAATTCGGCACGCATGCGCTATTTCCTGGCCAGCGAGTTCGACGTCTCGGTCGAGGACGTGACCGCCTTCGTCCTCGGTGGCCACGGCGACACCATGGTGCCGCTCACCCGCTTTTCCACGGTCGCCGGCATCTCGCTCGACGAACTGGTCAAGATGGGCTGGACGACCAAGAAGCGCGTCGAGGAGATCGTCCAGCGCACGCGCGACGGCGGCGCCGAGATCGTCGGCCTGCTCAAGACCGGCTCGGCCTTCTACGCGCCGGCGCATTCGGCCATCGCCATGGCCGAGAGCTATCTCAAGGACAAGAAGCGCGTGCTGACGCTGGCCGCCTGTCTCAAGGGCGAGTACGGGGTGCGCGACCGCTACATCGGCGTGCCGGCGGTGATCGGCGCCAAGGGCGTCGAGCGCATCATCGAAATCGACCTCAACAAGGCGGAACGGACGATGTTCGACAAGTCCGTCGCCGCGGTTGACGGATTGATCCACGCCTGCGTGAGAATCGTGCCCGCACTCGACAAGTAAGCGGGGCAAATCAGCCGGGGAGGGGATAAGGGCCGGCATGAATATCCACGAATACCAGGCCAAGGCGATCCTTGGTCAACTGGGTGCGCCGGTCGCCAAGGGCGCACCGGCTTTCTCGGTCGAGGAAGCGGAGACGGCGGCAGCGCAGCTCCCCGGCCCGGTCTGGGTGGTCAAGGCACAGATCCACGCCGGCGGGCGCGGCAAGGGGCGGTTCAAGGAGGCGGCGGCCGGCGACAAGGGCGGCGTGCGCCTCGCCCGTTCGGTCGCCGAGGTGGCCGAGAACGCCCGTCAGATGCTGGGCAACACGCTGGTCACCAAGCAGAGCGGCGCCAGCGGTCGCGTCGTGCGCCGCCTCTACATCGAGGACGGCTCGGCGATCGCCCGCGAGCTCTACCTCTCGGCCCTGGTCGACCGCACCACCAGCCGCGTCGCCTTCATCGCTTCGGCGGAAGGCGGCATGGACATCGAGGAGGTGGCGGCGACGGCGCCGGAGAAGATCGTCACCGTCCACGTCGATCCCGCCGCCGGCTACAGCCCGCACGTCGGCACCACCATCGCCTACGCCCTCGGGCTCTCCGGCAATGCCGTGAGGCAGTGCGTGGCGCTGGTCGGCAAGCTCTATGCGGCGATGCTCGCCAAGGACATGAGCCAGCTCGAGATCAACCCGCTGGTGGTGACCGAGGCCGGCGACCTCCTGTGCCTCGACGCCAAGATCAATTTCGACGACAACGCGCTGTTCCGTCACCCGGACATCGCCGAACTGCGCGACCCCGACGAGGAAGACGCGCGCGAGGTCGAGGCCGCCAAGCACGACCTCAGCTACATCGCGCTCGACGGCACCATCGGCTGCATGGTCAACGGTGCCGGCCTGGCGATGGCGACCATGGACATCATCAAGCTCTACGGGGCGGAACCGGCGAACTTCCTCGACGTCGGCGGCGGCGCCTCGCGCGAGAAGGTGACCGCGGCGTTCAAGATCATCACCGCCGATCCGCGGGTGAAGGGCATCCTGGTCAACATCTTCGGCGGCATCATGCGCTGCGACGTGGTCGCCGAGGGCATCGTGGCGGCGGTCAAGGAGGTCGGCCTGGCGGTGCCGCTGGTCGTCCGCCTGGAAGGCACCAACGTCAATGAGGGCAAGCAGATCATCTCCGCGTCGGGGCTCAACGTGATCCCGGCGGACGACCTCGACGATGCCGCCCAGAAGATCGTCAGGGCGGTGCGCGGCTGATGATCACGCCGACGGAAGAGTAGCCATGTCCATCCTCATCGACGCCTCCACCAAGCTCATCTGCCAGGGGTTCACCGGCAAGAACGGCACCTTCCATTCCGAACAGGCGATCGCCTACGGCACGCGGATGGTCGGCGGCACGACGCCCGGCAAGGGCGGCCAGAGCCATCTCGGCCTGCCGGTGTTCGATACCGTGCGCCAGGCCAAGGCCGCCACCGGCGCCGACGCCACGGTCATCTACGTGCCGCCGCCGTTCGCCGCCGATGCCATCCTGGAAGCCATCGCCGAGGAGATCGCGCTCATCGTGTGCATCACCGAGGGCATCCCGGTCCTCGACATGGTGCGGGTCAAGCGGGCGCTCGGCGGCTCGAAGAGCCGCCTCATCGGGCCGAACTGCCCGGGCGTGATGACCGCCGGCGCCTGCAAGATCGGCATCATGCCGGGCAATATCTTCGCCGAAGGCTCGGTCGGCATCGTCTCGCGCTCCGGCACGCTCACCTACGAGGCGGTGTTCCAGACCACCAACGAGGGCCTCGGCCAGACCACCGCCGTCGGCATCGGCGGCGATCCGGTCAAGGGCATGGACTTCATCGAGGTGCTCGAGATGTTCATGGCCGACGACGCCACCCGGTCGATCGTGATGATCGGCGAGATCGGCGGCGCGTCGGAGGAAGACGCCGCGCAATTCCTCAAGGACGAGGCGGCGCGCGGCCGCAGGAAACCGGTCGTCGGCTTCATCGCCGGGCTCACCGCGCCGCCGGGGCGGCGCATGGGCCATGCCGGTGCGATCATCGCCGGTGGCCGCGGCGGCGCCGGCGACAAGATCGAGGCCATGAAATCCGCCGGAATCGTGGTATCGGATTCACCGGCCCGGATTGGCCGCACTCTGGTCGAAGTCTTGAACAAGTAGTGTTTCTGCCCATTTGATGCGTTGACCAAACGGTTGAAATCGAGACGATCGAACGGTAGAGCGTGGCTCGTGGCTGCGCGGTGAGAGAGAGCGGGGGGCAACCTCCCCGTAAATCGAAAAGATGGCACGTCAGGGCGCGAATCAGGCATTCGCGGCGACTTCCTTCCTTTACGGCGCGAACGCGCCTTACATAGAACAGTTACAGGCGCGCTATGCCGTCGATCCCAGCTCGGTCGATGGGGAATGGCGCAGCTTCTTCGAAGGGTTGCAGGACGCCCCTGACGCGGTCAGGGCCGGGGCCGACGGTCCGCGGTGGCAGCGTGCGGACTGGCCGCCGGTGATGAACGGCGAGCTGGTTTCCGCCCTCGACGGCAACTGGGCGGCGCTGGAAACGGCCATCGGCCAGCAGATCAAGGCGGGCGTCGCCCGACGCGGCGCCGAGATCAGCGACGGTGCCGTTACCCAGGCGACGCGCGATTCGGTGCGCGCCCTGATGATGATCCGCGCCTACCGCATGCGCGGCCATTTCCACGCCAACCTCGACCCGCTCGGCCTCGCCGAACTGCCCAAGGAAAGCGAGCTCGATCCGGCCTCCTACGGCTTCACCGAGGCCGACTGGAGCCGCCGCATCTTCCTCGACCACGTCCTCGGGATGGAATTCGCCACCATCCCCGAGATGATCGAGATCCTCAGGCGCACCTACTGCTCGACGCTCGGCGTCGAGTTCATGCACATCTCCGATCCCGCCGAGAAGAGCTGGATCCAGGAGCGCATCGAGGGGCCCGACAAGGGCATCGACTTCACCACGATGGGCAAGAAGGCGATCCTCAACAAGCTGGTCGAGGCCGAGGGCTTCGAGCGCTTCATCGACGTCAAGTACACCGGCACCAAGCGTTTCGGCCTCGACGGCGGCGAATCGGTGGTGCCGGCGCTGGAGCAGATCATCAAGCGCGGCGGCAATCTCGGCGTGCGCGAGATCGTGCTCGGCATGGCCCACCGCGGCCGCCTCAACGTGCTCGCCCAGGTCATGGGCAAGCCGCACCGCGCCATCTTCCACGAGTTCAAGGGCGGCTCGTCGTCGCCCGACGACGTCGCCGGCTCCGGCGACGTCAAGTATCACCTCGGCGCCTCGTCGGACCGCGAGTTCGACGGCAACCGGGTGCACCTGTCGCTGACCGCCAACCCGTCGCACCTGGAGATCGTCGATCCGGTGGTGCTCGGCAAGGCGCGCGCCAAGCAGGACCAGCACGCCGAGAATCCGCGCGGCGAGATGGTGCCGCTCGAAGAGCGCGCCCGCGTGCTGCCGCTGCTCATCCACGGCGATGCCGCCTTCGCCGGCCAGGGCGTGGTGGCCGAGTGCCTCGGCCTGTCGGGCCTGCGCGGCCACCGCACCGCCGGCTCCATCCACGTCATCATCAACAACCAGATCGGCTTCACCACCAATCCGCGCTTCGGACGCTCCTCGCCCTATCCGTCCGACATCGCCAAGATGGTCGAGGCGCCGATCCTGCACGCCAACGGCGACGATCCCGAAGCGGTCGTCTACGCCGCCAAGATCGCCACCGAGTTCCGCCAGAAGTTCCACAAGCCGGTGGTCGTCGACATGTTCTGCTACCGGCGCTTCGGCCACAACGAGGGCGACGAGCCGTCGTTCACCCAGCCGCTGATGTACAAGGTGATCGGCAGCCATCCGACAACGCTTGAGATCTACGGCAAGAAGCTGGTCGAGGAAGGGCTGGTGACGGCCGACGAGGTCGAGGAGAACAAGGCGCGCTGGCGGGCGACGCTCGAGGCCGAGTTCGAGGCGGGCACCAATTACCGCGCCAACAAGGCCGACTGGCTGGACGGCGCCTGGTCCGGCCTCAAGGTGGCCGAGGCCGGCGACGGGCCGCGACGGGGCGCCACCGCGGTGCCGCTGGAGACGCTGCGCGAGATCGGCGCCAAGCTGACCGACCTGCCCGCGACCCTGCAGGTCCATCGCACCATCCGGCGGGTCGTCGAACACCGCCGGAATTCGGTCGAGACCGGCCGCAACATCGACTGGTCGACCGCCGAATCGCTCGCCTTCGGCACGCTGCTCACCGCCGGCTGCCCAGTCCGCCTGTCCGGCCAGGACGTCGAGCGCGGCACCTTCTCGCAGCGTCATTCGGTGCTCTACGACCAGGAGAGCGAAGAGCGCTTCATCCCGCTCAACCACCTTGCCGAGGAACAGGCCCGCTTCGAGGTCATCAACTCGATGCTGTCGGAGGAGGCGGTGCTCGGCTTCGAGTACGGCTATTCGCTGGCCGAACCGGCGGCGCTGATCATGTGGGAGGCGCAGTTCGGCGATTTCGCCAACGGCGCCCAGGTGATCATCGACCAGTTCATCTCGTCGGGCGAGAAGAAGTGGCTGCGCATGTCGGGCCTGGTGCTGCTGCTGCCGCACGGCTACGAGGGCCAGGGACCGGAGCATTCCTCCGCCCGCCTCGAGCGCTATCTGCAGCTCTGCGCCGAGGACAACATCCAGGTCGCCAACCTGACGACGCCGGCCAACTATTTCCATGCGCTGCGCCGCCAGCTGCAGCGCGACTTCCGCAAGCCCCTCATCCTGATGACGCCGAAGTCGCTGCTGCGCCACAAGCGGGCAGTGTCGCGTCTCGACGAGATGGGCCCGGGCTCGTCCTTCCATCGCCTGCTGTGGGACGACGCGGAGATCCTCAAGGGCGAGAAGATCAAGCTGGTGCCCGACGAGCAAATTCGCCGCGTCGTGTTGTGCTCGGGCAAGGTCTATTACGACCTCTACGAAGAGCGCGAGAAGCGCGGCATCGACGACATCTACCTGTTGCGCATCGAGCAGCTCTATCCGTTCCCGGCCAAGGCGCTGATCGCCGAGCTGTCGCGCTTCCGCCAGGCGGATATGGTGTGGTGCCAGGAGGAGCCGAAGAACATGGGGGCATGGTCCTTCGTCGAGCCCTATCTCGAATGGGTGCTGGGCAGCGTCGGCGCCGAGCAGCGCAGCCCACGCTATGTCGGCCGGCCGGCTTCCGCCGCGACCGCGACCGGACTGATGAGCAAGCATCTGGCGCAACTGTCCGCCTTCCTCGACGAAGCCCTTGCCGCGTGAGCGGCGGCAGGACCGGAGACAACAACAATGGCGACCGAAATTCGTGTTCCCACGCTCGGCGAATCGGTGACCGAGGCGACCGTCGGTCAGTGGTTCAAGAAGGTCGGCGATTCCGTGCGCGCCGATGAGCCGCTGGTCGAACTGGAGACCGACAAGGTCACGCTGGAGGTGCCGGCACCGGCCGCCGGGGTGATCGCGGCGATCGCGGTCAAGGATGGCGCCACGGTCAACGTCGGCGCGGTGCTGGGCTCGATCGAGGCGAACGGTTCGGCGCACGAGGACCACGCAACGCCGGCGGCGACCGGCGCGCCGGACGAGAAGACCGGGACCACCCGTCCGATCTCTTCGGGTTCGGCCGATATCCGGCTGCGCGAGGCGGGCGAGGCCGGCAAGGGCGCCGGCACACCGTCGCCCGCGGCGCGCAAGGCGCTGGCCGAAGCCGGTGTCGAGCCGGCGCGCGTCGCCGGTACCGGCAAGGACGGCCGCATCACCAAGGCCGACGCGCTCAACGCCATCGACGGTCTGGTGGCAGCGCCCGCTGCGGCCGCCGCCCCGCCGCCGCCGACCATGGCGCGGGCGCCGGCACCGCCGGACGATCAGGCGCGCGAGCAGCGCATGCCGATGACGCGGCTCCGCCAGACCATCGCCCGCCGCCTCAAGGAGGCGCAGAACACCGCGGCGATGCTGACCACCTTCAACGAGGTGGACATGACCAACGTCATGGCGCTGCGCAGCCAGTATCGCGACCTCTTCGAGAAGAAGCACGGCGTCAAGCTCGGCTTCATGGGCTTCTTCGTGAAGGCCTGCGTGCAGGCGCTGAAGGAGATCCCCGCAGTCAACGGCGAGATCGACGGCACCGACATCGTCTACAAGAACTACTACCACCTCGGCATTGCGGTCGGCACCGACAAGGGCCTGATCGTGCCGGTGGTGCGCGATGCCGACTTGAAGTCGCTGTCCGAGGTCGAGAAGACCATCGGCGACCTCGGCCGGCGGGCGCGCGACGGCCAGCTCGCCATCGACGAACTGCAGGGCGGCACCTTCACCATCACCAACGGCGGCATCTACGGCTCGCTGATGTCGACGCCGATCCTCAATGCGCCGCAGTCGGGCATCCTCGGCATGCACAAGATCCAGGACCGGCCGGTGGTGGTCGGCGGCAAGATCGAGGTGCGGCCGATGATGTATCTGGCGCTCAGCTACGACCACCGCATCGTCGACGGCAAGGAAGCGGTGACCTTCCTGGTGCGGGTCAAGGAGAGCCTGGAAGACCCGCAGCGCCTCGTGCTCGACCTCTAGGCGGCACGGGCACCGGGCTTTCCGGCCCATGCGCGGGGCGTGGCTGCGGCACCTGATTGTGGCGGCCGCGGTGGTTTCCGGCTCCGCCGCATGGCCAGCCGAGCCGCCGAGCGCGGAAGATTATCTGAGGGTCCTCACCAACGGCCCGTGGCCGCTCGAAATCCTCGCCTTCTGCTACAGCACCGTCGACAAGGAGCCGCTCTTCCGCGAGGCCGGCGGCCGCTGGCGGGCGCGCAACGACGGGCTGCTGGCGAGCGTCGAAGCCAAGAGTGCGGTCATCGACATTCCCGCAGACGTGCGGCGCGCAGCGGATGCCGCGGCGCTCGCCGCCATCCGCCGGCTGGTCGCGCGGCAGTACGACAAGCCGGCGTGGTGCCGGACAATCGCCGCCGTCATCGACGGCGGCGCCTACGACGTCGACCGGCGGAGCGACCTCGAAGGGCCGCTCAAGCGCATCTTTGGCAGACCGTAGCGGACGGTGAGTTGCTGCATAATTGTGCAACCGACAGGCTTGCTCGCGCCTGCGGCATTTTCTGCATTTCCCCACCCTGCCCGGAGAGGGTAAGTCACAAGGGGGCAACGTGGCAGCGTCTCGTCCGCGCATGGCCTGCCATGCGCCAGCGGGGCGCTGACACGATCCGGCCCAGCCGCTATCTCTTTGGCGGGAGCTCCTGACGTCGACCCAAGCGGAGTGAATTCATTGGCCTACGATCTCGCCGTTATCGGCAGCGGCCCCGGCGGCTATGTCTGCGCCATCAAGGCCGCCCAGCTCGGTCTCAAGGTGGCGGTCATCGAGAAGATGCAGACCTTCGGCGGCACCTGCCTGAACATCGGCTGCATCCCGTCGAAGGCGCTCCTCTACGCCTCCGAGCAGTTCGAGGCGGTCGGCCACAAGTTCGCGGCCTTCGGCATCAAGGTCGGCCCGCCTGAGCTCGATCTTCCGACCATGATGGGCCACAAGACCAGCGTCGTCGAAGCCAACACCTCGGGCGTCACCTTCCTCTTCAAGAAGAACAGGATCGATACCTTCGTCGGGCAGGGGGTGATCGCCGGCCCGGGCAGGGTGCGGGTGCTGGGCGCCGACGGCGGCGAGCAGATGGTCGTCGAGGCGGCGAATATCGTCATCGCCACCGGCTCGGAGGTGGCGCCGCTGCGTGGCGTCGAGATCGACGAGGAGCGCGTGGTGAGTTCGACCGGGGCGCTGTCGCTGCCCGCGGTGCCGAAGCGGCTGATCGTGGTCGGCGCCGGGGTGATCGGCCTCGAGCTCGGTTCGGTGTGGCGGCGGCTCGGCGCCGAGGTGACGGTGGTCGAGTTCCTCGATCGCGTGCTGCCGGGCCTCGACGGCGAGCTCGGCAAGCAGGCGCAGCGGATCTTCACCCGCCAGGGCATGACCTTCCGGCTGTCGAGCAAGGTCGCCGCCGTCGACAAGAGCGGCGAGACGCTGAAGGTCGCGGTCGAGCCGGCGGCGGGCGGCGACGGCGAGATCCTCGAGGCCGACGTGGTGCTGGTCGCCATCGGCCGGCGGCCCTACACCGACGGCCTTGGCCTCGACGCCGCCGGTGTCCGGCGCGACGAGCGCGGCCGCGTCCTGGTCGACGACCACTACCAGACCGCGGTCCCCGGCATCTATGCCATCGGCGACGTCATCGGCGGCCTGATGCTCGCCCACAAGGCGGAGGACGAGGGCGTCGCGGTTGCCGAGATCCTCGCCGGGCAGGCGGGTCACGTGAACTACTGCGTCATTCCCAACGTCGTCTACACCACGCCGGAGATCGCTTCGGTCGGCAAGACCGAGGAGGAGCTGAAGCAGGCCGGCATCGAGTACCGCAGCGGCCGCTTTCCGTTCTCGGCCAACGGCCGGGCGCGCGCCATGGGCGAGAAGGACGGCTTCGTCAAGGTGCTCGCCGCGGCGGCGACCGACCGGGTGGTCGGTGTCCACATCATCGGGCCCTTCGCCGGCGAACTGATCCAGGAGGCGTCGGTGCTGATGGAATTCGCCGGTTCGGCGGAAGACCTCGCCCGCGTCTGCCACGCCCATCCGACGCTGTCGGAGGCGGTCAGGGAGGCGGCGCTGTCCGCCTGGACCAAGCCGATCCACATGTGAGTGGCCACAAAAGAAGCGCCGGTGGCAGCCGGCGCTTCTCCTTGCCCGGTTCGCCGCGGTATCAGGCGATCCGGTGCTCGTCGGCAAGTTCCTTGAGGTAGTTCATGACCATCTGAGCGAGCTTTGCCGAGACGCCCGGCCGAGCCGGCTGGGGCGCCACGGACGCCATGCTCATCTGGTGGAACTCGCAGGCCGAGGCGCTGCCGAGGCTGAACAGCATCGCCAGCGTGATTGCGGCGGGGGCTAGGATCTTCATCGGGACCTCCGTTGCAAGGCCGGTCGTTTGCGGCCATGCGAGGAGGCTACGCCCGGGCCGTGGCCGGCGGAAGAACGGCGGCGATCACAACGTTGCGAGCGCGGCGGCCGTTGGAAAAGGCGCCGCGAGCGTCCCCGCGGCGCCCCCAAACCGTTGAGAAACGGCCTATTTCTTGTGGTGGTGGAAGATCGCGTACAACAACCCGCAGATCGGGTGCGGGCTGGTGACCTCGACCATCGCCTTGTGCTTGTGGAAGAAGAAAGCACTGGCGGGCGTCGTGCTCGTGGCGACAGCAAGGCCGAGGACGAGCGCGATAGAAGCGGTGCGGATCATGCTCATGTCTGTTCCCCCATTTTGCCAGGTCCCGATGGTGACCCGGGGGGAGAATAGCCGGCGGAACGCCTTCCGGGAAGCCCGCATCTCGGCCGGGTTCCGCCGCCTAGCCGCCGGCCGGCGGACGGGCTAACTGTCTTCCGGCATGGTCGCCGTCGTCATCTTCGCCGCCACCTACCTGGTCATGGCGCTTGGCCGCGTTCCCGGCTGGCGTCTCGACCGCGCCGGCGCCGCGTTGCTCGGCGCCAGCCTCATGGTCGGATCCGGCGTCCTCGATCTCAGCCAGGCCTATGCCGCCATCGACATGCGCACCATCACGCTGCTGCTCGGCGTGATGATCGTCGTGGCCAACCTGCGCCTGTCCGGTTTCTTCCGGCTGGTCACCGCCTTTGCCATGGCGCGCGCCCGCCGCCCGCTCACCCTGCTCGTCGTCGTCATCGTGGTCACCGGCGTCCTCTCGGCCTTTCTGGTCAACGACACGGTCTGCCTGGTGATGACGCCGCTGGTGCTCGATCTGGTGACGCGGCTGAAGCGCCAGCCGGTGCCCTACCTGCTTGCCGTCGCCATGGCATCGAACGCCGGCAGCGTCGCCACCATCACCGGCAATCCGCAGAACATGATGATCGGTGCGTTCTCGCACATCGGCTATATCCGCTTCGTCTCGGCGCTGGCGCCGGTGGCGGCGGTGGCCCTGGTGCTGACCGCGCTGTTCATCGTCGTGATGCATCGCGACGAGTTCTTCGGCGGCGAGCGGCTGGCGCCGCTGCCGCCGCGGCCGGTGCGCTATCACGGCGGCCTCATCGTCAAGACGCTGGTCGTCACCTTCGGCATGGTCGTGCTGTTCTTCCTCGGCCAGCCGGTGGCGCGGGTCGCCATCCTCGCCGGCGCGGCTCTCCTGGTGACGCGGCGGGTGAAGCCGGAGAAGGTCTATTTCGACATCGACTGGCCGCTGCTGGTCATGTTCGCCGGCCTGTTCATCGTGGTCGACGGGCTCGACAAGGCGGTCATCGGCCCGGACACGGTCGCCGCCATCGGCCGGATGAACCTTGCCGGCGTGCCGATCCTTTCGGCGGTCACCGCGGTGCTCTCCAACCTGGTCAGCAATGTGCCGGCGGTGCTGGTGCTGAGGCCGTTCGTCGCCGGCTTCGCCGATCCGGATCGCGCCTGGCTGGTCATCGCCATGGCTTCGACGCTTGCCGGCAATTTCGCGCTGGTCGGCTCGGTCGCCAACCTGATCGTGGTCGAGCGCGCCCGCCGCGAGGGCGTGCCGATCAGCTTCTGGACCTACTTTCGCGTCGGCGCCCCGCTGACCGTGCTGACCATCGTCTTCGGCGCCTGGTGGCTGTCGTAGGCCGTCAGGCGTGCGGCCGGGTGTCGCCGCCGTCGTAGGCGGCGCGGGCGCGGCGGATCGCTTCGTGGTTGTCGTCCGCCCATGCGACCAGCCCGTCGATGCGGGCCTTGAGCGACCGTCCGAGGCCGGTCAGCGCGTATTCCACCTTCGGCGGCTTGGTCGGGAAGACGGTGCGCGACACCAGCCCGTCGCGCTCGAGCTGGCGCAGCGTCACCGCCAGCATGCGTTGCGACACGTCGCCGATCTCGCGCTTGAGCGCGTTGAAGCGCCGGGGACCGTCGTAAAGGGTCAGGATCACCAGCGACGACCAGGCATCGCCAAGCTGCGACAGGACGTCGCGCACCGGGCATTGCTCGCGATCGGCGGCGGTCAGGGCGACGAAGGGATGCTCGATCCTGTCTCGCGCGGGGCTGCGGTCCTCGAACATCGCTGCGGTTCCTTCCGGGTAACCAGGTGAATTTCATCTCCGTTCTTTTCATTTAGCGCAGAATGGTCATCTAGTCACCATTCGTAACCACAGGCAGCACCCGGCTGGGCGGACCTGCCGCACAGCGAACGGAGTGACGGGACGATGAGCGACCAAAAGCAGACCCTTCTGGTGACCGGTGCCAATGGCCAGCTCGGCCGGCGCGTGGTCGAGCTGCTGCTCGCGAGGGGCGGCGTCCGTGTGATCGCGGTGACGCGCGATCCGGCCAAGCTCCAGGATCTGGCGGCGCGCGGGGTCGAGGTGCGCGCCGGCGATTTCGACGATCCGGATACGCTCGCCACTGCCTTCGCCGGCGTCGACCGCGTCCTGATCATCAGCACCGACGCCGTCGGTAGGCCGGGCGCCCGGCGCAAGCAGCATACCGCTGCGGTCGCCGCCGCCGTTGCCGCCGGGGTGAAGCACATCGTCTACACCTCGGGCCCCTCGCCCCATCCCGACCCCGACTTCGCCATCGCCGACGATCATTTCTGGACCGAGCAGGCGATCGCCGGGAGCCCGGTCGGCTGGACCTTCCTGCGCGACAACCTCTATGCCGAGGTTGCCCTCATGGGGCTTGCAGGGGCCGTTGCGTCCGGCAAGCTGCTGACGGCGACCCGTGGCGGCGCGCGCGGCTATGTCACCCGCGAGGACTGCGCCCAGGTCGCGGCCGCGGCGCTTGCCGATGGCTTCGAGGGCACGCGCATCCTCGACGTCACCGGGCCGGCGCCGGTCACCCAGGCCGAGCTTGCCGCCATGGCAAGCGAGGTCACCGGGCGGCCGATCGAGGTGGTCGACATGGACGTGGATGGCGTGCGCCGCGCGCTGGTGCAGTTCGGCGTACCCGAGGTCTACGCGGCGATGACGGCCTTCTTCGACCGCGAGGCGGCCTATGGCTTCTATGGCATGGTGACGCCGGTGGTCGAGGAGATGACCGGCCGGCCGCCGATGGCGCTGAAGACCTTCCTCGAACAGAACCGCGCGGCGCTGGTCCCGGCGCAAGGGCTGAGGACCCGCGTTTCGCGCAGGGCCGGCGCCGCGTTTCGTGTTCTCTCCGCGGTGCCGGCCTCGCGCCTGAGGCCGGCTTGTCTCGGTTCAGCGGCGGTCGGCGAGGGTGAACCAGCCGACCCCGGCGAGCACCAGCACCGCGCCGAAGATGCCGGTCGGACTGAGCGTCTCGCCGAGGAAGATGGCGGCGAGCACGATGGTCACGACCGGCGAGACGGTGCCGATGGCGGCGTTCGCCTGCGCCGAGATACGGTGCAGCGCGGCGTTGAGAAAGAACGACGGCAGCACCGTCGCGCCGATGGCAAGGAAGACGGAGAGGCCGAAGACGCGCTGGCTGACCACCAGGTCGGCCGGCGGGTGGCCGGCGAGGAAGGTGACGAAGGCGCCGAGCGCAGCGCCGCTCATGGCGATGCAGGTGAAGAGCCGCGGCCCCATGACGGCGATGACCGTCTTGGCGAGCAGCTGGTAGAAGGCGAAGGCCAGGGCGGAGCACAGCACGAAGCCGGCGCCGATCATCGCGCTGGAACCGCCGTTTTCCAGCTTTTCGACGAAGATGAGCATCAGGCCGGCATAGCTGACGAGGATCGAGCCGATTGCCTTCAGCCGCATCGGCTGGCGGAAGAACAGTGCGCCGAAGATCACCACGAAGAGCGGGTAGGTGAACAGGATCAGGCGCTCGAACTGGGCGGAGATGAATTCCAGGCCGATGAAGTCGGTGTAGCTGGCGAACCAGTAGCCGAGCGCGCCGACCAGCGCCGCCTGGACGGCGAGCTTGCCTGAGGGCAGCGGCCTGCCGCGCTTCCTGAGGTCGCGAACGGCGAGCGCCCCGATGGCGACATAGACCGGCACCGACAGCGCCATGCGCAGCGCCAGCAGCGTCGCCGCATCGACCGGCTCGCCGTAGGCGAGCTTGATCGCCACCGCCTTGGTGGAAAAGAGGACGGCGCCAATGGCGGCGAAGGCGTAGCCGAGTTCGAGATAGCCCGGGCGGGCCGGCGCAGCGGCGGGAACCGGTGGGGTGGTGCTTTCGGTCGAGGCGGTCATCAGGCGATCATCCAATCATTTCGGGGACGATCGCTGGGCTGGCTCCACCGGGCGCGATCATCCGCGCTGCCGGTGGGTCGTGATCTAGACGCCGCCGGGCCGCGCGCGGGCGCGGATAATAAGCCAGAGATGGGCGGCGGCGGTGATCATGGGCGGGTGACTAGCATGGCGACCGGCCGTCGGCAATCAGGCGCGCGGATGGGCCTTGTCGTAGACCGCCATCAGCCGTTCGGTGTCGACGCCGGTATAGATCTGCGTCGTCGACAGGCTGGCGTGGCCGAGCAGTTCCTGAATGGCGCGCAGGTCGCCGCCGTTGGCCAGCAGATGGGTGGCGAAGGAGTGGCGGAGCGCGTGCGGCGTCGCCGTCGGTGGCAGGCCGAGGGCGCCGCGCAGCTTTTCCATCGCCCGCTGGACGATGCGCGGGTTGAGCGGGCCGCCGCGGGCGCCGACGAAAAGCGGCCCGTCATGGCCGGGGCGCCAGGGGCACTGGCGGAGATAGTCGGCGATGGCGGCGGCGACCACCGGCAGCACCGGCACGATGCGTTCCTTGTTGCCCTTGCCGCGCACGCGCAGCGCATCGCCGGCGCCGCGTGGCGCCTCGCCGCGCTTGACCGCCAGCGCTTCCGAGATGCGCAGGCCGGAGCCGTAGAGCAGGGCGAGGATGGCGGCGTTGCGGGCGGCGATCCATGGGCTTTCGTCGAGGGCGTTGTCGACCGCGATCACCTCCAACGCCGCATTCGCCGTCAGCGGCTTGGGCAGGGAGCGCTTGGCGCGCGGCGGGCGGATGGCGCGCAGCGCCGCGCCGTTGGCGTGGCCGTCGCGCTCGAGGAAGCCGACGAACGAGCGGATGCCGGCGATGCCGCGGGCGAGCGTGCGTGAGCCGGCGCCGCCGTTCCGCCGCTCCGCCATGAAGGCACGGATGTCGGTGGTGGCGAGCGCCCCCATATCGGCGAGCGTCGGCGGATTGCCGAGATGGCCGGTGAGGAAGCGGAGGAACTGGTCGACGTCGCGGGCGTAGGCCTCGACCGTCTTGTCGGCGAGCCGCCGTTCGCTGGCGAGATGCCGGCGCCAGCGCTCGACGGCCTTGGCGAGGCCGGGCGTGGCGAAGACGAGCGGGGCGTCGGTGGGGGCGATTCGCGCCATGCGGGAGAGTGTAGGCCGCATCGGCGTGAAAGGCGGGTAAACGCGGCTGCGGTGAGCCGGCGTGGCGAAATTTCGCTTTGCCTCCCGCCACCGGCCCGGACCATAGTGGCTCAAAGGCTCAGGAAAAGACGAAAGACGAAAAGGGAGGACACTATGGCGACATCGATCACACGGCGCGGCTTGGCCGCCCGGGCCGCGGCGACGGTCCTGCTGGTACTGGCGGTCGGGACTGCGGCATGGGCCGCGGAAGCGCCGGCGCCGCTCGACCCGCCGCAGAAGGTCAAGGTCGCCTATGTCCCGATCATGAAGTTCGCGACGCTCTATGTCGCGGCCAGCCGCGGGCTGTTCAAGAAATACGGCCTCGACGTCGACATCGAGCGGGTGAAATCGGGCACCGAGGCGATCGCCTTCCTCACCCAGGGGTCGATCGACGTTGGCGGCATCGCCATCGTCACCTCGCTGTGGAACGGCTGGAACCGCGGCCTCGACATCCGCATCATCGCGCCGGGAGCGCTTGAGCCCTTCGAGAACAGCCCGACCAAGCTGGTGGTGCGCAAGGCACTGAAGGATGACGGCACGGTCAAGGACATCGCCGACCTCAAGGGGCTGAAGGTGGCGGTCGCCGGCGGGCCCGGCAGCGGCGGCGAATATCTGCTCGCCAAGGCGCTGGAGCGCGCCCATCTCACCATCCGCGACGTGCAGGCGATCAACCTCGGCAATGCCGACATGCCGCCCGCCTTCGACAACGGTTCGATCGATGCCGCCATCCTCGGCTCGCCCTACGCCGACCAGGTGATCGAGAGCGGCAACGGCGTCGCGCTGGCCGGCGACCTCACCCCCGGCCTGATGACGGTCGCCTTCGTCGGCTCCGGCAAGTTCGTCACCGAGCGCCCCGAGGTTGCCCAGCGCTTCGTGCTGGCGCTGACCGAAGCCGCGCGCATGATGCAGGGCGACGACTACCTGGCGCAGGAGAACATCGACGCCTACCTCACCTACACCAACTCGACCGAGGACGCGCTGCGCAAGGGCAGCCCGGTGGTCTACGACCCCAACATGGCGATCCCGGTGGACGGGCTGGCCGATGTCGAGCGCGTCCACCGCGAGAACGGGCGCACCGACTACACCGAGCCGCTCGACATCGCCAAGGTGGTCGACGACAGTTTCGTCAAGCAGGCGCTCGACATTCTCGGTCCGGCCAAGTAGGGCCCGCGTGGCCGGCGGGAGAGGCGCTCTTCCGCCGGCGCTTCCGCCGCCGAGTTCCCGCCGATGATCGTCCCGGTCCCCCCGACGGCGCCACAGCCCGCGTCCGCGCCGAAGATCGTCTCGCGCGCCGTCGGCAAGGTCTATGAGACCGCCCGCGGCCCGATGACGGCGCTCATCGATTTCGACCTCGACGTCGCCGAAGGCGAGTTCGTGTCGATCGTCGGCCCGTCCGGCTGCGGCAAGTCCACGTATCTGCGCATGCTCGCCGGCCTCGACCACCACACCTCGGGAACGCTCGAGATCCGCCCCGGCGCCGATCCGGCGAAGCCGCTCAACAGCGTCGTCTTCCAGGAATACGCGATCTTCCCGTGGAAGACGGTGATCGACAACGTCGCCTTCGGCCTCGAGATGCGCGGCGTCGGCAAGGCGGAGCGGCTGGAGACGGCGGCGTCCTGGCTGGAGCGCGTCGGCCTGAGGAAGTTCGCCGGCTACTATCCGCACCAGATCTCCGGCGGCATGAAGCAGCGGGTGTCGATCGTGCGGGCGCTCGCCAACGATCCGGAAGTGCTGCTCATGGACGAGCCGCTCGGCGCGCTCGATGCGCAGACGCGCATCGTTCTGCAGGAGGAGCTGCTGCGCATCTGGGAGGAGACGCGCAAGACCGTCGTCTACATCACCCACTCCATCGACGAGGCGGTGCTGCTCGGCGACCGGGTGATCCTGATGACCGCCCATCCGGGCCGCAACCTGGCGAGCTTCGCCGTCGACATTCCGCGCCCGCGCAACACCGACACGCTCAACACGCCGGCCTTCGCCGAACTGCGCGGCGAAATCTGGCATCGCCTGTCCAAGGAAGTCGCCCGCGCCATGGAGGACCAGGCATGACCGCCGGCGGGCGCGGCGGGCCGGGCCGGCCGAACCTGTGGCCGGGCGTGGCGGCGCTGGTCGCCGGCTTCGCCGTGTGGAACGCGGTCTTCGCCGCGACCGGCCTGTGGTGGCATCTGTGGTGGCTCGGCGTCGCCGGCGACTTCGCCCTCATCGTCATGGTCGCCGAGCGCATCGGGCGCATGGTGCCGCCGGTCCACCGCCGCCTCTACGAGCGGACGCTCGCCTTCGGCTTCCCGGTGCTCGGCCTGGTCGCCTGGCAGCTCATCGTCGATGCCGGCATCCTCAGCCCGATCTGGTTCCCGCCGCCGACCCATATCGCCAAGGCGCTGTGGCAGCTCACCATCGGCTACGACAAGTTCAACCATACCAGCCTGTTCGGCCGGCCGTGGCTGATCCCCGAGGCGTGGCAGGCGAACGGGATCGCCGGCGTCTGGGGCCTGTTCACCGAGAGCCACGTCTGGATCACGCTCGCCCGCGTCGCCATCGGCTTCGTGCTCGGCGCCATTCCGGGCCTGCTGCTCGGCGTGCTGATGGGCATCAACCAGACCATCCGGCTGATGCTCGATACCACCCTCTCGGCAATCTACGTGCTGCCCAAGATCGCCATCTTCCCGCTGGTCATGCTGATGTTCGCCGATCCCTTCGGCGAGGGGCCGAAGATCGCCGTGGTGGCGATCTCGGTGTTTTTCCTGGTCGCCATCAACACCATGGCCGGCGTGCGCGATATCGATCCCGTCTTCATCCAGGCGGGACGCAACTACGGGGCGCGCGGCTTCAAGCTGCTATGGCACGTCATCCTGCCGGCGGCGCTGCCGATCATCTTCGCCGGGTTGCGGCTGGCCCTCGGCACCGCGCTGGTGGTCATCATCGCGGTCGAGTTCCTGCGCGCCAAGCAGGGCGTCGGCTTCATGACCTACTACTACTGGGAAGTCCTCGTCCCGGAGAAGATGTATGCCGGCCTGTTCATCGTCATGGTGCTGGGCGTGCTGCTAACCGCCGTACTGCATTGGGCCGAACGCAAGATCATGCCCTGGCAGGGGTGACGGAAAGTCGCCGAACCATTCGACGATCTTGTCGACGCGATCCGGATAGAAGGCGACGTGGCCCTTGATCGCGGCGACGGCAGGGTGAGGCGTCTGGTAGCTCCACGCAGCGTTCACCGAGCGCGCGCCACCGACGGGGATGCTGTAGTGGGTGCAATCGCCCTTGTAGCGGCTGTGGGTGACGAGGTCGGAGCGCTGCAGCAGCGCCATGTCGACGTCTTCGCGCGGAATGTAGAAGACGGGCGGGCGCGACCCTTCGCGCAGCACCAGCGCGCGCGAGCTATCGGCGATCAGCCGGCCAGCGACCGTCACCACGACGGAATTCCGGTTCCGTCCGATGGTTATGGCGTGGTCCGCCCCGGGAAACTTGGTTGGTTTGTTCATCAGTCGGCCTCCACTTGGGATCGCCCCGACAAATAAACCCCCACCCTTGTCCTTCTATGTGGTGCAGCGGTGCGCGCGGTCAACCGGTCGGTAACCATCCGGAGACGATCTCTCGCCGCTCCGAATTGTCGCATCTGGTCGTGTCAGGGCTTGCGCTAACGCGGCGCCCGCGCGCTTCGTTCCCGCGACGGTGGCGTCAATCGAGCCCGGCGACTCAAGCAGGACGATCCGCCGCGGCTGCCGGTCGCCTTCAATAGACCTTGCGATCGCCGCCGCGGGCGAGATACGTCCCGCCCGCCTTTTCCCGCTCTGGCTTCACGCCGGCCCTGAAATCGCGATAGCGGTCCGCATCGCGGATATCGACATCGAAGATCCCACAGGCCGGCATGATGTCCGGCTCACGAGATCGTCTGGCCGGTCTTCTTCCAGTCGGCGAGGAACGCCTCCAGGCCCTTGTCGGTCAGCGGGTGCTTGACCAGGCTCTTGAGCACCGCCGGCGGGATGGTGGCAACGTCGGCGCCGGCCATCGCCGCCTGCTTGACGTGCAGCGGCGTGCGGATGGAGGCGGCGAGGATCTCGGTGTGGAGGGTGTCGAAGTTGTCGTAGATCATGCGGATCTCGCGGATCACCTCCATGCCGTCGAAGCCGATGTCATCCAGGCGGCCGGCGAAGGGCGAGATGAAGGTGGCGCCGGCCTTGGCGGCGAGCAGCGCCTGATTGGCCGAGAAGCACAGGGTGACGTTGACCTTGGTGCCCTTCGAGGACAGCGCCTTGCACGCCTTGAGGCCGTCCCAGGTGAGCGGCACCTTGATGGTGACGTTCTTGGCGATGGGCGCGAGAATGGCGGCCTCGGCCATCATGCCGTCGAAATCGGTGGCGGCGACCTCGGCCGAAACCGGGCCCGGCACCGCCTCGCAGATCTCGGCGATCACCTGCTTGATCGGGCGCCCGGCCTTGGCGATCAGCGAGGGATTGGTGGTGACGCCGTCGAGCAGGCCGGTGGCGGCAAGTTCGCGGATTTCGCCAACATCGGCGGTATCGACGAAGAACTTCATGGCATTCCTCCTGAAACGTCGGCTCGGGCCGCCGCAGCCGGACGGCGCGGCCAGTCGATCGGCCTTTCCTTTAGCCGAAACCGGGGCCATCGTCAGCCCGTACGCGCACAACCAGCCAGGGATTCGCAAAAAGTCGTGGCCGGCGAATCGATCGTTTCGGTGCTGGTGCCGGTGGCCGTGGCGGCACCCTATACCTATCGCGCACCGGAGGGCTGCCAAGCCGGGGACATCGTCAGCGTGCCGCTCGGCACGCGCGATGTGGTCGGCGTGGTGTGGGACGACCCGCCCGACGCAAGCGTTGGCCACAACCGCCTCAGGCCGATCAACGGCACCTTGGCGGTGCCGCCGCTGCACGCCGAAATCCGCCGTTTCGTCGACTGGGTGGCGGACTACACGCTGACGTCGCGCGGCATGGTGCTGCGCATGGTGCTGCGCGCGCCGGGGGCGCTGGAGCCGGAGGCGCCGGTGCCCGGCGTGCGGCTCGCCGGGGCGCCGCCCGAGCGCCTGACGCCAGCCCGCCAACGGGTGCTGGCCATGCTCACCGAGACGGCCGATGAGGGTGTGGCCGCGGCGTGGACAAAGAGCGGCCTGGCAGCGGCGGCCGGCGTCAGCCCGGGGGTTGTTCAGGGGCTGGTCGAGGCCGGCACGCTGGAAACGGTGCTGATGCCGGCGCGGCCGCCGGCGCTGCCGCCCGATCCCGACCACGGCGTGCCGGAACTCAACGCCGAGCAGGCCGCGGCCGCCGACCACCTGCGCCAGACGGTGGCGGCGGGCGGCTATTCGGTGACGCTCATCGACGGGATCACCGGCTCGGGCAAGACCGAGGTCTATTTCGAGGCGGTGGCCGCGGCGGTGAGGGCCGGCCGGCAGGTGCTGATCCTGCTGCCGGAGATCTCGCTCACCGCCGACTTCCTCGAACGCTTCGGCCTGCGGTTCGGCACGCGGCCGGCGGAATGGCACTCGGAGGTGGCGCCGCGCGCCCGCGAGCGGGTGTGGCGCGGGGTCGCCGCCGGCACGCTGCAGGTGGTGGTCGGCGCCCGCTCGGCGCTCTTCCTGCCCTTTGCCGAGCTCGGCCTGATCGTCGTCGACGAGGAGCACGACCTTGCCTACAAGCAGGAGGAGCGCGCCTTCTATTCCGCCCGCGACATGGCGGTGGTGCGGGGACACTTGGCCGGCTTCCCGGTGGTCCTGTCGTCGGCGACGCCATCGATCGAATCGCGCGTCAACGCCGATGCCGGGCGCTATACGCGCCTGCTTCTGACCGACCGCTACAAGGCGGCGGCGCTGCCCGCGATCGAGGCCATCGATCTCCGCCACGAGCAGCCGGAGAGGGGGCGCTTCCTGTCGCCGCCGCTGGTCACAGGCGGTGGGCGAGACGCTGGAACACGGCGAACAGGCGCTGCTCTTCCTCAACCGGCGCGGCTATGCGCCGCTCACCCTGTGCCGCACCTGCGGCCACCGCTTCCAGTGCCCCAACTGCTCCACCTGGCTGGTCGAGCACCGCTTCCGCGGCGTGCTGCTCTGCCACCACTGCGGCCATTCCGAGAAACGTCCGCAGGCCTGCCCCAGTTGCGGCGACACGGAGAGCCTGGTGCCCATCGGGCCGGGCGTCGAGCGGCTGGCGGAGGAGGTGGCGGCGCGCTTCCCCGATGCGCGCACGATCGTGCTGTCGAGCGACCTTTCCGGTGGCGTCGACCGGCTGCGGCTGGAACTGGCGTCGATTGCCAAGGGCGAGGTCGACATCGTCATCGGCACCCAGCTCGTCGCCAAGGGCCACAACTTCCCCTTCCTCAAGCTGGTCGGGGTGGTCGATGCCGATCTCGGCCTCGCCCACGGCGACCTGCGGGCGGCCGAGCGCACCTTCCAGCTGCTCAGCCAGGTGACCGGCCGGGCGGGGCGCATGGGCGGCGCCAGCCGGGCGCTGCTGCAGACCTATGCGCCCGACCATCCGGTCATCCGCGCCATCGTCTCGGGCGACCGCGAGGCCTTCTACGAGAAGGAGATCGCCGAGCGCCGCGCCAGCGGACTGCCGCCGTTCGGGCGACTGGCGGCGATCGTCGTCTCCGGGCTGGAGCGGGGAGAGGCGCAGAGCTATGCCGCCGCCTTCCGCCGTGCCGCGCCGGACGATCCGGCGGTGAGCGTGCTGGGGCCCGCCGAGGCGCCGCTGGCGGTCGTGCGCGGCCGCCACCGCTGGCGGCTGCTGGTCCAGGCGCCGCGCAGCAGCAATATCCAGGCCTATGTCCGCGCCTGGCTGGCGGCGGCGCCCAGACCGCGCGCATCGCTGCGCGTGCAGGTCGACATCGATCCGCAGAGCTTTCTGTGAGCGCCGTTCAGAACTGCCAGCCGGCGTGGGCGGTCAGGCCGTAGTAGTCGGTCTTCCAGTCGACCCGCTGCGCCACGGTGTTGTAGTCGATGACGCGCCCCTCGAAGTGCGAGTAGCCGCTGGTCTGCATGTGCCAGTAGCGTCCGCCGACGCCGACGGTGACGTGGTTGGCGAGCGTATAGTCGAGCGACGCTTCGAGCTGGTAGCCCCAGCCGGTGCCGTCTTCCGGAATGCCGCCGGTGAAACAGCCGCTGGTGTCGCAGATGCGCATGCGGTGATAGTCGGTGCCGCTGAGCATGACGAGCGGCAGAACCGCCGCCTCGCCCTTGAGCCGCCAGCCGCCGCCGAACTCCGTGTCGGCGTTGACGCCGATGCGCAGCGCGTTCCAGTTGTTGGTCTGCGAGAGGACGTTGGTCGAGTCCGGGATCGGGTTGCTGCCGCAGACGTCCTGATTGCTCGCCGTCTGCGTGCAGCCGTAGGCGTTGACCGCCTGGCGCAGGTAGCTGTAGCCGCCGAAGACGCCGAAGCGGGCGGCGCCGGACTGGGCGAAATAGCCGCCGCCGTCGACGACCAGATAGCTCATCTCGCCGCCGTGCAGGCTGCTGTCGGTGCTCGAATAGGGCGAAAAGTCCGCCGTGGCGAAGTCCTCGTCCTGCAGGGTGCCGCGCATGAGCGTGCCGAGCCCGGCGAAGCCCTTGACGAAGTAGTTGCGCTCGTTGATCTGGCCGTAGACCTCGCCGCTCGCCCCGGTCAGGCCCCGGTAGGTCAGGCGCGACACCATGGTGCTGCTGTCGGTGCCGTAGAGGTTCTTGCCGGTCTCGCCCATGCCGTACCAGAAGCGGGTGCCGATCTCGCCGCTGTAGGCGCCGTCGAACCAGCTCAGGTCGCTGCCGCCGGCGGTCGCCGGCCATGCCGCGAAGCCGCCAAGGATTGCCAGCGCCACGGCGAGCGAGCGCCCGGCGCGTCCGGTACCAGAACGATTGTGCATTGTCGCAGGCTCCCCGCCTGAGCAGCCGGCCGTCACGCAACGCAGCCGGTTCAATAGCGGCAGCGTGCCCGATTTATGGTAAATGACGGGTTAACGGGCCCATTCCGCAGGAACCGGCCGGAACCCCCGGCATGCCCCGCGGCGGGCCGAAATCGCTTGGCCGAACGCAAGCGAATCCGCGATATTGCCCTGCGGTAGAGCCTATGCTAATCCGACCGGCAATCGGGGGATGGGGCCGGTACCCGAGCGCGGGCCTTCCCCGAAAAGCTATCCGATCAGGGCCTTTGCAGGTGACGGGCCGGGTTTGACCGGACAAGGCTCGTCGTGTCGGGGAACAGGGACAAGGTGGCCGGCAGACAGATTTCCACAGCGAGCGTAGCGGGACGTTACGCCAGCGCCCTTTTCGAACTCGCGGACGAGGCAAACGCCTTGCCGGCGGTCGAGGCCGATCTCGGCCGGTTTTCCGATATGGTGGCCGAAAGCGCCGATCTGGCGCGCCTGGTCAAGAGCCCCGTCTTCGCCGCCGACGAACAGGCGGGCGCGGTCGGCGCCGTGCTCGACCGGGCGGAGATCGGCGGACTGGTCGGCAATTTCATCCGCGTGGTGGCGGGCAACCGGCGGCTGTTCGTCATGCCCGAAATCATTGCCGGCTTCCGCCGCATGCTCGCCGAGCACCGCGGCGAGGTTGCCGCCGAGGTAGTGAGCGCCGAACCGCTCGGCGAGCGGCACATCGCGGCGCTCAAGGAAGCGCTCAAGGCCTCGATCGGCAAGGACGTCGCGCTCAACGTCCACGTCGATCCGACGCTGATCGGCGGGCTCATCGTCCAGGTCGGCAGCCGCATGATAGACGGTTCGCTCCGGACCAAGCTCAATTCGCTCAAACTTGCCATGAAAGAGGTCGGCTGATGGACATCCGGGCCGCAGAAATCTCCGCGATCCTCAAGGAGCAGATCAAGAATTTCGGCAGCGAGGCGGAAGTCTCGGAGGTCGGCCAGGTGCTGTCGGTGGGCGACGGCATCGCCCGCGTCTACGGCCTCGACAACGTCCAGGCCGGCGAGATGGTCGAGTTTCCCGGCGGCATCCGCGGCATGGCGCTGAACCTGGAATCCGACAACGTCGGCGTCGTCATCTTCGGCTCCGACCGCGACATCAAGGAAGGCGCCACCGTCAAGCGCACCAGCGCCATCGTCGATACGCCGGTCGGCAAGGGCCTGCTCGGCCGCGTCGTCGACGCGCTCGGCAATCCGATCGACGGCAAGGGCCCGATCGCGTCGGAAGAGCGCCGCCGCGTCGACGTCAAGGCGCCCGGCATCATCCCGCGCCGCTCGGTGCACGAGCCGATGCAGACCGGCCTCAAGGCCATCGATGCGCTCATCCCCATCGGCCGCGGCCAGCGCGAGCTGATCATCGGCGACCGCCAGACCGGCAAGACCGCCGTGGCGCTCGACGCCATCCTCAACCAGAAGTCGATCAACGCCAGCGGCGATGAATCGCGCAAGCTCTACTGCGTCTACGTCGCCATCGGCCAGAAGCGCTCGACCGTCGCCCAGTTCGTCAAGGTGCTCGAGGAGCAGGGCGCGATGGAGTATTCGATCGTGGTCGCCGCCACCGCCTCCGATCCGGCGCCGATGCAGTTCCTGGCGCCGTTCACCGGCTGCACCATGGGCGAGTATTTCCGCGACAACGGCATGCATGCGCTGATCATCTACGACGATCTCAGCAAGCAGGCGGTCGCCTATCGCCAGATGTCGCTGCTGCTGCGCCGCCCGCCGGGGCGCGAGGCCTATCCCGGCGACGTCTTCTACCTGCATTCGCGCCTGCTCGAGCGCGCCGCCAAGCTCAACGCCGACAACGGCGCCGGTTCGCTGACGGCGCTGCCGATCATCGAGACGCAGGCCAACGACGTGTCGGCCTACATCCCGACCAACGTCATCTCGATCACCGACGGCCAGATCTTCCTGGAGACCGACCTGTTCTTCCAGGGCATCCGCCCGGCGGTGAACGTCGGCATCTCGGTGTCGCGCGTCGGCTCCGCCGCCCAGATCAAGGCGATGAAGCAGGTCGCCGGCACCATCAAGGGCGAACTTGCCCAGTATCGCGAAATGGCGGCCTTCGCCCAGTTCGGCTCCGATCTCGACGCGGCCACCCAGCGCCTGCTCAACCGCGGCGCGCGGCTGACCGAGCTGCTCAAGCAGCCGCAGTTCTCGCCGCTCAGGGTGGAGGAGCAGGTGGCGGTCATCTTCGCCGGCGTTTCCGGCTTCCTCGATCTGCTGCCGGTCGACAAGGTGAACGAGTTCGAGCACGGTTTCCTGGCGCTCATGCGTTCCGATCACCAGGACCTCCTGGCCGAGATCCGCGACAAGCGCGAGCTGACCGACGACATCCGCGACCGCCTGCGGGCGGCGGCGGAATCCTTCTCCAAGGTCTTCGGTTGATCCGGCCGGGGCTCGGATAGCGGGCTGATCCGATGGCTTCCCTCAAAGAGCTGCGCAACCGCATCGCCTCGGTGAAGGCGACGCAGAAGATCACGCGGGCCATGCAGATGGTCGCCGCTTCGAAGCTGCGCCGGGCGCAGGCGGCGGCGGAGGCGGCGCGGCCTTACGCCGAGCGCATGGCCTCGGTGCTGGTCAATGTCGCGGCGGGGTCCACCGGCAGCACGGATTCGCCGCGCCTGCTGGTCGGCACCGGCAAGGACCAGGTTCACCTTCTGGTCGTGTGCACGGCCGACCGCGGCCTGTGCGGCGCGTTCAACTCGTCGATCGCGCGTCTGGCCCGCGATCACGTCAACCGGCTGTCGCGCGACGGCAAGGAGGCGAAGATCCTCTGCGTCGGGCGCAAGGGCTACGATATCCTCCGCCGCCAGTTCCCGCGCCAGGTGCTCGACGTGATCGAGCTGCGCGAGGTGCGGCAGATCGGATTCGCCAACGCCGACGCCATCGGCAGGCGGGTGCTGGCGCTGTTCGACGAAGGCCAGTTCGACGTCTGCACGCTGTTCTTCTCGGAGTTCAGGTCGGTGATCTCGCAGGTCCCGACGGCGATGCAGCTCATCCCGGCCGAGGTCGCCGGCGAGGGGGCGGCGGCCGGTGGCGGCGCGGCCTACGAGTACGAGCCGGACGAGGAATCGATCCTCGCCGAGCTCTTGCCGCGCAACCTGTCGGTGCAGATCTTCCGGGCGCTGCTCGAGAACGTTGCCTCCGAGCAGGGCGCCAAGATGAGCGCCATGGACAATGCCACGCGCAATGCCGGCGACATGATCGACCGCTACACGCTCGAATACAACCGCACGCGTCAGGCGCAGATCACCAAGGAACTGATCGAAATTATCTCGGGCGCCGAGGCGCTCTGAGGCCGCACCCTGGAGAGTCAGAGACATGGCCAAAGACAGCACCAACATCAAGGGCGCCACCGGACGCGTCACCCAGGTCACCGGCGCCGTCGTCGACGTGCACTTCGCCGGCGGGCATCTGCCGGCCATCCTGAACGCGCTGACCACCGACAACGGCGGCAACCGCCTGGTGCTCGAGGTCGCCCAGCACCTCGGCGAGAACACCGTGCGCACGATCGCCATGGACGTGACCGAAGGTCTGGTGCGTGGCCAGGAGGTCACCGATACCGGCGAGCCGATCGCCGTGCCGGTCGGCGAAGAGACGCTCGGCCGCATCATGAACGTCATCGGCGAGCCGGTGGACGAGGCCGGTCCGGTCAAGACCCAGCAGAGCCGCGCCATCCACCAGCCGGCCCCGGCCTACATCGACCAGTCGACCGAATCGCAGATCCTGATTACCGGCATCAAGGTCGTCGACCTGCTGGCGCCCTATGCCCGCGGCGGCAAGGTCGGCCTGTTCGGCGGCGCCGGCGTCGGCAAGACGGTGATCATCCAGGAGTTGATCAACAACATCGCCAAGGCGCACGGCGGCTATTCGGTGTTCGCCGGCGTCGGCGAGCGCACGCGCGAGGGCAACGACCTCTATCACGAGATCATCGAATCGGGCGTCAACAAGGACCCGAAGAAGAACAACGGCTCGACCGCCGGCTCCAAGTGCGCGCTGGTCTTCGGCCAGATGAACGAGCCGCCCGGCGCCCGCGCCCGCGTCGGCCTGACCGGGCTGACCGTCGCCGAATATTTCCGCGACCAGGGCCAGGACGTGCTGTTCTTCGTCGACAACATCTTCCGCTTCACCCAGGCCGGCTCGGAAGTGTCGGCGCTGCTCGGCCGCATCCCCTCGGCGGTGGGCTACCAGCCGACGCTGGCCACCGACATGGGCGCCCTGCAGGAGCGCATCACCACCACGACCAAGGGGTCGATCACCTCGATCCAGGCGATCTACGTGCCGGCCGACGACCTTACCGACCCGGCGCCGGCGACCTCCTTCGCCCACCTCGACGCCACCACGACGCTGTCCCGGTCGATCGCCGAGAAGGGCATCTATCCGGCGGTCGACCCGCTCGATTCGACCTCGCGCATGCTGTCGGCGGCGATCGTCGGCGAGGAGCATTACACCGTCGCCCGCGAGGTGCAGCAGGTGCTGCAGCGCTACAAGCAGCTGCAGGACATCATCGCCATTCTGGGCATGGACGAGCTGTCGGAAGAGGACAAGCTGACCGTGGCGCGCGCCCGCAAGATCGAGCGCTTCCTGTCGCAGCCCTTCCACGTCGCCGAGGTGTTCACCGGCGCGCCGGGCGTGTTCGTCGAGCTTGCCGACACCATCAAGGGCTTCAAGGGCCTGGTCGCCGGCGAATACGACCACCTGCCGGAGCCGGCCTTCTACATGGTCGGCACCATCGAGCAGGCGGTCGAGAAGGCGAAGAAGCTGGCCGCCGAAGCGGCGTGAGCGAGCCAACGGCGAACTAGCGAACAGCGAACAGGGCAGAGGGAGCGGCGAAGGGCACAGGCGGGAAGCGCAATACGCGAGGTTATTCGCGGTTGGCTGTTCGCCATTCGCTGAGGAAAGATGGCAGATTCCTTTCAGTTCGAACTGGTCTCGCCGGAACGGCTCCTGATGTCGGCGAAGGTCGAGCAGGTGGTGGTTCCCGGTTCCGAGGGCTACTTCACGGTGATGAGCGGCCACGCACCGTTCATGTCGACCATGAGGCCGGGTGTGGTCGACGTCGTGCGCGAGGGCCAGAACGAGCGCATCTTCGTGCGCGGCGGCTTCGCCGACGTCAACGCCGGCGGCCTCACCGTCCTCGCCGAACAGGCCATCCCGCTCGCCGAGGTCGACCCGGACTGGCTGGAACAGGAAGTCCGCAACGCCGCGGAAGACGTCGCCGACGCCAAGGATGGCGCCGCGCGGGACGTCGCCGAGCTTCGCCTGCACCAGCTCAAGGAAGTGCAGACCGCGCTCTCCGGCCGCTAGTCTGGTCTGACCCGGCCACCCCGCCGCTTCGCCCGCGCGATTTCCATCCCGTCGTCGATGGGTCGATAGCCTCGGCCGCCGATTTGATTCGCCGCAAGGCGGCAGATCCCGACATCGCTGAAACTGCCGGTAGAGGGGCCGTGCGATGAACCGGCGGCAATGGATCGCCGTGGTCCGCCTTCGCCGGCGGCGTGTGCTGCTGGATGGGCGGCGCACACCATGCATGGGAGGCCGAAGTCGAGGCGGTGAGGCGTTCCCTGGCGCCGGGCGCCTCGGCTTCGGATCAGGTGCGCCAGCTTGTCCGCGCCGCCACGCTTGCGATCGATCTCCGTGAAGCCGCGCCGGTGACGCCGGCCAGCGCGTCAGGCTGCCGATGTCGGCGAACGCCTCGACGACCTGCTGGTAGACGGCGCGCTTGAACGGCACGATCAGTTCGGGCAGGCGGGCGAGATGCTCCCAGCGCCAGCTCGAGAACTCCGGCTTGAACTTGCCGCCGCCCGGCTTCAGCACGTCGATTTCCGATTCGTCGCCGGTAAAGCGCAGCGCGAACCACTTCTGCTTCTGGCCGCGATAGCGGCCCTTCCACGAGATGCCGACAAGCTCGGGCGGCAGATCGTAGGTCAGCCAGCCGTCGGCGGCGCGGATCAGGTCGACGCTGCGCATCGAGGTTTCCTCGAACAGCTCGCGATAGGCCGCCTTCTCCGGGTCCTCGCCCTTGTCGAGGCCGCCCTGGGGCATCTGCCACCAGTGGCCCTCGCCTTCGCCCTCGGCGTCGACATCGCTGCGGTGGCCGATCCACACGCGGCCGTCGCGGTTGAAAACGGCAACGCCGACGTTGAGCCGGTAGGGCAGATCGCCGATCGCTGGCTTGTCGGTGGACGTCGGGGGCGTGTTCATGAACGGCCTGCTGCAACCAGTGCGCTGAGGGGAACGATGGTGACGCCGCGATCGGCGGCCTCGCGGGCGAAGGCCGCGACGCGGTCGATGGTGGCGGCGAAGGCGCTGCCGGTGGCGATGGCGTAACCGCGCTCGCGGGCGATGGCGCGCAGCTGGTCGAGGCGCTGGTCGATCGCCGCCGGCGTCAGGTCGGCGTCGAGCACAACGTCGGAACGCAGCACCGGCGTGTTGCCGGCCAGCGCCACCGCGCGGCTGCGCGTCGAGGAGCCGTCGTCGAGCCACAGCAGGCCGCGATGGCCGATGTCGGCGAGCACCGGCGTCAGCGCCGCGTCCTCGCCGGTGAAGCGGCTGCCCATGTAGTTGACCACGCCGACGTAGTTGGTGACCCGGCTCAACAGCCAGCGCAGCCGGTCGGTGTTCTCGCTCGGCGAGGCCGACACGGTCAGCGTATGCGGGCCGGGGTCGGTGCTGGGATAGTTGAACGGCTCGAGCGGCAGCTGGAGAAGCAGTTCGTGGCCGGCGGCGCGGGCGTCGGCCATGGTTGCCTTGAGGTCGGCGCCGTAGGGGGCAAGGGCCAGCGTCACGGCGCCGGGCAGCGCAATCGCCTGGCTGCTGCCGTCGGCATCGATGCCGACGCCGCCGATGACGATGGCGACCCGGGTGTCGCGGCTGGCCGCATAGGGCGGCCGCGCATACGCGTCGAGCGGGCGGGTGCCGTCGGCGGCGATCCTGGGCAGCGGCCCGTAGGGGCCGGCTTCGACGAGATCGGCCACCGGCACCGACGACAGGCTGATCGCCTCGGGCTCGGAGGGGTCGCGGATGACCACCGTACCGACCTCGCTGAGGCTGCCGCTCGGCTTCACTTCGCTGAGCCCGGGGGCAGCCGGCTGGGCGGTTGCCTTGGCGGCAGCGGGCTTGGCCGGCGCCGGCGCGGCGGGCTGGTCGATCACCGCTGTCGCGGTCGGACCGGCAGGCCCCGGGCGGAGCAGCCACAAGGCTCCGCCCCCCACCACGACCACGACGGCAGCGGCGGCCGCGATCACCAGCCACAGCGGCCGGCCGCGCGGCGGTCGCGGCGGCGACAGTCCCAGCGGCTTTGTCAGGTCGTCCGACATCAGCCCGCCATCAGCAGCCTGGGTGATGAACGGGCGGCGCTGCCGCCGCCCGTCCTTGTCAGTTCGGTATGCCGCGATTCGGATCCGGCGGGAAAGCGGTGTTCACCTGCTTGCCGCGCAGAAGGTCGAGCGCGTAGTTGAGCTGCTTGTCGTCCTTCGGATCGGGCGGCACGTAGGCCGACGAGCCCTTCATTTCCGGCTTGCCGTCCTGGGTCAGGTGACCCTTCAGGCTGGCCTCGCCGCGCGGCATGTTGACGGCCTGATCGGCAAGGTCGGGCGGCAGCGGCTGCTCGACGACGATGTCGGGCTCGATGCCCTGGGCCTGGATGGAGCGGCCCGACGGCGTGTAGTAGCGCGCCGTGGTCAGCCGCAGGGCGCCGTTGCCGCCGAGCGGGATGATCGTCTGGACGGAGCCCTTGCCGAACGACCGGGTGCCGATGATGGTGGCGCGGCGGTGATCCTGCAGGGCGCCGGAGACGATTTCCGAGGCCGAGGCGGTGCCGCCGTTGATCAGCAGGATCACCGGCTTGCCGTCGGTCAGATCGCCGGCATGGGCGTTGAAGCGCTGGGTCTCGTCGGCACGGCGGCCGCGGGTCGAGACGACCTCGCCGTGGTTGAGGAAGGCGTCGGAGACGGCGATCGACTGGTCGAGCAGGCCGCCCGGATTGTTGCGCAGGTCGATGATGTAGCCCTGGATCTTGTCCGGACCGATGTCGATCTTGAGCTTGTCGATGGCCTTCTTGAGCCCGTCGTAGGTCTGCTCGCTGAACGAGGAGATGCGGATGTAGCCGACGTCGCCCTCGGCGCGCGAGCGCACCGCCTGGATGGTGATCTCGGCGCGGGTCAGCTTCACGTCGAAGGGCTTGGCGACATCGGGCCGCTTGATGGTCAGCGTGATCGGGGTGTCGATCGGTCCGCGCATCTTCTCGACGGCGTCGTTGAGGGTGAAGCCCTGGACGCTCTCGCCGTCGATGCCGACGATCTCGTCGTTGGCCAGGATGCCGGCCTTGGAGGCGGGGGTGTCGTCGATCGGCGAGACCACCTTGATCGCCCCGTCCTGCTTGGTCACCTCGATGCCGAGACCGCCGAACTTGCCGGAGGTCTGCACCTGCATGTCCTGGAAGTCTTTGGGATTGAGGTAGCTCGAATGCGGGTCGAGCCCGGCGAGCATGCCGTTGATCGCCGATTCGATCAGCTGGTGGTCATCGGGAACCTCGACATAGTCGGCCCGCACGCGCTCGAACACGTCGCCGAAGAGATTGAGTTCCCGGTAGGTGTCCGTGGCGGCAGCGTTGGCCTCTGCACCCGCAAAGAGTTGCGGTTGCGTCACGGCAACCGTGGCCAGCGCACCAAACAGGGCACCAACGATCAATAATGTGGCCTTACGCATCATCCGCCAACCTTTTCCGAGTTTGCCGCGGCCCACCAGGGGGCCGGGTCGATAGACGTCCCGTCTTTCCTGAATTCGATGTAGAGCACCGGTTGCGCGGCACCGACGTCGACTGCGCCGATGCTCGCCACTTTCTGCTCCGCCATCACGGCAACCGGTTCGCCGGCAAGGACGAACTGGCCAACTTGCACATCCGTTCGCCCCATGCCCGCCAGCAGCACATGATATCCGTCCCCGGCATTTATGATCAAGAGTTGGCCATAGCTCCGGAAGGGGCCGGCGTAGACCACCCAGCCGTCGGTCGGCGAGGAGACCAGACCGCCGGGGCGGGTGGCAATGGACAGGCCCTGGGCGCGGCCGCCGAGCCCGTCGTTCTCGCCAAAATTACGGATGATGCGGCCGCTCGCCGGTACGGGAAGCAGGCCCTTGGCGTCGACAAAGGCGACGGCGGGCGCCATTCGGTCGGCTTTGCCCAGGGATTTGGCCGGTTTGTTGCCGGTATTCTCGTGGGCGATGGCGGCTGCCTTCTCGGCTTCGGCCGAGGCCGCGGCCGCCGTCGGCTCCTCGCGCTCCATGCGGGCGATGAGGTCGCGCAGGCTGGTCGCCTGATCGGCAAGGGCGGCGGCGCGCTTCTCCTCGTTGGCCAGCGCCTCGGCCGAAGCGGCCCGGGCGGCCCGTTTCTGTTCAAGAAGAAGTGAAATGCGCGTGCGGCCCTCGAGCAGCGCCGTGGTGTCGGTGCGCAGACGGTCGCGTTCGCGCTCCTGCTCCTTGCGCAGCGCCACCAGCGAATGCAGGTCGGTGGCGACCGATTCGGCGGCCGCCTGCAGGTCGGGCACCACGGCGCCGAGCAGGATGGCGCTGCGCACCGAGGCCAGCGCATCCTCCGGCCGCACCAGGATGGCCGGCGGCGGATGGCGGCCGACCCGCTGCAGGGCGGCCAGAACCTCGGCCAGGACCGTGTGCCGCTCGCTCAGCGAGGCCCGCAGCTTGTCTTCCTGGGTCATCAGGGCGCTCAGCCTGCGCTCGGTGCGGCTGCTCGCGGCCTCGAGCTTCTGCACCTGATCGCCGGCGTCGAGCAGCGACTGGTTGAGGGTGGCCCGGTCCTTGTCGAGGGCGTCGATTTCGTTGGCGAGTTCCGCCCGCCGCTGGGCGGAGAGCGTGATGTCGTGGGTGACCGCATCGAGTTCCGCCTGGCGGGCATCGCGCGGGGCCGCGGCCGGGCTGCCATCCTCGGCCGGCTGCGCCGCGGCGGGCGCGGCGGCCAGCACGGTCAGCAGGACGATCATGGTCAGGCGCAATCGCATCGCGAGCGGGAAACCCCTGTCTGGCGCCGCACCGGCAACAAGCTAGGTGCAACCGACTAACGATCTGTCAACCAAAACCGCCGTTTTCGGGGCGCCGGTGCGGCAAGCTGGTGAACGCCCCGATCCTCCTAGTCGCGATGATAGGGGTGGCCGGAGAGAATCGTCACCGCCCGATAGGCCTGTTCGGCAAGCATCAGGCGGACCATCTGGTGCGGCCAGGTCATGGTGCCCAGTGCCAGGCGCAGCGCTGCCGCCTGGAGAACCGCGGGACCGAGGCCGTCGGCGCCGCCGATGGCGAAAACCAACTCGGCAACGCCGTCGTCGCGCCATTTCGCGACAGCGGCGGCAAACGCGCGGCTGTCGAGGTTGCGGCCGGCTTCGTCGAGGGCGACCAGCACCGCCCCCGACGGCAGGCCGGCAAGCAGCGCGGCGGCTTCCTGGTCCTTGCGGGCGGCGGCGGAGCCGGCGCGGCTCTCGGCAACCTCGCGCACGCGACAGCGACAGGCCCAGCCGGCGGCCGGCCTTGTTGACGCGGTCGCGGTAACGCTCGGCAAGCTCCCGCTCCGCACCGGCCTTCATGCGGCCGACCGCGGCGATGGTCATCTGCATGGGCGCAGGCGCGTCAGCGCCGGCAGGTCAGACCAGGACCGGGTCGGTCGGATGGTCGGCCAGCCACATTTTCTCGATATTGTAGAAACTGCGGGCTTCCGGATGGAATATGTGCACGATGACGTCGCCCGCGTCGATCAGCACCCAGTCGCACTGGCGCTCGCCGGAAACGCGGATGCCGCTGCCGCCGGCGTCCTTCAGCTCGTGCACGAGACGCTCGGCGATGGCGCCGACGTGGCGCTGCGAGCGGCCGGATGCCACGACCATCCAGTCGGCGACGGGCGATTTTCCGGTGATGTCGATGGGGACGATGTCCTCAGCCTTGGAATCCTCAAGGCTTTTCCGGACCAGCTTGATGGCGGCCGCCGCTGCGAGTTCACGGCGTTCGGCCGCAAGACGAGGGGCGCGAATCCGTGCCACCTCACTCCGAACTGCGCTTGTCAGTTTCGATCCCTCTCCTTCAGCGCCCAAATCAAAACGGCGCACCCCAAACATAAGCGTCCAACGGTGACGCTTTCAAGACGCAAGGAGCGGGCCAATGCGCCGGCGGCGCAGCGCGGTGGAGGAGATATCGATGTGCGGCGAGGGCAGGAAAACCCAGGCGGGCGGCGGGGTTGCGGCCAGCAGCGGGGCGTCGCGGGCATCCAGCCGGAAGGCGGCGAGCCGTCTGGCGGCCGGGGCGGCGAGCGCCCGCAAGGCGACGCCCGGGCGGTTGAAGACGGCAATCGGCAAGGTTGCGGCGATTCGCTGCCAGTCGCGCCAGAGGTGAAAATTGGCGAGATTGTCGGCACCCATCATCCACACCGGCAGGACGCCGGGCAGGCGCGGCAGCAGGCGCGCCAGGGTCTCGGCGGAGTAGGTGGTGCCGAGTTCCGCCTCGACGCCGGTGACGCGGATGCGCGGATGGCGGGCGATCGCCGCGGCGGCCGCCAGGCGCCGGGCGAGGTCGTCGGACGGGGCATTCGCCTTCAATGGGTTCTGCGGCGAAACCAGCCACCAGACCTGATCGAGGCGCAGGCGCTTCAGCGCCTCGAGGCTGACGCGCAGGTGGCCGTCGTGCGCCGGGTCGAAGGAACCGCCGAACAGGCCGATGCGCATGCCCGGCCGGAACGGCGGCAGATGGAGGACCGGTGCCGGGGCCGCAGCGGTGCGGACGCTCAAGGCCTCACCTGACCGGAGCCGCGCACGCGGTACTTGAAGCTGGTCAGCTGCTCGACGCCGACCGGCCCGCGGGCATGCATGCGGCCGGTGGCGATGCCGATCTCGGCGCCCATGCCGAATTCGCCGCCATCGGCGAACTGGGTGGAGGCGTTGTGCAGCACGATCGCCGAATCGACCTCGGCCATGAAACGATCGGCGGCGGCCTGGTCGTCGGTGACGATGAGATCGGTGTGGTGCGAGCCGTAGCGCTCGATGTGGTCGATGGCGGCGTCGAGCCCGTCGACCACCTTCACCGCGATGATCGCGTCGAGGTATTCGGTCGTCCAGTCTTCCTCGGTCGCCGCCGTCACGTCAGCCACCGCCGCCACGGTGGCGGGATCGCCGTGGATGGCGCAGCCGGCCCGCTGCAGGGCCTCGACCAGCGGCTTCAGGTGGGTGGCGGCCACCGCCCGGTCGACCAGCAGGGTCTCGGCGGCGCCGCAGATGCTCACCCGGCGCATCTTGGCATTGACCAGGAGCGACCTGGCCATGGCGAGATCGGCGGCGGCGTGGACGTAGACGTGGACGATGCCTTCGAGGTGGGCGAACACCGGCACGCGCGCCTCGCTCTGCACGCGCGCCACCAGTCCCTTGCCGCCGCGCGGCACGATCACGTCGAGATTGCCGTCGAGCCCGGCAAGCATCGCGCCGACGGCGGCGCGGTCGCGGGTGGGGACCATCTGGATGGCGTCGGCCGGCAGGCCCGCCGCCGTCAGCCCCTCGACCAGGCAGGCGTGGATGGCGGTCGACGAGCGGAAGGAATCCGAGCCGCCGCGCAGGATGGCGGCATTGCCGGCCTTGAGGCAGAGCGCGCCGGCATCGGCGGTGACGTTGGGGCGGCTCTCGAAGATGATGCCGATGACGCCGAGCGGCGTGCGGACGCGCTCGATGTGGAGGCCGTTCGGCCGGTCCCATTCGGCGATCAGGCTGCCGACCGGGTCGGCGAGGGCGGCGATCGCTTCCAGACCCTTGGCCATCGCTTCGATGCGCGCCGTGGAGAGCGTCAGCCGGTCGATGAAGGCGGCGTTGCCGCCGGCCTTCTTCATGTCGGCGACGTCGCGCGCGTTTTCGGCGAGGATGGCGGCGGCGTTGCGGCGGAGCGCCGCGGCGGCGGCGGCAAGCGCGCGGTTCTTGGCTTCGGTCGAGGCGAGCGCCAGCGTGCGCGCGGCGCCACGGGCGCGGCGCCCGATCTCCGCCATGGTCTCGGCGACTGCGACCCCCGCTGTCGGCTTTTCGGCGATTTCCGCGATGCTCATGACACGATACCTGGATCTTTCGCGCGGACAGTCTAGCCGGGCGGCGCGTGTTTGGCACGGGGGGCGGGCGGGGGCAACCCGGAAGCGAGCCGGCTGGTCGTTTCGCCAATTCCTAGGCAGGCGGCCGGTTCAATTCGTCGGCCAGCGCCGCGGCGAAGGCTCTCGCCTTGCCGAGCCACGGGGACGCCGTCACCGCCGTCAGGTGGAAGCGGTTGCGGTAGGCGGTGGCGACGAGAAGCAGCGGCACCGGCACCACCGGGACGGTCAGGCACCAGATCTGGCCGATTTCGCGGCCGGCGAAATGCAGCGGCCGCCGGCCGAAGGGCACCAGCGTCAGCAGCCCGTCCCATCGCGTCACCATCTGCGCGCTCAGCCAGCGGGCGAGCCTCGCCGGCACGACCGACAGGAACGTCTGTCCCGCCTGCATGAACCACAGCCGCCGCGCCAGCAGGCCGAGCAACGCGCTCGCCGGCCCCTGCCCGGGGAGGGGGGCTCCGTCCGCCGTCGTATCGACCTCGACGGCCGTGATGGCGTTGGCGTCGCTCGTCCGTCGCCCGATCATGGCCACGGCGGCGCAGCGGCGATTGAGGCGGCGACCGTCGGCGACTTGTTCCGCCGCGCGTGTGATCGCCCGCGTGAGCCGTCGGGTGGGGCGGGCCGTACCGCTGTCACGGTCGGTGCGATCCCGGTGGACGTCGGTGGTCAGAAGCCCGACCTCGGGAACGATGACGCGCGGATCGCGCGGCGCGCCCAGGAAGGCGTCAAGCGACAGTCGCCGCAGCCGTTTCGCTGCGTCGGCGAACGCGGCCGGCTGCCGCTGGTGATGGCGCGAAGCCGACAGAAGGTTCACGAAGCGCACGCCATCGGCGATGAGGTGATCGAAATGCACGACGATCCGGCACGGACCGTGGCCGTCGCCGTCGGCCGGATTGGTGAGGATGACCTGCCACGGTGGCACGTCCGGGTCGAGGGCAGCGGTCAGCGTCGCGATCAGCAGCGTCTCGCGGGGGACGTCGCCGGCGTCGACGGCGATGACGTGGCGCAGCGGGTCGACGCGGGTCTGTTGCGTGCGATACCAGGGGCCGAAATCCCGGAAAACCATCCCGAAGCGCGGCCATACGTCGACCCAGGCCATGATCTGAGCCATGGCGGCGGCCGACGAAACAGGCTCATCCGGTTCGAGAAGCACGATGTTGCGACTGGGGCCGAGGGCAATCAGAACGCGTTCGAGCGGCGTTACCAGGCGCATGACGCAAGCATTGTAGCCGCGGCGGTGGTGTTTGGCACCGGAGACAGATGGGCGCAGCACCCTGGAGAGCGGTACGCAAGCCGTTGCCGGGGGAGGCACGATCCCCCGGCAACGGCCGATCGGCGGCTTACGCGAAACGCTCGCCGACCATTTCCTCGGATTTCGCCCACAGCGCCTTGGCGCGCTCGGGGTCGAGCGCATAGGCGCGGACGCCGGTGCGCACCGTCTTGCCCTCGGCGAAACTCGGCGACGTGGCAGTCTTCGCAGTACTTGCCGCCGACCTCATCGGCCGGCGCGACGATCGCCGCCCAGACCGAGGTCGCCGCGCCCTGCGGGACCGTCTTGAAAGTGAAGGGCTGGCCGGCGCGGGCGCTCGCGGCTTGATGCTGGCGGCCATCTCCTGGCGGATCTCGTCGGTCATGTGGCGCCCGAGTTCGGTCTGGATGCCGCCGGGATGCACGGCGGTGGCGCGGATGCCGTCGGCCTTGTGGCGCCGGTCGAATTCGACGGCAAACAGGATGTTGGCTGTCTTGGAGCGGCCATAGGCGACGAACGGGTCGTATAGGGCGTATGCTCGAAGCTGGGATCGTCGAGATCGACGTCGGCATAGCGGTGGCCGGCCGAGGACAGATTGACCAGACGCGCCGCCCGGCTTGATCAGCGCGGCGATGCGGTTGACGAAGACGAAATGGCCGAGATGGTTGGTGCCGAACTGGGTCTCGAAGCCGTCGGCGGTCTCGCCCTTGGGCGTCGCCATGACGCCGGCATTGGCGATGACGACATCGAAGGGCTTGCCGGCGGCGATGAGCGCGTCGGCGGCGGCGCGGACGCTGTTCAGCGAGGCGAGGTCGAGCTCGACAAGCTCGAACCCGCCGGTCTTCTCGGCGAGCTCGCTGATGGCTTCGGTGGCGCGGCGCGCCTTGTCGAGATCGCGGGCGGCGCCGACGACATGGGCGCCGTGGGCCACCAGCGCGCGGGCGGTCTCGACGCCGAGGCCGGCCGAGACGCCGGTGACGAGGATGCGCTTGCCGGTGAGGTCGACGCCGTCGAGCACCTCGTCGGTGGTCGATTCAAAGCCGAATGTCTTGCTCATGTGCGGTTTCCTTGGAATGAACGGGGGGACGAACGGGAGGGGCGGGCGGCGACGCCCGCCGTGCAATGCTTGGCGGGGTCAGGCGGCGACGCCGGTGCCCTGGGCCTCCAGCGCCACGTCGTTCCATTGCTCCCAGGTGGCGAGGCGCTCGGCATATTCGCGCCTGGTCATCGGCAGGCCGGCCTTGCCGAAGAAGACGCGCAACGGCGGCTCGCTCGCGTCGACGATGCGGAACAGGGCGGACGCCGTCGCTTTCGGATCGCCCGGGGTCGTAGGCAGCGCGGGCGGCGGCCAGCTGCGGCGCGCGCCGCGTCATAGGCCGGCAGCGGGGTCGCGCGATGGGCGGAGGCCGTCGCCCAATCGGTGGCGAAGCCGCCGGGCTCGACGATGGTCACCTTGATGCCGTGCGGCTTGACTTCCGCCGCCAGCGACTGGCTGAAGCCTTCCAGCCCCCATTTGGAGGCGTGGTAGAGGCCGACGACGGGGAAGGCATAGACGCCGCCGATGGACGAGATCTGGATGATGTGGCCGGCGCCCTCGCCGCGCATGATGGGAAGCACCGCCTGGGTCACCCACAGGGCGCCGAACAGGTTGGTCTCGATCTGGGCGCGGGCTTCCGCTTCGCTGACTTCCTCGATGGCGCCGAAGAGGCCGTAGCCGGCGTTGTTGACGGCGATATCGATGCGGCCGAAGTGATCGTGCGCCCGCATCACTGCGGTGTTGACCGCCGCCTTGTTGCCGACATCGAGGGCAAGCGGCAGCAGCCGGTCGCCATATTGCGCCTTCAGCCGGTCGAGCGGGCCGACGGAGCGCGACGCGGCGGCGACGCCGTCGCCGCGGGCGAGCGCCGCTTCGGTCCACACGTAGCCGAAGCCCTTGGATGCACCGGTGATGAACCAGACCCTGGGGGAGGGGGATTGGGACATGGAATTCGGTCCTTGGAGAAACTATATTGGGGAAACGGAGGCGGCTCCGGTTCAGTCGCTCATATACGGAGGGTCCTCCGTTTTACAAGAGGGCAGCCGTGGCCAAATCCCGGAAATCGCGTGCGCCGCGCGCCGATGCCCGCCGCAACCGCGAACGGCTTCTGGCTACCGCCCTGAAATTGTTCACCTCGTCCAAGGAAGAGGTGCCGCTTTCGGCGGTTGCGGCCGGGGCCGGGGTCGGCATCGGCACGCTCTATCGCCATTTCCCGACGCGCGACGCGCTGGTCGAGGCGATCTATCGCAACGAGGTCGAGCGGCTCAGCGACGCGGCGCCGGCACTGCTGACGCAGATGCCGGCCGACCAGGCGCTGGAAGACGTGGCTGACCCGCTATGCCGGGCTGATCGCCACCAAGCGCGGGCTGATGGAGGTGGTGCGCTCGATCTTCGAGCCGGGGGCGGAGGCGCCGGCCTATTCGCGCGAGTGCATGAGCAAGGCGGCGACGCTGCTGCTCGATGCGGCGGCCAAGACCGGCAAGATCCGCGGCGACCTCGACCCGGCCGACGTGCTGCTGGCGGTGGCCGCGAGCACGTGGACTGTCGCCGGCGACGGGCGACTGGCAGGAGAGCGTCCGCCCGGTCCTGCGCATCATCATGGACGGCCTGCGCTATCGGCCGGGTGAACGGCCGCCGAAATCTGCTGGACTTGATACCGTGGCTGCGCGATGACCGCTCGCCCGATCCGATTGGCCACCATGTCAGCCCGCGCCGCACCCGCACCGACCATCGACGACAACCAGAACATCCCGGCCGGCATCATCCTGATGTTGGTCGGATTCGTTCTGTTTTCAGCCAACGATACCCTCGGCAAGTGGCTGGCGGGAACCTATGCGCCGGGGCAGATCCTGCTCATCCGCAACACCGCGTCGATCGTCGTGCTGGCGCCCTTCATCATGAAGAGCGGCCTGCGTCCGCTGTTCGCGCTCGAGCGGCCGTGGCTGCAGCTGCTGCGCCTCGCCTTCGCCACGACCGAGGTCTTCTTCTTCTATTGGGCGGTCGCCGGTCTGCCGCTCGCCGACACCATGACCTATTATCTCGCCGGGCCGATCTACGTGACGGTCCTGGCCGCCTTCGTGCTCAAGGAGCAGGTCGGCTGGCGCCGGTGGTCGGCCGTGGCGGTTGGATTCGTCGGCGTGCTCATCGCCATGCAGCCGTCGTCCGGCGTCTTCAATGTCCACGTCCTCATCGCCTTCATCGGCAGCCTTCTCTATTCGGGCTTCCTGGTGGTCACCCGCCGTTTGCGCAACACGCCCGACCTGACGCTGGCGACATGGCATGTGGTGGCGGGGCTGATCGTCGGGGCGATCGTGTCGCCGTTTCACTGGGTGCCGATCACCCACAACATCGACTTCGTGCTGCTTGCCCTGCTTGGCATCACCGGCCTGATGGCGATCATGGCGGTCAACCGGTCGCTGCGGCTCGCCCCCGCCTCGATCGTGGTGCCCTACCAGTACACGATGATCGTCTGGGCGGTGCTGTTCGGCTACCTGGTCTTCGGCGACATTCCAAGCTGGCGGGTGCTCGTCGGTGCCACGATCATCGTCGGAGCCGGGCTCTACATCTTCTTCCGCGAGCAGATCGTGGTGAAGCCCGAGACGTCGCAGATCGCGCCGGGGCCGTAGGTCTATTCGCCCCTGAGCGCCATGTCGTCGCGGTGGATCATCTCGGCGCGGCCGGCATAGCCGAGGATCGCTTCGATCTGGTGGCTGTTGCGCCCGGCGATGCGCTCGGCGTCGGTGGCGTCATAGGCAACCAGCCCGCGGCCGACCGCCTCGCCGTCGAGGCCGACGATGTCGACGGCGTCGCCGCGCTGGAAGCGGCCTTCGATGCGGCGGACGCCGGCCGGCAGCAGGCTCTTGCCGGCGCGCAGCGCCTTGACCGCGCCGGTATCGACGACCAGCGCGCCGTTGGTCTCCAGGCGCCCGGAGATCCAGCGCTTGCGCGCCGTCACCGGGCTGCCTTCGGCGGCGAACCAGGTGCAGCGGCCGCCGGCCGAGACGGCGCGGATCGGGTGCAGGTCGCGGCCGCCGGCGATGACCATGGTGGTGCCGCCGGTGGTGGCGATGCGGGCGGCATCGAGCTTGGTCTTCATGCCGCCGCGCGAGGTCTCCGATGCCGCCGCTCCGGCCATCGACTCGATTTCCGGCGTGATGCGCTCGACCGTCTCGATCAGCCGCGCCTCCGGGTCGAGGGCGGGCGAGGCGGTGTAGAGGCCGTCGACGTCGGAGAGCAGGACGAGCAGGTCGGCGCTGGTCATGGTGGCGACGCGGGCGGCCAGCCGGTCGTTGTCGCCGTAGCGGATCTCGTTGGTGGCGACCGTATCGTTCTCGTTGATCACCGGCACCGCCTTGAGCTTGAGCAGCGTGGCGATGGTCGAGCGGGCGTTGAGGTAGCGCCGGCGCTCCTCGGTGTCGCCGAGCGTCAGCAGGATCTGTCCGGCGGTGATGCCGACACGGCCGAGCGTCTCGCTCCAGGCGCGGGCGAGCGCGATCTGGCCGATGGCGGCCGCCGCCTGGCTCTCCTCCAGCCTGAGCGGCCCCGGCGGCAGGGCGAGCAAGCCGCGGCCGAGCGCGATGGCGCCGGAGGAGACGACCAGCAGCTCGCGACCGCCAGCGATGAGGTCGCCGATGTCGTCGGCGAGCGATTCCAGCCAATCGGTGCGCACGCGGCCGCCGCCGCCATCGACAAGCAGGGATGAGCCGATCTTGACGACGATGCGGTGATAGGCTTCCGGGGTGCGGGCGGTCATGGCAGGTCGGCTGCTACGGGAAGGCTGCTGGAATGTCCGGCGGAGCGAAATCGGCGCCGTTATACAGCGACAAGGGGCAGGACGGCTACGGCCGCCACGGCGCCTCGGGCTCGGCGGCAACGTCGTCGACGGGGGTCGCGGCCGCGGCGATCTCGCCGGCAAGCGCCCGCAGCACCTTGTCGACGCCGGCGCCGGTCGCCGCCGAGACGACCAGCGGCGTGGTGCCGGCGGCGCGCTTCAGAGCCCGTTTCAGCGCGCCGACCCTGTCGTCCGCGATGGCGTCGGCCTTGGAGAGGGCGACCACCTCCGGCTTCTCGTCGAGGCCGCTGCCATAGGCGGCAAGCTCGTCACGCACGGTGCGATAGTCGGCGACCGGGTCCTGTGCCGTGCCGTCGACCAGATGGAGCAGGACGCTGCAGCGCTCGACATGACCGAGGAAGCGGTCGCCGAGGCCGGCGCCCTCGTGCGCCCCCTCGATCAGCCCGGGGATATCGGCAAGCACGAATTCGCGCGCCGTCGATGCGCACCACCCCGAGGGCCGGGTGGAGGGTGGTGAAGGGATAGTCGGCGATCTTGGGCCTGGCCGCCGTCACCACCGAGAGGAAGGTCGACTTGCCGGCGTTGGGCAGGCCGACGAGACCGGCATCGGCGATCAGCTTGAGGCGCAGCCACAGCCACATCTCGACGCCTTCCTGGCCGGGATTGGCCCGCCGCGGGGCGCGGTTGGTCGACGACTTGAAATGGGTGTTGCCGAAGCCGCCGTTGCCGCCGCGGGCGATGAGCAGGCGCTGGCCCGGCTGGTCGAGGTCGGCGATCAGCGTCTGGTTGTCCTCGTCGAGGATCTCGGTGCCGACCGGCACCTTGAGCACCACGTCGGCGCCCTTGCCGCCGGCCATGTTGCGGCCGCGCCCCGGTCCGCCGGGTGCCGCCTTGAAGTGCTGCTGGTAGCGATAGTCGATGAGGGTGTTGAGGTTCTCCACCGCCTCGGCCCACACGTCGCCGCCCTTGCCGCCGTCGCCGCCGTCGGGGCCGCCGAACTCGACGAACTTTTCGCGGCGGAAATGGGCGCTGCCATTGCCGCCGTCGCCGGACCGCACGAAGATCTTGGCCTGGTCGAGGAACTTCATTGGCGAAGCGCCCGGTAGCGGGTTCGGGTCAACACCGTATCGATATGCGGGACGTCGGCGCGGCGCGCAAGTGAGCCGCGCTCGGACCGGCCGATAACGGCGAAGCCGAGCTTGCGCTGGACGTTGAGTGAGGCGCGGTTGTCGGCAAAGACGCCGGAGCGGACGAGCCTGAGGCCAAGAGCCTCGAAGCCGTAGGCGAGCGCCGCCGAACCCGCCTCGGTGGCGAAGCCGCGCCCCCAGAACGGGCGGGCGAGCCAGTAGCCGAATTCGCAATGGGCGGGCAGCGCATCGATGCCGACGATTCCAATCAGCCGGCGGTCGTGGATGATCGCCAGATTGAGGGTGCTGCCGGCGCCGGCGCTCCGCCGGGCGAAGGCGACGAAGCGCTCGCCGTCGGCGCGCCGGTAGGGAAGGGGCACGCGCGCCAGCATGCGCGCCACCGCCGGGTCGCCGACGCCGGCGACGAGATCGTCGACATCGGCGAGACGCGGCAGGCGGAGCGTCAGCCGCGCCGTCTCGATCGTCGGGTCAGGCCGCGGTTTCACGGTCGCTCGTGCCCCGCTCCGCCCTGGCCGTGCCCCACGCCTTGAGGCTCGCCCAGTTGCGCCGGTCGAGAACGAAGCGCTCGACCGGAAAGGCGCCGAAAAGGGTCGGCGAGCGCACCATGCCGGTGCCGCGAAACTGGAAGCCGCACTTCTCGATCACCCGGCGGGCGCGGACGTTGGTCACCCGGGTGGAGCACCAGAGCGCGTTCAGCCGGCCGTCGGTGAAGGCATGGTCGATCAGCGCCTGGGCGGCCTCGGTGCCATAGCCGCGGCCCCACCACGGGGTGCCGATCCACAGACCCGCCTCGACCGCGGTCGGCCGGTCCTCGGGCGCCCCATAGCCGGCGCAGCCGACGACGGTACCGTCGCACCGCTCGGTGACGGCAAAGGCGCCGCCGCCGGCCAACGAAATTGCCGTGCACAGATTCTCCGCCACCGCCTGATCGGCCGACAGCGCCGACATCACCGGCATGTCGGCCGGCGTGCAGCGCCTGAGCAGGAGGCGACTGGTGAGGATCGCCTCCCGCCCCCCGTGCCCGTCCTCGTTCCCGTCGCCCATGGCGTCCTCCGTGCCGGAACAACAAAAGGGGAGATGGTGTCCCATCTCCCCTTTTTGCTGTTCCGTGCCGGGTCGATGAGACGCCGGCTTTATCGTCGGAAACCGGCTATTCCGCGGCCGCCATCATCGGGACGACCGAAACGTAGGTGCGGCCTTCGGCTTTGGTCTGGAACTGCACGGTGCCGTCGACGACGGCGAAGATCGTGTGGTCCTTGCCCAGGCCGACGCCGGCACCCGGATGCCATTTGGTGCCGCGCTGGCGCACCAGGATGTTGCCGGCGAGAACGGTCTCGCCGCCGAACCGCTTGACGCCCAGACGCTTGCCGGCCGAATCGCGACCGTTGCGCGACGAACCGCCTGCCTTCTTGTGAGCCATGGCGAGGTCTCCTTATTCCTGGTCCGCGTCGGCGGCCGCTTGCGGCGCAGCCTCGGCGGGCTTCTTGGCGCGGGCGCGCTTCGGCGCGGCCGGCGTCTCGTCCGCGGCGGCCGCCGTCGCCGCCGGCGCCTTGCCGTCGGTGAGGATCTCGGTAATGCGCACCAGCGTCAGTTCCTGGCGATGGCCGTGGCTGCGCCGGGAATTCTGCCGGCGGCGCTTCTTGAAGACGAGGATCTTGGCCGTGCGGTGCTGGCCGACGATCTCGCCGGACACCGTGGCACCGGCGACGGTCGGGCTGCCGACGGCAACGCCGTCGTCGCCGCCGACCATCAGCACGTCGCCGAAGGCAACCGCATCGCCGGCATTCCCCGACAGCTTCTCAACCTCGACCAGATCGGTCGGGGCGACCCGATACTGCTTCCCGCCGGTCCTGATGACTGCAAACATGATGTCGATCCAGCCTGCCGGTCCGACCGCCCAGATCGGGGTGAACCAGCCGATTTTCAAAGAAAAACCAAACGGCGCGGCAAAGCGGCCGCGCCAGTTGGCCGGCACTATAGGGATGGGCGGTTGGCTGTCAAGGAAAAGCCGGCGGCCGGACGCGGCGGTAAGCGCGACCGCGGCGCCGGCCGACGGGTGCAGGCGGGGCTTGCGCTCCGCGGCCGGCGCGGCTAGAGACGCCGGCGCGGGGAGAGGTGCCGGAGTGGTCGAACGGGACGGTCTCGAAAACCGTTGTACGGGTAACCGTACCGTGGGTTCGAATCCCACCCTCTCCGCCATTATTTCGCTCACGGCAGTTTCGCTTCGCTCAACGCCTCCGCGGGGGCGGGCGAAAGCCCGGGCCGCAGTCGCGGCCTGTGGCTCCGAGTTCGAAGTCTCTCCCGGGTTCTCCGCCAGACCATATTGATATCATTGAAATCTTCTTGGTCTGGCGGTGTCGGACACCGGCCGGGGCACCCCCGCTTGGTTCGCGATCTTCCCCAGCGAGGTTCTCCAATGTTCTCCGCCGCTTGGCGCTAGCTGCCTCGGTTCACCGCCGAACTGGCCACCAACAACGCGCGTTCCTCGGTCGGAGGACACGTGGCGCCCTGTGGCATTGCAGTCGCGATCATCCTACTCCGACCTGGCAAGGGCAGCGGAATCGCGGCCATCGCCAGACGGTCCGGCAAAGCCGTGCTTGACCCGGTTCCGCCTTCCCGTGCCTTCTTCCATGAAGCAAACGGGAAGATGCCAATGCAGCCTCAAGCCACAATCGCCAGGCGGCGATGACCCAGTCCTTCGCCATCCGGTTCCTTGACCGGACCCTGACCGTCAACGCACCGGCGAGCATCGGCGGCGATATTGCCGCCTTCTTCGAGCTCGGCATCGTCCCCAACGAAACGGCGGGCACCGGCCACCTGGTGGTTGTCAGCGAGGAAGCGCCCGGCCGCTACGCGCTCACCTGCGATGGCGTGCCTGTCGCCGCCGCCTGTCGCCGTGGCGACGTCATTGACCGGCTGACGGCACTTGCCGGCCACGAGCTGCCTCTCGCCCGTGGCGCCACCCTGCTGGACGCTGCTGCCGTCGGCTGGGAGGGCAAGACGATCGTCATCCTCGGCGGCACCGGCAGCGGCAAGTCGTCCCTCGCCGCATGGTTCGTGGAGCAGGGATTCTCCTATGTCGCCGACGCCGATGTCGGCCTCCTCGGCGCGGTCGGCGTCGTGGCAGGCTTCCCCGGTCCGTTGTCGTTTCCGCAGGGCTCGATCAACCACGTCGGTGCCCTGTCGAGCTTCCACGACATTGCCTCGGTCGTCGGCGGCAAGGACCGCCTGCTGGTGCGGCCGGAGCTTGGCTGGCTGGCGAGCAACGTCGAACAGCCCTGCGGGCTCGTGATTGTCGTCGGCTTTCGTGCAGGGGCCGCCCTCGCTCTCGAAGCCGTGTCGGAAGACGAAGCGGCGCGGCTGGTCCGCGGCAATGTCCGCAAGCCAGATGGCGCTTCTGACGCGGACGACCTGCTGGTTGCGAGCTTCGCGGCGCGCGTGCCGGCCCTGCGGCTCGCCTACGGCGCCTTCGATCAGATCGCCGGCGTTGCCGATTTCCTCGCCCGCAGCGTGATCGCGAACGACTCCACGCCCGCCGAATTTTCACGCTTCCTCGCCGGCTTGCCGCGCCCGGCACAGCCGACGGCGAAGGTGTACCCCGTCCCGGAACGCACACAACGCACGTTGAAGCCGAAGGTCACCATTGGCATGGCGACCTATGACGACTACGACGGGGTCTATTTCAGCCTGCAGGCGATCCGCATGTACCATCGGGAGATCGTCCGGGAGGTCGAATTCCTGGTCGTCGACAATCGGCCGGACGGTCCCTGCAGCGCACCGCTGAAGGCGCTCGAGAAGGCGATCCCCAACTACCGCTACCTGCCGCTGCCCGGCCAATCGGGCACGTCCTTCACCCGCGATCTCGTCTTCCACGAATCGGCCGGCCGTTACGTCCTCTGCATGGATTGCCACGTCTTCATCGTCCCCGGTGCGTTGCGCCGCCTGTTCGACTATTTCGACGCCAATCCCGACACCGGCGATCTTCTTCAGGGGCCGATGATCAACGACGACCTGCGCTCGGTTTCGACTCACTTTGAGCCCGTATGGCGCGAAGGAATGTACGGCGTCTGGGCTCACGATGCTGCCGGCGACGACCCCGACGGGCCGCCATTCGACATCCCGATGCAGGGCCTGGGGCTGTTCGCCAGCCGCCGTGAAGCATGGCCCGGGTTCAACCCGCTGTTCCGCGGATTCGGTGGCGAGGAGGGCTACATCCACGAAAAGGTCCGACAGGCCGGCGGCCGCACGCTGTGCCTGCCCTTCCTGCGCTGGATGCACCGCTTCGCACGCCCGATGGGAACGCCCTATCCCAACATCTGGGAGGACCGCATTCGCAACTATGTCGTTGGTTGGCGCGAGCTGGGGCTTTCGACCGAGGCGATGGAAGCCCACTTCAGCCAACACCTCGGCGCCGAGGTGGCGGCCAGCATTTTCAAGGCGATTGAGCGCGACCCGGACATCCGCACGCCTAGCGACGCTGCCCGCCGGTCATCGCCGCTGCCGAAACCCTCCACGCAGAAACCGGATTGACCATAAATCTATGGCCGATACTGGCCGCCCTCCGGAAGGTCATCGCAGCCGTCGTCGCCCTGGTACTGGCCATCGCCGCAGTCGCCCTGATCGTAGTAGGTGACCTCTGGCGTCGTCGTCGCTGCCACCGTGGTGGTCGGCGCCGGCGTGGTCGTCGGCGCAACCTGCTGCGCCGCGGCGGTGGTCGTCGGCGCCACCGTCGTCATCGGCTCTTTGGTCAGGTGCAGCCAGAGCGGCGCAACGTCCTCACGTTCGCGGGCTTTCAGAGACTTGCCTCGAGCGCCATAGTAATACCGCAGGCCGAGCCAAGCCGCCGTCCAATCGCCGAAGCGCACTTCTGCAAACCCGGATAGTGCGGTTGGCTGGAACATATGTTCAAAGCCGAACATGCCGAAGGCGCCGCCCTCATAGCCGCCGCCGCCGTAGAACTTGGTGTCGGGATCCAAATAGTAATTCAGCTTGCCTTGGAAGAAGCCGTCGGTGGACCCATCGCCAAACTTGACGCCGCCGACGCCGGATACAGTGAGGGGACCGACATAAAACTCCGCTTCTGGCCCGATGCGGAATGCCGAGTTGCCATATTCTCGCATCCACGCGCCATAAAGACCGTAGAGCGACGTACTCGGGTCGCGGGTGAAGAGGTGAAAGGCGACTTGTGACATCAACTCGCCGCCGGCAACGCCGGCGATGGTGTCAAGCTGGCCGCCGATCATCGACCCGAAGGGCGTGGTCCAGCGGCTCTCGCCCGCCCCGAGCAGCGTGCCCTGGTTCGTTCCCGCGAATCCACCCGGCGTGAAGTTTGGATAGGCAACGGCTTGGGCATGCGCGCCGCTCGCTATCGCCACCGACATTACCGTCGCGAGCGCCGTAGAACAGAACAACGACCGCTGAAAAGCCACCATTTTCATCGAAATTCCAGCCCAGCAATTCGATCCGTTGGAATTCCGCCGCTACACCAATCGACGGTATCGGCGCCGGAGGGCACCTGCAACCTTGCCTTGCCGGGATTCTGCCGATGGACGTTTCGAATTCGGCTAAATTCCCGCAGGTGTCTCAAAAATGTCGCATATGCGCCGCATGGCGGCCACGATTTGCGCGGCGATGCGAGTCATTCATCAAACGGCGCGGACCGCGGTTCGCCGGACTGGGGCCGCGAGGAGCCGCCAATTTCCGGCAATCTCAGGACTCCACCGGCCCCAAGCGCTCCGCTAATTCCCCACACGATGATAGATGAACATCTGGTTACGTCCTTCGCCGAAGCTCGCACCCCGCTGGAAGGTTCCCTCCAAACAGCTAAGGGTCTTGACGGCGTCGCGGTCCAGAAGCACAGCGACTCTTGGAGCGAAACCCGGCATCTGCTTCAGCCCCGCGATTGACGGCACACAAATCTGCCCGATACGAACAGGCGGACGTTGCCGGTCGCCGTTCAGAAGCCTCCAGGCAGGATACTCCCACGTATCGCTACCTGCGATCATCCCCAGTTCCGTAGCATCGGTTGCCCGCACTGCTGCCATGGCTTCTTCGTAGGCTCGCCCGAAATCTGGCTGTTGCGTGAACATTGTCTCGTACTGAGAAACGGTGAAAATAGACCGGTCGCCGACCAGAGGTCGCCTCTCATTGAACAAGAGCACAGGAATGGCGGAGACAAAACTTATCGTACAGAAGAGTACAAAGACGATCGGCCCATTGAGTTTTCTTGGCAATACACTGGCCACGGCAGGCGCCATCAACACGAAAAACGGCATCTCCAAACGTGTGATCCATGGCTGCCACCGCAAAAGAAAAGCGAAAATGCAGGCGCCGAGGATTATTTCCAATGGATAGAGCGATCTGCAACGATCCAGTCCGGACTGGAAAAGGCGACGCGCACCAGCGTCCTCCCGCTTGACGAATACGTGCCAAACGTTTGTGCCACCCCACAACAAAGCCCGCCCCGACCAAAGAAGCATCGAGAACAAAATGATCAGTGTATGGAGCGGGTTTGGGGCAAAGTCCTCGTGAAACACGCTCTGCGATAGTGTGAAATGGCTGTTCGGCCAGGTTGCATTGGGCGGATTGGGGTCCAGCCCGACGCGTTTCAGCGCATTGTTCAAAGACTGCACGATGACCGCATTCACATTCGGCCATGGCGTGGCGAAATTGGCACCCGTGTCTCGAGCGATGTTGGACAGGAGAGTTTGCACGTTCGGCTCAACGGCGGTGATCGCCCCCTGGGTGCCGAACGGTGAACCGAAAGAGACAAAGTTCCGAACGTATTGGCCAGAATTGCACACCAAAATGAGCAGGCCGATTGCCGTCAGTTCTCCGAGCTTGCGCAGTCTTCTTTTATATATCAGGCAGAACGCCATAAGAACCAGGAGCGGCGCCGCGAAGAAATAGGCCGTTCCTTTGGTCAGAATGGCGAGGCCGAATGCGATCCCGGTCGCAGCAACGTCGCGGATCCTCGACGAGTTGGTCCAAACCAACAACCTGTCGGCGGCCGAAATCAGAAAGTACGAAACAACGATATCATTTTGGGTCGTACTTGCTTGAAGGATCCCCATCGGAAGGGTGCTGACGAATACCGCCGCAGCGACCTGCCACATGGCCGGAGCCCCCAGCCTTTTGGCCAGAAGAGAAGCGGCGACCGCCGACCCTGCAAATGCCAAGCATTGAACGGCGTTGGCGTAGTAGTCTCCCCCGCCCAGCAGATCGAAATGTAATATGATCATCTCGGCAAAGGGCCCGGACGCAAGTTGCCGGATGATCGTCGTGGGGTAGAAGTCGATGGAGCCGTTTTGCTCCCAATGCATGACCCGCGGCATATGGTAGGTCATGGAATCCCAGTTATTGGGCCGGGCGACGAATCCGATTGCAAGAATCACCAGGAAAAGCAGCACCAGAAGAGCGGTAAACAACAAGATCGTCTTGGAATTGTCGATCTTCAATTCAAGGGATACGGGCTGACCCAATTCGTACAATATTAGCAGAGCTACGGTAACGAACGCCCAGCAGATGGACAGAGCAGCGACGCTGATAAGACCGAAATAGCTGCAAAGCTCGGTCATAACAAATAAAACGGCGGACCAATATATAGACGACTCGATTATGGCGCTGCGAATGCATTTGTTGTCACGAAGAACAAGAACAAATAAAAGCAACAAGGCAGCCAGTGGCAGGGCAATCCATAGTCGAGATGCTGTAACAACCACGACGAAAAGAACGTATACAAGGATTTGTAGGCGACGTCGGTTGACGATTGCAAACAGACTACTTGGCGCAATATGCATGGTATAGTCGTATGCCGCCCCCGGGTTGATCTATCTTAACCGTCCCCAGCCGGGGCGCAATTTGAAATGCGCAACAGCGGCGGGTGTCGGTCACGGGCCGCCGGCAGAAAATATCGCGATCAGGAGAAACGATCGCGATCAGAAATACGCAACGAATTCCTCGCATTTCTCGATCTGTAGCTGATCATCTCGGTAAACGGGCTGTTGTTCTGGCGCGTGCCGACCGAAATGAATCCTTGAATTCCTCTAAACCTAAATGCTATGAGCCAAAGGCGGCCGAAATTACGTAAATAAAACTGACATAATGTTGATGGCCGTGTTTGAATATCCTTATTAGGCGACGACACGCGTTTAGATATTCACAGGAGAGAGCTCATGTTTGGAAATTATTCCCATGCACCCGGCATCTCGGTTTATGGCGGCCTTCGGCTTGCGGCAGTTGCCGTTGGCTTGTCATTTTGCCTCGGTCAATCTGCCATCGCTGCCGACAGCAAGGTCGAGGAGGCCGCCGTGGCTTACGGTCTGGCCAAGGAAGTGATCGGAGATATCTCGAAACTCGCCAGCGGACCGTCAAATTGCGTCCGGCATTTCTACAACCACTCCGGCGCGGTTTGGTTTGTCAAATCGGCGAGCCTCGGAGCGGGCGGCGGCAGCGCGTACGCGGTGCGGCCCGGGGCCACGGTTCCGGTCTTCTACAACGGTAACGCCGGAGCTGTCGAAATCACCGGGCCCGATTACCACGACATGTTCAATGTCGACGGCTGCTACCTGGATCACAACGGAAACACCGGCAGGGCGGTGCTTAACGACCCCGCCGACGGTGACATCCAGTTTATCGACTGAGGCGTCTTGGTATCCGTTCCGGTAGCGGGATCAACCGAGTCCACCTGAGACTGGGGAAATCAACGTGTCCCCAGCTTCCGGTGCCGGATGTCCCGTCCGCCGAAGCGGAGCAACTGCGCACCGGGGCAGGCGGTCCATGGGATCGCTTGCCCCGGTGGCAATCATGGCATCCGGGGCGTATCTGGCGCGCCAACGACTGTCGTCAGTTCATGATCGTCTGGCGCGACCGGTGACCTTGTGGTCGCCGGCGCTGAGATCGGCCGTCATGCGCCTGGCGATTCGGGCCGGCCTCAGGCCCGGCGCCACCGACGCCTGGAGCCTGTTGCCGTCCGGGTCCGGGTGGCCGACGCGATCGGTCGCGCCATCGTCAGCGTCAAGCCCTCGGCCGGCGCGGCTCGAAATTGAATTCCGGCGCGAAGCCCAGCACCTTCTTCGCCCGCGCATTCGACAGAAGCGCGCCGAAGGGCGGAATGTCTACCGTCAGCGGAACGCCGGGATAATAGATTTCCAACAACTGGCGCGCCGGCACCGTCGAGATGATGTCGTCGTTGGCGATGTTGAGAAGCTCGAACCCTTCCCCGGCATGGGCCAGACACAGCCGGACGGCCTGCGCCAGATCGCGCGCGTCGATGAAGTTCCAGCCGCTGCGCTTGCGGATATTGCTGTCGGCAAGCCATGCCGGAACCACGGTTTCATATTCGTCCGCCGTCAGCACGTGGCTGATGCGCAGCGCATAGACGGCAAGGCCGCCGCGCGCGGCAAACGCCCGACCGCAATCCTCCACCACGACCTTGGACAGCGCGTAGGAATCCATCGGCCGCACCGGATAGTCCTCGTCGAGCGGAAAGCGCTCCGGCCGGAGAAGGTCGTAGGAGAAGATGTAGCCGTAGATGGTTTCGCTGGAGGCGAGGATGACCTTGGGAATGCCCAGCTTCTGCGCCACCGAGAGGACGTTGTAGGTGCCTTGCGTGTTGATGCGGAAGACCTCGTTGTCCGGCACCAGCATGTTGCGCGCGATTCCCGCGAAATGGACGATCGCGTCGACCGGCTGCGGCCGCGTCGACTCATCCATGTCGTTGAGCCCGGTGTAGCTCGCCAGCGCCTCGAACACCTGGCCGATGTCGGTGACGTCGGTGATCAGCGTGCGGGCGCCGTCGCAGGCCGCCGGCACGCGGTCGACGTTCATCGCCTCGTAGCCGTGGGCGACGAGGTCGCGGAGCACGACGCCTCCGGCCTTGCCGCTGCCGCCGGTGATGATGACCCGTCCCGTGGGTTCCGGACGTCTTGCCATCGCGATCTTCCCTTCTCGCCGGCCGGCTCCGCCGCGCAGCCGCCAGCCACGCGCCATCAGCCGGCGTCCGTCCCGTGCACGGCGGCAAATCCTGCTCGAATCGGGCCTAGGTCGGGCGCAAGCCGGTCGATCCGCGCACAACCAGCTCAGCCGCGACCCGATGCGCATTGGGAGCGCTCGTCGCTTTGCCGCAGAGCACCGCGTTGAGGCTCTGCACGGCCATCTTTCCGGTGACCGCCGTCGGGCCGCTGACCGAGGTCAGCGACGGCGACCAGATCGCCGCCTCGGGCACGTCATCGAAGCCGATCACGCTCATCTTCTGCGGCACCGGGATGTCACGACTGGCGAGCCGCGAAATGACGCCGAATGCCATGAGGTCGTTGTAGGCGATCACCGCGGTGACGTTGCGCGCCACCGCCACGTCGGCCGCCTGCACGCCGCCATCGAAGCGCGGGACGTAGGGCCCGAGCACCGTGCTCTCGACCCCGTGCTCCTTGGTGACCTCCTCGAAAGCCTCGCGCCGGACGCGGCCCGAGCGCGACGTGGCCGGCCCTTCGACATAGGCAATCCGTGTGTGGCCGAGCGCAAACAGATGCTCGACCGCCTGACGCATGCCAGGCCGGCTATCGATCAGGAAGCACGCCACGTTCGGCAGTTCGCGGTTGATCAGCACCAGCGGCGTCCCGGCGCCGATGGCAAGCAGCTCGCCGTCGCCCAGGCGGGAGGAGGCGATGATCACGCCGTCCACCCGGGGCAGCATGGCCCTGATGATCTCGCCTTCCCCCAGCGGTTCCTCGTTGGTGTCGGCGATCACCAGGCTCGTCCCGTTGCGCCTGAGCTCGTGCAGCACCGACTTGGCGAGCACGGTGAAGAACGGATTTTCGATGTCCGGAACGACGAGCCCAATGCTCTGCGGCTCGCCCTTCTGCGCCGCTGCGATCGCCGAAATGTCGTAGCCCGCCTGCTGGGCGGCATGCCTGATGGCGGTGCGCGTTTCCTCCCGCACCAGTTCCGGCCGGTTCAGGGCGCGCGAAACCGTCGAGGGCGAGACGCCCAGGCTTGCTGCAATCTCAATGAGGCGCGTGGTACGTTTCATCCTCGCGGAAACCAAAGTTCAGCGGCAATACTGCAAAGCTGCAATCACCCCACCGCATGTCTTCGAGATTCGACTTCATTCCGCAACAAGGAATTGATGTGATTCCTGATTATAAAAACGCCACGCCCGCAACGGTCCGGCCATCACGTTCAGGTAATACAGATTGAACCCGTAAGGTGAGGATACCGGGTGGTATCCGCGCGGAACCAGCACCACGTTGCGGTCATAGACGGTCATCGTCTCGTCAATCGCACCATCGTCGGTGTAGACCCGCTGGAAGCCATAGCCCTGTGACGGCTCGAACCGGTGATAGTAGGTCTCCTCCAGGCGAGTTCTCGCGGGGGAAATCGTCGGTATCGTGCTTGTGCGGCGGATAGCTCGACCAATGTCCGCCCGGGGTTACCGCTTCGACGACGAGCAGCGATTCGGCGTCCTCCGTCTCCGGCAGGACGTTGCGCACATAGCGCGTGTTGGTGCCGCGGCCGCGCGTGAACTTGTCCACGGTTTCGGCCGGGATGTGGCGCGGCGGAAACTTGCCCGTGGCCGGCGCGCTGCATACCGCCAGCTCCAGATCCGTCGATGCGGTTACCCGGAACGGGGTCGCCGGCGGCACATAGACCGAATGCGGCGCACCCTCGAACGGTGTCATGCGGCCGCCGACGTCCTTGAACGTCGAGCCGCCGCATTCGACCGAGCCCAGGCCGCTGACGAAGACCAGCAGCGCTTCGCGACCGGCGATCTCGCCGGCAAGGGATTTGCCCGGCGCCAGGTGATGAACGTCAAACCCGACGTAGCGCCATCCGGCCGATTCCGGCGTCACATGAATGATCCGCCCGTTGGCATCGGGTTCCTTCGGCTTCACGAGCAAATCGGACAACGACGTTCTCCCATCTCTTTACGTCTGGCGGACCAGAGGCAGCCGGGGCCGAATGACCCCGGGCCAGCCCCCTGAGCCTGAATCAGACCTTGCCGCGCACCCGATGACACCCGACCTACCGCCTCTGGAAGCGAATGAAGAGGTACACGAAGGACAGGATGATCACGCCCTGTACGATCTGGACGATGTAGATATTGACGCCGAGCAGCACCATCAGATTGTTCAGCGTTCCGGCAACCATGACACCAAGCATCGTTTGCCAGACGCCACCGACGCCACCGAACAGGCTGGTGCCGCCGAGCACGACCGGCGCGATCGAATCGAGCGTGAAGGAGGCGCCGAGCATCGGCTGCGTGTAGCCGAGCCGATTGATCGAGATGATGCCGCCGATCCCGGCGCACAGGCCAGCAAACGCATAGATCAACAGCTTCGTGCGCCCGACGCCGACGCCGGAGGTGCGCGCCGTGCGCTCGTTGCCGCCGATGGCGTAGACGTAGGCGCCAAAACGGGTGAAGCGCAGCAATATCCAGGCGACCACGGCGACCAGAAACCACAGCACCGCGATCATCGGTATCCGGCCCAGGTAGTCGAGGCCGAAGGCCAGGGGAACGTGTTCGTTCTCGTAGATCGGATAGCCGCGACTGACGACGTAGGAGATGCCGAGGGCCACCTGCATCATGCCGAGCGTGGCGATGAACGGCGGCACCCGCCCGAAGACGATGACCATGCCGTTGATCAGACCGCAGGCCAGGCCGACGCCGAGAGCAGCCGAGCGCGCGATCAACGGCCCGTGATCCTGCAGCAGGGCGGCGACGATGGAACTCAGGGCGGTGACCGAGCCGAGCGACAGATCGATGCCGCCGCTCAGGATCACCATCGTCTGGCCCACCGCCAGGCTGCCGCTGATGCTGTTCTGCGCCAGGATGTTGAGGATGTTCTGCAGTTGCAGAAATGTGCCGCGCGAGGCGACCTGCGCGACGCCGAGCAGGACGACCAGCAACACCAGAATGATGACCTTGGTGTTGAGCAGCTTGTGATGCAGCTTATCGGACTTCACGGTGGCGACCGCATTCACTTCCGACATTCCAGCTTTCCTCCCGCAAACGCGCGTTAGCGTTGCTTGGTCGCCAGCCGCGAGTTGAAGCTGACCGAAATCCACAGTGCCAGCCCGACCGCGATGTAGTTCCAAAACGGATTGACGCCGGCCAGGGTGAGAATGTTGCTGAGCAACGTAAGGATGATGACGCCGAGCACGACGCCGGACAGCTTGCCGATGCCACCGAACAGGTCGGTGCCGCCGAGCACGCAGGCCGCAATCGACTGGAGCTCGTAGCCGGCACCGTAGGTGGGCAGGGCCACGGTCGAGCGCGCCGTGAAGATGAAGCCGCCGATCGCCGCGCAGACCGCCGACACCACATAGACGAGCAGATAGATCTTCGAGGTGTTGATGCCCGAAACCTGGGCTGCATCGACGTTGCCGCCGCTGGCGTAGATGTGGCGTCCGATCGGCAGCTTGACGAGCAGCACGAAGATGAGGACAGCGACAACCGCCCAGATGATTTCCGGCCACAGCCCCTGGCCGATCGACAGGAACCAGCCGGGCTGCAGGTTGACCGGGCCGCCGCTGGTCAGCGTCAGCGCAATGCCGCGGGCGATCGCCATCATGGCGAAGGTCACGATGAACGGCGGCAGCGTGCCCTTGGCGATGATGAAGCCGGTGGCGGCGCCGAGAATGCCGCAACCGAGCGCCGCGGCAGCCATGGCGACCACCGGATCCAGCCCGAACGCAATGCCCAGCGCACTCAACATCGCCGAAAGCGCCAGCATCGACCCGACGCTCAGGTCGATGCCGCCGGTCAGGATGACGAGGAACTGGCCGAGAGCCAGCACACCGATGATCGCCGACTGCTGCAGCACGTCAACCAGGTTCTCGACGGTGAGGAACAGCGGCGTCATCAGGCTGCCGACGACCAGCATCGCGAACAGGATGATCCACGTGCTGTACTCCATCGCGGCGGAGCGCAGGGTCAACGACCGCCAGCCGGCCGCCTGAGCTGAAGTCGACGTTCTCATTGGACCGCCCTCGCAGTCGTGCCGGCCTCGGCCCGCGGCACGGCGTTGTGCATGATCTCTTCCTGCGTCGCCGTGCGCCCATCGAGCTCGGCGGCGACCCATCCTTCAGACATGACCAGGATGCGGTCGCTGAGCGTCAGCACTTCCGGCAGCTCCGAGGAGATCAGGATGACCGCCATGCCGGAACGGACCAGTTCGTCGATCTGGCGGTAGATGTCGAACTTGGTGCCGATGTCGACACCGCGGGTCGGCTCGTCGAGGATCAGGATGCGGCAGTCGGTCGCCAGACATTTCGCCAGCACGACCTTCTGTTGATTGCCACCGCTCAGGCCGGAGACCGGCGCTCCCAGGCGGGGCGCCTTGATCGCCAGGATGCGCGCCAGTTCGTCGATCTTCGATTTCAGCTTGGCGAAATGGAGAAAGCCGAAGGTGCTCATGCTGCGCAATACGCTGAGCGTCGCGTTCGAACGGACACTGAGAACCGAAATGATGCCCTCGGCCTTGCGGTCCTCCGGCACCAGGGCGATGCCGAGAGACACCGCATGACCGGGAGAATGAATCACCTGCGGCCGTCCGTGCAGGTGGATCGAGCCGCTGTCGAAACGGTCGAGACCGACGACGGCCCGGATGACCTCCGTGCGGCCGGCGCCGACCAGCCCGGCAATGCCGAGGACTTCGCCGGCGTGAAGGGTGAAGCTGATATCTTCGAAATAGCGCCGCCGCGACAGGTGCTCGACCCGCAAGACCTCCTCGCCCACGGTGCGTCCGCCGAGCGGCTTGTTGAGGTCGGTGATCGAACGGCCGACCATCATGCGGATGAGCTCGTCCTTGCTGGTGTCGGCGACATCCTTGGTGGCGACGAAGTGGCCATCGCGCAGCACCGTGACGCGGTTGCCGAGGATGAAGACTTCTTCGATATGATGCGAGATATAGATGATGCCGATGCCCTGGGCCTGAAGCCGCCGGACGACATCGAAGAGCACCTGCAGGTCCTTGCCGCTGAGGACCGTCGAGGGCTCGTCCATGATCAGCACCTTGCCGTTGAGCGAAAGCGCGCGCGCGGTCGCGGTCAGTTGCTGCAACGGGATCGTCAGGTCGCCGACCTTCGATTGAATGGAAAACGGCACGCCGAGCATTTCGATCAGCTTTTCCGAGAGCTGCTTCATGCTCCTGGTGTCGATCGTGCCCAGCGACGTCCGCGGCTCGTGGCCGAGGAAGATGTTCTCTGCCACGGTCAATTGCGGCACGAGATTGAGGTCCTGATAGATCACGCTGATGCCACGCTCGGCGCGCTCGCGCACCGGCATGTGGCTGACATCGGTCCCTTCGAGAAGAACCTTGCCGGAGTCCTGGCTGATGGCCCCCGACAGGATCTTGATCAGGGTCGACTTGCCGGCACCGTTCTCGCCGATGAGGCAATGAACCTCGCCGGGCCTCAGATCGAACGAAACCTCGTCGAGCGCCAGCGTACCGGGATAGCGTTTGGTGAGCTTTTCGGCCTCAAGAAGAATATTCATAATATTCTGCCTGGCACAGGCCGGAGACGCGCAGGCGCGCCTCCGGGTGCTGCATGAGAAGTTACGGCTTAACGCGGAGCGAAAGCCATCTTGTTTTCTTGCATTTCCTTCAGGAGGTCGGCCGAGACCTTCTTGGCTTCATCGTTCAGATTGCTGATGCACATGAAGGGCTTCGGCGGAGCGACCGGAACTTCTTCGCCGGCCAGGATCTTCTTCACATACGGCATCAGGATCGGGCCGAAGTAGGGGGTGTTGGTGCAGGTGGCGGCAAACGTGCCCTTGACGATTTCCTGCACCGCCTCGAACTGGCCGTCCTTGCCGATGATCCCGCCGAGCAGCTCGTCGCGGCCGGCAGCCTGGATCGCCCGCAATGCGCCGATCGCCATCTCGTCGTTCTGAGCGAAGACGAGATCGATGGTGCCCTTGGGGTGGGCGGTCAGGAAGTTCTCCATGATCGACAGGCCCTTGGCGCGTTCGTTGTGGCCGTCCTGGGCGTCGATGATCTTGATGTCAGGATTTTCGGCGAGCATCTCCTTGATGCCGGCGTCCATGCCGATCTGCGGCGTGGAACCAACGGTACCAACGATCTCGACGACGTTGCCGGCCGCCTTGCCGGTGCGCAGCTTGAGCGCCTCGACGATCAGCTTGCCGTACTCGACGCCGTATTGGTGCCAATCGACTTCGACCAGCATCTTGTACATGCCCTTGCCGGGAGGCACGCCGAGGCCGCGGTCGGCGACGATCAGCGGAACGCCGGCAGCGTCGGCAAGAGCCGCAATCGGGGTCGCAGCCTGCTGCTCAGCCGGCTCGGCGATCAGGAGGTCGGGCTTCAGCTTGAGCAGGTCCTGTACCTGAGCGACCTGGCGCGACTGGTCCATGTTGGCGTCGACCCAGGTGACCTTGTAGCCGTACTTCTTGGCCTCGTTCAGGATGCTGTCGTTGTTGGTCGTGCGCCAGCTGTTGTACAGACCCTCCTGTGCGAATGCGATGTGCGGCTGATCCTGCGCCATGACTGGCGCCCCCAACAGACTGGTGGCTGCACTGACCGCGAGCGCGGCTACCGCCACCGTTCCAAACTTCACCATTTGAGCTTTTCTCCTCCGATGACAGCTCCCACCGGCCTCCTCCCAGGCCCGGTCGAACGACCGATGGTGGCTTCCCGTTTTGATTGCGTGCCGAAGGCGACGCAACTTGCTTTGCAGTGGTCGCAGCAACTTGCTGCCGTTTTCAAAAATGGCGCCTCATTTGCTGCAACGATTTAGGAAATTGCAGAAAACGGCTTCCTCGTCAACTGACATCTTGCTAGAACCCACGCTGGACAAGGCGACGAAGCGCCGGCCGACAGGGGATTCGGCCCAGCGAAAGCGGCGCGGCAGAAGGTCGCCGGAGGGTTCGAGCGTTTCAGTTGGGAGGACGATGTGGACCGCGTCACGTGTCTTGCGCCCACGCATGATCGATGCGGGGAAGGGGCCCTGTGGATCGAAGAGGAGCAGGCCCTCTACTGGTGCGATGTCGGCCGCTTCCTCGTCCACCGCTACGATCCGCCGACGCGATCGGTGCGATCGTGGAGCTTCGACGAGCCCGTCGTCTCATTGGCGCCGACCAGCGAGGCGGGTCGGCTGCTCGTCTGTCTGGCGAGCCGCATCCTGCTCCGGCGTCCGGCCAATGACACCTCGGTCGACATCGGCTTTTCGCTGCCCGGCTATCGCAAGGTGCGGCTGAACGACGGACGGGCCGACCCCGCCGGCTACTTCTGGGTCGGCTCGATGGAGAACAACACGCTGGCCGACGGCGATCTCGACACGACCGTCGAGGGCCACTGGCAGAGCCCGGGGCTCGGCGTGCTCTACCGCGTGGCAATGGATGGTTCGAGTCGCGTCATGCGCGAGGGGATCGGCATCTCCAACACGCTGTGCTGGAGCGCTGACAACCGGACCTTCTATTTCGGCGACACGCTGGCCAACGAGATCCGTGCCTTCGACTACGACCCGCAGACCGCGGAGATCGGCGACAGCCGCACCCATTTCGCCGGCTTCGGACGGGGCGGGCCGGACGGCTCGGCCATCGACAGCGAGGGCCATCTGTGGAACTGCCGCTTCGGTGGCCATTGCGTCGTGCGCATCGCCCCCGACGGAACCATCGCTCGCATCATCGAGATGCCCTGCAGCGACATCACGATCTGCGCCTTCGGCGGTGCCGACATGAAGACCCTGTTCGTGCTCTCCGCCTCGATGCGCGGACATGCCGGGGAACGGCTCGCCGGCAGCCTCTTCTCGGTCGATGTCGATGTGCCGGGCCTGCCCGAACACCGGGTGAAACTGGGCGCCGTCTGAGCCGCCGGTCTTTGCCCTCCGACAAGGCCGCAAACCGAGGAGTTCACCAATGGGCCTGGACGTCTATCGAACAATGCTCGCCGCCGTGGAAACGCAGGCGACGAAGCTCGGCATCAAGGTGGCGAGCTGCATCGTCGATGCCGGCGGCCATCTCATCATGTTCGAGCGCATGAACGGCACGCAGATCGCCTCGATCGCCATCGCGCAGGGCAAGGCCTTTACGGCCGTCGCCTGGCAGAGACCGAGCGGCGAGCTTTGGCCGATTGCCCAGCCCGGTGCCGGCGGCTACGGCCTCAACACGATCGATTCGCGTTTCGTCCTTTCGCCAGGCGGCCGGCCGATCGTGTCCGCCGGCAACCTCGTCGGTGCCATCGGCGTCAGCGGCGGCACCGGCGAACAGGACGACGTCTGCGCCGAGGCCGGACTTGCCGCCTTCGCAGAGCCCTGAGCGATTGCCCGCACACCCAATGGAGAAGATGGAATGAAAACGATTGGCTTCGACCTCGATGGCAAGGTCGCACTCGTCACCGGCGCCAGCCGCGGCATCGGCCGCGCCATCGCCTATGCGCTGGCCAATGCCGGCGCCGACGTCGCCATTACAAGCCTCAATCCCGGATCGCTTGCAGATGTCGCCGAGGAGATCCGCGGGCTCGGTCGCCGCGTCGTATCGCTTGGCGCCGATCTCGGGGACGTCACGCAGATACCCGGCCTCGTCGCGCGCCGCGGTCGACGCCCTCGGCCCCATCGACATCCTGATCAACAATGCCGGCATCAATCAGGTCGAGCCGTCGCTGAACGTCGCGCCCGAGACATGGGACCGGCTGATGGGCGTCAACCTGCGGGCGCCCTTCTTCCTGGCACAGGCCGTCGCCGGCGGCATGATCGAGCGCAAGAGCGGCAAGATCATCAACATCGCCTCGGATGCGGGCATCAACGGCTATCCGGAGCACGCCGCCTACGGCACCACCAAGGGCGGGCTGCTGATGCTGACCAGGATCCTGGCCGTGGAATGGGGGCCGCACAACGTCCAGGTGAACGCCATCTGCCCCGGCGCGACCTGGACCGACATGACCAGCCCGGCGATGGAGATCCCCGAAGTGCGGGCGGCGATCGTCGGGCGCGGTGTTGCCGGCCGCATCTGCGATCCGGAAGAGATCGGTGCCGCGGCGGTCTTTCTCGCCTCGCAGGCGGCCAACATGATCATGGGCGAAGCCCTGGCCATCTCGGGCGGTTCGGTGGCGCGCTAGCCTCGACGCCGCCGTGGGAATGAGGAGAAGAACAATGGAAACATCCGGGAAACCGCTTGCCGGCAAGGTCGCGCTGGTCACCGGCGCAAGCAAGGGCATCGGCCGGGCAGCGACGCTGCAATTCGGCCGGGCGGGCGCGGCCGTCGTTGCCGTCGCCCGCACGAAAGCCAAACTCGATACGCTCGGCAGAGGAAATGGCCAAGCTGGGCGCCAGCTACGTCGCCGTAGCGGGCGACGTTGCCGAGAAAGCGACGGCGGACGCGGCCATTGCGGCAGCCATGGACACGTTCGGCCGCATCGATTGCATGATCAACAATGCCGGCATCGGCAGTTACGACGCCTTCACCGCCTATTCGGTCGAGGACTACGACCGGATCATGAACACCAACATGCGCAGCACCTTCCTGTTCACCAGCGGCGTCGTGCCGATCATGAAGAAACAGGGCAGCGGCCTCATCCTGCAGGTCTCTTCGCAGGCCGGCATTCGCGGCTTCACCCGCGAGGCGATCTACTGTGCCACCAAGCATGCCCAGGTCGGCTTCACCAATGCGCTCAGGATCGAGCTGCAGCCGTTCGGCATCAAGGTTGCCGTCGTCTGCCCCGCCGGGGTGAAGACGGAGTTTGCCATCGGCAACGGGCGCACGCCGGAATTCGTCGCAAATTCCGGCTTCCTGGAGGCCGACGACGTTGCCGAGGCCATCCTGTTTGCCGCCATGCAAGGCGCCGAACGCGCGCATGACGCAGATCAACCTGATCGCTCTCGACGAAGCGCTCTGAAACGGTTCGGCGGCGGGCGCTCGAACGACGACGCGCCCGCCGCCACCGGCCGATTCGCCTCTAGCAGTGGATCAGCAGATAGGCGCCGAACCCGGCCATCACGACGCCGCTGAAGCGCGCGAACCGTTCGCCGGCCGGAAGCAGCTTCTCGACGAAGACGAACACCGCGAGCCCCGCCATCCACAGCAGGTTCATCACGCCGCCGACGAACATCAGCAGCATGAGCAGCCAGCAGCAGCCGAGGCAATAGAGCCCGTGGGTGAAGCCCATGCGCGAGGGCGCCTGATTTGCCGTCGCGCCAGCCGTTGAGGATCAGGTCGAGCGGCGAACGGCACTTGTCGAGGCAGGCATGCTTCAGCGGCGTGAACTGGAACGCGCCCGCCGCAATCAGCAGAATGCCGCCGAGCACGCTGACTCTTCACTTCCATCATCGGCGTCAGCTGGCTGATCCGCTCGAGCCCCGCCTGAGCGGCCGTCGCCACCAGGCTGAACGCGCCCCATGCCGCCAGATATCCTGCCGCAAAGATCGCCGTTGGCACGAACGGCTGTGCGCGTTCGCGCCGGCGTCGATTGACCGTGGCGAAGGTGAGCAGCATCGGAGCGGCACTCGGCACCATCATGCCGACCATCATCACCCACCACATGACGAACGTGAGCGTGAAGTCGGTCGCGGTCCACACCCGCGGCGTCGCGGACATCGCCATCGCCGCCATGCCGGCCAGCGGCGTTGCCGCCGGCCATCTGCGTCGCCAGCAGCCACATGTAGAACCACGACAGCGCGGTGACGCCGACCAGCCCGGCGATGATCGCCACGCGATCGCGCCGGAGGAGCCCTTCAAGCGGGCTGCCGCTGGCCGGTGTCTGCGTTCATCGCCGGAAACGGGCGCTCGGGGCTCACGACGCCCAGTTGAACGGCGCGAAATGGCCGTTGTTGTCCTTGCCGACCAGATCCAGGTCGAGGCCGAAAGCGTGAATGTGGGTCTCCCGCGCCCGCGCCAGTGCGACGCGCTTGTTGGCGGGGTGGTCGGAATTGTCCATGCAGATCGGGGCGCCGGCGACGACCGAAGAGGGGACGCCGTCGATCGCGTAGGACAGGGCGCCGGGAATGTTCGTCGAACGGGCAAGACCGTCCATGTTGAATTCGATCGGGCGGAACTCGACGCCGCGAAAATCGCTGACCAGCGTATCGCGCAACATGGCGGGCGGTCCCCGGCCTCGCCGCTGACGATGGCGGCGAGCACCGCGCGTTGGGCATCGTCGGCGCTTTCGTCGACGATGCCGGCGAAGATCCAGTTGCCTGTGGACATCACCGGTCCCGACCGGATGATCAGCGCGAACTTCAGCCCGTCGAGCGTGACGTCGCCAGCATTGCCGCGATCGATCCGATACACCTGGAGCGAGGTGCAATGATCGTAGGTCGCCGGGCTTTTCGAGTTTGTGTAGATGCACGGACACAGATAGTCGCAGTTGCAGCTCTCCATGAACTCGCCGCTCAATTTCCACGCCTGCAAGGCCATCGTCTCCCCTCTCGCCACCGGCTTCCCGAACCGACCGGTCGGCCCCGCCGAGCGGCCGCGGGGCGAGTCTAGTTTAGGGTCGCTCGGGGCGCCAGCGCGATCGTCGCCGGCGGAGCGGGTCGGGATGGCGCGGCCGGTGCGTTGGGCAGTGGCCGGGCGACCGGGCAACGGCGGAGTTCGCGTCAGTCGAAGATGCGGCCGAGCTCGGCCGGCATGTAGCCGTTGCCGCGGATGCGCAGGTAGCCGATCCACATGATCACGATGCAGATGACGTAGGGCGTCGCCGCGAGCAGATAGGACGAGGTCTCAATTCCCTGCGCCTGCAGGCGGAGCACGGCGGCCTCGCTGCCCCCGAAAAGAAGCGCGACCGGCAGCGCCAGCAGCGGGTTCCAGCGCGCCGCGATGACCAGGGCGACGGCAACCAGCCCGCGGCCCTTGGTGATGTCCTGGGCCCAGGTCTCGGTGTAGTCGACGCTCAACACGGCGCCGCCGATGCCGGCGAGGAAGCCGCCGAAGAGAATGGCCTGGAGCTGAATGAGCCAGGGGCGCAGGCCGAGGGCACGCGCCGTCGCGAAGGACTCGCCGACCGCGCGCCAGTTGAGCCCGGTACGGGAGCGGAAGAGCCAGACGCCGATCAGCGGCACGAGCGCCAGCGCGACCAGGGTCGTCAGCGTCAGTTGCGAAAGGATCTGGTCGACAAAGGGGAGGCCGGTGGCCGGATGGGCGACCAGCGGACCGAAGCCGACGATCTCGGCACCGACGAAAGGCCGGCCGTAGAAGGAGCTGATGCCCAGGCCGAGAAGCCAGACGGCGATGCCGCTGCCGATCTGGTTGGCGCCGGCTCCGAGACAGAGCCCGGCATGCACGCCGGACAGCAGCAGCCCCGCCAGCCCTCCGACGAGAAGCGCGATCCACGGATCGCCGAACGTGCTGCCGGCGGCGAAGCCGGCGAAGGCACCGACCAGCATCTGCCCCTCGACGCCGAGATTGATGATGGCCGTCCGCTGGACGAGCGTCTCGCCGAGCAGGGCGAACAGCAGCGGCGTCGTGGCGCGAAGCGTCGCCGCGACCCAGGTGCCCGCGATGTCCCATGCCCCCATCAGCCCGCCTCCCGTCGTTCTTGGCAATGCCGGCGGCCGCCAGCATCGCCACGAAGAGCAGTCCCTCGAGAGTATGGTCACGCTGGATGCCGGCACCTTCGCGAAAAGCTGCAGCGTGTCGCCGGCGGCCATGAGCCCGCCGATGAGGACGGCAAGCGGAATCGCGGTGAGGAAATTGTGGCCGGCGAGCCAGGCGACGAGAAAGCCGGTCAGCCCGTAGCCGAGCGAGATGCCCGGCTGCAGGCGCCCCTGGATCGCCGACGTCTCGATGATGCCGGCCAGTCCCGCCGTCGCGCCGCCGACCGCCATGGTGAGAACCACCATATGGGCGAAGCTGAGGCCCGCCATGCGCCCCACCCGCTCGTTGTCGCGCAGGATGCGAAGCTGCAGGCCAAGCCGGCCGCGCCCGAAAACGAGGTGGAAAAGAACGGCCAGCGCCACGGCGATGACGAGGCCGGCATGGGCGCGCGTTCCGAACAGGCCGGGCACGGTCGCGGCCGGGGGGAAGGTGATCGTCGCCGGCCAGCCGAGATTGCCGGGGTCTTTCCACGGTCCATAGACGACGAAATTGACCAGCAGCACGCCGACATAGTTGAGGAGCAGCGTCGTGATCGTCTCGTTGACGTGGAAGCGGGCGCGCAGACCCCCGGCGACCAGCGCCATCGCCGCCCCGCCGAGCGCCCCTCCGGCGAGCATCGCCGGCATGAGCAGCGGCAGCGGCGCGTCCGGCATGGCCAGGACGATGCCCGTCCCCACCAGCGCGCCGCAATAGAGCTGTCCGTCGCCTCCCACCGAGATGAGGCCGAGCCGCGCCGGCACGATGACCGCCAGCGCACAAAAGAGGATCGGCGTCGCTTTGACCAGGCTCTCGGAGAGCGAATAGGGGTCGCCGAAGGCATAGCCGACGAGGTCCAGCATGATGGCGAGCGGCGGCTGGCCGATCAGCAGAAGGAAGCCGGCCGCCAGAGCGAAGAAGAGAAGGGTCGCCAGACCGGCAACCGCCAGCGCGCGCATCAGGCTGCCTCGGCCGCTTCTCCGGCCATGGCGCGGCCGATCTCGGCAGGACTGGTTGCGGCGGCGTCGAAGACGCCGACGATGCTGCCGGCATGGATCACGGCGATACGGTCCGCCAGCCGGATGAGATCGTCGATTTCCTCGCCGATCCACAGGACGGCGGCGCCGTTTTCGGCATGCTGGCTCAGCCGGTCGAGGATGGCCGCGGCCGCCTGCACGTCAAGACCCATGGTCGGGTAGCAGGCGATGATCGCGGCAGGCGACCGGGAGAGCTCGCGCGCCGCCACCAGCTTCTGGAGATTGCCGCCGGAAAGGGTGCCTGCGGCGCGGCGTGGCTCCGGCGGGCGCACGTCGAAGGCGCGCAAGCGCTCGACGACGGCGTCGGTGTCGAGCCGCGCGCCGCGGCCCGAGATGTCGCGCAGCCCGAGATTTTCGGCGAGCGACAGGCTGCCGACGACGGCATTGCGTATCGGCTCCTGGGGGATATAGGCGATCGGCGAGAGGAACGCGTCGCGTTCGCCGGTGCGCGCCACCGGCACGCCGTCCAGCAGCACGTCGCCGCTGGCCGGCGGGACCAGCCCGGCGACGGTCTCGGCCAGGGCCCACTGTCCGTTGCCGGCGACGCCGGCGACGCCGACGATCTCGCCGCGGCGGATTTCGATGTCGATGTCCTTCGCCGGCGGGGTGCCGTGGCAGGTGAGGGTCTTCAGCACCAGCCGCGGCGGGCCGAACGGCGCGGCGGACCGGCGCGTCGGCAGGACGACCCGCTGTCCGATCATCGCCTCGACGAGCTGGTCGTTGTCGCGGTCGCCGACATCGGCGACGTCGACGACGCGTCCGCCGCGCATGATGGCGACGCGGTCGGCGCAGGCGCGCACGTCGGCGAGCTTGTGGGTGATCAACACCACCGAGCGCCCGTCCTCGCGCAACGTGCGCACGAAACCGTGCAGGCGCGCGGCTTCCTGGGGCGTCAGGACCGAGGTCGGCTCGTCGAGGATGACGAGGCGCGCATCGAGGTTGAGCACCTTGGCGAGCTCGACCAGCTGGCGCTCGCCCACCGCCAGATCGCGGACGCGCGCGCCCGGCGCGATCTCGGGCGCCAGGCGGCGCAGGCGCTCCACCACCGCCCGGTCCTCGGCAGCCGAGCGCCAGCGTTGCGGATGCGGCCAGGCGACAAGCAGGTTCTCCAGCACCGTGAAGGCCGGCACCAGGCTGAACTGCTGGAAAACCATGCCGATGCCGAGCGCCATGGCGTCGCGCGGCGAGGCGACGACAACCGGTTTGCCGTCCATCTCGATCGACCCGCCGTCACGCGCGACGACACCGTAGACGAGCTTCATCAGCGTGCTCTTGCCGGCGCCGTTCTCGCCGAGGAGGGCGAGCACCTCGCCGCGGCCGATATCGAGATCGACCGCGTCGTTGGCGACGAGCGTGCCATAACGCTTGGTCATCCCGCGCAGGCGGACGAGCGGCGGCCCGGTCATGGGCGCAGCCGGAACACGGCGTCGACCTCGACCGCGGCGCTACGCGGCAGCGCCGCCACGCCGACCGCCGTGCGGCAATGCTCGCCATGCTCGCCGAAGATTTCGACCATCAGCTCGGAGGCGCCGTCGACCACCTGGGGCACCTTGTCAAACGCCGGGTCGCAGTTGACGAAACCGCCGAGGCGGACGCAGTGGTCGAGCCGGTTGAGATCGCCGTCGCAGGCCCGGCGCAGCACCGCCAGCAGATTGAGCCCGCAGACACGGGCGGCGGACTGCCCGGAGGCAAGATCGTGATCCACGCCGACCTTGCCGACATAGCGCACCTCGCCGTTCCACTCGCAGATCTGTCCGGCGAGGAAGAGCAGGCCGCCGGCCTCGCGCCAGGGGCGGAAGCGGGCAATCGGCACCGGCACGTCGGGGAGCTCGATGGCGAGATCCTGCAGCCGCGTCTCGAAGTCGCCGGTCGTCATGCGTCGAGCGCCGCGAGGACGCGTTCCGATCGCGTGACGAAGCCGAACAGCAGCTTGATGTTGTAGAGCGCTGCCTGCGTGCAGTAGTCCGGCGAGGTGGTCGCCGCGCAGTCCTCCACGAGGATCACGTCGTAGCCGAGGAAGCTGGCATCTTCGAGCGTGGTCATGACGCACTGGTCGAGGTTGACGCCGCCGATGAGCAGCGTCCTGATGCCGAGGTTGCGCAGGATGGCGTCGAGGTCGGTGTCCCAGAAGCCGCTGAAGCGATGCTTGGTGACCTGGATGTCGCCGCCGTGGGCGTTGATCTCGTCGACCACTTCGGCCCCCCAGCTCCCCCGCCGCAGAATCTCGGAGCGCGTGCCGGGCACCGGAGATCCGAGGTCGGTCTCGTTGCCGCGCGGATTGTGAGCGTGGCGAAGCGACGGCGATATGTTGAGCAGGTCCTTGCGCACGCCCCAGTTCACCCAGACGATCGGGATCGCTTCGACACGAAGGCGCGGCAAGATCCGGGTGAGGGGGCCGATCGGCGCCCGGTTGGGCGCGATGTCGATGCCGCGCGAATCCATCCAGCCGCCCGCGGTGCAGAAATCGTTCTGCATGTCGACGACAACCATGGCCGTCTTGTTGCCGTCGACGACGATGCGCTGCGGCTCGGCATCGATGACGAGCGGACGGACCGGCGGCGCCGACCGGGTCATGTCGACCTCGTCGGCGCTCACCTGCCAGCTTTGCGATGGGATCGAACCCATTTGTTTCATCGGAAGGGTGCTCCTAGCCGGTGGTTCCGTTCACGCCCTTCACCAGGAAGTCCATGGTCTCGATCTTTTCCATGGGCATGGCCTCGCCCGCGGGCACGGCGGTGGTGCCATCCTGCTTGACGAGAGGCCCGACGAACACCTTCTTCTCGCCCGCCACGATCTTGTCCTTGAGGGCGAGCGCCTTCTTCTGGACGTCCTCGGGCACGGAAGGACCGAAGGGGTCGAGCACGACGTTGCCGGTCGCCAGGTCGCCGCGGACATGGCTCGGCGTCCAGGTGCCGGCATCGATCTGCTTGACGAGGTCGACCATCATCGGGCCCCAGTTCCACGAGACGCCGGTCAGCCAGGCGGCGCCGGCACGATCGCTGATGTCGACGTCCTTGCCGATGACCTTGACGCCGCGCTTCAGCGCCGTCTCGGCGACGGTGATCGGCGAATCGACCTGCTCGGCAATCACGTCGATGCCCTGGTCGGCGAAGGCGTTGACGGCCTCGGCCTCCTTCTGCGGCTCCCACCAGCCGCCGGTCCATACGACCGTGGTGGTGGCATCGGGGTTGACGCTCTGCGCGCCGAGGGTGAAAGCGTTGATCGAGCGGAAGAGCTGCGGAATCTGGAAGGCGCCGACGAAGCCGAGCTTGCCGCTCTTGCTGACCGAGCCTGCGACCATGCCGGCGACATACATGCCCGAATCGGAATCGGCCCAGTAGGTGCCGACATTCTTCGAGGTCTTCAGGCCGCCGGCGTGGAGGAAGCTGACGTCCGGGTATTTCTCGCCGACCTTGATGGCGTGATCGAGATAGCCGTAGCTGGTGGCGAAGATGATCTTGTGGCCGGAATTGATCAGGCGCTCCATGACGCGCTCGACTTCCGCCGTTTCCGGAATGGCCTCGAAGGCCGTCGTGGTGACGCCGGGCATGGTCTTCTCGACGTATTTCCGGCCGATATCCATGGAGGTGTTGTAGCCGTAGTCGGCGGCCGGGCCGACGTAGATGAAGCCGATCTTGTCGGCGGCGACGGCCATGGCGGCGGTTCCGGCGAGCACGCCTGCCGCAAGCACCGCACCCATCAGATGTTTCAGCATCTCGTTCCCCTTCGCTTGCCGACCGTCTGGAAGTAAACGGTCGTTTACTTTCCAAGCAACCGGCATGCCAGACGCGAAAAAGGGAGGAAAGTGCCGCCTTGCGACCGGCAGCCGCGGCCCGTCGGGCGGCGCGGCCTGTTTTTTGGTCAGCCGTTGCGCAAATAGCGTTCGATCATGGCGCGGGCGTCGCGCCCCTGCGCCGCCCGCCAGTCCTTGCGGCTGAGGTCGCGGTCGAAGATTGCCGACAGCGTATGGACGTTGGAGAGGTGGAAATAGGAGAGCGCCACCATCATCACGTAGAGCCGCAGCGGGTCGACGCTCGGGCTGACGCTGCCATCGGCGACGCCGCGCCTGACCAGTCCGGCGATCAGCCGGGGCACCGGCGACGACATCGCCGGGATCTCCTTCGACTGCCGCATGTAGCGCGCCTGCATCAGGTTCTCCGCGCTGAGCAGGCTGATCAGCTGCGGGTTGGCGTCGAAATGCGCGTGGATGAAGGCGAAGAGCTGCAGCAGCCCGGTGACCGGCACGGTCGTGTCGACGTCGATCTTCAATTCGGCGGCGCGCAGTTCCGCCATGGCTTCTTCGAGCACGGCAATGTAGAGGCCGGCCTTCGAGCCGAAGTAGTGGTAAACCATCCGCACGGTCGTGCCGGCCTGCTTGCAGATGCGGCCGACGCGGGCACCGGCAAAGCCGTGGCGGGCGAACTCGCCGCGTGCGGCGGCGAGCAGCCCGACCCGCGTCGCCCCCGGCTCCGGGCCGCTGTCGCCGTTCCGCGGCGGGCGTCCGATGCGTGCAGACGTCGTCCCGCGCAGGGCCGGCTCTCCGCGCGGCTGCGATCGGTTGCCTGCTGCCGACTCTTTGGAGGTCTTGGCCTTCATGGCGCACGCCTAGCAGACTGCAAGGTGGCGCACCACCACGTGAAAGCCAGTACGGGCGGCCGCTCCCCGACATTTTCGCCGCAGCCGCGGGCGGCGCTTTCTGTACCTCCGGCGTCGCATATGAGAAAGTCGCCGCCGAAACCCGTCGGTAGTCATGGAAACGAAGGGGTAGCGTTGGGGGGTGACTGTCGGTTATTAGAAGAAATCGGTCTAACGTCGGTTCGGCGCCAGCGCGGATCGGCATTTCAACTGGGCACGGCATGGTAAATCAATTTGCGATGACGCAATTCACCGCGGCGCTGCGGCGCTGTGCCACCGCCACCGCCGTGACGCTGACGGCAACGGTCGCGCTGACGGGGCTGACGGCGCTGAGCGCCGACGCCGCGGCGAAACAGGTGCGCCGGGCGCCGGCGACGGTGGAGAAGGCGCCGCGCCAGGCCGGCGAGCCGATCATGGCGATCGTGTCGTTGAAGTCCCAGCGGGTCACCTTCTACGATTCCGTCGGCTGGATCGTGCGGGCTCCGGTGTCGACCGGGACGACCGGACGCGAGACGCCGGCCGGCGTCTTCGCGGTTGTCGAGAAGGACAAGGACCACCACTCGTCCATGTATGACGATGCCTGGATGCCCAACATGCAGCGCATCACCTGGAACGGTATCGCGCTCCACGGCGGGCCGCTGCCCGGCTACGCCGCCTCGCACGGCTGCATCCGCATGCCTTACGATTTCGCGGCGCAGATGTTCGACAAGACGCGAATCGGGATGCGGGTGATCATTTCGCCGAACGACGCGGTCCCCGTCGCGTTTTCCGACCCGGCCCTGTTCGAACCGAACCCGGAGGCCATCGCGGCCGCTCCGGCGCGTGCCCAGACGCTCACCGGCGAAGCCGCCGAGGCTGCCGGCGCGGCCGACGAAGCGAAGAAGGCGGCGGCGGCAGCGGCGCGCGAGGCGGCATCGCTCACCGCGTCGGAGCGCAAGCTGGAAAGGCTGAGTTCGCGCGCTGCCGCCAAGCTCGCCTCCGCCGACAAGGCGATCGCCGCTGCGGACAAGGCGAAAGCGCGCGCCGACGACCTGCAGCAGAAGGCTGCCGCCAGCGTCGCGGACCTGGCGACGCAGCTCGACACCGCCAGGACCGACGCGCAGCAGAAGCTCGACGCCGCCGCGGCCGCCAAGGAGGCCGCGACCGACGACGACGCGAAGAAGGCGGCCGCCGCAATGGCGCGCGAGGCAGCATCGCTGGCCGCGCTGGTGAGCAAGCTCGAACGGCAGAAGACCCGCGCCGACGCCAAGCTGGCCGCCGCCGACAAGGCGGTCGTCGCCGCGGATCAGGCCAAGGTGCGCGCCGAGGAGCTCAGGCAGAAAGCCGCCGCCGATGCCGCGGACCTGGCGACGCAGATCGATACCGCCAAGGCCGACCTGAAGGACAAGCTCGACGCTGCTGCCGCCGCCAAGGTCGCCGCCAAGGAGGCCGACGCCAAAAAGGCCGTCGCCGCCAAGGCAGCGCGCGAGGCGAGGCTCGCGCTCGAGCCGGTCTCGGTCTACATCAGCCGTGCGACCCAGATGCTGTACGTGCGGCGCAACACGCACAAGCCGTGGCCGGACGGCGGCGAGGTGTTCGATTCGACCATCGAGGTTCCGGTCACGATCCGCGATCCCGAGAGGCCGATCGGCACGCACATATTCACGGCGATGTCGGGCAACGATACGGCACTGCGCTGGAGCGCGGTGACGATCGAAGGCGCGGACGACGCCAAGGACGCTCTCGACCGCGTCACCATTCCGCAGGATGTGCTTGAGCGCATCGCGCCGACTGCATTGCCGCGATCCTCGATCATCGTCTCGGACGAGCCGCTGAGCGCGGAAACCAACTATCGCACCGAGTTCGTCGCAGTGCTGAGCGACTATGCGCAGGGCGGCTTCATCACGCGGCAGCCGACTCCCAACGGCACCAGCCGGCCGACGGTCGCCAAGACCAAGAAGCGCAGGGGCGGCCTCGATTTCTTTTCGGCTTTCTGGCAGTAGCCGCCGATCGTGCCGCTGGTCAGCGGGGCAAGCGATGCGCCGGACGTCGGCGCCATTAGTTCGGGCGATCCGCGCCTCTACGGGTTTTCCGTGCGCGGCGCACTGGCCGGAGCGGAGGCGGTTTCGGCCGGGCTTGGGCTGGCGACCGAGCGGGTGCTGGCGCCCTGGATCAGTGACGAGGCGAAGGTGATCGATTGCCCGCTCGCCGACGCTGCGGCGGGCGACGGACCGCCGGCCTCGCGAATCCGGCGCAACAGGAAATCGCCGCAGGCCAGGGCCATCTCACGGACCGGCAGCGAGATGGTCGTCAGCTCCTGGTTCCACCACGGCGCTTCGCCATAGCCGACGACCGAGACGTCGTCGGGGATGCGCAGCTTGCGTTCGGCCACCGCCTGCAGCATGCCGACGGTCAGGCGGGCGCCAGCCGCCACGACGGCGGACGGGCGTTCGGCGCCGCTCCACAGCGCGCCGAACGCCGCAGCGCCGAAGGCGGCGCGCGGCTGGCCGAGATGGACCAGATGCCGCGGCGGCGCGAGGCCGGAGCGCTCGAACGCCCGCTCGTAGCCGGCCAGGCGGCTGCGGCCGGTCGACAGCGAGGTGCTCACCCCAAGATAGCCGATGCGGCGATGTCCGAGCGAGATCAGATGGTTGGTCGCCTCGAACAGGGCCGCTTCTTCGTCGATGCCGAACCATGGCGCTGACAGCTGGCTGATCCGGCGAATGATCTGGACGCAGCGGCTGCGCGACAGCAGCATGACGGTTTCGCGGGTCGTTTGCGGGGTGGCGGTGATCACCAGCCCGGAGACCCTCGCCTCGAGGAGCACGCGGACCTGGCGCTCCTCCGACTCCGGATCGTCTTCGGTGATGGCCAGAACCAGCTGGTAGCCGGCGGCGGAAAATACCTCGGCCAGCGCCTTGGCCAGCTTGCCGTAGAACTCGTTCTCGATGTCCGGAATGATGAGCCCGACCAGCGTGCTCTTGCCGCTGCGCATGGAGCGCGCGGCGGAGTGGGCGACGTAGCCGAGTTCGGCCGCCGCCGCCCGGACGCGGGCCTTGGTCGCCTCGCTGATCTGCGGATCGTCGGTCAGGGCGCGCCCGATGGTCGAGACCGCCAGATCGAGCTTGAGGGCGATGTCCTTGAGCGTGACGGGGGCGGTCATGTCTCTTCTGAAACGACGTCGATTGCGCAAGATGCCGACCTCGGGGATTTCGATCTCGACGACATCGCCGGGATGAACCGGGCCGACACCGGCGGGCGTCCCGGTCATGATGACGTCGCCAGGATACAGGGTGAAGGCCTGGCTCAGATAGGAAACCAGCTGGGCGACGGAGTAGACGAGGTCGCTGGTATTGCTGGACTGCTTGAGCTCCCCGTTGACCCGCCCGAGAATGGTGATGTTGCCGGGATCGAGGTCGGTCACGATCGACGGGCCGAGCGGATTGAAGCTGTCGAACGCCTTGCCGATGAGCAGGCATCCCTGCTTCATTTCGCGTCCCTGGATGACGCGCTCGCTGACGTCGTTTCCGCAGGTGTAGCCGAGGATGTAGCCGGGCGCCGCGTCTTCCGGGACCCGGCGCGCGATCCTGCCGATGACCACCGCCACTTCCGCCTCGAAATGGAAGATGCCGCCCTCCCTGGGCAGGACGATCGGCGATCCGGGCCCGATCGCCGATCCGGTCGGCTTCATGAACAGCATCGGCACTTCCGGCAGCGCCACGTTCATCTCGCGGGCATGGTTGACGTAGTTCAAGCCGACGCCGTAGATCGCCCGCGGCTCAAGCGGGGCAAGCAGCTGCACGTCGTCGCGGCGGACGGTGCGGCCGAACGCGGCCAGGCCCCCGAATGGCGGCCCCGCCAGGGGCTGGATGGTGCCGTCGTCGTCGAGAAGACCGTAGCGCACCGTGCCATCTGAATAGCGGATGATCCGCATGTGCATGAATTCCCTCTGGATGCCGCCCGAAATCACAGCGGAAGCCAGGTCGCCGGCCGGCCAACGGTCGCCCGAACGCCCCGTCCGAACCTCTCAGCAAGAGAGGCTATCACGCAACCGTTTGCGGAACAATCCGACGGCGACGGCGGGATCGCCTCCTGACAATTTTCCCTATGTCTCTCAAAAGAATTTGTCCAGGATGGGTGCCGTGGCGCCGCGCCGCGGCATGTCCCTCCGGAACGAATTGACGCGAACGTTTGCGGCCTGTAACACAGAGCGATACCGCACCTCCGGTGCGCCTGGCGGCGCGCACCGCGGCGACACGACAAGACCGATCTGGGAGAGCGCGCGCCAATGACCGACCGTCGCATCGGAATCATCATGAACGGGGTAACCGGCCGCATGGGCGGGAACCAGCACCTCAGGATGTCGATCGCCGCCATCCGCAAGGACGGGGGCATCGCGCTGCAGGACGGCACGCGCCTGATCCCCGATCCGATCCTGGTCGGCCGCGACGCCGAGCGGATCGCCGGGCTGGCCGGCTCCTTCGGCATCGAGAAATGGACCACCGATCTCGACGGTGTTCTTTCCGATCCCGACTATGCCGTCTATTTCGACGGCGTGACGACGCGGGCGCGGGTCGGCAACCTCAAGAAGGCGATTGCCGCCGGCAAGCACGTCTACACCGAAAAGCCGACCGCCGAACGGTTCGACGACGCGCTCGAACTCTACCGGCTGGCCGAAGCCAAGGGCGTCAAGCACGGCGTGGTGGCCGACAAGCTGTGGGCGCCCGGCATGGCGAAGCTGCGCATGCTGGCGGCGACCGGGTTCTTCGGCAAGGTGCGCATGGTCCGCATCGAAGGCTGCTACTGGGTGTTCGAAGGCGATCAGCAGCCGGCGCAGCGTCCCTCGTGGAACTACAAGAAGGCCGAGGGCGGCAGCATGATCCTCGATATGCAGCCGCACTACGCGTACATGCTGGAGGCGGTCGGCGGCCGGCCGCTCGATGTCGTCTGCCATGCCGACACGCTGGTCGACCGGCGCTGGGACGAGCGCGGCCAGCCCTACACGGCGGACGCCGACAATTCGGTCATGGCGATCTCCCGCCTGGCGGGTGGCGCCATGGCACAGATCATGAGTTCATGGTGCGTGCGCGTGCGCGCCGAGGACATCATCGTCATGCAGGTCGACGGCAGCGAGGGCTCGGCGGTCGCCGGATTGGTCCATTGCTGGAGCCAGCGCCGGGAAGCGACGCCGCGCGGCGCCTGGAGCCTCGACGTCGCCGAGCCGGTGGATTTCTACCGCGACTGGCAGAAGATCCCCGAGACGGCGCCCTACAAGAATGCCTTCCGCATCCAGTGGGAGCTGTTCCTCAGGCATCTTGCCGGGGAGGGCGATTTTCCCTGGAACCTGCGCGCTGGCGCCCAGGGCGTCCAGTACGCCGAGGCTTCGAAACAGAGCTGGGAGGAACGCCGCTGGGTCGATCTTCCCGACATCGCGGCGTGACCGCCATGCGCGATTTCTCCCGCGACTCGCGATGGCTGTCGATCAACACGGCGACGACGCGCGCCCACGGCGACCTGCTGACGGTGGTGGACGCCTGCAGCCGCCACGGCATCCGCGGGCTGTCGCCGTGGCGCGACCAGGTGGCCGATGTCGGGCTGAAGCGCGCCACCGAGGCGATCCGCAGCGCCGGCCTTGAACTCTCCGGCTATTGCCGCGGCGGCATGCTGACCAGCGATCCGCCGCGGCGGCAGGAGGCGATGGACGACAACCGTCGCGCCGTCGATGAAGCCGCAACCCTCGGCGCCGCCTGCCTGGTGCTGGTCGTCGGCGGCTTGCCGCAGTTCTCGCGGCCCGGATCGACGCCCGGCAAGGATATCGGCGCGGCGCGCGCGATGGTCGAGGACCGCCTGGCCGAACTGCTCGACTATGCCCGCACGGTGAAGATGCCGCTCGCCATCGAACCGCTGCACCCGATGTATGCCGCCGACCGCGCCTGCGTGAACACCCTGAGCCAGGCGCTCGACATCTGCGACCGGCTCGACCCGGACGCCGACGGCAGCATCGGCGTCGCGGTCGACATCTACCATACGTGGTGGGACCCGGAGCTGGAGGCGCAGATCGCCCGGACCGGCAGCAAGCGGCTGCTGGCGTTCCACGTCTGCGACTGGCTGGTGCCGACCACCGATCTGCTCAACGACCGCGGGATGATGGGCGACGGCGTCGTCGACATCCCGCGCGTCCGCGGCTGGGTCGAGGCGGCGGGCTTTGCCGGCTACGCCGAGGTGGAGATCTTCTCCCGCCACTGGTGGGCCCAGCCGCTCGATGCCGTCCTGTCGACGTGCGTCGAACGCCACAAGTCCAGCGTCTGACGGGCGGGCGATGAAAGCGGTCCTGCACCACGATGTCGGCGATGGCGTCGGCCGGCTGGTCGCAACGGTCGACCGGCGGATCGTCGACATCGTCTGCGTGCGTACGTCCGACGAAGCGCGGCTGCGACAGGAACTGGCCGACGCCGACGTCCTGCTGCACGTGCTGGCACCGGTGAGCGCGGCGCTGATGGCGATGGGGGCCGCGCCTCAGGCTGGTGCACAAGATCGGCGTCGGCGTCGACGCCATCGATCTTGCCGCCGCCAGCGAACGCGGCATTGCCGTCTGCAACATGCCGGGAACCAATACCCAGGCGGTGGTCGAACTGACGCTGGCGCTCATGTTCGCCTGCCTGCGGCGCATCATCGCGATCGATGCGGAGACCCGCCAGGGGCGCGGCTGGCCGATCCGGGCCGATCTGGTCGAGGACATCGGCGAAATCAACGGCAAATGCGTCGGGCTGATCGGCTTCGGCGCGGTGTCGCGGCGCCTGGCGCCGGTCCTCCAGGCGCTGGGCGCGCGGGTGGTCGCCCACGATCCGAAAGTGCCGACGGCCGACGTCGAACTTCTGTCGTGCGAGGATGTGCTGCGCCAGGCGGACGTGGTCTCGCTGCATGTGCCGCTGACGCCGGAGACCCGGAATCTTCTCGACGCCCGCCGCATTGCCCTGATGAAGCCGGGCGCCATCGTCATCAACACCGCGCGCGGACCGCTGATCGACGAAAGCGCCCTGGTCGATGCCCTCAGGGACGGGCGGCTGGGCGCGGCCGGCCTCGATGTCTTCCCCGACGAGCCCCCGGCGGCCGCCAGCCCGATCTTCTCGCTTGCCAACGTCGTCGTCACGCCGCACGTCGCCTGGCTGACCATGGGAACCTGGCGGCGGAGCCTCGATGTCGTCGTCGAGAACTGCCGAAGGCTCGCCGCGGGCGAACCGCTGTTGCACCGCGTCGCCTGAGCCATGATCGCCGCGCACGAACCACAGGGCGAGGACCGGCGGGCCTGGGTCGAGGCCACCGCCGCCGAACTGGTGCGCCGCGGCCTGCTGGACGGCGGCGGCGCGCCCGAGTTCGAGCCGCTCACCGGCGGCGTTTCCTCCGACATCTGGATCGTCCGGCGGGGCGAACAGCGCGTGGTCGTCAAGCGCGCCCTGGCCAAGCTCAACGTCGCTCAGGAGTGGCGGGCGCCGGTGGCGCGCAATGCCGCCGATGCAGACTGGTTGCGCATCGCCGGCCGGATCGTCCCCGGGTCGGCGCCGCAGGTGCTCTACCAGGATGCCGCCGCCGGTCTTTTCGTCATGAGCTATATCGAGCCGGCAAGGGCTCCGGTGTGGAAGGCGCGGCTGCTTGCCGGCGAGGTCGACCCGGCCTTCGCCGCTGCGGTCGGGCGCACGATCGGGCGGATCCACGCGGCAACGGCCGGACAGCCGGACATCGCCCAGGCGTTCGCCAACGGCACCACCTTCCATGCCCTGCGCATCGCGCCCTATCTCGAGGCGGCCGCGGAGAGGCACCCGGCGCTGGCCCGGCGTCTGCTGGCCATCGCGCGCACCACCGCGCGCCACAGGGATTGCCTCATCCACGGCGACGTCAGCCCGAAGAACATCCTCGTCGGGGGAGAGGGCCCCATCCTGCTCGACGCGGAATGCGCCACCTACGGCGATCCCGCCTTCGACGTGGCGTTCTGCCTCAACCACCTGCTTCTGAAGGGGCTGGTCGTCGGCGATCGCGGGGCGCTGGCCGGCGCCTTCGAGAGCCTCACCGCCGGCCTATTTCGAGGCGGCGACCTTTCCGGCAAGCCACGGCGTCAGAGCGCGGGTGGCGGCGCTTCTCCCGGCGCTGCTGCTTGCCCGGGTCGATGGCAAGTCGCCGGTCGAATACATCACCACGGATACGCAGCGCGATCTTGTCAGGGGCGTTGCCGCCCATTTCCTTCGCGCCCGGAATTTCGGCCCGGGCGACGTCTGCAGCCATTGGACACAGGTTCTTTCAGGGACGGGACAGTGATGGATACTCGGATCGAGCAGGTCAGGGCACGCGCGGTGTGGGACTCCCGCGGCCGCCCGACGGTCGAGGCGGAAGTCGGTCTGGCAGACGGCTCGATCGGTCGCGCGATTGCGCCGGCCGGCGCCTCGGTCGGCTCCGGCGAGGCGCTGGACCTCAGGGACGGCGGCGCCATCCTCGGAGGGTTCGGCGTCGAGCGCGCCCTCGACAACATACGCCGGGAAGTCGACCAGCGTGTGCGCGGCAGGGACGCCGCCGACCAGCGCGCCATCGACCGCGACCTGATCGACCTGGACGGCACCAGGCAGAAGTCGCGCATCGGCGGCAACGCCCTCGTCGCCGTGTCGATGGCGGTGCTGCACGCTGCCGCGGCCTCGGCGCGCCTGCCGCTGCATGCCTATCTGGCCAAGGGCAACCGGGTTTCGATACCCCTGCCGCAGATCCAGATTTTCGGCGGCGGCGCCCATGCCGGGCGGCGCGTCGACATCCAGGATTTTCTGGTGCTCTGTCCGAACGCCGGCAGCCTGTGGGAGGCGCTGCGTCGCACCGCCGAGGTCTATCGCACGGCCGGGCGCTTGCTCTCCGACGCCGGCCGTCTCTACGGGATCGCCGACGAGGGCGGCTGGTGGCCGGCCTTCTCCACCAACGAGGAGGTGCTGGACGCGCTGGTTCGCGCCATCGAAGGCGCCGGCCTCATCCCCGGCGACGACGTCTTCATTGCCGTCGACATTGCCGCGTCCGAGTTCCGCAACGCCAGTGGCCGTTACGTCCTCGGACTTGAGAAACGGGAATTCGATTCCGACGGCTTCGCCGAACTGCTCGAGCGCTGGATCGACCGCTACCCGATCCTGTCGGTCGAGGACCCGTTTGCCGAGGACGACCGGCGAGGGATTTCAGGCCTTCACCGCCGCGGTCGGCGACCGCGTCCAGGTCGTCGGTGACGATCTTCTGGTCACCAGCGCCGAACGCGTGCGGGATGCCGCCGACAACCGGCTGGTCACCTGCGTGCTGATCAAGCCCAACCAGGCCGGCACCGTGTCGGAAACGCTCGCCGCCGTCGAAGCGGCTCAAAGCGGCGGCCTCTCCGCGATCATTTCCGCCCGTTCGGGGGAGAGCGAGGACGTCACCATCGCCCACCTGGCGACGGGGTGGAACACCGGCCAGCTCAAGGTCGGTTCGATCGCGCGGGGGGAACGCACCGCCAAGTGGAACGAACTGCTGCGGATCGCGGAGGCGCTGGCCGGACAGGCGGCTTTCGCCGGCTGGGACGGACTGTCGATCCGGACCCGACACGCCTCTTGCCCGCGAACGTTCGCGAGCAGCGAATGCTTAGCAAATCTGTCCACGCAAGGGGGTGATGCGGTGTTGCCACGCACACGTTCGCGGTCTATCGTCCAATCATGAAACCGGGATTTGCTCTTGAAACAGATGCGCTGCACCTGCCGATGGGCGCCTGGGCCCGGGTTCAGAGGCGGATGTTGCGTCGGGGCGGCAGCCCCGTCCTCGGCCTGACCCAGGGTCGGCAGCGCGCCTATGTCTACCCGCTGTTCACGCCGGCCGGCTTCTCGGTGACGTCGGAAAGCCCGGCCGACCATCCGCACCACAATTCGCTGTGGATCGCTGCCGATCACGTTCACTGCCGGATGCCGGTCGGCGACGATCGCTACGAGGAATACACCTACAATTTCTACGTCGACGAGGTCTTCCAGGGACGCGCGCCGGGCCGCCTGATCGAAACCGCGTTCGACTTTGCGGTCACCGGGACGGATGCCTGCCGCATCGACCAGGAGATCGCGTGGCGCGGTCCGGTGGAATGGGCCGCGCCGGATGGCCGCCTGGCGGCGATCGAACGCCGCAGCCTGTCCATCCACACCGAGGAAGACTGCACCGTCATCGACGTCGATTCGCGGCTCGAAGGTCGCGACTTCGACTTTTCGCTGGGGCCGACCCGCCATGCCTATTTCAATGTGCGGGTGGCCGAGTTCGATGACCGTGCTGAATGGCGGCACGGTGGCCGACGACAGGGGCCGAAACGGCGGCGACGGCACGACCGGCGTCGGCGCCCGGTGGGTCAACTACGAGGGACCCGTCGGCGGCGGCCATCGTGCCGGTGTGGTGGTGTTGCCGCACCCGGAAGACCATGCCGAGTCTTCGTGGTTCGTGACCGACTGGGGTGTCGTCACGGTCGGTCCCTTCCGCCTGAACGGTCGCCTGGTGCGCAAGGGCGACGCGCTGAGGGCGCGCTACCGCGTGGTTGTCTACGACGGCGCCATGCCGGCACACCAGATCCAGAGGAGCTTCATTCCAAACTAGACCGAAAGCCGCGGCGCTCGCCGCGGACAACAACAACCCTTCAACCGGGAGGTAAGATCGTGAAACAGCTCAGCCATCTTCAAATCAGCCGCCGCAATGTCCTCAAGGCAGGCATCGCCGCCGCCACCGTCCCCGCGTTCGCGCGCTTCGCCAATGCCGAGGACAAGACCTACACGATGCGCATGGCCGATACCGAAGGCATCGGCACGCCGATTGCCGTCGCCTTCGACAAGTGGGCGGCGATCCTCAACGAAAAGAGCGGCGGCCGCATCAAGGCAGCGCACTTCCCGGCCGGACAGCTCGGCGGCCTGTCGCAGCTGCTCGACGGCAGCCGCATCGGCACCATCCAGGCGACCACCGCCGGCCCCGACAGCGAGGAGGCCATCGCCCCCGAGATCGCGGCCTTCGGCGGCGCTCCCGGCTTCATCTATCAGGACGAGGCCCATGTCGACCGCGTCCTGCAGGGAGAATTGGGCCAGCAGGTCTCCGACATCGCCCGCAAGAAGACCGGCGTCGAGTTCGTCGCCTACGGCGAAACCGGCTTCCGCCACATCCTGTCGAAGCAGCCGGTCAAGACGCTGGACGACCTCAAGGGCCTGAAGATCCGCGTGCCCGAGCTGAAGGTATGGGTGGACTTCTGGACGCTGCTCGGCGCCAGCCCGACGCCGCTGCCCTATTCGGAGCAGTATTCGGCGCTGTCGTCCGGCATCATCGACGCGCTCGATTCCGACGTCTTCTCGATCATCGGCTTCAAGTTCTACGAGGCTGCCAAGAACCTGACGCTGACCGGTCACTGGTTCCTGCCGAAGGCGGTCCGCGTCAACGCCGCCTGGCTCGACTCGCTGCCGCCGGACCTGCAGGACCTCGTCCGCACGTCCGCCAAGGAGGTGTTCGCCGAGCAGCGCGCCACCAACCGCGCCGGCGCCGCCAAGGCTCTTGACGACCTCAAGAAGCTCGGCGTCGAAGTGTACACCCTGCCGCCGGAAGAGAAGGCGAAGATGGAGAAGCTCACCGCGCCGCTCTACGACAGCTTCGGCGCGAAGAGCCCGGAGACGGCCGAGATGATCAAGAAGATCCTGGCCCTGCGGACCTGACCTCCGGCAAGACGTGGTCGACGTGACCGAAACCCAGGCCGGTGCCGCCCCTGCGGGGGCGGCACCGAAGATCCAACGGCCGGACCTGGCCACATGGCTGGACCGTCTCCTCGAGACGGGGGCCGTGCTGTTGTCGCTGGCGGCGGTGATCATCGCCGTCATGCAGGTGGTGCTGCGCTATTTCTTCAACCACGCGCTGCCCTGGCCCGAGGAGGTCGCGCAGTGGCTGTTCTGCTGGGCGGTCTTCCTCGGCATGCCGCTCGCCATTCACCGCGACGCCCATATCCGGGTCGACGTGATCACCAAGTTCATGTCGCCGCGGGCGCTCGGCGTTCACGGCTTCGTCGTGCACGCCGTCATGGCCGCCGCCAGCGTGATGATGCTGGTCCACGGCATCGACTATGTCGGGCGCGTGATCCAGGTGGCGCCGGCCACCCAGTGGTCGATGAAATACTTCTTCGTCGCCGCACCGGTCGGCGCCGTCCTCAATCTCTTCTTCCTGCTGTGGCCGCGGCCGGGCACCGCCAGATGGAGCGGTCTCCTCCCCGTCGCCCTCGGCGTCGTCATCTATTTCGTCGTCATCCACGGCAGCGGCGGCGTGTTTGCCGAAAGCGGCAGCGCCACGGCCCTCATGGTCGTCGGCCTGTTCCTGATCCTGCTCGGCGTTCCGATCGCCTTCGCCATGGCGTTCGGCGCCTTTGCCGCGTTCGCGCCGCTCGGCGACATCCTGCTGATCACCGTGACGCAGAACATGGCGGCTTCGCTCAACTCCTACACGCTGCTCGCCATTCCCTTCTTCATCATGGCGGCGGGCGTCATGAATGCCGGCGGCATCACGCCGCGACTGGTCGAACTCGCCTCGCAGCTGGTCGGCCACTTTCGCGGCGGCCTCGGACAGGCCAACGTCGTCGCCAACATGATGCTGGCCGGCATCTCCGGCTCGTCCACGGCCGACGCCTCGACCATCGCCAAGCTGCTGGTTCCCGAAATGGAAAAGCGCGGCTACGACCGCGCCTTCGGGTCGGCGTTGACGGCCGCCTCGGCAACCATCGCCAATCTCATCCCGCCGAGCCTCGGCCTGATCATCTACGCCGCGCTTGCCTCGGTATCGGTGGGCGCCCTGTTCGTGGCGACCATCGTCCCCGGGCTGATCGTCTCGGCGACGCTGATGGCGGTGGTCTACCTGATTTCGCGCCGTCGCGGCTATGGCGGCGACGTCAAGCGCGCCACCGCCCGGGAACGGCTGGTGTCCCTCCGTCTGGCGATCCCGGCGCTGATCCTGCCGGCGATCATCGTCGGCGGCGTGCGCTTCGGCGCCTTCACCGCAACCGAAGGCGGCGCCATCGCTTTCGCCTATGCCCTGTTCTGCGGCGCCTTTCTCTATCGCGAACTGACCTTGTCGAACCTCATCGCGGCGGCCCGGGAAGCCGTGCTCGACACGGTGGTCGTGGCAATCATCATCGCCACCGCAGCGCCGTTCGCCTGGGTGCTGACCTTCGAGCAGGTGCCGCAGCACATCGCCGCCGGGCTCGGCACGCTGATCTCGATGCCGGTCCTCCTGCTGCTGACGATCAACGTCTTCCTGCTGATCGTCGGCCTGTTCATGGAGATGATCGCGGCACTGGTGATCCTGGTGCCCATCCTGGTGCCGATCGTGATAGCGGCCGGCGTCGATCCGATCCAGTTCGGCATCATCATCGTGCTCAACCTCGTCATCGGAGCGTTGACGCCGCCCCTCGGCGTCCTGGTCTTCACGACGGCGCGGGTCGGCAACGCCGACGTGGTGAAGACATTCCGGGCGATCGTTCCCTTCGTCCTGGCGATGATCGGAGCGCTTGCGGTGATCACCTACGTGCCCGCCTTTTCGATGCTGCCGGTCCAGTGGTTCGGTCCGTGAACCGACACCGCCCCCGGCCTCGCTCTGCGAATTCATGACATGGCGAAACGACGCATTGGTATCATCGGCCTTGGCATGGTCGTCGGGGTCCATGCCAGGAGCCTGCTCGACCTCGGCGACCGGGTTGAGGTGGCCTACGCCTTCAGTCCGGAAGAGGCCCATCGCGCCCGCTTTCGCCAGCAGTTTCCGTTTCCGGTGTGCGACCGGCTGGCGACGATGCTTGCCGACCCGACCGTCGATGCGGTGATCGTTCTGGTGCCCGCGTCGGCGCATCTGGAGGTGGTGCGCCAGTGCGCTGCCGCCGGCAAGCATGTGCTGCTTGAAAAGCCGGTGGAGATCACCAGCGAGCGCGCCGCCGAACTGGTCGGGCGTGTGCGAACAGGCCGGCGTCACGCTCGGCATCGTGTTTCAGCATCGCTTCCGGCCGGCCGGCGAAGCCCTGGCAGCCCGCCTCGCGGACGGTGCGCTCGGCCCGATTGCCGGTTGCTCGACGACCATCCGGCTGTGGCGCCCACAGAGCTACTACGACGAGCCCGGCCGCGGCAGCTTCGCGCGGGACGGCGGCGGCGTCCTCATCTCGCAGGGCATCCACACCCTCGATCTGATGCTCAGCCTCGCCGGTCCGGTCGACGAGGTGCGCGGCTATGCCGTGACCAGCCCGCTGCACCGCATGGAGACCGAGGACATGGTCGCCGCCGCGGCCAAGTTCGCCAACGGTGCGCTGGGCACGATCGATGCGACCACCGCCGCCTATCCGGGCTTTGCCGAGCGGATCGAGCTGATCTGCCGGAACGGTTCGGCCGCCCTGGTCGGCACCGGGCTTGAGATCGCCTTCCATGACGGGCGCAGCGAAACCGTCGAGCCGCTGAAGACGGCGGGCGGCACCGGCGCCGACCCGATGGCTTTCCCCCACGACTGGCACCGCTCGGTCATCGCCGATTTTCTCGATGCGCTCGATGCCGGGCGGCCGCCGCGGGTGACCGGCCGCGAGGCGCTGAAGGTGCACCGCCTGATCGACGCGCTGATCGAGGCCGGCAGGACCGGCGAGACCGTGCGCGTGGCGCGGGAGCGGGCATGACCCGCTTCGCCGCGATCGGCCTGGATCATCGGCACATCTATCATCAGGTCGCCGGCCTCATCGACGCCGGCGCCACCTGCGTCGGCTATTGCCCGGAGACCTCGGACCCGCGCGTCCTCGAAGGCTTCCGCAGCCGCTTCCCGGACCTGGCGGCGATGGACCGCCGGCGGCTGATCGAAGACCCCGGCATCGATGTGATCTGTTGCGCCGCCGTGCCCAGCGACCGCGCCGCGATCGCGGTGGAATGCATGCGGGCCGGCAAGGATGTCATGGTCGACAAGCCGGGGGTCACGACCTTCGACGACCTCGCGATTCTCCGGCAGGTGGTGGCGGAGACCGGGCGCATCTTTTCGATCTGCTTCAGCGAGCGGTTTGTCGTGCCGGCGGTCGAGGTCGCGGCCAAGCTTGTCGCCGATGGCGCGGTGGGCCGCGTGGTGCAGACGGTGGGGCTGGGGCCGCACCGGCTGAACCGCGCCATCCGGCCGGCCTGGTTCTTCGATCCCGCCCGCTTCGGCGGCATCCTCGTCGATATCGCGTCCCACCAGATCGACCAGTTCCTGTTCTTCACCGGCTCGCAGGATGCGACCATCGTGGCGAGCACCGTCGGCAACTTCGGCACGCCGGACTTCCCGGATTTCGAGGATTTCGGCGAGATGCTGCTCGAGAGCCCGCACGCCCGCGGCTATGTCCGCGTCGACTGGTTTACGCCCGACGGACTTCCGACCTGGGGGGACGGGCGTCTCGTCATCCTGGGGACACGCGGCACCATCGAGCTGCGCAAATACGTCGACTTGGCCGGGCGCGATGGCACCGACCACGTCTTCGTGGTGGATCATCAGGGGACCCGCCACATCGACGCCAGCGGCGAACCGCTGAGCTATTTCCGCAAGTTCCTGGCGGATGTGCGCGAGCGCAGCGAGACCGTCATGGCGCAGAGCCACGTCTTTACGGTGAGCGAGCTGGCGCTGGGGGCGCAGGCGCAGGCACAGCGGCGATACGCCGGCTGACCCTGTGCTCGGTCGGGCCCATCAGGTGGCGTCGCCATGCGGCGCGTCGACCCGCGGCCAGATCGGGCGGGCAAGCTTGCGGTAGGCCGTGCGGCGGGCATCGACCGGATAGGAACCCGGCGCATCGACGGAGAGCACCTCGGCCGCCGGGCGCGGACCGGCGGGCGGGGTCGCTGCACCCGGCGTTTGGCACGCGGCGTGCAATACCTCCGATCCTGCGTTGGATTGTGCACAATTTAGCTGATATCGTGCACAAAGCAGCGGCATACGATCGAGCATGGTGCCCATCCCCCGAGCAGGAGAGACGATCATGAACGTGAAACGATATGCCTTCGCAGGCCTGCGACTGGCCGCCTTCGGCCTCGCGCTGGCGGCGCTGCCGGCCGCCGGCAACGCCGTCGAGCTGCAGATGGCGTCCGGCTATCCGGACGCCAACTTCCTCACCAAGACGGTGATGGCGTTCATCGCCGACGTCGAGGCACGCACCGGCGGCGACGTCAAGATCACGCTGCACGACAACCAGACGCTGGTGAAGCTGCCCGACATGATCCGCGCGGTGCAGACCAACCAGGTGGCGCTCGCCGACGTGCGCCTCGGCAACTACGGCAATGACGATCCGGTGTACGTGGTCGACGCGATCCCCAATCTTGCCGGCGATACCGACAGCGCGCTGAAGCTGTGGCAGGCGTCGAAGCCATACCTCACCGATTCCTTCGCCAAGCGCGGCCTGACGGTGCTCTTCGCCATGTGGAACCCGGCGCAGGGCTTCTTCACCAAGAAGCCGCTGACCAGCGGCGACGACTTCAAGGGCATGAAGATGCGCATCTACAGCTCGGAGACGAGCAACATGGCGGCGCTGTTGGGGGCGACGCCGAAGGAGGTGAACTTCGCCGAGGTCGCCCAGGCCTTCTCGACCGGCCTCATCGATTCGATGTTCACCGGGCCGCAGACCGGCATCGATACCCAGGCGTGGGACTTCACCTCGAACCTCACCATGGTCGGCGCGCTGTTCACCAAGCAGCTGGTGTCGATCAATACCGACGTCTTCAACGGCCTGCCGGCGAAGGACCAGCAGGCGATCCTCGATGCCGCCGCGGCGGCCGAGAAGAGCGGCTTCGCGACGATGATCAAGCTGACCGACGATCAGCTCGCCACCATCAAGAGCCATGGCACGACGGTGGAAGACGCCAACCCGTCGGTCATGGATGCGGTCAAGACGGCGGGTGCGACCATGCTGGAAGCGTGGAAGAAAAAGGCCACGCCCGATCAGGTGAAGGTCGTCACCGACTACCAGGGCATGTGAACGGCAAGAGAGGAGCGGCGCGCCGGCGTCGACGCGGAAATGAATGCAATTCCACGCATCGCTGGCGCGCTCGCAGCCATCTGCATGGCGGGCATGGTGCTGCTCCTGCTCGCCGAACTGGCGCTCCGCCCGTTCGGGGTGCTGGTTCCCTCGGCCGACGATTTCACCACCTTCCTGATGGTGGCGGCGGCCTTCCTCGGCTTCGTCCATGCCTATGCCCACGGGCAGCACGTGCGGGTCGAGCTGCTGGTCAAGCGCATTCCGGACCGGCTGCGGCGGCCGGTCGAGATCGTCAGCCTGGTGGCGGCCAGCGTGCTGCTTGGCTGGCTGACGGTCACCTCGGCCGGGCTCACCTGGTCGGCCTACCGCTTCCACGACATGAGCGACACGCTGGTGCCGGTGCCCCTGTGGATCCCGATGGGGATCGTGCCGGTCGGCCTGGCGGTGTTCGCCATCGCCACCGCCGGCGACGCCGTGATCGCGCTCCTCGGCGGCGCGCTGCGCCACTCGGAGAGCGAGCAGGAGGAGGCGCTCGAACTGGCCAGCGGCATCTCCAACGGCGAGGGCGCGTCATGACGCTGGTCATCTTCCTCGCCATGGTGGCGCTGCTCGTCGCGCTGCTGGCGGCGGGCTTCTGGGTCGGGCTGGCGCTGCTCGCGGTCGGCATCGCGGGCCTGGCCATGATGGGCGCCCCCAACATCGGCGGGCTGATCTCCGGCACGCTGTTTTCGTCGATCAACTCGTGGCCGCTGACGGCCCTGCCGCTGTTCCTGCTGATGGGCGAGGTGCTCTTCCGCTCGCGCATCTCGGAGGACCTGTTCCGCGGCCTGGTGCCCCTGGTCAAGCGCCTGCCCGGGCAGCTCCTGCACATCAACATCCTCGGCTCCGGCATCCTGGCGGCGATCGTCGGGTCGAGCGGCGTGTGCTGCGCCACCGTCGGGCGCATGTCGCTGCCCGAGCTCAAGCGGCGCGGCTACGACGAGCAGCTTGCGATCGGCACGCTGACCGGCTCCGGCACGCTCGGCCTGCTCATCCCGCCGTCGATCATGATGATCGTCTACGGCATCGCGACGCAGACCTCGATCGCCCGCCTGTTCCTCGCCGGCGTCGTACCCGGGCTGGTGATGATCGCGCTGTTCATGGGCTATGTGATCGTCGTCGCGCTGGTCCGCCCCGGCGCGGTGCCCGAGGCCGAGGCCGGCGAAAAGACCGACATCCGCGACGTGGCGCGGATCGTCGCCCCGGTCGTCCTCATCGTCGCCGTCATCGGCTCGATCTACGGCGGCCTGGCGACGCCGACCGAATCGGCTGCCATCGGCGTCGCCGGCGCCGTGCTGCTTGCCGCGGTCCAGCGCGCCCTCACCTGGGCGACGCTGATCGAGAGCCTGATGTCGGCGGTGCGCAATTCGGCGCTGATCCTGCTCATCATCGTCGGCGCGGCGGTGCTGTCGGTGGCGCTCGCCTACGCCCAGATCCCGGCGCTGGCGGCGCAGTTCGTCGCCGACATGCATCTCGGCCGCATCGGCCTCCTGGTGGCGCTGACCGCGCTCTATCTCCTGCTCGGCTGCTTCCTCGAAGGGGTGTCGATGATCGTGCTCACCGCCTCGGTGGTGCTGCCCATGGTCAAGGCGGTGGGCATCGATCCGGTGTGGTTCGGCATCTACGTGGTGGTGGTCGTCGAGATGGCGCAGATCACCCCGCCGATCGGCTTCAACCTGTTCATCCTGCAGGCGATGACCGGACGCGACATCGCCAGCATCACGCGCGCCTCGCTGCCCTTCCTGTTCTGCATGCTGGCGGCGATCGTCCTGTTCACCGCGGCGCCGCAGCTGGTGCTCTTCCTGCCGCAATCGATGATCGGTCACTGAGGGCTATCGATGAGGGACTTCCTCGGCTACGGCAACACGCCCCCAGGGATCCGCTGGCCGGACGGCAGGCGGCTCGCCGTCTCCTTCGTGCTCAACTTCGAGGAGGGGGCGGAGTTCGCCATCAGCGACGGCGACGACTACAACGAGGCGGTCTACGAGGTGATCGACCGCCAGCCGACCGCCGATCCCTGCATCGATTCGCATTTCGAGTACGGCACGCGGGTCGGCTACTGGCGGATCGTCGAGCTGATCGAGGCGTTCGGCGGCCAGCTCACCGTCAGCGCCTGCGGGCGGGCGGTCGAACGGTCGCCGTGGCTGGTCAAGGATGCCTTTGGCCGCGGTCATGAGATCGCGGCGCACGGCTACCGCTGGGAATCCCATGCCAAGCTCGGCCTGGAGGAGGAGCGGCAGCGCATCGCCCGCTGCCGCAACGCGATTCTCGAAGCGGTCGGCGCGCCGCCGGTCGGCTGGCATACGCGCTCGGCGAGCAGTCCCAATACCCGCGCCCTGCTGGTCGAGGCCGGCTTTCTCTACGACAGCGACGCCTACAACGACGACACGCCCTATTTCGTCGAGGTCGGCGCCGGTCGCCACCTGGTGCTGCCCTACGCCTTCGACACCAACGACATGCAGTTCCAGCACACCCAGCGCTTCGTCACGGCCGGCGATTTCGCCGAATACGTCTGCGATGCCTTCGACTGGCTGGCGCGGGAAGGGGAGGGGAAGCCCAGAATGCTGTCCATCGGCCTGCATCCGCGCATGATCGGCCGGCCCGGCCGCATCGGGGCGCTGGAGCGCATCCTCGCCCACATGCAGGCGTCCGGCGGCGCCTGGATCGCCACCCGCGCGGCCATCGCCCGCCACTGGATTTCCGCCGCCGGCTGATCTTCTATGCGACCATGCCCAAGGAATTGAACGAAGCCGAGATTCACGAGATCCTGTCACGGCTGCTGCTCGCCGGGCGCATCGCGCCGGGCACCAAGCTGGTCGAGCAGAAGCTCGCCGGCCTGTTTGCCGTGTCGCGCGAGCGCGTGCGCAAGGTGCTCCATCGCCTCGGTTACGAGCGGCTGCTCGAGCTCATCCCCAATCGTGGCGCCTTCGTCGTCGATCCGACGCTGGAGGAGGCGCGGCGGCTCTACGATGCCCGCCGCATCGTCGAATCGGGCATCGTCTTCCAGCTCGCCGAGGGGCTCAGCAAGGACCAGCTCGCCCGGCTGGAGAGCCACGTGCGCCAGGAGGAGGCGGCGGCGACGGCCGACGACCGGCCGGCCTCGATCCGCCTGTCGGGTGCCTTCCACATGCTGCTTGCCGACATGACGGCGAGCGATCTGGTCGAGCGCGAGATGCAGGAACTGGTCAGCCGCACGGCCATGCTGGTCGCCTTCTACGAGCCGGGGAGCGCATCGGTGTGCGGCTGCGAGGAGCATGCCTCGATCATCGATGCCCTCCGCCGGCGCGACCCGAGCGGCGCGGCGCGGGCGATGAGCGCCCATCTGTCGCTGATCGAGACGCGCCTCAAGCCGTTGCGCTGCGAGCCGGTCGGCGAAGACCTCGAGACGGTGCTGAAGGCGGAGTTCGCCGCCCACCGCAAGGAAGCGCGGGCGAAGCGCGGCGGCCGTCAGCCGGCCCCCCAGTCCGCCAATTCCACCTGAAGCCCGGCCGGTGCGCCTGCTCCTGATCAACCCCAACGTCTCTGCCGACATGACGGGGAGAATCGCCGCCGCGGCGCGCGCCCGGCTGCCGGCAGAGACCGCGATCGTCGCCGAAACAGGGCGCTTCGGCGCCACGGTCATCGCCTCGCGCGCCTCCTATGCGGTCGCGGCCCATGCGGCGCTGGAGGCTTACGCCGCCCATGCCGGGGCGTGCGACGCGGTGCTTCTCGCCTGCTTCGGCGATCCCGGGCTGGAGGCCTTGCGCGAACTGGCCGACGTCCCGGTCGTCGGCCTGCTCGATGCGTCGCTCCGCCGCGTCGCGGCCGACGGGCGGCCGTTCGGGATCGTCACCGCCGGCGTCCTCTGGCGGGCGATGCTGGAGGAGCGGGTGGCGCCGCACCCGGCGGCGCCGCTCTTCCGCGGTGTCGAAACCATCGATGTCAGCGGGCTGGCGGTGAGCCGCGATCCCGCCGGGGCGGCGGCGGCGGTCGCCGCCGGCATCCAGCGCCTGGCGGCACGCGGCGCGGAAGCCGTCGTTCTCGGCGGTGCCGCCATGGTCGGACTGGCGGCCGACATCGCCGCGCCGGTTCAGACGATCGACTGCCTCGACGCGGCCATCGCCGACCTCGACGGCGCCGCGTCTGCCGCGCCGCGCGCGCCCGCCTCGTTGCTCGACTCGCGCAATCTCTCGGCGCCGCTCCACGACCTCCTGCTGCGCCCGCCGAAACGCTGAGTCGTGCGGGCCGGCGCGGGATAACTCCGACGTTTCAATGCCTTACGGAATCTGCCCGGGCGACGGCGGCCGTCCGGCAGAACGATTGTCGGGCCGCGGGAGCCGGCGCCGGCTTGACCCTCCGAGGACGCACTGATAATTGGTTATGACAACCATACCATTAGCGCAGGGGGCGCTTTGGGTGGTTGCTTGGGAGGAAAAACGGACATGAGCCTGCAATCGCTAACCCTGAAGGCCGCGTTGCTTGCCGGCGGTCTGTCGCTGCTCGCGGGCGCGGCACTGGCGGCGGACGATGCCTGCACGACCGCGCAACCTGGTGCGCTGCCGGCCAACTCGGCCGCAATGCTGCAAAAGGAACTGCCGCCCGAGGCCCAGGCCGGGTTCGAAGGTTATGGCAGCCCGGTGGTCGCCAGCCCCTACGTCAATTTCAAGGCGCCGCGCGAGAAGCCGTGGGTCATCGGCTACAACAATTCGTTCTCCGGCAATGCGTGGCGCGCCGCCGCGCTGGCGGAGCTTCAGAAGAACGTCGAGGCGTACAAGAAGCTCGGCATCGTCAAAGACCTGATCGTCACCGACAGCAACGGCGACACGCCGACCCAGATCCAGCAGATGCGCTCGATGATCCAGAAGGGCGTTGACGTCATCATCTCGATTCCCGGCTCGCCGACGGCAATGAACGCCGTCATCGACGAAGCGTTTCAGGCCGGCATCCCGGTGATCACGGTGGCCGCGCCGGTGACCACGGCCAATGCCATCAACGTCGACACCAACGGGTACCTGATCGGCAAGACGATGGCGCTCGGCCTCGCCCAGATCCTCAACGGCAAGGGCAACATCCTGACGGTCGAGGGCATTCCCGGCACCTCCGGCAGCGAGCTGATCAAGGCCGGCGGTCAGGCCGTCTTCAAGAACTGCCCGAACATCAACATCGTTGCCGACCTCGTCGGCCAGTGGTCGGAATCGGCGGCCCAGACGGCGGTTCTGCAGCAACTCTCGACCAACCCGATGGGCATCGACGGCGTCTGGCAGCAGGGCTCGATGTTCATGGGCGTCATCAAGGCGCTCGAGCAGGCCGGCCGGCCCATGATTCCGGTGACCGTCGGCAACCCGAACCAGAACGCGCTCGCCTATTGGCACGACAACAAGGACAAGGGCTTCAAGACCGTCGGCACGTCGAATGCGCCCGGCGCCGACATGGAACTCGCCTTCCGCACCGCCATGCGCGTGATGATGGGCCAGGGCCTCAAGGTCTCCGGCGTCGTGGCGCGGCCGCCGCTGATCACGGCCGATACGCTCGACCAGTGGTGGAAGCCCGAGTTCACCGTCGACTCGAACGGCGTCGGCGAGCCGCCGCCCAACACCTGGATGCCCGATTCCGTGCTCGACGGCTACTTCACGAATCCTGCGCCTCTGCCACAATAATCAATAACAAAAGGCACGAGGGGCTCCGCCCGGCCTGTCCGGGCGGAGCCTGCACGGCCCTCCGCAGCGAGGATGCGACGCCCATGCCCAAGTCCTATCTCGCCCACGCGCTGGAAATTCTGGCCGAGGTCGAAGCCACCCAGTCCGACAAGATCGCCGAGGGCGCCGGCTGGATCGCCGACGCGATCGAGGCCGGCGGCATGGCGCATTTCTTCGGCGCCGGCCATTCGCACATGGCGCTGGAGGAGGCCTTTCCGCGCAACGGCGGCCTCGTCGGCCTGCATCCCCTGTCGGAGCTGGCGCTGTCCTATTACACGCCGGTCATCGGCAATTCGGGCATCTACCAGATGCGCTACTTCCAGGCGGTGGAGGGGCTGGGCGAGATCATCTGGAAGAACTACCGGTTCGAGAAGACCGACTGCTTCGTCGTCTACACCAATACCGGCGTCACCAAGGTGGCGCTCGATATCGCCGGCTTCGCCAAGGCCGAGGGCATCCGGGTGATCGCCGTCACCTCGCTCAAGCATGCCGCGGCGACCGGCACCGACCACAAGGGCGGCAAGCGCCTGCACGAGATCGCCGACCTCGTCATCGACAATTGTTCGGTGGTCGGCGACGCCATGGTCGCGGTGCCCGGTCTCGAGGACAAGGCCGGCGCCGGCTCGAGCATCACCAGCATTGCCATCACCAACGCGCTGTCGACCGAGGCGGCGCTGGAGCTGGCCCGGCGCGGCGTGACGCCGATGGTGCTGCCCAGCCCCTATTTCGAAGGCACGCCGGAGGGCAAGGCGCGTCGCGCCCGCGCCGAAGCGCGCTGGGACGAATGCATGGCAGAATACGGCCGTCGCTATGCCCGCATGTTCGTGCGGGACAAGGCGTGACGCCGGCCGCCGTGCGCATCGGGAGCCTGACATGAACTACGAGGTCGATGTGGTGGTTGCCGGCGCCGGAAGCGCCGGCATGGTCGCGGCCATCGCCGCCGCCCGCAACGGCGCCAGCACGCTCATCGTCGAGCGCGGCGGCTTCCTCGGCGGGGTGAGCACCGCAGTGCTCGACACCATGTACGCCTTCTACGCACCGGGCGAGGCGCACGAGAAGGTGGTCTCCGGGCTGCCCGACGAGATCGTCCGGCGCATCGACGACACCGACGCGGTGCTGTTGCGCCCCAACACCTTCGGCTCGGGGACCGGCATCACCTACAATCCGGAGACGCTGAAGCGCGTCTGGGACGATTTCGCCCGCGAGGCCGGCGTGCGCGTGCTGCTGCACAGCTTCATCACCGGCGCCGTCACCCGGGGCGAGCGCGTCACCGGGCTGACCTTCGTCAACAAGGGCGGCGCCCACACGGTGACGGCGAAGGCGGTCATCGATGCCACCGGCGATGCCGATGTGGTCGCCGATGCCGGCGGCGACTACGAGCTTGCCGGCCGCGACAGCGCCCAGCAGACGCTGACCACCACCTTCCGCATGGCCAATGTCGGCGACGAGGCGCTGGCGGTGAAGAAGGACAGGCTGCACGCCCTGATGCGCGAGGCCAATGCCGGCGGGCGCTTCGCGCTGCCGCGCGAGGAGGGCAGCGTCCATCGCACGCCCGACCGGGGCGTCATGGCGACGATCATGACCCGCATCGCGGGAACGGCGCCCGACGACGTCGAGGGCATTTCGCGCGCCGAGGCCGAGGGCCGCGCCCAGGCCTTCGAGTATTTCCGCTTCCTCAAGGCCATGGTGCCCGGCTACGAGAACGCCGTGCTCGTCGGCACCTCGCCGTGGATCGGCGTGCGCGAGACCCGCCGCATCCTCGGCGACTACCAGGTGAGCGGCGAAGACGTTCTGGCGGCGCGCCGTTTCGACGACGGCGTCGCGCGCTGCGGCGCCCCCATCGAGGATCACCACGAGGGCCGCGATACGCGCTGGGCCTACATCCCCGATGCGGGCACCTACACCATTCCCTATCGCGCCCTGCTGCCGCGCAACCTCGAGGGCATCCTGGTCGCCGGACGCTGCCTGTCGGCGACCCATGACGCCCACGCCAGCGCCCGCTCGATCGGCACCTGCATGGCCATGGGACAGGCGGCGGGCACTGCGGCGGCGCTGGCCGCCGGCGAGGGCGTCACGCCGCGCCGCGTGCCCATCGCCGCGCTGCTCGAACGGCTCGATGCGCAAGGCGCCGATTTCGGCCAGCGCGTCCGCCGGACCGCCGACGTGCCATGACCGCGGCCGCGACCGTCGTCAACGACGCGCCGCTGCTCGGCGTCGCCGGCGTGGCCAAGGCTTTCGGCGAGACCCGGGCGCTCAGCGCCTGCAACCTGACCCTCCATGCCGGCCGCATCCATGCCGTCATCGGCGAGAACGGCAGCGGCAAGTCGACCCTGGTCAAGGTGCTGACCGGCGTCGTGCAGCCCGATCGCGGCAGCATCGTGCTCGCCGGCGCGCCGGTGCGCCTGTCGGGTCCGCAACAGGCGCGGCAGGCGGGCATCGCCACCACGTTCCAGGAGATCCTCGTCCTCGAACATCTGTCGCTCCTCGACAATCTCTGGCTTGGGCAGGACGGCCTCTTCCGCCGGCAGGTCGCTGCCGGGCGGCGGCAGGCGGAAGCGGAGGCGGTGCTGCGCGAACTCCTCGGCGATCCGCTGCCCGATCTCTCCACCCGCATCGCCGATCTCGATCTCGGCACACGGCAGGCGGTGGTGATCGCCCGTTCGCTGCTCCTGCAACCGCGCCTGCTGATCCTCGACGAGGCGACCGCGGCACTCGACATTGCGGTGCGCGACCGGCTGTTCGCGGCCCTGCGCCGGCGCACGGCCGAAGGCCTCGCCGTGCTCTTCATCACCCACAAGATGGACGAGATCGCCGCCCTCTCCGACGAGGTGACGGTGCTGCGGTCGGGCGAGACGGTGGCCACGCTGCCGATCGGCGAGGTGACGCCGGCGAGGATGCTGGCGCTGATGTCGGGCCGTTCCGAGCCGCTGTCGCTGCCGGCCGCCGCCAACGGCAACGGACGCCAGGTGCTCGCCGTGCGCGACGTGCGCGTCTCCGTCCGCGGGGCGCCGTTCGCCCTCGATATTCGCTCCGGCGAAGTGCTCGGGCTCGCCGGGCTGGAGGGCCATGGCGCCGACTTTTTCGCCCAGATCCTCGGCGGCGTGCGCAGCGCCCTCGGCGGAGGCATCGAATCGGATGGAGACGCGCTCTCCGGCACCGCCGCCTTCGTGCGCCACGGCGTCGCCTATGTGCCGCGCGACCGCAAGACCGAGGGCATCTTTGCGCCCCTGTCGATCGCCGACAATTTCGCCATGTCGACCCTTCGCCGCTACGCCCGATTCGGCCTGCTCGACGAGAACCGCATCGCCGCCAGCCGCCAGCCTCTGTTCGAACGGCTGGGCGTGAAGTTCGGCCGCCTCAGCGACGCCATCACCAGCCTCAGCGGCGGCAACCAGCAGAAGGTCGTTCTGGCGCGCACGCTGGCGCGCCAGCCCCGGGTGCTGGTGCTCAACGATCCGACGCGCGGCGTCGATCTGGCGACCAAGCAGGACATCTATTCCCTGCTCGCCGAGCAGGCGCAGGCGAACGTCGCCGTGGTCATCCATTCGACCGAGATCGAGGAACTCCTCGCCCTCTGCCAGCGCGTCGCCGTCTTCCATCATGGCGGCCTGTTCGCGGTTCTCGACCGCCAGGCACTCTCCCGCGAGGCGCTGATCGCGGGCCTTTTCGGACGGGCGGCATGAGCCGGCGCGGATCGTCGTGGCAGGGGCTATGGCGCGACCCCACCGTCTTCGCCGGGGTGCTCTTCGTCGCCCTGCTGGTCGCCAGCATCCTGCAGGACGCCAGCATCGTGTCGCCGCGTTTCCTCACCGGCTCGGCCAGCGTTGCCGTGCCGCTGGTGATCGGTGCCATGGCGGTGACGCCGGCGATCCTTTCGGGCGGCGGTGGCATGGACCTCTCGGTCGGCCCGCTGATGGGCTTCGTCAACGTGCTGGTGGTGACGGCGCTGATGCCGGCCCATCTCGGCGACTGGTGGTTCGCGGTGCCGTTGCTGCTCCTCCTCGGCGCCGCGGTCGGCGCCGTCAACGGCTGGCTGGTCGCCGTGGTGCGGCTGCAGCCGATCGTCGCCACGCTCGGCACCTACCTGGTGCTCTCCGGCGCCAATCTGTGGCTGCTGCCGACGCCGCTCGGACCGGTACCGGCCTGGTTCAGCGCGCTGTCGCGTCCGTGGTTCGGCATCCCCGGACCGCTCGCCTTCGTCGTCGGCCCGGCGCTGGTCTGGTTCGTGCTCGGGCGTACGCCCTTCCTGCGGACGCTGATGGCGGTCGGCGGCGACGATCGCGTCGCCTATTCCTGCGGCATCGACGTCGGGCTGGTGCGCATCGTCGCCTATGCCATCGGCGGCCTGTTCTCGGCCTTCGCCGGCCTGGCGCTGACCTCGCTCATCCAGTCGGCCGATGCCAATGTCGGGCCGCCGTTCACGCTGCAGGTGATCACCGCCGCGGCGCTCGGCGGCATCAGCCTGGCCGGCGGGCGCGGGCGCATGTGGGGCAGCGTCTTCGGGGCGCTGACCCTGTTCCTCATCCAGAACCTGATGACCAATCAGGGCGTCTCGGTGTTCTGGCAGCAGGTGGTATTCGGCGCTACGCTGATCGCCGCCCTGGTGCTCAACGCGCTGTCGGGCATGTTCGCCGGGCTGCAGCGGGTGGAGGCGCGGCAATGAAACGGTTCGTCGCGTCGCTTCGCCAGACGATCTGGCCGCAGATCTTCGCCATCGCGGTGCTCTACGGGCTGGGCATGCTGACCATCAGCGGGGCGGGGAGCTGGCGCAGCGTGCTGGCCGTGCTGGTGCTCGCCTCCTTCATCGGCATCGCCGCCGCCGGGCAGACGGTGGTGGCGCTGCTCGGCGGCATCGACCTCGCCATCCCCGGCGTCATCGCGCTCGCCAACATCGCCACGGCGCAACTGACCGGCGACGGCTGGCCGTTCTGGATCGTGGCGCCGGGCATCCTCGTCCTTGCCGCGGCGGTCGGCGCCTTCAACGGCGCCGTCTCCAAGTCGTTCAGCATCAATCCGCTGATCGTGACGCTGGGGATGAGCGCCATCCTCACCGGTGCCATCCTGGTGTGGACCGGCGGCCAGCCGACCGGCTACGCGCCGAAATGGCTCAACGCCTTCGTCGCGCCCTCGGGCAAGACCTTCGGCCTGCCGATCCCGCCGGTGCTGATCTTCTGGGCGGTGGTGGCGGTCCTGCTCGTCGTGCTGTTGCGTCGCACGCCGTTCGGCAAGCAGGTCTATGCCAGCGGCGCCAGCCTGCCGGCGGCAGACCTCGCGCTGGTGCCGACGACGCGCATCTGGACGCTCGCCTTCATGCTGAGCGGGATCACCGCGGCGATCACCGGCATCCTGCTCGCCGGCTTCACCACCCAGGGCGATCCGCGCATCGCCGCGCCCTATCTGTTCAACACCATCGCCAGCGTCGTCATCGGCGGCACGTCGCTGATCGGCGCCCGCGGCGGCTACCTGCGCACCGTCCTCGGCGCCATCATCCTCACCGAGATCACCACGCTGCTGGTCGCCAACGGCTTCAGCGCCGCCACCCAGCAGGCGCTGCTCGGCATCATCATCCTGGCGGTCGTTGCCACCTACGGCCGCGAGCAGCCGGTGTCGGCCCGGTTATGACGCGGTCAGGCGATCTTGTGTGCGGCGCGCATGTCGGCCCACAGCTCGAAGAGCAGCTGGCAGCGGTCGCCGCGGATCAGCGCCCCGGCGGCCTCGGTCGCCGCGCCGTTGCTGTCGAAGGTGGTGCGGATCAGCCGCAACGCCGGCTGGTCGACGCCGACCTGCAGCAGCACCGCCTGCTCGGGCGTCAGCAGCACCGGCGCCAGCGTCTCGCGCGCCCGCACCAGCTGGGTGCCGTATTCCCGGGCCAGCACCTCGTAGAGCGAGCGCACGCCGAAGTCGTAGCGGTCGAGGCCGGGAAAGCGGGCGGTGAGCAGGGTCGAGGTCTCCAGCGCATAGGGGTCGCCGTCGACAAAGCGGACGCGCACCACGCGCAGCACCGGCTCCTCGAACTCGCATTCCAGCGCCTCGGCCTCCGGCTTGGTCGGGTGGGTGATCTCGGCACTGACCACGCGCGTCGACACCAGCCGGCCATCGGCGCGCAGCGCCTCGGAGATCGAGAAGAAGCCGAGCAGGGACGATTCGACCTTGGGGCGCATGACGAAGGTGCCCTGGCCCTGGTGGCGGACGACCAGATCGCGCTGCGCCAGTTCGGCCAGCGCCTGGCGCGCGGTGATGCGGCTGACACCGTAGATCTCGCAAAGCGCGCGCTCGGGCGGCAGACGATGGCCGGGCGGGTATTCGCCCGACACGATCTTTTCCTCCAGCAGACGCACGATGCGTCGATAGTTCGGTTCCGAGGCCAAGGCCGCCCACACGCTTGCGTTGGATTTGGTTATAACATCAATACCAGTGCAAATGGAGTGCATCCCGGGAGGAAATCCGGATGAACGCCCCGATCACCGCAGTACTCGGTCTCGACCTGGGCACGCAATCGACCAAGGCGTCTCTGGTCGGGCTCGACGGCCGGACCCTCGGCACGCACGCGCTGGCGGTCAGTTTCGAGCGGCCGGAGCCGGGCTGGGGCGAGCAGTCTCCCGCCGTGCTGATCGATTCGGCGGTCGCCTGCATCGCCGCGCTGGCGGCCGAATTTCCCGACGTCGACATCGCCGCCATCGGCGTGGCCGGGCAGATGGGCGGCGCCATCGGCGTCGATGCCGGCTTCACGCCGGTGACGCCGCACGAGCTGTGGCTCGACACCCGCGCCGATGGCGACCGGCAGGAGCTGCTCTCGGCCTACGGTGCCGAGATCCTCGCCAAGAACGGCATCATTCCCTTCGTTGCACCGCGGGTACGGCGCTGGCTGCGGCTCGATCCCGCCCTCGGCGGCCGTCTGGCCAAGGTGGTCGCGCCAGGCAGCTACCTGGTCGGGCGGCTGACCGGCATCGCCACCGCGGCCGGCGCGGTCTGCGACCGCACCCAGGCCAACCTCTTCGGCTGCTTCGACGTGGTGGGCAACGCCTGGGATTACGACCTGGCGGAGCGTTGCGGCCTGCCGCCGCGCGCTGCTGCCGCGCATCGCCGATTCCTTCGAGATCGTCGGCTTCCTGTCGGGCGAGATGGCCGGCCGCTGCGGCCTGCCGGAGGGCATCCCGGTCGCCGCCGGGCTCGGCGATGGCACCAGCGGCTGGTTCGCGGCCGGCGGCGTGGAGCCCGGCGTGTGCATCGACACCAGCGGCTCGTCGGCCCATTTCGCCGTCACCGTCGATCGTTTCGTGCACGACCCGACGGGGACGCTGGCGACCATGCCGTCGGCGGCGCCGGGCCGCTTCTATCTGCTCGGCTTCACCACCTCGACGGGCCTCACCCATCGCTGGCTGCGGCAGATCTTCGACCTCAGCTACGAGGAGCTGGAACGGCGCGCGGCCATGGTGCCGCCCGGCGCCAACGGCGTCCTGGCGGTGCCGCATTTCAACGGCCGCGTCAGCCCGTTCGAAGCCTCGATCAAGGGCGCCTTCATCGGCTTCGACGACAAGACCGGCGCCGGCGAGTTCTACCGCGCGCTGCTCGAGGCGAGCGCCTTCGAAGTCGAAGGATGGCTAAGGCGGCCCGGCGGCTGGCGCCCGGCGTCGCCCTCGGCAGCGTCGTCAATGTCGGCGGCGGATCGCAGAACGCGCTGTGGAACCAGATCAAGGCCGACGTGACCGGCCTGACGCTGCACACGGCGCGCGACGAGGTCAACGCGGCGCGCGGCGCGGCGCTGGCCGCCGGCATCGCGGCGCAGGTCATCGACCGCTCCGCCCACGCCTGGTTCGCCGCCGACCATCTGGCGGCGAGGACCGCCGCCCCGGAGGCGGCAACCTACGCCGCCTATCGCCCGCTGGCCGAGAGCTACGACGCGCTCGTCGAGCAGCTCATCCCCGATCTACCGCAAGCTCAAGAGCTTGCGCCAACCACACGCACCCGAGAGCCAATGACATGATTGAGTGGAGCAAGCTGACCGACCGCGAGATCGATGCCCTGGACCGCCGCTTGCCGGTCATCCTGCCGGTGGGTCTCATCGAGGCGCACGGGCCGCATCTCGAAAGCGGCTTCGACACCTACTCCGCCGACTGGTTCGCCCGCCGGCTGTGCGACGAGACCGGCGCCATCCTGCTGCCGCCGATCCCCTACGGCTTCGCCGACACGAACTGGGAGTATGCCGCCACGCTCGGCGTCAAGGCGGAGACGCTCGGCTTGGTCATCGGCGATCTCTGCAAGATGCTGTGCCACCACGGCTTCAAGCGGATCATCGTGCTCTCCGGCCATGGCGGCAACGGCCTCGGCGTGTCGCTCGGCTTCAACCACGCCTGGGAGACCTATCCCGACATGAAGCCGCTGCACTGGATCTATTTCCTCACCGGCGGCGTGCCGATGAGCCACGCCGACGAGAAGGAGACGGCGCTGGCGCTGGCCATCGGCGGCGTCGTGCACATGGACCGGGCCGAGGATTTCGTCCTCGACAAGCCGTGGCACGCGGTGCCGTCGCGCAAGGTGCTGGCGCCGACGAGCGGCGGGGTGAACGGCCGGCCGACACGGGCGACGCTGGCGATGGGCGAGGAGATCCGCGACAAGCTGGTGCCCGACCTGGTTGCCAAGCTGAAGGCGATCATCGCGCAGGAAATGGCCGGTTGACGGAACGATCCGGCGAAACCGGCGCGGGAGGAAGCGCGATGGCGGAGACCGTCACCTGCGTGGTCGACAGCCGCAACCGGCTGGGCGAGGTCCCGGTCTGGGACGTGGCCGAGCAGGCGCTCTACTGGGTCGATATCGAAGGCAGGCTCCTGCAGCGCTACACGCCGGCGAGCGGCCAGGTCGAGCGCTGGACCATGCCGGAACGCATCGCCAGCCTGGCGCTGCGCCAGGCCGGCGGGCTGATCGTCGCCTTCGCCTCCGGCATCGCCTTCTACGATCTCGCCAGCGGCGCCATCGACTGGATCGCCCGGCCCGAGGCCGACAAGCCCGGCAACCGCTTCAACGAGGGCAAGTGCGACCGCCGCGGCCGCTTCTGGGCGGGCACCATGGACGACAGCCTGTCGGCGCACACCGCCGCGCTCTATCGGGTCGATGGCGACCGCTCGGTGCACAAGGTCCTCGGCGACGTCGGCATCTCCAACTGCTTCGTCTGGTCGCTCGACAACGACGCCTTCTTCTTCGCCGACAGCCTCGACAAGCGCATCTACCGGTTCGACTACGACCACGAAAGCGGAGCGATCGCCAATCGCCGGCTGTTTGCGCAGACGACCGGCGCCAATCCCGATGGCGGCACCATCGATGAAGACGGCTACCTGTGGAACGCCGAATGGGACGCCTGGCGGGTCGTGCGCTATGCCCCGGACGGCAGCCGTCGACCGGATCGTCGAACTGCCGGTTCAGAAGCCGACGAGCTGCATGTTCGGCGGCCCCGACCTGAAGACCCTCTACGTTACCTCGGCGGTCTGGGATCTGACGCCCGCGGCGCTGGCCGGACAGCCGCAGGCCGGCGGCCTGTTTGCCGTCGACGTCGGCGTGCGCGGCGTGCCGGAGCCGCGCTTCGCCGGCTGACCCCCCTCGTCGCCCGCAGGAGGCTTTGACCCCCATGAAGATCACCGCCATCAGGACCACCGTCGTCAACGCCGAGATGCGCAACTGGATCTTCGTCAAGGTGGAGACCGACCAGGACGGGCTCTACGGCTGGGGCGAGGCGACGCTCGAATGGAAGACGCGCGCCGTGGTCGGGGCGATCGAAGACCTGGCGCCGCTGCTGATCGGCCACGACCCGCGCGACATCGAGCAGGCCGTGCGCATCATGCACAAGCAGGGCTTCTGGCGCATGGGCGTGATCGGCGCGACCGCGATCTCCGGTATCGAGGTGGCGCTGTGGGACATCCTCGGCAAGGACCTGGGCGTGCCGGTCTGGCGCCTGCTCGGCGGCAAGGTGCGCGAGCGCGTCCCCGTCTATACCCATCTCGGCCTCGGCGACATGCGCGCGGTCTACGAGACCATGCAGCCCGACGCGCTGGTCGAGGCGGCGCTCGCCGTCATCGAAAAGGGCTATCGCGCGGTCAAGGTCGTGTTCATCCCCTACACGCACTACACGGCCCCGGTGCGCGCCGTCGACCACGCCGCCAGGCTGATGCAGGCGCTGCGCGAGGCGGTCGGCGACGGCGTCGAGATCATGGTCGATTTCCACGGCCGGCCGGCCTCGGCCGCGGCGGCGCTCGACTACATCCGCGCGATCGCGCCCGGCCGCCCGCTGTTCGCCGAGGAGCCGGTGCCGCCGGGCAATCCGGAGCTGATGCAGGACGTCACCCGGCAGTCGCCCGTGGCCATCGCCGCCGGCGAGCGGCTGATCGGCCGCGCCGAGTTCGAGCCGCTGTTCCGCCTGCGCGCGCTCAGCATCGCGCAGCCGGACATCGCCCACACCGGCGGCCTCGCCGAGGCCCGCAAGATCGCCGCGGCGGCGGAGACGGCCGGCATCGGCATCGCCCCGCACAATCCGCTCGGGCCGCTGGCCGGCGTCGCCGCGCTCCATTTCGACATCGCGACGCCGAACTTCGTCATCCAGGAAGAGATGACCGGTTCGGTCCCCTGGTATGCCGAGGTCGCCGAAACGCCGATCCGGATGCAGCGACGGCGCCTGGCAGATTCCCGATGCGCCGGGGCTCGGCGTCGAGGTCAACGAGCCGGTTGCCGCCCGCCATCCCTTCCAGCAGGAAGTCCTGCATACCCGGCACGCGGTTCTCGACGACGGGACCGTCGTCGACTGGTAGGGTCGCGGCGACCGGCGGTCGCGGGCGGCTCGCCTCCTTGGAGGATCGCGCCGGCTGCCCCATGTATCGCCGGCAGAGGATTGCATGTCGTCAACCTGTCGGTGTTGCCCGTGAAGAAGATCGGCTTTCTCAGCTTCGGTCACTGGACGTCCTCGTCGCGCTCGGCGACGCGGACGGCGTCGGATGCGCTGCTCCAGTCCATCGATCTCGCCGTCGCGGCGGAGGAACTGGGCGCCGACGGGGCCTATTTCCGCGTGCACCATTTCGCCCGCCAGCTCGGCTCGCCGTTTCCGCTGCTGGCGGCCATCGGCGCCAAGACCAGCCGCATCGAGATCGGCACGGCGGTGATCGACATGCGCTACGAGAACCCGCTCTACATGGTCGAAGACGCCGGCGCCGCCGATCTCATCGCCGGCGGGCGCCTGCAGCTCGGCATCAGCCGCGGCTCGCCCGAACAGGTGATCGAGGGCTGGCGCCATTTCGGCTACGCGCCGGGCGAGGGCGAGAGCGATGCCGACATGGCGCGGCGTCACGCCGAGGTCTTCCTCGACCTGCTGCGCGGCCAGGGGTTCGCCCAGCCCAATCCGCGACCGATGTTTCCCAATCCGCCCGGCCTGCTGCGGCTCGAGCCGCATTCGGAAGGCCTGCGCGATCGCATCTGGTGGGGCTCGGCGACCAACGCGACGGCCGAATGGGCGGCCAAGCTCGGCATGAACCTGCAGAGTTCGACCCTCAAGTTCGACGAGGGCGGGCTGCCGTTCCATGTGCAGCAGGCCGACCAGATCCGCGCCTATCGCGAAGCGTGGACGGCCGCCGGGCACGAGCGCACGCCGCGCGTCTCGGTCAGCCGCAGCATCTTTGCCCTCATCGACGATCGCGACCGCGCCTATTTCGGCCTCGGACGGGAGGAGGACGACCAGATCGGCCTCATCGACGAGAACACGCGCGCGATCTTCGGGCGCAGCTATGCCGCCGAGCCGGACGTGCTGGTCGAGCAGCTCGCCAAGGACGAGGCGATCGCAGCGGCCGATACGCTGCTGCTGACGGTGCCGAACCAACTCGGCGTCGACTACAACGCTCACGTCATCGAAGCGATCCTGACCCACGTCGCGCCGGCGCTCGGCTGGCGCTGAGGGCGCCGATCGCCCGGCGCATCAGCCGGTGCGTGGCGAGGGGCCGCGCTCGCTGATCTTGGGATCGAGCTCCTCGCGCAGATCGGCGATCAGGTCACGGCGGCGCAGCGCGATGACGCCGAGGCGCGCAGCGAGCGCGCCGGCGATGAGGTGCAGCATCGACAGCACGGTGGTGTGCGAGGTCTCCGGCCCGGGCGTGGAGACGTGGCAGACGAGCGGCGTGGCGCCGTGGCGGCGGACGCGGGCGGCGCTGGTCGGATCGGTGACCACGACGGTGGCGAGCCGGGTGGTGCGGGCAAAATCGAGGATGGCGTCGATGACGTTCGGCCACGGTCGCAAGGCGATCACCAGCAGAGCGTCGGCGGGGCCGGTGGAGGCGAGTTCCTCCGCCCACGAACCGGTGTTCTCCGAGACGTGGTGGACCGAGCCGCGCACCCGCGCCAGGTGAATGGTGGTGTGACGGGCGAGGCCGCTCTCGGGGCCGAGCCCGACCACCCAGACGCGCTCGGCCGAGGCCAGCTTGTCGGCCACGGCCGACAGCGCGTCGGAGCGCAACTCCTCGAAGGTGCGCGTCAGGTTCGCCATCTCGACCTGGAGATGCAACGGCACGGTCGCGGCGCCGCCGGGCGCATCGAGCGGCATCGGCACCTGCTGCACCGGGCCGGTGCGGTTACGCTCCTCGCGGGCCTGCAGGCGCACGTCGTTGAAGTCGGCATAGCCGAGATTGCGGAAGAAGCGCGCGGCGGTGGCCTTGGAGACGCCGGCGATGCCGGCGAGTTCGGTGGCGGAGAAGGTCAGGATCTCGTCGGGACGGTCGAGCAGGAGGCTGGCGAGCTTCTTCTCGCTGCCGGTCAGGCTCTCGAAGCGTTCCTGGATGCGCAGCGCCAGTCTGGTTCCCATCGATCACCGAATCGTGGCCGCAGGCGGCGGCAGCGCTCACTTTAGAGGCCCTGGGGGCGGCCGGCTGCACCAAATTTGGGCGTGACTCCCAAACGTGCATATGAAACCATCGTTTCAGAATTTGATCAATGCGAAACGTTCGTACCAGACGGACGGCGAGCCCGGGAGCACGGAATTCGTGAGCAAGACCAAGATCGTCAGGGAAAAAATCTGGGGCCGGCTGAAGGATGTGGCGCTGCCCGATTCGCGCTTCCATCTGAATTTCGCCGAGGTCATCCCGGATTTCGTCGGCTCGCCGCAGGCCACCGACCGGCTGGTCGCCGAACCCTGGTACGAGAGCGGCCGCTACGCCTTCATCACCCCCGACAACTGCCTGGTCGACCTCCGCCGCCGCATGCTGCTTGCCGGCAAGTCGATGGTCGTTTCCACCTACGGCATCTATCGCGGCTTCCGTCTGCTCGAGCCCGCCATGGTGCCGGCGGGGCAGGAGCTTTTCGCCGCCTGGCTCGACGGGCTGGAGCATTTCGGCAAGCCGATCACGCTCGCCGAAGTCGCCGCCCGCGGCCGCTTCGATTTCATGGTGACCGGCGCCTCGGCCGTGTCGCTCGACGGCGTCCGCTTCGGCAAGGGTCACGGCTTCTTCGATCTCGAGTGGGGCATGTTCACCGATGTCGGCATCGTCGACGAGGCGACGCCGGTGGCGGCCGTCGTCCACGACGTCCAGGTGGTCGAGGACAAGCTCTTTCCCAGCCCCACCGACATCCTGGTCGATACCATCGCCACGCCGACGCGCCTGATCGAGGTCGCCCGCCGCGCCAGCCGTCCGCGCGGCATCAAGTGGGAGCTGCTCGATCCCGAGCAGATCGCCAACACCCCGCCGCTGCAGGAGCTTCAGTCCATCCGCGGCGTCACGCCCGCCTGACCGGTCTTCGTTCCGGCACGGGGATTGCCACCGAACCACCAGAGGAGACTGCACCGATGCGCATCATGATTGACCGCCGCCGATTCATGGGCGCCGCTGCTGCGGGCCTCGCCGTCGGCGCCGTGCCCGGCTTCGCCCGCCGCGCCTTCGCCGATTCGCCGTTCACCTTCCAGGCCTCGTGGATCAACGACGCCGAGTTCACCGGCTATTTCGTCGGCATCGACCAGGGCTACTACAAGGCCGAGGGCCTCGACCTCGATTATCTCTCCGGCGGTCCCGACGTGATCCCGGAGAGCGCGCTGATCGCCGGCAAGGCCGACCTGACGCTGACCACGCCGGATACCACCATCTCGGCGATCACCGACCAGGGCGCCAAGTTCAAGATCATCGGCGCGCAGTATCAGAAGAACCCGGTCGGCATCGTCAGCCTCGCCAAGGCGCCGATCAAGACGCCGGCCGATCTCGTCGGCAAGACGCTTGCCGTGCCGCCGGTCAACGTCATCTCGGTCGAGGCGATGCTCAAGCTCAACAATGTCGACAAGGACAAGGTGCGCATCGTGCCCTACGAGTACGATCCCACCCCGCTGATCAAGGGCGAGATCGACGCCTCGCTCGATTTCACCACCAACGTGCCCTACACCATCGAGCAGGCCGGCGAGAAGGCGAGCTCCTTCCTGCTCTACGATTTCGGCTTCACCATCTACAACGACACCGTGGTGGTCACCGAGGACACGCTGAAGGCCAAGCGCAAGGAGCTCGTGGCGTGGCTGCGGGCGAGCCGCAAGGGGTGGACCGACAACCTCGCCGACCCCACCGTGTGGCCACCGAAATTCGCCGACACCTGGTACAAGGGCACCGGCCGCACCATCGAGAACGAGGTCTATTTCAACACCGCGCAGAAGCCGCTGATCGAGCATCCCAAGGGCGTCTTCACCATGGATGAGGACGGCATCGCCAAGAACGTCGAGGCGCTCAACCTCATCGGCATCAAGGCGACCAAGGACATGTTCGACGCGAGCCTGCTGGAAGAGATCTGATCGTCATGGCGGGGGGCCGGGCTGTCATCTTCGAGAACGTCGACAAGACGTTCCTGGTGCGTGGCAGCCCGCTCGCCGTGCTCGACGACGTCACGCTGAAATGTCCGGCCGGGTCCTTCACGGCGCTGATCGGCCCGTCGGGCTGCGGCAAGTCCACGCTGCTGCGCATCGCCATCGGGCTGGAGCATCATGACAGCGGCATCGTCACCGTCGATGGCGAGACGCCGGAAACGGTGCGCCGGCGCGGCGAACTCGGCATCGCCTTCCAGGATGCGGCGCTGCTGCCCTGGCGGTCGGTCGCCGACAACATCGCCCTGCCGCTCGATGTGCTGGGCGGCGACCAGAAGGCGGCACGCGCCCGCATCCCGCATCTGGTTGCGCTGGTCGGCCTCAGCGGCTTCGACCATGCGCTGCCGGGCGAGCTCTCCGGCGGCATGCGCCAGCGCGTCGCCATCGCCCGCTCGCTGGTCACCGAGCCCGACGTGCTGTTGATGGACGAGCCGTTCGGCGCGCTCGACCTGATCCTCCGCCGCCAGATGAACCTCGAACTGCAGCGCATCTGGATGGAGCAGCGGCCGACGACCATCCTGGTGACCCACGGCATCGACGAGGCGGTGTTTCTCGCCGACCGGGTGGTGGTGCTGCGCGGCCGGCCGGGCCGCGTCGCCGGCATCGTGCCCGTCGACCTGCCGCGGCCGCGCCCGACCGCGATCTTCCGCGATCCGGTGTTTCATGCCCTCACCGACGCGGTCGGCGAACTGCTCGGCGGCGAGGACGGATGACCGCCGCGAAGGACCACCGCGCCACCGCACTGACGCTGGTCGCGATCGTCCTGCTGTGGGAATTCGTCGGGCGGCTGCATCTGGTTGCCGGTGGCGCGCTGCCGGCCCCGACGGCGATCCTTGCCCGCCTGTGGGTCGACCGCGCCGACTATCCGCTGCACGTCTGGGCGACGGTGCGGGCCGCGTCGCTCGGCTTCGTCATCGGCAATGCCGTCGCCGTTGCGGCAGCGATCGTCTTCGTCCGCTGGCCGCTCTCCGAGCGGCTGGCGCGCGGCATCAACATCGCCATCTTCGCCGTGCCGCCGATCGCGGTCGTCCCGGTTCTGGTCCTCGCCCTGCACGGCGAGGGACCGCGCGTCGTGCTGGCGGCGCTCGCGGTCTATTTCCCCTCGATGATCGCCACCGTCGTCGGCTTGCGCGAGATCGATCCGCGCGCCGTCGACGTGGTGCGCGCCTATGGCGGCGGCGAGGGCAAGATCATGCGCCTGATCCGCCTGCGCTCGACCCTGCCGGCGCTGCTCGGCGGCCTCAGGGTGGCGGCGCCGAACGCCGTGCTCGGCGCCATCCTGGCCGAATTCGGCAGCGGCGCGCGCTGGGGCCTCGGCACCTACCTGCTGGGCTCGCTCGGCCGCGCCGAACCCGACCGTCTGTGGGGCATCGGCCTCGTCGCCACGGCGATTGCCGGGGCCGCCTATGCCATCGTCGCCCTCATCGCGGCGCGCGTCGCCGGCGCCAGCCGCGCCGTCACCATCGCCGCGGCCATCCCGCGCCCGCCCGCGACCGGCGCTGGCGGCGTCCGCCGCGTCGCCATTTCGGCGGCCGCGCTGGTGCTGCCGTTCCTCGTCTGGTGGCTGCTGCTGGTGGCCAGCGGCCTGTCGCCGATCATCGCCAAGACGCCGGCCGGCGTGGTCGACTACCTGTTCCTGTCGCCGGTGTCGGCGCGGGCGCAGGCGCGCCTGGTGGCGGCGCTGGCCGAGACGATCCCGCTCACCCTCGTCGGCATGGCGGCCGGCCTCGCCGTCGCCTTCCTGCTCGCCATCGTCGGCGCCATCCGTCCCGGCCTCATGCGCGCGCTGCTGCCCATCGCCCTGGTCACGCAGACCATGCCGCTGGTGGCGCTGACGCCGCTGCTCGTCCTTATTTTCGGGCGCGGCGTGGCGGTGACCGTGGCGATCACCATCTCGGTCACCTTCTTCCCGGCCTATGTCACGCTCGCCCAGGGGCTGGCGCTGGTGCCGCGCGCCGCCTTCGATCTGGTGCGCGCCTATGGCGCCATGGGCCTCACCGAGATGCGCCTGGTCGCCCTGCCGGCGAGCCTGCCGTGGCTCTTCGCATCGGCGCGTCTTGCCGTGCCGCGGGCCCTGCTCGGCGTCATGATCGCCGAATGGCTGGCGACCGGCCGCGGCCTCGGCAACCTGCTCAACCAGTCGCGCGGCTATCTCGACTACGGCATGATCTGGAGCGTCGCGCTGGTCTCGGTGCTGGTGTCGGTGGCGCTCTACCAGATCGCGACATGGATCGAGGCGCGCAGCGGCGCCGGGCGGTGACGCCGGCGGCACGACCCCGCAATCAGGGGGCCGGGGTGACGTCCGCGACGGCGTTGCGGATCGGCACCGCCAGCAGGTTCTGGCCGTCGATCAGGCGCAGGCGGCCGTCCTCGACGACCATGTAGGGCTCGTAGAGCATGGTGGCGATCGCCCGCTGCCGGTTGAGGACGCGGGTTTCGTGACCCATGCCGAGGCTCCAGCGCCCGCCGAGGAACTTGCGGTCTTCGACGATGATCGCACGGACGGTGCCGTCGTCGTCCACTTCGACCGCGTTGACGCTGCCGCATGCCAGCGGGACGCCGCTTCTGAAGCTGATCCACGCGTCCGGGCGGTCGTCGGGGATCATCTCGTCGAGGGCGACCTCGGCGGCGAGCGACGCCAGCGGGCGGAACGGCCGGATGGCGTTGTGCAGCACCGCGACGACCGCCTCGCCGTTCGGCGCGCGCAGCAGGGCGCGGCCGGCGTCGCCGCGCTGCCGGACGTGCGGCGTGTCGGCGGCATGGATGGCGCCGCCGAACGAGAGGGCGATGATGCCGGCGTCGACGGTCGGGTTGGCCGCCACCACCCGCTCGACCGCGTCCTCGGGCGAGGCGCCGGTGCGCAGCAGGGCGAGGACCTCGTCGTTGAGGTTGATGCCGTTGACGCCGATCGTGTTGGGCATGCGATGGCCGGTCACCAGGCCGATGTCGGCAAGCGCCGGCGTGAACTGGCTGAGCGGCTCCGGACGATCCGGTCCGCTCGACATGAGCCCGGCGACGCGGGCATGGGCGGCGGCCGCCGGCATGGTGGCGAGGCCGCCCGGAAACAGCGCGGCGCTGCCGCCCTTCTGCGTCTCGAAACGCTGGACATGGCCATCCGCGGTCAGGACGACGAAACTGACGAAGCCGCGGATCGCGCCGCGGCCGACTGCCTCGACGGCGGCGAGCGCGCGCAGCACGGCGCGGCCGGCGTCGGGTCCGTAGGCGGCGATGCCGATGGTCATGAGGCGACCCAATGGTTCGGTGCGATCTCGACCAGCGGCCCGGCCGGATAGCTCCCCATCGGAACGGCGATGCGCGGGCGGCCGCGCCGGGCGGGGTCGGGCAGGGGCACGGCCGAGAGCAGCGCCCGCGTATAGACGTGAGCCGGCGCCGACAGGACCGTCTCGGTCGGGCCCGATTCGAGGACGCGGCCGGCGCGCATGACGATCACGCGGCTTGAGATCCGGCGCACCACGGCGAGGTCGTGGGAGATGAACAGCATGCCGATGCCGCGCTCGGCGCGCAGTTCCGACAGCAGGTCGAGCACCTGCGCCTGGATCGAGACATCGAGCGCCGAGGTGGGCTCGTCGGCGATGATGATGCGGGGTTCCGCCGCCAGCGCCCGGGCGATCGCCACCCGCTGGCGCTGGCCGCCGGAGAATTCGTGCGGATAGCGGTGCCCCATGGCGGCGTCGAGGCCGACGCGGGCGAGCAGCGCCATCGCCCTGTCCATGGCGGCGGAACGGTTGCCGCGCTTGTGGATGATGATCGGCTCGGCCACCGTGCGGCCGATGGTGAAGCGCGGATCGAGCGAGGCATAGGGGTCCTGGAAGACCATCTGCACCTTGGCGCGGGCCATTCTCAGCGCGCGGCCGCTGAGGCGCGTCAGGTCCTCGCCGTCGATCTCGACCTCTCCCCGATCGACGTCGAGCAGTCGTGCGACGGCGCGACCGAGCGTCGACTTGCCCGAGCCGCTCTCGCCGACCAGGCCGACGACCTCGCCGTGGCCCACGGTCAGGCTGATATCGTCGAGCGCCATCGTCTTGCCGCCATGGCCGCGATGGGCATCGAAGGTCTTGCTGATGCGCCTGGCGGAAAGGACGGCGGCGGCGGGCGGCGCGGCGGCCTCGGCCGGCCGGCCGTCGCCCTCGATCCGCGGCACGGCCGCCAGCAGCGCCCTGGTGTAGGGGCGCTCGGGCGCGGCGAACAGCGGGCCCACCCCGGCATCCTCGACCGCGCGGCCGTGACGCATGACCAGCACGCGGTCGGCCATCTCGGCGACCACGCCCATGTCGTGGGTGATGAGGATGAGGCTGGTGCCGGTCTCGGCGGTCAGCACGCGCATCAGGTCGAGGATCTGCGCCTGGATGGTGACGTCGAGGGCGGTGGTCGGCTCGTCGGCGATGAGCAGGGCCGGCTTCATGATCAGCGCCATGGCGATCATCACGCGCTGGCGCATGCCACCGGAGAACTCGTGCGGGTACTGGCGCAGGCGGCGCGCCGGCGCATCGATGCCGACCCGCTCGAGCATGGTGAGCGCCAGGTCGCGCGCTTCCGCCGGGCCGGCGCGCTTGTGGGCGATGACCCCCTCGGTCATCTGGCGGCCGATGGACAGCACCGGATTGAGCGAGGTCATCGGCTCCTGGAAGATCATGCCGATGCGCTCGCCGCGGATGCGGCGCAGCTGCTCGGCGGAGACATGCGCCAGGTCGGTGCCGTCGAGGCTGATCGTGCCGGCGGTGATCCGGCCGTGGCCGCGCGGCAGGAGGCCCATGATCGACAGCGCCGTGACGCTCTTGCCGGAACCCGATTCGCCGACGATGGCGAAGGTCTCGCCGACGCCGACCGTGAACGACAGGCCGTGGACGACCTCGTGCAGGTGGCGCCCGGCGCCGAAGGCGACGTGCAGGTCGCGGACCGCGAGCAGCGGGCCGGTCATCGCCGGCCCGCCGTCGGATCGAGGGCGGAGCGGATGCCGTCGCCAAGCAGGTTGAAGCCGAGCACGGTGACGGCGATCGCCGCACCGGGGATCAGCATCAGCTGCGGGGCGCGGTTGATGTAGCTGCGGGCGCCGGAAAGCATCAGGCCCCATTCGGGGAGCGGCGGCTGGGCGCCGAGCCCGAGAAAGCCCAAGGCCGCGGCGGCGAGGATCGCCGAGGATACGCCGAGCGTCGCGACGACGATCATGGTGGGCAGCACGTTGGGCAGGAGGTGCAGGAAGACGAGGCGGAAATGGCCGGCGCCGGCGGCGATGGTCGCCTCGAAATAGGGCTTGCCGGTCTCGACCAGCGCCGCCGAATAGCAGGTGCGGGCGTAGAACGGGATGCCGGCGATGCCGACCGCGATCATGGCGTTCTGCAGGCTGGGGCCGAGCACGGCGACGCAGGCGAGCGCGATCAGCGTCTCGGTGAAGGAGAACAGCACGTCGGTGCCGCGCATCAGGATGGTCTCGGTCCAGCCGCGCCGATAGGCGGCGACGAGGCCGACGAGCATGCCGGCGGTCAGCGAGATGCCCACGGCGATGGCGCCGATCAGCAGGGTCAGCCGGCTGCCGTAGAGGATGCGCGAGAGCATGTCGCGGCCGAATTCGTCGGTGCCGAAGGGATGGGCCAGCGTCGGCGTCAGGAAGCGCGGCCCGGCGCCCATCTTGGTCGGCGCATAGGGCGCGAGCCAGGCGGCGAAGACGGCGCTGACCACCAAAAGCAGCACCAGCGCCGTGCCGACGAAGCCGTTGGGCGTGGCGAGCAGCCGCCTGAGGAAGCGCCAGCGGGGCGCCCGCGATACGGCCGGCTTGCTGATCAGCTCTTCCGACACGGCCACCGGCTCAGCTCCTGCGGATGCGCGGATCGAGGACGGCATAGAGCGCGTCGAGCAGGATCGAGACGACGACCACGACCACGGCGAAGGTCAGGATGAAGCCCTGGATCACCGGATAGTCGCGCTGGAAGATGGCATCGACGGCCATGCGGCCGACGCCGTTCCAGGCGAAGATGTTCTCGACGACGACGGCGCCCCCCATCATGAAGGCGAACTGGAGGCCCATCATGGTGACCACCGGCAGCAGCCCGGCGCGCAGGACGTGGCGCGACAGCACCACCGACTTCGGCAATCCCTTGGCTTCGGCGGTGCGGACGAAGTCCTGACGCATGACGTCGATCATCGAGGAGCGGGTCATGCGGGCGACGATGGCGGCATTGGAGAGGCCGAGGGTGAGCGCCGGCAGGACGAGGTTGAGCGGTCCGGTGCCGCTGACCGGCAGCCAGCCGAGTTCCAGCGAGAAGAACAGCATGAGCATCAGGCCGAGCCAGAACTGGGGGATCGACACGCCGCAGATGGAGACGGTCATCAGGCAGGCGTCGATCCAGCTGTCCTGGCGGTAGGCGGCGAGGAAGCCGATGGGCAGGCCGATGGCGATGGCGATGGCCATGGCGGCGACGGCGAGCGCGACGGTGTTGGGCAGGCGCTGGAGGATGACTTCGAGCACCGGCTGATGGCCGCGAATGGTGAAGCCGAGATCGCCGTGCAGCAGCCGGCCGACGAACTGGATGTACTGGACGTAGATCGGCTGATCGAGGCCGAGGGCGTGGCGGATGACCTCAAGCTGCTCGGGCGTGGTGCCCTGGCTCTGGGCGTACATGATCTGCACCGGGTCGCCGGGCACCAGATGGATCAGCAGGGTGACCGCGATGCTCGCCACGAAGATGGTGACGGCGCCCATCGCGACCCGTCCGCCGATAAACCGCCACATGGGTGCCTCCGTGCCGGGCGGCAGGGGCAGCGTCGGGCCGCCCCTGCCGAAGCTCCGCCGCTGGTGTCAGCCCGCGATCTTCACGTCGTTGAAGATCGGATAGACGAAGGGCGCGACGTGGAATCCCTCCACCTCGGAGCGGACCGCGAAGACCCATTCCCAGCCGGGCGAGTAGAGCGGGATCTGCACGCCGTTCTCCAGCAGATACTTGAAGACGGCCTGCACCGCGTCGGCGCGCTCCTTGGGGTCGGTCAGCACACGGGTCTTCTCGAGCATGGCATCGAGTTCCGGCGTGGTGAAGCCGTGATAGGCGCCCGGCGAGTGCCACAGGGCATAGAGGATGTCCGGGTCGTACCAGGACCAGGTCATCATATCCATGCTGCCGATGCCGTCCTTGGTCTCGTTCTCCTGCTTGACGCGGGCATTCATGGTGCCGATGTCCATCATCTGGATGTGCGCGTTGATGCCGACGTCGGCGAGTTGCGACTGGAAGACCTCGGCCAGCTTGTCGCGGTTGCCGCCGGTCCACACCAGCATGTTGGTCTCGAGCGGGTGGTCGGGGCCGTAGCCGAGCTCCTTCAAGAGCGCCTTGGCCTTGTCGGGATCGTAGCCCGGCCGGAACTGCTTGCAGAACGCCGGGTCGTTGCCGAAGGTGCCCTTGGACACCGGGCACTCCTCCTGCTCGGTCAGGTCGCCATAGATGAGCGACACCGCCGTCGCCGCGTCGGTGGCATAGCCGACCGCCAGCCGCGCCCGCTTGTCGTCGAACGGCGGACGGTGGACGGCGAACTCCCAGAAGACGTTCTGTCCGGTGTTGGTCGCCACCACCAGCTTGAGGTCCTCCGACTTCTGGATGGCGGGGACGTCATCCGGCGGCGGCTCGGCGATATCGACCTCGCCGGTCTTCAGCGCCGCCAGCCGCGCCTGCGGGTCGGGCACCACCGAGATGGTGAGGCCGTCCATGTAGGGCGGGCCCTTGTTCTCGGCGAGCTTGCCGAAATTCACGTAGTTGGGGTTCTTCTTGAGGACGATCTTGTCGCCCTTGGTCCACGATTCGAAGGTCCACGGCCCCGAGCCGATGGCGGCGGTGGTGCCGAAGCCGTCCTTGTCCTTGTTGGAATCGCAGATGATCGACGAGAAGCTGTCGGCAAGGAAGGGGACCAGCGCGACGAAGGGCTTGGACAGGTCGAACTTGACGGTCAGCGGATCGACGACCTCGACCTTGGTGATCGGCCCCCAGCTCGCCTTGGTGACGCTGGGGTTCTTGTCGTCGAAGGCGCGGTCGACGGTGTACTTGACGTCGGTGGCGTCGAGCGGGCTGCCATCGGAGCACTTGATGCCGTCGTGCAGCTTGAAGGTGTAGGCGGTGCCGTCGGCGCTGGCCGACCAGGATTCGGCCATGTTGGGAACCGGCTTGCCGTCCTTGTCGGTGGCCAGCAGCGTGTCGTAGATCAGGCTCCACACCTGCAGCGACAGCGTGCTGGTCGCCCGGTGCGGATCGAGCGAATCGATGTCGCCGTAGCGCGCCCACACGATGTCCTTGGCTCCGGCGGCGCTGGCCGAGGCCAGAAGGCCGGTGGCCACGGCCATGGCCAGCCCCCACTTTCGCTTCCCGTACGTCATGGTCGTGTCTCCGTTTGTCGACCCAAAACCCCTGAGCGGGGACATGCGCGTCCCGTTCCCCGCAACGCTGGTTGCGTGGCGCGGCGTCGGTTCGCTGCGGCTGTCGGCATGCCGGAGGCGCGGTTCCTGGCGAACCCGCTCCGGCAGATCATCCCGGCTCGAAATGAAGCCTGACGAAGCCGCCGGAACGAGTCAAACTAATTTCAGAATTGAAACTCAGATTTTCGATTACGAAACTATTTGGCGGACTTGGCCCTGAATCGCGGCAGAAATGTTCCGATTTTGCCGATCACAGGTCGCCGGGCACCAGGTCGCCCCACTCGTCGTGGATGTTCTCGATGAAGCGCAGACGCTCGATGGCGGCTTCGCCGATGGACAGCGCGATGGCCGAGCACAGGTAGGTGACCAGCGACACCGGTGCGACGACGGAGCCGAAGAGCGCGACGCCGCGGGTGCGGCAGCGCAGCGTCACATGGGCGACGTCGGGCCCGCCGCGGCTGGTCTGGTCGGTCAGGAAGACGACCTTGGCGCCGGAATGAACGGCCGAGCGCATGATCGAGCGCAGGCTGCGTGTCTTGCGCCCGATGCCCAGCGCCAGCATGCCGTCGGTCGGCTGGATGGAGGCAAACTCCTCGGGCACGGAGAAGCCGCCGATGGGGATCATGCGGATATCCGCCTTGATGCGGATGAGCAGCGCGCGGGCGAAATGGGCGAGCGGGTAATTGTCGCCGAAGCCGACGATCCACAGCTTTTCGGCGCGGGCGAGCGACTGGATGGCCTGGCCCAGCTCGTCGGAGCGCAGGGCTTCGATGGAGCGCACGAGGTTCTGCACGTCGCTGGCCAGGTGCTCGGCGAGCGCGCCCCGCCCGCCGCCGCGCGCTGCCGGGCCGGCGAGCGTCGGCGCTTGGCCCGGTCCGCTTTCGGCCCCGGCCCGGGCGACCTTCTGGGCGGCCTTGAAGCTCGGATAGCCGAGGCGGCGGATGAAGCGCGCCGTGGTCGCCTTGGAGACGCCGATCTGGGCGGAAATCTCGGTCGCCGACTTGAGCACCAGCGTATCGGGATCCTCGAGGAGGAGGTCGGCCAGACGCCGCTCGCGCCGGGTCAGGTCGTCGTAGGTCTCCAGGATGCGCTGGGAGAGCGTGGTGTCGGTCACGGCCGCAAGATTTCATTTGTGAAACAATCAGGCTGAAACTAGCCGATTGTGTTTCCAAAAGTGAAGCCCCGATCGGCGGCGCCGCCGGCCGGCGCCGCGTTTTCCTAGGTCAGGGTCTTGCGGCGGCTGCGCACGAAGGTTCCGGTGCCCGACGGCGTGATGGCGCGCAGCGCCGCGCACACGACCTCGCCGGTCTTGCGCGAATGCTCGGCGAGGAGCGTGGCGAAGGCGGCCGCGTCGCGGCGGCTCAGGGCCGCCATGAAGGCCTCGTGCTCATCGACCGATTCGGCCCAGCGGGCGTCGGAAAGGTTGGCGAGATAGCGGGCGCGGCGGATGCGCCCGGCGAAGCTCTGGTAGGACTCGGCCAGCGTCCGGTTGCCGGTCAGCCGGGCGAGCTCGCAGATGGATCGCCTGGTTCTGTTCGAAATAGTCGTGGCGGCGGCCGGCCTGATGGTCCGCCACCATCTGGCGGTGCATCTCCTGCAGCGCGGCGAGGTCCGCGTCGCTGATGCGCTCGGCGGTGAGCCGGCCGACCAGGTCTTCCAGCGCCCCCATGATCTCGAACAGCTCGGCGACCTCGCCGACCTCGACCTCGGTGACGACGGTGCCGCGGTTCTGCACCAGGCGGACGAGGTTCTCCGAGGCCAGCACCTTGAGCGCCTCGCGCAGCGGCGTGCGCGACACGCCCAGTTCGGTGCACAGCTTGATCTCGGCGACCCAGGAGCCCGGCGGCAGCGTGCCTTCGAGGATCATGTCGCGCACCGCGCCGACGATCTCCTCATGCAGTGCCACGCGCCTGAGCGGGGCAAGGGAACGGGCCGGGGCGCGGGCCATCAGGGGAACTCCGTGCGCTGCGATTCGGGCGCGCGAGTGTACGACGAGCGTGCAATCGGAAGCATGGCCTGCCTCAGCTTTCGGCTGGCCAGCGGTGGCGAAATGCCGGCAGGCGTTCGAGGGCGGCGGCGAAGGCGACGAGCCGGGATTCCTGCCAGGGCGGCACGACGATCTGCAGGCCGAGCGGAAGGCCGGCCGCGGTCCAGGCGCAGGGGATCGACAGGCACGGCCAGCCGATCAGCGAAACGATGGCGGTGATCGACAGATAGTCGATGGCGCTGGCGAGCGGGGTGCCGTCGATCTCCACCACCTCTTCCTGGGTGTTGGGGAAGGGCATGACCGAGACCGCGGGCGTGAGCAGCACGTCGTGGTCGGCGAAGAAGCGGGCGAAGGCGGAGAGCACGCGGCTGCGGGCTTCTTCGGCGGCGAGATAGGTCTCCGCCGTCATGCCGACGCCGCGCTCGACGTTCCACACCAGGGGCGGCGTCAGGTCCTGTCGGCGCGTGCGCACCAGCGCGCCGAACTGGCGATGCAGCGTTGCGGCGCGCAAGGTCGCGAAGGCGTCGATGGCGCCGGTGCAATCCGGCGCCGCCGCGACCGCGGGAAAGACCGATGCGACATCGGCGATGGCGTGGCGGAACAGGCCGCGGACGTCCTGCGCGACCGGCGCGACGCCGAAATCCTCGCTGAAGGCGACGCGGACCGCCGCCGGTTCGGCGATGTCGGCGACGGCCAGCGTCGCGGTGCGAGGATGCGACAGCGGATCGCCGCGGTCATAGCCGCCAATGGCGTCGAGCATCATCGCCGCGTCGGCGACGGTGCGGGCCATGACGCCGTGGGTGGAAAGCGTGTTCCACGCCATCGGCTTGTCGGCGACCGGGATGAAGCCCGGCGTCGGCCTGAGGCCGACGACCCCGCAGAAGCTCGCCGGGGTGCGTACCGAGCCGCCGAAATCGGTGCCGAAGGCAAGCGGCACCATGCCGGCGGAGAGCGCCGCCGCCGAACCGCCGCTGGAGCCGCCCGAGGAGAGGCTGGGGGCGTATGGGTTGGCGGTCGGGCCGAAGAGCTTGTTGGTCGAGCGCGGGCCGTAGCCGAATTCCGGCACGTTGGTCTTGCCGATCAGGATGGCACCGGCGGCCCTCAGCCGCGCCACCGCGATATCGTCGGCGTCGGGCACATGGTCGGCATAGATGAGCGAGCCCTGGGTGGTGCGCACGCCGCGCCGTGTCGATGAGGTCCTTGACCGCGAACGGCACGCCCTCCAGCGGGCGGATCGCGTCGCCGCCGGCCAGCCGGCGGTCGGCGGCCTCGGCCTCGGCGAGCGCGCGCTCGCCGCAAAGCGTGATGAACGCCTTGAGCACGCCGTCGGTCGCCGCGATGCGGTCGAGACAGGCCGCCACCAGGGCGCGCGCCGTGAAGCGGCGTGCCTTCAGGCCGGCGGCGGCCTCGACGGCGGTCAGTCGCCAGAGATCGGTCATCAGAAGTTCTGTTCCTGCCGCCCGCGCACAATCTGCGACAGGGTGACGGCCAGCACCAGGGCGCCGCCGTAGAACATGTCCTGGATGAAGGAGCCGAAACCGAGGAAGACGAGGCCGGTGATGCCGGTGACCAGGAAATAGACCGCCACCGTCGAGCCCCACGGGTTGAAGCGGCCGGGCAGGATGCTGGTCGAGCCGAGGAAGGCGGCGGCGAGCGCCGGCAACAGGTAGGAGGCGCCGGAAATCGGATCGGCCGCCCCTTGCGTGCCGGCATAGAGGATGCCGGCGAAGGCGCCGAACACGCCGGACACCATCAGGCAGCCCCAGCGCACGCGGTCGGTGTGGATGCCGGAGAGGCGCGCAACCTCGCGGCCACGGCCGACGAAGAGGACGCGGCGGCCGATCGCCGTGAATTCGAAGACGTACCAGACGCCCGCGGCGAGCGCGATGGCGTAATAGAAGACCAGCGGGATGCCGAACAGGCGGTGGACGATCACCAGGTCGCTGAGCACCGGGTCGATGCCGCTGATCGTCTGGGAGTCGGAGAGCCAGATGGTGACGCCGTTGAGGAAGGTACCGACGCCCAGCGTCACGATCAGCGAATGGATGCGGAAGACGATGATGAAGAAGCCGTTGATGAGGCCGACGAGGGCGCCCATGAGCAGCGCCGGAACGATCGCCCAGACCAACGGAACGCCGTGATTGACGTTGACCACGGCGACGATCATCGACGACAGCGTCAGGACGTTGGCGATCGACAGGTCGAAGTCGTTGGCGGTGAGCGAGATGACGACGCCGAGCGTGACGACGACGAGCACCGCCTGCGAACCGAGGATGGTGGAGATGGTCGCCCAGGTGAGGAAGGTCTCCGGCCGCAGCGCGCTGAAGATGGCGAAGAGCACCAGCCAGACCACCACCAGCGCGTAACGCTCGATCTGTTCGACGATCCTGGCGCGGGTTCCGCCGGCGCCGGTGTCCATCGGCGCGGCAACATCCGTCGGTGCGCTCATTGCGGGGTCTCCTCAAGCGCCGCGACCTCGGCGACGCTGCCGTAGCAGCGTTCGGCGATGGCCGCCTTGGTGATGGCATTGCCGGTCAACTCGGCGACGACCTTGCCGCCGGCGAAGACCAGCACGCGGTCCGCGATGGCTTCGAGCTGCTCGTAGTCGGAGCTGGCGCAGAGCACGACGGCACCGGCGGCGGCGGCATCGGCGATCTGGCGGAAGACCGCCTGGCGGGCGCCGATGTCGATGCCCTGGGTCGGCTCGTCGAGGAGCACCAGCGAGGGCGCCTGCTGCAGCCATTTGGCGAGCAGCACCTTCTGCTGGTTGCCGCCGCTGAGCGCGCTCATCGGCAACAGCGGGCGCTCGGGCAGCACCTCGAACCGGCGGCCGAGGTCGCGGGCATAGGCGACCATGCGGTGGCGCGCCAGCGCCCATCCACGGAACACCGTGGCGAGCACCGGCATGGTCATGTTGTCGACGATGGGCAGCGTTGCGATGGCGCCGGCGTTGTGGCGGTCGCCGGGGATGAGCACGATGCCGCTGGCGATGGCGTCGGCCGGCGTCTGTTCGGGCAGCGGCACCTCGCGGCCGTCATGGGCGAGCATGCCGGCGTCGGCGGCGCGGGCGCCGTAGAGAAGATAGGGCACCTCGGCATAGCCGGAGCCGACCAGCCCGGTGAGGCCGACGATCTCGCCGGCCCTGGCTTCGAGGGAGAAATCGCGCACCGTCCCGCCGCCGAGGCCGGTGACCAGAAGGTGGGCCGCCTTGCTGCCGGTGACGGCGGCGTCCTTGCCGTAGGCAACGAACTTGCGGCCGACGATCTTCTCGATGAATTCTTCCTTGCTCGACTGCGCCGTGGTCAGCGTGCCGGCCACCTTGCCGTCGCGCAGGATGGTGGCGCGGTCGGTAATCTCGACCACCTCGTCGACGTCGTGGGAGACGAAGATGACGCTGGCGCCTTCGGCGACGATGTTGCGCACCACGCTGAACAGGCGGTCGACATCGCGCTTGGGGAGGAACGGGGTCGGCTCGTCGAGCACCAGCACGCCGCTGCCGTGGCCGCCTTCCGGCGCGTTCTGCATCTCGTCGACGGCGCGCACGATGGCAAGCAGCGCGCGCTCGACCGGCGACAGGCGGCGGAGTTCGGCCGCCGGGTCGAGGTGCACGCCGTAGCGTTCGCAGGTTGCCGCCGTCCGCTCGCGTTCGCGCCGCCAGGAGATCGCCCAGCGCGGCGTTGCCGCCAGGCGGCCGATGATCATGTTCTCGACCACGGTCAGGGTCGGGATGAGCCCGAGATGCTGGTGGACGAAGCTGATGCGGTGGCGGCGGAAGGCGCCCGGCGACAGCGGCAGATGGACCGGCTCGCCGGAGATCTCCAGGCGGGCGCCGGGATCGGGAGCGTGGAAGCCGGCGAGCACCTTGATCAGGGTCGACTTGCCGGAGCCGTTCTGGCCGAGCAGTCCGTGCACTTCGCCGGCTGCGACGGTGAGGGCGGCGCGGTCGAGCGCCTTCTGGCCGCCGAAGCTCTTCGACAGGTTGTCGATGATGAGCGCCGGCGGCGCCGTGTGGGCGCCGCCGGCCGGAATTGCTGTGGTGGCCGCCAGGCTCACTTCAGCTTCCACAGCTTGGCGTAGCCGTCGACATAGGCGTCGCCATAGCCGGCGGAGAGGCCGGGCGGCGTGCCGGCGTCGGCGGCATTGGACGAATCGAAGATGTAGAGCGGCATCTTCGGGTCCTTGACCGGCTCGAGGCCGCAGATCTTGCGCAGCTCGGCATCGATCACCGCATAGCCGATCCACTCGAGGTTCTCGCCAACGTCCATGTCGACCTTGCCCTGCTGGACCAGACCGATCGCAAAGGGCGTGCCATTGAAGCCGTCGACCTTCACGCGGTCCGAGGCGCCGGTGATGGTGACGGCGGGGACGACGAACTGGGTCATCGGGTCATACATCGTGATGATGTAGTTGACCTTCGGGTCGGAAAGCACCGCGGCCTGCACGCTTGGGGTGATCTTGGTCGCCCAGTCACCGGGAAAGTCGAGGATCTTGCTCGTGCATTCCGGGCACTTGGCAAGCTCCGCCTTCATGCCGGCGAGCGTCGAATCCGATGACAGCGGACCGGAGGCAGTGACGATCAGCGCGTTGAGCTTGCCCTCGGTCTTGACGATGGCCCAGTCGGCCAGCAGCTGGCCCGCCTTGAAGTAGTTGATCGGCACGTCGCCGTCGGCGTACTTGGCGACCTCCTCGGACTGCTCGTAGCCGTTGAAGTGCGAGGCGATGACCGGGATACCGGCTTCCTTGGCCGCCTTGACCTGTGGCACCAGCGCGCGCGGGTCGGGACCGGCGAGAAGGTCGATGAGGCTCGCCTTCTGGTTGACCGCGGCGTCCATGCCCTGCACGTACTGGGCGCTGGTGCCCTGGTTCTGCCAGGTGGTGAACTTCAGGCCGATCTTGGCGGCCGCCGCCGCCATCGCCTTCTCGATGTTGGCGGTGAACGGGTTGTCGCTGGAATCGGGGATCGAGAAGATCGACTTGCCTTTGGCGCAGTCGGTGGCGTCGAAGGCCGGGCCGGGCGCGACAAATTCGGGCTTCTTGGTGTAGGGCGCGATCTGGCCCTTGAAGTAGTCGAGGCCCTCGGCGGCAGCGTAGCCGCTGCCGGCGATCAGCATGGCGGCGCCGGCAAGCAGCGCCCTCTGCGAAACCTGCAAGAATTCAGTCGGATGCGTCATGTCTGTCCCCCATCGGTCTGGTGGTTGGTTGCTCACAATGTCTCCGTCCTGCCGTCTGCCGCGGATCGGCCGCGGCGGCGTCACGCCCCCTCTGGCGGGGCCCGGTCATGAGGCCTGCCGCGGCGCGCTGGCCGCCGGCTCCCTGCCAAGCTCCTTGAACAATCGTCCCCAGCCGGCGATGCGGGCGGGGTCGGCGCCGGCGGCGCGCATGGCGCCCCACACGGCGGTGGCGACCGAATCGAAGATCGGCACGCCGAGCTCGCGCTCCAGCCGATCGACCAGCGGCGCCGCCCTGAGATTGGTGCAAAGCACCAGCACCGCCTCGACCGGCGGGGCGGCGACGTCGCCGATCATGCGCGTCAGCGTCGACGCAGGAACCGTGCCGAAGGCGAAGTTCTCGGTGATGTCGAGATGGCGCTCGGCGACCACGGCGATGCCCTCGGTGGCGAGCGTGTCGGCGATCGAGCGCTGCACCGTCTCGGTATAGGGGGTGACCAGGCCGACCCTGCTGAGGCGGGCGGCGCGCAGGCCCTCGAACAACGACAGGATGGAGGAGGTGGCGGCGATGCCGGTGTCGTTGCGGATGGCGGCGCAAAGCTCACGGTCGCGGTCGAGACCCAGCCACGATGCCGAGGTGCCGTTCCAGCAGATCGATTCGACGCGAGCGTCGGCAAGCAACTCGGCCGCCTGCAGCATGGCGGCGTGGCCGAACTGTTCGAGCGCCGCCTTGGACAGCGAGATCTCGGTGACCCGGAAGCGTCCGAAATGCAGCGAGACATCGGGCAGGCCGGCGAGCATGGCCGTGCACACCGGCTCCAGCACGGTGTTGGAGGAGGGGGTGAGCATGCCGAGGCGCAGGCGCTTGATATCTTCCGGTTCCACGAGATGCCCCAAGTTCTCTTATGTCATTCATAATTATCTTCTGTAATTAAGTTCATGTTCTGGTTTTGTGAAAGTGTAAATATGCGCCAAAGGCATGCCAAAATATGGGCGGTGCCGTTTGTGCAGCGGGCGGGACGCGGATTCCGGCGGAAAACCGCGACGCAGGCGCCCGCCGGGCGCGCCGACGAAGCGTTCGTCCGGCGCGCCAGCGGTTCGTCAGCCGTCTAAATTGGAGGCAGGGATTCGGGCGCGGCGCCGCGCATGCCCAATTTCAGCGCAGCAAAGGCGACGTCAGCGGGACGGCGGAGCCTTCGCGGCTCCGCCGTCCGTCGGGCGGGCCCGCCCGCGGTGTCAGCCGAGGACTTCCTTCACCGCCTCGGCGAAGGCGCCGACGACGACGTCGGCCTCGGCGCGCGTCAGGCAGAGCGGCGGGGCGAAGCCGGCAATATCGCCCTGCGGCATGGCGCGGGCGATGACGTTGCGCTTGAGCAGGGCGGCGACGACGCGCGGTCCGACCTTCTGATCGGGTGCGAAGAAGGTGCGGCTGTCGCGATCCTCGACCATCTCGACCGCGCACAGCATGCCGGCGCCGCGCACCTCGCCGACGTTCCTGTGGCCGCCGACGGCGTCGCGCATCGCCTGGTTGAGATAGGCGCCGACGTCGCCGGCGTTGGCGACGATGCCGAGCGCGTCGATCAGCTTGAGATTGGCGACGCCGGCGGCGGCGCCGATCGGATGGGCGGAGTAGGTCCAGCCATGGCCGATGGGGCCGTTCTCGTCGGTGCCCTGCATCAGCACCTGCCAGACGCGGTCGGAGACGATCGATCCGGACAGCGGCGCATAGGCCGAGGTCAGGCCCTTGGCGATGGTGATGATGTCGGCCTCGATGCCGTACTTGTCGGAGCCGAACATGGTGCCGAGCCGCCCGAAGCCGGTCACCACCTCGTCGGCGATCACCAGGATGTCGTGCTTCTTCAGCACCGCCTGGATCGCCGGCCAGTAGCCTTCGGGCGGCGGCACGATGCCGCCGGTGCCGAGCACCGGCTCGCCGATGAAGGCGGCGATGGTATCGGCGCCCTCGCGGGCGATCAGCGCCTCCAGCTCGGCGACGCAATGGGCAACGAAATCCGCTTCGCTCATGTCGAGCCGCGGACGGCGGAAGTAGTAGGGCGCCTCGGTGTGCACGACGTAGGGCAGCGGCAGGTCGAACTTCTTGTGGAAGGCCTCGAGCCCGGTGAGCGAGCCGGTCATCAGGCCGGAGCCGTGATAGCCGCGCCAGCGCGAGATGATCTTCTTCTTCTGCGGCCGCCCGAGGATGTTGTTGTAGTACCAGACGAGCTTGATGTTGGTCTCGTTGGCATCGGAGCCGGACAGGCCGAAATAGACCTTCGACATGTTCTTCGGCGCGCGCTCGAGGATCATTTTGGCGAGCGTGATCGAGGCCTCGGTGCCGTGGCCGACATAGGCGTGGTAGTAGGCGAGCTCGTGCGCCTGGGCGGCGATCGCATCGGCGATCTCCTTGCGCCCGTAGCCGACGTTGACGCAGTAGAGGCCGGCGAAGGCGTCGAGCAGCCGCTTGCCGTCGCGATCCTCGATATAGACGCCGGAGCCGCCGGTGACGATGCGGGTCGGGCTCTCGCCGCGGGCATGCTGGGCGAGGTGGGAGGAGGGATGGAAGAAGTTCTCCCGGTCCCACTTGTCGAGTTGATCGTTGGCGAGCATGGCTGCTCCTTTCTCATGTTTTGCTGCCGCCGCTAGAGCCAGTTGCGGCAGACGTATTTCACCTCGGTGAAGGCTTCCATGCCGAGACGGGCGCCTTCGCGTCCGATTCCCGATTGCTTGACGCCGCCGAAGGGGATCGGCGCGCCGGTGACCTTGGTGCGGTTGACCGCGACCATGCCGTATTGCAGCGCGCGGCTGGCCCGGTAGATGCGGCGCGGCTCGTTGGTGTGGAGATAGGCGACCAGGCCGTATTGGCTGGCATTGGCGCGGGCCACGACCTCGTCCTCGCCGTCGAAGGCAGCGAGCGCCGCCACCGGCCCGAAGGTCTCCTCGCGCATGACGAGCGCATCGTCGGGGACGTCGGTGAGCACGGTCGGAGCGAAGAACAGCGGTCCGGCCGGATGGCCGTCGCCGCCGGTGAGGCAGCGCGCGCCCTCTCGCCAGCGCGTCGGCGACATGCGCCTTCTGCTTGGCGACGGCAGCGGCGTTCATCAGCGGGCCGATATCGGGATCGTCCATGCCCGGCCCGACGGTCAGCGCCGCGGCGGCCGCGGCGAAACGGCGGCAAAACGCGTCATAGACCGGCCGTTCGATGAAGAAGCGGTTGGCGGCCAGGCAATCCTGGCCGGAGGTGACGAACTTGGCCTTGATGGCTTCGTCGACGGCGCGGTCGAGATCGGCATCGGCGAAGACGATGAACGGGGGCATGGCCGCCGAGTTCCAGGACCAGATGCTTGACGGTCTCGGCCGACTGGCGGAACAGCAGCCGGCCGACCTCGGTGGAGCCGGTGAAGGAAAGCACGCGGACGCGCGCATCCTCGGTCCACGCCGGGACGATCTCGGCGGCGTGGCCGGTGACGATGTTGAAGACGCCCGGCGGAATGCCGGCACGTTCGGCAAGCACGGCGAGCGCGATCGCCGTGAACGGCGTCTCGTGCGGAGGGATGGGCGACCGCCGTGCAGCCGGCGGCGAGCGCCGCGGCCGCCTTGCGGGTCAGCATGGCGGCCGGGAAAGTTCCACGGCGTCACCAGTGCGGCGACGCCGGCCGGCTCGCGCCACACCTCGACCTCGGCACCGTGGAGGTGCGAGGTGACGCTCTCGATGTTCGGGCGCTTGGACTTCCTCGGCATAGAACTCGATGAACGATGGCAGCATAGTCGATCTCGCCGCGGGCTTCCGACAGCGGCTTGCCCTGTTCGGCGGTCATGATGACGGCGAGGTCGTCGCGCGCCGCCTCGATCAGCTCGAACCAGCGGCGCAGCAGCGCGCGAGCGCTCCTGCGGCAGCAGGGCGGACCAGCCGGGAAAGGCGGACGCCGCGGCATCGACGGCGCCGCGCGCCGCGGCCCGGTCGAGCGCCGGCACGCGGCCGACGGTGCGGCCGCTCGCCGGGTCGGTGACCGCCAGGCTCGCTCCATGGTCGAGCCCGATCCGCCGGCCGCCGACGATGGCGGCGGCAGGAAACAGACCGGGGTCCGCCAGCCCTCCGATGGGATCAGCGGAAGAGCGCGGCGCGGCAGCAGCGTTGGCCATTCATCGCCTCCTGTCGGGCGATGCGACAATAGAGGCCACCCGGCAGAGGCATTCGCCAAACTGGCGGGTGAATTCGGATGGTTGTCCTGTCCGGCCGGGGGGCCAGGCGGCGGATTGCCTACGCCGGGGGCTGGGCGAGCAGTTGCACCGGGATCGGCTCGTTCTTCACCGGCGCGGTGACGACGTAGGTGAAGTAGCGCTGGACGCCGATCTGGCGGGCGAGCAGCGACTCGATCAGTTCCTGATAGTCGGCGAGGTGGCGGACGACCACCTTGCACAGGTAGTCGATGCCGCCGCCGACCGCCCAGCATTCAATGATCTCGGGGACTGCGGCGATCGCCTGCTCGAAGCGCTGGAAGTCCTCGGCGCGGTGGTTCTCGATGCTCACCTCGACGAAGACGATGGTCACCGGCCCGAAGGCCTTGAGCGAGATCTGGGCACCGTAGCTCTCGATGATGCCGGCCTGCTCCAGCCGGTTGAGCCGCTCCCAGCACGGTGTCGACGACAGGTTGACGCGCTCGGCCAGCGCCGCCTTGGAGAGTCGTCCCTCGCGCTGCAGGATGCTGAGGATCTTGATGTCCCGCGCATCCAGCCTCGGTGTGCTGTTCTTGACTGCGCTCACGCCGGTCATCCGTCCTGCCGATCGACGGGAGAAGCCTAATGCGGCCGAGGCCGCGGCGTCCAGATGGTTCGTCATGCAATTCGCAGGCCGTTTTTGGGCCCCGGCCGAGGGGCGCCGCGGGTTTTCAGTTGCCGAGGATGGACTTGAGGAAGGCGCGCGTCCGCTCCTCCTTGGGATCGGTGAACAGCTGATCGGGCGCGCCCTGCTCGCGGATCTGCCCGCGATCGAAGAAGCAGACGCGGTCGGATACCTCGCGGGCGAAGCGCATCTCGTGGGTGACCAGCAGCATGGTGAGGTCGTGCTCCTCGGCGAGCTGGCGGATGACGTTGAGCACCTCGCCGACCAGTTCCGGGTCGAGCGCCGAGGTGGGCTCGTCGAACAGCATGATCTTCGGGCGCATGGCGAGCGCGCGGGCGATGCCGACGCGCTGCTGCTGGCCGCCGGAAAGCTGTGCCGGGAACTTGTGGGCGTGCTCGGTGAGCCCGACCAGGGCCAGCAGCTGCTCGGCCCGTTCGCGCGCCTCCGCCTTGGACAGCTTGAGCACCGCGGTCGGCGCCTCGGTGATGTTGCGCATCACCGTCATGTGCGGGAACAGGTTGAACTGCTGGAAGACCATGCCGAGCTGGGTGCGCATGTGGCGCAGGTGCGCCTTCCGAGGCCGGCACCAGCTGGTCGTTCTTGTATTCGTGCCACAGCGGCTCGCCGCCGACCGTGATGTGGCCGCCGCTGATGCTCTCCAGCGTCATCAGGATGCGCAGCACCGTCGACTTGCCCGAGCCCGACGGCCCGATGATCGTACACCTTCTCGCCGGGGGCGACGGTGAAATCCAGTTCGTCGAGCACGACATGATCGCCGAAGCTCTTCACGACCTTGTCGAAGACGATGATCGGCTCGCTCATCTGAGGGGCAATCCTGTCTTGGGAAGGCTGACGTCGAGCCAGCGCACGAAGGCCGAGGCGACCAGGGTGAGGATGAGGTAGAGCCCGCCGACCATGGACAGCGGCACCAGGTAGTCGAAGGTCTGGTCGCCGATGATCTTGGCGACGTTGAGCATCTCCAGCACGGTGACGACGGAGAGCACCGGCACGTCCTTCATGATCGACACGAGGTAGTTGCCGAGCGCCGGGACGACACGCGGCACCGCCTGCGGCAGGACGACGTGGGTGAAGGTGCGCACGTGGGAGAAGTCGAGCGCCTTGGCGGCGTCGTGCTGGCCCGGCGGCACCGCCTCGATGCCGGCGCGATAGACCTCCGCCGTGTAGGCGCTGTACTGGACGCCGAGCGCCAGCGCGCCGGTGAGGAAGGCGGGCAGGACGATGCCGTAGTCCGGCAGCACGTAATAGAGGAAGAAGAGCTGCACCAGCAGCGGCGTGTCGCGGAAGAACTCGGTCAGCACCAGCGCCGGGTAGGAGACGATCTTGAGCGGCACGCGCTTGAGGACGGCGAAGACGAGGCCGAGGGCAAGCGCGATGGCGAAGCCGGCGATCGAGGCCTCGATGGTGACCCACATGCCGACCAGCAGCATGGGCAGGATCGACAAGGCGAAAGCCAGTTCGCCGTGGGCGGTGTCCCAGTGGAAGCCGAACAGCATGCGCTTCAGCTCCCCACGCCGCGCCAGCGGCCGACGGAATGTTCGAGCACCCGCATGATGACGGTGAGCACCAGCGCCATGCCGAAATACATCGACCAGGATCATGCTGTAGACGGTGGTCGAATCCTGCGTGAAATTGCGGATCTGCTCGGCGCGGAAGGCGAGGTCGCCGAGGCTGATCAGCGAGGCGAGCGCCGTGTCCTTCAGGTTCTGCACCGCGAGATTGCCGAAGGACGGCATCATCTCGGGGATGGCCTGGGGCAGCGCGATCCGCCACAGCGTCTGGCGTGCGGTGAAATTGAGCGCCCCGCCGCCTCGTACTGGCTGCGCGGCACGGCCTGGATGGCGCCGCGCACGACCTCGGCGCCATAGGCGCCGATGTTGAGGCCGAGCGCGAGCACGCCGGCGGTCGACCGGCGGCAGGCGCAGGTTGATGCCGATGGCGTCGCCGGCGATGGGCAGGGCGAAATAGAGCCAGAAGAGCTGGACGAGCAGCGAGGTGCCGCGGAAGATCTCGATATAGGCGATGGAGAAGCCCTTGATCGCCCAGTTGGGCGACAGCTTGCCGATACCGAAGGCAAAGGCGAACAGCGCCGCCGAGGATCGTCGAGAAGACCGTCAGTTCGACCGTCACCCAGGCTCCCTGCAGGAGCGGTCGAAGATATTCAGCCCAGTGCACCGGCGAAGCACCCCCTTTCACCGTCTGCGGGGGAAAGCCGGGCGCCCCCGCGACGCCCGGCCGTAGTCTTGCATGGTTCGGCCGGATGCTCGCTCCGGCCCGATCGTGCCTCAGGCCTCAGCCCTTGCAGAGCTCCTCGGTGGTCTTGGCGGTCGAGCCGGCGATGTCGGCGGGCGTGAAGCCGTAGCCGGAGAGGATCTTCTTCCAGTCGTCGGTCTTCTTGAACTTCACCAGCTCGGCGTTGAAGGCGTCGCGCAGGTCCGTCGAGTCGCTGTTGAAGTTGAAGCCGCCCCAGCTGCGCGCCGCCTTGCCGTCGATCGACCGGATCGTTGAAGTCGGAGGCGAGCTCGACCTTGTCGCTCTTCTTGGCGAGCTCGCTGGCGGTCAGGCCGGTGGCGGCATAGGCGTCGGCGCGGCCGGTGGCGACCGTCGAGATGGCGTCGGCGTTGGCGGCGATGGTGACGATGTTGCCTTCCGGCACGCCCAGCTTCTGCATCATTTGAGCTGGTCGGCGCCGGCCATGACGGCGACCTTCGCGTCGCCCTTGGCGAAGTCGGCATAGGTGTGGAGGTCCTTGGGATCGCCGTCGGCGACCAGCAGGCCCTCGCCATAGGAGGTGTTCGGCTCGGAATAGACCACCTTCTGGCAGCGCTCGGGGCGGATCGCCATCTCGGCCGCGGTCATGTCGAAGCGGTTGGCCTGCAGGCCGGGGATCAGCGAGGAGAAGTTGGTCACCACCCACTGGATGTTGTCGGGCTCGATGCCGAGCGCCTTGACCACCGCCTTGGCGACGTCGGGACCGGCGCCCTTGGCGTCGCCGTTGGGGTCGACATAGCCGTAGGGGATCTCGTTGGCGACCGCGATGCGGATGTAGCCGCGGTCCTTGATCTCCTTGAGGGTGACGGCATTGGCCGCCGCCGCCGTCATGGCCGTCGCCGCGAGCGCGGCGAGGGCGGTGACGAGGTACCGAGAGCGAGTGCGTCGTGCCATGTTCGTGTCCTTCCGGTGGGTTGCTGGAGCTGGTGTTGCTGGCCACGGCAAGCGGGTCGAGAACATCGGTAGAGCGTTCCGCGGCTCGCGGATTGGTACGATGCTGGCTTTCGTGGATGTCCTCGTATTGGATTGTGGCTGCAAGCGTTGCGGAGAGCGGTATCGGTGTCGAGGGAGAGTTTGACTGTATTTGGTCCCCGCGGCAGGAGGATCGGCTGCCCGTCCGCGACACATTGGAGAGATCGACTGTGCCCGGGCCGACATAGTGTTGCCCGATGTCCGCAGGAGAAGGCGCCGCCTGTGCCGCGCCCCGGGAAAACGTGCGTCGCGGTGGGGGCTGAGGCATGATCTCGTTTTCGCGCGTCCTGGAGGCGCGGAACCGCATTCGCGGGCGCGTGCTGCACACGCCGCTGCGCCCGGCGGACGGGCTTGCGCGGCGGGCCGGCGTCGCCGTCCTCATCAAGTGCGAGCACCAGCAGACCACCGGCAGCTTCAAGCTGCGCGGCGCCACCAATGCGGTGCTGTCGCTCACCCAAGAGGCACGCGGCGCCGGTGTCGTGGCCGCCTCCACCGGCAATCACGGCCGCGCCGTCGCCCATGCCGGCAAGGCGGCGGGCGTCCGCGCGATCGTCTGCCTGTCGAAGCTGGTGCCCGACAACAAGGTGCGCGCGATCCGGGCGCTCGGCGCCGAGGTGCGCATCGTCGGCGAGAGCCAGGACGATGCCCAGGTCGAGGTCGACCGGCTGGTCGCCGAGGCCGGCATGGCCGAGATCCCGCCCTTCGATCATGCGGCGGTGATCGCCGGCCAGGGCACCCTCGGTCTCGAGATCGTCGAGGACGCGCCGGAACTCGCGATGCTGCTGGTGCCGCTCTCCGGCGGCGGGCTCGTTTCCGGCGTGGCGCTGGCGGTGAAGACGCTGAAGCCCGATTGCCGGATCGTCGGCGTCACCATGGAGCGCGGCGCGGCGATGGTGCAGAGCCTGGCCGCCGGGCACCCGGTGGAGGTGGCGGAGGAGCGCACGCTGGCCGATTCGCTCGGCGGCGGCATCGGCCTGGAAAACCGCCATACCTTCCAGATGGTCCAGGCACTGGTCGACGACACCGTGCTGGTCAGCGAGGATGAGATCGCCGCCGGCATCCGCCTCGCCTATGAGGAAGAGGGCGAAGTCATCGAGGGCGGTGCCGCCGTCGGCATCGCCGCCATGCTCGCCGGCAAGGTGAAACCGAAGGGGCCCACGGCCATCGTCCTGTCCGGCAAGAACATCGGGGCGGAGCTTCACCGCAGCATCGTCTGCGGCGCGCCGGCCAAGGCCTGAGGGGGCGCGATTGACCGACATCACCATCCTCACCGAAGCCGAGCTGAAGCGGCTGGTGCCGCTCGACATGGAAGCGGTGGCGACCGTCGAGGACGCCTTCCGCACGCTGGCCGGCGGCGCCGTCGTCATGCCGCCGATCCTGCGCCTCGACATCGCGCAAGCGCGCGGCGAAGTCGACGTCAAGACCGCCTATGTGCCGGGCTTCGACGGATTCGCCATCAAGATCAGCCCCGGCTTCTTCGACAATCCCAAGCTGGGGCTGCCCAGCGTCAACGGGATGATGGTCTATCTCAGCGCCAGGACGGGAATCGTCGAGGCGGTGCTGTTCGACAATGGCTATCTGACCAATGTGCGCACGGCCGCTGCCGGCGCGGTGGCGGCGAAGCACCTGTCGCGCGCCGATGCCTCGGTGGCCGCGATCCTCGGGGCCGGCGCCCAGGGGCGCCTGCAGCTTGAGGCGCTGACCCTCGTCCGCCCGATCCGCGCGGCGCGCATGTGGACGCGGCCCGCCGAAGCGCAGCAGGCCGTCGCTGCCGCAGCGGAGATGACCGCGAAGCTCGGCATCCCGGTCGCCGCCGTGGCCGACCCGGCGGAGGCGGTGAGCGGCGCCGACATCGTCGTCACCACGACGCCGGCGCACCAGCCGATCCTGCGCGCGGCGTGGCTGTCGCCCGGCCAGCACGTCACCGCCATGGGCTCCGACGCCGAGCACAAGAACGAGATCGACCCGGCGGCCTTCGCCCGCGTCACCTACGTCGCCGACAGCCTCGCGCAGACCCGGCGGCTCGGCGAACTGCACCATGCGCTGGTGGCCGAGGTGGTCGCTGCCGACGCGTCCTTCGCCGAGCTCGGCCAGGTCATCGCCGGCACGGCGCCCGGCCGCCGCGACGCTGAAGACATCACGCTCGCCGACCTCACCGGCACCGGCGCGCAGGACACGGCGATCGCCACGCTCGCCGTCGCCCGCGCCAAGTCGGCAAAAGCCGGTACCCTGTTTCACACCTGAGGTTGCCATGCCCGACGTCCCGCTGAACTTCACCCGACAGGAATACGCCGAGCGCCTGCGGCGCGTCCGCACGGCCATGGACGCGCGCGGCATCGACACGCTGATCGTCTCCGATCCGTCCAACATGGCGTGGCTCACCGGCTACGACGGCTGGTCGTTCTACGTCCACCAGGGCGTGGTGGTGCCGGCGGACGGCGACCCGGTCTGGTGGGGCCGGTCGCAGGACGTGCAGGGGGCGCTGCGCACGGTCTACATGGGCGCCGACCGCATCCTCGGCTATCCGGACAACTACGTGCAGTCACCCGAGCGCCACCCCATGCAGGTGCTCGCCCGGGAGTTGACCGAGCGCGGCTGGGGCAAGGGCGCCATCGGCGTCGAGATGGACAACTACTGGTTCTCGGCCGCCGCCTTCGCCACGCTGCAGCACGAGCTGCCCAATGCCCGCTTCGTCGATGCCACCGCGCTGGTCAACTGGCAGCGCGCGGTGAAGAGCGCGCAGGAACTCGACTACATGCGCATCGCCGGGCGGATCGTCTCGGCCATGCATCGCTACATCGTCGATGCGGTCGGGCCGGGCGTGCGCAAGTGCGATCTCGTCGCCGGGGTCATCGGCGTCGGCACTAGCGGCGTCGACGGCTTCGGCGGCGACTATCCGGCGATCGTGCCGCTGATCCCGTCGGGGTCGGACGCCGCGGCGCCGCACCTCACCTGGGACGACAAGCCGTTCAAGGCGGGCGAGGGGACCTTTTTCGAGATCGCCGGCTGCTACAAGCGCTACCATTGCCCGCTGTCGCGCACCGTCTTCCTCGGCCGGCCGACGCAGACCTTCCTCGATGCCGAGAAGGCCATCCTGGAGGGCATGGCGGCGGGGCTGGAGAAGGCGCGGGCGGGCAACGTCTGCGAGGACATCGCCAATGCCTTCTTCACGGTGCTCAGGCGCTATGGCATCGTCAAGGACAACCGCACCGGCTACCCGATCGGCCTGTCCTATCCGCCGGACTGGGGCGAGCGGACGATGAGCCTGCGTCCCGGCGACCGCACCGAGCTCAAGCCCGGCATGACCTTCCATTTCATGACCGGACTGTGGATGGAGGACTGGGGCTTCGAGATCACCGAATCGATCGCCATCAGCGAAGGCGCGCCGGAGCTGCTCGCCGACGTTCCGCGCCGGCTGTTCGTCAAGGAGTGAGGCGCAGTCCCATGGACGGCATGATGCTGAAGGATTCGCCGATCGCCGCCACCGTCGACTATGCCGCCGACGGGGTGCAGCACGGCTTCCTGCGGCTCCCCTACAGCCGCAACGATTCCGCCTGGGGTTCGGTGATGATCCCGGTCAGCGTGGTCCGCAACGGCGACGGACCGACGGTGCTGATCACCGGCGGCAACCACGGCGACGAATACGAAGGCCCGCTGGCGCTGTTCGACCTTGCCAACACGCTGCAGCCCGAGCAGGTCAACGGCCGCGTCGTCATCGTGCCGGCGATGAACTACCCGGCCTTCCGCGCCGGCACGCGCACCTCGCCGATCGACGGCGGCAACATGAACCGCACCTTCCCCGGCCGTCCCGACGGCACGGTCACCGAGAAGATCGCCGACTATTTCCAGCGCGTCCTGCTGCCGCTCGCCGACTTCGTGCTCGATTTCCATTCCGGCGGGCGCACGCTGGAATTCCTGCCCTTCGCCGCCGCCCATGTGCTCGACGACAAGATGCAGGAGGACCGCTGCTTCGCCGCGGTCAAGGCATTCGGCGCGCCCTATTCCATGCGCATGCTGGAGATCGACGCCGCCGGCATGTACGACACCGCCGCCGAAAGCCTCGGCCGCGTCTTCGTCACCACCGAGCTTGCCGGCGGCGGCACCAGCACGCCGCGCACGGTCGGCATCGCCCGCCGCGGCTTGCGCAACTTCCTCGTCCATTGCGGCATCCTCGCCGGCACGGTGACGCCGGCCGAGACGGTCTGGCTCGACATGCCGTCGGGCGACTGCTTCGTCTTCTCCGAGAACGACGGCATCATCGAATCGCTGGTCGAACTCGGCGAGACGGTGCAGCGCGGCCAAGGGCTGGCGCGCGTCTATCCGGTCGACCGCACCGGCGTCGCGCCGACCGAGCTCTGCGCCCGCATGGACGGCATCCTCGTCGCCCGCCACTTCCCCGGCCTGGTCAAGACCGGCGACTGCGCCGCCGTGGTGGCCGTGGTCTGCGACTAGAGCAGGTCATCGTTTCACGGAAATCGAAGAACCGCTCTATCTCCTTTTTCTCGCAATTCCGGACGGAAAAGTGGTGTCCACTTTTCCTGGAATTGCTCTACGTGCTGGTGGCGGCGATGGCGACCGAGGCCATGGTGCTGGCGATCGAGCGCACATGCACTTCGGCTTCGGGGCCGAGCCCGTGGCGCTCCGCCAGCCAGTGGATGTCGTAATAGGTCAGCCACGTCTCCCCGTTCTCGTCCTCCCAGGCGAGCGCCTTCATCGGCAGGTTAATGCCGACGTCCGGACGATCCTGCATCAGCCAGGCCCAGCACGACGGCTCGCCGAAGATCAGCAGCTCGGTCGGTCGCAGCTTGACGCCGACCTCGGCCGCCTTGGCGCCGTGGTCGATGCGGGCGAAGACCACCAGTCCCTTGGCGGTCACGATGTCCGTGAGGTGGCTGATCGTGTCCTCGACGTTGTGCCGGCTGAGCGTCGTGATCAACCCATCGGCGATGAAGGTATCGGTGGCTCTGGTCACGTGTCGGTCCCGCGGTTGTCGCGCCCCGGTCCAGACTATACGCGAGCCGTCGGCACGCGCGACAGGCTTCGCCGCGGCCGGTCGGCGTCTCACAGCGTCGCCAGGCGCTGCCAGGCGTCGGCGTAAGCGGCGAGGTCGAGCGCCAACGGGGGAACCGCCGCCGTCTCCTTCGGCTGCGGCGCCGCCGCCGGCCCCTCGGCCAACAGGGCGGCGCCATCGACGGTGCCGGTCGCGTCCGGTTCGGCGAGGATCGGGCGGGGGACGCGTTGGGCGAGTGCCGCCAGGAACAGCCGGTTGCGCGCGAACGGCCCCTCGACGATGACCGGCCCATCGGCGCCGGCGAGCGACAGGCACACCTCGGCGACCAGCGCCGCATAGAGGCTGGCCGCGGCCACCCGTTCGCCCGGCGAGAGGCCGGCGGGATCGGTGGTCCAGTGGCCTTTCTGCCCGCCGAAGGGCCCGGTTCCGGGGGCGAAGGTGGGCAGCACCATGATCGTGTCGGCGACGACGCGCGAAATCTCCTCGTCGCTCGGCTCGGCGTCGCTGCCGGCCGAGAGGATGCCGAATTCGCGGCCGGCCATGAAGCGTGCCGAGGGCACCGGCCGGCCGAAGGCGTCGACGTTGGCGAGGCTGTCGCGCGCCGCGTCGAGCCGGGCGATGCTGCCGCCGGGGGCGAGAACGATGGCCCAGGTGCCGGTCGAGAGCACGGCGAAGGGCGCCGGGCGGGAGAGCACATGCGGCAGCAGGCTGGCGTTGCTGTCGTGGATGCCGGCGACGACCCGGGCTGTCGGCGCGATGCCGGTGCGCCGGGCGATGTCCGGCGTGAGCGTGCCGACCGTGTCCCATGCCCTGACCAGCGGCGGGAACCGGCGGTCCCAGCCCTCGCGGACCGCCAAGCGCGAATAGGTCGCGGCGGCCGGCGCCCACAGGTCGGTATGGCAGCCGAGCGAGGTCACTTCGGCGGCCTTGCGGCCCGTCAGCCGCCAGACCCAGTACTGCGGATAAGGCAGGATCGTTTCCGTCCCGGCGAATTCCCGAGGGAATGTGCGGCTCAGCCAGAAGATCTGGCGGCCGGCGTTGAGCCCGTTGGGAAGGTCGGGCGACAGCGTCTCGGCAAAGGCGCCGCGCGCTTCAGCGTAGGCGGCACGCAGCGCTTCCGGGCCGTCGTGCTCGTAGTCGAGGATGGGCAGCGCCAGGCGATCGCCGGCAATGAGGGCGAAGCAGGCGCCGTGGGTGGTGACGGAGATGGTGGTGACCGCATGGTCGCGGGCGAAGGTCGCCAGCCCGTCGAGGATCCACGCCCACAGGGCGTCGACGTCGAAATGCGGGTAGGGCCCGTCGTTCAGCACCGTGTTGGCGGTGGTGCTGACGGCGATCACCGCGCGGGTCGCCGGATCGACCAGCACCAGCTTGGCGTTCGACTTGCCGATGTCGACGACGGCGATGGCGGGCGGCTTGGCCACGGCTGCGGCCGTCATTCCATGTGGAAGACGGTCACCAGCGGGATCGACACCGGCTCGTTGTCCGGCTTCACCTGCATGATGTCGGCCATGTGGGCCCACCAGCGCTGCATGACCGGGTGATGCGCCAGATCGTCCATGCGGTGGTCGTCGCTGCGCCACAGCACGCCGAACAGCGTGTTGGTGTCGCGGTCGAGGTGGATGGAATAGTCGGAGACGCCGGCGCCCTTGAGGAGGGCGACGAGCTCGGGCCAGATCGCGTCGTGGCGGCGCTTGTACTCGGCTTCCATGCCGGGGTTGAGGCGCATCTTGAAGGCGTATTTCTGCATCAGGCTTTCCTCCGTCGCGCGATCCGGCCGGCCACGATGGGCAGCGCGATGACGCTGATGAGCAGGGTGCCGATGAAGATCGACTGGACGATGCCGGGGACGTTGAGCAGGCCGAAGCCGAAGGTGACCAGCCCCATGACGAAGGCGGCGATGACGACGCCGGGGATGCTGCCCGAGCCGCCGAGGATGTTGACGCCGCCGAGCACGACCATGGTGATCACCTCCAGCTCCCAGCCGGTGGCGATGGTCGGGCGGGTCGAGCCGATGCGCGAGGTGAGCAGGATCGAGGCGACGCCGCTCATCGTGCCGGTCAGCACGAACAGCAGGAAACGGATGCGGTCGACGCGCACGCCGGAGAACAGGGCGGCGACCGGATTGTTGCCGATGGCGTAGATGCGCCGGCCGAAATTGGTGAGGTGCAGGACGACGCCGAAGATCACGGCGAAGACCAGGAAGAGGACGAACTCGAAGGAGATCACCCACCAGACATAGCCCTGGCCGAAATAGGCGAAGCCGTCGGGATAGTGGCGGTAGACCTGATCGCCGAGCACGACATAGGCGATGCCGCGGAAGAGGCTCATGGTGCCGATGGTGACGACGATCGAGGGAATGCGGAACCAGGTGACGACGAAGCCGTTGAAGGCCCCGGCGGCGACCCCGACGGCGATGCCGATGGCGATGAGGACGGTCGGGCCGGCACCGGCCTCCGCCGCCGCCCCCATGGCGGTCGACGACAGCGCGATGATCGAGGCGACCGAGAGGTCGATCTCGCCGGCGATGATCAGCAGCGCCATGGCGAAGGCGATGATCGCCTTCTCGGTGAAATTGAAGGTGGCGTCGGAGAGATTGTAGGCGTTGAGGAAATAGGGCGAGGCCATCGCGTTGGCGATGAAGATGGCGACGGCGACGGCCAGCAGGATGGTCTCCCAGCGCTTCCACCAGCGGCCGGAACCGGCGATGCGGTCGGGGATGCCATGGGCGATGACGGCGTCGCTGCTCATGGTGATGCCGCTTCCTTGAGGATCAGGCGGCCGGTGCTGCGCTCGCGCCCGGAGTTGATGATGACGGCGCCGAGGATGGCGGCGCCGGAGATCGCGATCTGCCAGAACGGCGAGATGTGGATCACCGGCAGGGCGTTCTTGACGACGCCGAGGAACAGCGCGCCGAGCACCGCGCCGGGTACGGTGCCGACGCCGCCGGCGATCGAGATGCCGCCGATGACGCACGCGGCGATCACCTCGAGCTCGAAGCCGCCGGCGATGTCGACATAGGCGATGGCGTAGCGCGAGACCCACAGGTAGCCGCAGAAGCCGGCGATGGTGCCGGAAATGCAGAAGGCGATGAACTGCGTCGCGCCGACGTCGATGCCGGTGTAGACGGCGGCGACCGGATTGCCGCCGGTGGCATAGAAGGCGCGGCCGATGCGGGTGAAGCGCATCACCACCAGAAAGACGACGATGGCGGCGACGGCGAACCACGACATCACCGGCATGCGCAGGATCTCGGTGCGCGGCAAGTCGATGAAGGACGGGCTCATCTGGCGCGCGATGATCGAGGTGCCGCCCGAGGCGACGAAGGCGAGGCCGCGATAGATCGTCAGCGTGCCGAGGGTGACGACGATCGGCGGGATGCCGACGAGCCACACCAGGTGCCGTTGAAGGCGCCGAGGGCAAGGCCGATGGCGGCGGCCAGCAGCATGATCAGCGGGATCGGCACGCCGGGGTAGGCGGCGTTGACGAGCGCGACGAGGATGCCGGTCAGCGCGATGTTGGCGCCGACCGACAGGTCGATGCACTTGGTGAGGATGACCGTCATCTGGCCGAGCACGACCATGATCAGCATGGCGTTGTCGTTGAACAGGCTGACGAGGTTGCGCGGCGTAACGAAGGACGGCGTGATGAAGCCGATGCCGATCATCATGACGACGACGATGGCGGCAAGCAGGACCTCGCGGCCGGGGCGCATCAGGCGGCCTCGTCGATGACGTTGCCGGTGGCGGCGGCAACCAGTTGCTCGGCGGTGAGGCCGTCGCCGGCGAAGTGGCCGACGATGCGGCCCTGGCGCATGACGATGACGCGGTCGGACATGCCGAGGATCTCGGGCAGTTCCGAGGAGACCATGATGACCGCGGGGCCCTCGGCGGCGAGTTCGCGCATGAAGGCGTGCACGGCCGCCTTGGAGCCGATGTCGATGCCCTTGGTCGGCTCGTCGAGGATGATGACGCGCGGGCCGGTCGCGAGCCACTTGGCGATGACCACCTTCTGCTGGTTGCCGCCGGACAGCGTGGCGACGTCCTGGCTCAGGCTGGCGGCGCGCAGATCGAGGCGGGTGGCATATTCGCGGGCGAGCGCGAACTCCCGGGCGAGGTCGAGGAAGCCGCGGCGCGACAGGCGGTTGAGCGAGGGCAGCGTGATGTTCTGGAAGATCGGCAGCGGCGCGACCGTCGCCCTGGCGGCCGCGCTCCTCCGGCACGTAGACGATGCCGCGGGCGATGGCGTCGGCGGGCGAGCGGATGACGGCGATCTCGCCGTCGAGGCGAAGGGCGCCCTTCGACGGCCGCGTGATGCCGAACAGCGCCTGCATCACCTCGCTGCGGCCGGCGCCGACGAGGCCGTAGAAGCCGAGGATCTCGCCCTTGCGCAGGTCGAAGGCGATGTCAGCGAACTCGGTCGGGTGGCAGTAGCCGGCGACGGTCAGCACGGTCTCGCCGGGCGGCGCCTTGGCCCTGGGGAAGATGTGGTCGACGGTGCGGCCGACCATCAGCGAGATCAGGTTCGACTGGGTGGCGTCGGCGACCAGGCCGTCGCCGACCGGGCGGCCGTCGCGGAAGACCGCATAGCGGTCGGCGATGCGGAAGATCTCGTCGAACTTGTGGCTGATGAAGAGGATCGCCTTGCCCTCGCGCTTGAGCTTGTCGATGATGGTGTAGAGCTCCTCGACCTCCTTGTGGGAGAGCGCGGCGGTCGGCTCGTCCATGATGACGATCTTGGCGTCGACCGACAGCGCGCGGGCGATGGCGACGAGATGCTTGCGGGCGATGGCGAGGTCGCGCAGGCGCACGTCGGGGTCGAGGTCGGCCTCGAGCTCCGTCGAGGATCGCGCGCGTGCGCGCCCGCATCGCCTTCCAGTCGAGCAGGCCGAAGCGGCCGGTGAGCGGATGGCCGAGGAAGATGTTCTCGGTGACCGTCAGCTCGTCGAAGAGCACCGTTTCCTGATGGATGGCGGTGATGCCGCGATGGAAGGCGGCCTCGGCGTTGGGAATGTCGACGTCGGCGCCGTCGAGCAGGATGCGGCCGGCGTCGGGCGCGTAGACGCCGGTCAGGATCTTGACCAGCGTCGACTTGCCGGCGCCGTTCTCGCCGACCAGCGCGGTGACCTCGCCCGGGTAGAGCTGCAGCTCCACGTCCTCCAGCGCCTGCACGCCGGGAAAGGACTTGGAGATGGCGATGGTTTCGAGAACGGGCGTGGCGGCGGGCGCGGTCATGTCGAACGGTTTTCGTCCGTGCCCGCGCAGGCGGCGGGCGGTTGTCGGAGCGGACAAGGCGGCGACGGACGATCCTTGCCCGGTAGGCGAGGGAAGCGGGAGGCGGCGTGCAGCCGCCCCCCGGCCTGCTCGGGAGGGTCTCAGTAGACCTTGGCGAACTCGTCGATGTTCGAGGCGTCGAAGACGAACGGGCGGCGCCATCGGGCCCGACAGGTCGTCGTCGAGCTTGACCTTGCCGAGCTGCCCATCGGACAGCTCGCCGCCGGCCACGGCCTTCTCCTTGCCGGTGGCAAGGTTGTAGGCGATCGTCGTGGCGGCATAGCCGAGGTCGATCGGGTTCCACAGCGCGAACGCCGGCGCGGCGCCGGACTTGACGTGGTTGATCATCTCCGACGGCAGGCCGAGGCCGGTGACCAGCACCTTGCCGACCAGCTTGGCGTCCTCGACGTACTGCGCCGCGGCGGCGATGCCGACCGTGGTCGGGGCGATGATCGACCTTGAGGTTCGGGTCGCTCTCGATCAGGCCCTTGGCCTCGCGGTAGCTCTTGTCCTGCTTGTCGTCGCCATAGACGACCTTGGTCAAGGTTGACGTTCGGGAACTTGCCGGCGTCGGCCTTCATCACCTCGATCCAGGCGTTCTGGTTGGTCGCCGTGGAGGTCGCCGACAGGATCGCGACGTCGCCCTTCTGGCCGTCGAGCAGGTCGCGAGGCCATCTTCAGGCACTGGTCGCCGATCAGGTCGGTGGCGGAGGCGAGCAGGTTCATCTGGCGGCCGTCCTTGGCGACGCCGGAATCGAACGAGATCACGGTGATGCCGCGGTCCATCGCCTTCTTCAGCGCCGGCACCAGCGCGTCGGTGTCGTTGGCCGAGATGGCGATGGCGTTGACGTCCTGGGCGACCAGCGAGTTGATCATCTCGATCTGGCCTTCCGGCGTGGCCTGGGTCGGGCCGGTGTAGATGACCTCGACGTCGCCGAGTTCCTTCGCCGCTTCCTGGGCGCCCTTGTTGGCGGCGTCGAAGAAGCCGTTGCCGAGGTTCTTGACCAGAAGGGCGATCTTCACGGTGTCGGCCGAGGCCGGGCTGACGGCGAAGGCAAGCGCCATCGCCGCGCCGACCGCCAATGTCTTCAGAAGCTTCATGTCTTGTCCTCCCATTGGATCCAATTGCACTTGCCTGAGGTGGATCGGCGCGCCTCATGCCGCCGACGATGACGCCTCGCCTTCGCCCGCCTCCCGCGCGGCGACGATGAGCCGTATTCCGGCCTGTTCGATGGTCTCTGGCGTCGCGCGTGGCGATGCCGTCGTCGGTGATGACGGTGTGGACGCGCTCGAGCGGGCACAGGATCAGGCTCGAACGGTTTGCGAACTTGGACGAAGTCGACCAGCAGCACCAGCTCCTCGGCCTGGTTGATCAGCTTCTGCTCGGCCTGGATGAGCAGCGGGTCGCCTTCCATCACGCCGAGCGGGCCGATGCCGTGCGCGCCCATGAACATGCGGTGCGCATAGAAATTGCGCGTGACGTCGTTGTCGAACGGGCTGAGGATGATGTTCTGCTCGCGGTAGATGGCGCCGCCGGGCACCGTGATGGTGTTCTTGGAATTGCGCAGCAGGTGCTCGGCGATCGGGAACGAGTTGGTCAGGATCTGCATGCGCCGGCGGGCGAGATGATGGACCATCTGGAAGGTGGTGGTGCCGCCGTTGATGATGATCGACTCGCCGTCCTCGCAGAGCTCCACCGCGGCCTGGGCGATGGCGCGCTTGCGGTCGACGTTGACGCCCTCGTTGACCGAGAACGGCCGCCCGGCGATGCCGCGCATCTGCGGCGGGTGGAGCGCCTCGGCGCCGCCGCGCACGCGGCGCAGCTGGCCGGCGACATGCAGCGCGCCGATGTCGCGCCGGATCGTCGCCTCGGAGGCGCCGGTCAGCTCGACCAGCTCGGCGACCGTGACGACCGGTTTTTCGGCGACTTCGCCCAGAATGATCCGGTGGCGCTCGATTTCGTGCATGGCTCCTCCCACCCAGGAGATCACCAAGGTTTTTCGCCAGTGTCAATCAGAAACGGTCATTTCCGATAATATTGCGCTGCACACTCGCGAAATTGCGGTGCAATATGCTTGGTTGTGCGTAGTTTTGATTGACTTTCCGATGCCTTTGGCGAAACCATACGCTGCCCCGCCGCCGTCGGCGGTCCACCCATCCATTGGCCAGCAAGCAGAACGATCGTGCCAACCGACACCTCCCTTCTCGCCAGCCGCTGGGACGAGCAGATCGCCGCCGGTTTGACGCCGGCCGAGCGGCTGCTCTACCGCTCGAACCTCCTCGGCGCCGACCTGCGCATCACCAATTTCGGCGGCGGCAATACCTCGGCCAAGCTCACCGAGCGCGATCCGCTGACCGGCGAGGCGGTGCAGGTGCTGTGGGTGAAGGGCTCGGGCGGCGACCTCGGTTCGATCAAGCTCGACGGCTTCGCGACGCTCTACCAGACCAAGCTCGACGGGCTGAAGGGGCTCTACCGCGGGCCCGAGCACGAGGACGAGATGGTCGGCTATCTGCCCCACTGCACGTTCAACCTCAACCCGCGCGCCGCCTCGATCGACACGCCGCTGCACGGCTTCCTGCCCTACAAGCACGTCGACCACATGCATCCCGACGCGGTCATCGCCATCGCCGCGTCGAAGGATTCGCGCGCCCTGACCAAGGAGATCTACGGCAACAGCATCGGCTGGCTGCCGTGGCGGCGGCCGGGCTTCGAGCTTGGCCTGATGCTGGAGAAGTTCGCCCGCGACCATCCCGAGGCGATCGGCGTGGTGCTCGAAAGCCACGGCCTGTTCACCTGGGGCGACGACGACCGCGCCTGCTACGAGACCACCATCGCCACCATCAACAAGGCGATCGCCTGGCTCGCCGAGAAGGAGGCGACGCTGGCGCGGCCGGTCTTCGGCGGTGCCGCGACCGCTGCCGAGGCGCCGGCCGAGCGGCGGGCGACGGCGGCCCGGCTGATGGTCGCCATCCGCGGCGAGATCGGCCGGAGCGAGAGCAAGGTCGGCCACTTCGACGACGATGCGGCCGTCCTCGAGTTCGTCAACTCGCGCCGTCTCGCCGAACTGGCGGCGCTCGGCACCTCCTGTCCCGACCATTTCCTGCGCACCAAGATCCGCCCGCTGGTGGTCGACTATTCCGGCGACGCGGAGGCGACGCTCGCCGGCCTCGGGCCGGCCATCGCCGGCTTCCGCGACGACTACGCCAGCTACTACGACCGCTGCAAGCACGCCGACAGCCCGGCGATGCGCGATCCCAACCCGGTGGTCTATCTGGTGCCGCGCGTCGGCATGATCACCTTCGCCCACGACAAGGCGACGGCGCGGATTGCCGGCGAGTTCTACCGCAACGCCATCAACGTCATGCGCGGCGCCTCCTCGGTCGACACTTACGTCGGCCTGCCCGAACAGGAGGCGTTCGACATCGAATACTGGCTGCTCGAGGAAGCCAAGCTCAAGCGCATGCCGAAGCGGAAGAGCCTTGCCGGCCGCATCGCCCTGGTCACCGGCGGCGCCAACGGCATCGGCCGCGCCGCGGCGGCGAAGCTGCTTGCCGAAGGGGCCGCCGTGGTGCTCGCCGACATCGATCAGCGGGCGCTCGGCGAGACCACGGACGCCTTCGCCAAGCTCTACGGCAAGGACAACGTCCGCGGTCTGCCCATGGACGTCACCGACGAGCCGGCGGTGTCGGCGCCTTCGCCGATGCGGTCACCGACTACGGCGGCCTCGACATCCTCGTCTCCAACGCCGGCATCTCGTCGTCGGCGCCCATCGAGGACACCACGCTGGCCATGTGGAACCGCAACATGGACATCCTGGCCAAGGGCTATTTCCTGGTGGCGCGCGAGGCCTTCCGGGTGATGAAGCGGCAGGGGCTGGGCGGCGCCATCGTCTTCGTCGCCTCCAAGAACGGGCTGGCCGCGTCGGTCAACGCCTCGGCCTATTCGACCGCCAAGGCGGCCGAGATCCACCTCGCCCGCGGGCTGGCGCTGGAGGGGGCGCCGCTCGGCATCCGCGTCAACGTGGTCAACCCGGACGCGGTTCTGCGCGGCTCGACGATCTGGACCGGCGAATGGCGCGAGCAGCGCGCCGCCGCCTACCGCATCAAGCCGGACGAGCTCGAGGAGCACTATCGCCAGCGCAGCATGCTGAAACGAAATGTCCTGCCGGAGGACGTCGCCGAGGCGATATACTTCCTCGCATCCGACCTGTCGGCGAAATCGACGGGCAACATCATCAACGTGGACGCCGGCAACGCCGCCAGTTTCACGCGCTAGGAAGATTGCGAGGGAGGAATGGCCAAGGGCCCGATCGATCAGGAGCTGATCGCAAAACACAACCGGCGACTTGCGGGGGGACTGGAGGCGGACTACGCGGCGCTCGGCGCCCAGCTCGCCCGGCGCGGCGTCGACATCGATGCGATCGCCAGCCAAGTGGCGCGGTTCGCCGTGGCGATCCCGTCATGGGGCGTCGGCACCGGCGGCACGCGCTTCGCGCGCTATCCCGGACCCGGCGAGCCGCGCGACATCTTCGACAAGCTCGACGATTGCGCCGTGATCAACCAGCTGGCGCAGGCGACGCCGACCGTCTCGCTGCACATCCCCTGGGACAAGGTGAGGAACCTGAAGGGGCTGCGGCAGAAGGCCGAGACGCTCGGCCTCGGCTTCGATGCCATGAATTCCAACACCTTCCAGGATTCGCCCGGCCAGAAGCGGAGCTACAAGTTCGGCAGCCTGACGCATACCGACAAGGCGGTGCGCGAGCAGGCGATCGCCCACAACATCGAATGCATCGCGATCGGCGAGAAGCTCGGCTCGAGCGCGCTGACGGTGTGGATCGGCGACGGCTCGAACTTCCCCGGCCAGGCCGATTTCACCGCCGCCTTCGAGCGCTATCTGGAGTTCGATGAAGGCGATCTATCGGGCGCTGCCCGCCGGCTGGCGCATCTTCATCGAGCACAAGATCTACGAGCCGGCCTTCTATTCGACCGTGATCCAGGACTGGGGGTCGAGCTATCTGGCGGCCAGCGAACTGGGGCCGAAGGCGTTCTGCCTGGTCGACCTCGGCCACCATGCGCCGACCGTCAACATCGAGATGATCGTCGCCCGGCTGATCCAGTTCGGCAAGCTCGCCGGCTTCCACTTCAACGATTCCAAATACGGCGACGACGACCTCGATGCGGCGTCGATCAATCCCTATCAGCTCTTCCTGGTGTTCAACGAGCTGGTCGGCGCCGCGGCACGCAAGGCCAAGGGCTTCGACCCGGCCTACATGATCGACCAGTCGCACAACGTCACCGACCCGATCGAGAGCCTGATCACCAGCGCCGTCGAGATCGTGCGCGCCTATGCCCAGGCGCTGATCGTCGACCGCGCGGCGCTTGCCGCCCACCAGGCGGCCAACGACGCGCTGATGGCCAACCAGACGCTCAAGCAGGCCTTCACCACCGACGTGGCGCCGATCCTGGCCCGGGTGCGCGCCGACAAGGGCGGCGCCATCGATCCGGTCGGCGCCTACCGGGCGGCGAAGTATCGCCGCAAGGTGGCGGCCGAACGCCCGGCGGTCAGCGGGGCCGGCGGCGGCATCGTGTGAGACCGGCAAAGGCGCCTCGCGGATCCGCCGCTACCGCGGCGGCGAGGCTCATCGGTCAATTTCACTCATAACCGCTCAGGGCGGGCGGCCGGCAGCCCCGGAATCAGGCGCTGCGCAGCAGGGTGGGTGCCGGCGGGGGCGGGAAATCGGCGAGCTTCCAGCCGTCGAGCGCCATGGCCGAAGCCAGCGGCGTCACCTTGAAGCGTGCCGCCAGGTCGATCAGGTTCTGCTGGGTCATGGTCTGGCGCGGGCCGCCCATGGCGATCACCCGCATGAGCACGTCGGCGGCTTTTTCCGCCGTGTCGATCAGGCCGAAGGCCTCGTCGGGGGTCTGGCCGGCGCCGAAGATGCCGTGGAACTGCCAGAGCACCAGCGCGTGCGTCTTCATGGCTTCCGCCGTCGCGTCGCCGATGCGCGCGGTGCCCGGCACCATCCAGGGAATCGTGCCGACGCCCTCCGGAAACACCACGACGCACTCGGTGCTGCCCTCCCACAGGGCGCGGGTGACGTTGTCGGTATCGAACTTCAGCACGTAGGACAGGGCGATCAGGTTGGTGGCGTGACAATGCACGATCGCGGCCCGTTTTCCGGGCGCGGCGCGCTGGCGCACGACGTGCGACTTGAGGTGCGCCGAGAGCTCCGAGGTGGGCAACGCGCCGTCGCTGTAGCCCCAGCACACGGCGATTGCCCGGCCGCCCGGCAGCACGCGGATGACGCCGAGATTGGCCTCGGGATTGAGCTGGATGTTGCGGAAGTATTTGCCCGATCCGGTGACCAGGAAGTACTCGTCGGAGAGGTCGGGCAGCGGTTCCTCCAGCGGCAGCACGCGCGATTCGTGCCATCCCGCCAGATAGGGCTGCACATCCTGGTCGAGCAGGCGGATGGAAACGTTGCCGCCGTTGCGCTCGTCCCAGCCCTTGAGCCATGCGTCCGTGGTGATCTTGACCATGTCGGCCACGAACCAGGATGTGGCGGTGCTTGCCGGAGTCATGCGTGTCCTGCCTTCTGATTGTTTCGATCAATATCAATCAAAAACGATCAGAAAGCAAAGAAAACGGGCGTGCTAGAAGGTCGCAGCGGCGCGCGTTCCGCCCGGAGATGTCGCGGCGGCGGTGCCGGATGGCGCGTCGGCTACGCAGGCCGCGCGAGATCGATGCCGTTGTCCGCCAGCAGCCGGTCGACGTCGATCGCCGCGCCGGTGGCGATGGAGGCGTTGGCGGCGATGCCGGTGAGGATCGACCAGGCGCCCATGATCTCGCTGGCGGCGCGGCCGTATTTGTCGGGCGGAACGTTGGCCTTGTCGAAGAGGTGGCCGAGCATGACCAGGTCGCCGCCGCCGTGGGCGCCCTCGCCGCGCCACACCTCGATCGGCTGCGGGTCGCCGCCGGCAAGGTGCAGTTCGGTGGCGATCAACTCGTGGCCGCCGGGCGTCCGCTTGCCGCCGAAGATGCCGTGCACTTCGACATGGCGGTGGGTGAGCTCGCCTTTGGTGCCGTGGAACTTGATCTCCAGCCCTTCCCACGGGGAATAGGCGACCAGCGTGTAGTTGAGCGTGGCGCCGCTGGCATAGCGCGCCTGCACCTGCATGGTGTCCTCGATGGTGATGTCGGCGGCGAAGACGCAGCGGTCGCGGTAGTAGCCGTCATGGCTCTCGCCATCGAGGTAGAGCTGCTTGAGGCCCTCGTGCTCTTCCATGTCGAGCTTGTACTCGCAGCGGTCGGCGGCCGGGCAGTCGTGGCAGCGTTCGCCGCGGTCGGCGAGGCCGAGCGCATCCGCCGTCTGCGGGCGATAGAAGGCGCGCTTGCCGAAGGCGTGGATGGTCGCCGGGGTGGAATCGATCCACCAGTTGACGAGGTCGAAATGGTGGGTCGCCTTGTGGACGAGGAGCCCGCCGGAGCGGTCCTTGTAGCGGTGCCAGCGGCGGAAGTAGTCGGCCCCGTGGACGCGGTCGAGATACCAGCGGAAATCGACCGCGGTGATCGTGCCGATGGCGCCGGACATGAGGATGTCCTTCACCTGGGTGCGATGCGGCGCGTAGCGGTAGTTGAAGCTGACGGTGATCGCGCCGCCGGTCTTCTTCTTGGCGTCGAGCACGGTGCGCAGGCGGCCGATGTCGATGGTCATCGGCTTCTCGGTGATGACGTCGCAGCCGAGTTCCAGCGCGCGGGCGATGTAGCGGTCGTGCAGGTAGTCCGGCACGGTGATCACGACGACGTCGGGCTTCTCGACCGCGATCATGCGGTCGAAGTCTTCCGCCGCATAGGCGGCGATCGGCCGGCCGGTGATCTGGCGGGTCTGGCCGGCGGAAAGCTCGAGGCGATGCGGGTTGGAATCGCAGAGGCCGACCAGTTCGTTCGAGTCGGCGAAGGTGGAAATGACGGCGTCGCGGAACATCAGGTGGCGCGAGCCGGTACCGACGATGGCGTATTTCACGGGGATCAGCTTCCGGTGGATGCGGCGGCTTCGGCGCGCTCGGCGGACGCCGGCTGGCGGCGGATGACGCGCTCGGTCGAATCGAACAGGTGATAGTCGGCGTCGGCGAAATTCAGCCCGATGGGCTCGCCGGCCACGACCGGCGCCTGGCCCTGGATCTCGACGGTGATCGAGGTGCCGCCCGCCAGGGTGACGTAGACGAAGGTCTCGCCGCCGAGATGCTCGGCGATCTGCACCTCGCCGGCCAGCATGGCGCCGTCGGGCGCGGCAACCGTGATCGCCTCGGGGCGAACGCCGAGGGTGACCTTGTCGCCGGCGGCGGGCGCCCCGCCGGCGACGGGCGTCGACAGGCGCAATCCGCCGTCGAGGCGCACGTCGATCCTGCCGTCGCCGCCGCCGGTGACGGCGCCCGACAGGAAGTTCATGCGCGGGCTGCCGATGAAGCCGGCGACGAACAGGTTGGCGGGCTCGTTGTAAAGCTCCAGCGGCGTGCCGACCTGCTCGACCACGCCGGCGCGCAGCACGACGATGCGGTCGGCGAGCGTCATCGCCTCGACCTGGTCGTGGGTGACGAAGATCATGGTCGAGCCGAGGCGGCGGTGCAGCTTGTTGATCTCGACGCGCATCTGCATGCGCAGTTCGGCGTCGAGGATTCGACAGCGGCTCGTCGAAGAGGAAGATCCGGGGCTCGCGGACGATGGCGCGGCCGATGGCGACGCGCTGGCGCTGGCCGCCGGAAAGCTGGCCGGGCTTGCGCTCGAGCAGTTCGCCGATCTGCAGGATCTCGGCCGCCTCGGCGACGCGCTGGACGATCTCGGCCTTGGGCGCCCGCATGGTCTCCAGCCCGAAGGAGAGGTTCTTGCGCACCGACATGTGCGGGTAGAGGGCGTAGGACTGGAAGACCATGGCGAGGCCGCGCTTGGCGGCGGGCACCTCGTTGACCACCTCGCCGTCGATGGTGACGTCGCCCATGGTCACGCTTTCGAGGCCGGCGATCATGCGCAGGAGCGTGGACTTGCCGCAGCCGGACGGGCCGACGAAGACGATGAACTCGCCCGATTCGATCTTGAGATCGATGCCGTGGATGACCTCCACCGCGCCGAAGCGCTTGACCACCTGCCGCAGCTCGAGGCCGGCCATCAGCCCTTCCTTCCCGCCATCGTCGGCAGCCAGCCGTCGTAGAACGGATGGTCGCGACCGATGGGCAGCCTAACGTCGCTGCCGGTGTGGACGGAATAGTAGGCGGCGGTGAGAAATTCGATCGACGGCCGCGCGTCGGCGATCGACACCGGCAGCGGCCCGCCCTCGGTCAGCGCCTTGTGGAGAAGACGGAACTGGCCGGTGTAGCGGTCGGGCAGGGAAGGGACCTCGGCGACCGCCGCGTCGATGGCCTTCTGGCGCTCCGCATCGGCGGCGATGAAGGTCCACGGCGCGCTGCCGGCATTGTAGGGGCTGTGGTTGCTCTCCACCGTCAGCCCGTCGAAATAGAGCCGTACCCGCGACATCTCGGTGGTGGCGCCCATCGTCACCGACAGCGTGGCGAGCGAGCCGTCCGCCATCTCCACCGACAGCGCGGCGCAATCCTCCGTCTCGATCGGGTTCACCCGCGTCGTCATGCGGGCAAAGACCGATTTCGGCGGCCCCAGCAGGTAGCTCAGCATGTCGTGATTGTGGATGGCGTGGGTGGTCAGCGTGCCGCCGAGCTCGCTCGCCCAGCGCCCGCGCCAGGGATTGTCGTAGTAGGCCGGACCGCGCGTCCAGTGGGTCTCGACGGTGGCGGCGTAGGTCTTGCCGACGAAGCCCTTTTCGCGGAGGTGCAGGAACTGGCGGATGCCGTCGCCGAAGCGGTACTGAAAGATCGGCGAGACCCGCTTGCCGGATTTCGCCTCCGCGGCGGCGAGCGCGTCGGCTTCCGCCAGCGAGCTGACGAAGGGCTTCTCGACGACCACGTGGCGGCCGGCTTCGAGCACCTGCTTGGCCTCGGCGAAATGCAGGCTGGAGGGCGTCGTGATGTCGATCAGATCGAGGTCGGCATCGAGCAGAGCGTCGATCGAGCCGTACGATGCGGGGATGGCATGCTCGCGACTGACCGTCTCCAGCCGTGTCGCATCGATGTCGCAGAAGGCGGCGACCTCGTAGAGGTCGGGCAGCTCGTTGTAGGCGGCGATATGGCCGACACCGACGCCGCCGCCGACGACGCCGACCTTGAGGCGCCGGCTCATCGGACGGCCTCCGGACGGCTGCCGCCGAGGCGGCGGGCGTTGGCCTGCGCGATCAGCGACAGCTCGGTGGCGTAGAAGCAGTGCTCCTGCGGCATGGCGGTCTCGGTGCGGTTGTTGACGTCGTCGCGCAGCTGCTCGCCGTAGACGATCCGGGTTTTGGTGCAGTCGATGTGCTGCACGCCGTCGCGATTGACGAGGAACAGATGATCGGTGCCGGGGCGGCCGGCGACGTCGACGTATTTGCGCAGCTCGATGGTGCCCTCGGTGCCGACCAGGAACAGGCGGCCGTCGCCCCAGGTGGGCAGCTTGTCGGGCGTGAACCAGTCGACGCGGATGTAGCCGGCGGCATCGTCCGAGGCCAGCACGATCTGGCCAAAATCCTCGAGTTCGGGCGTGTCGGGATGATCGAAGTTGGCGATCTGGCTGGACAGGATCTCGGCTCGGGTGGCGCCGGTGAAGAACAGGAACTGCTCGACCTGATGCGAGCCGATGTCGCACAGGATGCCGCCGTAGCGGGCGCGCTGATAGAACCAGTCGGGCCGCTTGTAGTTGCCGACGCGGTGGGGTCCGAGGCCGACGGTCGAGACGACGCGGCCGATGGCGCCGGCCTTGACCAGGTCGCCGGCGGCGATCGTCGCCGGCTGGGTGTAGTGCTCCGAGTAGCAGATCGAGAAGATGCGGCCGGTCTCCTTCTGGGCGCGGCGCAGATCGGCGACCTGATCGAGCGAGGTGGCGCCGGGCTTGTCGAGCATCACGTCCTTGCCGGCGCGCATGGCGCGCACCGCCATCGGGGCGCGATCGGCGAGGATGCCGGCGCCGACGACCAGCTTGACCTCGGCGTCGTCGAGGATGGCGCGCTCGTCGGCGACGCGCCGGGCGCCGGGGAAGGCCTTGGAGAATTCGGCGGCGAGGTCGTCCTCGGGCGCGAAGAACGCCTTCAGGCGGCAGCCGGCCTCCTGCATCACCTGAACCTGGCCGTAGATGTGGCCGTGATTGATGCCGATGACGGCGAAGGCGAAACCGGGGGAAGCAGTCATGCTGGGGGAACCTTGAACGGGATGGAAAGGCCTCAGGATTTCAGCGCGCCGAGCGTGATGCCGCGGATGATCAGGCGCTGGAAGGAGAGGAAGATGACGAACAGCGGGATGAGCGACAGGGTCGACATGGCGAAGAGCTGGCCGAAGCGCGATTCGCCGGTGGCATCGACGAAGGAGCGCAGCGCCAGCGGCACGGTGTAGTCGCGCATGTCGTTGAGATAGATCGAGCGGTCCGAGGAAATCGTCGTAGGTGAAGATGAACGAGAAGATGGCGGCCGTGGCCAGCACCGGTGCCGACAGCGGCAGCACGATGCGCCAGTAGATCCGCCACGGCCCGCAGCCGTCCATGATCGCCGCCTCGTCGATCTCGCGCGGCAGGCCGCGGAAGAACTGCACCATCAGGAAGATGAAGAAGGCATCGACGGCGAGGAACTTGGGCACGATCAGCGGCAGGAAGGTGTTCACCCAGCCGAGATGCAGGAACAGGATGTACTGCGGCACCAGGGTGACGTGATAGGGCAGCATCAGGGTGCCCAGCATCAGGGCGAACCAGAAGCGCTTCAGGCGGAATTCGAGCCGGGCGAAGGCAAAGGCGGTGATCGAGCAGGCGAGCACGTTGCCGAGCACGCTGAAGCCGGCGATGATCAGCGAGTTCTCGAAGAAGCGGGTGAAGGTGACGCCGAGCGCCGTCCAGCCGCCGGTGAAGTTGGTGAAGATCCAGTGGGTCGGAATGAGGCCGACATCGGTGAAGATGTCGTCTTCCGGCTTGAACGAACTGGAGAGCATCCACAGCAGCGGATAGAGCATGATCACCGCAGCCAGCCCCATGAGCACATAGCGCAGCAGGCTGCCGAGGACGCTCTTCCAGCCACCGCCCGGCCATCAGCGTCCCTCGTCCTGGTAGTAGACCCAGTAGCGCGAGGTCAGGAAGGCGACCGCGGTGAAGACGGCGATGATGACCAGAAGCAGCCAGGCCAGCGCCGCCGCATAGCCCATGCGGAAATAGCCGAAGGCCTGCTGGTAGAGATAGAGCGTGTAGAACAGGGTCGAGTTGATCGGCCCGCCGGTGCCGCCGGAGACGATGAAGGCCGGCGTGAAGGCCTTGAAGGCGTCGATCGTCTGCAGGATGAGGTTGAAGAAGATCACCGGCGTGAGCAGCGGCAGGGTGATCTTGAAGAACTGGCGGGCCGGGCCGGCGCCATCCATGGCGGCCGCCTCGTAGAGGTCGGTCGGGATCTGGCGGAGGCCGGCGAGAAAGATGATCATCGGCGAGCCGAACTGCCACAGCGCCAGCGCCACCAGCGTCCACAGCGAGTAGCTCGGGTGGGTGATCCATGACGGGCCGACGATGCCGAACAGGGCCAGGCCATGGTTGACCAGCCCCTGGTCGCCGAAGATCTGGCGCCACAGGACGGCGATGGCGACCGAGGCGCCGAGCAGGGAGGGCAGGTAGAAGACGGCGCGGTAGAAGGCGACGCCGCGGATGCCGCGGTCGAGCAGCATGGCGAGGCCGAGCGCCAACACGAGCTTCAGCGGCACCGACCACAGCACGTAGGAAAAGGTCACGCCGACCGCATCGTGCAGGTCGCTGTCCTCGAAGAAGGCGTAGTGGAAATTCTCCAGGCCCGCCCAGGTCGGCGGCTGCAGCAGGTCATAATTGGTGAAGGAGAGGTCCAGCGAAGCCACGGTCGGCCCGAGGGTCAGCCCGAAGAAGCCGATCAGCCAGGGGGTCAGGAACAGGTAGCCCGGACCGTTCCGGCGCAAGGCCCGCGCGATCCGCGATCCCAGGCTTCGCGATCCCTCGGCGCGAGCGCTGCCGCCCTGTGCAAGCGTGGATGCCACCATGGTCCGGTCTTTTCTGCCAACGGGCGCGCGGGTCTCGAACCCCCGCGCGCCCGTCTGGTCTGCGTCGCGCGTCAGGACCGCTTGAGGATCCCGACCGCCTTGTTGACGAAGTCGTTGGCGGCATCCTTGACCGCGATCTTGCCGAACGAAACCGCCTGGAAGGCGGGGATGATCTGCTTGTCGACCTCGCCGGCGCCCTTCGGCGGAGCCGGGGGCAGCGGGCTGACATGGGTGGCGACGAGCTGCAGGTACTTCAGGATCTGCTGCTCGGTCGGCGTCAGGCTCGGCGCGATGTGCGCGATGACCTTGGAGTCGCTCGACACGCCACGCTCGATCTGCAGGATGTCGGCGGCGCCGAGGTCGGTGATGGCGAAGTTGATGAACTTCGCCGCGTCGTGCGGGACGCTGCTGTTGGCGCTCTGCGACATCAGCATGGAGGGCTTCAGATACTGGCCCGCCTTGCCGCTTGCCTGGTTGGGCACCATCGCCAGATCGAGCTTGTCCTTGTTGAGCTTCTGATGGGCGACGAGCTGGTTGGAGTTGGTGAAGTCGAACACCGCACGTCCGGTCGCGATCATGGTGGTCTCGAGCGGGCCGTTCTTGTCCTGCGCCTGGACGTCGGGCGGCGGCGTCAGCCCCGCCTGCTGCATGTCCATCCAGTAGCTCCAGAAATCGCCGAGGTCGGTGGCGTCGAAGCCGAGCTGGCCATCTTCGGTGTAGAGCGCCTTGCCGCGCTGGCGCACGAAGCACTCGAGGATGGGCTCCTGCATGCCCATGTTGGCGCTGAAGAAGACGCCGTCGGCGAGCTTGGACTTGGCGTCCATGCCCATCTTCTTGAACGCGTCCCAGTCCCACTTGCTGGTGTCGGGAATGGTCAGGCCAGCGCTGCTTGCCTTGTCGGCGCTGTAGATCAGGCAGATGGAGTTGGCACCCATCGAGATGCCGTAGAGCTTGCCATCGACCTTGCCGGCATCGAGAACGTTCTTGTCGAAGTTCTCCATGTGCAGGTCGACGCCGAGGAACGGCGTCAGGTCGGCAAGCTGGCCACGGCGCGCGTATTCGAAGATGTAGCGGTAGTCCATCTGGATGACGTCAGGCAGGTTGCCGCCGGCCGCCTGGGTGGCGAGCTTGGTCCAGTAGTCGTTCCAGCCGTAGGTCTCGGCGTTGATGGTGACGCCGGCATTCTTCGTCTGGTAGAGATCGACCATGGCGCGGGTGCGCTTGTCGCGGTCGGGATTGCCCCACCAGATGTAGCGCAGGCGCGTATCGGCGAGCGCGAAACGTGAGGTGGCGGCGAGCAGTGCCAGTGACGTGCCGGAGGCAAGCAGGCCTCCGAACGCACGCCGCGTAATGCGGTCCGTCATGCGTTTCCTCCCAAGAGTCCAGGTGCAACGTTGCGACGCGTGCCGCCCTCCCCGGCGACCGTGGCCAAAAAAGTAACCTGCGGGTTATTTATCGGCAAGGCCGCATTTGGCTGCGCAGGCGGCGAATCCGCGTGCTCATCAAAGCGCCGTGCCAACCAAACGCGCAGCCGGCGGGACAGGCGAAAATTCCGACACGCATGCCGGCAACTGGCGGCTTGCGGCAATAGTAACTGTCCTGTTACTTATCCGGCAACGCGACGGGCTCGTTGTTGACTTACGGGAGGAAGACGCCAATGGCCAGCCGACGGCTCGGTGTCATCATGCACGGCGTCACCGGGCGCATGGGCACCAACCAGCATCTCATCCGCTCGATCCTGGCGATCCGCGCGGATGGCGGCGTGCGGCTCGCCAACGGCGACCGGGTGATGCCCGATCCGATTCTCGTCGGGCGCAATGCCGACAAGCTCGAGGCCTTGGCGCGCGCCCATGGCGTCGCGCGCTGGACGACCGATCTCGACGCGGCGCTCGCCAATGCCGACGACGCGGTCTTCTTCGACGCCGGCACGACCCAGATGCGCCCCGGGCTGCTGGCGCGGGCGATCGGCGCCGGCAAGCATGTCTATTGCGAGAAGCCGACGGCGACCAGCTTCGCCGAGGCGATCAAGGTGGCCGAGCTTGCCGAGACCAGCGGCGTCAAGAACGGCGTGGTCATGGACAAGCTGTTCCTGCCCGGCCTGCTCAAGCTCGCCATGCTGCGGAAATCGGGTTTCTTCGGGCGCATGCTGGCGATGCGCAGCGAGTTCGGCTACTGGGTGTTCGAAGGCGACCTGCAGCCGATCCAGCGGCCCTCGTGGAACTACCGGGCCGAGGATGGCGGCGGCATCGTGCTCGACATGATGTGCCACTGGCGCTACGTGCTCGACCACGTCTTCGGCAAGGTGACCAGCGTCTCGTGCCTGGCGGTGACGCATATCCCGGAACGCTGGGACGAGGCCGGCAAGCCCTATCGGGCGACCGCCGACGATGCCGCCTTCGCCACCTTCCAGCTCGAAGGCGGCGTGGTCGCCACCATCAATTTCTCCTGGGTGACGCGGGTCTACCGCGACGACCTGGTGGTCTTCCAGGTCGACGGCACCCATGGCTCGGCGATGGCCGGCCTGCATGCGTGCAAGGTGCAGCCGCGCGTCGCCACGCCGCGGCCGGTGTGGAACCCGGACGAGAAGGTCGCCCACGACTTCCGTGCCGACTGGCAGGAGGTGCCGGAGACCCAGCCCTATCCCAACGGTTTCCGCAGCCAGTGGGAGATGTTCATCCGCCACGTCGCCACGGATGCGCCGTTCCCCTATACGCTGCGCGAGGGCGCCAAGGGGCTGGAGCTGGTCGAAGCCGCCCGGCGCAGCAGCGAGGAGCGGCGCTGGATCGACCTCGCCGCCGGCGGCTGAGCGTGCGCTATCGCACCGCCGGCTGAGGACCGCCGCCCTCGGTCGGGCGCAGATAGGCCATGATCACCTCGACGATATGCCGGCCGCGGCGCGACAGCCGCGCCGGCTTGGCGAGGTCGCGCCGGAAGATCGCCGACAGCGTCCAGCGGTTCGACAGATAGAAGAAGCAGAGCGCCGCGATGCTGATGTAGAGCTCGACCGGATCGATGCCGGGGCGGAAGCGGCCCTCCTTGACGCCCTGGCGCAGCGTGTCGCGCAGAAGCGCGATCATCGGCGAGTGCAGCGCGATGATGCGCTTCGACGCGCGCACGTACTTGCCCTGCATCAGGTTCTCGGTGTTGAGCAGGCTGAGGAACTCGGGGTGGGCGAGGAAATAGTTCCAGGTGAACGCGGTGAGCTGGCGCATGGCTTCCTCGGGATTGCGGTCGGCGAGCCGCAGTTCCGCCTCGGCCGAGCGGATGCCGGCATAGGCGCTTTCGAGGACTGCCTTGTAGAGCGCCTGCTTGTCGCCGAAGTAGTGGTAGAGCATGCGCTTGTTGATGCAGGCGCGGGCGGCGATGTCGTCGACGCGGGCGCCGCCGAAGCCCTTCTCGGCAAAGATACTGGTCGCCGCCGCAAGGATCGCAGCCTTGGTGCGCACTGGATTGCGCGTGGTGGGCGATCCGTTGCCTTTTGCCTGCGGCCTGGCCGCAGTCCGTTGCCGTGTCCCTTTCACCGCCCCGCCCGAATGCACGTCCACGTCCGGCCGATGACCACGACACGACCGTCACGGCAAGTCAACCACCACCCGGAAGCGGACCACTTTGCGCGCGGCGGGCCGATTTCGGCCTAGCGGTCGTCGACCTTCGCCTTCATATTGCGGCCATGGCCCTGACGCCGTCACCGGTTCATTTCGCAGCACGTCCGCTGAAGAGCGGCGACGGCTGGTACGTGCAGGTGACCTGGGACAGCGGCAGAACGGCACAGGTGCCGGATTTCGCCACCGAGGCCGATGCCAAGCAATGGATCAGGGACGAGTCGGGCGTGTGGCTGGCGGAGCGCCATACGGGCAGCCACGACTGAGGCCGCCGAATGCCCCAAAGGCCGGGCCAACCGGCCGGCGACCCGCGCGCGCGGCGGCGCCCTTCTAGGCGCCGAGATAGGCCCGGCGGACGCGGTCGTCGTGGAGCAGGGCCTGGCCGCTGCCCGACAGCGCGACGCGGCCGTTCTCGATGACATAGGCGTGTTCGGCGAGCGTGAGCGAGGCGGCGACGTTCTGTTCGACCAGGACGCAGGTGATGCCGGTTGCGTTCAGTTCGCCGATCGTCTTCAGAACGCCCTGCACCGCCAGCGGCGCCAGGCCGAGCGAGGGCTCGTCGAACATGATGAGTTCGGGCGAGCCCATCAGGCAGCGGCCGATGGCGAGCATCTGCTGCTCGCCGCCGGACAGCGTGCCGGCCGCCTGCCGGCGGCGCTCCGCCAGGCGCGGGAACATGGTCATCACGCGGTCGAGGTTGCGCTGGCGGTCGCGATGGGCCCGCGGCAGCATGGCGCCCATGGCGAGGTTCTCGGCCACCGACAGCGTCGGGAACACCTGGCGGCCCTCGGCGACCTGGCCGATGCCGAGATCGCAGACGCGGTGGCTGGGCCAGCCGGCGATGTTCTCGCCGCGATAGAGGATGCGGCCGCGCGCCGGCCGGTACATGCCGGCGATGGTGCGGATGAGCGAGGTCTTGCCGGCGCCGTTGGCGCCGACGATGGCGACGATGGTGCCTTCGGCGATGGTCAGCGACAGGCCGTCGAGCGCCTGGGCGTCGCCGTAGAAGAGATCGATCGTCTCGACGCGCAAGATCATGCCGGCGCCTCGACGCCGAGATAGGATTCGATCACGGCGGCATCGCGCACGACGGATTCGGGTGCGCCGTCGGCGATGCGCGCCCCGTGGTGGAGCACGACGATGTGGGAAGCGAGCGCCATCACGGCGCGCATGACGTGCTCGATGAGCACGATGGTCAGGCCGGTGTCGTGGTTGAGCGCCTTGAGCACCGCCACCATGCGATCGGTCTCGGTCGGCCTGAGGCCGGCCATCACCTCGTCGAGCAGCAGCAGCTTGGGGTCGGTGGCGAGCGCGCGCGTCACCTCCAGCCGCTTGCGGTCGGGCAGGGTCAGCGACGAAGCCTTGTGGTGGCGCTTGTCGTAGAGGTCGAGACGGCGGAGCAGCTCGTGCGCCTTGTCGCGGGCGGCGGCGACGCTGGAGCGGTGCAGGAGCCCGCCGACGATGACGTTGTCCTCGACGCTGAGGGCGGGGAAGGGGCGCACGAGCTGGAACGTCCGCCCGATGCCCTGCCGGCAGACCTTGTCGGCGGACAGGCCGTCGATGCTGCGGCCGGCGAAGGTGATGGTGCCGCCGTCGGGAACCAGGACGCCGGCGATCATGTTGAACAGCGTCGTCTTGCCGGCGCCGTTGGGTCCGATCACGCCGCAGATCTCGCCGGCCGCGACGCTGAGCGACACCCCGTCGACGGCGACCAGCCCGCGGAAGCGCTTGGTGACGTCGTCGAGGACGAGGAGCGCGCTCACCGGCCGTCCTCCATGAGGCCGAGGCGGCGCGCCAGCCACGGCCAGACGCCGCCGGGGAGCGCGGCGATCACCAGCAGCAGGCAGATGCCGTAGAGCACCTGCCTGGCGCCGGGAATGTCGATGCCGACGGCGGCAAGCGCGGCGGTGAGCCCCTCGGCGAGGCCGGTGAGCAGGAAGGCGCCGACGACGGGGCCGAGCAGCGTGCCGAGGCCGCCGATGATCGGCCCGACGATGATCTCGATGGAGCGCGAGATGTGGAAGACCTGCTCGGGGAACAGGTTGTTGTAATAGAAGGCGTAGAAGACGCCGCCGAAGGCGGTCATCCCGGCGGAGATGACCACGGCCGCCATCTTGTAGCGGAAGGTGTCGATGCCGGAGGCGCGCGCCGCCAGCTCGTCCTCGCGGATCGCCAGCCAGTAGTAGCCGATGCGGCTGTTGAGCAGCAGGCGGCAGCCGATCAGGGCGGCGACGGTGGCGGCGAGCATGACGTAATAGAACATGACCGGCGCGCCGCGCAGCGACCATAGATCGGTGTGGTCCTGCGAGGCGACCGGCAGGAAGAAGCCGCCGGAGCCGTTGACGATCGTCAGGTGATCGAAGCCGATGCGCGCGAACTCGGCGAAGGCGATGGTGAGGATGGCGAAATAGACGCCGGTGACGCCGAAGCGCAGCGCCAGGAAGCCGATGATCGCCCCGGCGAGCATGGTCACCGGCACCGAGGCGAGGAAGCCCAGCCAGGGGCCGACGCCGTAGTCCTTGAAGAGAAGCGCGGCGAGATAGCCGGCCAGGCCGACGTAAAGGGCGTGGCCGAGCGAGAGCTGGCCGGCGAAACCCATCATCACGTTCCACGCCTGCCCGACATAGGCGAAATACAAGATGAGGATGAGGACGGTGACCAGATAGTCGCTGGCGAACCAGGGCGCGCGCGATCAGCGCCGCCAGCAGCAGGCCGAGCAGCACCAGGCTGCGCGGCGTCAGGCCCATGGCCAAGCGTCCCATCGCCTCAGGCCTTCCTGCCGAGAATGCCCTGCGGGCGGAAGAGCAACACCAGCACCAGGATGGCGAAGCCGAACATGCTCTTGGCCGAGGGCGTGAACAGGAGGCCGGCCATCGCCTCGGTGAGGCCGATGAGGACGCCGCCGAGCAGCGCCCCCGGCATCGAGCCGAGACCGCCGGTGATGACGATGATGAAGGCGAGCAGGGTGTAGGCGGGCCCCAGCGCCGGCGTCACGTCGACGAGGAGGACCAGCATCGATCCGGCTGCGCCGACGCAGGCGGCGCCGAGGCCGAAGGTGAGCGCGTAGTAGTGCTGGACGTTGAGGCCGACGACGAGCGCGCCGGTGTGGTTGTCGGCGCAGGCGCGGATGGCGGTGCCGATGCGGGTGAAGCGGAAGAAGGCGTAGAGCCCCGCGGCGACGACCAGCGACACGCCGGCGGCATAGAGCTTGGTGGCGTCGACAATCAGCGCGCCGATCTCGAAGCTGTCATAGGAATAGGCGGTCTGGACGCTGCGGGCGTCGGGCCCGAAGATGATCAGCAGAACGTTCACGAGGATGAGCGCGACGGCGATCATCAGCAGGAACTGGGTCGATTCCGGCCGGGTGACGAAGCGGTTGATGAGACCGGCCTGGAGCCCGTAGCCGAGCGCGAAGAGAACGGCGGCGATCGGCACCAGCATGACCAGCGGATCGAGGCCGAGCGTCGAGAACAGCGTGACGGCGATGTACATGGCGACCGTCATCATCTCGCCGTGGGCGAAATTGACGACGCGCACGACGCCGAAGATGACCGACAGGCCGAGCGCCATCAGCCCGTAGACCAGGCCGGTCAGCACGCCGCTGACGGCTACGTTGAGATAGACCTCGGCCGGCACCCCGTCCCCCAAAAAGCGGCTCCGGCCGCGCGTTGCGGCCGGAGCGCAAGACTAGCCGGACTCAGCCGCGCTTGTTGTAGGGCGTCAGCGGCCATTCCGGTTGCGCGTTGGCCGAAGCCTTCGGCGCGATCGTGACGTGGTGACCGCCACGGTTCTGGATGACGCCGTCGCCGACCTTGTCGTTGTGGCCCTTGGCGTCGAACTGGATGCCGCCGCCGATAGCGATATTGTCGGTGATGTTGGTGGCGCGCAGCGCATCGGCGAGCGCCGTCGGATCGGTCGAGCCGGCGCGCTTGTAGGCGTCGGCGGCCGTCAGCAGCGCCTCGAAGGTGAACACGTGGTTGGTGTTCATGTTGACCTTCGGATAGGCCTTGGCAAGCGCCGCCTGCAGCACCGGGGTCAACTTCTTGTTGGGGTCGTACCAGGGCGCGAAGCTCATCGGCCCGTCGGAGAGCTTGCCCAGCGTCTCCATGTACTGGTCCTCGTACCAGCCCGGGCCCATGGACAGGATCGCGGTCGGCGTCCAACGCTGCTTGACCAGCTCGCGGGTCATCAGGATGGCGTCGTTAAGGCGGCTGACGACGATCAGCAGCTCGGCCTTGGTTGCCTTGGCCTTGGCCACCTCGACCGAAAGGTCCTTGGTGGTCGGGTCGTAGGCGATCTCGTCGGCGACGGTGAACGGCAGCGGGAACTTCGGGGCGACGGCGCCGAAGCCCTTGGACATGGCGGTACCGAAAGTATCGTTGGCGTGGACGAACACGGCCGTCTTTGGCGACGAACCGGTCATCGCGAACACCTCCAGCATGTTGGCGAAGGCGTCGCCGAGGATGCGCGGCGCGATCGGAAAATTGCGGAAGACGAACTTGTAGCCCTGCTCGGTGATGGCGGGCGCCGCGGCGATGTTGATGACGAAGGGAATGCCCTTCTGCTCAGCGACCTGGGCGATGGCCGCGCTCTCGCCGGAATCGAAGGCGCCGACGAGCAACTGGGCGCCGTCGCCGATCAACTGCTCGGCGCGCGAGCGGGCGGTGTCGACGCTCGATTCGGTGTCGCCGTTGACGATCTCGAGATCGGGATAGCCGAGATCCTTGAGGATCGGTCCGGCGACGTCGACGCCGCGCTGGCAATCCTGGCCGATGCCGGCGAGGTAGCCGGAGCGCGGCAGGATGACGCCGACCTTGAGCGGGCCGCCGGCGGCCCGCACGATGCTGAATGGTGCCGTGCCGGCGACCAGGCCGAGGGCTCCGACGCCCGCCGCGAAGGTGCGGCGGGACATGCGCGGACCGGCGCTGCCGGTCCAGGACTGCGACTTGCGGCTCATGTCATTTCCCTCCCTTTCAAAGCCTCAGCAGGCTTCTGGCATTCTCTTTCAGGATCAGCGGCCGGACATCGGGCTTGATGTCCAGCCCTGCAAAATCCGCCAGCCAGCGGTCTGGCGCGATCGCCGGCCAGTCGGAACCGAAAAGCACTTTGTGCTGCAGAATCGAATTGGCGTATTTCACCAGGATCGGCGGAAAGTATTTCGGCGACCAGCCGGAGAGGTCGATGTAGACGTTGGGCTTGTGCTGGGCGATGGCGAGCGCCTCTTCCTGCCATGGAAAGGACGGGTGCGCCAGAATGATCGGCATGTCCGGAAAATCGACGGCGACGTCGTCGAGATGGAGCGGGTTGGAGTACTTCAGCCGCATCCCCATACCGCCGCGCATGCCCGATCCGACCCCGGTCTGTCCGGTATGGAAGAGCGCCGGGACGCCGGCCTCGGCGATCGCCTCGTAGAGAACGTAGGCGCTGCGGTCGTTGGGATAGAAGCCCTGCATGGTGGGGTGGAACTTGAAGCCGCGGATGCCGAAGCTCTCGACCAGCCGCCGCGCCTCGCGGGCGCCGGCCTTGCCCTTGGCCGGATCGATCGAGGCGAACGGGATCATGATGTCGGAGAACTGGCTGGCGATCTCGGCCATCTCCTCGTTGGCGTAGCGGCGGAAGCCGGTCTCGCGCTCGGCATCGACCGGAAAGATGACGCAGGCGATCTTGCGCGCGCGGTAATAGGCGGCGGTCTCCGGCACGGTCGGCGGATGCGGGTGCGGCGACCTGAAATAGGCGGTCATCGCCGTCTGGAAATCGTCGTAGCCGTCGTCGGCGTGGGTGCCGCAGGGCTCCTCGGCGTGGGTATGGATGTCGATGGCGACGATCTGGTCGAGGTCGATGGTCACGCCGCCCCCTCGCGCTTGGCCAGCTTGGCGAGAAGCCGCAGCAGCGTGTCGCGCTCGCGTGCGCTCAGCGCCGTGGTGGCGGCGCGGTCGCTGACCGTCAGCTGCGGCACGGTCGCCGCGACCGTGGCGCGGCCCGTCTCGGTCAGGCGAAGCTCGACGGCGCGGCGGTCGCTCGCCGGCACGCGCCGCTCGATCAGGCCCGCGTCCTCGAACAGGCGGACGATCTTGGCCATGTTCGACCACTTGATGTGGAGCGCGTCGGCGAGCACGCCCTGGCGCACGCCGGGATTCTCGCCGATGGCGACCAGGATGCCGATCTGGCCGGGGGTGATGCCGCGTTCGGCGAAGTCGCGGAAGAACGATTCGAAAAGCCGGAGCTGCGCCAGGCGCAGCATGAAGCCGGCGAGACCGGTGAGCGGACCGAACGCCACCTCCGCCGGCTGGGCGGCCGGGGCGAGCGCGATCTCGTCGGGGTGGGTCACCGGCGCCTCACGGCTTTTGCGGCGCCGCGACCTTGGCGGCGCGCTTGTCGAGAAAGGCCTTGAGGCGCTCGTCCGCCTCGGGGCTGGTCTGGGTGAAGGCGGCCATCAGCGATTCGACGAAGAGGCCGTCGTCCTGGGCCATGTCCTGGATGCGCGGCAACGCGTTGATGATGGCGTAGTTGGAAAGCGGCGCGTTGCTGCCGGCGACGCGGGCGAGCGCCTTCGCCTTGTCGAGCGCGGTGCCGGCGTCGACGACGTATTGCACCAGGTTGCAGCGCTCGCCCTGCTGCGGCGTCGAGCACGCGCCCGGTGAGCATCAGGTCGGTCATGCGCGCCACGCCCATCAGGCGCGCCACCTTCACCGAGCCGCTGCCGCCGACGAAGATGCCGCGCTGGCCTTCCGGCAGGGCGAAGAAGGCGGTGGTGTCGGCGACGCGGACATGGGTCGAGGCGGCCAGTTCCAGCCCGCCGCCGACGACCGCGCCGGTCAGCGCGGCGACGAAGGGAATGGTGCCGCGCTGGATGCGATCGAAGACGGCGTGCCAGCGGCGCGAGGCGTGGATGCCGTCGACGGGCGACTTGTTGACGTGCTCGGCGAGATCGAGGCCGGCGCAGAAGTGCGCGCCGACGCCGTGGATGACGGCGGCCTTGGCCTCGTGCGCGGCGCGTTCGACGGCAACCGCCAGCGCCTCGACCATGGCGTCGGAGACGGCGTTGCGCTTGTCCGGCCGGTTGAGGCCGACGAGCGCGATCTCGCCCTCCGTGGCGTAGGTGACGAGCGGCGTCGACATTCGCTCCGGCTTCCTCCCATACCCGCCGTTCGGCCCATAGAGCTGGGCTCTGGCGCTGTTCGGGCCGGCCGTCAGGCGCCGTCGCGCCGGCCAATTTTGTTTCCGAGTGGACGAAATGCCGGCGGGCGTGTCAAGTCGATTCGCGGATCGGCAGGGTTAGCGTTCGGCGCGGAGCACCGCGAACAGCCAGTAGCCGAGCCCGAGGGCAACCGCGCCGGCAGCGAGCAGGCCGAGCACGTCGAAGGCCATGCCGGAGGCGGCCGTCAGATTGCCGGAGAAGGTGAAACCGGCACCGATGTAGACCGCCACCCACACCGCCTCGCCGAGCAGGCCCCAGATGGTGAACTGCAGCCAGGGCAAACCCGCGGCGCCGGCCGCAAGGTTCACATAGGGTCCGAGGGCGGAGACCAGCCAGCGCGACAGGAACACGGCGATGCCGCCGCGGGTCGCCAGCAGGGCGGTTGCCCTGGCGACCGGGGCGGCGCGCGAGCGCAGGCGCTCGATCAGCCAGGCCCCGCCCCAGCGGCCGCCGAGGTAGCCCGCCTGGTCGCCGATCATGGCGCCGGCAAGCGCCGCGATGGCGCTGCCGGAGAGCGGCAGGTCGCCGGATGCGACGAAGCCGCCGGCGGCCATCATCAGGATCGACGCCGGAAACGGCAGAGCCAGGCACGACGAGAAGGTTCCGGCCGCCAGCAGGTAGATCCCGTACTGCGGCACCAGGGCGAGGAGCCAGTCGGTCACGGCGGCTTGTGTCCGGGCTTCTCGGCCTGGAGCTTGGCGATGGCGGCCTCGACGGCGGCGATGATATCGGCGACCGGCACGCCGCGCTGGACGGCGATCTCGCCGAGCGTCAGGGGATGGCCGACCGGCGGCGGCAGGCCCGCGGCCTGTTCGAGGTCGCGCGGATCGAGGTGCCAGCTGTGCGCCACGTAGCCGACGGTCATCCAGGCGGCGACCGGCTGGTTCTGATGGGCCGACCAGTAGACGGCGCGGGAGATGAAGCGGCCGGCGAAGAAGAGCGCCAGGACGGTGAACAGGACGAAGGCCGAAACCAGAACCGGATGACGGCGGAAGGCTGACGTCACTGATCCTGTCCCGTTTGTCCCGCCGGTCGTCGGCCGTGGCGATGCTGCCGGCTCACTATAGCGGCAATGGCGCAAGCGCACCCGGTCGCCGCGGCGCGCGTGCAATTTTGTTTCCGAGTGGACGAAAAGCGGGCTGACGTGGCAAGATCGGCTGGCCGGGTGGCGCTGCCCCGGGCCGGCCGGAGGGAGGCCGGCAGGGGAAATCGAGCCGAAGCGTTCCCGGCCGCGTGGGGAGGACACGCCCGTTGACCGTCGCCGTTCCCGACGTCGCCGCCATCGAAGCGGCGCCGTTGCGCAAGGTTCGTTTGTGGCAGCCGGAGATCCTGGTCGACCGGCGGCCGGACGGGACGATCGTGGTGCGCCAGGCGGGCGACCTGCCGCCGTTTCCGCCGCGCCTCACCGACCGGCTGGTGCATTACGCCCAGGCGACGCCGGAGACGCTCTTCCTCGCCGACCGCGACGGCGGCGCCGACTGGCGCACGGTCACCTATGCGCAAGCGCTCGACCGGGTCCGCCGCATCGGCGAGGCGCTTCTCGGCTTCGACCTGTCGCTCGACCGGCCGCTGCTGATCCTGTCCGGCAACGACATCGAGCACGCCCTGCTCGGGCTCGCCGCCCAATACGTCGGCGTGCCCTATGCGGCGGTGTCGCCGGCCTATGCGCTGGTCTCGACCGACTACGCGAAGCTCCGCGGCATCGTCGACCTGCTGCGGCCGGGGCTGGTCTTCGCCGCCGACGGCCGGCCGTTCGCCCCGGCGATCGAGGCCGTTGTGCCGGCTGCGACGCCGATCGTCACGGTCACCAATCCGCTGCCGCTGCGCCGCAACGTCGCCTTCGCCGATCTGGAGGCGCGCGCCGCCACCGGCGCCGCCGACGCGGCGCACGAGCGGGTCGGGCCGGACACCATCGCGAAGTTGCTGTTCACCTCCGGGTCGACCGGCGCGCCCAAGGCGGTCATCAACACCCAGCGCATGATGACCGCCAACCAGGAGATGGTGCGCGACTGCTTCGCCTACATGCGCGACGAGCCGCCGATCGTGCTCGACTGGGCGCCGTGGAACCACACCGCCGGGGGCAACAAGGTCTTCAACATGGTGCTCTACAACGGCGGCACCCTCTATATCGACGACGGCCGTCCGACCCCGGCCGCCATCGGCAAGACCGTGCGCAATCTGCGCGAGGTGGCGCCGACCTGGTACTTCAACGTGCCCAAGGGCTATGAGGAGCTGATCCCCTATTTCGAAGAGGACGCGGTGCTCTGCCGGCGCTTCTTCAGCCGCCTCAACATGATGATGTATGCCGGCGCCGGCCTCGGCCAGCACACCTGGAGCACGCTCGAGCGGCTGGCGGTGCAGGCGACGGGAAAGCGCGTCCTGCTGGTCACCGGTCTCGGCTCGACCGAGACGGCGCCCTTCTCGATGATGTGCACGACCGACCAGCGCATCGCCGGCAACATCGGCCTGCCGGCGCGGGGGCTCGAGCTGAAGCTGGTGCCGGTCGACGGCAAGCTCGAAGCGCGCCTCAAGGGGCCCAACATCACGCCCGGCTACTGGCGCGACGCGGAGCGCACGGCGGACGCCTTCGACGCCGAGGGCTTCTATCGCCTCGGCGACGCCTTCCGCTTCGTCGATCCGGACGATGCGGCGCAGGGCTTCTATTTCGACGGGCGCATCGCCGAGAACTTCAAGCTCAACACCGGCACGTGGGTCAACGCCGGGGCGCTGCGCGCCCGGCTCGTCGACGCGCTCGGCGGGCTCGCCCGCGACGCGGTGATCACCGGGCTCGACCGCGACTTCGTCGGCGCCATCGTCATCCCCGACCTGGCGGCCTGCCGCGTGCTGGCGGCGGGGATGGCGGAGGACACGCCGGTCGCCGAGATCCTCGACGACGACCGCGTGCGCGCCGATTTCGGCGTGCGGCTGGCGGCGCTGGCGCGCGAAAGCACCGGGTCCTCGACCCTCGTCCGGCGGATCGTCCTGTTCGCCGGCACGCTGTCCATCGACAGGGGCGAAATCACCGACAAGGGCTCGCTCAACCAGCGCGCCGTCCTCGCCAATCATCCCGATCTGGTGGCGGAGATCTACGCCGGCTCGCCGCGCGTCATCGCCTGTGCGCCGGGCGGATAAGCGAAGCGCACCCTACTTCGGCGCCATGCGCAGCGCGCCATCGAGGCGCACCACCTCGCCGTTGAGATAGGGGTTGGTGATCATCGCCGCGACCAGCGCGGCGAACTCGTCCGGCTCGCCGAGGCGGGCGGGGAAGGGGATCGACGCGGCGAGCGCGGTCAGCGCCTCCGCCGGCAGTTCCTCCAGCAGCGGCGTGCGGAAGAGGCCCGGCGCGATCGCCAGCACGCGGATGCCGAAACGGGCGAATTCGCGCGCCGCCGGCAGCGTCAGCGCAACGATGCCGCCCTTCGAGGCGGCATAGGCTGCCTGGCCGATCTGGCCGTCATAGGCGGCCACCGAGGCGGCGGAGATGACGACGCCGCGCTCGCCGGTTGCGGTCGGCTCGGTCTCGCTCATGGCGGCGGCGGCCAGCCGCATGACGTTGAACGTACCGATCAGGTTGACGCGGACGACGCGCTCGAAGGCGTCGAGCGGCATCGGGCCGTCGCGCCCGACGATGCGCGCCGCCGAGCCGATGCCGGCGCAGTTGACCAGGATACGCGCCGTCCCGTGGGCCGCCGCGGCCCGCGACAATGCCGCCGCGACGCTCGCCGGGTCGGTCACGTCGCATGGGCAGAAGACCGCGCCGATGTCTCCGGCGAGGCTCTCGCCGGCTGCCCTGTTGCGGTCGAGCACGGCAACGCGGGCGCCGTCGCGCGCCAGCCGGCGGGCGGTGGCCGCGCCGAGCCCCGATGCGCCGCCGGTGACCACGGCTGCCGAACCGTCGATCTGCACGTCTCGCGTCTCCCTGCGGCCGCCGGTGGCCGTGCTTTCCAAGCTCGCCTGATTTTCCGCAGCCCGCAAGCGCGCCGAGCCGCTTCCCGAACCCACCTGTTCAGCAGCGCGGGCTTCCGCTAGACAGGCCGCCTTCGACCGATGGCTGCACCGCTTCTCCACCTTCAGGACATTCATCTCACCTTCGGCGGCACGCCGCTGCTGGCCGGAGCGGAGCTGTCCGTCGCGGCCGGCGAACGGCTGTCGCTGGTCGGCCGCAACGGCACCGGCAAGTCGACGCTGCTCAGGATCGCGGCGGGGCTGGTCGAGCCCGATTCCGGCACGCGCTTCCTGCAGCCCGGCACGACGGTCCGCTATCTGGCGCAGGAACCGGACCTTTCCGGCTTCGCCACCACCGAGGCCTACGTCGCCGCCGGGCTCGGGCCGGGCGACGATCCGCACCGGGCGCGGCTGCTGCTCGAACAGCTCGACCTGACCGGCGCGGAAGATCCCCGGCGACTGTCCGGCGGCGAAAGCCGCCGGGCGGCGCTGGCGCGGGCGCTCGCCCCCGATCCCGACATCCTGCTCCTCGACGAACCGACCAACCATCTCGACATCGTCGCCATCGAGGAGCTGGAGGCGACGCTCGCCGCCGCCCGTTCGGCGTTCGTGATGATCAGCCACGACCGCCGCTTTCTCAGCGATCTCGGCCGCGCCACCGTCTGGCTCGACCGCGGCATCAGCCGCCGGCTGGAGCGCGGCTTCGCCGATTTCGAGGCGTGGCGCGACACGATCCTGGAAGAGGAGGAGCGCGACCGCCACAAGCTCGACCGCACGATCGTGCGCGAGGAGGACTGGCTGCGCTACGGCGTCAGCGCCCGGCGGACGCGCAACCAGCGGCGCCTGGCCGCGCTGTTCGATCTCCGCCGCGACCGGCGCGAGCGGCGGGCGAATGCGCCGCAGGGGGCGGTGTCGCTGACGGTTCAGGATGCCGGTCCGTCCGGCAAGCTGGTGATCGAGGCCAAGGCCGTCAGCAAGAATTACGGCGACCGCGCCATCGTGCGCGACCTGTCGCTGCGCATCGAGCGCGGCGACCGGGTCGGCATCGTCGGGCCGAACGGCGCCGGCAAGACGACGCTGATCAACCTGCTCACCGGCGCGCTGGCGCCGGATTCGGGCAGCGTGCGCCTCGGTACCAACCTCGCCGTCGCCAGCCTCGACCAGACGCGCGAGAGCCTCGATCCGGAGGCGACGGTCGCCTCGGTGCTCACCGAGGGGCGCGGCGATACGGTGCTGATCAACGGCGAGGCGCGCCACGTGGTCGGCTACATGAAGGACTTCCTGTTCCGTGCCGAGCAGGCGCGGGCGCCGCTGAAGGCGCTGTCGGGGGGCGAACGCGGCCGGCTGATGCTCGCCCGGGCGCTGGCCAGGCCCGCCAACCTCTTGGTCCTCGACGAGCCGACCAACGACCTCGACCTCGAAACCCTCGATCTCCTGCAGGAGATGCTGGCCGGCTATCCGGGCACGCTGCTGCTGGTCAGCCACGACCGCGACTTCCTCGATCGGGTGGTGACCTCGGTCGTCGCCTCCGACGGCGACGGCACCTGGACGGAATACGCCGGCGGCTACTCCGACATGGTGGCGCAGCGCGGCCGCGGCATCGGCCGGCGCGCGGCTGCGACGCCCCCGCCGCCAGCGCAGCGGCCGGCGAAGCCGCCGGCGGAGGCGCGCCCGTCGGCGCGGCGCAAGCTCGGCTTCGCCGACCAGCATGCGCTGAAGACGCTGCCGGCAAAGATCGACGCGCTCCATGCCGAGATCGCCCGGCTGGAGGGCAGGCTCGCCGACAGCGACCTTTACCGGCGCGACCCGCGGACCTTCGCCGAGGCGAGCGCCGCGCTGGCGAGGGCGCGGGCCGAAGCGGCGGAGGCGGAAGACGCCTGGCTCAGGGCCGAGATGCTGCGCGAGGAGATCGAAGGACGCTGAGGCGACATCGCGCGCCCCTCGGGCAACGGCGCCCGTGGTAGTCTTGCCGAGAGCACCCGGGCGACGAGGACACTGCCATGGCGGAAGGCGACGTTTCTTTCCTGTTCGATCTCGACGGCACGCTGGTCGACAGCGTCTACGAGCACGTTCTGGCGTGGCACGATGCGCTCAGCCACGAAGGCATCGAGCTCGCCATCTGGCGCATCCATCGCCGGATCGGCATGTCGGGCGGCCTGTTCACCAACATGCTCCTGCGCGAGACCGGCCTCGCCATCGAGCCGGAGCGCATCGACCGGCTGCGGCGGCTGCACGCCGAGGCGTACAAGCGGCGCTCGCCGAAGGTGCAGGCCTTGCCCGGCGCGCGGGAGCTGCTCGCCTATCTGACCGAGGCCGGGATCCCGTGGGCCATCGCCACCAGCGGCCGCATGGAAACCGCCGGGCCGGTGATCGAAAGCCTCGGCATCGACCTCAAGAAGACCGCCGTCATCACCCGCGACATGGTCAAGCACGCCAAGCCCGACCCGGACCTGTTTCTGGCGGCGGCGAAGGCGATCGGCCAGCCGATCGCACAGGCCTGCGTCGTCGGCGACAGCGTCTGGGACATGCTCGCGGCGCGGCGCGCCGGGGCGCTCGGCGTCGGCCTCCTGTCGGGCGGCTACGGCGAGGACGAACTGGTCAGGGCGAGCGCCTATCGCGTCTACGAGGATCCGGCCGATCTGCTCAAGCACATCGACGAGGTCGGCGGGCGGCGGTAGCCGCTCTCCGTCACCGGCGCCGCATTCCCGCCCGATTCGGCCTGTGGCATGGTGCTCGCGGCTGGGGGAAGCAGCAGGCAGCCGCTGCCATGCAGCGGGACGGGAGGGCGTCTCGTGCGGTCGCCGTGGGGAATCGCGCCGGCCCTGGTGTTCGGGTTGTTCATCGTTGTCTTGCGTCTGACGACAGGCAGCGCATGGGCGGTCACGCAATGCGGCGTGGCCGCGTGGTATGCCCCCGGCGGCAAGACCGCCAGCGGCGAAGCCAACGTGGCCGGGGCGGTGACGGCCGCCCATCCGAGCCTGCCCTTCGGCACCAAGGTCCGCGTCGTCAATCTCGCCAACGGCAAGTCGGTGGTCCTGCGCATCAACGATCGCGGTCCCTTCACCAGCGGACGCATCATCGATGTCAGCAAGGCTGCCGCCGAGGCGCTCGGTTTCATTCGCAACGGCGTCGCCCGGGTGGAGGTGACGGTTCTCGGCAGCGTCGCGATGAAGCTGCCGGGCACCTGCAAGCCGACCGATACCGCCGCGGCCGGCGACCGGCGCGAGGGTGCCAAGGGGCCGTGCCGACGCCAACCGTGCCGATAGCAGCCGGGCGGCGAAGCCGGCTGCCGCCAGCGCGCCCGTCGCCCCGCCGCCGTCGACACAGGCGATGAGCGCGCGCTTCGGCATGGCCTTTCAGCCCGCTACATGGGCCGAGGCCGAACTGAGAAAGGCGCTGGAAGCGTTCGTCCCGGTGCTTCGGCCGTGAAGATGCCGGTGGCGGAGACCCGCGCCACGACGACGGCGCCTCGGCCGCACCCCCGGGGAGCCGGTGACCGGCGCAGCCCGTTTCGGCAGTGCATAAGCCGCCGGCGTGCGTTGACCGGCCGCCGTCCAGCGCGCAACGTCTGCGGGTTGGGGGGCCGAATGTGCTCTCTCCGGCCAAATATTGGCGCCGCTTTTGCTTGGCTTTCGGGCGCTGCCCGCTCGGGGCGACGGCGGAAGCCGCCGGTGTGCAGAAAAAACGGCTACCGTGCCTTTCAGGAGGGATAAATGCGCAAACTTCTAGCAGCGACTGCAACGGGTGACCGCGGGATCGTCCGGCGGGGCTTTCTGGGTCTGGTCGCGGCCGGCGTCGTCGCGGCTGCCGGTCTCGGCTCCCACGGCGCACTCGCCGCCGACAAGCTGAAGGTCGCGGCGATCTTCTCGACGCCGATCGAGGAGCCCTGGGACAACCAGATCCATGTCGCGCTGCTCAAGGCGCAGAAGGAGCTGGGGATCGAATACAAATGGGCGGAGAGCGTCCAGTCGGCCGACTATCAGCGCGTGCTGCGCGAATTCGCGCGCGGTGGCTACGGCCTGATCACCGGCGATGCCTTCGCCGCCGAGGACGTCGCCCGCCGCGTCGCCAAGGAGTTCCCCAAGGTCGCCTTCGTGTTCGGATCGGGGCAGGGGCCGGCCGAGCCGAACTTCTCGGTCTATGACAACTGGATCCACGAGCCGGCCTATCTCTCCGGCATGATCGCCGGCAAGATGACCAAGTCGAACATCATCGGCTCGGTGGCGGCGATGGACATCCCCGAGGTCGACCGCCTGGTCAACGCCTTCTGTCAGGGCGCCAAGGACGTCAACCCGGACGTCAAGTGCAAGGTCACCTTCATCGGCTCGTTCTTCGATCCGCCCAAGGCCAAGGAAGCCGCGCTGGCGCAGATCGCCGCCGGCGTCGATGCCATCTTCGCCGAGCGCTTCGGCGTCATCGAGGCGGCGAAGGAGAAGGGCATCATCGCCTTCTCCAACATGTCCGATCAGTCGTCGCTCGCCCCCGATACGGTGGTCACCGGCCCGGTGTGGGACATGTGGCCGACCATCCAGGCGGCGATCAAGCAGGTCGAGGCCGGCGTCTATACGGCGCAGGACTACGGCACCTTCTCCACCATGGCCAAGGGCGGCGCCTCGCTGGCGCCCTTCCATGACTGGAAGGACAAGCTGCCGGCTGACGTCATGAAGCTGGTCATGGACAAGCAGCAGGCGATCCTCGACGGTGATTTCCGGGTGTCCGTCAACGAGGCGACGCCGGTCTCCGAATAGTCCGGTCGCAAGGCGGGGAAGGCGGCCGCTGGCGGCCGCCTTCTGCGTGCGCCGCATCCCCCTGATGCACGGAGACGAGGAATGAGCCCGCCGCCGCTGGTCGCGATGCGCGGCATCTCGAAGAGCTTCGGCCCCGTGCAGGCCTGCGCGGCGGTCGATCTCACCGTGCATGCCGGCGACATTCTCGGCCTGCTCGGCGAGAACGGCGCCGGCAAGACGACGCTGATGAACATCCTGTTCGGCTCCTACGCGGCCGACGAAGGCGTGATCGAAGTCGACGGCAAGCCGGTCGCGATCCGCAGCTCGCACGATGCGCTGGGGCTCGGCATCGGCATGGTGCACCAGCATTTCCATCTGGTGCCGCGCCACACGGTGCTGGAGAACCTGCTGGTCGGCAAGGCCGGGCCGGACGGGCGGCTGACCCGGCGCGTGGTGGTCGAGCGCCTCGCCGCCGTCGGTCGCGACTATCACATCAACCTCGACCCCGACCGGCTGGTCAGCGAGCTGTCGATCGGCGAGCAGCAGCGCGTCGAGATCGCCAAGTCGCTGGTGCGCGGTGCCCGCATCCTGGTGCTCGACGAGCCGACGGCGACGCTGACGCCGCAGGAGACGGAGGGCCTGTTCGCGGCGCTGCGCGCCATGACGGCGAAGGGCATGGGCGTCATCTTCATCTCGCACAAGCTGGCCGAGGTGATCGAGATCACCAACCGCATCACCGTCATGCGCCAGGGCCGCGTGGTGGCCGAGCGCCTCAATCAGGCCGGGCTCTCCAAGGGCGAGCTGGCGCGGCTGATGTGCGGCCGCGAGCTGAGCCCGCCGGCGCGCCCGCCGCAGGCGGCCGGGGCGCCGCTGCTCAAGCTCACCGGCGTCTCCGCGCCGGGCCTCAAGGCGGTGTCGCTGACGCTGCGCGCCGGCGAGATCGTCGGCATCGCCGGCGTCTCCGGCAACGGCCAGCGGGCACTCGCCGATGTGGTCGCCGGCGTGCTGGCGCCGACCGGCGGCGCCGTCGAGATTCACGGCGTGGTGGTCACCGGCCTCACCCCGCGCTTCGTCCAGGCGCGCGGCATCGGGCGCGTGCCCGAGGACCGGCTCGCCATCGGCATGATCGGCGCCCTGCCGCTGTCGGAAAGCATGGCGCTGCCGTGGATCGGCGGACCGCCGTTCTCCAGGCGCGGCATTCTCGACCGCAAGGCGATCCGCAAGTTCGCCAGCGACCAGATCGAGCGCTTCGATATCCGCACCTCCGGGCCCGAGGCGCGCACCGGCACGCTGTCGGGCGGCAACCTGCAGAAGGCGCTGCTCGCCCGCGAGATCGCCCACGCGCCGAAGATCCTGCTCGCCGCCCAGCCGACGCGCGGCATCGACGTCGGCGCCACCGAGTTCATCCACGGCCAGTTCCTCGATCTGCGCGCCCGCGGCGGCGCCGTGCTCTTGATCAGCGAGGACCTCGAGGAGCTGTTCCAGCTCTCCGACCGCATCGCCGTCATGTATGGCGGGCGCATCGTCGCCGACCTGGCCGTGGAGGAGGCGACGGTCGAGCGCATCGGCCTCTACATGGCCGGCGTGGAGCACGCGGCGTGATGCGCTTCAGGCTCGAACGCCGGCACGAGACGCCGCTTTCCATCCAGATCCTGCTGCCGCTCGCCGCCGTCGTCGTGGCGCTGGCCCTGTGCAGCGTCCTGGTGTGGCTGGCCGGCGCCAGCATCCCCGAGGCCTACACCCAGCTCCTCCTCTCCAATTTCAAATCGACCTACGACGTCCAGGACATGCTGGTGAAGGCCTCGCCGCTGCTGTTCACCGGGCTGGCGGTGGTCGTCGCCTTCCGCGCCAAGTTCTGGAACATCGGCGCCGAGGGCCAGCTGATGGCCGGCGCCATCGCCGCCTGCTGGATCGGCGAACGGACCTGGCTGCCGGAATTCAGCCTGGTGCCGCTGATGGTGGTCGGCGCGGCGATCTTCGGCGCGCTGTGGGCGCTGCTGCCGGCGCTGCTCAAGGTCAAGCTCAAGGTCGACGACGTGGTCTCGACGCTGCTTCTCAACTTCATCATGCTCTACGGCACCACGGCGCTGCTCGAAGGCCCGTGGCGCGACCCGAAGAGCGGCTATCCCAACGCGCCGAGCATCCGCGGCGCGGCGGAGTTTCCCATCGTCTACGGCGACACCGTGCATCTCGGCATCCTGCTCGCCGCGGTCGCGGCGATCGTCATCTGGTGGCTGCTCAAGCCACACCACCCTCGGCTTCCGCATCCGCGCCGTCGGCCATAATCCGGCCGCCGCCAACTATGCCGGCATCCCGGTCGGCCGGGTCATCGTCGTCGCGGCGCTCATCTCCGGTGCGCTCGCCGGTCTGGCCGGCGCCGGCGAGGTCGGCGGCGTGCGCTATCAGGTCACCGCCGACCTGACCTCGGGCTACGGCTATGCCGGCATCGTCATCGCCACGCTGGCCGAGCTCAACCCGCTCGGCGCGGTGCCGGCGGCGCTGTTCTTCGCCATGGTCTTCAACGGCGCCGGCACCATGTCGCGCAGCCTCGGCGTGCCGATCTATCTCGCCGACGTCATCCAGGGCACGGCGCTGATGACCATGGTCGCCATGCGCCTGTTCGCCTCCTATCGGCTGCAGGGTCGTGCGCCATGCTTGAGACCGTCGCCCAGATCCTGCAGGTCAGCTTCTTCGCGGCGATCGTGCGCATCTCGACGCCGCTGCTGCTCGCCACCCTCGGCGAACTGGTCAACGAGCGCGCCGGCGTGCTCAACCTCGGCATCGAGGGCATCATGCTGCTCGGCGCCATGGTCGGCTTCTCGACCGCCTATTTCACCGGCAACCTGTGGCTGGGGCTGCTGGCGGCCATCGCCGTCGGCGCGGCCGCCGGTCTGGTCATGGCGCTGCTCGCCGTCGTCTTCGGCGTCAGCCAGCACGTCTCGGGCATCGGCATGACCATGCTGGCGACCGGGCTCGCCTTCTATTTCTATCGCCTGATCTTCGGCCAGCCGGCGGTGCCGCCCAACATCGTGCCCTTCCAGCCCATCGAAATTCCCGGTCTGTCCGCGATTCCCCTCCTCGGGCCGGTGCTGTTCAGCCAGACCGTCCTCACCTATGTCGCCTTTCTGGCGGTGCCGGCGACGGCCTTCCTGCTCTACCGCACCGCCTGGGGGCTCGATCTGAGGACGGTGGGCGAGAACCCGCGCGCGGCGGATGCCGCCGGCATCAGCGTGTGGAGCGTGCGCACCCAGGCGCTGATGATCGGCGGCGGCATGATGGGGCTGGCCGGCGCCTATCTCACCATGGCCCAGTTCAATTCGTTCACCTTCGGCGTCATCTCCGGGCGCGGCTGGGTGTCGATCGCGCTGGTCGTCTTCGGCCTGTGGAGCCCGTGGCGCTGTGCCGGCGGCGCGCTGCTCTTCGCCGCACTCGAGGCGTTGCAGCTCCGCCTGCAGGCGACCAACATCCTGCACCTGCCCTATCAGGTGTTCCTGATGCTGCCTTTCGTCTTCACCATCGTTGCGATGGCGTTCGTGTCGCGCAGCGCGCTGGCCCCCGCCAGCCTGCTGATCCCGTTCCGCAAGGAGGAGCGCTGATGGCCGGTCCGTTCGATCTTCTCGTCAAGGGCGCCACCCTGCCGGACGGCCGCACCGGCATCGACATCGCCTGCGCCGGCGGCAGGATCGTCGCCGTCGAGCCGGGCATTTCCGGCGAGGCCGGGCGCACCATCGATGCCGGCGGCCGGCTGGTGTCGCCGCCTTTCATCGATTGCCACTTCCACATGGACGCGACGCTGTCGCTCGGCCTGCCGCGGCTCAACCAGTCGGGCACGCTGCTCGAAGGCATTGCGCTGTGGGGCGAGCTGAAGCCGCTGCTGACGGTGGAGGCGGTCGTCGAGCGGGCGCTGCGCTACTGCGATCTCGCCGTCGCCCAGGGCCTGCTCGCCATCCGCAGCCATGTCGACGTCTGCGACGACCGGCTGCTGGCGGTCGACGCGCTGCTCGAGGTCAAGAAGAAGATCGCGCCCTATATCGACCTGCAGCTCGTCGCCTTCCCGCAGGACGGCTACTACCGCTCGCCCAACGCGGCGAAGAACCTCGAACGGGCGCTGGACAAGGGCGTCGACGTGGTCGGCGGCATCCCCCATTTCGAGCGCACCATGGCCGACGGCGGATCAAGCGTCACGGCGCTCTGCGCCATCGCCGAAAAGCGCGGCCTCATGGTCGACATGCACTGCGACGAGAGCGACGACCCGCTGTCGCGCCACATCGAGATGCTGACCCATGAGACCAAGCGGCTCGGCATGGGAGGCCGCGTCGCCGGCTCGCACCTCACCTCCATGCATTCCATGGACAACTATTACGTTTCCAAGCTGCTGCCGCTGATGGCCGAGGCCGGTGTCCACGCCATCGCCAATCCGCTCATCAACATCATGCTGCAGGGCCGCCACGACACCTACCCGAAGCGCCGCGGCCAGACACGGGTGCCGGAGATGCGCGCACACGGCATCAACGTCGCCTTCGGCCAGGATTGCTGCATGGACCCGTGGTACTCGCTGGGCTCGGGCGATATGCTGGAGGTCGCCCACATGGGCCTGCACGTCGGCCAGCTGTCGAGCCGCGAGGCGATGCGTTTCTGCTTCGATACGGTGACCGTCAACGCCGCCAAGGTGATGCAGCTCGATGGCTACGGCCTTGAGGTCGGCAGCCATGCCGACATGGTGGTGCTGCAGGCGGCCGATCCGATCGAGGCGGTGCGCCTCAAGGCGCGGCGGCTTGCGGTCGTGCGCCGCGGCAAGGTCATCGCCGAGACGCCGGCCCATGTCGCCAGCCTCACACTGGCGGGGCGTCCCGCCACGGTCGATCCGGCGGCTTACGCGCCCCCGCTGGGATAGTTTTTCAGGTTAGGCGGCGAAGCGGTCGTGGCCCGGCGCTGCAAAGCAGCGGGGTGGCACCCATGTTTTTTGTGCTGCCGCGAGGCCCCCGAATTGGCACATCTGCCGAGGGTTGGTAATTAACAAGCGTATAGAATTTTTTCATGCAGCGGCCGCTGTTCTTGTGGTTTCGATCCGCCGCGCGCGGCGCAGTAGAGATTGCGAAGCAGGTGCGCTTGGTGTTCTTTTCGGCGCAAAATCTGAGCGGAAACGCAAGAACCGCAACCGGAACTGAAAGCATGCTGAAAGCTTGCGGCTGCGACACTATGGCCGGCCGGCAAAACGGCCGCTTTGAGCGCGAAATCGCATGAGTGGCGCACCCGCAAAGAAACTCGCCCTTTCGGCCGCCGTGATCGCCGCCTCCGGCGCCTATGTCTGGAGCCAGGTCGGCACCATGAGCCCGTCCCCGGCCGACGCCGGCCGGAGCGTGGCGTCGAGCGTCGCGCCCGCGGCGACGCCGGAGCCCGCCAATCCGGCAGCCTTGCCGGAACCGGCGGTCGTCGCCGAGAAGCCTGCCGTCTGGCATCCGCAGCCGCCGGAATTGGCGCAAAGCGAGCCGTCCGGCCCATCCGAGGCCACACCGCCGCCGGCCGCGTCGGCCAGCACGGGCGCAACGGCCGGCGGGGCCGATTCGATCCATGCCGCCTGGGCGTCGTCCCACATGACCATGTTCGGCATGGTGGGCATGGGCTTCAGCGACGGCACGTATCGCGGTCCCGTGGTCGATGCCTATTACGGCGTGGTGCAGGTGCAGGCGATCATCAAGCACGGACGGCTGGATTCGGTCGATGTGCTGCGCTGGCCGGCAGACCGGGATACCTCCGTCGCCATCAACGAGCATGCCCTGCCGCTGCTGCGCGACGAGGCGATCAGCGCGCAAAGCGCCGATGTCGATATCGTTTCGGGCGCGACGCTTCTCAGCGACGCATTCATCGAGTTGCTGGGCGCCGCGCTCAAGCAGGCGCGCGCCTAGCGGGTCTGAAAAATCCGCCTAAAACCTGCCTAAAACATGAATGATTGGTAACCGTGGCTGACAGCCGGCTGAAAGCTCGCTGCTGCGAAACTGTGGCCCAAGGTCGAAGCAGACGACCCACCCAAAGCCACTTCGCAAGAGCCGCAGACCCATGAAGAAGATCGCCCTGTCCGCCCTCGTCATCGCCGCCTCCGGCGCCTACGTGTGGAGCCAGGCCGGCACCACCGACCCGCTCCTCAATGGCATGGCCGGCGCCGATATGCAGACCGGCAGCATCGCGCTGCAGCCGGCGTCCGCCACCGGCGGCATGGACGTGGCGCCGCGCGAGGTGCCGTTCGTGACTGGCGGCACAGAGGCCGCCGCACCGGCCCAGGCGCCGGTTCAGTCCGCCGCCCAGGCGCCCGCCGATGCCCAGCCCTTGCCGCCGCTGCCGGCGCCGGAGGACTCCTTCGCGCCCGCTGCCTCGCAGACGACGCCGGCCGCCCCGCCGCCAGCCGACAACGCGCCGGCCAATCCGCCGGTGCCGACCAGCCCGGTCGTGGTCGCCACGGCCGAGCCGCCGGCCGACCCGGTGCCCGCCCCGCCGGCGGCCGACACGGTCGCCACCGTACCCATGCCGCGCCTGCGTCCGCCCTATCGCCAGGCCGCGGCTGCGCCGACGAACGCCCCCTCGTCGGCGCCCTCTTCCGCCGGCGCGCCGCTGGTGCGCGTCGCCGCCAGCACGTCCGGCCTCAACGACGGCACCTATGCCGGGCCGGTGGTCGATGCCTACTACGGCCTCATGCAGATCGAGGCGGTGGTCCGCAACGGGCGGCTGACGACCATCCACGTGCTGCGTTACCCGAACGACCGGCGCACCTCGATCTACATCAACCGGCAGGCCCTGCCGATGCTGCGCGACGAGGTGATCCGGGCGCAGAGCGCCAGGGTCGACATCATCTCCGGCGCGACGCTGTCGAGCCATGCCTTCATCCAGTCGCTCGGTGCCGCCCTCGACAAGGCACATGCGTAGGACCGGCACGATGCGCGTGACGCGGCTTCTGATGGGCATGCCGATCACCGTCGACGTGACCGGCAGCAAGGACGACGGCGCCACGATCGAGGCGACCTTCAGCTATTTCGACGCGGTCGACCGGCGCTTCAGCACCTACAAGGACGACAGCGAGATCGCAGCGATCAACCAGGGCCGGCTCGGCGAGAAGGACTACAGCGCCGAGATGCGGGAGGTGCTGGCGCTGGCCGAGCAGACGCGGCGCGAGACCGACGGCTACTTCGACATCCGCACCACGGCCGGCACGCTCGACCCGTCGGGCATCGTCAAAGGCTGGGCGATCCGCAATGCGGCGGCGCTGGTCGCCCGCTCCGGCGCCGGCGACTATTTCGTCGATGCCGGTGGCGACATCCAGGCGGCGGGCCGCAACGCCGACGGCGGGGAATGGCGCGTCGGCATCCGCAATCCCTTCGATCAGGCGCAGATCATCAAGGTCGTCGAGCCGCGCGGCAAGGGCATCGCCACCTCGGGCACCAGCATCCGCGGCCAGCATATCTACGACCCGCACGCGCGCGGCACGGCCATCGAGGAGATCGTCGCGCTCACCGTGATCGGGCCGGACGTGCTCGAGGCCGACCGGTTCGCCACCGCCGCCTTCGCCATGGGGCGGAACGGGATCGCCTTCATCGAACGGACGCCGGGCCTGGAAGGCTACGTCGTCGATCGTCACCGCCGCGCGACGTTCACCAGCGGCTTCGAGAGCTATTGCACATCATGATCAAGATCCTCGACCGTTTCCTCGACCACACCACGATGTACCGGCTGGTGCTGTGGCACCTCATCGCCCTGGTCGGCGCCGCGATGGTCCTCAGCGTCTTCGGCCTGGTGCCCTTCGCCCCGGCGGCGATCGCCTTCTCGACCGCGGTGATCCTCGCCGTGTGCTGGGTGACGAACCTCGTCTTCGCCCGCGTCTTCCGGGTGCCCGCCAACAGCGAATCGATCTACATCACGGCGCTCATCGTGGCGCTCATCATGAGCCCGGTCGGCTTCACCGATGGCGCCGGCATCGGCGGGCTGGTGTTCGCCTCGGTGTGGGCGATGGCGTCGAAATACATCTTCGCCGTCGGCCGCAAGCACGTCTTCAACCCGGCCGCCTTCGGTGTCCTGCTGCCGGCGCTGCTGCTCAACCAGCCGGCCACCTGGTGGGTCGGCGGCAACCTGCCGCTGCTGCCGGTGGTGCTGGCGGGTGGCGTGCTCATCGTGCGCAAGCTGCGCCGGCTCGACCTGATCGCGGTGTTCGTGGCCGTCGTCTTTGCCACCATCCTGGCCACGACGGCGCCGTCGCACATGGTCATGACGATCACCGAGACCGTCAAGCACGCGCCGCTGTTCTTCTTCGCCTTCATCATGCTGACCGAACCGCTGACCCAGCCGACGACGCGCCTGCCGCGGCTCGCCTTCGCCGCGCTGGTCGGCTTCCTGTTCTCGCCCAACGTCCATGTCGGCTCGTTCTACTTCACCCCGGAGATGGCACTGGTCGTCGGCAACGTCTTCGCCTGGGCGGTCAGCCCCAAGGGCCGCTTCGTGCTGACGCTGGAGCGCATCGAGCGGGCGGCGGCCGATACCTACGATTTCGTCTTCACCTCGCCGCACCGTGTGGCCTTCCAGGCGGGCCAGTACCTGGAATGGACGCTGGGGCTCGATCACGGCGACAACCGCGGCAACCGGCGCTATTTCACCGTCGCCTCGGCGCCGACCGAGCGCGAGGTGCGCCTCGGCGTCAAGTTCTATCGCCAGCCCAGCGCCTTCAAGCGGGCCCTCGGCGACATGGCGCCCGGCGACCAGATCCATGCCGCCCAGATCGCCGGCAACTTCACCCTGCCGTCCGATCCCGACCGCAAGCTCGCCTTCCTCGCCGGCGGCATCGGCATCACGCCCTTCCGCAGCATGCTGCAATACCTGATCGACCGGGGCGAGGCGCGGCCGGTCGTCGTGCTCTACGGCTGCGAAAGCCAGGAGGACATCGCCTATGGCGACGTTCTCGATGCGGCGCAGGAGAAGCTGGGCATTCGCACCTATTACGCCGTCGCCCGTGGCGCCCGGCGCGGCCAGTACCCGGGTTACATCGACGCCCGGCTGGTCAAGGCGGCGATCCCCGACTGGCAGGAGCGCACCTTCTACGTCTCCGGGCCGCAGGCGATGGTCAAGGCGGTGCGCCATACGCTCACCGGCATGGGCGTCCACCGCACGCGCATCAAGACCGATTTCTTCCCCGGCTTCGCCTGAATAGGGAATAGAACGAAGCGGGCAGGCGGCCGTCGATGGACCGTCGACGGCCTGTTCCGACGCTGCGCTCTTCCCTGTTCGTTTCTCGTTCGCATGCCCGCTTGAAGCGCGGGCCGCCCCCCGCGATACTGCCGGCCACAGGTGGTGGGGAAGGCGATGTTTTCCTTTTTGCGCAAGCGCTCGGTCTATGCGGCGCTGGTGCTGGCAATTCTTGCCGGCGCCACGCTGATTCGCATCGCCGATCCCTTCTTCGTCCAGGCGCTCCGCCTCATCGCCTTCGATTCCTACCAGAAGCTGGCGCCGGCCAGCTTCGAATCGGACCTGCCGGTGCGGATCGTCGACATCGACGAGGAGTCGCTGTCGCGCATCGGCCAGTGGCCGTGGCCGCGCACGACCATGGCCAAGCTGCTCGAGACGCTGGGCGCCGACGGGGCGGCGGTGGTCGGCTTCGACATCCTGTTCGCGGAGCCGGACCGGACGTCGCCGGAGGAGGCGCTGAAGCACATGACGGCGGAGGAGGCGGCGGCGCTGGCGCCTCTGGTCGCCGGCAAGCCGGGCCACGACCAGCTCTTTGCCGACGTCGTAGCGAAGATTCCGACGGTCCTGGCGACGGCGCTCACCGCGCGCACCGCGCCGCCGCCGCCGCTCAAGGCCGGCTTCGCCACGGTCGGCGACGACCCCAAGAACTTCGTGCCGACCTTCGCCGGCGCCAACGTCAACCTGCCCATCCTCGACGATGCCGCCGCCGGCATCGGCTCGATCAACTGGATTCCCGACCGCGACCAGGTGGTGCGCCGCATCCCGCTGATCTACCGGGTCGGCGACCAGTACGTGCCGACGCTCACCACCGAGCTGCTGCGCGTCGCCCAGCAGGCCGGCTCCTACGTGCTCAAGGGGTCGAACGCCAGCGGCGAGACCGCCTTCGGCCAGCAGACCGGCCTCAATCACATCCGCGTCGGCGCCATCGAGATCCCCACCGACGCCGATGGCGGCATCTGGATCCACTTCCGCCCGCACGACGCGCGCGCCTACGTGCCGGCGTGGCAGGTGCTCTCCGGCCAGACCGATGCCGATGCCTTCGCCGGCCGCATCGTGCTCATCGGCACCAGCGCGCCCGGCCTCATCGACCTGCGCGCCACGCCGCTCGATGCCGCCATCCCGGGCGTCGAGATCCATGCCCAGGCGATCGAGCAGATCCTGCTCGGCTCGCAGGGCGGCGCCTCGCTCAGCCGCCCGGACTATGCGCTCGCCATCGAGGTCGTGCTGACGCTGGTGCTGGGCGTCGCCCTCAGCTTCGTCATCATCCGGGTCAGCGCGCTCACCTCGGGCGTCGTCGGCGTCGTCGTGATGGGCTCGCTGCTCCTCGGCGGCTGGCTCGCCTTCGACCGGCTCGGCCTGCTGTTCGACCCGACCTATCCGGCGGTCACCGTCTTCCTGCTGGTCGCCGGGGCGTCGACCTACGTCTTCCGGCAGACCGAGAAGCAGCGCGGCGAGGTGCGCCGCGCCTTCAGCTACTACGTGTCGCCGACGGTGGTCAGCGAGATCATCGCGCATCCGGAGAAGCTGGAACTCGGCGGCGCGGTGCGCGAACTGACGCTGCTCTTCTGCGACGTGCGCAATTTCACCTCCATCTCGGAGACGATGACGGCGCACGAGCTGACCACCTTCATCAACAACCTGCTGACGCCGCTCTCCGAGATCATCCTGACCAACCGCGGCACCATCGACAAATACATGGGCGACGCCATCATGGCGTTCTGGAACGCGCCGCTCGACGATCCCGAGCATGCCGCCAACGCCTGCCGCTCGGCGATCGCCATGGTCGGGCGCATGAAGAGCCTCAACGAGGAATGGCGCGCGGCGGCGGCGGCCGCCGGCCGGCCCTACAAGGACGTCGCCATCGGCATCGGCATCAATTCCGGCGATTGCTGCGTCGGCAACCTGGGGTCCGTCCAGCGCTTCGACTATTCGGCCATCGGCGACGACGTCAACGTCGCCTCGCGCCTGGAGGGCCAGTCGAAGGTCTATGGCGTGCCGATGGTCATCGGCGAATCGTCGCACAACCAGCTGCCCGGGGCGAAGGCGATCGAGCTCGACCTGATGCGGGTGAAGGGCAAGGTGCACCCGGCGCGCATCTTCACGATCTACGACGTTCTCGACGGCCCCGAGGACGGCTTCGAGCGGCTGTCGCCGCGTCACGCCGCCATGCTGGAGGCCTATCGCGGCCGCGATTGGGACGGCGCCGAGGCGGCGATCGCGCGCTGCGAATCGGTCGGCGTCCAGCGGCTGGCGGCGCTCTACAAGCTCTATCGCGGCCGCATCGCCGAGTGGCGCCAGACGCCGCCGCCGCCCGACTGGGACGGCACCTTCACCGCCACAACCAAGTAACCGGCTTTCAAAACAACCAGTTGTGACGTCGATCACAGAATTGATATGAGGCCCTGCCTTAAGGTCGGCTAGGAGGCCGGACCTTGGGACGTTGGCAGGTGGGGTAGGGGATCCATGGACCCGAGCATTGGGGCTGGCACGCTGGTCGCAGTCATCCTGTGGCTGGAAATCAAGCATTTCATCTTCGACTACCTCCTGCAGACGCCGTTCCAGTTCCGCAACAAGGGAACCTACGGCCATCTCGGCGGCATCCTGCATTCGGGCATGCAGGCGCTGGGCACGATCCCGGTCTTCTTCATCCTGCCGACCGGCTGGCTGATGGGCGTGGCGATCATCGTCGGCGAATTCGTCGTCCACTATCACGTCGACTGGACGAAGGAGCAGACGCTGCGGCGGATGAAGCTGACCACGACCGACGCCTGGTACTGGCGGATCTACGGGGTCGACCAGCTCGCCCACCAGCTCACCTACGTGGCGATCGCGGCCTTGCTCGCCGGCGTCATCTGACCCGCCCGAGGCCGGTTGGCCGGGCGAGGCATGCGGGAGGAAGCAGGCGCGCTCAGCGCCGGCTGGTGCTGCCCCGCGCCCGCACCGCGAAGCCGAGATCGATGATCGGATCGTCCGGCCGTTCGCCGTCGCCGCGGATGATGCGGGTGACGATTTCGGCCGCCCGACGCGCCATCTCGTAGCGCGGGGTGGCCACCGACGACAGCGACGGGAAGCTCGTCGCGCAGATCTCCATGTCGTTGAAGCCGATGATCGAGATGTCCTCGGGCACGCGCAGGCCGCGCCGATAACACTCGAACAGGGCGCCGAAGGCGATGTCGTCGTTGGAGGCGAAGAGTGCCTCGATGTGCGATGTGCGCCGGGCCAGTTCGGTGAACAGCTCGGTGCCGAGGGCGAAGCTCGAACCCTGTCGCGAGGCGGCGATCAGGCCGGTCGAATCGAGGCCGGCATCCGCCATGGCGTGGCGGTATCCCTCGATGCGGCGGCGGGCGCGGGCGTCGAGCCGGGCGGAGATGTGGGCGATGCGGCGATGCCCGAGGTCGATGAGATGGCGGGTGGCGGCGTAGGCCGCCGCGTGCTGCGAGAAGCCGATGTTCATGTCGATCGGATCGTCGGTCAGCTCCATCGTCTGGACGACCGGGATGTCGGCGTTCTGCAGCAGGCGGCGGACGTAGTCGCTCTGGTCGATGCCGGCGAGGATCATCGCCTCGGGGTGCTGGCCGAGCATGGTGGAGACGGCCTTCTCTTCCTCGGCGGGCTCATAGCGCCAGTTGAGCACCAGAACCTGGAAGCCGGCCGGCAGGAAGGCGTCGTGCAGCGCCTTCAGGTAGTCGGCGAAGACGCCGTTGGTGAGCGACGGAATGAGCACGCCGATGGTGCCGGTGTGCGATGAGGCGAGCGCGCTGGCAAGCTGATTGGGGATGTAGCCCAGCGCCTCGACGGCGCTCGCCACGCGCTGGCGGAGGTCGGCGGAAACCATTTCGGGACGGCGCAGAGCGCGCGAGACGGTGACGCTGCTGACGCCGGCACGCGCGGCAACATCGCTCAACGTCGCCCGTCGTGGCCGCGGTCCAGGGGCGGGTGTCGGCAGCTCGGTCATGGCCTTTTCGCGGGTCACTCTACAGCAGGAGCGGAGTTGCGCTAGTCTTGAATTGCTCCAGTTGACAGCGCTTTCATGCCCACCTATACGTGATTTGCGCGTCGGGGGAAGAGCGCGTGGGCGGATCGCCAAGCCATAGCCGCACAAGCGGCACCGCAATCCGCAAACGGTACGACGCCTAATCAAGCATCGCCCAAGGGAGGAAACCTCATGAAGTCGTCGTCATTCTTGCGTGCATTGATGGGAACCGGCGCGGCAGTCGGTGCCCTGTTGGCATTCCAGACGGTTGCATCGGCCGCCGGCCCCGAGGTCGTTTCCGGTCCGTCGGCCGAGCCGGACTGCTTCGCGCCGTGGTCGGCCGACACCAAGTTCCTGAAATACCCGGCCAAGAAGGGGCCGTTCCGCATCGCCCTGGCCAACGGCTACATCGCCAACACCTGGCGCATCCAGATGATCCAGACGGCGAAGGCCTATGCCGCGCAGCCGGACGTCGCCGCCAAGCTGAAGGAATTCAAGGTGGTGTCCACCGGCGAGGACGTGCCGGCGCAGATCTCGGCGATCAACAACTTCATCGATTCGGGCTATGACGCGATCGTCACCGACGCCCAGAACCCGACGGCTTTCGGCCCGGTCATCAAGCGCGCCAAGGAAGCCGGCGTCATCCTCGTCGCCTTCGACAACATTCTCGACACCGAGGACGACATCAACGTGAACGTCGACCAGAAGGGCCTCGGCGTGCTGTGGGCCAAGTGGCTGATCGACCATCTGCCCAACGGCGGCAAGGTGCTCGAGGTGCGCGGCGTCGCCGGCACGTCGGTCGACACCGACCGCCACAACGGCATCCACGAGACCTTCGATGCCTCCGGCAAGACGTGGAACGTCACCGAGGTGATGGGCAAGTGGGACGACGGCGTCGCCCAGAAAGTCACCGCCGACGCCATCGCCACCAACGGCCCGTTCGACGGCATCACCGCGCAGGGCGGCGATACCGGCGTCGTCCAGGCGATGCTCGACGCCAAGCACCCGATGGTGCCGTTCGGCGGCGAGACCGAGAACGGCTTCCGCAAGTTCTGCGCGCAGTATGCCGAGCAGGGCCTGAAGTGCACTTCGGCCGGCACCGGCCCGGCCCAGGTCGCGGTCGCCATCAAGACCGCCATCGCGGCGCTGGAAGGCCAGGTCGTGCCGCAGTCGGTCAAGCTGCCGCTGGCCGTCGGCTCCTATCCCGACATGAAGGAAGGCGTCGACTACTTCCCGAAGGAGTCGGACAACTTCTTCGTCGGCAATTCCTTCCCGACCTGCGGCATCAATTTCACGGCGCAGGAAATTATGGGCCAGTCGAAGGAAAACCAGTAGGCTCACCCGAACGGGTGCCGGGCGCCGCGGGGCATCCCCCCGCGGCGCTTTGCACTGACGACACGATTTTCGCGGTGCCTGGGGAGGGGCCGATGGAGAGGGCTCAGCCGCTCTTTCGGATGGAAGGGGTCACCAAGCGCTATGGCGGCGTGGTGGCGCTCGACAAAGCCGAGCTCACCGTTACCGCCGGCCGCATCCACGCCATCCTCGGCGAGAACGGCGCCGGCAAGTCGACGCTCATCAAGATCATGGCCGGCGTCGTCGCGCCCGACGAAGGCCGCATGACGCTGGAAGGCCGCGAGGTCCGCTTCCCCGATCCGTCGGCCGCCAATCGCGCCGGCATCGTCTGCATCTTCCAGGAGCTGTCGCTGATCCCGGAGCTGACGGTCGCCGACAACATCGCCATCTCGCGGCCGCCGAAGCGCTTCGGCATGATCGACCGGGCGGCGCAGCGGCGCATGGCCGAAGAGGCGCTGGCCCGCGCCGGGGCGCCCGACATCCATCCGCGGGCGCTGGTCAGGGACCTGCCGCTGTCGCGCCGCCAGATGGTCGAGATCGCCAAGGCGCTGGCGCTCAAGCCGGGCGTGCTCATCCTCGACGAGGCGACCTCGGCGTTGACCTCGGCCGACGTGGCGCGGGTGTTCGAGGTGCTCAAGCGGCTGCGCGCGGAAGGGCTGGCGCTGCTCTACATCTCGCACCGCATGCACGAGATCGCCGAGCTGGCCGACGAGTGCACGGTGTTCCGCAACGGCCAGAACGTCGCCACCTACGAGGCCGGCACCAAGACCGACAACGAAGTCATCGAGATGATGATCGGGCGCGAATACAGCCACGTCTTCCCGGCCAAGCCGCCGCCCGGCGCCAATGCCGGCAAGGCGCCGGTGCTCGAAGCGCGCGGGCTGTCGTGGACCAACCGCCTGCGCAACGTCTCGCTGGCGGTGCGTGCGGGCGAGGTGGTCGGCCTCGGCGGGCTCGACGGTCAGGGACAGCGCGAGCTGCTGCTGGCGCTCTTCGGGGTCCTGCGCGGCCTCTCCGGCAGCCTGCTGATCGACGGCAGGCCGGTTTCGGTGGCAAGCCCGCTCGACGCCCGCGCCGAGGGGATCGGCATGGCGCTCATCCCCGAGGACCGCAAGACCGAGGGGCTGATGCTGCCCATGTCGGTGCGCGACAACCTCTCCTTCGCCGTGCTCGACCGCATCGCCAAGGGCGGCATCATCGACCGCGCCGAGGAGGCGCGGCTGATCGACGACGTCATCAAGCTGCTCGCCATCCGCACCGCCGGCACCGGCATCCCGGTCGCGGCGCTCTCCGGCGGCAACCAGCAGAAGGTGGTCATCGCCAAGTGGCTGATGCGCCAGCCGCGCATCATCCTGCTCAACGATCCGACGCGCGGCATCGACGTCGGCACCAAGCAGGAGATCTATCAGCTGCTGCGCAAGCTCGCCGACGCCGGCGCCGCGATCCTGTTCTATTCGACCGACTACGACGAGCTGATCGGCTGCTGCGACCGCGTGCTGGTCCTCTACGACGGCGCCGTGCAGCGCGAGCTCGCCGGCGACGAGATCACCGAACATGCGCTGCTCGCCAGCGCGCTCAATATCGCAACCGGAGAGGAGGCCGGCGTCCGTCCGGCCGTCGAAGCGTGAAGGAATGGCGTTTCTGGCTGACTGAACAGCGCGGCACGCTGCTGGCGTTCGGCATCTTCGTGGTGATGTTCACGATCTACCTGGTCAACCACCCGGCGATCGCGAACAACGGCTTCACCGAGACCGCGGTCTCCAACGTGGTGCAGACGGCGGCCAACAAGGGCGTGCTGCTCGCCTTCGTGGCGATGGCCCAGGCGCTGGTGGTGATCACCGCCGGCATCGACCTGTCGGTCGGCATGGTGTTCACGCTGACCAACTGCCTGGCGTCGTGGATCGTCGTCGGCTCGCCGGCGCAGACCGCCCTCGGCGTCGTCGGCGTGCTCGCCGCCGGCGCGCTGTGCGGCGCCCTCAACGGCGTCATCGTCATCTTCGGACGCCTGCAGCCGATCGTCACGACGATCGCCACCGGCGCCATCTATTACGGCCTGGCGCTGCTGCTCAGGCCCTTCCCCGGCGGCAGCGTCAACGGCGATCTCGCCGACCTGCTGACCGGCAAGGTCTTCGACGTGTTCCCGGCGAGCCTGGTGGTTCTGGCCGTGGTCGTGCTGGTCGTCTGGGTGCCGTTCAGCCGCTCGCTCACCGGCCGCGCCGCCTACGCCGTCGGCTCGTCGGAAGTCGCCGCCTACATGTCGGGCGTGCCGGTCAATCGGGCCAAGTTCGCCGCCTATACGCTGGCCGGCGTGCTCGCCTCCCTCGGCGGCCTGTTCCTCACCTTCTTCACCTATACCGGCGAGGCCGCCTACGCCTCGGGCAGCACCTACACGCTGTTCTCGATCGCCGCGGTGGTGCTTGGCGGCGTGTCGCTGTTCGGCGGAACCGGCAGCGCCATCGGCGCCATCTTCGGCGCGCTCGCCTTCCGCACCATCGGCGACCTCTTGTTCGTCTTCGACTTCGATCCGCTGTGGCAGCCGCTGTTCCAGGGCGTCGTGCTGATGCTCGCCGTCAGCCTCACCGCCTTCGGCCTGTTCCGGGTCCGCAACCGGCTGGATTGGTTCCTATGAGCGCGACATCCACGGGCGGCGGGCGCCTGGCCGCCCATCTGCCGGGCTTCATCCGCCGCGATCCGGCGGTGGCCACGGCCTTTGCCTGCATCGTCGCGCTGCTCCTCCTCGGCAGCCTCTATTCGGAGAACTTCCTGTCGCCGGAATACCTGCTGCAGCAGCTCAAGGTGGCGTCGTTCCTCGGCGTCATCGCCACCGGCATGATGGTGGTCATCCTGCTCGGCCAGATCGACCTGTCGGTGCCCTGGGTGGTGACCACCGGCGCCATGATGGCCTGCGCCGCGGCGTCCTGGGGCACGGCCGGCGTCGTCCTGTCGGTGCCGTTCGGCATCCTGTGCGGGGTCGCCCTCGGCCTCTTCAACGGCTTCGGCGTCGCCTATCTGCGCATTCCCTCGATGATCATCACGCTGGCCACCAACGCCGTCGCGCAGGGGCTGATGGTGGTCTATTCGGGCGGCTTCTCGCCGCGCGACTTCGCCTCGCCGCCGATGCGCTATCTCGCCACCGGCTTCGCCATTCCGACGGTGCCGAACGCGGTGATCGTGTGGGCGGTGGTCGGCATCGGCGCCGTCTTCCTGCTCGGCCGCACGACCTTCGGCCGCTCGGTCTACGGCATCGGCAACCGCGAGCGGGCGGCCTATCTCTCCGGCGTCAACACGCGCCGGGTGGTGATGACCGGCTTCGCCATCTCCGGCGGGCTTGCCGCCTTCGGCGGCGTGCTGCTCGCCGGCTATGCCTCCAAGGCGGCGCAGTCGATGGGCGACGCCTATCTGCTGCCCTCGATCGCCGCCGTCGTGCTCGGCGGCACGTCGATCCTGGGCGGCCGCGGCAGCTACCTGGGCACCGTCGCCGGCGTCATCCTGATCACGCTGCTGCAGTCGATCCTGTCGGTCATGCAGATGCCCGAAGCGGGGCGCCAGGTGATCTACGGCGCCGTCATCATCGTCATGCTGCTACTCTACGGACGCGAGAAGCTGGCGCGCTGAGGTTTGCCCCCCATGAAACGGATCCTGATCACCGGAGCGGCGGGCAGCGCGGCGCGTCTCATCCGGCCGCTCCTCGGCGAGACCTACCGGCTGCGCCTGTCCGACGTGCGGCCGATGGCCGCCGCTGCCGCCACCGACGAGGTGGCCACCGCCGATCTCGGCGACATGGCGGCGCTGCGCGCGGCGATCGCGGGCGTCGATGGCATCGTCCATCTCGGCGCCTTCGCGCTGGAGACGGATTGGCAGACCATCCACGCCGCCAACATCGTCGGCACCTACAATCTCTTCGAGGCGGCGCGGCTGGAGGGGGTCAGGCGGGTGGTGTTCGCCTCGAGCGGCCACGCCGTGGGCTTCTATCCGAGGGCCCAGACGATCGCCGCCGACGTGACGGTACGGCCCGATTCGCGCTACGGCCTGAGCAAGGCCTTCGGCGAGGCGGTCGCCAGCCTCTATGCCCACAAATACGGGGCCGAGGTGCTGTCGATCCGCATCGGCACGGTCTCGCGGAAGCCGGCGGACGAGCCCCGGCTGCGGGCGATCTGGCTCAGTCCGCGGGACCTCTGCCAGCTCATCCGGATCGGCCTGGAGACGCCGGGCATCCGCCACGAGATCGTTTACGGCGCGTCCGCCAACAGGACGTGCTGGTGGGACAATTCCAACGCCGCCCGGCTGGGCTACCGCCCTGAGGACAGCGCCGAAGACCACGATACCGGCGCCGCCTCGGACGACACGGTGGGCGACCCGCGGGCGGACCTCAACCAGGGCGGCGTCTTCTGCTCGGCAGAAGAGATCACGACGCCGCGTTAGCCGGGGCGGGCGGCGGCGTGAGCCGATGTGGCGAAATCGTGGCGCATGGTTGCAACTTTACCGATTAAACCGCGGAATTCCGCCGTTTCTCTGTCCACAGAGGGCCCCCGATGGCGGGTTGAAATCCCGCTGTGCCCTGCTAACAATGACAGGGTAGTGATTCGGGATGGCTGGCGATTTTGCCGGTCCCGCTTTCGCTGCTGAAAGAACCGCCGCTTTAGGCCGTTTATATTGTGCTTGCGTGTTTTGTTTTATGACGAAGTGATTTGAGCGAGTTATTTCTCCCAAGACCTTTGGCATCGACCGTCTTGGTCCATGCAGAATCCGTTTGATGCGAAGGGGTTTGGGTTCTCGACAAAGCCGCCGGGTCGCGCCGGCGGCTTTGGTCGTTCTGGGCCAGGGCAGCCCCGACGGTTCCGCCACGGGTGTGGTTTCATCAACTGCGACCTATGTTTACACTCGGTGGCGGCGCAAGGCGTATTTCAGCATGCTCGCAGCGATCAGGCAGTTCTTCGACAACCTCTCCACTGACGGCGCGACCGTCGACATGGGGGAGGAGCAGGTGCGGCTGGCCGTGGCCGCGCTGCTCTATCACCTGGTCGCCGTGGACGGTGTGGTGTCGCCGGCCGAGCGGGCGATGCTGGGCGAGCTCCTGAGGGACCGTTTCGACCTCGGCCCGCAGGACACCCGTTCGCTGATCGCGGCCGCCGAAACCGCCGACGAGGAGGCCGTCGACCTCTACCACTTCACCAGCCTGCTCAAGCAGCGCCTGGAGGTTGCCGACCGCGAGCGCATCATCGAGATGATGTGGCGGCTGGTCTATGCCGATGGCACCATGCACGAGTTTGAGGATAATCTGGTGTGGCGCGTCGCCGAACTGCTGGCGGTGCCCTCCCAGGTGCGCATCCGCCTGAAGCAGGCGGTACGCGACGAGACCGAGTAGAAATCCCATGCGGCCAGTGCTGATCGTCCTCCATCAGGAACACTCGACCCCCGGGCGGGTCGGGCACCGGCTGGTGGAGCGCGGCTACGAGCTCGATATCCGCCGGCCGCGCTTCGGCGATGCCCTGCCCGAGACGCTCGCCGGACACGCCGGCGCGATCATTTTCGGCGGCCCGATGAGCGTCAACGATCCCGACGACTACCTCAAGACCGAGATCGACTGGCTGAAGGTGCCGCTCGCCGAAGGCGCGCCGTTTCTCGGCCTCTGCCTGGGGGCGCAGATGCTCGCCCTCCATCTCGGCGCGGCGGTCGGCCCGCACGCCGACGGCCACATCGAAGTCGGCTGGTTCGGGCTGAAACCGACGGAGGCCGGCCGCCGGCTGCTCGCCTGGCCGGATTGCGTCCACCAGTTCCACAGGGAAGGCTTTGGCCTGCCGGCCGGCGCGACGCTGCTGGCGGAGGGCCCGGCCGAGACCTTCCCCAACCAGGCCTTTTCCTATGGCGCGGCGGCCTTCGCCATCCAGTTCCATATCGAGCTGACCACGGCCATGGTCGGCCGCTGGACCGGCCGCATCGGCGACCGCGTCCGCCAGCCCGGCGGCCAGGCGGCGGCGATGCACTTCCAGGGCCGCGCCCTGCACGACTGGAAGACGCAAGCCTTTCTCGATGCCTTCCTCGACCTGTGGCTGAAGCGCGACCGCCGGACGTCGGCGATGCTGGCGGACGCCGCGGAGTAGCCGGGCTCTTGCAATCTGCACGACCGGCTTGCGAATTGCGACGCGCCAGCGGTTAACAAATCCTGAACGCAATCAATAAATTGCGATTTGAATTGGCACGACCCACCAGCCCTTGCCGGCGGCCGTCTGGCAAGGGCCTTGCCAGTAGGGACGTACGCTGATTTCTGGTTGTGCGTAGTCAGCGAACAGACTGGGCGGGGGAGGGCGGAGGCCGTCGACCCCCGGCAAGCTCTCTCCCGTCCCGGTCATCTCCGCGCCGGCCGTCCGGTCAAGCGTTGGACAAAGCGATGGGCCCGGAGCAGCGCGGCGGCTGCTCCGGGCCGATCGTGCTTGGGCCGGATTGGGCCCTGGGAGCCTCATTCCGAGCGGCTCGGCGAAGCGCGCCCCTAGCCACAAGACGGGAACCTGTTCCGCAGGCCGGGTCGAGTTGGCTACAGTCCGGCCGGACCGCCCGCGGGGGACCATGGCAGCCGACGCCCACAAAGCCGTGATGGAAGGCCTCGCCGGGCTGTTGCCGCGGCTGTGGCGCTATGGGCTGGTGCTGTCGGGAAACCGCGACACGGCGGAGGAGCTGGTCCAGGCGACCTGCGTCAGGGCGCTGGAGCGCAGCGACCAGTTCACGCCCGGCACGCGGCTCGACCGCTGGCTCATCGCCATTCTCCACTCGATCTGGCTCAACGAGATCCGCGCCCGCAAGGTGCGCCGGGGGCAGGGGCTGGTAGACGCCGAGCAAGCCCTCGTCTTCGATGGAATCCGCGGGATCGAGGCGAATATTATGGCCGCCCAGGTGTTACGTCGGGTTCAGGAACTGCCCGAGGTCCAGCGCGAGACGGTCTATCTGGTCTACGTCGAAGGGCTGAGCTACCGCGAAGCGGCCGAAGCGCTTGCCATCCCCATCGGGACGGTCATGTCGCGGCTGGCCGGGGCGCGGGCAAAGCTGGCCGGCCTCGCGGGCGATCAACAGGGAAGCGGTGAGACGCATGGCCGATCCGGTCGATAATCCTGAGAGCGACGACGCTCTGCTGACCGCCTTCATCGACGGCGAGCTTTCCGCCGACGGGCGCGCGGCGCTGGAACGGCGGCTCGCCGGCGAACCGGCGCTCGCCGCCCGGCTGGCGGAGCTTGAGCGCGGCGGGCGGGAGATTGCCGGTGCCTTCGATCTGGTGCTGTCGGCGGCGCCCGAGGCGCGCCTGGCGGCGCTTCTCGGCGAGGCGGAAGCCCGGGTAAAGGCCGCGGCGCGCCCGCTGCCGCGGCACCGCTGGCGGGCGCTGGCGATCGCCGCCTCGGTCGCGATCTTCGTCGTCGGGGCGGCGGCCGGCGCTCTGCTGCCACTCGCCACCGGCCTGGTACAGCCGACGCCGGAGGCGGAAGCGCCCAACTGGCGGCAGGCGGTCGCCGAATACATGGGCTTCATGACGCCGGAGACGCTGGCGATCATCGCCGACAATCCGGCGGCGCTGGCCGGCGAATTGTCCAAGGTCGGCGAAAAGCTGTCGGTCGATCTCGCGCCCGACCGGCTGGCCCTACCGGACGCCGCGCTCAAGCGCGCCTCGCTCTACGACTTCCGCGGCAAGCCGCTGGTGCAGCTCGCCTACCTGTCGCCGGGCGAGGGCGCCTTCGCCTTCTGCATCATCGCCAACGGCCGGGCCGATGCGGCGGTCGCCTTCGAACAGCGCGAAGGCTTCAACATCGTCTTCTGGAACCGCGACGGCCGCGGCTACATGCTGATCGGCAAGGCGCCGCGGGCCGCACTGGAGGCCTTCGCCGGCGACCTCAGGGCGCAGGCGACCTGACGTCGGCGCTGTGCGCGAGCGCAGCCACGCGGTCGCTCAGCGCACCGGCGAGCGCTGCCACCTGTGGACCAAGGTCGCGCCAGTCGTCCGCGACGTCGCCGAGATAGGCCCGCCGGGCGCAATCGAGCAGGTCCGCCGACGGGGTGGACAGGCGCGGCATCGCCCATGCGGCCGCGACATCCTTGGGGACGATCTCCCCGGTTTCCAGCGTGCACGCCATGCGCGCCAGGGTGAGGAGAACGTTGCGCTCGTCGCCGACGAGGTCGGCGACGAGCCGTGGCAGGGCATCTCCGATGGCGCGCCGCAGGACGTTGCGCGGAACCTCGGGCAGCAGCGCGTGCGGCGGTGGACCGGCAAGCGTCACGGCGGCTTGCCGCACCTGCGCCAAGACGATGACGAAGTCCGGGTTTGCCTCCGGCCGCGGCAAAGCGCCTGCCTCGAAGCGGGCGCGCAGCCATTCGCCATAGTGGAATGCGCAGCGCGGCGGATAGGTCAGCACTGCAAGATCAGGCTTGTCGAAGACGACCAGTTCGAGCGGCCGCCGTGGATCGGCCGGCCCGGGGCGACCGGATATCCGCATGAGGTCGGCCAGCAACGCTTGCCGTGCCGCCGCGCTCATCGGCGGGTCGACGACGAGCACCACGTCGACGTCGCTGTCGGGCCGCAGGCCGCCCGCGACTGCCGAGCCGTGCAGCCATGCGGCGACCAGCGATGCGCCCAGGCGATCCCGTGCCGCTGACAGCGCGGCGAGCGCCTCGGCGGGAACGGCCGGCCGGTCGGGTGTCATGCGCGCCCCCGGCGACCCGATCGCCGGCTCATGCGTTCACATAGGTCGACGGCCCGCGCACGTTCTCGTCGATGTGCAGCTTCTGGCTGAGTGAGGGCATGGCGCGTTCGGCGCAGTCGGTGCGCGGACAGGTGCGGCACGACACGCCGATGGGGGTGACCACCTGCGGGTCGGCGAGGTTCAGCCCGTCGGCATAGACGATCTCGGCGGCATGGCGGATGTCGCAGCCGAGCCCCACGGCGCGCTGGCCGATGCGATGCGGCAGGCCGCCGGCGGCGGCGAAGCCGGCGGCGCGGCCGGTGGTGCGCGCCACACAGAAGAAGGTGCCGCCGTCGGGCATGCGCGAGACCTGAACGCGCAGCATGCCGGGGGTCGAGAAGGCGTCGTAGACGTTCCAGCGCGGACAGGCGGCGCCGAAGCGAGCAATGTGGATGCCGGAGGCCGAGAAGCGCTTGGAGATGTTGCCGGCGATGTCGACCCGGACGAAGTGGAAGGGGATGCCCTCGGCGCCCGGCCGGCGCAGCGTCGACAGCCGGTGGCAGGCCTGCTCGAAGGACACGCCGAAGCGGCTCTTGAGGATCTCGATGTCGTAGCGGGTCGTGCGGGCGGCCTCGAGGAAGAGCCGGTAGGGCATCAGCACGGCGGCGGCGAAATAGTTGGCGAGCGCGGTGCGCATCAGCGCCGCCGCCGGCGGGCTGGAGAAGGCGCCCTCGGCGACGAGGCGGTCGAGCAGGTCGTGGCAGCCGAGATAGGCGAGCTGGTGGGCGATCTGGAAGATGCGGCTCGAGGCGCTGAGCATCTCGGAGATCTCCAGCCGGCGCGCCAGGCGGTCGAAGTGGCGGAAACGGCCGGGCATGTCCTCGGCGCGGCGCACCGCGACGGCGACGGCATAGCGGTTGCGCAGGAGGTCGACCAGGTCCTGATAGAGCGTGTGGGTGGACAGGCCGTTATCCGCCCACAGCTGCTCGGCGGCCGCTTCGAGGTCGGCGAAGTAGTTCATCCGCCGCTGGACGAAATCGGTCACCTCCTCCGACGGGATGGCGACCGGCGACGGCCCGTCGGCGGTGTCCTCGCCGGCGCCGCCGGGCTCGTCGAGGGGGCGGTTGCGCCGCCACGAATCGTAGAGGTCGAGCACCGCGCGACCGACCGCCGGCAGGTTGGCCACCAGCTCCTGCACGTCGCTGGCCTTGACCTCGGCGTGCTCGAAGACCGGATCGGAAAAGGCCTCCATCAGCTGGAGCGCCAGGCTCTGGTCGGTGTCGGCGGTGAAGTCCTGGAGGTCGACGTGGAACTTCTCGACCAGCTTGAGCAGCACGCGCACGGTGACCGGCCGCTGGTTGCTCTCCAGCAGCGTCAGGTAGCTCGCCGAAAGGCCGAGCTCGCGCGCCATCTGCGCCTGGGTCAGGCGCTTCTCCTGTCGCAGCCGGCGCAGCCGGCCGCCGATGCGCATCGCCTTCATCAGCGCTCTCCCGTGAGGCCTTACAAAACTTACAACGTTACAAACCGCACTTGTAGGTTTATTTACAGAACTCAGAATTTCTTCGTGATTTCAGATATTTATTGACCAGTCGGCGTTGTCAATGGAAATTGCGGGACGCCGAATGGAGGAAGATCATGACAAGCCTTACAGAGCGCTTCGCCGGCATCCGCCGCGATTACACGCCGGACGACGTTGACAAGCTGCAGGGCTCCGTCGTTCTTGAACATACGCTGGCGCGTCTTGGCGCCGAACGGCTGTGGCGCCTGCTCCACGAGCGTCCCTTCGTCCGCACGCTCGGTGCGCTCACCGGCAATCAGGCGCTGCAGCAGGTCAAGGCCGGGCTCGAGGCGATCTACCTGTCCGGCTGGCAGGTCGCCGCCGACGCCAACAACGCCGGCGAGATGTATCCCGACCAGTCGCTCTATCCGGCCTCGTCGGTGCCGGAGGTGGTGCGCCGCATCAACCGGACGTTCATGCGCGCCGACCAGATCGCGCGGCTGGAAGGCGACAGCGCCACCGACTGGTTCGCGCCGATCGTCGCCGATGCGGAAGCCGGCTTCGGCGGTCCGCTCAACGCCTTCGAGCTGATGAAGGCGATGATCGAGGCGGGCGCGGCGGGCGTCCACTTCGAGGACCAGCTCGCATCGGAAAAGAAGTGCGGCCATCTCGGCGGCAAGGTGCTGGTGCCGACCCAGTCGTTCATCCGCACGCTCAATGCGGCACGTCTGGCGGCCGACGTCTGCAACGTGCCGACGGTTCTGATCGCGCGCACCGACGCCCATTCGGCGACGCTGATCACCAGCGATTTCGACGAGCGCGACATGCCGTGGCTGTCCGGCGAGCGGACCAACGAGGGCTTCTTCCGCCTGAAGCAGGGCGGCGACCACTCGGTGGCGCACGCCATCGTGCGCAGCCTGAGCTACGCCCCCTATGCCGACGTGCTGTGGTGGGAGACCTCGGAGCCCGATCTCGGCGAGGCGCGCGAGTTCGCCACCGAGATCCACCGGCACTATCCGGGCAAGCTGCTCGCCTACAACTGCTCGCCGTCGTTCAACTGGCGGACCAAGCTCGACGAGACGGCCATCGGCCGCTTCCAGGAGGATCTGGCGGAGATGGGCTACCGCTTCCAGTTCGTGACGCTGGCGGGTTTCCACGCCCTCAACCTCGGCATGTTCGAGCTCGCCGAGGGCTACCGGCGGCGCGGCATGGCAGCCTATTCGGACCTGCAGCAGCGCGAGTTCGCGGCCGCGGCGCAGGGCTTCACCGCGGTGCGCCACCAGCACGAAGTCGGCACCAGCTATTTCGATGCGGTGGCGATGGCCGTGTCGGGCGGCACGTCGTCGACCGTGGCGATGGCCGGATCGACCGAAGCCGAGCAGTTCGGCGCCGGCAAGCCGCTGGCGGCGGACGCGGCCTGAGCGCCCGCACCGGACCCATGGAGGCACGCATGATTCAAGAATACTGGGTCGTCGGCGGCAGCTATCGCGATGCCGATTTCGCCGCCCTCAAGGAGGGAACCGGCGAGGTCTACGGGCCCTTCCTCACCTATGACGAGGCCCTCGGCTCGTGGAACGCGCGGACCGAACGCTCGCGCGCCGAAGCCACCACGCGCTTTTCGGTCGTGGTCACCGCCGCCCGGCGGTGACCTCCCGGCGGGGCTCCTTGGGAGGGGAGCCCTGCCATCTTCCGTTCCGGGGCAGGACGATGCCGGGGGAGGGGGCCATCCGGCAGGGACGGCAGCGGCGTCAGCCGCTCGACCCGGCGAGCTCCGCGTCGATCGCCGCCTTGAGTTTCTCGTAGGGCTGGGCGCCGACCATCATCTGCTTGCCGACCAGGAAGGAGGGCGTGCCGCCGACGCCCATGGAATAGCCTTCGTTGGCGTCGGCCTGCATGGCGTTGTCGAAATCGCTCTTCTTGTCGACCATCATCGCCTTGACCTTGGCAGCGTCGATGCCGGGAACGGTGGCGGTCAGCGCCATGATGTCGTCCTCGTTGCCCCAGCCGGCGTTTTCCTGATCCTGATGGTCGAACATGGCCTTGTGCCAATCGCGGAAGCGGTCGGGCGCCACCGCCCACACGGCGCGCGCGGCGCGGCTGGCGACGTCCGAATCGGGTCCGAGGAAGGCGAAGTCCTTGAACACGATCCTCACCTTGCCGGTATCGACATAGTCCTTGATGAGCTGCGGGAAGACGCTCTCTTCCTCCTGCTTGCAGTAGGGGCACTGGTAGTCGAACCAGTAGGCCATGACGACGGGCGCCTGTTCCTGGCCGATAAAGGCGGCGCCCTTGAGGTTGACGTCGGCGATGTCGGCGGGCGGCGCCGGCGGCTGGGCGGGGGCCGCCGTATCGGCCGGCGCCATCGCCGCGGTCCGGATGGCCGCCTGCTGGCTGGTCCACACGATCGAACCGGAAATCATTCCGCCAGCGATGATGATGGCGAGCGGGATGAAGATGTCGCCCGGCGAGAGCTTGCGCATGGGATTCCCGAATCCTTGTGGCCGATGGATGACGCGACTGGCCGCTCCGAATCCGGCAGCATTGGGGCGGCGCCGGCCGGCAGCCAGCCGGGGCAAGCTAGCCGCTTTCGCGGCCGAAGAGGATCAAATCCCCGTCAGTTGATCCATGTCAGCGCTGGGCGCGGCCGAGCACGTCCATGATCTCGGCGACCTTGCGACGCTGGTCGTCCTTGTCGCCGCTGGCGATGGCTCCCTCGACGCAGTGGGCAACGTGGTCGCGCAGGATTTCCTCCTCGGCGCGGCGCAGCGCGGTGCGCACCGCCCCGATCTGGGTGACCACGTCGATGCAGTAGCGGTCGTCGCGGACCATGCCGGCGATGCCGCGCACCTGTCCCTCGATGCGGCTCAGGCGCTTGAGGACAGCGGTTCTTGTCGGTTCATGCATGGTTGACTAGATACCCTATGGGGGTATATGGGTCAAGCCCGATAGATACCCCTCGGGGGTTCCCCGTTTCCGATTGCAGAGATCGCGCCATGTCCGACAGCCACGACCATCACCATCACCCGGTTTCCGGTCACCAGGGGCATCAACCGGGACACGGCGGGGCGGCCGGCACCGCGACGCTGGCCAAGGATCCGGTGTGCGGCATGACCGTCGATCCGGCGACCGCCGAGCACACGGCCGAGTACCAGGGCGAGACCTACTACTTCTGCTGCCCGCACTGCCGCGCCAAGTTCGTCGCCGATCCCGGCGCACTTCGTCGGCGCGGCGGCCACGGCGCAGGGCCACGACCATCATCACGGTCACGAGCATCACGGTCATGACCATGCCGGCCACGATCATCACCACCCCGCTCACGCCGCATCCGGCGCGGCGCTGGCCAAGGATCCGGTGTGCGGCATGACCGTCGATCCGGCGACCGCCGCGCACACGGCCGAGTACCAGGGCGAGACCTATTACTTCTGCTGCCCGCATTGCCGCGCCAAGTTCGTCGCCGATCCCGGCGCACTTCGTCGGCGCGGCGGCCACGGCGCACGGTCCGGCCGAGCATCATCACGGTCACGAGCATCACGGTCATGACCATGCCGCTGCCTCCGGCGCCCACCTGGTCAAGGACGTCGTCTGCGGCATGGACGTCGATCCGGCGACCGCCGAATACACAGAGCGACTACCAGGGCGAGACCTACTATTTCTGCTCCGCCCATTGCCGCGAGCGTTTCGCCGGCGATCCCGAGCGCTTCCTGAAGCCGGAGGCCCATCCGGCCGAGCCGGTGCCGGAGGGCACCGAATACACCTGCCCGATGCACCCGGAGATCCGCCAGATCGGGCCCGGCACCTGCCCGATCTGCGGCATGGGGCTGGAGCCGACGGTGATGACCGCCGAAACCGGCCCCAATCCGGAACTGGTCGACATGACCCGCCGCTTCTGGATCGGCCTCGTGCTGGCCGTGCCGGTCGTGGTGCTGGAGATGGGCGGCCATCTCGGGCTCGGCCATCTGATCGACCCGCGCCTGTCGGGCTGGATCCAGCTCGTGCTGGCGACGCCGGTGGTGCTGTGGGCCGGCTGGCCGTTCTTCGTGCGCGGCGTCCAGTCGGTGATGACGCGCAACCTCAACATGTTCACCCTGATTGCCATCGGCACCGGCGTGGCGTGGGCCTACAGCCTCGTCGCGCAGTTCGTGCCCGGGGCCTTCCCGCCCGCCTTCCGCGCCGCCGATGGCTCGGTGGCGGTCTACTTCGAGGCGGCTGCGGCGATCACCGTGCTCGTCCTGCTCGGCCAGGTGCTGGAGCTGCGCGCCCGCGAGCAGACCTCCGGCGCCATCCGGGCGCTGCTCGATCTGGCGCCGAAGACGGCGCGGCGCGTCGCCGCCGACGGCAGCGAGGAGGAGGTCACGCTCGACCGGATCGGCGTCGGCGACCGCCTGCGCGTGCGCCCCGGCGAGAAGGTGCCGGTCGACGGTTCGGTGGTCGAGGGCCAGTCGGTGCTCGACGAATCGATGGTCACCGGCGAATCGATGCCGGTCGGCAAGGCCGTCGGCGACGCGCTGATCGGCGGCACCATCAACCGCTCGGGCGCCCTGATCATGACGGCCGAGAAGGTCGGCCGCGACACGCTGCTCGCCCGCATCGTGCAGATGGTCGCCGACGCCCAGCGCAGCCGGGCGCCGATCCAGCGTCTGGCCGATCAGGTCTCCGGCTGGTTCGTGCCGACCGTCATCCTGGTGGCGCTCGTCGCTTTCGCCGCCTGGTCGATCTGGGGGCCGGAGCCGCGCTTCGCCTTCGGGCTGGTGGCGGCGGTGAGCGTGCTGATCATCGCCTGCCCGTGCGCGCTCGGCCTCGCCACGCCGATGTCGATCATGGTCGGCGTCGGCCGCGGGGCGCGCGCCGGCATCCTGATCAAGCATGCCTCGGCGCTGGAGCGCATGGAGAAGGTGGATACGCTGGTCGTCGACAAGACCGGCACGCTGACCGAAGGCAAGCCGTCGGTGACGGCGATCGTGCCGCTCGACGGCCACGACGAGGCGAGCGTGCTCAAGTTCGCCGCCAGCGTCGAGAAGGCGAGCGAGCATCCGCTGGCCGAGGCCATCGTCGCGGCGGCGGCGGCCCGCGGCGTCGAAACCAAGAAGGTCATGGGCTTCGACGCGCCGGCCGGCAAGGGCGCCTTCGGCATGGTCGAGCGCAAGCGCGTGCACGTCGGCAGCGCGGCCTTCTTCGAGGAAATGAAGATCGCCACCGGCGGGCTTGCCGCCGAGGCGGAGCGGCTGCGCACCGACGGCGCCACCGCCGTCTTCGTCGCCATCGACGGCAAGCCGGCGGCGGTCATCGGCATCGCCGATGCGATCAAGGCGACGACGCCGCAGGCAATCGCCGGCCTGCACGCGGCCGGCATCCGCATCGTCATGCTGACCGGCGACAACCGCACCACGGCCGAGGCGGTGGCGAAGAAGCTCGGCATCGACGAGGTCGAGGCCGAGGTCCTGCCGGATCGCAAGAGCACGGTCGTCCGCCGCCTGCGCGACGCGGGCCACGTGGTGGCGATGGCCGGCGATGGCGTCAACGACGCTCCGGCGCTTGCCGCCGCCGACATCGGCATCGCCATGGGCTCGGGCACCGACGTCGCCATCGAGAGCGCCGGGCTGACGCTGATCAAGGGCGACCTGATGGGCATCCTCAAGGCGCGCCGCCTGAGCCAGGCGGTGATGCACAACATCCGCCAGAACCTGCTGTTCGCCTTCCTCTACAATTCGGCCGGCGTGCCGATCGCGGCGGGCGTGCTCTATCCGGCCTTCGGCATCCTGCTGTCGCCGGTCATCGGTGCGGCGGCGATGGCGCTCTCCTCGGTGAGCGTCATCTCGAACGCGCTCCGCCTCGGCCGGGTCAAAATCGAATAGGAGAGCGTGCGCCGGCCGGGGTCCGCATCCGCAGCCGCTGGGATACGGCCGGCGGCCGATGCTAGCGCACGATCACGCAGCTGCACGGGGCGGTCCGGGCGACCTTGTGCGAGACGCTGCCGTAGAGCAGGCCCTCCAGGTCGCCGAGGCCGCGGCTTCCCATGACGATGGCGTCGACCTGGCGGATGCGTGCCGTGTCGACGATCTGAAGCGCCGGGTCGCCCTCGGTCACTTCGGCATCGACCGTTGCGATTCCGCGGTTGTGTGCCGCCGTGCGCGCCTCGTCCACGATGTATTCGGCGGCCGTGCGCAGGAGCCGTGCCTCGGTCGCACGGACGTGCTCGATTTCCGAGAATTGCTCCAGCCCCGGCGGAATCCGGTCGCTGCCGTGATAGCGCTGGACGTGCAGGATCAGCAGCCGGGCCTTCCGCCCGGCAGCCAGTTCACATGCGAAATCAAGCGCCTTGCGGGCGTTTTCCGATCCGTCGGTCGGGTGCAGGATCGTCTTGATGTCCATTGTCCACCCTCAAATCCGTCACCATGTTCAAATGAGCCACTTGGGCTATGGATGCGCCGCTCGGGCGGAGCCTTGGCAGGGAAAGGGGTTCCAGGGCGTCGGGGCGGTGTCCTCCAGCGACAGATATGGTGATGCCCGGCGCGTTTTGCCGGCAAAAACGATGGATCAGCAGGATGGAAACCCCGGCACAGATCGACTTTCAGGGCGCGACCCTGAACCAGCATGTCCAGCAGTCGGTGGTCGAGCATATTGCCGTGCTCGAGAAGCGCTTCGGACGGATCATCGCCTGCCGTGTCGCGGTGACGGCGCCTTCGGCGCACCACCGCACGGGCGGCCAGTATGCGGTGGCGGTGCACCTTGCCCTGCCTGACGGCCGCGAGGTCAATATCGACCGCACGGCAGCGGCGGACGAGCGTTTTGCCGACCCGGCGTTTGCCGTCAACGACGCCTTCAAGCGGGCGCGCCGCCGCCTGCAGGACCAGATCCGCCGCATGCGCCGCTAGGTGAAGGCGCATGCGGAGCAGCCGCCGGCGACCGTCGCCCGCCTCGATCGCGGCGGCGGCTTCGGCTTCCTTGCCACGGCGGATGGCCGCGAGATCTATTTTCACCGCAACAGCGTGCTCGACGACGGCTTCGAGAAACTCGACGCGGGAATGCGCGTTGCCTTTGCCGAGGAGCAGGGCGAGAAAGGGCCGCAGGCCAGCACCGTCAGGATTTCCGGCAAGCACGGCCTGCGCTGAAACGAGGTGGATTGATGAAGAAACCGCGCCGCATCACCGACGACGACGAGCCGACCGTCGACCTCACGATCTCGCCGGAGAAGGTCTGCTACCTGATCGTCAAGGCACGCGAGTTCGACGTCAAGGAACAGGCAAGCGAGCCCGATCCCGGCTCCAATCCCACCGACGACGGCGATGCCGCGGTGCTGGAGGACCACGACGACGATCCGGTGGCCGAGGAAATCCTCTCCGCCATCTTCACCCTCAGCGAGGACGAGCAGGTCGAACTGGTGGCGATCGCCTGGCTCGGGCGGGGCGACGGCACCGTGGATGACTGGGAATCGCTGAAGTTCCAGGCCGCCGAGGAGCGCAACAACCGCACCGCGCGCTATCTGCTCGGCATGCCCCAGCTTGGCGACTACCTCGAGGAGGGCCTCGCCCTGCTCGGTCGCGGCTGCGAGGAGTTCGAGATCGGCCGCCTGTAGGCCGCCGGCGGCGGTGTTGCCGGTCGCCCGGAGCGCGCGCCCGCGGATTTGCCGCGGCGCCGGCTTGATTCACCGCAACGCCCGCCCGCCCGGCAGCGTGCATCACAGTCCGGTGCCCTTGTCATTTCTCAGGGCGTCGCCGCCGGCTCGGCCGGCGCATCGACCGGATGGGAGTATGCAGGTCGATCCCCAAACCGAGGTCATCGCCTTTCTGACCGACCCGCTGACCCATGGGGCCGGGGCGGTGGAGGTGATCGAGACGCACATCTCGGTGGTCGTGCTGGCCGGCACGCGGGCCTACAAGCTGAAGCGCGCCGTCAGGCTCGGCTATGTCGATTTCTCCAGCGTCAGCCCGCCGCCTGGCCTTCTGCGAGCGCGAGGTGGAGCTCAATCGCCGCGCCGTGCCCGACCTCTACCTCGGGGTGAAGCGCATCACGCGGGCGGACGACGGCCGCCTCGCCTTCGATGGCGACGGGCCGCTGGTCGATGCGGTGGTCGAAATGGTGCGCTTCGACCAGGACGGCCTGTTCGACCGCATGGCCGTCAGCGGCCGCCTGACGCCGGTGCTGCTGGCGGAGCTTGCCGCCACGGTCGCCCGCCTGCACGAGGCGGCGCCGGCCGAGGTCGTCGGCGGCGGCGCTGCCAATATCGCCGGCGTGCTGTCGATCAACGAGGCGGCGCTCGAATCGGTCACGCTGTTTGCCCCCGATGCCGTCGACCGCTTCAACCAGGCCTTCCGCGACGGGCTGGCAGCGGCGGCGCCGCTGCTCGACCGGCGCCAGCGCCACGGCAAGGTGCGCCACTGCCACGGCGATCTGCATCTCGGCAACATCTGCCTGTTCGCCGGCCGCCCGGCGCCGTTCGACTGCCTGGAATTCAACGACGCGATGGCGACGGTCGACGTGCTCTACGACCTCGCCTTCCTGCTCATGGACCTGTGGCATCGCGATCTGAAAGCGGGCGCCAACCTGGTGCTCAACCGCTATCTCGACGGGCTCGACGAGTGCGACGGCCTGCCGCTGGTGCCGTTCATGATGGCGATCCGGGCGGCCGTGCGTGCCCATGTCAGCGCCACCAAGGCGGCGGACCCGGCCGAGGCCGCCAATGCCCACAGGCTGCGCGCGGCGGCGTTCTCCTATCTCGACCTGGCGCGCGAGCTGTTGCGCCCGGAGCCGGCGCGGCTGGTGGCGATCGGCGGCTTCAGCGGATCGGGAAAGACGCGGGTGGCGGCGGCGATTGCCGATGCGATCGGCGCACCGCCCGGCGCCCGGGTGTTGTCCAGTGACCGCATCCGCAAGCGCATGGGCGGCGTGGCGCCGGGGACCCGCCTGCCGGCCTCGGCCTATCGGCCGGAAGTGTCGCGGGCGGTCTACGAAACGCTGGCGCGCGATGCGGAATACCTGCTGGCGCTGGGGCAGGGCGTCGTCCTCGACGCCACCTTCAACCGGCCGGAGGAACGCGCCCGCGTGGCGGAGATGGCAGCCGCGGTGGAGGTGCCGTTCACCGGCATCTGGCTGGAGCTGGCGCCGGACGCCCTCGTCGACCGGGTGGAGCGGCGGGGCGCCGACGTGTCGGATGCAACCGCCTCGGTGGTGCGCGATCAGATCGCCCGCTTCCAGGGCCCGATGACATGGACGCCGGTTTCCGCCGAGGGCAGCGTGGACGAGGTCGCGGCGCGCGTCCGGGCGCTCATCGGCGTGGCGTGAGCGGCAGCCGGGCGGCAATCTCAGGGATCAGTTGGCAAAGGCCTTGCGGATCGCGTCGGCGAGCGTGTTGCCGATCAGCGGCTTCTCGACGATCGCCACCGAGGCGGCGGCGGCGCGGACGCGCAGGTGCGGCCCGGGATTGGTGGTGATCAGGATCGCCGGCGTGGCGACGCCGCGCTGGCGCAGTTCGGCCAGCACCTGCAGGCCGTTGTCTTCGGCCAGGTTGTAGTCGATGACGAGGCAGCCCGAGCGTCCGTTGGGTGGCGTCGGCGATCAGCGCCTTCGGCGAGGAATAGGTGCGCACCGCGTAGCCCTCGATCTCAAGGGCGAACTTGAGCGAGGCGAGAATCGCCGGATCGTCGTCGATCACGAAGATCGGGACGTTCCGGCGCCAGCACAGACGGTGCAAAGGCTGCAGAATTCGGGATGGTGATCCGAAGTCATTCCGAATAATGCCGGCAGAAACGACTGTTTTGCCTTGACCCAGGTCAACGGCGCCGCCGGGCGTGCCTCAGCCGTTGGTGAGCAGCGCCATGCGGACCAGCTCCGACAGGCTGCGCGCCTGCATCTTGGTCATCACGTTGGCCCGGTAGACCTCGACCGTGCGGGCGCTGATGCCGAGGTCGAAAGCGATGGTCTTGTTGGGGTGGCCGGCAACCAGCCCGTCGAGGACCTGCTGCTCGCGCGGCGACAGCGAGGCCAGCCGCTCGCGGATCTCGGCCTTGCGCAGCTCCTGCTCGCTGTCGGCCTGGTTGCGGCTGAGCGCCATGCGCACCGAGGTGAGCAGCGCATCGTCGTCGAACGGCTTCTCGAGGAAGTCGACGGCGCCGAGCTTCATCGCCTCGACCGCCAGCGGCACGTCGCCGTGGCCGGTCATCACGATCACCGGCAGCGTGACGCCGTCGGCGTTGAGGCGGCGCAGCAGCTCCATTCCGTCGATCTCGGGCATGCGCACGTCGGTGATGACGCAGCCGCCGGTCACCTGCGGCAGCGCCTTGAGGAAGGACACCGCCGAATCGTAGGTGTGCACCTCGACGTCGGCGGTCTCCAGCAGGAAAGCCAGGGATTCGCGCGCGTCGTCGTCGTCGTCGATGACGTGGACGACCTTGTCATTCGCCATCGGCCGTCTCCGCGAGCTTGCCGCTGGCCAGCGTGAAGCGGAACACGGCGCCGCCCGAGGGGCTGCGTTCCGCCCAGATGGTGCCGCCATGAGACTGGATGATGGTGCGCGAAATCGACAGGCCGACGCCCATGCCGTGACGCTTGGTCGTGACGAAGGGCTGGAAAAGCTGCCGGGCGACCTCCTCGGCCAGGCCCGGGCCCGTGTCGGCAACGCTGACTTCCACCATGTCATCCCCCGCCGGTGCAGTTGACAGCACGAGTTCGCGGTCCTCGACGTCGACCATTGCCTCGATAGCGTTGCGCACGAGGTTGAGCAACACCTGTTGGACCTGCACCTTGTCGGCGAGAACCAGGTCGTGGCTGCGGTCGAACTGGAAGCGGACGCGGACGCCGTGCTCCTTGGCGCCGACCAGCGCCAGCGCGCTGGCCTCCTCGATCAGCTTGGCGATGCTCTCGACGCGCCGCTCGCTCTCGCCGCGGCTGACGAAGTCGCGCATCCGACGGATGATGTCGCCGGCGCGCAGCGCCTGTTCCGCCGCCTTTTCGAGGGCGTCGCGCAGGCGGCCCCAGCGCTCGTCCGGCTCCTTCTCCATCAGCCGGCGCGAGCCCTTGATGTAGTTGGCGATGGCCGACAGCGGCTGGTTGAGCTCGTGGGCGAGCGTCGAGGCCATCTCGCCCATGGCGGTCAGGCGCGAGATGTGGATCAGCTCCGATTGCAGTTCCTGCAGCCGGGCCTCGGTCTCCTGGCGCTGCGACAGGTCGCGCACGAATCCGGTGAAATAGCGCCCGTCGCCGGGGCGCATCTCGCCGACGGCGAGCTCCATGGGAAAGGTCGAGCCGTCCTTGCGCTCGCCGACCACGACGCGGCCGATGCCGATGATGTGGCGCTCGCCGGTCTGCCGGTAGCGGCTGAGGTAGCCGTCATGCGCCTCGCGATAGGGCGCGGGCATCAGCATGCTGACATTTTTGCCGATGGCTTCCTGCGCGCTGTAGCCGAACAACTGCTCGGCGGCGCTCGAGAACGACTGCATGACGCCGTTCTCGTCGATGACGATCATGGCGTCGGGGACGGTGTCGAGAATCGACTGAAGATGCGCCTCGCGGATTTCCAGCTCGCGCTGACGGTTGGCCGATTGCGCGCGACTGCGCTTCAGCCGGCTGCCGAACCACGCCATGGTGATGCCGACGAGGCCGAAGGCGATGATGTCGACGGCGCTGGATGGCGTGGCGAGCGCGGCGCCGCCGGACACGGCGATGGCCGCCGCCAGGCTGAGCAGGGTGGCGGCGATGCCGGGGCCGAAGCCGCCGAAGCCGCCGGCAACCAGGACCGCGGGGACGAACAGGACCAACTGCAGGTTGCCCTCGCAGCGGTACGTACAGCACGATTCGCACGGCAACGGTCAGCGCGACGGCGACGGCGGCGACCGCATAGTCGCGCAACGGCCCCGGGCGCAGCACGCGCACGGCCCCGTCGGACCGCAGCTTCGCCCGGTTTTCGGCTGTCATTTCCATGGGTTGAGCCTGTTGTGGACCGTTACAGAGTGCCTACGTAGTACCCCGTAGGGAGATTACCCGAATTTTGCCGAGTCCCCCGGCTGTTAGCAAATCCCCGCGACAAAGCGAACAGATGGAGTGGGTCATGCTGATGCAGAAGCCGGGCGACATTGCCAACAACAAGCCGGTGCTGCCGATTCCTGCGGGCATGCCCGAGGTCAATCCGCTGGCCGATGCCTTCGCCGTCATGGGTGCGGCGATGCGCTTCGAGCACAATTCCGAGATCTTCGGCGAGGGCGAGCCGGCCGAGTACTTCTACAAGGTCGTGCGCGGCGCGGTGCGGACCTACAAGCTGCTCAACGACGGCCGCCGCCAGATCAGCGCCTTCCATCTCGCCGGCGACATCTTCGGCATCGAGGCCGGCAAGGAGCACCGCTTCACCGCCGATGCCATCGCCGATTCGACCGTTCTGGTGATCAAGCGCTCCACCCTGATGGCGCTGGCCAACCGCGACAGCGAGATCGGCAGCGGCCTGTGGGCGCAGGCGACCGGCGACCTGCTGCGGGCGCAGAACCACATGCTGCTGCTCGGGCGCAAGAACGCCCACGAGCGCGTCGCCAGCTTCCTGCTCGAAATGGCCGAGCGGAGCGCCGGTCCCGAGACCGTCGAGCTTCCGATGTCGCGCCAGGACATTGCCGATTACCTCGGCCTGACCATCGAGACGGTGTCGCGCACGCTGACCCTGCTCGAGAACGAGGCGGCCATCGAGTTGCCGACCTCCCGCCGCATCCTCCTGCGCGACCCCGCCGCGCTCCGCCGCCTCAACGCCTGAGGCGAGCGGGTCGGCGCAACGGGCGGGGAGCGCTGCTTCCCGCCAGGCGGCTTGTGCCGGCCGGTGAAACCGGCCGGAAGGGCGACCATATAGAGGTGGACGCCGTTCAACACGAGCCGAGGGAACCATGGCCAAGATCGCAATTGCTGCGGAAGACTGGGTGGTCGTCTGCGACGGCAGCAAATCGCTGATTCTCGAGAACAAGGGCGACGCGGGCCTGCTCAATCTGGTGACCCGCGAGGAGCGCAAGGACGACAATCCGCCGACCCACCTGCAGGGCAGCGACCGGCCCGGGCGGTCGCATGCGTCGGTCGGCAGCGGCCGCAGCGCCGTCGGCCAGACCGACTGGCACGATCAGGCCGAGCAGGGCTTCCTGACGGCGCTGGCCGAGCGCCTCGACAGGGCGGCCCGGGCCGGCGAAGTGCGCGGCATCGTGCTGGTGGCCTCGCCGCGGGCGTTGGGTATGATCCGCCCGCAGCTTTCCGCGGCGGTGGCGAAGCTGGTCCACGGCGAGATCGCCAAGGACTACGTCGGCATGCCGGTCGATCAGATCGAGAAACGACTGAGCGGCTGACGCCGCGGCGGGAGCCCGCGATCCGGAGACGGTCGGCGATGACCATGGCGGCCAGCGAGAGGACGGACGAACCGGTCTTCGAGGTCGCCGGCCTGACAAAGGTGTATCATACAGGCGATGTCGAGGTGCAGGCGCTGCGCGGCATCGACCTTGCCCTCCTCGCCGGCGAGCTGGTGGTCATGCTCGGCCCCTCGGGCAGCGGCAAGTCGACCCTGCTCAACATCCTCGGCGGCCTCGACACCGCGTCGGCTGGCGCGGTGCGCTTCCGCGGACGCGAACTGACGCGCTTCTCCGATCGCGAGCTGACGCTCTACCGGCGCCATCACGTCGGCTTCGTCTTCCAGTTCTACAACCTCATTCCCAGCCTGACGGCGCGCGAGAACGTGGCGCTGGTCAGCGAGATCGCGCCGCATCCGATGAAGCCGGAGGAGGCGCTGGAACTGGTCGGCCTCGGCAGCCGCCTGGACCATTTTCCGGCACAGCTCTCCGGCGGCGAGCAGCAGCGCGTCGCCATCGCCCGCGCCGTCGCCAAGCGGCCGGAGATCATGCTGTGCGACGAGCCCACCGGCGCGCTCGATTCGAAGACCGGCGTCCTGGTGCTCGACGCCCTGGCATCGACCAACCGCGAACTCGGCGCCACCACCGCCATCATCACCCACAACGCCTCGATCGGCGCCATCGGCGATCGCGTGTTCCGCTTCATCGACGGCCACATCGCCGGCATCGACGTCAACGACCGCCGGGTCGATGCCAGCGAGATCGCGTGGTGAGGCCGGCATGCGCGCGCTCGACCGCAAGCTGATCCGCGACCTGGGGCGCCTGTGGGCGCAGTCGCTGGCGATCGCGATGGTCATGGCCTGCGGCGTCGCCACGCTGATCCTGGCGATCGGCACCTACCAGTCGCTCGACGAGACGCGCGCCGCCTACTACGCCCGCTACCGCTTCGGCGACGTCTTTGCCTCGGCGACCCGCGCGCCCAATTCGCTCGCCCGGCGGATCGCGGCGATCGCCGGCGTCGCCGCCGTCGAGACGCGCATCGCCAGCCCCGTCGTCCTCGACATCCCCGGCCTGCGCGAGCCGGCCACCGGCCTGGCCCTGTCCATCCCGGAGAGCGGCAACATCGCCGTCAACGACCTGTTCCTGCGCCAGGGGCGCCTGCCCGGCGGTGGCCGCGGCAACGAGGTCGCGGTCAACTGGAACTTCGCCCAGGCGCATCATTTCACCGTCGGCTCGGATTTCGAGGCGGTGGTCAACGGCGCCAAGATCCGGCTCACCATCGTCGGCATCGTGCTGTCGCCGGAATACATCTATGCGCTCGGCCCCGGCGACATGATGCCGGACAACCGCCGCTTCGGCGTGCTGTGGATGCAGGAAAAGGTGCTAGCGCCGCTGTTCAATCTCGACGGGGCGTTCAATTCGGTCAGCCTGCGCCTGCTGCCCGGAGCCAGCCCGAGCAGCGTCATCGAGGCGCTCGACGGTCTGCTCGAGCCCTATGGCGGCACCGGCGCCTATGGCCGCAAGGACCAGCTCTCCAACGCCTTCCTCGACAGCGAGCTGGTCCAGCTCAAGGGCATGGCCGAGATCATCCCGCCGATCTTCCTGGCGGTCTCCGCCTTCCTCATCAACATGATCCTGTCGCGGCTGATTTCGCTGGAGCGCGAACAGATCGGACTGCTGAAGGCGCTGGGCTACGGCCGCTTCGCCGTCGTCTGGCACTATCTCAAGCTGGTGCTGGTGATCGCCGCCATCGGGACCGCCATCGGCGTCGGGGCGGGCACCTGGCTCGGCCGCGGCCTCACCCGCCTCTATGCCGAGTTCTACAGCTTCCCCTTCCTCATCTTCCGCGAGACCGCCGGCGTCTATCTGATCGCCGTCGGCATCAGCTTCGCCGCGGCGATCCTGGGGGCGCTGCGGGCGGTATCGACGGCCTTCGCGCTGCCCGCCGCCGTCGCCATGCGGCCGCCGGCGCCGCAGGTCTACCGCCAGGCGTTCGGCCGCCTCCTCAAAGGCCGGCGGATCTTCTCGCAGCTGACCACCATGGCGCTCCGCCATGTGCTGCGCCATCCGGTGCGCTCGACGCTGACCGCCGTCGGCATCGCCTTTTCGGTGGCGCTGGTCGAGGTGGCGCTGGGCACGATGGATTCGGTCGAGGCGATGCTCGACGCGGTCTACTATCGCACCGACCGGCAGGACGCGACGCTCGTCTTCAACACGCCGCGCCCGCCCGCCGTCGTGGCGGCGGCCGAGAACCTGCCCGGCGTGATGACGGCGGAACCGTTTCTCGCCCATCCGGTGCGCCTGTCCAGCGGCCACTATTCGCGCCAGCTCAGCATCACCGGCAAGCCGCCGGGCACCGATCTCAGCCGCGTGCTCGACCTCGACCTGAAGCCGGTGGTGCTGCCGCCGACCGGGCTGGCGCTCGGCGACCGCGTCGCCCAGATCCTGCATGTCGACGTCGGCGACATGGTGCGCGTCGCCCTGCTCGACGGCGACCGGCGCACCGTCGAGGCGCCGGTGACGCAGATCATCCAGAGCTACATCGGGCTGGTGGTCTATATGGACATCGACGCCCTGGCGCGGCTGGCGGGTACCGGTCCGCGCGTCTCCGGCGTCCACATCGCGCTCGATTCGTCGCGGCTCGACGACCTCTACGCGGCGGTGAAGAAGACACCGCAGATCAGCTCGGTGGCGCTGCAGACCGTCTCGCGCCAGCGCATGCAGGAGACCATGCAGCAGAACATGAACATCTCGCTGTTCGTCTATTTCGCGCTGGCCGTCATCATCGCCTTCGGCGTCGTCTACAACAGCGCCCGCATCCAGCTTTCCGAACGGGCGCGCGAGCTCGCTTCGCTGCGCGTGCTCGGCTTCCGGCGGGCGGAAGTCTCCAACATCCTGTTCATCGAGGTGGGCGTCGTCGTCGCGCTCGCCCAGCCCATCGGCTGGCTGGTCGGCACCGGCTTCGGCTGGCTGATCACCCAGAGTCTGGCAACCGACATCTTCCGGGTGCCGTTCGTCATCGGATTACGGACCTATGCCGTCGGCAGCCTTGTGGTCGTCGCGGCGGCGCTGTTCTCGGCCGCGATCGTGCGCCGCCGCATCGACCGGCTCGACCTCATCCGGGTCCTCAAGACGCGGGAGTAGATCAGACATGCTTGGGACGTGGATCAAGCGCATCGTGGCAATCTTCGCTGTCGTCGTCGTCGTGGCGGCGGTCGTCTATGCGCTCATACCCGCGCCGGTCGGCGTCGACATCGCGGTCATCGACCGCGGGCCGCTGGAGGTGACGGTCGACGAGGACGGCGTCGCCGAGATCCGCGACGTCTTCCGGGTGTCGGCGCCGATCGCCGGCAAGCTCAACCGTATCCCGGTCCATGTCGGCGATCCGGTCAGCCCGAAAGGCGAGGCGATCGCCGCCATCCAGCCGGCGGAGCCGGCGCTGCTCGACATGCGCACCCAGCGCGAATTGACGGCGGCGGCGGATGCGGCGCGGGCCGCGGTCGGTCTGGCGGCGGCGCAGGTGACCAGCGCCGAGGCCAGCGAGCGGCTGGCCAGGTCCGATCTCGATCGCGCCAAGCAGCTTGCCGAAAAGGGCGCGATCTCGTCGCGGGCACTGGAGAAGGCGGTCACCGACCTCGATACCGCCCATGCCGCGGTCGAGCAGGCCAAGGCCAACCTGGCGCTCCGCCAGAGCGAGCTCGCCAGCGCCGAGGCGCACCTGATCCAGCCCGGCGCGGACAACGCCGACAGCGGCGGCGCCGGCTGCTGCGTGCCGGTGATGGCGCCGGTCGACGGCGTCGTGCTCAAGCTCCTGGTCGAGAGCGAGCAGGTGGTCGCCGCCGGCACGCCGCTGATCGAGATCGGCGATCCCAAGGACATGGAGGTGGTCGTCCACCTGCTGTCCTCCGATGCGGTCGAGATCAAGCCGGGCGCGCCGGCGACGCTGACCGACTGGGGTGGCGACGGCGTGCTCAACGCCCATGTCCGCCGCATCGACCCGGCCGCCTATACCAAGGTCTCGGCGCTCGGCGTCGAGGAACAGCGGGTCGACGCCACGCTCGACATCGCCGACCCCTATGAAAAGTGGCGGGGGCTCGGCCACGAATACCGGGTGATGGCCCACATCCGCACGTGGAAGGGCGGCGATGTGGTCAAGGTGCCGGTGGGCGCGCTGTTCCGGCGCGGTTCCGACTGGAACGTCTTCCGCGTCGTCGACGGCAAGGCGGTGCTCACATCCATCCTCATCGGCCACCGCAACACCCACTTCGCCGAGGTGCTGAGCGGGGTGTCGGCCGGCGACACCATCGTCCTCCACCCCAGCGACCAGGTGAAGGACGGCGTCGCGGTCGCACCGCGACCCGACGGAAGCGGCCAGGGTTGACCGGTGTCAAGGAACGGCGGGCGAAGCTGGGGGATACATGCGCTTGAGCGAATGCGAATGGAGATCGTCAAGATGAGCATGGACCACGCACAGGCCGCAGACGACGTCGTACAGTCCTCCGTCGCCCTGACCCGGGGCATTCCGGAGACGATGGCCGGCTTCGCGGCACTCGGCAAGGGCGCCTATGCCGACAAGGTGCTGAGCCGCAAGTTCAAGGAGCTGATCGCGCTGGCGCTGGGCGTTGCCGCGCGTTGCGACGGTTGCGTCGCCTATCATGCCAAGAAGGTTGCCGACCTCGGCGCGACCCGCGAAGAGGTGCTGGAGACGCTTGGCGTCTGCGTGCAGATGGGCGGCGGCCCGTCGATGGTCTATGGCGGCGAGGCGCTGAGGGCTTACGACAAGTTCGTCGCCGACAATCAGGCGAAGTCCGCCGCATAGTCTCTCGGGGCGACGATTGCGCGGCGCGGGCACGGCCGGTTGATTGCGGCCGTGCCCGTTCGTCTTCCGTCCGGCCGGGAAAGGCTCTATGCCTGCGGTGACCGCCAGACCGCCACCCCGGGAGAGACCGAGACGTGACGACCATCCGCATCCAGGCCGGCCCCTTCAGCTTCGAAGCGCGCTTCGAGGAGGCGGCAGCGCCCAAGACCTGCGCCAAGTTCCAGAGCCTCTTGCCCTACAAGGAGCGCATCATCCATGTGCGCTGGAGCGGCGAGGGCTGCTGGATTCCGCTCGGCGACCTCGATCTCGGCCTCGGCTACGAGAACAACACCAGCTACCCTGCGCCCGGCGAGATCATCCTTTATCCCGGCGGCATCAGCGAGACCGAGATCCTGCTCGCCTATGGCGGCGTGCGTTTCGCCAGCAAGGTCGGCCAGCTTGCCGGTAATCATTTCCTAACCATTACCAAGGGCCGCGAGAATCTCTTGGCGCTGGGTAAACTCTGCCTGTGGGAGGGTGCACAGGACATTCTATTCGAGCGGCTGTAGACGGGTTGCGACATTCTGCGGATAGGCGCAAAAGGGCCCATGCCCTCGACAATTCCTCTTTCTGTCCCTAAATCGTGGGGGGCGGCCGCCGGGGCTCTGATTCGGCCGTTCCTTCCGCGATTGTCATCGAGAGTTCGCAATGCGCCAGCAGGCGAAGCCTTTTACAGTAGAAATCAAGAAAAGCCGCAAGTCCGCCAGTGAACATCAGCCGCTCTTCGGATTCCTCGAAGAAGCCGCGGCGCGGGCGCCGGATGGGCCCGAGTCGAGGCTTTTCGAGCGCCCGGCGGGTAACGGCAAGGGGCACAACGGCAAAGGGCATGGTGGCAACGGCCACGCCGGCAACGGATACGATGGCGGCCACAATGGCGCCAACGGCCATGCCGAGGTCGACGCCGATATTGCCCGCGTGTTCGGGACCGCCGAGACACGGCGCCCGCCAAACCGCATCCTCCCCGACCTGACGGCGAAATCGCCGGTTCCGAGCGTCGAGGAAGAGGCGCCGCGGCAACGGCGGCCGCGCGTCGCGCGCAGCAAGGCGCCGCGCATCCCGAAGCCGAAGCCGCTGCCGGTCACCGTGCGCGAGCCGGTGGCGCGTCAGGAGGTCAAGGCGGCGCCGGTGCCTGCCCCGCGCATCCACCGCCGCCCCAAGGACGAGAGCGGGCTCGCCCGCGCCGAGCGCTGGAAGCGCCGCCTGCCGCGTTTCGCGCGGTAGTCTCGGTCTCCGTCCCGGCTCGGCTGCAGGCCGTCCGCGAATCGCGCGGGCAGGGCAGGGCCATGGCCGACATCATCGCCATTGACGATCCGGACGATCCGCGCGTCGCGCCCTATCGCGACGTGCGCGAGCGCGATCTGGTCGGGCGCAAGGGCCTGTTCGTCGCCGAAGGGGCCGTCGTGCTGAACGTGCTGCTGGCGCCGCGGGCGCAGCACCGGCCGCTGTCGCTGCTGATCGCAGAGAAGCGCATCGACCGGCTCGGCGACCTGCTGGCGCGCGTGCCGGAGGGCATACCGGTCTATGCGGCGGCGCAGCCGGTCATCGATGCCGTCACCGGCTTCAACATCCATCGCGGCATTCTGGCGATCGGCGCGCGCGCGCCGATGCCCTCGGCCGAGGCGCTGGTCGCCGGTCTCGGCCGGCGGGCGCTGGTGGTGGTGCTTTCGGCCATCGCCAATCACGACAATATGGGTGGCATCTGCCGCAACGCCGCCGCCTTCGGCGCCGACGCCGTGCTCCTCGACGGCGATTGCTGCGATCCCTTCTACCGCAAGGCCATCCGCGTCTCGGTCGGCGCGGCGCTGGTGCTGCCGTTCGCACGGGTGGCAAGCGCCGACGCGGCGCTCGATCTGCTCGCCGCCCGCGGTTTCGCGACGCTGGCCTTGTCGCCCTCCGGCGCGGTCGCGCTCGCAGACGTCAAGCGGGCCGACCGCGTCGCGGCCATCTTCGGGGCGGAGGGACCGGGCCTGCCGCAGGCCGTTCTCGAACGCGCCGCCGGCGTGCGCATCGCCATGGCGCCGGGGATGGATTCGCTCAACGTCGCCACCGCCAGCGGCATCGTGCTGCATCATCTGGCGTTCGCTGCGGAGCCCGTGTCGCGGAGCCCCGGGTGAGGAGGCTCCGACCCGAGCGAATGGCGCGGCCCCCCTTATGATGAGGATGCCGCGAGCAATTATCCCAGTTCGAACGTGGTGATGCCGAAGGTGCGGGCGAGCGGCAGCGCCGGGGCGGGCCCGCGATACATGCGCGCCGTCTCGAAGACCGGCGTCAACCCGTGCCGCCGGGCGAGCGCGACGGCTTCGGCGTTCGGCTCGGGCACATCGAGATAGATGCGGGCGCCATAGAGCCGCCCGGTCAGGGCGGCGAAGAGGCGTTCGGCGACATCGGCCGTGTCGGCGAAGAGCGGGCCGACCTTGTAGCCCTCGCGGCAGGCGCGCACGCAGCCATAGCCGCAGACGGCGTTGGCCTCGACGAAGGCGAGTGCGCGGCGGCCGGGCGGGTTCAGCCAGGCGCGCAGGAAGGCCTCGCGCGGGCCGGGCTGCAGGCAGCGGTCGTAGGCGACGATCGACCCGGCGAGCCCGGTCGGGCGGCTCGGATGCAGCTCGACGATGCGGATGTCGGCGATCTCGTGGCTGCTGGCGATGCCGCCGAAGCGGATGTTGCGATGGGCAAGCGCGAAGCCGGAGCGGGCGTAGTTCGCCTGCTGCTCGACGACGCCGTCGAGGCCGACCACGCGGTCGCCGAAGCGTGCCATGCCCGCCTGCCACAGCGCCCGGCCGTGACCCTTCCCGCGGAATTCCGGCCGGCAGATGTAGAGGCCGAGGAAACCGTAAGCTTCGCCATAGGCGACCACCGAGATGCAGGCGACCGGCTCGTCGCCGAGGAAGCCCATCAGAAAGCCCTGCGGGTCGGCGGCGAGAAAGGCTTCGGCGTCGTCGAGGCCCGGGTTCCAGCCCTCCGCCGCGGCCCAGTCGATGGCGCGGTCGAGGTCGGGGCGGCTCATCGGGCGGATGGCGAGCGCACTCATCGCGTCAGCCCTTGAGGCTCGCCGCGACCGTGGCGACGTGGCGACGCAAGCGTCTCGGTGAAGGCCGATTTCCACGCGACGAAGCCGCCGTCGGCGGCCTCCGGCGGAAACAGCGTGGCGCGCGCCGAGTTGATCAGGCCGCCTTCGCGGCCGGCCGGTCCGGGGGCGAGCGCGGCGGCGAACTGCCTGAGATCGCCGGCCTGATAGCCGAAGCCCGGAATGAGGAAGAGCGCCTTGGGCAGCAGCGTGCGGATGTCGGCCGCCTCCTGCGGATAGGTGGCGCCGACCACCACGCCCAGCGACGACCAGCCGGTTTCGGGCCCGATCAGCGTCTCGGCGATGGGCGCCAGCGCCAGCGCGACGCTGCCATAGACGGTGCTGTTGCCGGTCTTCAGGTTCTGGAAATCGCCGGAGCCCGGATTGCTGGTCTTGACCAGCACGAAGATGCCGCGGCCATGGGCCCGGCAGAGCCCGAGGTAAGGCTCCAGCGTGTCGACGCCCATGTAGGGATTGACCGTCAGGCACTCGACCGGATTGGGGCTGTCGGGCGACAGATAGGCCTCGGCGTAGGCCTCCGCCGTCGAGCCGATGTCGTTGCGCTTGCCGTCGAGCACGACGATGAGCCCCTGCGCGTGGGCCCGGGCGACGATCCGCTCGAGCAACCCGATGCCGGCCGAGCCGAGGCGTTCGTACATGGCGCTCTGCGGCTTGACCGCGGCGACGTCGGGCGCGGCGATGTCGATGACGGCGGTGAGGAAATCCTCGATCGCGGCGATGGTCTCGGGGTCGCGGGCGTCCATGGTGCCGCGGCGGAAGGCCGCCGGGATCATGGCGAGGTGCGGATCGAGGCCGAGGCAGAAGCAATGGCCGAGGGCGCGGCTGCGGGCGATGACCGCGTCGGCGAAATGGAAGCCGGCTGTGAGCCCGGGTGCGCCGCTGCCGGCGGTCATTTCGGTGGCGTCCATGACCGACTCCCCGTTTCAAGGTGATGTCGCACGTTGCGCCGCCGCGATCAATTGCGGTTGCGGCGGCGGGCCGGCTGGTGTGTATCTCACCGGCGATGGACCGAATCGAGATCACCCGCCCGGACGACTGGCATCTCCACGTCCGCGACGGCGCCCTGCTCAAGGCGACGCTGCCGGCGAGCGCCGCCGTCTTCGGCCGCGCCATCATCATGCCGAACCTGGTGCCGCCGGTGCGGACGCTCGCCGAGCTTCGCGCCTATCGCGCCCGCATCGCGGCGGCCCTGCCCGCCGGCCACCCGTTCCGGCCGCTGATGACGCTCTACCTCACCGACGACACCGATCCGGCGGTGATCGGCGCGGGCGCCGCGGCGGGCGATCTCGCCGCGGTCAAGCTCTATCCGGCCGGCGCCACCACCAACTCTGCCAGCGGCGTCACCGACATCGCAAAGGTCGCCGCGGTCCTGGAGGCGATGCAGGTGGCGGACGTGCCGCTGCTCGTCCACGGCGAGGTGACCGACCCGGCGGTCGACATCTTCGACCGCGAGGCGGTGTTCATCGAGCGGGTGCTGATGCCGCTGCGCGCCCGTCTGCCGGGCCTGCGCATCGTTCTCGAGCACGCCACCACCCGCCAGGCGGTGGACTACCGTGCTCTCCGCCGACTCCCATCTCGCCGCGACGATCACGCCGCACCACCTGATGATCGACCGCAACGCCATCCTGGTCGGCGGCATCCGCCCGCATTTCTATTGCCTGCCGATCGCCAAGCGCGCCGAACACCGGGCGGCGCTGCGCCAGGCGGCGACCTCGGGCGACCGGCGCTTCTTCCTCGGCACCGATTCCGCGCCCCATCCGGTCTCGGCGAAGGAATGCGCCTGCGGTGCCGCCGGCATCTTCTCGGCGCCGGTCGCGCTGCCCGCGGTCGCGCAGGTCTTCGACGAGGAGAACGCGCTCGACCGGCTGGAGGCCTTCGTTGCGCTCAACGGCGCGGCGTTCTACCGGCTGCCGCCGAACGGCGACCGCGTGACCCTGGAACGGGTGAAGCCGGCCGACGCCGGCTTCGTCGCGGTCGACGCGGCGGACGCCGAGATACGGGTGTTCCAGCCGGAGACGCCGATCGGCTGGGCGGTGACGGGCGGCGTGCGGGAGACGACATGACGAGTTTTGCGGACAAGGCGACGATCGCGGAGCTGACCGCGCGCATGCTGCTCGAGGTGAAGGCGGTGCACTTCCGCGCCGACGAGCCCTACAAGTTCACCTCGGGGCTGGCGAGCCCGGTCTATACCGACTGCCGCAAGCTCATCTCCTTTCCCCATGTGCGGTCGACGCTGATGGATTTCGCCGTCGCCACCATCCTGCGCGAGATCGGCTTCGCCGCCATCGATTCGGTGGCGGGCGGGGAGACGGCGGGCATCCCGTTTGCCGCGTGGATCGCCGAGCGCCTGGCGCTGCCCATGCAATACGTGCGCAAGAAGCCGAAGGGCTTCGGGCGCAATGCGCTGATCGAGGGCGATTTCCGCGAGGGCGCGCGGACGCTGCTGGTCGAGGATCTCGCCACCGACGGCGGCAGCAAGCTCAAGTTCGTCGAAGGCATGCGCCAGGCGGGCATGACGGTGGACCACGCCTTCGTCGTGTTCTTCTACGACATCTTCCCGAATACGCGATCGCTGCTCGGCGGCGCCGGCATCACGCTGCACCATCTCGCCACCTGGTGGGACGTTCTGAGGATCGCGCGCGCCGACAAGACCTTCGACGACGCGACCCTCGATGAGGTGGAGACATTCCTCCACGGTCCCGCCGCGTGGTCGAAGGCCCACGGCGGCATCGTGCCGGCGTAGCGCGACGCCGGACGGTCAGTCCTTCGCCTTCAGCGCCCTGGCCTTGTCGACCTGCTCGCGCCAGGGATACTTCGGTTCGTAGCCGAGCACCTCGCGCGCCTTGTCGATGGAGATCAGCGACTCGTTGGCGGTGATCGGACGCTTGCGCGGCGTGCCCGGGAAGACCGCGTCGAGCAGCGCGTCATTCGACCGGCTCATCACCGAATCGGTATTGGCAATGCCGAAGACATGGGCGCCGGTGAGCTTCGATTCCAGCGCCAGCTGCACCGCCTGGGCGCCGTCGCGGGCGTCGATGTAGGTCCACAGGTTCCAGTGGCGGCTGCGCGGGTCGGCGTCGAAATCCGGGAAGCGGTCGTAGTCGGTCTCCTCCATCACGTTGGAGAAGCGCAGGCCGACGATCTTCATCTGCGGGTCCCAGCGGCAGAACTGCTCGGCCATCTTCTCGCCGAGCAGCTTGGAGAGCGAATAGGCGGTCTCCGGCCGCTCGACCGCCTCGTCGACCGGCGCGTACACCGGGCCGTTGGCGTAGGGCACGCCGTAGACCGTCTCGCTCGACGCCCACACCACGTTGCGGATGCCGAGCTGCCGCGCCGCCTCGAACATGTTGTAGGTCGACAGCATGTTGGTGGCGAAGGTGACATGGTTGGTCGCCTGGCCGGGTGCGGGGATTGCGGCGAGGTGGACGAGGCCGGTCACCTTCTCGACGCGCTCGTCGATCATCGACAGCGCCGCCATGGCATCGCCGAAGTTGGTGATGTCGGCGCGGGCATAGCGGATGTCGGTGGGCAGCGGCGGATTGTGACGGTCGGGCGGCGGCACCATGTCGACCGAGGTGACGTCGTAGCCGTGGTCCATGAGATAGTGCACCACCACACGCCCAAGCTTGCCGCTGCCTCCGGTGACGACGATCATCGCCAGCTTCCTCTTTTTCATTGTTACGGGAAGGTTCCGATTTACCCCGATCGGGCGCGCAAGGCAAAGGCGCTCTCCGCCGCGGCGCCGCCGCCGGCTCGCCTCGCGCCGGGCTTTGCGGCAGAGTGGCCGGCAGGGGCCCGGCCATGGATGAGAAGCCGCCGAAGGAACGCGTGCGCGACCGCTGGTCGGACATGTCCGATGCCGGCGTCGCCGCCGATGCCGCCCGCCGGCTGGCGCTCAGGGCGAGCACACCCTCGGAGGTGGCGGCGCGCCGGCGCGCGCTCGACCTGCTCAATCCGCGTCCGGGCAACGTTGTCGTCGATGTCGGCGCCGGCAGCGGCGTGATGACCATCGAGCTGGCGCTGCGCGTGGCGCCGGGCGGACGGGTCTTCGCCGTCGATCCGTCGGCGCCGCTGCTTGCCCACGCCCGTAGCGCGGCTGGTGCCGCAGGCGTCGGCCACATGGTCGATTGCCGCGTCGCCGATGGCTGGGATTTGCCCTTCGGTCGGGCTGCCTTCGATGCCGCCTGCGCCCACTGGGTGCTGCTGCACGTGGACGAACCCGGTGCCGTGGTCGCCGAGATGCGACGGGTGACGCGGCGCGGCGGCCGCGTCATGTGCGTCGAGATGGACTTCGAAACGATGACCGTCCACCCGGCCCCGGTGGCCCTCACCCGCCGCATCCTGCACCATGCGCAGAGCCGCCAGGTCGATGCCTGGTCCGGTCGGCGCCTGTCGCCGCTCTTCCGCGCGACCGGGCTCCGCGACATCGTCGTCGAGCCGATCGTCAATGTCGACGAGGGGACCGGCGATCGCATCTGGCTGGACTATCTCATCGAACGGGCGGCGATCGCCGTCGCCGCGCAGGTGATCGCTGATGACGAGGCGGCCGCCTGGACCGCCGACCTCGAACGGGCGTTCAGCGCCGGCCGCTTCTTCTTCTCCGTCACCCAGTTCGCGGTGATCGGCCGCGTGCCGGACTAGGCCGTGAACTCATTAGATTCGCTTGCTATCGGCCGGCTGAGCGCGGCGGTCTTGGAGATGAGGAATAAGCGACGAACTGTCTCAGGTCGCGTGGTTGAGCTGCAGGCTGCTGCTCAGCCACCATTTGTTTGAGCGTCCGCGAAACGTAGAGCGGTTCTGAGGCCGGCGCGTATCACGCCGAGTTTACCGCCTATGCCGATCTGGTTCCCGCGCCTGATAATCTGGTTATATCGGAACTGGCTCGTCATGAATTGCATGGCATCGAGCAAGTCGTCGATATGCCTGTCGTGACGGTATTCGACTAAATATCGATACCCGGCGAGGTCGCATTTCAGATGCAAGGTTTCGCGGACGGTCAGTGTGTCCGGGCAGGAATCCAGCAGCACCGCGAGGGCTGACCGCTCGGTCTTCGACATCGCGTACACGTCCTTCTGGGCTGCAAAGAGGAAGTGGTCGACGAAGAGAACGATGTGAGGCAGAGGCAAATTCTGACGTGGAGCAGTCCGGTCTTCGGCCCGTGCGACCGAAACGGTCGCCAGCAACAGCACGAACACAAGGGTGAAGCTGCGCGACACCAAGCGGCGGAAGGCCGCAGCGCACAGCCAGCGTCGCTCGGAGGTAGGCGGGCCGGCATGAACGGGTGTTATGCCGGCGGCGAGCAGATCTAGTAGAACACTTGATGTCCCGGATAGTGCGACGCCGGTTTTTCTCGCGCGACGCTGAATCGCAGCCGTCCTGAGATGGCGCATCTTTCCCCCGAACCGGGAGAGAGCCTGCCACCAACGGTCTCTCAGTCGACGCCTCCCTTGCAAATGCCGCCGATGGAAGGGTTCTAACGAGGTCCTCCTCGCCGCACAATCCCGCTCGCCCGCTTGCCGTCTGGAAGGGGCCAAAAACTCCGTCCAACTGGCCCAGCGTCATGTCCGCGCGGTTGCGACGGGAGTTCGCCAACCAGAAGGGCGCGTGGCAAACATCCGCCCAAACGAAATCGCAAGGAGCCGATCTGCTTCAGCCCTTGCCTTTACCGGGCGCGCAACCTGGTCGAACGGTTCTTCAACAAGATCAAGCAGTGCCGCCGTATCGCTACCCGATACGACAAGCTCGCCGACAACTACTTGGCCTTCGTCAAGCTCGCATCAATCCGGCTTTGGCTGCGCACTTATAAGTCCACGCCCTAAATCACCAGAACGGCACGGAAGTCGTTGACGTTGGTGAGCGTCGGGCCGGTCACCACCAGATCGCCGAGCGCATGGAACAACGACCAGCAGTCGTTGCCGGCGAGGCTGGCGCGCGCGTCGAGGCCCAGCCCGCGGGCGCGGACGAGCGTGTCGGGGGTGACCAGGGCGCCGGCGTTGTCCTCGCTGCCGTCGATGCCGTCGGTGTCGCCGGCGAGCGCGAAGATGCCCGGCGCGCGATTGAGGGCGACGGCGAGGCCGGCGAGGAATTCGGCGTTGCGGCCACCCTTGCCGCCCGCTCCGCGCACGGTCACCGTGGTCTCGCCGCCGGAGAGCAGCACCGCGGGCGGCGCCAGGGGGTGCCCGTGCAGGCGGGCCGAGAGGGCGATGCCGGCCATGACGCGGCCGACTTCGCGCGCTTCGCCTTCGAGCGCATCGCCGAGGATGAGCGGCGTCACGCCCGCCGCGCGGGCGGCGGAAGCCGCCGCCGCGAGGCTCGCCAGCGGCGAGGCGACGATGACGGTGCGGGCCTGGTTCAGCCGCTCGTCGCCGGGCTTGGGCGTCTCGTCGGTCGCTTCGGCGAAGCGCGCGGCAACGGCGGCCGGCGGCACGATGGCATAGCGGGCGAGGATGGCGCGGGCGTCGGCGAAGGTGGACGGATCGGCGACGGTCGGTCCCGAGGCGATGACCGAGAGGTCGTCGCCGGGCACATCGGAGATGGCCAGCGCCACCAGCGGCGCCGGCCAGGCGGCGGCGGCGAGCCGGCCGCCCTTGATCGCCGAAAGGTGCTTGCGCACCGTGTTCATCTCGCCGATGTCGGCGCCGGAGGTGAGCAGCGCCCGGTTGACCGCCTGCTTGTCGGCCAGCGTGATGCCGTCGGCGGGAAGCGCCAGCAGCGCCGAGCCGCCGCCGGAGATCAGGCAGAGCACCAGGTCGTCGGGGCCGGCGGTGGCGGCGAGCTCGAGGATGCGGAGCGCGGCGCGCTCGCCGTTGTCATCGGGAACGGGATGGGCCGCCTCGACGATCTCGATGCGTGCGCAGGGCAACGCCGTGGCCGTAGCGGGTGACGACGAGGCCGGAGAGGGGGCCGGGCCAGTTGTCCTCCACTGCCTTCGCCATCGCGGCGGAGGCCTTGCCGGCACCGAGCACGATGGTGCGGCCCTTCGGCGGCGCCGGCAGGTGCGGCGGCACCACGCGCGCCGGATCGGCGGCGCCGATGGCGGCGGCGAACAGCGCCCGCAGAAATTCCCGTTCGGTGCCCGGCGTCATCGCCCCGCCAGCCATGGCCGCCCGGCGCTCAGACGATCTCCTTCAGCCATGGCGGGTTGGCGCCGGCGCGCGACACGGTCACGGCGGCGGCCTTGGTGGCGAAGGTCAGAACGTCGGTGAGGCGCTCGCGGTCGAGCTTGGCGATCGCCGGCTTGGTCAGCAGGCCGAGGGCGTCGAGGCGGGCGAGGAAGCTGGCGGTGAAGGTATCGCCGGCGCCGACGGTATCGACGACCTTGGTGGCGATGCCGGGCACCGATACGGCGTGTTTGGCGGTGATCGCCGTCGCGCCCTCGGCGCCCCGGGTGAGGATCACGACGCGCGCGCCGAGGTCGAGCCAGCGGCGGCCGAGCGTCTCGAAGGGGGTGCCGGGAGCGATCCAGGCGAGGTCCTCCTCGCTCAGCCGGGCGACGTCGACCATCGCCAGCAGGCGGTCGAGACGGGCGAGGTAGCCGTCGCGGTTGCGCACCAGCGTCGGGCGGATGTTGGGATCGAGCGAGAGCACGCGGTCGTTCTGCTCGCGCTTCATCAGGGCCTCGAGGGCCGAACCGCACGGCTCCGCGGCGAGGCTGAAGGAGCCGAAATGCAACGCCGCGACCGTCTTGGGGAAGGCCGGCAGGTCGGCTTCGGTGAGCATGCGCCCGGCCGAGTTCTCGTCGAAGAAGGCGTAGCGCGCGTCCCCCTTGTCGAGCTTGACGAAGGCCAGCGTCGTCGGCCGCGGTCCGTTCGCCACGAAGGACAGGTCGACGCCGCTGTCGGTCAGCGCCTGGCGCAGGATGTCGCCAAAGAAATCCGACGACAGGCCGCCGAAAAATCCCACCTTGGCGCCGAGGCGGCCGAGGGCGATGGCGACGTTGAAGGGGGAGCCGCCGGCAGCCGGCTGGAACACCGCGTTGCCGTCCGCGCCGGTGCGCGGCAGAAAGTCGATCAGCGCTTCACCGCAGGAAATGATCATCGATTCGAATCCAGTGCAATCAGCCGGCCGGCAGGGTTTCCTTGAACAGGACCTCGCGGTCGCGGGCGAAGTTGGCAAGCAGCGGCAGGCAGGCGCCGCCGATGGCGCGCGCACCGCTGCCGATCACGCCTTCGATCGCGGTCACCGGCGACAGGCCCTGTCGGTCGAATTCCTCCAGCCGGGCGTTAACCCGTTCCACCATACGTCGGCGGACGGTGGCGGGGAAAGCGCCATCGATGATGGCGGCGGGAAAGTCCACCACCGAAATGGCGGCGACGATGGCGAAGGCAATGCCCGCCGCGGCCTCTTCGATCCAGTCGTCGAGCAGCGGCCCGAAGCTGCCCCAGGCACCGGGCGAGCGCCACAGGATATCGGCGTCGCGGCCGGCCTCGATCAGCCGGTTGGCGAGGAGATAGAGCGAGGCGGAGCGGATGAGCTGCTGGCTGACCGGCCGGTCGCCGCGGCCGTCGCGCGTGGCGACGGGCATGGAGCCGAGCGCGCCGGCGTTGCCGGTGCGACCGGCGTAGAGATGGCCGTTAAGGACGACGCCGCCGCCGATGAACGAGCCGACGAAGAAATGCAGGAAGTCGGGATACTGGCGGGGATTGCCGAAGACCAGTTCGGCGGCGCAGGCGGCCGTGGCGTCGTTATAGAAATAGACCGGCCACGGGCAGATGCGCTGAACGCTCTCCCTCAGGTCGAAGGTGCGCCACTGGTCGAGCACGTCGGGCGGCGCGCCGATCTGCGCCTCCCAATTCCACAATTCGAACGGTGCGGCGATGCCCAGCCCGGCGACGCGCCGCATCTGCTCGGGCGTCAGCGAACGGGTCAGCTCGGCGATTCCGGCGGTGACGAAGGCAAGGACGCTGTCCGGCGTCGGATAGCCGCCGCCGGCGTGGGTCGAGCGGCGGACGGCGCCGAGGAAATCGATCAGGACGAGGTCGTTGACGCGCCGGCCGATCTTGAGGCCGAGCGAAAATGCGCCGTCCGGGTTGAGAGCGAAGGGCACCGACGGCTGGCCGACGCGGCCGCGCCGCGGGTCCTGCTTGACCACCAGGCCGTCGGCCTCGAGCTGGCGCATGATGACGGCGATGGTCTGGGCCGAAAGGCCGGTGCGGCGGGCAATCTCGGCGCGCGGCGCACTGCGGTAGCGGCGGATCAGCGACAGCACCAGCCGTTCGTTATAGAGGCGCACGCCGCTCTGGTTGGTGCCGCGGGCGAAATCCGATGCCAGCCGGCCGGCCATTGCCGCGGCGGCGCTGTCGCCACCCGGGGTCGTGTCCCGTTCCGGGCCGCCCGTGCGCTCCACTGAAACCACCTCAGGCCGGTCCCTCACCCTGGGCGAAAGCCCACTTTGTGCCGGTTGTTGTCCCTATCACACCGGGTGCGACAACGCGGCCCCGGTGGTCCGGCTTGGGATTATTAAATCCGCTGGATTTATAATTGACAATAGGACTGAGCTGTTGTGTCGTGATCCTGTCAAACTCTGCGGCCGGCGGGCTGAAGCCCGACGGGAGTGACCGGCCAAGGCGGAGAGACGTGACCTATGTGCACCGCCACGGGGCGGTCGACAGGTATTTGGGAGGATAACCGTGCAGAAACACCTGAAACTCATCAGTGGCTGCGTTGCCGGCGCCATGGCCTTCGGCCTTGGCGCAGTCTCGGCGCATGCGGCCGATCTCGTCGGTCTGATCACCAAGACCGAAGGCAACCCCTTCTTCGTCAAGATGCGTGAAGGCGCCCAGGCGAAGGCCAAGGAACTCGGCCTTACCCTGCAGACCTATGCCGGCAAGTATGACGGCGACAACGACACCCAGGTCGCCGCCATCGAATCGCTGATCGCGGCCGGCGCCAAGGGCTTCGCCATCGTCCCGAGCGATTCTTCGGCGATCGTGCCGACGATCAAGAAGGCGCGCGATGCGGGCCTCATGGTCATCGTGCTCGACACCCCGCTCGACCCGATGGATGCGGCCGACGCCACCTTCGCCACCGACAACCGCAAGGCCGGCATGCTGATCGGCGAGTGGGCCAAGGGCACCCTCGGCGACAAGGCCGCCAGCGCCAAGATCGCCTTCCTCGACCTGGCCACCAACCAGCCGACGGTCGACTACCTGCGCGACCAGGGCTTCATGCAGGGTTTCGGCATCGACGTGAAGGACGCCAACCATTACGGCGATGAGTCCGACCCGCGCATCTGCGGCCACGAGATGACCGGCGGCGCCGAGGACGGCGGCCGTACGGCGATGGAGAAGCTGCTGCAGAAGTGCCCGGACGTGAACCTGATGTACACGATCAACGAGCCAGCGGCAGCCGGTGGCTATGAGGCCATCAAGGCGGCCGGCAAAGAGGGCCAGGTGCTGGTCGTGTCGATCGACGGCGGCTGCCCGGGCGTCAAGAACGTCCAGGCCGGCATCATCGGTGCCACCTCGCAGCAGTACCCGCTCAAGATGGCGGCGATGGCTCTCGAAACGATCGCCAGCGGCAAGCTGCCGGACGGCGTCCAGAAGGGCGGCTTCTTCGATACCGGCGCCCAGCTGATCACCGACAAGCCGGTGGACGGCGTTCCGTCGATCAGCATCGACGAAGGCCTGAAGCTCTGCTGGGGCTGATAGTTCTCAACTCCGTCAAACCCACCTAGACTGTGAGCGATCAGGGGGAGCAACCGCAAAGGCTGCTCCCCCAAGCCGCGGGGCAACAGCGGCAGGGGAGGACCATGAGCGACAGCAGCAGCAGCGGTCCGGTGGCGGCCGCCGAGTACGAGAAGGTCCTGGCCGAGGCCGATGCCTCCGCCGCCGCCTTCGAGATCGAGCACCGCGGTGCGCTCAGGCGGCTCCAGGAATTCCTGCACGCCTATCCGACCGCCATTCCGTTCATCGTCCTGATCATCGGGCTGGCGGTCTTCAGCATCCTGGTCGGCGGCCGCTTCTTCGCGCCGTTCAATCTGTCGCTGATCCTTCAGCAGGTGACGATCATCGGCACCCTGGGCATCGCCCAGACGTTGATCATCCTGACCGCCGGCATCGACCTGTCGGTCGGCGTCATCATGATCCTCGCCTCGATCGTCATGGGCCGCCTGGCGGTGGTCAGCGGCGTGCCGGTCTTCATCGCCTTTCCGGCGGGGCTGCTGGTGGCGCTCATCTGCGGCTACATCAACGGCGCGCTGGTCACCTATCTCAAGCTGCCGCCGTTCATCGTCACGCTCGGCACCTGGAGCATCTTCGGCGCCCTGATCCTGTTCTATTCGCAGAGCGCCACCATCCGCCAGCAGGAGATCGCCGCGGCGGCACCCTTCCTGCAGGTCACCGGCAACTCGTTCAAGCTCGGCGGCGCGCCGATCACCTTCGGCTCGCTGCTCATGCTCTTCATCGCCGCGGTGGTCTGGTACATCCTCAACCGCACGGCCTTCGGCCGCCACGTCTACGCCACCGGCGACGATCCCAACTCGGCGCGCCTGGCCGGCATCAGCACGACCAGGACGCTGCTCGCCGTCTACTCGATGGCCGGGTTCATCTGCGCGATCGCCGGCTGGATCATGATCGGGCGAATCGGCGCGGCCAGCCCGCTCGCCGGTGCGAATTCGAACCTCGATTCGATCACCGCCGTGGTGATCGGCGGCACCAGCCTGTTCGGCGGACGCGGCTCGATCGTCGGCACCCTCATCGGGGCGCTGATCGTCGGCGTCTTCCGCGATGGCCTGTCGCTCTACGGCCTCGACAACCTCTGGCAGGAATTCACCGTCGGCGTGCTGATCATCGTCGCGGTGACCATCGACCAGTGGGTGCGGAGGATCGCGTCATGAGTGCGCAATCCGGCGGGCCGATCCTGCAGGCGCGCGACATCGTCAAGCATTTCGGCCGGGTGGTGGCGCTCGACCATGCCGATTTCGACCTCAAGCCGCACGAGATTCTGGGCGTCATCGGCGACAACGGCGCCGGCAAGTCGACGCTGATCAAGATGCTCGCCGGCGCCCTGTTGCCGGACCAGGGCGAGATTCGCCTGGACGGCAACGTCGTCCATTTCCGCTCGCCGCTGGACGCCCGCGCCGCCGGCATCGAGACGGTCTATCAGGACCTGGCGCTGTCGCCGGCGCTGTCGATCGCCGACAACCTGTTCCTCGGCCGCGAGCGGCGCAAGGGCGGTCCCCTCGGCAGCTTCTTCCGCCTGCTCGATCGGTCGAGCATGCGCGACGAGGCGCGCCGGCACCTCAATGCGCTCGGTCTGCTCACCATCCAGAACATCAAGCAGCCGGTGGAAACGCTGTCCGGCGGTCAGCGCCAGGGCGTGGCGGTGGTGCGCGCCGCCGCCTTCGGCAGCCGCGTCATCATCATGGACGAGCCGACGGCGGCGCTCGGCGTGAGGGAGTCGCGCAAGGTGCTCGAGCTGATGCTCGAGATCAAGCGGCGCGGCCTGCCGATCATCCTGATCAGCCACAACATGCCGCATGTCTTCGAGGTTGCCGACCGCGTCCATATCCATCGCCTCGGGCGGCGGATCGCGGTCATCGACCCGAAGAAATACTCGATGTCGGATGCGGTCGCGATCATGACCGGCGCAATGGTGCCGCCGCCGCCCGAGGAATGGGCCGCGTAGCCAGCGCGCCAGGAGTTCGGTGGATCTCGGCCTGCGCGACAAGGTCGCCGTCGTCACCGGCGCCAGCGTCGATATGGCTCTCGTCGCGGCTCTGCGGCCTCAGCAGTCGTCGTCGCGGTGGCCGGCGGGGCTGTCGCGGCCGCCGAAGTGCGTGCGCAGGAGCACGAACAGCTTCCACAGAACCGGCGTCTGCTTGATCAGCCGTTTGCCGCGGCGGTAGAGGCGGGTCGCCAGCACCAGCGCCCAGCCGGCGAGCGTGCGTCCGGAGAGATAGTCGAAGAGGCGGATGGCCTCGTCGCCCCAGTCGAGCTTGTAGTGTTCGTCGCCGACGGTGAAATCGAAGCGGCGGTAGCCGTGCTCGACCGTATGGCGCAGCAGCTCGTGAAGGTGGGCGCGGCCGGGGCCGTGGGCGGAGATGGGGCCACCGTCGTAGCTGGCGAGGATGAGATAGAAGGTATCGGCAAACTTGAGGCCGACGCTGGTGGCGACGATGTCCGGGCCGGCGTTCAGCCGGGTGATGTGAATCAGGCCGGTCATCGCCGGGTCGGCGATGACGGCGCGGTAGAAGTCGCGATAGCCGGGCCGGTCGAAGAAGTTCTCGGCGCCCATGCGCGCCAGCGATTGCGCCTTCTGGGTCATCAGCACGTCGAGGGTGCGCCGGCGCTCGGCGGGATCGGCGACGTCGTCGAAGGTCACGGCCCCATGCTTCTGGATCTGCTTGAGCTGCTTGCGCGCGGTCTTGCGGGTCGCGGCGGAGCGCTTGGCGGTATAGAAGGCCTCCCAGTCGCCGGTCAGCGTGCAGGCATGCGCGCCGCTCGGGTGCAGGTCGGGCTTGAGCGCCAGGAAGGGGTCGCGGACCGCGCCGATCTTCTCGGGCATGCGCGGCAGGTCGACGTAGTCGAAGCGGAAGCGCGGATCGGCGGCGAGACAGGCGAGGACGCTGCGCCACAGCACGGGGAAGCGGTCGCCGTCGACGGCGACGGCAAAATCGCGGGCAAGCATCGGCGCGTTGTAGTCGCAGACATCGGAGGCGAGCCAGGTCAGCCGGCGAAGGCCGCGGGCCGACTCGATGGCGAAGGCGAACAGAAACAGCGGCCGCCCGTCGGCGGCTTCGCCGGTGACGATGGCGGGGACGGTGCCGGTGCGGGCGCCGACATGGGTCTGCCAGGCGGCGACCCAGTCATGAGCCTGGAAGGCGGTGCAGTCGCACCGGGTCTCGAGCTCCCGCCAGACGCCGGCAACCGCGGCGAGATCGTCGTGGACGGCGATATGCGCCGGCCACGCCGCGGCGGGCGGGCCGTGCGGCGCGGCGCCACTGTCGGCGGCCTCTGCCGGCGGCGACAGGGTTTCGGCAAGCGAGGTGAAACGGGCCCCCAGATCGAGCAGCGGATCGTGGGGGTTGAGGCTCATTTGCGACATCTGGTTCAAGCTCGTGAACTGCCGGCCGTCGCCGGGGCCGGGCCGGCCCCGCGACCGGTGATGAGGTGGCGGGCACGGCGCGCGAAGCCGCGGCCGACATGGGCGGCGAAGCGCAGGCGCCGGCGCGCTTCCCAGGTGATGCCCGTATTGATGGCCAGGTCGCGCACGCGGAAGGCGCGCTGACGGCACTGGATCTCGTAGGCGGCCTTGACCTCGTCGGTATAGAAGGCGGCAATCTTGCTTGCCGCCATGCCGGGGCTTGCCAGCCATTCGGGAATGTAGTGGTGGCACAGGCGCTCGACGTCGGTGAACACCTTGCCGGTACCGGTGCCGGCGGACGGGCACGAGGTCGAATAGGCATCGCCGATGAGCACGATGCCGGGCCGCGTGGTGCCCGTGGTGACGTAGAGGTCGGCCGGACGGATGCGGACCGGGCCGTCGACCGTGACGTCGCCGGTGAAGGCCTTGAGGCCGGTCAGCGTGGCGAACAGCGTCTCGACTGGCTGCTTGCGCATGGCCGACAGCCACGGGTCGTTCATGTCGCGGTAGACGAACAGGTTGGCGCGGGTCCCCGTCCTCACCGGGAAGAGGGTGAGGTAGGCGGTGCGGGTGCCGGCGTCCTCGGGGACGTAGGTCAGGGCCGGGAAATCGAAGGCCGGCCGGCCGACCGGCGCAATGTCGAAGCCGATCGAGATCGAATGGTTCGGCGAGATGTCGCGCCGGTCCAGGCCGAAGTTCTTGCGCAACGCCGCATTGAGGCCGTTGGCGAGCACGATCAGCCGGGCGGAGATCGTCTCGCCGGTGGCGAGCGTCACGCTCTGGCGGTCGTCGCCGGTGGCGATCGCGGTGGCCTTGCCGGTAACGATGTCGACCGGCGCCGGAATCGCGGCACGGACGGCGTTGACCAGGCTGTCGTAGAGAATGCCGTATTGGCCGCTCGGCTTGCGGTCCGTCAGGCGGCCGCCGCGCACGATCCAGTTCTCGCGGTAGGGGGTGGCCGCCGCGGCCACGATGCCGCCGAGCCCGGTCCGGGCGAGCAGGCCGATCTGCTCCTCGTCGAGCTTTTCGCAGCGGAAATCGGGCGGATAGACGTCGTGCGGGTCGACCAGCACGGTGTCGATGCCGGCCCGTCCGAGCATGGTCGCCGCCGCCGAACCAGCGAGGCCACCGCCAACGATGACAATGTCTGTATGCCGCACGTTTGTGACCTCGTCGCTCCGGCGCATCGATCTGGCCCAGAATTCGATAACGGCGGGTAAAGGCGTCGGCTGGTAAGTGAGCTTTTTGCGGACACTTTGTGAATACTTATCAGGCCTTAACGTTAACGTGCGCGGCCGCCCGGTGCGCGATGCACCAGGAGGCGACCGGCACCCGCGAAGCCGGTGGCCCGGGCACCGCCAAAGCGTTCGTACCGGCGGAAAGCCGGGACCCTTTCCGGCGCGCGAATCGCGACCGGAAGGCCCGGTATCCCGCCTGCCGCGCCGCTCCTCGCCTTCGCGTGTCCCGACGATCCGGCGCGCATTCGACAACCCCCTGTAAAGCGTTTGGATGGTAAGGAAAGGCGTTGCAGGCGCTTTGGGGACGTTCGTCATTGCCAGCTTTGGTCGAACGGACATTTCTGTATTGATGAAGAATTAACTTTAACATCGAAGGTTTCTGTGTGGCTGTTTACCTTGGGTTTGTTTTCATCCTTCAGGAAGACGCCGCCCTCACCGTATGGTGCAATCACCGGGCGGGGAGGGCGAGTCGGGACGAACTGCCGGGCAGGGCGACGTTGCGATAATGGCCGGGGACAGTGGGCGAAAATGCGCATGCGAATTGAGGATCGGCTGAGGGATAGCGTTCTGCGGCACGGGGGCGATCCGGCGCTCGTCGCCGGGCGTGCCCGCCACAGCTACGCCGAACTCGACCTGAAGTCGGAGCGCCTGGCGGCGGCTCTGCAGTGCGGCGGCATCCGCCGCGGCGACCGGGTGGCGTTGTTCATGGACGACGGCTGGGAAGCCGTGGTCTCGCTCTTCGGCGTGCTCAAGGCCGGCGGCGTCGTCATGCCGATCGCAGCCGATGCAGCGGCCGATGCACTCGGCGACGGGCTGCGGACCGGCGGGGCGATCGCGGTCGTCACCCAGTCGCGCCTGGCGACGCTGGTCGCCACGGCGCTGACCTCGGTGCTCTCGGTCAAGCTGATCGTGCTTGCCGGCGGCGACCGGGCCCGGGCCGGTGGCACATGCATCTCCTTCGAGGACGCGGTCGGGCGCGTCGGGCGCATGCCGACGCTGGCGCTGCCCGGCATCGACGCCGATGCGGCCATCGTCTTCGGCGGCCAACTGCCGCTCACGCACCGGGCCGTGGTCGCGGATGCGGCCGAGGCCACAATCGCCGGAGACGGCATCCTGTTGCCGCCGCTTGCCGAGCGCGCCGGGGTCGTCCGCCTGGTGGCGGCGATCGGCGCCGGCCGCGCGATGGTGGCACGCTCGCCTTTCGTGCGCGAGGCCGAGGCCGAACGACGGACCCGCGCCACGGCGCGGCGCGACGCGCCCTTCGGCGTATCGAACCTGCTCGATGTCGCAATGGCGGGTGGAACGCCCGCCTTCCAGAGGTGAACCCGGCCGGTGGAGTGACGGCCAGCATAGGAGTCTGTCGTGCCTGATCTGAGAAAAAGGGCCATCCGAGCCGGCCTCGAGACCCTTTATTTCACCGGCACGCACCGGTTGGCGCGGTCGTTCTTTGCCGGGCGCGGCGCCATCCTCACGCTCCATCGGGTGCTGCCGGCCCATGACGAGCCGTTCCAGCCGCACCGCGGGCTGGAGGTCACGCCGACCTTTCTCGATGCGGCGCTGGCGGCGCTGCGCCAGGCGGACGTCGATTTGGTCTCCATGGACGAAGCCTGGCGGCGGCTGTCCGGCGACCCGGGTGCGCGCCGTTTCGTCGCCGTCACCTTCGACGACGGCTACCGCGATACGCTGGAGCATGCCTGGCCGATCCTCAAGCGCCATGAGGTGCCGGTCACGCTCTATGTGGCCTCCGCCTTCGCCGAGGGGACCGGCGTGCTGTGGTGGGAGGTGCTGGGCCAGGCGGTGGCGCTGAACAGCGCACTCGACCTCGAGATCGACGGTACGCCGCGCCACTTCGCGTGCGACACGCTGCAGGCCAAGGACGAAACCTACTGGACGCTCTACGACTGGCTGCGCGGCAAGCCGGGCGAAGTCGAGCTGGAGGAGGCGATCGGCGCGATCGCCGTGCGCAGCGGCATCGACGCGGCTGCCCAGTGCCGCGCGCTGTGCATGGGCTGGGACGAGCTTGCCGGCCTTGCCGCCGATCCGCTGGTGACCATCGGCTCGCACACGGTGAGCCATCCGTTCCTGGCCAAGTGCGACGCCGATACCGTGCGCGCCGAAATGACCGAATCACGCTTCATGATCGAGCAGAAGCTCGGCGTCAGGCCGCAGCATTTCGCCTATCCGGTCGGCGCGCCCGATGCCGCCGGCCCGCGCGAATTCGCCATCGCGGCCGAGGTCGGCTACCGCACCGGCGTGACGACGCGGCCGGGCGTCATCTTCGCCAACCACGCCGAGCATCCGACGGCACTGCCGCGCATCTCGGTCAACGGCGAGTTCCAGCAGCTGCGGTTCCTCGAGGTGCTCCTGTCGGGCACCGCGACCGCGCTCCTCAACGGCTTCCGCCGCGTCGACGCCGCCTGACGCGCGGGCCGACCGCCGGTCCTAGATCAGCTTGCGCTTCGCCAGGTTGCGCATCAGCGCGCCGGCGCCGAAGGTCCATGGCTCCGCCTGGTCGGTATGCACGACGCGGTTCGACAGGCGGCCGAGCGTCGCCGTGGCGATGGTGACGACGTCGCCGAGCTTGTGGGTGAAGCCCTGGCCGGGCTCGTCGCGGTCCTCGACCGGGGCGAACATGGTGCCGAGATAGAGCGCGACGCCGTCCGGATACTGGTGATGCCGGCCAATCGCCGCGGCCATCAGGTCGGCCGGGTCGCGGCTGATCCTGCTCATGGCGCTCGACCCTTCCAGGCGGAAGCCGTCGTCGCCGGTCACGGTCAGCCGGATCTCGGCCGTGCGGATGTCGTCGAGCGTGAAGCCGTGGCCGAAGAGGCGGATGAAGGGGCCGATCGAGCCGCTGGCGTTGTTGTCCTTGGCCTTGCCGAGGAGCAGGGCCGAGCGGCCTTCGACGTCGCGCAGGTTGACGTCGTTGCCGAGCGCGGCGCCGACGATGGCGCCGGTCGCGGCGGCGACCAGCACCACCTCCGGCTCCGGATTGTTCCATGACGACATCGGGTGGATGCCGACCTCGGCGAGATGGCCGACGGCCGCCATGGCCGGCGCCTTGGTGAAGATCTCGGCGTCCGGCCCGATGCCGACCTCGAGGTATTGCGACCACATGCCCTTGTCGATGAGCAGATCGCGCAGCGCCAGCGCCTCCGGCGAACCGGGCTTCAGCCGGGCGAGGTCGTGGCCGACCAGCCCGCCGATCTCGGCGCGCACTTCCGCCGCGCGTTCCGGCGAGCCGCGGGCGCGCTCCTCGATCACGCGCTCGACCATCGAAATGGCGAAGGTGACGCCGGCGGCCTTGATCGCCTGCAGGTCGACCGGTGCCAGCAGCCACGGCTTTCCGGGTCGCGCCGCTGGCGCGGGGTGTTGGCAAGGATGTCGTCGAGCGAACCGATCGGCTCGCCGCTGGCGTCGTGGGCGAGCCCGGCCGGCTCCGGCGCCTCGCACAGGTCGCGCATGGTCGGCGCGACGGACGAGATGTCGACGACCTCGACGCCGCGCACCGCCACCACCGAGGGGCCGTCAAGATCGGGGCGCCACACGCGGCCGACCAGGATCGCCCGTCCGGCGTCGTCGGGCAGGGCGAAGGAAGCGCGGGCGTCGAGTTCCATGGGGGTCCTCCGTGTTCTGTTGCCGTTCCCCACAGATGGGCGGTGAAATCCGCTCCACGTCAACCCGTCGGCGGACCTTTCGTCCAACCCTGATAGCAATTCGACAGGACGGAGCAGCAATCGCCGTTGGCGCGTTTGTTGCTCCGCCGATCGGGGTGTGGCCGACGGGGGCGTCGGCCGGTTTGTCGAACAGAGGGCTGAGCCGATGGGACATTTGACGAAGCTTGGCGCCGCCGTCCTGGCCGGCGCCGTTTGCCTGCCGTTGGCGGCGTTCGCTGCGGCGCCGGTTGACGATGGCGCCGGTGCGGCGAAGCCGACGCCCGGGCTGATCGCGCCGCTGGAATACCGGCTGGGCAGCGAGATGGTGGTGCGCGACTGGGTGCTGTGCGTGTCGCAGACCTTTGCCGAGACGCTGGCCAAGGCGCGCGCCACCGGGGTCGAGGCGGCGCTCGCCGCCTATTCCGATCTCAAGGCGTCGAAATCCTGCGGTCAGTTCTCGCAGCTCACTGTCGTTCTCCACCAGGCGCTCTACGCCTCGGGGGCGGACGACGACGCCCAGGTGTTCAGCGCCGCGGTCAACATCGCCGGACATTGGGCGAACGCTTTCGTGGTGAAAGGCAGCCTGCCGGCGGAGCATTAGGCGCCGCCGCCGGTTCGCCGCATCGGCTGCCACGAGCGGCGAAGAAATTCCGCTTGCCGCCTGCCCCGTCAGGCGGTTTGGCGATTGTGGCTTCCGGTTGGAATTTTTCCATGGAAAAGCCGCGACCGGGCCAACCATTTGCCCGGTTCCGGCGGTGGTCTCTTCCCCGCGGTTGGGGGCGAACCCGGCGTCAGGCGCCGCGGTCCAACCGAAGAGGGAAGAAAATGAAGAAGCTGTTGATTGCTGCCGGCGCTGCCGCACTGCTTTCCGTGTCGTCTCTGGCGGCTCTCGCCGACGAGGCGCAGGGCTCGATCATGTCGGTCGATCCGACGGCGATGACCGTCACCCTCGACGACGGCAACACCTATCAGTTGCCGGCCAGCGTCGACGCGGCCTCGTTGCAGGTCGGCCAGAAGGTGACCATCGAGTACAGCAAGAACGACAGCGGCAAGATGGAGGCCTCGGCGGTTACGCCGCAGTCCTGATCGCTGTCTTCTGAACCGTAAGCGGCGGCCGCGTCCCGGGCCCGGGCGCGGCCGCCGGCTTTTTGGTGCTGCGCCGGCCTCGCGCCGATTGTGTCCGGACGCCGCCGTCCGCCACCGTGGCGCCACGATTTGGCCGAGCATCCGCCAGGAATCGGGAGTGGATTCTGCCGCGCCCGTTCGGGCAACGCGCGACGTCGGATACGTCGTGTCTTTTTCCTCAGGAGAACTGGAATGAAGAAGTTGGTGATCGCCGCGGGTGCGGCGGTGCTTCTGGCCATGTCGTCGTTCGCGGCATTGGCCGACGAAGCGTCGGGGTCGATCACGAACATCGATGAGACGGCGATGACCGTCACGCTCGACGACGGCAACACCTACAAGCTGCCGGCGGACGTCGATCCGACCTCCCTCCAGGTCGGCGATGCGGTGACCATCGAATTCGACACGGACGCCGATGGCAATCTGGTGGCCTCCGCCGTGACGCTGGCGGACTGATAGCGAAGCAATTGCGTGAGCGGCGGCCGTTCCCCGGGCCGGCCGCCGTTTCCATCCGCCCCGGTTCGCCTGGGCGCAGGCTCGGTGAACCCGGTGCCCGAATGGCGGCACCCGCCGGGTTGGGCGATGCCCTATGGGCCGCGACGCCTCATGGTCGTACTGTGGGTGCGGGGATCTGGGCGAAGGGGCGACGGAAGATGGCCACGGTGACCGGGCTGGCGAGGCGCTACCCGCTGGTTGGGTTCTTCGCGCTTGCCTGTGTGCTGTCGTGGTGGCCGTGGCTCTGGTACCGGCTCGATCCGGCGGCCATCGACGGGCCGATCCTGCCCTTCGGGCCGTTCCTGGCGGCGCGCGCTCATGCTGGGGCTGACCGGCGGCTGGCCGGCGGTGCGCGCCTGGCTCGGCAAGATCGCAGCCTGGCGCGTCGGCTTCCTGTGGTACGCGCTGGTCCTCCTGCTGCCGGCGGCGATCGCGGCCATGGCGGTCGGCGTCCACCTGTTTCTCGGCGCCGAACTGCCGCCGGAAGCCGAGCTGCCGGACTGGGGAGACCTTGCCGCCCGCTTCCTCGTCATCTTCGTGCTCATCGGGCTCGGCGAGGAGCCGGCCTGGCGCGGCTATGCGCTGCCGCGCCTGATCGAGGGGCGCAGCGCGCTCGCCGGCGCGCTCGTCCTCGGCCTCTTGCACGGGCTGTGGCACCTGCCGCTGTTCGGGCTCGACTACGATGTCACCAACGGATTGCCGTGGCTGGCCTCGGTGTTGGCGATGTCGGTGGTGGTGGCGTGGATATGGCTGGCCACCGGCGGCAACCTGCTGCTGCCGGCGCTGCTGCACGCCGCCGTCAACACCTGCGCCTTCCCGTTCGGCTGGTTCGCCGGCGGCGATACGGCCCGCCTGTGGTGGATCTGGGCGGGGCTGTGGGTGGTGGCGGCGGCCATCGTGGTGATCGCCAACGGCGCGGCGCTTTACCGGCCGAAGCCGCGGCGGATGATGGGGTAGGGGCTGCGACGCGCGACGGTGGCGGAGACCCGGCGGATCGGGTTCAGGACGGCGTACGCACGAATTATATAGCAAGCAATATTATTGCATAGTTCGCTATATGATGGCACAATGCGCCATGTCCTTCGACCGCAGCCAGTCCGCCGGCTATCTCATCAACCCCCTTGCCCGCATCTTCGAGCAGGCGCTGGCCGCGCGGATCAGGCCACTCGGGCTCGTCCCGGGTCAGTTCCCGGTGCTTCTGGCCCTGTGGAAGGAGGATGGGCTGACCCAGCGCGAACTGGTCGAGCGGCTCGACGTCGAGCAACCGACGATGGCGAATACGCTCGCCCGCATGGAACGCGACGGCCTGATCATGCGTACGCCGCATCCGGAGGATCGTCGTGCCCGGATCGTGCGGCTGACGCCCGGCGCACGCGCCCTGGAAGGCCCGGCGACCGCTGCCGCCACCGAGGTCGACCGGATGCTGCTCGCCGGCCTGTCGGAGCCGGCTCGGCACGCCTTCATCGCCGCCATGCGCACGATCGTCGTGACGGCGGCTGAAGGGGACCACTAGGCTGGCGCCGGGACGGCGCCGATGGTGGTCACCGGCGCTGCCGGCGGGCCGCCTATGGCAGGGGACGGCCGACGGTCAGGGCGTCGCGGAAAACCGGATCGTCGTCGATGAAAGGCCTCTCGGGCGCCGCGCCGGTTGCCTCGAAAAAGCGGCTCATGAAGGCGCGGAGCGATGCGGCGAGGGCGATGTCGCCGATCTCGGCGTCGCTGAAGCCGTGGGTGCGCAGGGTGTCGATGTCGGCCTGGCTGACCGTGTGGGCGTTGCGCGCCACCTTCTGCGCGTAGTCCAGCATGGCGACGTCGCGGCCCGTCAGCCCGGCGTTGCGGAAGTCCTTGCGCAGCGCGAGCACCGCGTCTTTCGAGCCCAGCGCCTTGGTCAGCCGCTGGCCGTAGACGGACGCGCAATAGGTCGACGGCACTTCCAGCGCCGCGATGAAGGCGATCAGCAGCCAGTCCCGCTGCGGCAGGGTGAAACCGGCCTTGACGCCTTCGAAGAAGGTGTCCCACAGCGGCAGGAGATCGGGCCGGGTCGTCCAGCATCTGGTCGCCGACATGACCAGGCCGAGCTGGTCGCGCTCGGCCTGATAGATCTCCGCCACGCGCCCGGTTGCCTCGGCTTCCCCGATGGTCTTCACGAACATCTGCTCAAGCCTCCGCCGCGGGGAACAGCCGCCGTGCGGCGCTCACATCACGGCGCCGATCTGCCACGGCAGGAACTCGTTGTCGCCATAGCCGAATTCCTCCGACTTCGACTTCTTGCCGGAGGCGACGGCGATCACTTCCTCGAAGATCTCGCGGCCCTTCTCCTCGATGCTGACGCCGTCGAGGATGTCGCCGCAGTTGATGTCCATGTCCTCGGTCTGGCGGTTGTAGGTGTCGGAGTTGGTGGCCAGCTTGATCGACGGCGCCGGCTTGAAGCCGAAGGCGGAGCCGCGGCCGGTGGTGAAGGCGATGATGGTGCAGCCGGACGCCACCTGGCCGGTGGCGCCGACCGGGTCGTAGCCGGGCGAATCCATGAAGACGAAGCCGCGGGTGTCGATCGGCTCGGCGTAGCGGAAGACGCCGCGCATGGTGCTGGTGCCGCCCTTGGCGGCGGCGCCGAGCGACTTCTCGAGGATGGTGGTGAGCCCGCCCGCCTTGTTGCCGGGCGACGGGTTGTTGTTCATCTCGCCGTGGTTGCGGGCGGTGTAGTCCTCCCACCAGTGGATGATGTCGACCAGCTTCTCGCCGATCTCGCGGGTGGCGGCGCGGCGGGTGAGCAGATGTTCGGCGCCGTAGATCTCCGGCGTCTCGGCGAGCACCGCGGTGGCGCCCTGTTCGACCAGAAGGTCGGCGGCGTAGCCCAGCGCCGGATTGGCGGTGATGCCGGAATAGCCGTCCGAGCCGCCGCACTGCAGCGCCAGCATGATGTCCGAGACGGGCAGTTCCTCGCGCGTCGCCGCGTTGGCGTCGGCGAGCATCTCCTTGATCATGGCGACGCCGCGCTCGACCGTCTTGCGGGTGCCGCCGCTGGCCTGGATGGTCATGGTGCGGAAGCCCTGGTCCTCGGTCAGGCCGTAGTCGTCGACGAGATCGGAGATCTGCATCACCTCGCAGCCGAGGCCGACCATCAGCGCGCCGGCCAGATTCGGGTGGCTGGCATAGCCCCACTGGGTGCGTTGCAGCAGCTGGTAGCCCTCCGAGCCGCGCCCGGCCATGCCGCAGCCGCCGCCCATGACGAAGGGCACGATGCCGTCGATGTTGGGAAAGTCTTCGAGGATGTCGGTGCGGTTGAAGGCGTCGGCGATGATGCGGGCGACGGTCGCCGAGCAGTTCACGCTGGTCAGCACGCCGATGTAGTTGCGCGTCCCGACCTTGCCGTTCTTGCGGCGATAGCCCTGGAACGTGCGCCGCTCGGCCAGCGGCAGCACGCGCTCCGGCCGGGCGTCCTCGGCAAAGTGGTAGTCGCGGGAAAATTCGCTGACGCCGCAATTGTGGGTGTGGATGTGGTCGCCGGGCCGGATCGGCAGCGTGGCGAAGCCGATGATCTGGCCGAACTTGCGCACCGGCTCGCCGGGCGCAATCGCCACCATCGCCATCTTGTGGCCCTTGGGTACGCGGGTGAGCGCCGTCACCCCCTCGGCGCGCGCGCCGGGCAGGATCGGGTCGATGGCCACCACCAGGTTGTCCGCCGGGTTGAGGCGCAGGACGCGCGGGTTCCTGGCGCGTTCGGACAGGCCCTCGGCGGGCGCGACGATCGTATCGGAAGGGCTCATGGCAATGTCGGCTTTCGGGATGCGACAGGGGACGGGATGTTATCGGGTTCGGGTGAAGGGCGAAACCTGCCGGGCTCAGTTGCTGCGCGGCCGCGGGCGGCGGATGGGGCGGGGCGCGAGCCGGTCGCTCAGCGCGCAGGGCCCGTCGGGGGCGCCGGTGAGGATTTCAAGCGGCGGTTCGGGGCCTCGCTCGCCGTCCTTCATCCAGGCGATCTTGGCGCCAAGATAGGCCCGCATGCGGTCGATCCGCCGGGCCTTCTCGTCGAGTTCGGCGAGCCGCTCCTCGAGCACGGCGATGTGGCGCGCGGGGTTCGATCCCGTCTGGCGCAACTGCGCGATGATGGCCGCAATCTCGGCGAGCGTGAAGCCCAGCGACTGGGCGATGCGCACCAGCTGCGCCGTCACCACGTCGGCCTCGGAGAACTCCTGATAGGGGTTGGCGCCGCCGCGCCGGCCGGCTTCCGGCTGCAGCAGCCCGCGCTTGACGTAGAAGCGCACGGTGTCCGGCGAAAGATCGGTGGCGCGGGCGAATTCGGAAATCAGCATGGGTCACTTGACCATGGACTTTACTCCACGGTTATACCAGTGCCGTAGGTGCAGCGAAAGAGGCATGCCATGAAGACGGCGTTGGTGACGGGCGCATCGGCGGGCATCGGCGAGGCGATCGCCCGGCAGCTTGTGGCCGACGGCTACCGCGTCTTCGCCGGCGCCCGGCGGGTCGAGCGCATGGCCGAGCTTGCCGCCGCCGGGGCTTCGGTGCTTTCGCTCGACGTCACCGACGACGCCTCGATGGCGGCCGCCGTCGAGGCGATCCTGGCCGAGGCCGGGCGCATCGACGTGCTGGTCAACAATGCCGGCTACGGCTCATACGGTTCGCTCGAAGAGGTGCCGCTGGACGAGGCCCGCCGGCAGTTCGAGGTGAACGTCTTCGGCCTGGCGCGGCTGACCCAGCTCGTCCTGCCGGCGATGCGGGCGCAGGGGAGCGGCGCCATCGTCAACATCAGCTCGATGGGCGGCAAGATCTATGAGCCATTTGGCGCCTGGTACCACGCGACCAAGTTCGCGGTGGAGGGCCTCAGCGACAGCCTCAGGCTGGAACTGGAGCCGTTCGGCATCCGTGTGATCATCATCGAGCCGGGCGGCATCCGCAGCGAGTGGAGCGGGATCTCACGCGACAACCTGCTGCGCTACTCGGGCTCCGGTCCGTACAAGACATACGCGGAAGCACACGCCCGGCTTCTCGGCGGCGCCGACGCTTCGTCGCTGACGTCACCGCCGGAGGCGGTCGCCAGGATCGTGTCGCGGGCGCTCAGGGCACGGCGGCCGCGCCCGCGCTATCCCGCCGCCGGCGGCGCCGGGCCGATCCTCATGCTGCGCAAGATCCTTCCCGACCGGCTGTTCGACCGGGCGCTCAGGCTGATGTTCCGGCTGGCGGGCTGAGCGAGGCGTCCTGGATCTCCGTCCGCGTCGGGAAGCTCGGCTGGGCACCGGCGCGGGTGACGGCGAGCGAGCCGGCCACGGCCGCCCGTGCCATCGCGGTGCGGAAGCTGGCGCCCTCGTCGAGCCAGGCGGCAAGGACGCCGCAGAAGGTGTCGCCGGCGCCGGTGGTGTCGACCGGCGTCACGGCAAGCGCCGGCACGCGGATCACGTCCTTGCCGTCGGCGGCGATGGCGCCGTCGGGTCCAAGCGTGGCGACGACGGTGCGGCCGAGCGTGCTGGCGAGCGCCGCCACCGTCGCCTCGGGTGCGCCCGGGGGCAGCGCCAGATGGCGGGCGAAATCCGCCGCCTCGTGCTCGTTGACGATCAGCATGTCCACGGCCCTCACCGCTGCATGGGACAGCGGCTCGTAGGGCGCCAGCGAGAGGATGACGCGGGCGCCGGCGTCGCGCGCCCGCTCGGCGGCGGCGAGGCTCTCGGCCAGCGGGACTTCCATCTGCAGGAGCAGCGTGTCGCCGCTGGCAAAGGCGTTGTCGGGAATATCCGCCGCGCTGGCGCGGGCATTGGCGCCGGCCGACAGCACGATGGTGTTTTCGCCGCTGTCGTCGACGGTGATGACGGCAAGGCCGGTGGTCCCGGCGCGCCGGGCGACCGACACCAGGTCGACGCCGCCGGCTTGCAGTTCGCCGAGTGCCACCCGCGCCAGCGCGTCGTCGCCGATGGCGCCGACCAGCCGCACCTTGGCGCCGGCGCGGCAGGCGGCCAGGGCCTGGTTGGCGCCCTTGCCGCCGGGGATCAGGCTGTAGTCGGAGCCGTGCACCGTTTCGCCCGGACCCGGCAGGCGTTTGACGCGGGTCACCTGGTCGACGTTGATCGAGCCGAAGACCGTGATCATGGCGTGTCGCCCATTGACGGGCGCCTCATCGCTCGGTGAAGGGGACGCCACCCTTGGCCTTGTCGGTCTTCGGCGATTCGATGATCTGCACCGTCACCGCCTCGGCCGGCACGCCGAAGCTCTCGACCATGGCGTCGGTCAGCCCCTTCATCAGCTTCTTCTTCTGCTCCGGCGTGCGCCCCTCGGCGCAGAAGACGTGGATTTCCGGCATGTCGTTCGGTCTCCCCATGGATGCTCGGCGCACTTTGCCCCAATCGGCCGGACCGCGGCAATCCCGCCGCGGCTGCGCTTCTTCGCACACGCACACGCCCTTTTCGCAAGTGCACAATCCGTCTAAACAAAGAGGCCGGTCACATTCTGAAGGGGGCGCCTACGTGCCGATCAAGAAGATCCTCGTCGCCAATCGCTCGGAAATCGCCATCCGCGTCTTGCGCGCCGCCAATGAGCTCGGGCGCCGCACGGTCGCGGTCTTCGCCGAGGAGGACAAGCTGGCCCTCCATCGCTTCAAGGCGGACGAGGCCTATCAGATCGGCAAGCTGCCGGACGGCAAGTTCCTGGGGCCGATCGCCGCCTATCTGTCGATTCCGGAGATCATCCGGGTCGCCAGGGAATCGGGCGCCGACGCGATCCATCCGGGCTACGGCCTGCTGTCGGAAAGCCCGGAATTCGCCGATGCCTGCGCCGCCGCCGGGATCACCTTCATCGGCCCGTCGGGCGATACCATGCGGCTGCTCGGCGACAAGGTGTCGGCGCGCAACCTCGCCGTTTCGGTCGGCGTGCCGGTCATGCCGGCAAGCGAGCCGCTGCCGGACGACCTCGCCACGGCGAAGACGATCGCGGCCGACATCGGCTATCCGCTGATGCTGAAAGCCTCCTGGGGCGGCGGCGGGCGCGGCATGCGCGTCATCCCCGACGAGGAGACGCTTGCCCGCGACCTCACCGCGGCGCGCCGCGAGGCCAAGGCCGCATTCGGCAAGGACGACGTCTATCTGGAGAAGCTGGTCGAGCGCGCCCGCCACGTCGAGGTGCAGGTCCTGGCCGACTCCTATGGCTCCATCGTCCACCTGTTCGAGCGCGACTGCACGGTGCAGCGCCGCCACCAGAAGGTCGTGGAGCGCGCGCCGGCGCCCTACCTCAGCGACGAGACGCGCCACGAGCTGTGCACCTACGCCATCCAGATCGCCCATGCGGCGAAGTACAAGGGCGCCGGCACGGTCGAGTTCCTCATGGATGCCGATACCGGCTCGGTCTACTTCATCGAGGTCAATCCGCGCATCCAGGTGGAGCACACGGTCACCGAGGAGGTGACCGGCATCGACATCGTCAAGGCACAGATCCGCTTCGCCGAGGGCGCCGCCATCGGCGATCGGGAGCCGGGCGGCGTGCCACGCCAGGGCGACATCCACCTCAACGGTCACGCCCTCCAGTGCCGCATCACCACCGAGGACCCCGAGCAGAACTTCATTCCGGATTACGGCCGCATCACCGCCTATCGCGGCGCCACCGGCTTCGGCATCCGCCTGGATGGCGGCACCGCCTATTCCGGCGCGGTCATCACCCGCTTCTACGATCCGCTGCTGGAAAAGGTCACCGCCTGGGCGCCGACCGCCAACGAGGCGATCGCACGCATGAACCGGGCGCTGCGCGAATTCCGCATCCGCGGCGTCGCCACCAATCTGACGTTCCTCGAAAACGTCATCAATCACCCGCAGTTCCGCGACGCCAGCTACACCACGCGCTTCATCGACGAGACGCCGGAGCTGTTCCAGGCGGTGCGCCGGCGCGACCGCGCCACCAAGCTGCTCACCTACATCGCCGACGTCACCGTCAACGGCCACCCGGACACGCGCAACCGGCCGCGTCCGTCCAAGGAGGCGCTGGTGGTGCCGCCGCCGCGCTTCGACGCCGAACCGGCGCCGGGCACCAAGCAGCGGCTCGACGCCGACGGGCCGGCGGCCTTCGCCCGCTGGATGCGCGCCGAGACGCGCGCGCTGGTCACCGACACCACCATGCGCGACGCCCACCAGTCGCTGCTCGCCACGCGCATGCGCACGCACGATCTCGCCGAGATCGCGCCGGCCTACGCGGCGGCGCTGCCGCAACTGCTGTCGCTCGAATGCTGGGGCGGCGCCACCTTCGACGTCGCCATGCGCTTCCTCGCCGAGGACCCGTGGGAGCGGCTTTCCGACATCCGCGAGAAGGCGCCCAACATCCTGCTGCAGATGCTGCTGCGCGGCTCCAACGCGGTCGGCTACGCCAACTATCCCGACAACGTCGTCAGGTTCTTCGTGCGCCAGGCGGCCGATGCCGGCGTCGACCTCTTCCGCGTGTTCGACTGCCTCAACTGGGTGGAGAACATGCGCGTCTCGATGGAGGCGGTGGTGGAGGCCGGCAAGCTGTGCGAGGGCGCCATGTGCTACACCGGCGACATCCTCGATCCCGACCGCGCCAAGTACGACCTCAAGTACTACGTCAACCTCGCCCACGAACTGGAGAAGGCCGGCGCCCACATCATCGGCATCAAGGACATGGCCGGCCTGCTCAAGCCGGCCGCGGCCAAGAAGCTGGTGGCGACGCTGAGGCAGGAGACCGAGCTGCCGATCCACCTCCACACCCACGATACCTCGGGCATCGCGGCGGCCTCGGTGCTGGCGGCGGTGGAGGCCGGCGTCGATGCCTTCGATGCGGCGATCGATTCGATGTCGGGGCTCACCTCGCAGCCGTGCCTGGGGTCGCTGGTCGAGGCGCTCAAGGAGACCGATCGCGATACCGGTCTCGATCCGGAGGCGATCCGCAAGATCTCGTTCTATTTCGAGAAGGTGCGCGGCCAGTACCTCGCCTTCGAGTCGGACCTGCGCTTCGGCGCCTCGGAGGTCTATCTCCACGAGATGCCGGGTGGCCAGTTCACCAACCTCAAGGAGCAGGCGCGTTCGCTCGGTCTCGAAGCGCGCTGGCACGAGGTGGCGCGCGCCTATGCCGACGTCAACATGATGTTCGGCGACATCGTCAAGGTGACGCCGTCGTCCAAGGTGGTCGGCGATCTGGCGCTGATGATGGTCGCCGGCGACCTGACGCCGGCCGATGTCCTCGATCCCGACCGCGACATCGCCTTCCCCGCCTCGGTGGTGCAGATGATGCGCGGCGACCTCGGTCAGCCGCCGGGTGGCTGGCCGGAGGCGCTGCAGAAGAAGGCGTTGAAGGGCGCCGAGCCGACCACGGCGCGTCCGGGGTCGCTGCTGCCGCCGGCGGATCTCGACGCCGAGCGCGCGGCAGCGGCGGAGAAGGCCGATACGGCGATCGACGACCGCGCGCTCGCTTCCTACCTGATGTATCCCAAGGTCTACGCCGATTTCGCCCATGCCGCCGAGCGCTACGGTCCGGTCGGCGTGTTGCCGACGCCGGTCTTCTTCTACGGCCTGCCGGCCGGCGAGGAGGTTCCGGTCGAGCTGGAGCGCGGCAAGACGCTGATCGTGCGCACGCAGGCGATCGGCGATCTCGACGCCGACGGCAACGTACGCGTCTTCTTCGAGCTGAACGGCCAGCCGCGCATGGTCAAGGTGCCCGACCGTGCGCGCGGCGCCAGCGAAGGCGGCGGCGCGCGGCGCAAGGCCGAGGAAGGCAACCCGCTTCAGGTTGCCGCGCCCATGCCGGGCGTGGTGTCGATGCTCGCCGTCCAGTCCGGTCAGGCGGTCAAGGCGGGCGACGTGCTGCTCTCGATTGAGGCAATGAAGATGGAGACGGCGCTGCACGCCGAGCGCGACGGTACCGTCGCCGAGGTGCTGGTCAGCCTCGGGACGCAGATCGACGCCAAGGACCTGCTGGTGGTGTTCGCCGCCTAGCGAAGCGATTGCCTCAGGCGGCGCCGCCGATTGGAATCGATTCCGTCACATCACACGGCTAACCTGAGCGTTCGGACCGTTGGGGCGGCGGGCGCTCCGAGCCGTTCGACTCGCGAACCAGGCGCTGCAACCGATACGAGGGACGACATGACGACCAATGCGGAGACGATTACCGAGCATGAGCTGGCGCAGTGCGAGCACGCCAATGCCACCGGCCTGACGCCGGTGGTGTTCGTGCATGGCCTGTGGCTCCTGCCGTCGAGCTGGGACCGCTGGGCGAAGCTCTTCGAAGAGGCGGGCTTCACGCCGCTGACGCCGGGATGGCCGGACGACCCGGAAACGGTCGAGGAGGCAGCGGCGCATCCGGAGGTCTTCGCCGACAAGACCATCGGCGCGGTCGCCGACCATTTCGGCGCGATCATCCGCGGCCTCAACAAGAAGCCGGCGATCATCGGCCATTCCTTCGGCGGCCTGCTGACCCAGATCCTCGCCGGACGCGGCCTCGCGGCGGCGTCGGTGGCCATCGATCCGGCGCCCTTCCGCGGCGTGCTGCCGCTGCCCTTCTCGGCGCTGAAGTCGTCCTTCCCGGTGCTCGGCAATCCGGCCAACCGGCATCGCGCCGTGCCGCTCACCTTCGACCAGTTCCACTACGCCTTCGCCAACGCGGTGAGCGAGGAGGAAGCCCACCAGCTCTACAAGGAATTCGCGGTGCCGGCGGCCGGCGCGCCGCTCTTCCAGGCGGCGACGGCCAATCTCAATCCGTGGACCGAGGCCGCGGTCGACACGAAGAATCCGGAACGCGGACCACTGCTCATCATCTCCGGCGAGAAGGATCATACCGTGCCGTGGGCGATCGCCAGTGCCTCGTTCCACCAGCAGGAGCACAACTCGGGCGTGACCGAACTGGTGGAGATCAAGGGTCGCGGTCACTCGCTCACCATCGACAGCGGCTGGCGGGAAGTCGCCGAAACGGCGCTGGCCTTCGTCAAGCGCTTCGTCGGCTGAGACGGGCCGACGGCCGATCATCCTGCGTCGGTCGCCAGACCATCGACCAGCCCTGCCTGATCGCGCCGGAGAGGGTGGCGGCCTGTTTGGCAACGCACGGCATTCCGCCGCTCGGCGCTTGAGCGGCCGCCCGGCTCAGCCGCCGACGTGGCGTTCGAGTTTGTCGAGGCAGCCGTTCCAGCCCTGCACGTGCATGTCGCGCACCGCCGCGACGGCGAAGCGCTCATGAACCAGCACCAGTTCGGTGCCCTCGGCATGCGGCAGGAACATCACGCGCACGAGCGTCGGCATGCCTGGCACGATGCTGACGCTCCACGTGTAGATCAGTTCCTGCGGCGGGCGCACGCGCTCGAATGTGCCGGATATCCAGGTGACCGAGCCATCCTGCTCGAGGTTGGCGATGCGGTAGGTGCCGCCCTCGCGGAGGTCGACATGCGCCTCGGGGCAGGACACCGCGCCCGGTCCCCACCACTGCTTCAGCGCTTCGGGCTCGGTCCATGCGGCAAAGACCTTGTCGGGCGGCGCCCGGATCACGCGCCTCAACGTCAATGCGGTCGGCTCCACGGACGTCAGTCCTCCTTCTCTTCGACGAAGTCCGCGAGACGGTCGATCTGACCGGTCCAGAACTTCCGGTAGCCGCCAATCCACTGCTCGGCGTCGGCCATCGCCCCGGCATCGAGCACGCAGGACTGGATCGCGCCGGCGCGCTCGCGGCGGATCAATCCGGCGCGTTCCAGCACGAAGAGATGCTTGGAAACGGCATTGAGAGACATGCCGAAGGGCTCGGCAAGCTCGGTGACGCGTGCCGGACCGGCGGCAAGGGTGTGGAGCAGCGCCCGCCGCGTGCGGTTGGCAAGCGCGTGGAAGATCTCGTCGAGCTGGTCGTCCGCCGCGGCGGTTCCTGCAGTCATCGCGTCCTCAACCAGATGGTTGACAGTTTCTCCCGGAGCCCCTAAGAAGCGTCTCAACCGGTTGGTTGACAACTTAGGCTCGCCGTCCCGATAGGTCAAACAGGAGACAGCCATGTCCATCCATCAGGAAGTGTCGATCGACGCCAGCCCCGCCGCCGTCTTCGCGGTCCTCACCTCGTCGGCCGACTTCGCCCGGATGACCGGCGGCCGGGCCGCGAGCATCTCGCAGGAGGTCGGTGGTGCCGTCAGCCTGTTCGGCGGCGACATCGAGGCGCGCAACATCGAGCTGGTCTCGGGCACGCGCCTGGTGCAGGCGTGGCGGTCGAAGGCGTGGCCGGCGGGGGTCTATTCGCTCGTCAGGTTCGAACTGGCGGCAGACGGCAGCGGCACCAAGCTTACCTTCGATCAGGTCGGCCATCCGGCCGAGGCACAGCCGATGCTGGAAGGCGGTTGGCACCAGATGTACTGGCAGCCCATGAAGGCGATGTTCGCCGACAGGTGAACGGTTCGCGTCCGCGTGGGTCACGCCCCGCGGCGCCGGCAGGCCGGCCGCGACGGCGGCCTCACGTGCCGGCTGTCGCGGCGGTCACGCGCAGCCGGTTGCCGGCCGGATCGGCCGTCTCGAAGCCCTCGTCGATATCGCGGACGTTGCCAAGGCGGGCGCGCATGGCGGCGAGGGCGTCGGTGTCGGGCAGGACGATGCTGAACCAGCGCAAGCCGGCCAATCCGGGGGCGGTTGGGGCGCGCCGGCGCCGGCCCAGGTGTTGAAGGCGAGCGCGTGGGGCTGGTAGCCGAGCGTCACGTCGCCCATGCGGACGCGCCGGGCGAGCATCTGGCGGGCGAAGCCGACGCCGTCCTCGGCATAGAAGGCCATCGCCTTGTCGATGTCGCCGACATGCAGGTGCACGTGGCCGATGCGCGTGCCGGCGGGCAGCGGCTCGCGGATCTCGTCCTCCCGCGTCAGTTCGCCGAGCAGCGAATGCAGGTCGATGGCGTCGCGGCCGGAGTGCCGGCGACCGTCGGGCGTGAGCGCGTAGAAGGTGTCGCCGTCGGACTTGAAGGTGCCGCGCCACGGCGTTTCGAAGGTCATCTCGATGCCGTTGCCATCGAGGTCCCACAGATAGACCGCCTCGGAGACGAGATGGTCGGTCGGCGAATTGGGAATGCGCGCCGCCATCAGCCGCGCGGTGACGACGGCCAGGTCGCGCCGCGTCGGCAGGTGCAGGGCGACGTGGTAGAGGCCGCTGGTGTGCGGCACCACGGGCGCGCGCCGCCCCGGGTTCCAGCACGATCAGCGCGGTGCCGCCGGCGCCCAGCGTGATCGTGCGGCCGTCGCGGCCGATCTCGGTCAGGCCCACCATGTCGCGCCAGATGACGAGCGCGCGCTCCGCGTCGGTGACGGCGATGTGGAGCGGGCCGAGCCGGGTGGTGACCGGCAGGTTCCCCGCGAGCGCCGTGCCGGGGCCGGCCGTCACTTGCAATAGAGCCCGCGGCTGGGGCCTGCCGTGCGCCGCTTGGCGCGATCCAGGTGGAAGTGGTTGTGGTGGTAGGAATCCGAGCCAGGCCCGAGCACCGTGGTGAAGGGTCCGCACGCCGACTTGCGCACCGCCCGCAGGAAGTCCGCCTTGTCGCCGCCGCCGGTCCAGCCGGTCTCCACTTCGATCCAGCCAACGCCGTCGACCTTGAAGGCCGAGATGTCGATGGCGTTGCCGCGGGCGTGCTCGCTGAGCTTGGCGTCGGCCAGGCTGTCGCGGTTGCGGCAGGCGTAGGAGGCGGCGATGCGCAGGCCCGTCACCCGGGCGGCGAACGTCTTCCGCGCGAGCGGCTGCACGGTGTTCTTCATCCAGGCGGCGAGGGTCTCGGCGAGATCGCAGTTGAGCAGCGCTTTGGTCGAGAAGGCGACGGCGCCGCCGTCCAGCGCCTTGACCGACACCGGCGCGGGAATCGTGCAGGCGCCATCGACCACAGGCGCCAGCGGGGTCGCCTCGACCCCGAGGTCGGCGATGACGGCGCCGCAGGTTGAGCGGGCCGCCGGCGGCGGCAGCTTGAGCGGTGCGGCGGGCGGTGCCCCTTTCGAGGGAACCAGAGGCGCGGCCTCGATGCCGGTCGCCGGGGCATAGCCAAGGGCGTTTCCGGCCGGGCTGGCGTCGCCCGGCCTGAGGCGGGGCATGGGGACCGAGAGAAGGTCGGTGGAGGCGGCCGGCCGCCCGGGCGCGGCGGTCGTCGGTTGCTGCTCCGCCATCTTCGGCGCCGGCGTCGCCGCTTGCGGTGCCGGCTCGACCGTTTTTGGCTGCGGCTGCGCGGCTGTCGCATCGGCCGACGCCTTCGCTGCCGCCTTCGGCGCCTTGTGGGCGGGCAGCCGCGGGTTCAGCGCCTCCTCCATGGTTCTTGCCGGCGGGCCGAGCAGCCGCTGGAAGAACTGGATGGGATCCTCGGCGCGCGCCGTGCCGACAGCGGCGAGCGAGGCAACGGCCAGCCATAGCGGAATCGCGCGTCGCAACGGTTTTCGCCCTCTTGTTGCGCCGCTGCGGCGCTAGTGGAACCAGCCAAGCAGCAGATTGCGGCCTTTTTCAAGCCCGACGTGCGGCCAGCGCCGCCCGGTGCAGCGTCAGCGCCCGATCGTCGAAGCAGCAGAAGATGATCCGCCTGATGAGGCCGGGCTCGTCGTCGATGGCGTCAGCGACGGTCTCGACGGCGATCGCCGCGGCGCGATCGGCGGGAAAGCCGTAGACGCCGGTCGAGATCGACGGAAAGGCCATCGAGGTCAGCCCGTGCTCGCGCGCGATCTCCACCGAGCGCGCATAGCAGGAGGCGAGCAGCGCGTCCTCGTCGCTGCGGCCGCCGCGCCACACCGGGCCGACCGCGTGGATGACGTGCTTCGCCGGCAGACGGTAGCCGCCGGTGATCTTGGCGTCACCGGTGTTGCAGCCGCCGAGCGTGGCGCATTCGGCTCGCAATCCCGGCCCGGCGGCGCGGTGGATGGCGCCGTCGACGCCGCCGCCGCCAAGCAACGAATTGTTGGCGGCGTTGACGATGGCGTCGACCTCCAGAGTGGTGATGTCGGCCAGCAGCGCTTGCAGGAAAACGTCGGGCATCGGCTCGGTCATGATGTGTCTCTCCGGCTCTGCCGCCGGTCACCGCTTTCGGGCATAGTCCGCCGCAGAGTGCGCTGCGCGGGCGCGTCCGAAACGGGGAACGAGCATGACACAAAGCATCGGCGGTTACCTCATCGAGCGGCTGGCTGAAAACGGCGTCGGTCACGTCTTCGGCGTTCCCGGCGATTATGTGCTCACCTTCTTCAAGCAGATGGAAGAGAGCCGGCTCACGGTCGATCAATACCGCCGACGAACAGGGCGCCGGCTTCGCCGCCGACGCCTATGCGCGGGTCAACGGGCTCGGCTGCGCCTGCATCACCTATTGCGTCGGCGGACTGAAGATCGCCAATGCTGCGGCGCAGGCCTTCGCCGAGCGCTCGCCGGTGGTCATCATCAGCGGGGCGCCGGGCACGCACGAGCAGCGGCGCAGTCCGCTGCTCCACCACACGGTGCGCGGCTTCGACACCCAGCTCCGCGTCTTCGAACAGCTCACCGTCGCCCAGGCCGTGCTCGACGATCCGGCGACCGCCGCCTTCGAGATCGAGCGCGTCCTGGCGGCGCGTCCGCCGCCACAGCCGGCCGGTCTACATCGAGATCCCGCGCGACATGGCGACCGCCGAGATCGGGCCGCTGCATCGCCACCTGCCGGCCGAGGAGCCGGGCGACGCGGAGGCGCTCGCCGTCGCCCTCGCCGAGGCGGTCGCGGCGATCGCGAAGGCCGAGCGCCCGGTGATCCTGGCCGGCGAGGAACTGCACCGCTTCGGCCTGCAGGCGAAGCTCGCCGACATCGTCCACAAGACCGGCATGCCGGTCGCCGCCACCATCACCGGCAAATCGGTCTTCCCCGAATCCGATCCCGCCTATCTCGGCATCTACGAGGGCGCCATGGGCCGCGATTCGGTGCGCGACTATGTCGAGAAGAGCGATTGCCTGGTGCTGCTCGGCGCGCAGATGACCGACATGAACCTCGGCGTCTACACCGCGCGCATCGACCGGCGCTACGCCATCTATGCCGCCAGCGACCGCATCGCCATCGGCCACCATTCCTTCGACGGCGTCGGCATGGCCGATTTCGTTGCCGGGCTCGCCGCCCATTCCTGGCTGCCGCGCAGCGTGCCGCCGTTCGAGCACCCCGAGCATCCCGGCCTGTTCAACCCGGCCGACCGGGCGATGACCGTCGAGGCGCTGTTCCGTCAGGTCAACGCCTTCCTCGATGACGACATGGTGGTCATTGCCGACACCGGCGATTCGCTGTTCGGCGCGGAGGACCTCTATATCCACAACAGCGTGCATTTCCTGGCGGCGGCCTATTACTGCTCGCTCGGCTTCGCCGTCCCGGCAGCGCTCGGCGTCAAGGCCGCCAAGCCCCATCTGAGGCCGCTGGTGCTGGTCGGCGACGGCGCCTTCCAGATGACCGGCATGGAGGTGCGCGACGCTCGCCCGCTACGGCCAGAACCCGATCATCGTCGTGCTCGACAACAACGGCTATGGCACCGAACGGCCGATGCTCGACGGCGCCTACAACGACGTGGCGACCTGGCATTACTGGAAGATTCCGGAGGTCCTCGGCACCGGCCTCGGCATCCGCGTCACCACGGAGATCGAAATGGATGCGGCGCTGAAACGGGCGCACGCCAACACCGACGGGGTGTCGATCATCCAGGTGATGCTCGACCGCAACGACCACTCGCCGGCGCTCCTGCGCCTCACCGCGACGCTCGGCGAGCGCGCCCGCGGCAAGGCGTGAAGCAGCGCGGTGGCGCTCTGGCGCAAAATCGCGCCGGGGGAATGTTCCCTCCGGCCCGGAAAGGCACTAAATCTGCTGGCGGACGTTGACGGAGGGCGGCACTCAACAGGAGGAATCCAATGGGTTCGTTTAGTCGTTTTCGCACTGGCCTGATCGCGCTCGTCGCCGTCCTCGGCGCCAGCCTGATCGCGTCGGCCGCCTGGGCCGACAGCGGCTCGGTGCGCATCACCATCGTCAAGGGCGGTTTCTTCGTCGGCGCCTCGGCGGGCAGCGGATCGCTGACGTTCCACGGCCGGCATTACGGCCTCGACATCGGCGGCATCAGCGGCGGCCTGGTCTTCGGCGCCGCCAAGGCCAACCTCTACGGCACGGTCAGCCACATCCGCCGTCCGTCGGATATCGCCGGCGTCTACGTGGCGGCCGGCGCCGGCGCGGCCGGCATCAGGGGTCCGGGCGCGATCGTGCTGAAGAACGACAAGGGCGCGCTGCTCGAACTCTCGGGCGGGCAGGTCGGCCTGATGGTCAATGCCGATCTTTCCGGCATGGCAATCGGCCTGAAGTAGGGCTGCATCCAGCCCATGCGGCGGTGGCTCTTGCCGGGTCGTCGCCGCATGTCAGCGAACCGGCGGGGGCAAAGCCAATGGCATCGGCATCGCCGAAGTGGGCGAGCATGAGCACGGCGCCGCGCGACGGCAGCCTGGTGCTGGTGCGCGTGCGCGCCAGCGAGCAGGGGCCGGCGGAGGCCGATGCAGTGCGCTGGGCGGTTTCCGCGCGCTCCGGCGAGGCGGGCTGGGTCGCCAACGATTCCGATCCCTTCGCCCGTGTCGTCTACGGCGAGGGCGAGCTTGCCGGCTGGTCGCCGCTGCCCACCCAGCTGCCGCCGCTGCGCTCCGCAAGGCTGGCCGCCGGCGATGGCGACCCCGTATCCGATACGCCCGACGAGGCCGACGGCGGCGGCATCTGACATTCGTCGGAGAGGGCGCATGGTGGTTGTGAGCCCGATCACAGACGCGGGCGCGGGCTTCGCCTAAGCCTCCGCCAACATTTCGGCCTCGTGCCGAACTCCGCCATTCCGTCGAAAGTCGAGCCCATGCGTGCCGTCCCCAACGGCCCCGCCCGCGCGGGGCTGGCGTTTCTTGTCGCCTTTGCGCTTGCCGGCTTGGTCGCCGCCTTCGGCGGGCCGCTCGGTGAAGGCGTCGGTCTGCTGACCATGTTCACCCCGGCCATCGCCGTGCTGGTGACGATGCTGGCGACCGGCGAAGCGCGTTCGCGCGCCGCCTGGATGGGGCTTGGTCTCGGTCGCGCCGGCTGGCGCGGCTGGCCGCTCGCCATCCTCGCACCGGTGCTGGTCCTGCTTGCCGCCTATGCGGTCGTCTGGGCGCTCGGCCTCGCCGATCTCAAGGCGCCGCAGCTCACAGGCAGCCTGCCGGCGACCGGCGTGCGTGTCGCCGTCGGCCTGGTCCTCGGCCTGGTTCTGGCCCTGGCCGAGGAGATCGGCTGGCGCGGCTACATGCTGCCCCGCCTGGCGGTGCTTGGTCCGCTCGGCGCCATGCTGCTGGTCGGCCTGCTGCACGGCCTCTGGCACCTGCCGCTGATCGTCCTGACACCCTTCTACCATGCGGACGGCAACCTGCTCATCGTGGTGCCGCTTTTCCTTGTGACGCTGACGCTTGCCGGCGTCTTCTACGGGTGGCTGCGTCTGGTGACCGGCAGCGTCTGGCCGGTGGCGGTCGCCCACGCGGTCTTCAACGATGCGCTCGACGCGCTGGGCGGCGTCACCGCGACCGCATCGCCGACGGTGCAGGAATACGTGGCCGGCGAGAGCGGCGTGCTGGTCATCGCCAGCCTCGCGGTCGTCGCCTTCGTGCTGTCCCGGCGCATCGCCGCCATGACGCGTGCTGCCGGGCGCTCGTCGCTGATCTGGGTGGCGTAAGGGAAGGCCCGCAGCCGTCACCGGCGGTCTGCTCGAAGATCACCTTGCCTTGGCGCGCCAGCGCGTTGAGCCACGGCTCGGCGCCGCGACTGCCACGCGTGATCGCTCGCTGCCAGGAGTGATCGCTCCCTGCACCGGTGCCCGGCATTTGCGGACTGGAGACCCCCGTTCCAATCCGCGTCGCTTATGAGGCGAAGGCGATGGTGAACGCGATCGGGCTGATCGCGCCGCACAGAATGCCGATGATGCTCAGGCGCCGCACGCGCGGCGGATAGAGTGTGATCAACGCGATGGCTGCCAACACGCAGCCGACCAGCAGGCTTACTTGGCCGGGGGTCATGTGCCGTACCTTTCCCGGTGGGGACTCGTCTTCTGGAATAATGAAAACTTAGGGTTAAGGTTCCGTTACGGGGACGCGCGGCGGCTGCGGCCGGGCTGCGCGGCCCCCCCAACGCCGTCTCTGGCCCGAAGCGCCAGCGCGGCGGGACGGTGTGCCGTCACATCGGCTGCGTCAAATCGACAGAGCCGCGCGGAAACCCGTCCGCGGGTGGGCCTCACATCGCCGTCCAGCCGCCGTCGATGGAAATCAGCGAACCGGTCATGTTCTTGGCCGCGTCGGAGCAGAGGAAGACGGCAAGCCCGCCGATCTCCTCGACCGTGACGAACTCCTTGGTCGGCTGGGCGGCGAGCATCACGTCGCGCTTCACCTGCTCGGCGGTCAGGTTGCGTGCCTTCATCGTGTCGGGGATCTGCCGTTCGGCCATCGGCGTCCACACATAGCCGGGGCAGATGGCGTTGACGGTGATGCCCTGCTGCGCGGTCTCCAGCGCCACCACCTTGGTCAGGCCGCCGATGCCGTGCTTGGCGGCAACGTAGGCGGCCTTGTAGGGCGAAGCGTTCAACGCGTGGGCGCTCGCCGTCATGATGATGCGGCCCCAGCCCTTGTCGCGCATCTTGGGCAGCGCCGCGCGGATGCAGTGGAAGGCCGAGGACAGCACGATGGCGATGATCGCGTCCCAGCGGTCGACGGGGAACTGGTCGACCGGCGCCACGTGCTGGATGCCGGCGTTGGGGCAGAGCACGTCGATGGCGCCGAACTCCTTCTCGGCATCGGCGACCATGGCGGCGATCTCGTCCGGCCGGGTCATGTCGGCCGGCGCGTAGCGCACCTCGACGCCCATGGCGTTGGCCATCTCGTTGCGCAGCGTCTCGATCTCGGCGGCGTCGCCAAAGCCGTTCAGCACGACATTGGCGCCTTCGGCGGCAAAGGCGCGGGCGAGGCCCAGGCCGATGCCTGACGTCGACCCGGTGACCAGTGCAGTCTTGCCCTTGAGCATCGCGTCCTCCCCTCGGCTCGTCGGCCCGTGCCCTGTATATGGCCTGGCGGCAGGGGCGGTCACGCCCCAATCCAATCGCGCCGGCAGGCGTGCCCTGGCTCAGGCGGCGGTCTGTTCGGTGGGCAGCGCGGCGAGCTGCTCCATCAGCTCGGGCGTGGCCAGCGTGATGGCGCGCTCGTCCGCGTCGAGATAGGAGAGCGCCTCGGCGAGCGTGCGCGCCTGTCCGATCTTGACCGTCGCCGTCGCTTCCACCGGGTCGACCTCGCCGCGCCGCCGGTCCGGCCGGTCGGCGAGGGCCAGCAGGTCGCGGCGCCGGCCGACATCGATGATGAGGCTCGGGAAATCGGGCGTGGCGGCGACCGCCATGCGGTGCGAGCGGCGCACCGTCAGCGCCTTGCGGGTGATGACCGGACGCGCGGTCTCCTGCGGCGTTCTCAGCAGCCCGAGGCGGCGGATGGTGTGGCCGAAGCGTGCCGAGCCGGAGAGGGCGGAGATCACCGGTGCGGCGATCATGCCGGCGACGGCGGGCGACAGCCAGAGCAGGGCCGCCGGTGACACCGCCCAGGCGAGGCCGCCGAGAACGCCGCCGCAGGCGACATGCGGCCAGTGAAAATGCAGGAGATCGCCCCACGAGCGGCTGCCGTCCTCGCGCCGTTGCGGCAGCCAGCCGGCGTCGTGGCCGAGCACGATCGACACGATCATGCGCGACTGCATGAGCATGGCGACCGGCGCCATGAGGGCCGCCGCCAGCGTTTCGAAGAGCACGCTGGCGGTCAGCCGCCCGGCGCCGCCGGAGGCGCGGCGGGCCTCCCGGTCGCAGGCGAGCGCGACGCCGCCCATGAGCTTGGGCCCGAACAGGACGCCCGCGGTGAGGGCCAGGACCGCCAGGGCGCGCTGCGGATCGACGATCGGCAGGACCGGCAGGCCGACGGCGTTGGGGAAATATTCGGGACGCACGTATTGCACCTCGAGGGACAGCGCGAGGCCGGCGCCGATCAGCAGCAGCCAGAGCAGCGATGCGCCATAGGACATGATGCCGTTCATGAGGTGGAAGCGGCTCACCCAATGCAGGCCGCGGGCGCCGACGATGCGCACGTGCTGCAGGTTGCCCTGGCACCAGCGCCGGTCGCGGGTGGCCAGGTCGATCAGCGAGGTCGGCCCCTCTTCATAGGATCCGGACAGGTCGGCGGCGATGCGCACGGTGTAGCCGGCGCGGCGGATCAGCGCCGCCTCGACGAAGTCGTGGCTGAGAATGTGGCCGCCGAACGGCGGCCGGCCGGAAAGCACCGGCAGCCCGGCGGCGCGGGTGAAGGCGCGGCGGCGGATGATGGCGTTGTGGCCCCAGTAGTTGCCTTCGCTCTGCGTCCACCAGGCGAGGCCGCGCGCCAGCAGGGGCCCGTAGACGCGGTTGGCGAACTGCTGCAGGCGGCCGAGCGTGGTGCGGGCGTTCACCAGTTCGGGCACGGTCTGCAGGATGCCGAGGTCGGGGTCGGCTTCCATGCGCCGGGCGAGCTCGACGATCGTCGCCGGCGCCATCAGGCTGTCGGCATCGAGCACCAGCAGGTAGTCGTAGCCGCCACCCCAGCGCCGGCAGAAATCGGCGATGTTGCCGGACTTGCGGTGGGTGTTGCGGCGGCGGCGCCGGTAATAGGCACGGGTGCCCGGCGCCAGCCCGTTGCGCAGGCCGATGAAGGCCGATTGCTCGGCGGCGGCGATGGTCGCGTCGGTCGTGTCGCTGAGGATGAACCAGTCGAAGGCGTGGCTGTGGCCGAGCGCCTCGAGGCCGCGGGCCATGGCCTCGACCGCGGCATAACAGCGTTCCGGGCGTTCGTTGTAGATCGGCATGAGGACCGCCGTGCGTCCGCCGATCGGTGCCGGGTCGGCCGTGACCTGCGGCCTGCGGCGGGCGAGGGTGAGGACGGTGCCGACCAGCGCGTTGACGAAGGCGAAGGCGATCCAGGCGAAATTCAGGACGAACAGGGCGAGGACGAGCAGCGTCAGGCCGGTAACGCCGCCAAGCGACAGGGCGCGGGACATCTGATAGCCGCCGAAGGCGGTGATCGCCAGCGTCAGTCCGAAGACGACGAGGCGCGGCAGGGTGCGCGAGGCCGCCGCCGGCCGCGCCAAGCGCCGCCGTTGGGTCGGGTCGAAGGCGTCGAGCCGCTGCGGCAGCACGGCCGTCGGCAGCGGCCTGGGCATGCCCGGAAGCGGGGAGGCGGCAGCGCCGCCCGCGAAGGGCTCCGGGGTTACGCCGTCCATCGGTAGAGCCAGGTATCGACCGGACGCTTGTCGGCGAAGGACAGGACGGCCCTCAGTTCGATCAGCGTCTCGGATTTCGGGTCGAGGTTGAAGGTCAGGCGCCAGCCGCCGCTCACCGGGTTGCGTTCGACGAGGATGTCGCTGATCGCGCCGCCGCCGGCGGTCACCTGCGCCGTCGGCAGCGGCGGCGGCGGATCGTCGGCCGGGGCGGGCGCCGGCTTGGCCGCATCCGCCACGGCCGGCGCCACGGCGACACCGGTGTCGACGTAGTCGATGACGAAGCGGCGGACGGGCGAGTCCTGGCGCAGAGCGCCGCGGCCGCGCCGCGTCGCGGCGACGATGGTGCCGGGCATCGCCGGGCCATCGCCCCACGACAGGCGATAGGCGAAGGCGTATTCCGATCCCGCGGCGATCGGTTCGGCCGGCTGCCAGTAGGCGACGATGTTGTCGTTGATCTCCGAATCGCTCGGTATCTCGACCAGCACGACCGAGCCCTTGCCCCAGTCGCCGACAGGCTCCACCCACAGGCTCGGGCGCTTCTCGTAGCCGGCGTTGTAGTCGTCGTAATCGTTGTAGTCGCGGTCGCGCTGCATCAGCCCGAAGCCGCGCACGCCGCTGTCGACGAAGGCGCTGAACTGCAGGTTCTTGGGGTTGGCGAGCGGCCGCCACAGACGTTCGCCGCCGCCGTTGACGATCAGCAGCCCGTCGGAATCGTGCACCTGCGGCCGCCAGTCGTCGAAGTTTTCGCGGCCGTTGCCGTCGAAGTAGAACATCGAGGTGCCGGGCGCGAGGCCGGCCGCCTTCAGGGCGACGCGCGGGAACAGCGTCACCTCGACGTCGGTCACCGTCGGCAGGCCCGGCCGCACGCTGAAGCGGTAGGCGCCGGCAACGCTGGCCGAATCGAGCAGCGCGTGGATGACGATGGCGTCGACGTCCTTGCCCGGCTTCTCGATCCAGAAGGCACGGAAGATCGGAAACTCCTCGCCCTTCGGCGCGCCGATATCGAGCGCCAGCCCGCGCGAGGAGATGCCGTAAACCTGGCCTTTGCCGACCGCGCGGAAGTAGCTGGAGCCCTGAAAGACGATGATCTCGTCGAGATGGTCGGGGCTGTTGATGTGGCCGTGGACGCGCACGCCGGAGAAGCCGATGTCGGCCGTCGGCAGCGGCTGGGTGACGATGGCGCCCGGCGCATACATGTCCGGCGAATAGGCGACGTGATGCGCCCGGCCGTCGTCGACCGTCGCCACCTCGATCTTTTCCTTGAAGTAGAAGCCGCGGGGCAGGAGCTGTACCTGGAAGGGCAGCTTCTCGTCGGCCCAGATCGCCTTGTCCGGGCGGAAATAGATCGCCCGGTACTGGTCGTAGGTGAGGTTCTTGATCGAATCCGGCAGATCCGACGAGGGCGGCTCGAAGGGCTTCTTGGCCAGGGCCCGCGCCATCTCGGTCACCGTGGAGCGGGTGAACGGCGTGCCGGCCGCGGGACTGGTCGCCGCCAGCGCGCTCAGCGCCTGGGGGAAGACGCCGCCTGCCAGAGCGGAGCCCAAGAGTGACAGAACGAGTCGGCGGCTCGGAGCAGCATGGATCATCATGGAATGGTCGCCAGTCCCGGTACTCTCGTCGCAACTGAGGTGCCCAAGCCGGCGGGGGTGCGTGTTGCGCTGCACACCGCCGCTCGTTCGCACCGCAAAAATCCGTATGGGTGGGGGAAAGTTCCCGCAAACGCGAAAAACGCAGGCCACCCCTGCAATCATGGCGCTGGTGGGCAGAAATGATGGGCGCGTAGTGGCCCGGATGTGGCGAAATCTTGTGCACTGCACAATCGACAGGCAGCGGGGAAAGGAGGTGTCCACGGGCTGCGCAATTGGCCCCGGCGACCCCATATTGCGTGGCGGCACGGCCGACGCCGTTCGTCTTTGCCGCACCCGGTGATAGAGTTCGACCCGAGATGACCGCAATCAGCCCCGTCCTCGAGCATCGCGAGCACGACCATGCGCGCTGCGCGTCGGAGGCGCTCGACCACGCCGAGGCGATTTGCGCGCGCGAGGGCCTGCGCTTCACGCCGCAGCGCCGGCAGGTGCTGGAGGCGCTGCTGGAGAGCCACGTGCCGGCCTCGGCCTACGACGTGATCGACCGTATCGGCATCGACGGCCATCGCCCGGCGCCGATCTCGGTCTACCGGGCGCTCGACTTTCTGGTGGAGCACAACCTTGCCCACCGCATCGAATTCGAAGAACGCCTATGTCGCCTGCGACCGCGGCGAGCGCTGCACGCCGGGCGCCACGCTCTTCCTCATCTGCGACATATGCGGCGCGGCGGCGGAGGCCTCGTCGGAGGCGCTCGGCCGGCTGGTCGGTGCCGAGACGTCGGGCCGCGGCTTCCTGCCCCGCCAGCATGTTCTGGAAGTGCGCGGCCTGTGCGCCCGCTGCCGGGCGCTGGCGCAAGCATGACCGGCGTCGCGTGCGACAATTCCTTCACGGGCGGCCGCTATGGTCGAGCCGATTGTCCGTCTCCCGGGCGCCGTTCCGGCGGCGTTTCGTCCGCCCCTCATGCGACGGCTCATGCAGAGACCCCAGCCGATGACTGACTACCTTTCCGAGCCCCTTCCGCGCCACCAGACCGTGCCGGTCATGGTCGGCGCCGTCCAGGTCGGCGGCGGCGCGCCGATCGTCGTCCAGTCGATGACCAACACCGACACCGCCGACATCGACGCGACGGTCGAGCAGGTGGCGGCGCTCGCCCGCGCCGGTTCGGAACTGGTGCGCATCACCGTCGACCGCGACGAGGCGGCGGCCGCCGTGCCGCACATCCGCGACCGGCTGGCGGCCCGCAACATCGACGTGCCGCTGATCGGCGACTTCCACTACATCGGCCACAAGCTGCTGACCGACCATCCGGCCTGCGCCGAGGCGCTCGCCAAATACCGCATCAATCCCGGCAACGTCGGCTTCGGCGAAAAGCGCGACCGCCAGTTCGCCACCATGGTCGAGGTGGCGCTGAAGAACGACAAGCCGGTGCGCATCGGGGTCAACTGGGGCTCGCTCGACCAGTCGCTGCTGACCCGCATGATGGACAAGAACGCCGCGGCCGAGAAGCCGCTGTCGGCGGCGGAGGTCATGCGCCGGGCGATCATCGCCTCGGGGCTCCTGTCGGCCGAGGCGGCGGAGGCGATCGGCCTGCCGGCGACGAAGATCATCCTCTCGGCCAAGGTCAGCCAGGTGCAGGATCTCGTCGCCGTCTACACGGCGCTGGCGGCACGATCGAAATACGCCCTCCATCTCGGCCTGACCGAGGCGGGCATGGGGTCCAAGGGCATCGTCGCCTCGTCGGCGGCGATGAGCCTGCTCCTGCAGCAGGGCATCGGCGACACCATCCGCATCTCGCTGACGCCGGAGCCCGGCGGCGACCGCACGCGCGAGGTGGTGGTCGCGCAGGAGCTTCTGCAGACCATGGGCTTCCGTGCCTTCGTGCCGGTGGTGGCGGCCTGCCCGGGCTGCGGGCGCACGACCTCGACGGTCTTCCAGCAGCTTGCCCGCCGCATCGAGGACGATCTCCGCGCCGCCATGCCGGTGTGGCGCGAGAAATATCCCGGCATCGAGCAGCTCAGGGTCGCGGTCATGGGCTGCATCGTCAACGGCCCCGGCGAATCGAAGCACGCCGACATCGGCATCTCGCTGCCCGGCACCGGCGAGCAGCCGGCGGCGCCGGTGTTCATCGACGGCAAGAAGGCGGTGACGCTGCGCGGCCCGACGCTGGCCGAGGATTTCCGCAAGCTCGTCAACGACTACGTCGAGCGGCGGTTCGGTGGCGGCACGGCCACGGGAGAGGCGGCGGAATAACCCGACGGCGCGGGTCCGCCGCGCCGGACAGTCCCAGCGGCCGTTCCGCCTCGCAACCCGGCTCCCCGGGGTGGGGCGGGAGGCCCGCGGCGACGGTTGCGTCGCCGCTATGACGGCACAAAAAGGAGGCGACATGCCCAGGAGTTCGAAAAGCGAGGCCGAGGTGCGCTTCGCCAAGGCCCAGGCGCGGCAGCGCGATGCGGTGAAGGCGTTGAGTGACGCCGAGATGGAGGCCAAGCGGGTCGACGACAACACCGTGCGGCTGAGGGCGCTGCGCGTCGCCCGCGACGCGAAGCTCGCCGAGGAGGCCGCCGCTGCCGCCGAGAGCAAGGCGGCCGCGGTCGAAGCCAAGGCCGCCGCCAAAGACGCGAAGTCCGCCAAGAAGGCCACCCCCAAGGCCAAGGCGAAGACGGCGTAGAGGCAAATCCTCCCGGGGACGGTTGAGGCGTTCAACGCCGGCCAGGCGTCGCGACGGGTGCGCTTTCGTCAATTTGCCCCGCTGGACGGGAGCGCTGGAACCAAGGCGCCCTCTCGCGCGTTATCCGGGCCCGCATCCGCCAAGGAGCTTTCATGCAGCCCGCCGAACAGCCGCATCCCGTCGAAGACAAGGCCACCCGCGCCGAGCGCAAGGCCCGCGAGGCGGCCGAGGCACGCCGCGACCATGATGCGGAGGTGCGGCGCGTCGATGCCAATACCGAGCGCCTGCGGGCGTTGCGCCTGGCCCGCGACGCCAGCGAGGCCGCGGTCGGCAAGACGGCGAAGGCGGGCAAGACGGCCAAGACCGGCAAGACGGCCAAGGCGGGCGAGACCAGGGTCCGCCCGAAGGCAAAGACGGCCAAATCCATCCCCGTCGCCAAGCTCAACGCCAGCAACGACATCTAGCAGCCGGCGACGGCCGCGGGTGGTCCGCATTGGCGTTGGCGAGGCGGCGGAGTACGCTCCGCCATTCCTCTTGCCGAAGACGCCCATGTCCCACCCCTTCCGCATCGACCATCAGGCCATCCACGTCCGCGACCTCGACGCGAGCGTGCGTTTCTACAACGAGATCCTCGGCCTCGCCGAGGTGGAGAACCCGATGGGCAACCGGCCGATCCGCTGGTTTGCGCTGGCGCCCGGGATCAACCTGCACCTCGTCGGCGGCAACCCGGCGGCGAAGGCGGAACGCGGCATCGGCACCCATCTGGCGCTCGCCGCGGCCGACTTCGACGGCATGGTCGCACGGCTCACGGCGGCGGGCGTGACCTTCGGCGCCATGCCGGGCCGGCCGCCCGGCACGGTGACCACGCGGCCGGACGGCGTCCGCCAGTGCTTCGTTGAGGACCCCGACGGCTTCTGGATCGAGATCAACGACGCCGCGCCACGCGAGTAGGCGAGCGCTCGGTAAGCGCTGGCGGCCGGCGTAGGGCCTCCGCCACTCTGCCGTAACCTCCCCATGGGCCGCCGGTGGCGGCCGCCGAAAGGGGAGGAAGACCCATGCGCATCGTCATCGTCGCGGTTGCGGCGCTCGCCGCCACGTCCGCGCTTGCCCACGAGCTCGATCCGACCCGGCTGCCGCTCGGCGACGGCAAGCTGTCGTCGGGCCCGCAGGCCGGCGCCATCTGGGCCTGTCACACGGACCCGGGCGCCGGCGGCGCTCAGGTCGACGGGCCGTGGATCGACACGGCCGACGGCACCTTCGACATCACCCGCAAGGCTGTCGTCGACGGCTCGGTGTCGTGGCCGCACAGCTTGTCGATCGCCACCGAGGGCAACCAGCGCGTCATCGCCTGGAACGATCTGCCCGACCATCCGACCGGCACCTTCCCGATCTCGCGTTCGGACGATGCCTACCGCTACGACCGCAACCCGAATTCCATCCGGCAGCAGTCGATGCGGATCGCGCTGCCGGTCAACCCGCAGCTCGCCGGGCAGCCGACGTGCGCGCCCGGTGCGGTCGGCGTGCTCCTCTCCGGTGCGGTGCTGTTCAATGCGCTCGATGCGCCGGGCCGCGATGCGGTCGCTCATGAGACCCAGGATTCCTGCCAGGGTCACCCGCAGGAGGGCGGCGTCTACCACTACCACAACGCCAGCGTCTGCGTGCTCAAGGAGCTCGATTCGGGCTCCGGTCCGTCGCATCTCATCGGCTACGCCATCGACGGCTTCGGCATCTACGGTCCGCGCGATGAGAACGGCGACACGCTGTCCTCGGCCGATCTCGACGCCTGCCACGGGCGCACCAGCCCGGTGGAATGGAACGGCAAGACGGTGACGATCTACCACTACGTCGCCACGCTCGATTTCCCCTATACGGTCGGCTGCCTGCGCGGATCGTGGTCGCAGGCGACCGTGCGCACGCTCTCCGGGCCGCCGCCGCAGTTCGGCCAGCGCGGTGGACCGGGCTTCGGCCCCGGCAGCTTCGCGCCGGGACAGGCGGGCGGACCGCCCGCGCGGCGGCCACCCGGATCTCGCGGTTGCCGCGGCGCGTCTCGGCATCGGCGTCGACACGCTCCGCCGCACCCTGGGGCCGCCGCCGCCGGACCTGCGCATGGCGGCCGCCCGCCTCGGCATCCCGGAAGCGGCGCTGCGCCAGGCGCTGGGCGTGCGCTAGCCGGCCCGCCGCTATCCCTCGCGCGCGGCGACGAAGCGGGCGGCCTCGCGCAGCATGTCGGCGCGCGAGCCGAAGGGGCGCAGGATGGTGAGCGCCTGCGTCACCGCCTCGTCGAGCAGCCGCATGGCGCCGTCGACGCCGTGCACCGCGACCAGCGTCGCCTTGCCGCGCGCGGCGTCCTTGGCGGTGGCCTTGCCGGCGGTCTCGGTGCTCGCCGTGGCATCGATGAGGTCGTCGGCAAGCTGGAAGGCGAGCCCCAGCGCCGCGCCGAACTCGGCCAGCCCCTGGCGCTCCTTCGGGCTCGCGTGGCCGAGGATGGCGCCGGCCTCGGCGGCGTGGCGGAAGAGCGCGCCGGTCTTCATCGCCTGCATCAGGCGGATGTCGGCCTCGCCACGGGCGCCGCCGCCGCCGGCCAGATCGAGCATCTGGCCGCCGGCCATGCCGCCGAGCCCTGCCGCCGCGGCCAGGCTGGCGGCAAGCTCGGCGCGCACCGCCGGGTCCGGGTCGCAGGCCGGGTCGGCGATGACGGCGAAGGCCAGGGTCAGCAGCGCATCGCCGGCCAGAATCGCGGTCGCCTCGTCGAAGGCCCGGTGCACCGTCGGCCGCCCCCGCCTGAGGTCGTCGTCGTCCATCGCCGGCAGGTCGTCATGGACGAGCGAATAGCAGTGCACGCATTCGAGCGCCGCCGCGGCGCCGAGCGCGTCGTTGGCGGAGCGGCCGAAGAGGCGGGCCGCCTCGATGACGATGAAAGGGCGCAGCCGCTTTCCCCCGCCGAGCGCGGCATGGCGCATGGCGGCGAGCAGCCGTGGCGGCCGGGCGATCTCGCCGGCCAGCGGCTCGTCGGAAAGCAGCCTGGCCAGAACCGCCTCGGTGGCGTCCTGTGCCGTCTTCAGCCGGAATGTGAAATCGTCGCCCATGGTGGCCCCCGAATTGGTCCGAAAGCGGCGGACGGTCAAGGCTGAAGGAGAACGAATTGCCGATCCCGCCAATTGCCTGTGCGACGGCCGGAGGGCACTGTCCACGGGTGGCGATGACAGCGACGAAAAAGAAGGCGGGGAAGCCGAAGAAGGCGAAGACGCCCGGCGCGACGCGCGGCGGCGGCTTCCGCGTGCCGTGGCGGCACGTCGGCGCCGTCCTGCTCGCCCTCGTCCTGGTGCCGGTGGTGCTCACCCCGATCTACCGGTTGGTCGATCCGGTTTCGACGCTGATGATCTGGGAGCGGGTCACCGCCGGGCCGATCGACCGGCGCTGGGTGTCCCTCGACGACATGTCGAAATGGGCGGTCATCGCGGCCGTGGTCTCGGAAGACAGCCGCTACTGCGAACACGCCGGGGTCGACTGGAAGGCGCTGGGTACCGTCATCGACCGCGCCGACGAGACCGACCGCCCGCGCGGCGCCTCGACGATCGCCATGCAGACGGTCAAGAACCTGTTCCTGTGGACCTCGCGCTCGTACGTGCGCAAGGCGCTGGAAATCCCGCTGGCGCTCTATGCCAATCTGGTGCTGGGCAAGCGGCGGCTGATCGAGATCTACCTCAACATCGCCGAGTTCGGCCCCGGCATCTTCGGCGTGGAAGCGGCGGCCCGGCACTATTTCCACAGATCGGCCAAAGGCTTGTCCACGGGCGAGGCGGCGCTCCTGGCGGCCAGCCTGCCCAATCCCGCCGCCCGCGACCCGGCGCATCCCTCGGCGCTGCTGCGGGCGCTCGCCCGAACGGTTGCTTCCCGCGCCCGCGTTGCCGGGCCCTATATTGTTTGCCTCTATCCGTGAGCCCCGCTATATAGCGGCCCAACTTCCCGAATTTCCGAGATTTTGCGAGGATTTTCCCATGGCAGTTCCCAAGCGAAAGACGTCGCCCTCGAAGCGCGGCATGCGGCGCTCGGCCGACGCGCTCAAGAAGCCGGCCTATGTCGAGGACAAGGATTCCGGCGAACTCCGCCGGCCGCACCATATCGACCTGAAGTCCGGCATGTACCGCGGCCGCCAGGTGCTGGAGCCGAAGAGCGAGGCCTGAGGGCCGCCGCGGCCCTTGGCCGACAATCCGGAAGGCCGGCGCATGCCGGCCTTTTTCGTCGAGCCGCCGCAAGCCTCTAGTGTATGATCCGGCCGGATCCGATCAGCGGGGGGTAGCCGTTCATGGCCTGGACCATCTTCGTCATTCCGCTCACGATTTTGCCGTGGCTCGTCTTCAACCTGGTCGGCGCGCTCCACGGAACGGCGGCCTGGGACGGCGTCATCTTCGACATGACCATGGTGTCGGGCCAGGTGTGGGAATTCACCTGGCGCGACCTGATGGTGGTGTTCGGCATCATCTGCCTGTTCGGCGAGGTCCTGAAATCGACCAACACCAGCTCGCGGGCGATCGTCAATCACATCCTGTCGACCCTGGTGTTCATCGCCTATCTGATCGAGTTCATCATCGTCGGGTTCGCCGCCCAGTCGGTCTTCTTCGTCCTGATGATCCTGGCGCTGTTCGACGTGCTGGCGGGCCTGACCATCTCGATCAAGGCGGCGCGCCGCGATCTCTCCGTCGGCCATAGCGACGGGATGTGAGGTTAATCGTCCGTTAACCGTTTGGCGGAAAACGGTGACAGCGGGCGGTTGCCGCCGGCGGTGCCTTTGGCGCTTCCTTAAGGCTCGCTGCGGCATTGTCTTGCCCTGACCCGGTCCGGCGAGCGAACCGGACATCCGTACATGGCGCCGAGAGGACATCCGTGCCGCAGGCTGACGGGAAGGCGAGGGTGATCGTGTCGGCCGCGCAGGAAGCGGCCGGTCGGTCCGCTGCGACGCCGCTCGATGCCGGCGCCATCCTCGCCGCGGTCGGCGGGGTGGCCTACGAATGGACGGTCGCCGACGACCGCATCCGCTGGGACCAGGGCGCGGCCGAAGTGCTCGGCGTGCCCTCGGTCGAAACCATCGCCACCGGGCGCGATTTCGCCAGCCTGCTCGATCCGGCGAGCCCCACCAGCCGCCACGACGCGGTACTCAATTCCAGCGGCAAGGACACTGGCGACGGCGTTGCCTACGAGGTCCAGTACACGCTGCTGCCGGATCGGGAGCAAGGCAGGCCGCGCCTGATCATCGAGGACGCCGGCCGCTGGTACGCCGACGAAAACGGCCAGGCGAAACGGGCGCGCGGCGTCGTGCGGATCGTCAACGAGCGAGCCGAACGCGAAGAGCGGCGTGCCTTCCTGACGCGCTACGACGAACTCACCGGCTTCTTCAACCGCAACCACCTGCTGACCGTGCTCGGCGAAGCCATGACCGAGGCGAAGCGGCAGCGGACGACGATCGCCTTCCTGATCGTGGCGGTCGACAATTTCCGGGCGATCAACGAGGCCTACGACTTCGATACGGCGGATCAGGTGTTCGCCGCCGTCGGCCGCCGCATCCGGGCGGAGCTGCGCGAGGGCGATGCCATCGGCCGCTACTCCGGCAACAAGCTCGGCATCGTGCTGATGAACTGCAGCGAGAGCGACATGCACGCCGCGGCCGAGCGCTTCCACGCCGTGGTCCGCCGCGACATCATCACCACCGAGACCAGCGCGGTGGCGGTGACCGTGTCGATGGGCGGCGTCAACCTGCCCCGCCACGGGCGCACCGTGCGCGAGGCGATGGCGCATGCCCAGGAGGGGTTGCACCAGGCGCGCAAGCGCGGCAACGGGCGCTTCGTCGCCTATGCCCCGTCGCCCCCCCGGGAAGAGCGCCAGCGCAGCAATGCGGCGTTGTCGAGCGAACTGGTGGCGGCGCTCAACGACCGGCGCCTGAAGCTTTCGTTCCAGCCGGTGGTCGACATCGCCACGCGCGTGCCGGTCTTCCACGAAGGCCTGCTGCGTCTCGAGCGGGCCGACGGGACGATTGCGCTCGCCACCGATTTCATCGAGCTCAGCGAAAGCCTCGGCTTGATCAGGCTGATCGACCACTACGTGCTGGCGCACACGCTGGAAGTGCTGGAGGCGTCGCCCGAAGCGCGGGTTTCGGTCAACATCTCGGGCGAGACGGTGGGCGATGCGGAGTGGCTGTCGCTGATCGCCGCCGCGGCGGCTCGCCGCCCCGACCTCGCCGGCCGGCTGATCGTGGAAATCACCGAGACGGCGGCCATCCGCAATCTCGACGAGGCGGCAGGCTTCGTCGCCACGCTCCACGATCTCGGCTGCCCGCTGGCACTGGACGATTTCGGCGCCGGCTTCTCGTCGTTCCGCAGCCTGCGGTCGCTCAAGGCCGACATCATCAAGATCGCCGGCGTCTTTCTCGGCGACCTGCAGAACAGCCGCGACGACCAGGTGTTCGTCAAGGCGCTGGTCGACATCGCCCGTCACTTCGACATGAAGGTCGTGGCCGAGTGGGTGGAAGACGAGCCGACCCTGGCGCTGCTCGCCGAGTTCGGGGTCGACATGATCCAGGGCAACCTGATCGGCGCGGCGTCGTCGCAGTGGCCGTGGAACCCGCGCCGCCCGGCGCGCGACGCGCGCCAAGCCGGCTAAGCCAAGCGGTTCCCTCCGGCCCTACTTGTCGGACAGCTTGTCGAGACGCTTCTGCATGTCGTCGAGCTGGCGGCGCAGCGCATCGATGTCGCCGGATTCCGGCGCCGCAGGTTTCGCCTTCTCCTCGCCCGAGCGCGCCGCCGCCGGCCGTTCGCCGGCGACGCCGAAGGGCAGGAACATGCGCATCGCCTGCTCGAACATCTCGGTATTGCGGCGCACCTGATCGCCGAGGACGTCGAGGGTGGCGTTCGGGCCGAAGGCGCCGGACATCTGCTTGCGCAGCTTCTCCTGGTCGCGCACCAGCGAATCGATCGAGAAATCGAGATAGGTCGGGATCAGGTTCTGGATCGAATCGCCGTAGAAGCGGATGAGCTGGCGCAGGAAGGCGATGGGCAGCAGGTTCTGCCCCTTGTTCTCCTGCTCGAAGATGATCTGGGTGAGCACCGAACGGGTGATGTCCTCGCCCGACTTGGCGTCGACGACGACGAAATCCTCGTCGCGCTTGAGCATGTCGGCGAGGTCTTCCAGCGTCACATACGTCGACGTACCGGTGTTGTAGAGACGCCGGTTTGCATATTTCTTGATCGTCGTCGGCGCCTTGTCCTTCGCCATTCCCCCTCCGTCGGGACCCGTCGCCCGCTCCCTGAAGCGGCCGCATAGGCGGCTATTGTCGTGTCGACCCCCATTTACGATAGGGGCTTTTTTGCAGCGCCGCCAACATATTGTGCGATGCCTCAAAAATGTGTTGCAGCGCAGCGGCGGGGCGGCCCGGCGATTGACAGTCGCCACGCCGGCAGTCTGTAGTCGATCGCGGGGGGCAACGGCCGGGTTCTTGGCTCAACGCAGCCTTTTACCGCCCGGTCCAGGGGCCGCACGCCAGCCAGGAGCACGTTTTTCTATGCCAGCCAAGGATATCGTCATCGCCGGTGCGGCGCGCACCGCGGTCGGAGCGTTCAACGGCGCGTTCGCCACGGTGGCGGCGCATGTGCTCGGCCAGACCGCCATCGGCGAGGCGCTGAAACGCGCCAGCGTCGCGCCGCAGGAGGTCGACGAGGTCATCCTCGGCCAGATTCTCACCGCCGGGGAGGGGCAGAATCCCGCCCGCCAGGCCTCGATCGGCGCCGGCCTGCCCAAGGAGACCACTGCCTGGGGCGTCAACCAGCTCTGCGGTTCGGGCCTCAGGGCGGTGGCGCTCGGCATGCAGCAGATCGCCAGCGGCGACGCCGATGTCATCGTGGCCGGCGGACAGGAGTCGATGTCGATGGCGCCGCACTGCGCGCACCTGCGCGGCGGCGTCAAGATGGGCGACTTCCAGATGGTCGACACCATGATCAAGGACGGCCTGTGGGACGCCTTCAACGGCTACCACATGGGCATGACCGCCGAGAACGTCGCCCGCGAATTCCAGATCGCGCGGGGCATGCAGGACGAATTTGCCGTCGCCTCGCAGAACAAGGCCGAGGCAGCGCAGACTGCCGGCCGCTTCAGGGACGAGATCGTCCCGGTGACCATCAAGACCCGCAAGGGCGATGTGGTGATCGACCGGGACGAATACATCCGCGCCGGCACGACCCTGGACAGCGTCGCCAAGCTGAAGCCGGCGTTCCACAAGGATGGCTCGGTGACCGCCGGCAACGCCTCGGGCATCAACGACGGCGCCGCCGCGGTGGTGCTGATGACGGCAGAGGACGCGGCCAAGCGCGGGGTGACCCCGCTGGCGCGCGTGGTCTCCTGGGCGACCGCCGGCGTCGATCCGGCCGTCATGGGCACCGGGCCGATTCCCGCCTCGCGCAAGGCGCTCAAGAAGGCGGGATGGCACATCGACGACCTCGACCTGATCGAGGCCAACGAAGCCTTCGCGGCGCAGGCCTGCGCGGTCAACAAGGACATGGGCTGGGATACGGCGAAGGTCAACGTCAACGGCGGCGCCATCGCCATCGGCCATCCCATCGGCGCGTCGGGCGCGCGCATCCTGGTGACGCTCTTGCACGAGATGCAGAAGCGCGACGCGAAGAAGGGACTGGCGACATTGTGCATCGGCGGCGGCATGGGCATTGCCCTGTGCGTCGAGCGCTAGGCGGCATCAAGCCCGCACGCGAAAGAAAAACACGAAAGGGGAGGAAGGTCATGGCGAAGGTCGCCATCGTCACGGGCGGGACGCGTGGCATCGGCGCGGCGATTGCCAGAAACCTGAAGGACGGCGGCCATGCGGTCGCCGCCGTCTATCATGGCAACCGCGATGCGGCGGAGCGCTTCCGGGAAGACACCGGCATCGCCGTCTACCAGTGGGACGTCGCCGATCCCGAGGCCTCGGCGGCGGGCGTCAAGCAGGTCGAGGACGAGATCGGGCCGGTCGCGGTGCTGGTCAACAATGCCGGCATCGCGCGCGACGCCATGTTCCATCGCATGAACTGGGACCAGTGGTCGGCGGTCATCCGCACCAATCTCGATTCGATGTTCGCCATGACCCGACCGCTGATCGAGGGCATGCGCGAGCGCAACGCCGGGCGGATCATCTCGATCTCCTCGATCAACGGCCAGAAGGGTCAGATCGGCCAGGCCAACTACTCGGCCTCGAAGGCCGGCGTCATCGGCTTCACCAAGGCGCTCGCCCAGGAGAACGCGCGCAAGGGGATCACGGTCAACGCCATCTGCCCCGGCTACATCGACACCGATATGGTCGCCGGCGTGTCGGAAAAGGTCATGGAGGGGATCGTCGCGCAGATACCGGTCGGCCGGCTGGGCAAGGCGGAGGAAATCGCCTCCCTGGTCGCCTACCTCGCTTCGGATCAGGCCGCCTTCATCACCGGCGCCGTGTTCAGCGCCAATGGAGGGCAGTACATCGCCAACGGCTAGATTCTGGCTCTAGACTAGCGCCGTTCGTCGTCGCGGTTGCGGTTGTAGGAGGCGACGATCCGCTGGATCTCGTCGCCGATGTCGCCGCCCTCCTCGTCGTCCTCGGCGGCCGGCGGCGGCGGAGGAGGCGTCTCGGCTGCCGGCGGACGCTCGGCCGGGGCGCGACGGGCGTCGGGCGGCCGCGTTTCGCGTCTCGGCGGCTCCTGCCGGGCCTCCGGGCTGTCCTCGCCGCCGTTGTCGACCAGCACATCCACCGCTTCGGCAATGGCCGCCAGGATGGAGGATTCGATCGCGTCGCCGCCGTCGACGGAACCAGCCGGCGGCCGCGATGGCGCCGGCGCCTCCGTCCTCATGGGCGGCCGCGCGCCCGGCTTCATCTTGGCCGATGCGGCGATACGCGCTGCAATCGTCGCCTTGAGGTCGGCCGATGCGCTGGCCGGTGTCGGTTCACTGGGCGGCGGTGGCGGTGGTGCCTTCGCCGGCAGGGCCGCCGATTTGGGGCGCTCCGGCACCCGCGGCGGCGTCGCCGGTTTGGCGGCTGCCGGCTTCTCCGGACGCCGCTCGGGCGGCGGCGGCTTGCGCGCCGGCTTTTCGGCGACGGGCTCGACCGGCTCGGCCGGACGCGGCGCCGGTTTGCCGCTCGCGACCGGCTCGGCAGGACGCGGTGCCGGCTTGTTGCTGGCGGCCGGCTGCGATGGACGCGGCGGCTGCGATGGGTGCGGCGGCTGCGACGGGCGCGCCGGCTTGCTGCGCTGTGCCGCCGGGGCAGCCGGCGGCGGCGCGGCGATCCATGCCTTGAGCAGGCCCTCGCGGTAGTCGTCGAGCGTGATGCCGGCGCTGCCGATCAGATAGCGCGCCTGTTCGCGAAAGACCTCGGCGAGCCGCTCGGGCGTGTCGCTGGTCGAAAAGACATAACCCTTGAGCGCCAGCCCCTTGACCACGAACACCACCTGGCGGGAGGTGACGTTGCGCCCGGCGTCGGTCAGGCGTTCGGCGACGTTCTTGGCGGTTTCGTTGAAGTGGTAGCCGTTCTGGGTGACCTCGGCCGCCAGGATTCGGAAGAGATCGGCGAAGGTCTTGGGCGAGAACATCGGGATGTTGGTCGCCGCATGAACCTCGCGGGCGAAGGCCTCGATCCGGGAGCGGTCGGCGGAGGAGACGGCGGCCGCCTGCGGCGCCTTGCTGTCGGTGAGGAAGGCGGCGAGTTCGTCGGCCGCGATCGTCAGGTCGGCGGCGGCGCGATAGTCGGCGGCGGTGATCTCGCTGACATAGACGGCGACGCGGTTGCCACGGGCGCGCAGCCGCTCGACCAGCGGCGTGAGGTTGGGCGCGGCCGTCAACAGGATGAAATCGAGTGCGTCGTCGGTATCGGCCGCGGCTTCCATGGCGTCGACGGCGAGGCAGAGTTCGACCTGCGTCTGGCCGTCGCATTCGACCATGTCGAAGCCGGCGCGCGCGAAGGCGGCGTGGGTCTCGTCGGCGATCCTCGAACCGACGTAGCAGCGGCGCATGACGATGGCGCGCAACGTTCCCGCCGGCTCAATCAGCTCGCCGCTCTCGATGGCGCCGGTCCAGTCGTCGATGCGCTCGGCGAGCCGCCTGTCCATCCCCTCGCCCGCAGACGCGGCAAGGCCACGGCCCAGGCCGTCGAGATCGACGAGCAAGATGCTCTTTACCGGCTCAACCATGCTTCCCCTCTGACGGTGCCATCGCTACCCGTCGTCAGCGGTTTCGTCCAGCCCAGATTTGCGTATGCTCCCGGGTCGTCCGCGCCCCCGCGGACCTGCGCAGAACGCAGCGACCCTGGATATTTCACCATGTTTCTCAGCGCCTTCAAAGTACTAACATTTGACTGTTACGGAACTCTGATCGACTGGGAAAGCGGCATGATCGCCGCACTTAAGCCGTTGACCGACCGGGTGGCGCGGCCGCTTGGCCGGGACGAGATCCTTGCCGCCCACGCCCGGCACGAATCAGCCCAGCAGGTGCAGACCCCGGCGAAGCTCTACCGGGACCTGCTCGCCGTGGTCTACCGGCGCCTCGGGGAGGAGTGGGGCGTTTCCCCGGCGTGGGAGGAATGCGTCGCCTACGGCCGGTCGATCGGCGACTGGCCGGCCTTTGCCGATACCGTGGCGGCGCTGCGCTACCTCAAGCAGCACTACAGGCTGGTCATCCTGTCGAACGTCGACAACGAGAGCTTCGCCCGCACCAACCAGAAGCTCGGCGTCACCTTCGATGCCATCATGACGGCGGAAGACATCGGCGCCTACAAGCCGGCACTGACCAACTTCGAATACATGATCGCCCGGCTGGGCGGCATGGGCATCGACATGGACGACGTGCTGCACACCGCCGAGAGCCTGTTCCACGATCACGCGCCGGCAAACCGCATGGGGCTGAAATCCTGCTGGATCCATCGCCGCCACGGCGAAGGGGGATTCGGCGCCACCATGCGGCCGGCCGACATGCCGCATACCGATTTCCGCTTCACCAGCATGGGCGAATTTGCCGAGGCGCACCGCAAGGAGCTTGCCGGCGGCTGAACCGCCGCGGCGAAGGGATCAGCCGCCGGGGGCGAAATCCGGCGGCGCCATCTCGAAGCCGGAGAAGACGAAGCCCGGCGCCACCGTGCAGCCGACCAGCGTCCAGGCGCCGAGGCTGACGGCGCTCTGCCAGGTGCGGCGGGGAACGACCACCTGCGGCGCTTCGCCGGCGCCGATGTCGACGCCCAGTCGGTGGCGCACAACCGAACGGCCGTCGGCGGAGAGGCTGAGTTGCAGCGCCGCGCCGGCATAGTGGTGCCAGATCTCGACCGCATCCACCCGGTGCCAGTGGGAGCGGTCGCCGTCGCCGAGCAGGTAGTAGATCGCGGTCGAGTGGCCGCGGCCGTCGCCGGGGGCGTCGTCGCGAAAGGTCTCGCGATACCAGCCGCCCTCCGGGTGGGGCGCAAGCGCGAGCCGGTCGGCGACCTCGGCGGCGGTAAGCCCCGCCAGGCTCACTTGAAGGCGTCCTTGCGCGCCCGGATCGCGGCGAAGACTTCCGCCGAACTGGCCTGCTCCATGCGGAGACCCTTGCGGATGGCGGGGTCGTCGACGCGGAAATAGGGGTTTGTCGCCTTCTCCAGCGCGATCGTCGTCGGCAGCGTTGCCTCGCCGGCGGCGCGCAGGCGCTTCACCGCGTCATAGCGGCTGTGCAGATCCGCATTGTCGGGGTCGACGGTCAGGGCGAAGCGCGCATTGGTCTCGGTGTATTCGTGGCCGCAGTAGACGGTGGTCTCGTCGGGGAGCGCGCGCAGCTTCTCGAGCGAGGCGTACATCATCTCGGGCGTGCCCTCGAAGACGCGGCCGCAGCCCATGGCAAAGAGCGTGTCGGCGGTGAAGGCGATGCCCTCTCCCGGCAGCCAGTAGCTGACATGGCCGAGCGTGTGGCCGGGGGTATCGATGACGCGGATCTCGACGCCGCCGAACAAGACGACATCGCCGCCGGCGATGCGCACGTCGATGCCGGGTATGCGCTCGGCCTCGGCGGCGGGGCCGGTGATGGTGCAGTCGAAATCGGCCTTGAGGCCGCGATTGCCCTCGACGTGGTCGCCGTGATGGTGGGTGGTGAAGATGCGGTCGAGGCGCCAGCCCTTCTCGGCCAGGCGCGCGCGGATCGTCGCCTCGTCGGGGGCGTCGATGGACGCGGTGAGGCCCGAGGCCGGGTCGTGGACGAGAACGCCGAAATTGTCGGAACGGCAGGTGAATTGCTCGATCAGGAGAGCCATGGCGGCCTGCTTTCGTTGCCCGGGTGGTGAAGCTTAAGGCTCTACCATCGGCCGTCGCGCGCGGCTACCCGCCTCTGATACGATGGCGGCCATGTATCTCGACGTGGTCGATCTCCGCGCCTTCTATGCCAGCCGCCTTGGCCTGGTGGCGCGCCGGCTGATCGGCCGGCGCCTCGCCGGGCGCTGGCCGTCGCTCGCCGGCGAGTGCGTGCTCGGCATGGGCTATGCCACGCCCTACCTGGAGGATCTCGCCGGCGTTCCGGAACGGGTGCTGGCGCTGATGCCGGCGGCGCAAGGGGTGGTCACCTGGCCCTTGGAAGGGCCGAACCGGACGACGCTGGTCGAGGAGGACGCGCTGCCGCTGCCCGATGCCTCGGTCGATCGGGCGCTGGTCGTCCATTGCCTGGAAATGGTGTCCAATCCGCGCGACCACCTGCGCGAGATCTGGCGCGTGCTGTCGCCCGGCGGGCGGGTCATCCTGGTGGTGCCCAACCGCAGCGGCATCTGGGCGCGGAGCGAGAAGACGCCGTTCGGCCACGGTCAGCCCTACGGCAGCGGCCAGCTCACCGGCCTGCTGCGCGACGCCCAGCTGTCGCCACTCGGCTGGACGGAGGCGCTGGCGGTGCCGCCGATGCGCGGGCCGTGGCTGAGGAGCGGCACCACCTGGGAGCGGGTCGGCTGCACCCTGTGGCCGGCCTTTGCCGGCGTCAACATCGTCGAGGCGACCAAGCAGATCTACCAGGGCGTCGAAGCGCGCCAGCGGCGCAGCCGGTTCAAATCCGCCCTGCGTCCGGCGTGGATCCCCCCGGGTGCCTCGGCGCCGGCGCGCTGACGGCGGATGGGTGCCGTCATGTCGGACATAGGCCGCCGAGACCCGATCCGGGCGGCTGGCGGCGCGGAATCCGCCAGCCGATTGTGTCACGCTTCACTCGACCCGACCGCCCGGATGGTCTATCGAGCTTTCCGGGTCTTATTTTCGGCCTGTTTACCGGGTTGCGTCATGCAGGCCACAGATGGTGGAATTCACGTGTCGGGCGGCTGAAAAGCTGTTGCACCGATGCTATGCAAATCTGTCGCGGAGCCGGCATCGGCCGCGGCTTGTCCAAACAGTCGAATTTCTGAGGATGGCGGGATGATCGACTTTTTCGATGCGGCAACGGCTTCGCGGGCGAGCGGTTTGCTGAGGCACACGAGCGCGGCGCTGACGGTGGTGCTGGTCGGCGTGATGGGTCTGGCCGGAGCGGACGCGGCTGTTGCCGGCGGTCCCTTTGCCGGCATGGGCGGGTCCTGGGCAGGGTCGGGGACCGTCAGCATGGACAGCGGCACCAAGGAACGCATGAGCTGCACGGCGCAGTACCTGGTCAAGGACAACGACAACAACCTGCAGCAGCATCTGAACTGCTCGAGCCCGAGCTACACGTTCAAGGTCAACACCTACGTCGATCACAAGGGCGGTTCCTTGTCGGGCTACTGGGAAGAGCTGAAGAACAACGTGCGGGGCAGCGTCGCCGGCAGCGCCAGGGGTAACTCGGTGCACGTGCTGCTCAAGGGCGCGGCCTTCTCGGCGAGCCTCGATCTGGTCACCCGCGGCAACACCCAGTCGGTCACCATCACGCCCGGCAAGGACGTCGACGTCCGGGTCCAGCGCGTCGCCATCACGATGCGCAAGGGCCACTGACGCCGCAACCGCAATACGGGCGCTATCGGGCGGGCTGCCGGCGACGGCGGTCCGCCTTGGTTTTTTCGGGCGGAGGCGGGACGCTACCGGCTGAGCAGGAACAGGGCCTGCTGGCCGTAGAGGTTGACGAACCACAGCGGCGCATTGGCGCCGATGCGCCCGCCGTGTCGGTCGAGCACCATCGACTGCTCGATCTTGGCGTCGATCTCGCGGCACAGGCCGACGAAATCGCGGATCGTGCAGAAGTGGATGTTGGGCGTCTGGTACCAGCTCTCCGGCAGGTGGTGGGTCACCGGCATGCGCCCGGTGAAGCCGAGGATGGTGCGCACCCGCCAATGGCCGAAGTTGGGGAAGGTGACGATCGCCTTCTCGCCGATCCTCAGCATCTGCTCGATGACGTGGCGCGGCCGGTGGGTCGCCTGCAACGTCTGCGACAGGATGACGAAATCGAAGCCGTCGTCGGGATAGTCGACGAGATCGGTGTCGGCGTCTCCCTGCACCACCGAGAGGCCGCGGGCGACGCTCTCGTTGACGCCCTTCTGGCTGATCTCGATGCCGCGGCCGTCGACGGCGCGGGTCGCCTCGAGCAGCTTGAGCAGCTGCCCGTCGCCGCAGCCGATATCGAGCACGCGGCTGCCCGGCGTCACGAAATCGGCGATGGCGAGCAGATCGACGCGGCTGGTGCCGCTCGAGAAGCCGTTGGTGAGCGCGTTCATGGCGCGATGCCCCGCGTGGTCGCCGCCGCCGACAGGAAGCCGCCCACGGTGGAGAACAGCTCCGGCTCGTCGAGCAGGAAGGAGTCGTGACCACGATCGGTCTCGATGTCGACGAAGGAGACGCTGGCGCCGGCGGCATTGAGCGCGCGCACGACCGCCTTGTTCTCCACCGTCGGGAACAGCCAGTCGGAGGTGAAGGAGATGACGCAGAAGCGTGTCCTGGTGCCGAGGAAGGCGTTGGCGAGGCGCCCGCCATGCTCGGCGGCGAGGTCGAAATAGTCCATCGCCCGCGTCATGTAGAGATAGGCGTTGGCGTCGAAGCGGTCGACGAAGGTCGAGCCCTGATGGCGCAGGTAGGATTCGATCTGGAAATCGGCGTCGAAGCCGAAGGTCGGCTTGTCGCGGTCCTGCAGGTTGCGGCCGAACTTGCGATGCAGCGCCTCTTCCGACAGGTAGGTGATGTGCGCTGCCATGCGGGCGACGGCCAGCCCCTTGCGCGGGCTGACGCCGGCTTCGATGTAGCGGCCGCCGCGCCAGTCGGGATCGGCCAGCACCGCCTGACGGCCGACCTCGTGGAAGGCGATGTTCTGCGAGGAGTGGCGGGCACCGGTGGCGATCGGCAGGGCCGAGAAGACGCGGTCGGGATAGGCCGCCGCCCACTGCAGCACCTGCATGCCGCCGAGCGAACCGCCGGCGACCGAAAACAGCGTCTCGATGCCCAGCCGGTCGATGAGCATGGCCTGGGCGCGGACCATGTCGTGCACGGTGATCACCGGCAGGTCGAGGCCATAGGCGCGGCCGGTGGCCGGATTGGTCGAGGCCGGGCCGGTGGTGCCCATGCAGCCGCCGACGACGTTCGAGCAGATGACGAAATAGCGGTCGGTGTCGATCGGCTTGCCGGGGCCGACCATCAGGTTCCACCAGCCGGGCTTGCCGGTCACCGGGTTCTGGTTGGCGGCGTGCTGGTCGCCGGTGAGCGCATGGCAGACGAGAATGGCGTTCGAGCGCGCCTGGTTGAGCGTGCCGTAGGTCTGGTAGGCGATCTGCAGGTTGGTGAGGCTGCGGCCGGAATCGAGCGCCAGCGGCTGGTCGGCGCCGAAGCGGGCGACCAGGCTCGAGGGGGACTCGACCTCGTTGCGCGCGACCTCTTCCCGGCCCTCGGCGCGAGCCTTGTCGGAATCGGGGAGCTGGGTCGTCGCCATGGCTGCCGCTGAACGTCCTGGTGCTTTGCCGGAAAAGTGGCCGATTAGCTAGAAGTCGGCCCTCCGACTGTCAATGTTTTCTTTGATTTCAGCGGCTTCCTTGCCTATGAGTCTGCCGCGCCGGCCACCCCCGGCCGGCGGGCGAGAAACCGTCATCAGGAGCCTTCCAATGAGCGCGCCGAACGCGCCGATGCCGCACCAGGGCGTGCTGGCCATCGCGCCTTATGTTCCGGGCAAATCCACGGCGACCGGCGGCGCCAAGCTCCACAAGCTGTCGTCGAACGAGACCCCGCTGGGGGCGAGCCCGGCGGCGATCGCCGCCTACAAGGCGGTGGCCGAGCGGCTGGAGCACTATCCGGACGGTGGCGCGACGGCGCTGCGCAACGCGATTGCGGCGGCGCACGGCCTCAACCCGGAGCGCATCGTCTGCGGCGCCGGCTCCGACGAGCTGCTGCACCTGATCGCCAACGCCTATATCGGCCCGGGCGACGAGGCGATCCACAGCGAATTCGGCTTCCTGATGTATCCGATCGCCATCCGGGCGATGGGCGGCACGCCCGTCGTGGCGCCGGAGCGGGACCTCACCACCGACGTCGATGCCGTCCTGGCGCTGGTGGGCGAGCGGACGCGGGTGGTCTTCCTCGCCAACCCCAACAACCCGACCGGAACCTATCTGCCGTTCAGCGAGATCCGCCGCCTGCATGCGGCGCTGCCCGCCCGGGTGCTGCTGGTGCTCGATGCGGCCTATGCCGAATACGTCCGCCGCAACGACTACGAGAGCGGCATCGAGCTTGCCGGCAGCGCGCCCAACGTGATGATGGTGCGCACCTTCTCCAAGATCTACGGGCTCGCCGGACTGCGCCTCGGCTGGTGCTATGGGCCGGCACCGGTGATCGACGCGCTCAACCGCATCCGCGGACCGTTCAACGTGTCGGCGGCGGCGATCGCGGCCGGCGCCGCGGCGATCGCCGACAGCGCCCACGTCGGGCGGGCCGCCGAGCACAATGCGCTGTGGCTGCCGAAGGTGACGGAGGCGCTCGCCGGTCTCGGCCTGACGGTGACGCCGAGCGTCGGCAACTTCATCCTCATCCATTTTCCCGAGACGGCCGGCAGGACCGCCGCCGATGCCGATGCCTTCCTGCTCGATCGTGGCGTCGTGCTGCGCCGCATGGACTCCTACGGCCTGCCCCATGCGCTGCGCATGACCATCGGATCGCAGGAGGCGAACGAGGCGGCGATCGCGGCGCTCGGTGCGTTCATGGGGAAGACGCCCGCCCGATGACCGAACCCGTCTTCCAGCGTCTCGCCCTGATCGGCATCGGGCTGATCGGCTCGTCGATCGCGCTTGCCGCGCGGCGCGGCAATCTGGTGCGCCACATCGCCATTTCGACGCGCAGTGCCGCGACGCTGGCGCGGGCCGAGGCGCTGAAGCTTGGCGACAGCTATCACGCCGATCCGGCCGAGGCCGTGCGCGATGCCGATTGCGTCATCCTGTGCGTTCCGGTCGGCGTCTGCGGCGCCGTCGCGCAGGCCATCGCCGGGGCGCTCAAGCCGGGCGCCATCATCTCCGACGTCGGCTCGGTCAAGGCGTCGGTCATCGCCCAGGTGCAGCCGCATCTGCCCGACGGCGTGCATTTCGTCCCGGCGCACCCGGTCGCCGGCACCGAATATTCCGGGCCGGATGCCGGCTTCGCCGAGCTGTTCCAGAACCGCTGGTGCATCCTGACGCCGCGCCCGGAGACCGACGAACAGGCGGTCGCGACGCTGCACGATTTCTGGCGGAGCATGGGCTCGAACGTCGAGGTGATGGGCGCCGAGCACCACGACCTGGTGCTCGCCATCACCAGCCACGTGCCCCATCTCATCGCCTACAACATCGTCGGCACCGCCGCCGACCTGGAGACGGTCACCCAGTCCGAAGTGATGAAGTTCTCGGCCGGCGGCTTCCGCGATTTCACGCGTATCGCGGCGTCCGATCCGACCATGTGGCGCGACGTCTTCCTGCATAACCGCGAGGCGGTGCTGGAGATGCTCGGCCGCTTCATGGAGGACCTGACCGCGCTGCAGCGGCTCATCCGCTACGGCGAGGGCGACAAGCTGTTCGACCTGTTCACGCGCACCCGCGCCATCCGCCGCGGCATCATCGCCGCCGGCCAGGAGACCGCGGCAGCCGATTTCGGCCGGCCGCACGGCAAGGACGACACGGCCGACAAGGCGGAATAGCCGCGGCTCTAGAAGTGAAGCGGCGGGATCACCCCGACCGGAAACATGCCGACCATCAGCAGGCCGTTGCGAATGACCAGCGTCGTCTGGAGGGCGGGGCCGTCGGGGGTGTCGACCGGCACGGTCAGCGCCGAGACCACCGCCAGGATCTTTCCCGCGTCCTTGCTGGCGCCCGGCTTGATCGCTTCGGCCAGCGCGACGAAGGCGTCGGGGTTGCGCAGGCGCACGTTGAGGGTGCCGGAGAGCAGGCCGTCGGGGGCGATGGTGAGCTTGCCGTCGGCATCGATGATGGCATCGCCGGCGGCGAAGCGCAGCCGGTCGATGTGGGCCGTGCCGCCGGCCCTCGCCCAGGCACGCAGTTTTGCCCGGGGGTCGGTGCCGAGCGAGCCGCCGAAATCGAGCACGGTAATCGCCGCGTCGCCGTCGATCGCGGGAATCGCGCTGCCGTCGCGGCGCACCACCTTGAGGCCATGGGCGGTTGCGGCGAAGCGATAGGCATTGCCGGCGGCCGGTGCGGCGGAGGCATCGACGATGTCGGCGGTGAGCGCCTTCACCGGCAGGGTGGAAACGCCGGCGGTGGAGACGTCGAGGCTGTGGAAGACGGCGCCGGCGCTCTTCAGGCCGCCGAGGCCGGCGGTGGCCGAGGTGCTGGCATCGGCCCAGGCGGTGGTGAGGGCGATGCCGGAGAGCGGCGCGTTGACGACGAAGGGGCTGGTCAGGTGCGCCTCGACATAGCCCGGCCAGTAGAGCGGTGCGCTCGCCTGCACCCCGCCGAGGGCGGCGGAGAGGCGCTCGCCGGTGCCCTGCGGTCCGTCGCCGTAGGCGGCGCGCGTGCAGCCGAAATCGAGGCGCAGGGGAAAGCCGCCGAGGCTGCGGTCGGCACAGGCGAAGTGGCCGCCGGCCACCGGCCGCGCTGGTCATGCGATCGATCGCCGCGCCGGCGATCTCCTGCACGGCGAACCAGTAGCCGACCCACAGGACCGGGATCAGCACCAGGATGCCGATCAGCCAGCCGCGCCAGACGCTGCGTCGTTGCCTGTTCCTCATCGAAGGTCCCGCATTTGCATGATCGATGGCGTCTTGCTAGGGCCACGCCCGTCTCTGCGGTCGGGCGCGCTCCTCTCATGTCGGATTTCTGGGTGTTTGGCTACGGCTCGTTGATGTGGCGGCCGGGCTTCGATTTTGCCGAGCAGGCGCCGGCGCGGCTCGACGGCCTGCATCGCGCGCTGTGCGTCTATTCCTGGGTCCACCGCGGCACGCGCGAGACGCCCGGGCTGGTGCTCGGCCTCGACCGCGGCGGCGCCTGCCGCGGGGTCGCCTACCGTGTCGCCGGCGCCGACCGCGATGCGGTGATGGCCTATCTGCGCGAGCGCGAGCTGGTCACCGGCGTCTATCGCGAGGTGTGGCGGATGATCCGCTTTCCCGGCGGCAGCCGCGCGCCGGTGAGGGCGCTCACCTACCTCGCCGACCGCGGCCATGTGCAATATGCCGGGCGCCTGCCGCGCGAAAAGCTGCTGGCGATGGTCCGCCACGGCGTCGGCCAGTCGGGTGCCAACCGCGACTATGTCATCAACACGGCGGCGCATCTCAAGGCCCTTGGCCTCAGCGATCCGCTGCTCGACTGGCTGGCGGCCGAGCTGCAGAAGCCGGAGGCGTGAGAGCGCCGGCCTCAGGCGGCGAGCTGCATGGTGAGCGGGGCGAGGTCGGCGACGACGGCGCGGCGCTCCGTCTCGCTCGCGGCGAGGAGATGCACCAGGCAAACCGTGTGGCCGCCACGACCCGGCGGCGCGGCGCGATCGGGCAGCGGAACGATGCGGCCGAGCGCGTCCACCGTCACCACGGCGTGGGCCGCCAGACGGCCCGACGGGGCCGGTTCGGCGAGCATCGCCACGACGTTGCGGAAGTCCTCCAGCGTCTCCCCGCTCACCACCGTGAACAGGTAGCGTCGCCCCGAGCGGCCGCGGAAATAATGGAAGCGGTCGCCGAAGCCCGCCTTTTGCGGGATCTCCGGCGGGCGATCCGAGAGGAGTGGCGGAACCACGGCGACCATGAGAACAAACATAGAACGTTGCAGACGTCAGCGCAATCCTTGGCATCCAAATCCGACAAAAAAGAGTCGTCATCCGGCGTTTTTTGCCAGCCGCCCGGCGACTTCGGCGGCAAGCGGCGGGGCCGGCGAGGCGTCGGCCGCCTCGGCCATCAGGCGGTCGGTGGCGGCCTCGATGGTGGTTTCGAGGCGGCTGAGAAAGGTGCGCGAATCGAGGCCCGCGGGAATCGCCGGCAGGAATTCCAGGATGATCGTGCCGGGATGCAGGGCGAGCTGGCGCCGCGGCCAGTAGAGGCCGGAATTGAGCGCCGCCGGAATCACCGGCACGCCCAGCGTCTTGTAGAGCAGCGCAATGCCGGGCTGGTAGTCGGCCGGCGCCCCCGGCGGCCGGCGCGTGCCTTCGGGAAACATGATGACCTGGCGGCCCTTGGCAATCTCCTGGCGGGCGCGTTCGGCGAGTGCCCTCAGCGCCGTCATCTTGCCCTGCCGGTCGACGCGGATCATGCCGGCCTTGGCGGTATAGGCGCCGAACACCGGGATGCGGCGCAACTCGTCCTTCATCACATAGACCGGGTTCTGGAGGATCGGCACCAGCGCCAGCGTCTCCCAGCTCGACTGATGCTTGCACGCGATGAGGGCGCCGCCCGGCGGCAGGTTTTCGAGGCCGCGCACGGTGTGGCTGGTGCCGACGAACGTGCGCAACAGCACCATCATGCCGCGCGTCCACAGACGCACCACGCCCATCGCCCGGGCCTGGGAAAGGAAGAAGTAGAACGGCAGCGTGGCGAGGATGAGCCCCACGGTCCAGGCGTAGAAGGCGAGGTTGAAGGCGAGGGAGCGGAGCCGCAGCATCGGGGCGAAACCCGGTCTAGCCACTGGCCGGGCTGGCCGCCGCCCCGGCGATCCTGACGCGGGCAGTGGCCAGCAGGTACTTGCCATACTCGCGCAGCAGCAGCGCGAAGGCCGGTCCGTTGTTCCACCAATCGCCGAGGTGCAGGTCGGGATTGTTCACCGGATAGGGGATCAGCTTGATCTGGGGCATGGCCTCGGCCAGTTCGGCCATGGAGCGCGGCATGTGATAGTCGCTGGTGACGACGATCACCGAGGTGTAGCCCCTGGCCCTGGCCCAGTCGCGCGCCTCCGCCGCGTTGCCGATGGTGTCGCGGGCGTCGCGGCCGAGATCGACGCAGCAGGCGAGCGCCACCTCGAGGTCCTTGTCGACGGTGCCGGCGAGCGCCTTGAAGTCGACCGATGGATTGACCCCGGAGATCAGCAGCCGGCGGGCGCGCCCCTCGGCGAGCAGGTGCAGGGCGCTGTCGATGCGGCCGCCGCCGCCGGTGAGCACGACGATCCCCTCGGCGCGCACGTTGTCCGGCGGCCGCGCATCGGAGACCGACGCGGCAAACGCCACGAAGCCGACGGCAAGGGCCGCCGCGCCCAGGGCGGCAAGCAGGATGGCCGCACGCGCCAGTTTCATCCGTTTCCGCATCCGCAATGGCCTCACCCCGAGCAACCCGGTGGCGTCGGCCGGCCTGCCCGCACAATTCGGCAGAACATCGCTCATTTGGCCGAGCCTTGCAGCGAAAAAAGGCAAGCCGCGGGCAGGCTCACTCGGCTTCGGCGAGGTAGCGGTAGACGGTCAACCGTGAGGTGAGGGCGGTCATCACGGCGACCAGGAAGGCGATGCCGAGGGCGCCGAAATAGCCGATCGGACCGACGGCGAAGCGACCGAACAGGGCGGATACCTGCTGGCCGTCGACACCGCCGATCGCCGGGACCACGACGAAGGTCAGCGTGGCGAAGAGAAAGGCCGCGGCGGCGGCGCCGATCAGCCCGCCGCGCAGGCCGAGCAGCAGGAAATGGCGCTGGAATTCGCGCGCGATGAAGCCGTCCTCGGCGCCGACGATGTGCAGCACCGACACCACGCCGCTGTTGACCGCCATGGCTCCGCGGGTGGCGAAGACCACCGACAGAACGGTCGCCAGGAAGACCAGGGAGAGGATGGCGAGGCCGGCGAAGACGGTGACGTTGGCCATCGACTGCAGGCGCGACGCCCAGCTCGAATGGTTGTCGAGGGTGGCGCCCCGCACGCCGGCCTTGAGGCGGGTGTCGAGCGCCGCCAGGTCGGCGGCGCCCGGGTGGGTGAGCTTGATGACGATGAGGCGGGGAATGGGCAGCGCCGAAAGATCGAGGCCCGAGCCCAGCCACGGCTCGAGCAACTGGGCGGTGGCGTCGTTGTCGAGCACCTGGACGGAGGCGATGCCGGGCATCTTGCGCGCAATCGCCGCGGCGCGGGCGGTCTCGGCGGCGGTGTCGACGCCGTCGATGGGCAGCACCTGGATGGTGACCTCGCGCTCGACGTCGGCCTGCCAGTCGTGCGAGGCGTCGCGGACCAGCGTGACGGCGCCGAGCGTCAGGCAGGCGAGGAAGCTCATGATGGCGATGACGACGGTCAGCGCATTGGCCGAGACGGTGTTCTCGGGCACCAGCTGGTTGGGCTTCTGGGCGGCGAGCCGGGCCTGGCGGCGCTGGGCGGCGGCGTGCAGCTTCTGAAGGCGCTCGGTATCGGTGGCGGCGTCAGTCATAGATGGTGAGCCGCCCTTCCTCGAGCACCAGCCGGCGCGAATCGAACTGGTTCATCAGGGCGATGTCGTGGGTGGCGATGACCACCGAGGTGCCCAGCCGGTTGAGCTCGACGAACAGGCGCATCAGGCGCGCCGCCAGCGGCGGATCGACGTTGCCGGTCGGTTCGTCGGCGAGCAGGATCTCGGGCCGCGTGATGAGGGCGCGGGCGATGGCGGCGCGCTGCTTCTCGCCGCCGGAAAGGATCGGCGGCAGGGCATGCATGCGGTCGCCGAGGCCGACCCAGCGCAACAGCTCGACCACGTCGCCGCGATAGGCCGATTCCTCGCGGCCGAGAACGCGCAGCGGCAGCGCCACGTTCTCGAAGGTGGTGAGGTGATCGAGCAGGCGGAAATCCTGGAAGACCACGCCGATGCGCCGGCGCACCGAGGGCAGCTCCGCCCGCCCGATCGACGAGGTGTCGCGGCCGAAGAAGGAGAGCATGCCGCGCGTCGGCCTCAGCGCCAGGAAGAACAGGCGGATGAGCGTGGTCTTGCCGGCGCCCGACGGGCCGGTGAGGAACTGGAACGACTTCGGCTCGATCTGGAAGGTCAGGTCGCGCAGCACCTCCGGTCCCATGCCGTAGCGCAGTCCGACATTCTCGAAACGGATCACGTCGCTGTCCCGTCCATCCCCGTCGCCGGTGGCTTTATCCACTCTTGCAAGGCGCTTGTTAAGGTTCTGTTAACGAACAAGTGGTCCCGTTGCTGAATCGCGTGCGGGCCGACAACTCAGGATGGTTTCCGAGGCGTTAACCAAATCGGCCTAGGGTCACCCATGACAAACCATTGGGCTTAGGTCGTTTCATGGCAATACTGTGTCCCTCCTGCGCCGCCCGGCAGACGATCAGCGAAGCCGATATCGGCTACGGCCGCATGCTCCATTGCAACTGGTGCGGGACCCGCTGGATCGCCCGCCCGTATGCCGAAAACCCCTACAAGCGGATCGCGCTGGCAGCCGAGCCCGCCGATATCTCCGACGCCATCGTCATCGAGCATACCCCGCCCGCCCGGGCGGATCGCGCGGATTCGGCGCGCCGCCGCTTGCCGCTGCCGTTGCCGCCGACCGAGCGGGCGTGGCTCAAGGGGCTCGGCGTCGGGCTGGCCGTGATCGCAGCCTTCTTTGCGCTGCGCGTGCCGCTGGTCGCCGCCCTGCCGCAAGACGGGCTGCCGGCCGCGGTGGAGCAGCTCGCCTTCCAGCGGGTGCACAGCGAAACCACCGTCAAGAACGGCGTCAGGACGCTGGTCGTCGAGGGCGAACTGATCAACCGCTCGGCCGGCGATGTCGCCGTCCCCGCCATCCGCGTGTCGCTGCGCTCGCCCGCCGGCAAGGAGGTCTACACCTGGCTGGTGGAGCCGACCAAGGCGGGGCTGGCGCCGGGCGACTCGATCGGCTTCCGCAGCGCCGTGGCGTCGCCGCCGGCCGATGCCAGCAAGGTCACCATCCGGCTCGCCCAGCGCCAGAACCAGATCATCGGGATGCGCTAGACATGCCGCGCGTCAGGGGGCGGACGATCCGCGTTCTGTTCGACGCGGAGACCATCGCGGCGCGCAATCGCGAGATCGCCGGCGAGATCGCCGCAGCGGGTTATCGCGACCTGCTGGTCGTCGCCATCCTCAAGGGCAGCTTCGTCTTCGCCGCCGACCTCCTGCGCGCGCTGCACGATGCCGGCCTGTCGCCCGAGGTCGAGTTCCTGTCGCTGTCGAGCTACGGCGCCGGCACGGCGTCGACCGGCAAGGTGCGGCTGGTGCGCGACATCGAAAGCGACGTGGCGGGCCGCGACGTGCTGATCATCGACGACATCCTCGAATCGGGCCGCACGATCGCCTTTGCGCGCGCGCTGATGATGAAGCGCGGCGCTGCCCGGGTGCCGGTGGCGGTGCTCCTGGAGAAGCCCGGCAAGCTTGCCCAGCCGCTCAAGGCCGAGCACGTCGGCTTCGTCTGTCCGGACCTCTTCGTCGTCGGCTACGGCATGGACGCGGCGCATGCCTTCCGCGAACTGCCCTTCGTCGGCGTGGTCGAGGAGCGCAAGCCTAGAACTGCTCGAGCAGGCGCTCGAGGTAGTCGCGCTCCAGCGCCGGCCGGTAGGAATCGCCGAGTCGCTTCCGGATCGCGTCGAGGATCTCGCGGGCGCGCTGTGTATCGATCTCGTCGGGAACCTTGACGGTCGTGCCGAGGTCGGGACCGAGCGTGCGCTGCGGCCGGCCGAGCGGATCCTGATTGGGGAAGTTGTCGCCGCCGCGCATGCCGCCGCCCTGGCCGCGTCCCTGCCCCTGACGGTTGGCGAGCTGCTGGCTGAGACCCTGGGCGCCCTGGCGCAGCGCGTCGAGCGCCTCGCCCTGGCTGCCGACGGCGTTGCCGGTCTGGCCGTCGCCGATCTGGCCCTGGGCGCGGCCCATGGCCTGTCCGGCCTGGCCGAGCTTGCCGGTCGGGCCGAGGCCCATGCCCTGCAACTGCTCCATCAGCTTGCCGAGGCCCTGCTGCAGCGCCTGCTGCTGCTGCTGCAGGTCCTTGAGCGCCTGCTGCAGCTGCTCCTTGGTCATCGGCTGTCCGCTGCCGTCCGGGTTCTGGCCCTGGTCGGCGCGGTAGGTGCGGTTCATCAGCTCTTCCTGCTTGCGGATCATGTCGCCGAGCTGGTTGAGGCTCTGCATCGCCTGGCTGTTCTGCTGGCCGCCCTGCTGCGGGCGGGCAGCCTGCAGGTTGTTCAGCATGTTCTGCAGTTCGGAGAGCATCTGGCGGGCGGCGTCGCGGGCGCCGGTGCGCGCCAGGTTCTCGATGCGGTCGAGCATCCGTTCGAGGTCCTGCTGGCGCAGCGTCTGGACGTTGGCGTTGGGCGGAAGGTTGTTGGCCTGCGGGTTCTTCTGCGCCTCGTTGGCCATCGCCTGCAGGAACTGCCGCATCGCCTGGCGCAGGTTCTCGGTGAGCTTCTTGATCTCCTCGTCGGAGGCGCCGTTTTCCAGCGCCTTCTGCAAGGCGTCCTGGGCGTCGCGCAGCGCCTGTGCGGCGAGCGACAGGTTGCCGTCCTCGATGCCGAGCGCGATCGACCACAGATAGTCGACGACCCCCCGCAGCTCGTCGTCGCCGCGGGCCTGGACCAGGCGGAAATAGGCGGAGCGCAGCGCCAGGAAGTTGCCGAGACCGTCGATCTTGTCCGGTGCCACGGTGAGCGCATCGAGCGCATCGGCGACGCGGTCGGCGGCGTTGGCGTCGAGCGCCAGCCGGGCGCGCTGCTCGACCACGGCGCGGGCGAGCGGGTTGGCGAACTGGCGGGCGGGGAGCGTGAATTCGACCGGGGCGCTGCGTCCCTCCTGCTTGGCCTCGTCGCTGGCGACCAGCGTCAGCTTGACCCTGGCGCCGGCCCAGGGGTGGGAGGTGAGGTCGCGGATGGTCTGGCCGGTGCCGTTGCGCACCCTGAGCTGCGGCAGCGACAGGGGCAGGGCAGGGGCGTCGTAGAGGGGCCGCGCATCGCCGGTCGCCGGATCGTCGAGCGGCGTGATCTCGCCGCGGGCGGCGACGACGCCGTAATCGTCCTCCAGCGAATAGGATAGCGCCAGGGCGCCGCTGGCTTCGCCATGCGGCTCGCCGGTCAGCGCAATCTTGGGCGGGTTGTCGGGTTCGACGGCGAAGTTCCAGCCGGCGATCTGGTGGCCGGATTTCTCGACGGTGACGCTGCCGGCGCGGGTGAGCGTCACCTGATGCTCGAGCGGCGCCGCCGGATCGTTCGCTGCGGCCTGCTTGGCGACGGTCGGCGCGACCGGCGCCGGCTTGTCGCCGTCGGCAGCCATCACGGCGAGGTCGTGGGTGCCGCCGGTGCGCACCGTGACGACGCTGCCGACCGGCACGGAATACTCGGTTCCCGGCGGCTTGGCGGCGTCGCCGGTGAGGAAGATCGGCGCCCGGCCGGTGTAGGCCGGCGGGGTCACCCAGGCGTCGATGCGGGCGATGGCCGCGGCCGTGGTCTCGCCGCCGCGGAAGGCTTCGCCGAGGCGGGCGATGCGTTCCGGCCCGGCGACGACGAAGCCGACGACGAAGAGGAGCAGGACGAGGAAGCGCAGCGCATAGGGATCATGCGCCGCCAGCCGCGGCGCCGGCAGGCCGGCGTTGAGGCGGTCGAGGGCTGCCAGCATGCGCCGGCGGTGGGCGTCCCAGAGCGCCTGACCGAGGGGGTCGTCGGGGCGCGAGGCGAGGCGGTCGGTAAAGGCGGTGGCCGGCCGGTGGAGGGCGCCGGTGGCCTGCTCGACGCGGGTGAAGGCGGCGGCGCGCGAGGGCCAGGCGAAGCTCAGGGCGCGCCAGGCGAACCAGACGATGGCGGCGAGGAAGACGGCGAGGATGGCGAGGCGCACCGGCGGCGGCGTCACGCGCCACAGGCCGAACCAGGAGAGCGCCGCAAACAGGGCGGCGAGAACCACGAACGGTGCGATCAGCGGCCACAGCCGCTCCCAGGCCAGCGCCAGCCGCGCGCGGCCGATGGCGCGGGCGATGCGTGCCCTTGCGGTCTGTTCCAGGTCGCTGCCGGACTGCCGGTTCGCTGCGGAATCGGTCATGCGCCTCCGTCACGGACCCCCCACGCCCATAGAAAAGCCTAGCACAAACTGTGCCCAAAGCGAGGCAGCGGGCCTTGCGCCTGCCTTCACAACTGCGGGATCGGGGCCGGTTCCTCCGGCGCGTCAGGGGCAGCGGACGGGCGGCTGCCGCCGACGGCCGCCTAGATCAGCGCCGCGGCGCCGAGTTCCTCGCGCCAGTGGGCCTCGCGCTCCTTCAGGCGCAGCGGGATCATCTTGTCGTTGTCGTCGCGGACCACTTCCAGGATCTCGAAGGCGAAGGCCGGCTCGCCGTGCGTGTCCCACGCCTGTTGCAGCCCCTTGCCGGGAAAGCCGCCCATGCGCAGCTGAAACCACAGTCCGTTCTGCCGCTTGTCGAGATCGGGCGCCTGCGCCACCCAGCTCTCGCCGCTGGCGCTGCAGCGCACGGCAAAGATGCCCGGCCGGACCTTCTGCTCCTTGTAGGTGCGCGCGAGCTCTTTCTTGCGGGCATTGTCCATGGGCGGTCCTTTCGCGAGACTTTCCCCCCGGCGGTGCTTCGGCGGGTCACGCCAGCCAGGGCGCGATGCGATCCATGCCGATCAGCTCGTCGGTCGACTGGCGTGGGCGGACGACCGCCCATTCGGCGCCGTTGACCATCACTTCGGCGGCAAGCGGGTGGGTGTTGTAGGTCGAGCCCTGGACGGCACCGTAGGCGCCGGCGGTCATGATCGCCACCAGGTCGCCCTCCTTGAGCGGCGGCAGGCGGCGACCGAGGGCGAGGTAGTCGCCGGTCTCGCAGATGCCGCCGACGACGTCGGCGATCATCGGCTCGGCGTCGCGGGCGGGCTGCACCACCGGGCGGATGTCGTGATGGGCGTCGTAGAGCGTCGGGCGGATGAGGTCGTTCATGCCGGCGTCGAGGATGACGAAGGTCTTGGCGGCGCCGTGCTTGATGTACTCGACCCGGGCGACGAGGATGCCGGCGTTGCCGACGAAGACGCGGCCGGGTTCGAGCAGGATGCGGGCGCCCAGATTGCCCAGCCGCCGGCGGATGATCTCGGCATAGGCGGCCGGCGGCGGCGGGGCGGGATCGTCGAGCCGGTAGGGGATGCCAAGGCCGCCGCCGCCGTCGACATGGTCGATGACGTGGCCCTCGGCACGCAGGTCGCGCACCAGGTCGGCGAGCCGCCCATAGGCCGCGTCATAGGGCTCCATGTCGGTGATCTGGCTGCCGATGTGCATGTCGACGCCGCTCACCCGGATGCCGGGAAGCGTGGCGGCGCGGGCATAGACGGCGCGCGCCTGCTCGTAGGGCACGCCGAACTTGTTCTCGGCCTTGCCGGTGGTGATCTTGGCGTGGGTGCGCGCATCGACGTCCGGGTTGACCCGGATGGCGATGGCGACGGAGGCGTCCTTCGATGCGGCGATCGCCGAGATGCGCTCCAGCTCCGGCTCCGATTCGACGTTGAAGCCGAAGATGCCGGTGTCGATGGCGAGCGCGATCTCGCGGGCCGACTTGGCCACTCCGGAGAAGACGATGGTGTCGGGCCTGGCGCCGGCGGCCAGCGCCCGGCGCAATTCGCCCTCCGACACCACGTCGAGGCCGGCGCCTTCGGCGACGAAGGTGCGGATGACCGACTGGTTGGAATTCGCCTTCATGGCGTAGCAGATGAGCGTGTCGAGGTTGGCGAAGGCCTCGCGGAAGACGCGGATGTGGCGGGTCAGCGTCGCCGTCGCGTAGCAATAGAACGGCGTGCCGACGGCGGCCGCGATCGCCGGCACGGGCACGTCCTCGGCGTGGAGCACGCCGGCACGGTAGTCGAAGTGATTCACGAGGGAAGACCCGTCAGAGAAGCCAGTCGAGGAAGAACGGCTTGTGCGGTTTCTTCTCAGGCGCCATGGCCGGCGGGCCGCCGGCATGGTCGGTCACAGCCGGCGTCGGCGGCGGATCGAGCGTCGCCTTGCGGCCGCAACCGGTCAGCCCGATGGCCAGCACGACCATGCCGGCAACGAGCACGCGGGTAATGATTCTGCGGTCGGCAGGCGCCACGGCCACCCCCAGTCGGCTTATCGTCCAGGCCGCCTCGGCGACCCGGAACCCGAGCACATCATAGTCAATCCGGCGGCGGGCGCCACCGTCAAGTTTGCCGCAAATGGCATTTTGGCGGCCTCTCAGGCGGTCTTTTCCTTCGCCAGCCGCTTCAGCCAGCGGCGGGCCTCGCGGCGGACGTTTTCCGGCGCCGTGCCGCCGAAGCTGCGGCGGCTGTTGACCGACTGGCGCACGGAAAGCACCGAGAAGACGGCGTCGGTGATGTCCGGCTCGATCGCCTGGAGGGCGTCGAGCGGCAGGCGGTCGAGCGCAACCCCGCGGCGTTCCGCCTCCGCCACGATCCGCCCGGTGACGTGGTGGGCCTGGCGGAAGGGCAGGCCGAGGGTGCGCACCAGCCAGTCGGCGAGATCGGTGGCGGTGGCGAAGCCGGCGCCGGCCGCCTTGCGCATGGCCTGAACCCCCGGCTCCATGTCTGCGACCATGCCGGTCATCGCCGCGAGAGCCAGCTCCAGCGATGCGAAGGCGTCGAACACCGGCTCCTTGTCCTCCTGCATGTCCTTGGCATAGGCGAGCGGCAGGCCCTTGAGCACGACGATGAGGCCGGTGAGCGCGCCGGCGATGCGGCCGCTCTTGGCGCGGACCAGCTCGGCCGCGTCGGGATTGCGCTTCTGCGGCATGATCGAGGAGCCGGTGGTGAACCGGTCCGACAGCGTGACGAAGCGGAAGCCGGCCGACGACCAGATGACGATCTCCTCGGCGAAGCGCGACAGATGGACGGCGCACAGGGTGGCGGCGGCGAGCGCTTCGACGGCGAAGTCGCGGTCGGAGACGGCGTCGAGCGAATTGGCCGCCGGCCGGTCGAAGCCGAGCGCGGCAGCCGTCGCCTGCCGGTCGATGGGGAAGGAGGTGCCGGCGAGCGCGGCGGCGCCCAGCGGCGATTCGTTGAGGCGCTTGCGGGCGTCGGCAAAACGGCCGCGGTCGCGGCCGAGCATCTCGACATAGGCCATCAGATGGTGGCCGAAGGTGACCGGCTGCGCCGACTGCAGATGGGTGAAGCCGGGCATCACGGTGGCGGCATGCGCGAGCGCCTTCTCGGCCAGCGCCTGCGCAAGGGCGGCGAGCCCCGCGTCGGTGCGGTCGATGGCGTCCCGCACCCACAGGCGGAAGTCGGTGGCGACCTGGTCGTTGCGCGAACGGGCGGTGTGCAGCCGCCCGGCGGCCGGGCCGATCAGCTCGGCCAGCCGCGCCTCGATGTTGAGGTGGATGTCCTCCAGCGCCCGCGAGAAGACGAATTCGCCTGCTTCGATTTCTCGCAGGATCGTGTCTAGACCGGTTACAATCTTTTCGGCATCGTCCGCCGCGATGATGCCCTGTTGGGCGAGCATGCGGGCATGGGCCTGCGAGCCCCGGATGTCCTGGCGGAAGAGGTGCCGGTCGAAATCGATCGAGGCGTTGATCTCTTCCATGACGGCATCGGGGCCTTCGGCGAAACGGCCACCCCACATGCGGTTCTTCATGATCGAACTCCGGGAAAACCCATGACGGACGGACGGACGGGAAGGCGGCGGGGCGCGCTGCTTTTGGGGCTTGCCGCCGTCGCCGGCATCCTGGCTGGCGCGGTCGCGGTATATGTCAGGGAATTGGCCAATGGCAACGGCGCAAGCGCCGAGGCCACCGTCGACTGTGCCGGCGCGGTGGCAACCGCCGGCCGGCTGGCGCCGCTGGCCAAGGGCGAGGTGGCGGCTTTCCGCCCGGCCGACCAGCCGGATCTGGTGCGCGATCTCACCTTCCAGGCGCCCGACGGCAGCGACACGAGCCTCGCGGCCTTCGCCGGCAAGACGGTGCTGGTCAACGTCTGGGCGACATGGTGCGTGCCCTGCCGGGCCGAGATGCCGGCGCTCGACCGGCTGGAGGGAACCCTCGGCAACGACGGTTTTTCGGTCGTGGCGGTCAATGTCGATCAGGGCAAGCCGGAGCGTGCCCGTGCCTTTCTCGGCGAGATCGGCGTCTCGCACCTGGCCTTCTACGCCGATCCGTCCTTCACCATCGTCAAGGACCTGAAGAAGCGCGGCCTGGCGCTCGGCCTGCCGACGACGATCCTGGTCGACGGCAAGGGCTGCCGCATCGGTGGCATCGAGGGCCCGGCGGAATGGGATTCCGACGACGCCAAGGCGCTGATCGCCGCGGCGACGGCCGCGAGCTAGCGCTTTCGACGCAGGACGATCAGGCGACCTGGGCAAAGCCCGCGGTGGCGGGCGCGGGCGTTTCGATGCGCGCGTTGCGGCCGAAGACCTCGACGCGATTGCGGCCGTTGGACTTGGCGCGGTAGAGCGCTTCGTCGGCGGACTTGAGCAGCGAATCGACGGTCGACTGGCTCTCCGCCCGGGCCACGCCGGCGGACAGCGTCGCGGTGAAATCGCCGATCCCGGCACAGGCGGAGGTGAAGGCGACGCGGGTGCGCTCGGCGACCAGGTAGGCGGCCTCCAGGCCGGCGCCGGGCAGCATGACGGCGAACTCCTCGCCGCCGACGCGGCCGATCAGGTCGCTGGCGCGCAGCATCGAGCGCGAGGTCTGGCCGAAGACGCGCAGCACCTCGTCGCCCGGACCGTGGCCGTAAGTGTCGTTGATCGCCTTGAAGGAATCGAGGTCGAACAGGATGACGCTGACCGCCATGCCGGTTTCGCGGCTGGTGGCGAGGATGCGGGAGGCGTCCTCGTAGAAGGCGCGGCGGTTGGCGAGCCCGGTGAGCGAATCGGTGTTGGCGTTGATCTTGTGGAGCAGCTCCTGCCGTTCGCGCGCCATGGCGACGGCAAAGATCGAGGTGCCGACGACGAAGGCGAGTGTCTCGAAATGGACGAAGCCGAGCCAGGTGAGAAGGGCGGTGCCGCCCACCGGCGTGAGTTCGCCGAGGGCCGCGCCGATGGCGCCGCCGGCCGCGAACAGGCCATGCAGAACGAGGAGCACGATCAGCGGCCAGCGGGCGGTCAGGTGGTCGTTGCGCCCGCGCCAGAACTCGTGGGCGGCGGCGAAGAGGAAGGTCGCGACGATGGTGAAGTTGAGCGTGACATATGCGTCCACCGAGTCGCGGACGGCCGGAATCATGAAGGCGGCGAGCCAGATGCCGGCCCCGGAGCCGACGACGCCGGCATCGACCTTGCGGCCGTTGCAGGCCCGCGCCGAGGCCCAGACCAGTGCCGGCGAGATGTTGAGCAGGGTGATCGCCACCAGGACCGACGGCAGGCTGAGGTTGGCCGTCGCGAGCAGGGGAATCGCCGCGGCGAGCGTCAGGTTGGCGCTGGCCCACCACAGCATCGCCCGGGAATCCCTGGTTTGCATCGCCGCGAAGATGAGAAAGACGCCGCTGACAGCCGAGACAAAGCTCCCCGCGGCCATCAATGTCGGCATGTCCATATGCATCGCAGAACCCTCGCTGCAGCGGATGCGATGGAAGCAGCCCTCGCGCGCGCGCCCCATGCACCTCCCCGGTCTGGCAGACACGATAGCGGCTTCACGCTGACACCTGGTTAGTTCGACCGGAGCAATTGGCGGGTCGACGACAACCGATTGTTAACGTGCAGCCGGCCGCCGCAATCGCGGTCAGGCGATGCGGACGACCGTGTCGTGTTCGTCGTCCGGGCGCGGCGTGTCGGTCCGTTCGACCCGGTTGCGCCCGGTCTCCTTGGCCCGGTAAAGGGCCCGGTCGGCGGCGTCGAGGACACCCTCGAAGGTCGCTTCGCCGTCGGCCGCGGCGACACCGGCGCTGACCGTGGCGTTGAGCGGCTGGCCGCCGAGGAAACGGTGCGATTCGTCGAAGGCCCGGCGCACGCGCTCGGCGATGACATAGGCGGTGTCGATGGTGGCGCCGGGCAGGACGACGGTGAACTCCTCGCCGCCGTAGCGGCCGAAGAGGTCGGTGGGGCGCAGCAGGCCGCGGACCGTATCGGCAAAGGCCAGCAGGATGTCGTCGCCGGTGCGATGGCCGTGGCGGTCGTTGATCGACTTGAAGTGATCGAGGTCGAACATGATCAGCGAGAACGGCGTGCCATCCTTGCGGCAGCGATCGAAGATCCGCCGGCCGGCGTCGAGCAGGGCCCCGTGGTTGGCGATGCCGGTGAGCGAATCGCGGCGGGCGGCGTGTTTGTACTCCTGCGTCTCGCGTTCCTTGCACAGCATTGCCATGAGGATGGACGAGGCCATGGCGAAGACGATGCCCTCGAAGAAGATCGTACCGAACCAGCTGTCGATCGGGGCCATGCCGACGCTCGGCAGGTTGCCGGCGAGGGTGTCGTAGACGCCGCCGGAATAGACCGCGGCGTGGATCAGGAAGATGGCGATGAGCGGCCAGCGCGCCGGGATGCGCTCGGCGCGGCCACGCCATAGCTCAAAGGCGCACAGACACAACCATGCGGTCCAGCCGGCGAAACCGAAGGCCGGACTCTTCAGCGCCACTCCGGCAGCGAGATCGGCCACGATCCAGGCGACGACGATCGGCAGCGCCATGCGGGCCGGGGTCGGCCGCTGGGTGAAGCTGCGCACGCCGATCCACAGCAGCGCCACGGCGAGGTCGCTGAGCACGATGCCGGCGACGACCAGCCGGAGGTCAGGGCCGGGGAGGCCCACCGCCAGAGCCGCGATGCCGGCTGCGCTGGCCACGAAGGCGACGAACCACCATAGAAGCGCCGTCGCATGGCGGAGCTGTGTCCACATGCCAAGCAGCAGCAGGCCGGCGAGCGCGGCCGTGATGCTTCCGGTCATCATCAGGGTCGGCGTGTCGAACGTCATGCGCCGCGGACATCCCTTGGGGCAAGGCGCGCTTCACCAAATCGGCCGGGCGCCTGTCGCTCGTCCGCCAGTCTGTCCGACAACCTTTACGAAGCCCTGAAGGGCCCTGTCTAAAATACGGGGGGTGGTGTTGACGCGCGGTTAACCGTGACGCCGCGATTCAACGCGTCGGCACCGGTGTTTCGCCGCGATAATCGTAGAAGCCGCGACGCGTCTTGCGCCCGAGCCAGCCGGCCTCGACGTATTTCACCAGCAGCGGGCAGGGCCGGTACTTGGAGTTGGCAAGGCCTTCGTGCAGCACCTGCATGATCGACAGGCAGGTGTCGAGGCCGATGAAGTCGGCGAGCTGCAGCGGCCCCATCGGGTGGTGGGCGCCGAGCCGCATGGCGGTGTCGATGGCGTCGACGGTGCCGACGCCCTCGTGCAGCGAATAGATCGCCTCGTTGATCATCGGCAGCAGGATGCGGTTGACGATGAAGCCGGGGAAATCCTCCGACAGAACGGCGGTCTTGCCGAGCTGCTTCACGAAGGCCTGGGTGGCGGCGAAGGTCTCGTCGGCGGTGGCGATGCCGCGGATCAGCTCGACCAGTTCCATGACCGGCACCGGGTTCATGAAATGCACGCCGATGAACTGCTCGGGGCGGTCGGTGGAGGCGGCGAGACGGGTGATCGAGATCGACGAGGTGTTGGTGGCCAGCAAGGCGCCCGGTTTCAGCGTGCCTTTGAGCCGGACGAAGATTTCGCTCTTGACCGACTCGTTCTCGGTCGCCGCCTCGATCACCAGGTCGGCGTTGGCGAGGCCCTCGTAGTCGGCCGCCGGAGAGATGCGCTTGAGCGCCGCCTGGCGGTCGTTCTCGGTGATCTTCTCGGAGCCCACCTGGCGCGCCATGTTGCCGTTGATGGTGGCCAGGCCCGAGTTGATGCGGTCGCCGGAGACGTCGTTGAGCACCACCTTGTAGCCGGCCAGCGCGCAGACATGGGCGATGCCGCTGCCCATCTGGCCGGCGCCGATGATGCCGATCGTCTTGAGCGTGATGGTCATGGTCGATGCACCTCGGTCCGGGCCGTCCGCGGCGATCCTATCACAGGGCCTGCTCGAGTTCCGGCAGTATCTGGAACAGGTCGCCGACAAGGCCATAGTCGGCGACGGCGAAGATCGGCGCCTCCGGGTCCTTGTTGATGGCGACGATGACGCGGGAATCCTTCATGCCGGCAAGATGCTGGATGGCGCCGGAGATGCCGCAGGCGATGTAGAGGTCGGGCGCCACCACCTTGCCGGTCTGGCCGACCTGCAGGTCGTTGGGGGCAAAGCCGGCGTCGACGGCGGCGCGCGAGGCGCCGATGGCGGCGTTGAGCTTGTCGGCGAGCGGGTCGATCAACCGGTGGAAGTTCTCGGCCGACTGGAAGGCGCGCCCGCCGGCGACGATGACGCGGGCGGCGGTCAGTTCGGGACGCGCCGAATTGGTCAGCTCGGCGCCGACGAAGGCGGAAGCGGTCTGCGCCTCCGGCGCCGGCGCGTCCTCGAGCGGTGCCGCATCGCGGTCCTCGACGGGAGCCGGCGGGAAAGCGGAGGCGCGCACGGTGATCACCCGCTTCGCTTCCGCCGTCCTGACGGTCTCGATGGCGCTGCCGGCATAGACCGGCCGTTCGAAGGTATCGGGCGCGACGACTTTCGTGATGTCGGAGATCTGCATCACGTCGAGCAGGGCGGCGACGCGCGGCATGAGGTTCTTGCCGAAGGCGCTGGCCGGCGCGACGATCACGTCGTAGCCCGCTGCAAGGCCCACGATCAGGTCCGCCAAGGGCTCGGCGAGCTGGTGGTGCAGCGGTTCGCTGTCGGCAACCAACGCGCGGCGGACGCCCTTGAGACGGCCGGCGGCCTCCGCCGCATCGCGGGCGCCGGGGCCGGCGGCAAGCACTTCCACGTCGGGGCAGATGGCGAGGGTGGCGCTCAGCGTCCGCAAGGTTGTCTCGCTGAGGACGCCCGCCTCGTGCTCGGCGATCAGCAACGCACATCCACTCACAGCACACCTGCCTCGTTCTTCAGCCGGTCGACCAGCTCGGCGACGGTGGCGAGCCTGACGCCGCTCCGCCGCGGCGGCGGCTCGGCGATGCCGAGCACCGTCAGCCGCGGTGTCAGGTCGATGCCGAGTTCGGCGGCGCCGAACTCTTGGATCGGCTTCTTCTTGGCCTTCATGATGTTGGGCAGCGAGGCGTAGCGCGGCTCGTTCAGCCGGAGGTCGACGGTGATCACCGCCGGCAGGCTGAGCGACAGCGTCTCCAGCCCGCCGTCGACCTCGCGCACGACGGTGACGCGGTCGCCGTCGGGGGTGATCTTGGAGGCGAAGGTCGCCTGCGGCCAGCCGGCGAGCGCCGCCAGCATCTGTCCGGTCTGGCTGGCGTCGTCGTCGATGGCCTGCTTGCCGAGGAGGACCATGCCCGGGCTCTCCTGCACGGCGATGGCTTTCAGCGCCTTGGCGACGGCGAGCGGCTCGATGCGCGTTTCATCGCTCTTCACCAGGATGCCGCGGTCGGCGCCCATGGCGAGGCCCGAGCGGATGGTCTCGGCGGCCGCGGCCGGGCCGACGGAGACCACCACCACTTCCTCGGCCACGCCGGCCTCGCGCAGGCGCAGCGCTTCTTCCAGCGCCACCTCGTCGAACGGATTCATGGCCATCTTGACGCCGGCGAGATCGACGCCGCTGCCGTCGGCGGCGACCCGCACCTTGACGTTGGCGTCGACGACGCGCTTGACGGCAACCAGGATCTTCATCCCCACGGGCCCCTCGGTTCCTCTTTGGGCGGCGACCCTATGGGCGGCGCGGCAACGTCGTCAACCGACCGCCGGTCGAAGACCGGTGTGTTGCGACGACGCATGACGAGCACCAGCAGGGCGCCGCAGACGAGGCCGCCGAGATGGGTCCACCAGGCGACGTTGCCCTGCATGCCGGTGCCGGTGAGGACGGCGAAGACCTGGAAGACGATCCAGAAGCCGAGCACGTAGACGGCGCTCAGCCGCAATGGAATGCGACCGAAGGCGAGCACCCACATCTTGGCGTGCGGATGCAGGATCAGGTAGGCGCTGATGGTGCCGGCGATGGCGCCCGAGGCGCCGATCACCGGGCCGCTGGCCGACGGATCGGAGAGGACGAAGACATAGCCGGCGCCGGCGGCGCACAGCAGGTAGAAGACGAGGAAACGGACGTGGCCGAGCGCGTCCTCGACGTTGTCGGCGAGCACCCACAGGAAGATCATGTTGCCGGCGAGGTGCCAGAAATCGGCGTGCAGGAAGGCGTAGGTGACCAGCGTCAGCGCGTCGGGCACCCCGGCGCGCGACACGTCGATGCCGCTGAAGACGGCGGGAAACAGCCCGAAGGCGATCACCGAGGCGTCGCTCGCCGAGCCGGCGGTGCCGCTCTCGACGACGAAATAGACTACGATGTTGGCGACGATCAGCCCCCACGCCACCCACGGCCGCCGGATGTTGCGCAGCGGGTTGGTGTCGTAGATCGGGATGAAGGCCATCGCGCTCGGGCTCTGTCCGTTCAGCGGTTCTCGCCGGGCACCCAGAGGACGTCGCCGGCGCCGCCGTCGTTGGCCAGGCGGGCGGCGACGAAGAAGAAATCGGACAGGCGGTTGACGTAGCGCGTCGCCTCCGGATTGACCGGTTCGCGGTCCGCCAGCGCCACGGCCAGCCGCTCGGCGCGCCGCGCCACCGTGCGGCAGAGGTGGAGCGCCGCGGCGGCGGCGGTGCCGCCGGGGAGGACGAAGGAGGTGAGCGGGGCGAGCCCGGCGTTGAGCGCGTCGATCTCGGTTTCCAGCCGCGTCACCTGGGTGGCGACGATGCGCAGTCGATCGCGGCCCGGCTTCTGCGGCGTGGCGAGGTCGGCGCCGAGATCGAAGAGATCGTTCTGGATGCGGCCGAGCATGGCGTCGAGGCCTGCGGGCTCGGTGGCGACGGCCAGCCGCGCCAGCCCGACATGGGCGTTCAGCTCGTCGATCGTGCCGATGGTCTCGAAGCGCAGGTCGGATTTCGGCCGCCGTTCGCCGGTGGCCAGCGCCGACGTGCCGTCGTCGCCGGTGCGCGTGTAGATGCGGTTGAGGACGACCATCGTCGTGTCACCGCGAGGCGAGATAGAGGGCGCCCATCATGATGATGATGGCGGCGAATTGCAGGATGACCCGCCAGCGCATGATGGTCTGCGAGGTCTTCGGCGAGCCGCCGCGCGCCATGTTGAGGAGCCCGGCGAGCAGCACCAGGGCGACGATGCCGACGGCGACCGGTGCAAGGTAGTGGAGAAAGAGCGCCATAAGATCCCGGCCTTGCAGGAAGCCCCCCGAGGTTCGCTGCCATATAGACATATTCCGGCCGTGGCGGCCATGGTGATGCCCTCCTGCGGCGGGTTTCGGCCATCTTGTCGTCGCTCGGGGGAGGGCGCATCGTCGCAGGAATCGGAGGGAGGGGCGCGAGATGCATGGGCTCGACGGCAAGCGGGTTCTGATCACCGGAGCGGCGACGGGAATCGGGCGCGCGACGGCGCTGCGATTTGCCGAGGAGGGCGCCAGCGTGGCGGTCAACTACATCGGCGAGCGGGGGCCGGCGGAAACGCTGGTCGACGAGCTCGCCGAGACCAACCCGGAAGGCGTCCACGTCCTTGCCCCCGGCGACGTTGCCGACGAGGACGCGGTCGATGCGCTTTTCGCCCGCGCGGTCGAACTTCTCGGCGGCCTCGACGTGCTGGTCAACAACGCCGGGATCAAGGTCGACAGCGAACCGCACGAAACCCACATCGCCGACTTCGACCGGACGATGGCGGTCAACATGCGCGGCGCCTTCCTGTGCTCGCAGGCGGCGATCCAGCATTTCCTCGATGTCGGCCAGCCGGGCGTCATCATCTCCACCACGTCGATCCACGAGATGGTGCCGTTGCCCGAGGCGATCGCCTACCAGATGTCGAAGACGGCGCTCGGCGGCATGACCACGGCGCTGGCGCTGCGCTACGCCCGCGACGGCATCCGCGTGGTGGCGGTCGGTCCGGGGGCGGTGATGACGCCGATGAACGGCGACCTCGAGGTCGATCCGGCGGCGCTCAGCCGCGTCGAATCGCGGATCCCCATGGGGCGGGTGGCGCGGCCGGACGAAATCGCCGGGGTCATCGTCTTCCTGGCCTCCGACGATGCCTCTTACGTCACCGGGCAGACGTGGTTCGTCGACGGCGGCCTGATGATCGCCCGGCCGTCGTAGGCGCAGCCCGCCGTCGGCTCCGTGCGGACGCGGAAATGCATAGCCGCAGGGATATGGCAACGCGCCGCAGCGCGTCCTTGCCAGCGCCCGGTGTGCGGATCGTTGTCGCGCAATTCGTCCCGCTGTCCCGGCGCCCGCTTGACTCGCCCAGGGTCGATTGGCTATGGCTCTAACACATAGCCGGCGAGTTATCGATTGCCATGCCCCAGCCCCACGACACCCTGTTCCGGACCCTTGCCGATCCGACCCGGCGGTCCATCTTCGAGCGTCTGTGCCGTGATGGCGACCAGACGGTGCGGGCGCTGACCGCCGCAGCGGGGGTCTCGCAACCGGCCGTGTCGAAGCACCTCGCCGTGCTCAAGCAGGCGGGGCTGGTGCGCGACCGCCACCAGGGCCGCCAGACGCACTACAGCGCCCAGGTGAGTGCGCTTGCCCCGCTGATCGACTGGACGAGCCAGATGGCCGGGTTCTGGCAAGACCGGTTCGATCGCCTCGAAGATCTGCTCAGGAGGATGGACCAGTGAGCAAGACCGAGACCGAAACGCGGTCCGTCATCGTCGAGCGCGAGATTCCCCATCCGCCGGAAAAGATCTGGCGCGCGCTGACGCAACCGCACCTGATCGAGGAGTGGCTGATGAAGAACGACTTCAAGCCCGTCGTCGGCCAAGAGTTCAGTCTCACCGCCGATTGGGGCGGGGTGAGCTGTCGGGTTCTCACGGTCGAGCCGCAGAAGACGCTGTCCTATTCGTGGGACACCAAGGACCTGGAAAGCGTGGTGACGTGGACGCTCACGCCGACGGATACGGGGACGCGCCTGCGCATGGAGCAGGTGGGCTTCCGGTCGGATCAGGAGCCGTATTTCCGCGGGGCCAGGGTCGGCTGGCCGCGCTTCCTCGCCGCCCTGGAGCAGGTGCTGGCGCACATGGACTGACGGCACCAGCTGCCGTTCCGAGGCCGGGCCTGTCCGCGGTCCGGCGCACACACCCCCACCAACGAGCGAAGGATTCCCTCCGGTGAAGATCAAGCTGACCAGCGTCTATGTGGATGATCAGGAGAAGGCCCTCGGCTTCTATACCGAGGTGCTCGGCTTCGCCAGGAAGGCCGACTTCAGCAACGGATCCTTTCGCTGGCTGACCGTGGCGGCGCCCGACGACCCGGACGGAATGGAGCTGCAACTGGCGGCCAACGACAATCCGGCGGCCAAGGCCTATCAGCGGGCCCTGTTCGAGCAGGGCCAGCCCGCCGTCATGTTCTTCACCGACGACATCAAGGGCGACCACGAGCGCATCGCGGCGCGGGGTGGCGTGTTCACCATGCCGCCGACCGAGGTCACCGGCTCGACCATCGCCCAGATCAACGATACCTGCGGCAACCTTGTCCAGATCACGCAACTGGCGCGCTGGTAGGCGTCGGGAGAAAAGGATCTTCCCATGACCTTGAACAGCTGGATCCGGCAGATTCACCGTTGGCTTTCGATCGTCTTCACGGCGACGGTCATTGCCAATTTCGTCGCCATGGGACTGGGAAAGCCGCCAACCTGGGTCGTCTATGCGCCGCTGCCGCCGCTCTTCCTGCAGCTCTTCACCGGCCTCTACATGTTCGCGCAGCCCTATGCAGCACGGCGGCACACGGCACGAGGCGCGGTGAATCAATCGGAAGTCAGAGAGGCAGCGAACGGCGCCATGCGCTGATCCACGATTCGCCGTTCGCTTGTCTCAGCGCTGCTGGAGCAGCACCCGGTCCATGATGCGGGTCGGCAGGAGCCGCTTCAGCCAGGCACCGACCAACGTCGGGATGGTGACGCGATAGCGCGGCCGCGGGCGCGGGTCCTCGAGCGCATGGAAGAGCTTCTCGGCCACCGCCTCCGGTCCGCGCTTGAAGGAGTTCGCCCGGTTGCCGCTGGCGTACTTCGACAGCTCGCGGCCGTAGTCGCCGCGGAAGAAGGAATTGCGCACGTCGACCGTGTCGATGAAGTGGCCGCGGGCGTTGTCGAGCATGCGGGTGTGGATGGGCCCGGGCTGGAGGATGATCGCCTCGATGCCGGTCCCCTGAAGCTCCAGGCGCAGCGTGTCGGTCCACCCCTCGACGGCATGCTTGGTGGCGGCATAGGCGCCCATGAAGCGGACGGAGACGAACCCCAGCACCGAAGAGCAGTTGACGATGCGGCCGTGGCCCTGCCGGCGCATCACCGGCAGCACGCGGCGGGTCAGTTCGTACCAGCCGAAGAAGTTGGTCTCGAAGAGCTTGCGGACATGTTCGGTCGCCACGTCCTCGAAGGCGCCGGGCTGGCTGTAGGCGCCGTTGTTGAACAGCGCGTCGAGCCGGCCGCCGGTGCGCCGCAGGATCTCGTCGACGGCGGCGGCGATCGAATCGCCGTCGGCCAGGTCGAGGGGCAGCGCCTCGAGGCCTTCGCCGGCGAGGCGGTCGGCGTCCTCCTGCTTGCGGCAGGTGGCGAAGACGCGCCAGCCGCCGTGGCGCTGGAGCGCATGGGCGCAGTGGTAGCCGATGCCGGACGAGCACCCCGTGATCAGAATCGTCCGTTGCGCGGCTTGCATCCTCGGCCCGGTCGTCGCGCCTGCGGTATCGCCCGGATGCAACGCCTCGGTGACGATGGCACCGTGGCGGGTGGTATCCACCATTCTCAGTCCCCCAATTCTCCCGCCGCTAGAAGAACATGGCCGAGATTTCGGATTTGATGCAAGGGGCATTGACAGCGACACTTCGGAAGGTGGTTACCTGCGGCAGTTTGGCCTCACCCGGGCGTGCGCGTGTTCAACGAATCCCGGCCGTTTGCCGGGCCTTCTGGGCGATTAACCAGAGCGGACAAGACGATTCCATGCCCGGGTCCAGCGGGGCAGGCGACAGACACCCCCTGCCGTGAATCCGGCGGAAAGCAAGCTAGGAGCAGCTCACGGTCATGGCAAATGCCGAAAGGGGACTCCTGCGCACGGCATGGGTGGTGGTCAGCGACGCCTTCGGCCACTTCAACTGGGACGACGGCTGGGCGATGGCCAGCCACGTCGCCCTGTCGGCGCTGATGGCGGTTTTCCCGTTCCTGATCTTTGTGGCGTCGCTGGCCGGTTTCGTCGGCGCCGAGGGCCTGTCGGTGCGGGTCGCCGAGATTCTCTTCGCCGTGTGGCCACAGGACGTCGCCGGGCCGATCGCCGGCGAGGTCCAGCGGGTGCTGGCGACGGAACATCGCGGCCTGGTCACCGTCTCCGCCGTGGTCACCGTCTATCTCGCCTCGAACGGCATCGAGGCGGTGCGCAACGGCCTCAACCGCGCCTATCGCGTCGTCGACCGCCGGTCGATCTTCGTCCGCCGCGGGCAGAGCATCGTCCTGGTGCTGGTCGGCGCCGTGGCGAGCCTGGGGCTGGTGCTGCTTGCGGCGCTCGGTTCCACCGCGCTGCACGACCTTGTCGAAGTCGCCCCGCTGCTCCAGCCGCTCGCCTATGTCTCGGGGCTGGCGCGGGTGCTGATCGCCGGGTGCGTGCTGCTGGTGGTGCTGGCGTTCGCCCACATCGGGCTGCCGGCCGGCCGGCCGCACTGGCCGCGCCTGTGGCCGGGGATCGCGATGACGTTCGCCGGCTGGCTGATCGCCGCCTGGGTGTTCCGCATCTACCTGGCGACCTTCTCCAACATGGCGGCGACCTACGCCGGGCTCGCCGGCGTGTTCACCGCCATCTTCTTCCTCTACACGGTGGCGGTGCTGCTGCTGTTCGGGGCGGAACTCAATGCCGCCCTCAGCCGCCTGCGCGACGGTGCCATCTGACGGCGGATACGACCGGCGTCAGGCGTGGCCCAACACCGGCGACATGGCGGCCGCCCGGGCGAAGGCGGTCTCCATTGCGGCATGGAGCTCGCGCGGGCTGTAGGGCTTGATCACCGCGCCGGCAAAGCCGGCGGCGACGGCACGCGGCGCCGACAGGCGCTTGCGGTCGTCGGTGACGGCGAGGATCGGCAGGGTGCGGTCGGTGCCGAGCGTGCGGAACAACTGGGCGGCGACGATGCCGTCCATGTCGGGGATGGACAGGTCGAGCACGATGAGGTCGATCGCCGGGTCGGCACGGAGGAGCGCCAGCGCCGCCTCGCCGCTGCTGGCGCAGAGCGCCTCGCAGCCGAACTGCTGGACGAGGATGGTGGCGATCATGGTGCTCGCCGGGCTGCCGCCGACGATCGCCACGCGCGGCCGATGGCCATTGACCGTCAGATGAGCGATCAGTTCGTCCGCGTCCTCGGCCATGTCACCCTCGCCAAACGCAACAAGAGGAGGCAAGTATCTCCGGCTTTGCTTAACGAGCGCCTAAACTGGAACTGTTGTGAATCAGATCATCACGATCGTGCTGCCGGTTTTCGGGCTGATCGGCGTCGGATACGTCGTCGCCTGGTTCAGGCTGCTGCCCGAGGGCAGCGACCGGGCGCTGGCCGACTTCTGCTTCGTCATCGCCCTGCCGCTGCTCATCTTCCGCGTCCTGGCGACGGCTGACTTCTCCCGCGGTTCGCCGCTGCACGTATGGCTCGCCTATTACGCCGGCTTCGCCGTCGTCTGGACCATCGGCACCGTCGCCGTGCGCCGGCTGTTCGGGCGCGATGCCCGCACCGGCGTGGTGGCGGGCGTCTCGTCGGCGTTTCCCAATCTGCTGCTGCTCGCCATTCCGCTGGTCATCGTCGCCTATGGCGATGACGGCGCGGCGCCGCTGGCGGTGCTCATCACCATCAACCTGCCGGTGATGATGACGGTGAGCGCCATCCTCAACGAGCGCGCCCTGGTGATCGACGGCGTGGCTTCGCGGAGCGACGCAGTGGCGTCGCTGCGCGCGGCGGCCAGGGCGCTGGCGACCAACCCGATGATCATCAGCATCGCCGTCGGCATCGTCTGGCGCCTCCTCGGCCTGCCGCTCGGCGGTCCGTTCGGCACCGTCGTCGGCCGGCTCGCCGGCGTCGCCGGAACGCTGTCGCTGTTCACGGTCGGCATGACGCTGCGCCGCTACGGCATCTCCGGCAACATCCGGCCGGCGCTGATCATCGCCGGCCTCAAGCTGGTCGTCATGCCGGCCATCGTCTTCGCCCTGCTGGCGACGGCCATCCACCTGCCGCCGCTATGGGCCAAGGCCCTGGTCATCGGGGCCGCCTGTCCGACCGGCGTCAACGCGTGGCTGGTTGCCGCCCGCTTCCGCACCGGCGAGGCGATCGCCTCCAACGTCATCACGCTGACGACCGCGGCGGCTGCGGTCACCGTGACGGTCTGGCTGCACGTGGTGGAGTGGCTGTAGGGCGGCGGGCGCCCGTGTCAGGTCTGGGCGGCGAAATCGACCACGCAGGCCTTCTCCAGGTGGGGGTCGAGCCAGCGCTCGATGAAGGCGCGATGGGCGGGATGCGGCAGGTAGGCATCCCGTCCTTCCGGTCCGGCGAAGGTCACGATGAAGCAGTGCGTGAAGCCCTCGTCGAGGCCTTCCGGACTGGTATTCAGCCCCCACTCGAAATCGGTGACGAAGGGCAAGCTGGCGCAAAACGCCCGAAAGGCGTCGGCGATCGCGGCCTCCATCTCGGCGGAGGTGCGCTGCTTGAACTTGAACAGCACGACGTGGCGGTAGACGTTGGCGCGCAGGGCCATCGCGGAAGCTCCTTTTCCCGGTTCTGAAAGAACGCCGGCCGCGCAAGTCTACGGCCAAGCAGGCGCCAGCGCATCGGACCGATGGTCGCCCTACAGCCCCACCATCCGGCGGATGTCGCCGGGCGTCCGGCCGGCGGCCCTGAGCGCGGCCAGCGCCGTGTCGCGATCGGACTTGGAGAGCTTGCGGCCGGATGCATCGGTGATCAGCCGGTGATGGAAATAGCGCGGGGTGGGGAGGCCGAGCAGGCGCTGCAGGAGCACGTGCACCGAGGTCGCCGCGTAGAGATCGCGGCCCCGCACCACATGCGGTCACGCCCTGCAACGCATCGTCGACGACGACGGCGATGTGGTAGGAGGCCGGCCGGTCGCGGCCGACGAGGAGGACGTCGCCGAAGGCGCGCGGATCGGCGGCGACGGTCTGCTGCGTGCCGAAACCGTCTTCCTGCCAGTCGAGCGGGCCGACCCTGTCGGCGGCTTTCTCCATGTCGAGACGCAGCGCGTGGGGGGCGCCGGCATCGATCCGGGTCTGCCGCTCCGCCGGCGCGCGGTCGCGGTCGGCGGGCGGATAGAGCGGCGCCCCGTCCGGGTCGCGCGGCCAATCGGTGCCGGCGGTGGCGGCGCCGACCTCGCCGCGGCTCATGAAGGCCGGATAGACCAATCCCATCGCCGCAAGGCGATCGATCGCCGCCACGTAGTCGGCGATGTGCTCGGACTGGCGGCGCACCGGCTCCTCCCAGGAAAGGCCCAGCCAGCGCAGCTCGTCGAGAATCGCCGTCTCGTATTCCGGCCGACAGCGGGTCGGATCGGTATCCTCGATGCGCAGCAGGAAGCGTCCGCCCGCCTGCCGGCAGAGGTCGTAATCGGTCAGTGCGGCGAAGGCACTGCCGAGATGCAGGCCGCCGGTGGGCGAAGGCGCGAAGCGAAAAACGGGTTGCACTGCAGCGGGTCCGGCTTGATCGCTCACCGTGTCTCGTTTAGCAGCCCCGGGGACCCAAGCCCATGCGAACCATCGAAACCACCGAGGACATCGCTACCGGACTTGCCGTCCTGGCCGGCGCCGACGCGCGGCTGGCGCCGGTGATCCAGGCGGCCGGCCCGTTGCCGTTGCGCCGGCGAGCCCCGGGTTTCGCCGGCCTCGCCCGGGTCGTGGTCGGCCAGCAGGTGTCGGTCGCCAGCGCCGATGCCATCTGGGCGCGTTGCCTCGCCGCCTTCCCGGAGATGACGCCGGAGGCGATCGGTCGGGCCCGCATCCCCCGCTTCCGCAAGGCCGGCCTGTCGGCGCCCAAGATCCGCACGCTGCGCGCGGTCGCCGCCGCCTGCCGCGACGGGCTCGACCTCGACGGCTTGGCCCACTTGCCGGCCGAAGAGGCCCACGCGGCGCTCTGCGCGATCACCGGCATCGGCCCGTGGACGGCGGACATCTACCTGCTCTTCTGCCTCGGTCATCCCGACATCTTCCCGGCCGGCGACCTGGCGCTGCGGCTTGCGGTTGCCGATGCCTTCGGGCTCGCGGAGCCGCCCGCGCCGGCGGAGCTGACCGCGCTGGCGGCGGCCTGGTCGCCGTGGCGGAGCGTCGCCGCAACCCTTTTCTGGGGCTATTACAGCGCCCGCAAGCACGCCCGAAAGATGCCGCTGTAGCCGCGGCTGCGGTTGGCATCGGTCGGGCGATCCGGCAATGTGGCGCCGACAACCGAGCATCGGGACAGCGCAATGACACTCCTCGACGGGCCGCGCCTGGCGCCGTTCTCCGGCGGCCCGGCGACGAGCCTGGTGGTCTTCCTCCACGGCTACGGCGCCGACGGCAACGACCTCATCGACATCGGCCGCCTGTGGGCGCCGGTGTTGCCCGACACCGCCTTCGTGTCGCCGCACGCGCCCGAGCCCTGTGGCGAGGCGCCGATCGGCCGCCAGTGGTTTCCGCTTGCCGGCGGCGACCCGCACCGGCTGCGCCAGGGGGTCCTGTCGGCAGCGCCGGCGCTCGACGCGTTTCTCGATGCGGAGCTCGCCGCCAACGGCCTTTCCGGCGACCGCCTCGCCCTGGTCGGCTTCAGCCAGGGCACCATGATGGCGCTTCACGTCGGCCCGCGCCGGGCGACGGCCCTTGCCGGCATCGTCGGCTATTCGGGGCTGCTCGCCGGGCCGGACCATCTGGCAGCCGAGCTCAAGCAGCGGCCGCCGGTGCTGCTCGTCCATGGCGACGCCGATCCGGTCATTCCGGTCATGGCGCTCGATCTCGCCCGCCGCGGGCTCGCCGATGTCGGGGTCGATGTCGAGGCCCATGTCCGCCCCGGCCTGCAGCATGGCATCGACCAGGAGGGGCTTGCCCTGGGCGCGGGCTTCCTGAAGCGGGTGCTCGCTTAGGCGAGCGTTCAGGCGCGGTTCAGCGCCGGCGTGCTGCTCTCCCGGGGTGCGGCCGGCCGCCGCAGATGAAGGAAATTTAAGCAAAGCCAGCGGAGGGAAGCGGCGATTGGCCCGTGTCAATCGTGGGATCCCCACACCATGTAGAGTGCGCCATGCTGCAGAAGACGCCCCAGTCCACCGGCCCCGGGCTCGCAGCCTCGCCCGGGAGCGAGGTCGCTGCCGTGCTCGCCGGCGGCCGCAAATCGGGCCGGCGTCGCAATCTTCTGGCCATCGGCGCGGTCGTGCTGGTGGCCTTGGCCGGTCTCGGCGCCTGGACGATGTCCGGCTCCGGCGGGCCGTCGGTGGTCTACTCGACGCAGCCGGTGACCAGCGGCGATCTGACGGTCAACGTGACGGCGACCGGCACGGTCGAGCCGACCAACGAGGTGTCGATCTCCAGTGAGCTCTCCGGCACCGTCCGCGCGGTGCTCGCCGACTACAACGATACGGTGAAGAAGGGGCAGGTGCTGGCCCGGCTCGATACCGACAATCTCACGGCCAACCTGGCGCTCGCCCAGGCAACGCTCGCCGCGCGCAAGGCGGACGTGGCACAGGCGCAGGCGACGGTCGCCGAGACCGACGTGGCGCTGAAGCGCGCCGCCGATCTGCTCGCCCGCAACGTGTCGTCGCAGCAGACGCTGGACGCGGCGCAGGCCGACAGCGACCGCGCCAAGGCGGCGCTGGCCGGCGCCCAGGCGAACCAGAAGATTGCCGAGGCCAATCTGTCGATCGCCGAGACCAACCTCGGCAAGGCCGAAATCACCTCGCCGATCGACGGCGTCGTGCTGTCGCGCGATGTCGAGACCGGGCAGATCGTCGCCTCTTCGCTGTCGGCGCCGACGCTGTTCACGCTCGCCGAGGATCTGTCGAAGATGCAGCTCGAGGTCGGCATCGACGAGGCCGACATGGGCAACGTCAGGCAGGGCAATCCCGCCACCTTCACCGTCGAGGCCTATCCCGGCCGTGAGTTCCCGGCGACGATCGCGCAGGTGCGCTATTCGCCGGCGACCGTGGAAGGTGTCGTCACCTATACGGCGGTGCTGACCGTCAACAACACGGACCTGCTGCTGAGGCCGGGCATGACGGCCACCGCCGACATCACCGTCGAGACGGTCAAGGACGCCATCCAGGTGCCCAACGCGGCCCTGCGCTGGTCGCCGCCGGCCGAGGCGACCCGCACGTCGAGCAACCGTGGGGCGGGCCTCCTCGGCCTGCTCATGCCCAGCCGCCCGCGCGACGGCGGCCGCCCGGCGTCGACGACGCACAACGGCAAGCAGACCGTCTACGTGCTGCGCGACGGCGAGCCGGTTGGCGTGCCGGTCACGGTGGGCTCGTCCGACGGCGTCCACACGGCGGTCAGCGGAGCGCTCACGATCAACGACAAGGTCATCGTCGGGTCGCGGACCGCGTCGTGAGGGCTCGTCCGTGGACATTCCGCTGATCGAATTTCGCAAGGTTGCCAAGGTCTACGGGACGGGTGATGCCCGCGTCAGCGCGCTGAAGGGCGTCGACTTCACCATTTCACGCGGCGAATTCGTCGCCATCATGGGTCCCAGCGGTTCGGGCAAGTCGACCGCGATGAACATCCTCGGCTGCCTCGACCGGCCGACGTCGGGCACCTACGCCTTCGACGGCACCAGCGTCGGCGACCTCGATGCCAGCCACCAGGCGCGGATCCGCCGTCATTTCATCGGCTTCGTCTTCCAGGGCTTCAACCTGCTGGCGCGCACCTCGGCGATCGAGAACGTCGAATTGCCGCTCGTCTATCGCGGCGTGCCGGGCGTCGAACGGCGCCGCCTGGCGCTCGACGCGCTGGCCAAGGTCGGCCTCGCCGACCGTGCCGGCCACGACCCCAACGCGCTGTCCGGCGGCCAGCAGCAGCGCGTCGCCATCGCGCGGGCCATCGTCACCAGCCCGCAGGTGATCCTCGCCGACGAGCCGACCGGCAACCTCGATACGGCGACCAGCCGCGACATCATGAACCTGCTGACCGCGCTCAACCGGGAAGCCGGCATCACCATCGCCATGGTCACGCACGAGCCCGACATGGCGGAATACGCCCACCGCGTGATCCATTTCCTCGACGGCGAGATCGCCCACGACGGGCCCTCGGCGGAGGCTGCCTGAGATGCTCGGCGAAACCCTCAAGCTGTCGCTGCGCACGATCATGCGCAATGCGCTGCGCTCCTTCCTCACCGTGCTCGGCATCGTCATCGGCGTCGCCGCGGTCATCGTCATGGTGGCGCTCGGCCAGGGCACCACCGCGCAGGTGACCAACGACGTCGCCAAGCTCGGCTCGAACCTGTTGATGGTGCGCGCGTCGCGCGGCGGCCCGGGGCCGGACGTCGCCGGTGCGACGCCGAAGAGCTTCACCCTGCGCGACGTCGAGGCGATCGTCACCCAGGTGCAGGGCGTGCGCGTGGTGGCGCCCGCCGCCAGCACCCAGATGACGGCGATCTACGGCAACCTCAATCACGCCATGAGCGTCACCGGCACCGACAACCGCTTCTTCGATGCGCGCGACTGGCCGGTGACCGCGGGGCGCGAATTCACCGACGCCGAGCTGCAGTCGGGCGCCGCCGTCTGCATCCTCGGCAGCACCACCGCGACCACCCTGTTCGGCCAGACCGATCCGATCGGTGCCACCATCCGGCTCAAGCAGATCGCCTGCAAGGTGATCGGCATGCTGGAAACCAAGGGTGCTTCCGGCTTCGGCACCGACCAGGACGACATCGTCGTCATGCCCCTGAAGACGGTCCAGCGCCGCGTCATCGGCAATACCGACGTGCCGCTGATCTATGTCGCCGTCGCCGGCGGCTACACCACCGCCGATGTCACCAACGGCATCGACGACCTGCTGCGCGAGCGGCGCCATATCGGCGCCGGCGAACGCGACGATTTCAACGTCTTCGACATGGCGCAGATCGCCAGCGTGCTGACCGGCGTCACCGGCGTGCTCACCGGCCTCTTGTCGGCGGTCGCCGGCGTCAGCCTGCTGGTCGGCGGCATCGGCATCATGAACATCATGCTGGTGTCGGTGACCGAGCGCACGCGCGAGATCGGCATTCGGCTGGCCATCGGTGCGGAGGCCGGCCAGGTGCTCATGCAGTTCCTGGTCGAAGCGGTGGTGCTGTCGCTGTTCGGCGGCGTCGTCGGCGTCCTGGTCGGCTTCTCGCTGTCGGCGGTCGCCGCGCATTTCCTGCAGGTGCCGCTGGTCATCGATCCGCGCATCGTCGCCGTCGCCTTCCTGTTCTCGGCGGCGGTCGGCGTCGTCTTCGGCTACTTCCCGGCGCGGCGTGCCGCCCGCCTCGACCCGATCGAGGCGCTCAGGCACGAGTAGGCGCTACCGCCCGGTGCGCAGCGTCCCGGTTGCCGCACCCCGGCTCGCCCGGTTGCCGTCAGTGCAGGCTCGGGCCCTTGAGGAAGCGGTTGCGGTCCCCCGACGGCACGGTGATGTCCATCGGCCGGCCGTCGCGGTGCACGGTCATCGGCACCTTGACGCCGGCATTCCCCAGCGACCAGATCTTGCGGAAGAGGCCGGCCAGGCCGGTCACCCGCATGCCGCCGACCGACAGCACGATGTCGCCCTCGCGCAGCGCGCGGCCGGCGGGCCCCTTGCCCGAGACGCCGGCGATCACCACCCGGTCGTCGACTTCGGTTGCATAGAGACCGAGCCACGGCCGCGGCGGCCGGTTGGGCTGGCCGATCGACAGCATGTCGTCGAGAACCGGCTTCAACAGGTCGGTCGGCACATACATGTTGAGGGGCACGCCCTCGCCGGCCTCGCTCGCCTGCTCGAGCTGCAGCGAGCCGACGCCGACCAGCCGGCCGTCGCCGCCGATGAGGCCGGTGCCGCCCCAATAGGGATGGGCCGGGGCGGTGAAGATCGCTTCGTCGAGCAGGTATTCCCAGTAGCCGGCGAACTCCTGCCGGGCGACGACCTTGGCGGCGATCGAATGGGCGGTCCCGCCGGCGCCGGCGGACACCACCGGCGAACCGGGCACCGCATCGACCGAATCGCCGAGATCGAGCGCCGGCATGTCGAGCCGGCCGAGCGCCTGGACGAGGCCGAAGCCGGTGTCCTGGTCGTAGCCGATGGGGGTGGCGGCGACGGAACGGCCGTCGGCCAGCGTCAGCCAGATGTCGCTCGCCTCGGTCATCAGGTAGCCGATGGTGAGAATCACCCCGTCCTTGCGGATGATGACGCCGTTGCCGCTGCGTTCGGTGCCGAGAATTTCGGCGGTGAAGGCGTCCTCCGGCACGACCGCGCGAATCGCGACCATCGCCTTCAGCGCGGCTTCCAGGTCGAAACCGTAGTCCTCCGCGTGCGGTGCCACTTCGGGGGGCACTCTCCAGTCGAACGAAGCCGCCATGGCGTGGTCTCCTCGGGATGCCTCCTCCCACTGGCATCTATTTAGGCAATTCCGGCGGGGATGTGGAGGGGGCGGGGCAGACAGATGGCAACGGCAGGATCGTCGAAACGGCGGCCCCCTTCACACGCGTGTCACACCGCGTATAGACTATGCCCGCACCGAAGGCCCTAACCTCCGGGCATGACAGGAAGAATCGGGAACCCGACCGTGAACGTCGCCGTATCGCCGGGGTCCAATCCGGCGCTGGTCCTCAATGCAGACTACCGGCCGCTCAGCTATTATCCGCTGTCGCTGTGGTCGTGGCAGGACGCCATCAAGGCGGTGTTCCTGGAGCGCGTGAACATCGTCTCGGAATACGAGACGGCGGTGCGCAGCCCGTCCTTCTCGATGAAGCTGCCCTCGGTGGTGTCGCTGAAGACCTACGTCAAGCCGGCGCGCCACCCGGCGTTCACGCGGTTCAACGTGTTCCTGCGCGACCGCTTCGCCTGCCAGTATTGCGGCACGCGCGACGACCTGACCTTCGACCATCTCATCCCGAGATCGCGCGGCGGCCAGACGACGTGGGACAACGTCGTCGCCGCCTGTTCGCCATGCAACCTGAAGAAGGGCGGTCTCAGTACGGGCGAGGCGCGCATGTGGCCGGCGCAGATGCCCTTCCAGCCGACCGTGGCACAGCTCCACAACAACGGCCGCCATTTCCCGCCGAACTATCTTCACGAATTCGTGGATGGACTACCTCTACTGGGATACCGAGCTGGAGCCCTGAGGCTTGGCGCCTTTCGGGGGCGGCCGGGGTCATTCCCGCCGATATGCTTCCCGTTTCCAGCCAACGCCCCGCCTTTCAGTGCCCGGCTGGAGGTGAAGGGGGCGCCGGCGTGTAATGAGCTCAAAAAGAGATGGCGATCCTTCAGCAAGCAAGCTCCGCTGCCAAGTCATTAGCCGCCTGCTGATCATTTTTCCCAGAACTTCCGATGGTCTTGCCTAAACTGTGAGCTTGTCTTGGCAGAAATGGCAGTTATCCTCCGCGCCCGCGAGGGATCAACCCTCAGGGGGAAGGAAAATGAAACAGGTGCTTGGAATAGCCGTGGCGGCTGGATTGAGTTTCGCGTTCCCCGCAGTGGCGATGCAGGGTCTCTCTGCCCCATCCGAAGCCGTCCCTGCCAGCAACCTGGTGACGGTCTCCTCGAGCTGCATCTGGTATCACCAGAACTACTATTGCCGTGCAAGTCACCATGGCTATGGATGCATTGGTATCACGGCTATGCTTATTGCCCGGCGACCCCGCCCAATGGCGGCGGTAGCGGCAGCGGCTACTAGGACCGCTGCCTGACAGGCAGACAGCGTCTGGCAGAGGAACCGGGCCGGGGTGCTTCGAGGCGCTCCGGCTTTTCCGTGTCCGGCCGTGGAGGGCGAACGGATCTGTCCCCCGGCCTCTGCCGGGGCGACGCAAGCGCAGTCGCGACGTCGTGCGGCAAGCTCCGTTCGCCCCGTGGCGGCGCCGGGCTGTGCCCCTCCGGCCGTGGTTGCTAGACTGGCGCGGCAAATCCGCGTTCCGACGGTCTCAAGGCAGCAATGGCGTTCAAGCTGATCGACGTGGCGACGCCGCAGGACCGCGTCCAGGCGGTGCTGGCGGTGGCCGAGGAACTCGGCGTCGACGACGTCCAGAAGGCGCCGGCGCCGATGGAGGACGGCCGCTGGATGATCCGGCTGGTGGTCGGCGAGATCGACCGGCAGAGCCTGCTCGACCGCCTGCAGGGGGCGCTCGGCAAGTCCGACAACTGGCGCATCGTCATGCTGCCGGCCGACATGGTGATCCCGCGCCAGGAGCCGGAAGAGGACAAGCCGAAAGAAGAAGAGGCCGGCGGTCAGCGCGGACGACGAGGCGACGAAGCGGGAAGAACAGGAGCGCGCCTCGCGCGAGGAGCTCTACCATCTGGTCGAGGGCGGCGTGCGCACCGACAGCAACTTCGTCCTGCTGGTGTTTCTGTCCACCGTCGTCGCCTCGGTCGGTCTCGAACAGGACAGCGTCGCCATCCTGATCGGCGCCATGGTCATCGCGCCGCTGCTCGGTCCCAATGTCGCCTTCGCCTTCGCCGCCGCCATCGGCGACCGCACGCTGATGCTCTCGGCCAGCAAGTCGGGCGTGCTCGGCGTGGTGCTCAGCATCGTCATCGCCGGCGCGCTCGCCTTCCTGATCGCGCCCAACATCGGCAGCCACGAGCTCATGGCGCGCACCTCGCTCGACTATGCGGGGATCGCGCTGGCGCTCGCCTCGGGCGCGGCAGCGGCGCTCTCGGTGACCACCGGCCTGTCGAGCACGCTGGTCGGCGTCATGGTCGCCGTCGCCCTGCTGCCGCCCGCCGCGACGCTGGGCATCATGCTGTCGGCGGGCCACATGAGCCGCGCCGGCGGCGCCGCCATGCTGCTCGTCGCCAACATCGCCTGCGTCAACCTGGCGGCGCAGGTCGTCTTCCTGGCCAAGGGCATCAAGCCGCGCACCTGGTTCGAGCGGCAGTCGGCGCGGCGCGCGGTGACGGTGAACATCGCGACGTGGATCGGGCTCATCGCCATCCTGGTCGCCATCATCGCGCTGCGCCAGGCGGCGCCCGGCTGAACGTCAGCGATAGGTGGCGGCGAGGTGGCTGACCGTCACGTCCGCCACCTCCGGCATGCGCCCGTCGAAGGAGCGGAAGCGCAGCCTGCGGGTCTCGCCGGGCAGCAGCAGGAAGCTGGCGTCGTCGAAGGCGCCGGCGAATTCGGAGGCTTCCGGCTTGACGAAGAAGGCTGGCCGGTCGGCGCCGACGGTGAACTGGCCGGGCTCGCCGGCGACCGCGGCGAGGCGCACGGCGGCTTGCGGCAGGTCGTAGGCCTTCGGTTTTTCGGGGAAGACGACGAGGCGCATCAGGGGGGCATGGCCCGGGCTGCCCGTCGCCGCCGCGTCGACGACGAAGAAGACGTCGCGTTCCGGCGGGACCGGCACGCCGGCGACGAGATGGGCCCGGTCGCGCGGCAGTTCGCCGGCGATCGGGTACTCGTCGCGCACGCTGCCGTCGAGATCGAGGCATCGCACCGTACCGGCGATCGAAACCGGTGCGCGGGTGTCGTTGAGGCCGCTGACCAGCAGGCGCCCGTCGTCGATGCGGGCGGCGAGCGCCACCGGCGCGAAGAAGCGGCGGGCGTGATAGTGCAGCGTCTTCCAGCCGATGGCGTGGTCGAGGCTCGACCACGATACCGACGGCCAGACGTCGTTGAGCTGCCAGTAGATGGTCCCCATCGTGTGCGGCTTGAGGCTCCGCCAGAAGCGCACCGCCGTCTCGATCGCCAGCGCCTGCTGGAGCTGGCTCAGGTAGACGAAGTTCGCGAAGCTCGTCGGCATGCGGAAATAGCGCGTCATCGTCTCGACGATGCGGCCGTTGCCGGCGGGGTCGCGCTGGTGCCACTCCATCACCGGGGACGTCGCGTTCCACTCGCTTTCATCGGCGAAGCGGCGGATGTCGCGCAGGGTCGGAAAGGACTGGAAGCCGAACTCCGAGCAGAACCGCGGGCGGACGGAATAGTAATGCTCGAAGTCCTTGTTCTCGTGCCACACCGACCAGAAGTGCATGTCGCCCGAGCCGTCGTCATGCCAGGCGTCGCCGTAGTCGAGCTTGCCGGAACAGGGCGATGACGGCCAGAAGGTGCGGCTGCGGTCGCTGGCCAGAACCGCCTGTTCGATCACCCGGTTGAGCCGGTCGTAATTGACCAGGTAGCGGTCGCGGTTGTCGATCGAGAGCTTGTACCAGTTGAGCGACCCGATCACCTCGTTGTCGCCGCACCAGATGGCGATCGAGGCGTGCGAGGCGAGCCGCTTGACCTGGTAGCGGACCTCGGCGTCGACCTCGCTGAGGAACTCCGGCGTCGAGGGGTATTGCGAGCAGGCGAACATCATGTCCTGCCAGACGAGCAGGCCGAGCTCGTCGCAGAGTTCGTAGAAGCTGTCGAACTCGTAGAAGCCGCCGCCCCATACGCGGATCATGTTCATGTTGGCGGCAACCGCCTCGCCGAGCAGGCGGGCGATACGCGCGCGCGTGATGCGGGAGGGCAACGCGTCGGCAGGGATCCAGTTGGCGCCCTTGGCAAAGACCGGCACGCCGTTGACCTCGAAGGTCATCGAGGCGCCGGCTTCGTCCGGCTGGTTGATCAGGCGCAGCTTGCGCAGGCCGATGCGCCGGTCGACCCGGTCGCCGGGGATTTCGACCGAGGCGTCGTGGAGCGGCTGGTCGCCATAGCCGGCCGGCCACCACAGCGCCGGGCGCGCGAGGTCGAGCGCGAGGGCGGCACGGCCGCCGTGGGCGGCGCTGACCGCGACCTCGGCGGTCCTGGTCTTGCCGGCGAGGGTGAAGCGGACCGGGACCGTGACGTCGCGCCGCGCGACCAGATCGATGTCGGCGGTGACAGTGACGCGGCCGTCGTCGTGATGGTCCTGGCGGATCACCGCGTGCTCGATGCGCGCATCGTCGTAGAGGCGCAGTGTGGGCTCGGCGTAGATGCCGAGCACCATCAGGCAGGGTCCCCAGTCCCAGCCGCCGTGGCACTGCGCCTTGCGCAGCATGTTGAGGTCGGCCACCCGGTTGTTCTTGGTATAGGGGATGGGGAAGGGCTGCGCCGCCGCCCGCGCCGCGGCTTCGCGGGTCGCCGAAGCGAAGCGGACGGCGATCTCGTTTTCTCCGGCGCGGACGACGCCGGTGAGGTCGATGCGGTAGCGGCGAAAGCTCGATGCGAGGCTGGCGACCGGTGTCCCGTTGACCGTCACCGCGGCGACGGTGTCGACGAATTCCAGTTCGAGCACCGGCCATTTGCCGGTCAGCGCATCCGCCGGCAGGTCGAAGCTGCGGCGGATCTCCCATTCGCTCTCGTGGACCCACTGGACCGCGGCCTCGTCAGTCCCGACCATGGGATCGGGAATGCGGCCGGCGGCGATCAGGGCGGAGTGGATGTCGCCGGGGATGGGGCAGGGGGCGACGGGCGTGCCGCCGGCGTCATGGAGGGTCCACGGACCCGTGAGCGAAACGTCTGTCATGGCAGGGTTTTAGGGGCTTGCCAGATGGCGCGGACAGGGCTCCGGTGCTCACCAGCGAGCACTTGAGATCAATCAGCGTTAACAGATCATCCGGCGGAGTTGTGAAATGATTTGTTGGCAACGCCAGAGCCGGAAAGAAGTCCGGGCGCAACCGTCCGTCCGCAGCGGCGAGGGCTGCCGCTTCGCCAACGGTCCCGGCAAAATGGCGGGAGAACGCGGATTGTGGGATTTCGTCGGCCGCCACAATCTACCCCTGCGGGGCCCGGCCGGCGCCAGCAGGGTGGTGAATTCGGCTTATTGCAATCGTAGAGTGTGACGCTCCGGTCAACGATTGCTCAACGGATTTGCTGCATAAGCTGAAGGGAAAATTCAGGGGTTTCGGCGGAAGCTGCAGGCCGCGCGCAATCTGATGGTGCACATGTCAAGCGCAAACCGAGCTTACCGAACAGGCAAGGACCTGCCGCCGGAAATCTATATTCCGCTGGTCGATTTGCTCTACACCGAGATCCGCACTCTGTTCGTCGGGTCGGTGGCGGTGTCGCTGGCGGTCCTGCTTTCGGCGTGGAAGACGCAGGACGGCCTCATCGCCGGCCTGTGGGTGCTGCTTGTCCTGATCGCTGTGGTGCGCGCCTTCGACATGGCGAATTATCTGCGCATCAAATCGACTATCACGACGGCCGAACAGGCGGTGCGCTGGGAGTGGCGCTATGTCATCGGCGCGGCCGCCTTCATGGGGCTGCTCGGCGTCTGGTGCGTCGTCGTGTTCGCCCGGACGCAGGATACCTTCGTTCAGACGATATCGATCTCGGGCACCATCGCCTACATGATCGGGATCTCGGGCCGCAACTTCGGCAGCGAGCGCCTGGTCTCCATGCTGATCCTGGTCGATGGCATTCCGGTCACGTTCGCGCTCCTCATGCAGCTCGACGTCTACTACATGTTCGGCGCGCTGCTGGTGGGGATGTTCTTCATCAGCTTCAAGTTCATCTCCGACAGGCTGCGCAAGACGCTGCTCGATGCGGTGGTCTCGGAACGCGACGTCACGCTGCTCGCCAAGCGCTTCGACACCGCCCTCAACAACATGCCCTCGGGCCTGTGCATGTTCGATTCGGAGCATCGCGTGGTGGTCATCAACAACCGCCTGCTCGATCTGCTCGACCTGCCGGCCATCGACCGCAAGGGAGAAACCGCGCGCGACCTGGTGCGCGATTGCGTGGCCGCCGGGACCGTCCTGCGCTCGGAGAGCGACCGGTTCGCCAACAACCTGGAACGCCGCCTGAGCGGTGCGGAAAAGTCCGGCTTCACCATCCACAAGCAGGACGGGCGGACACTGAGCCTCGCCTTCCAGCCGATGGAGAACGGCGGCTCGGTGGCGCTGGTCGAGGACATCACCGAGCGGCGCGAAGCCGAGGCGCGCATCCGCCATCTCGCCCGCTACGATTCGCTCACCGGCCTGCCCAACCGCATGCACATGCGCGAGCGCATGGAGGCGACGCTGGCGATGGCCGGGGCGAAACCGTCGGCGGTGCTTTTCGTCGACCTCGACCAGTTCAAGCAGGTCAACGACACCCTCGGTCACCCGCGCGGCGACCTGCTGCTGCGCGCCGTCGCCGACCGCCTCAAGCGCCTGGTGCGCGAAAGCGACCTGGTGGCCCGCTTCGGCGGCGACGAGTTCGTGGTCGTGCAGACGCCGATCTCCGGGCCGGAAGAGGCCGCGGCCCTGGCCCGCCGCATCGTCGCGGCGCTCTCGGAGACCTACGAGATCGACGGCCACCAGGTGGTCATCGGCGCCACCATCGGCATCGCCATGGCACCGCGCGACGCGACCGGCGCCGACCACCTGCTCAAGAACGCCGACATGGCGCTGTACTGGTCCAAGGCCGAGCAGCGGGGCACCTGGCGGTTCTTCGAATCGGGCATGGACGTGCGCGCGCAGGAACGGCGCAGCCTCGAGCTCGACCTGCGCAACGCCCTCACCAACGGCTCGTTCGAGGTCTACTACCAGCCGCTGTTCGATCTGAAGACGATGAAGGTCACCACCTGCGAGGCGCTGCTGCGCTGGCAGCATCCGCTGCGCGGGATGATCTCGCCGGCCGAGTTCATCCCGGTGGCCGAGGAGATGGGGCTGATCGTCGAGATCGGCAACTGGGTGCTGCACCAGGCGTGCAGGGCGTGCGCGACATGGCCGGGCGACGTGCGCGTCGCGGTCAACCTGTCGGCCAACCAGTTCCGCCGCGGCAACGTCACCGGCACGGTGCGTGAGGTGCTCGCCGCCACCGGGCTCGACCCCAGCCGCCTCGAAATCGAGATCACCGAATCCGTGCTGTTCCAGGACACCCGCGCCACGCGGCTGATCCTGCGCCAGCTGCGGGAACTGGGTGTGCGCATCTCGCTCGACGATTTCGGCACCGGCTATTCGAGCCTCAGCTATCTGCACGGCCTGCCGCTGAACAAGGTCAAGATCGACCGCCTGTTCCTGGAAGGCCTGGAGCCGGGCAGCCGGGCGCTGATCCTGCTGCGCGGCGTAGCGCGGCTGAGCGCGGCCCTCGGCCTGACGGTCACCATCGAAGGCGTCGAGACCGAGGCGCAGCTCGCCATCGTCGCCGCGGAAGAGAGCATCAACGAGGTGCAGGGCTTCCTGTTCAGCGTTCCCATCCCGGGTCCGCAGCTGATGGACCTGCTGGTTGCCAATTTCGGCAGCGCAGCGCAGGAAGAGTCGGAAATGCTGCGGCGCAACGCCGGCTGAACCCGTTACCGCGGTCTTTTGACCGCGGTGTCCCATTGACGCAGCCTTTTTCGGCGTCGCCCGGCCGCCTTGCCGGGGTGCCGGGTATCTGCCCTCCGCCGCCCGGCGTAACGTCCTGTTTTCCCGCCATAATTTCGATCTGCCCGGGCGCCGAAGGCGGCCCCGATCGCTAAAATTAACTTAAATTTCCGGTTGTTAAGCCTAACGATTTACTGATGGTTAGCGAACTGTTAACCTGCCTCCCAGCCTGAGGAGGCTAGTAAAATGCGTTATGCGGCAGTGAAGTCGCTCCAGCCGGCCTTGGCGGAGCGGGTACGTGAGTTATTGCAGCGCGTAAGCTATCGGCGCGCGGATACCGACGAAGACCGGGAGGCGATCTATCGCCTCCGTTACGAGGCTTATCTGGGCGAAGGGGCGATCGAGCCCAACTTCGGCCGCCGGTTCAGTGACCGGTACGATGATCTCGACAACGGGTGGACGATCGGCATTCAAATGGGCGGGCGCTATGTCAGCTCCATGCGCGTCCATGTTGCGACGCGCGACTATCCCGAGATGGTCGCGGCGGACGTGTTTCCGGACGAGGTGAAGCCGCTGATCGAGGCGGGCAACGTCATCGTCGATCCGACGCGTCTGGTGGTCGATCCGGGTCCGGCGGGCGCCATCCCGGGGCTGGCCTATTTGACGGTCAGGATCGGGACGATGGCGGCGGAGTATTTCCATGCCGACTATGTGCTGGCCACCGTGCGGGCCGAGCATCAGGCCTTCTACCGCAAGGTCTTCGATGCCAAGGTCGTCTGCGATCCGCGGCCCTATCCGGGTCTGATCAAGCCGCTCAGCCTGATGATCCTCAATCTCCGCGAGGTGCGGGACCGGGTCGCGGCGCGGTATCCCTTCTTCGTGTCGTCGCGGGCCGAGCAGGCCGCCTTGTTCGGCTATCCCGAGGCCTTCGAGCGGCAGATCGGCTACGTTCCGGTGGCCGCCAACGATCGCAGACCGCTGGCAGGCTAGCCGGCGCGTCCGCGGCGGTCCTGACAGCTTCAAATGGCGCCGCCCGGGCATTGCCACGGGCAGCGCCTTGGCGTCTACTGTTCGCGCTTCCGATCGACCCATCTCACCTGCCGTTTCGCGGCCGGGCATGCGACCGATTGACGCCGGCCGCCCGGCGTCACCAGCGAAACCACGGGGACTCACCCGCATGGACCACGCAAGACCTGGCGCGACCGGCGTCACCGTTTCGCGCCTCTGCCTCGCCAGGATAGCCGACGGCGCGCCGGAAGCCGCCGCCCGCCCGCGCCCGACCGGCGGACGCGCCCGCGGCGCGTGGAGCAGGGGCAGGGCATGACGCGCCGCATCATCATCGATACCGATCCCGGGCAGGACGACGCCGTCGCCATCCTGCTCGCGCTCGCCTCGCCGGAAGATGTCGAGGTCGCCGGCATCGTGGCGGTCGCCGGCAACGTGCCGCTGGCGCTGACCGAGAAGAACGCCCGCCGCATCGTCGAGCTTGCCGGCCGCCCGGACGTTCCGGTTCATGCCGGCTGCGTGCGGCCGATGGTGCGGGCGCTGCGCACGGCCGAGCACGTCCACGGGCGCACCGGGCTCGACGGCTACGCCCTGCCCGAGCCGAGCCTGCCGCTCGCCGAGAAGCACGGCGTCGATTTCATCGTCGACACGGTGATGGCGGCGGCCGAAGGCGAGATCACGCTGTGCACGCTGGGGCCGCTGACCAACGTCGCCATGGCGCTGATCAAGCAGCCGGCGATCGCCAGGCGCCTCCGCCAGATCGTCATGATGGGCGGCGCCTATTTCGAGGTCGGCAACATCACGCCGGCGGCCGAGTTCAACATCTACGTCGATCCGCAGGCGGCCGATATCGTCTTCCGCAGCGGCATCCCGCTCACCGTGGCGCCGCTCGACCTGACCCACAGGATGCTGACCACCGCGGCGCGGCGCCAGGCGCTGGCCGATCTCGGCAACCGCAGCGGCGCGGCGGTCGCCGGCCTGCTGTCGTTCTCCGAGCGCTTCGACCTCACCAAGTACGGCAGCATCGGCGCCCCCCTGCACGACCCCTGCGTCATCGCCTGGCTGATCAGGCCGGAGCTGTTCGAGGGCCGCGAGATCAACGTCAGCATCGAGACGGCGAGCGAACTGACCATGGGCATGACGGTTGCGGACTGGTGGCGGGTGACCGACCGGCCGGCCAACGCGCTGTTCCTGCGCGACGGCGATGCCGACGGCTTCTTTGCGCTATTGACAGAGCGTCTCGCCCGCCTGCCGTAGAGGCGGGCCACACCGGATTCCAGCCTGCCATGATCCAGGGCGTCCTCTTCGGCTTCCTCACCTACGCCCTGTTCTCCTGTGCCGACGCCTGCACCAAGGCACTGGGCGGCACGCTGCCGGTGTTCGAGATCGCCTTCTTCATCACCCTCGCCTCGTTCTCGACCTTCGGCTTCGCGCGGTCGAAATCGGAGCGCTGGCGCGAGCTCTTCCGGCTGAATCGTCCGCGCCTGGTGTTCCTGCGCGCCATCAGCGGCACGACCGCCGGCATCTTCGGCATCTACGCCTTCACCACCATTCCGTTCGCCGAGGCCTATTCGGTCCTGTTCCTGATGCCGCTGTTCGCCACCATGCTGTCGATCCCGGTGCTCGGCGAGAAGGTCGGCTGGCGGCGATGGCTGGCAGTGACGGTCGGCTTCGTCGGCGTGCTGCTGGTGGTGCGGCCGGGCTTCCACCAGCTCCACCTCGGCCATCTGTCGGCGGTGGTTTCGGCGCTGTGTGCCTCGATCTCGATCGTCACGCTGCGCAACATCGGCCCGACCGAGAAACGCATCAGCCTGCTGGCGGTGCTCTACCTGACGGCGCTCGCGGTCAACGGCGTCCTGATGATCCACCAGTTCCGGGTGCCGACGACGCTCGACATCGGCCTCATCATGCTGGCCGGCATCGTCGGCGGCTTCGGCCAGATCTCGATGCTGGCGGCGACCCGGCGGGCGCCTGCCAACCGCGTCACCCCCACCCAGTACAGCCAGATCATCTGGGCGATCGTGCTGGGTGCCATCTTCTTCGGTGAATTTCCCGATGGCGTTGCCATTGCCGGCATGGTGCTGGTGGTGTGCTCGGGCCTGTTCACCTTCTTCCGCGAGGAGCAGCTGCGCGGCTGGTCGCGCCGCACCCTGCTGATGCGCAACCGGCCGTAGACCTGGCGACGGAGGCGCGAATTTCGAGGCCGCGGCGCTGGCGCGGTCGTCATTCGGCTTGACCGGGCCGGCAATGGCGCCAGTTATGGGGCCTTGGCCGAAAGCGGCGAGAACCAAGGGGGCGAAGGATGGTGACGCGGGGATTCTTCGGGCACCGCCCGAGCGAGGAGGAGGCGAAGCGCCTGCCGCCTGGGCAATATCTGGAGAAGGGCTTTCCGGTGCTCTCCGCCGGCCCGACGCCGGTCGTCAAAGCGGCCGACTGGACGTTCACCGTGAAGGTCGGGCCGAAGCCGGTGAAGAGCTGGAGCTTCGAGGAATTCCGGGCCCTGCCGACGAGCGACATCAAGCGCGACATCCACTGCGTCACCAAATGGAGCAAGTTCGATACCGAGTGGCGCGGCGTGACCTTCGACGACATCCTCGCTGCCGCCGGCCTCGAGACGCCGCCAACGGACTATGTGCTCGCCCATTCCTATGACGGCTACAGCACCAACGTGCCGGTCAAGGATCTCGTCGGCGGCAAGGCGATGGTGGCGCTCACCTATGCCGGCGAGCCGATCACCGCGGACCACGGCGGGCCGGCGCGGCTGCTGGTGCCGCACCTCTATTTCTGGAAATCCGCCAAGTGGGTCAACGCGCTGCAGTTCACGCAACGGGACGAGGCGGGTTTCTGGGAGCTGCGCGGCTACCATATATATGGGGATCCGTGGCGCGAGCAGCGTTTCACGGGCGACTGACAGGGCTTTTGATGGATCAGACGGTTGTGCCGGGCGGACGTCTGGCCTGGCAGGAGGCGACGGTCGTGGCGATCCGCCCGCTGACGCCGCGCGTGAAGAGCTTCCTGCTCAAGGTGCCGGGCTGGCGCGGCTTCCGCGCCGGGCAGCACGTCGACGTGCGACTGACGGCGCCGGACGGCTATCAGGCCGAGCGCAGCTATTCGGTCGGATCGGCGCCGGACGCCTCAGAGGTCGAGCTGATCGTCGAGCGGCTGGACGACGGCGAGGTCTCGCCGTTCTTCCACGAGATCGTCCAGCTGGGCGACACGATCGAGCTGCGCGGGCCGATCGGCGGTCACTTCACCTGGCAGCGCCAGGACGGCGGACCGCTGCTCCTGGTCGGTGGCGGCTCCGGCATGGTGCCGCTGCTGTCGATGCTGCGCCACCGGGCGGCGGTGGCGCCGGAGGTTCCGGCGGCGCTGATCTATTCGGCGCGGGCGATGGACGAGCTGATCTATGCCGACGAGCTGATCCGGCGGGCGGAAGGCGAGGCGAACTTCTCGCTGTTCGTCACGCTGACGCGCGAGCCTACGGTGGCCGCGCCGTTCCGCAGCGGCCGCATCGGGGCGGAACTGGTCGGCGAGGCTCTCGCCGGCTTCGGCGTCCTGCCGCGCCACAGCTATGTCTGCGGCTCGACCGCCTTCGTCGATTCCGCCACCCGGCTGCTGCTCGACATGGACGTGCCGTTCCCGTCGATCAAGACCGAGCGCTACGGCGGCGACCCGGCGCGTCACGACGCCTCCGGCCCGCCCGGGCCGTAATCCGGCCGTTCCGCAAAAGCCCGATCAGGTGTGGGCGGCCGCCGTCCGCGCCGGCAGCCGCATGCGGGTGAGGAACGCGCCGAAAAGGCTCGCCATCGTCAGCCCGAACGAAATGACCGTGTTCCAGCCGGCGAAGGACAGCCCGAACATGCGCCAGGTCACCTCGGTGCAGGAGACGACCTGGATGTTCTGGATCTGGCTGAGAAGATCGCCGGTGGTCGATGTCGCCGGGCCGCCGCTGCTGCTGCAGTCGGTGGGTCCGGGCCACCAGCGGTATTCGGCGCCGGTGTGATAGGCGGCGAGATAGGTGCCCCAGGCGAAAACCAGTGCCGTCAGGACCAGCGTCCCGCGCGTCAGCCAGACAGGGCCGCCGAAGCGGGCCGAGGCGAGCGCCACCAGCGCCAGCGGGATGCCGACGTAGTAGGGCACGCGCTCCTGGTAGCAGAGCTCGCAGGGGATGTAGCCGCCGATCAACTGGAAGCTCCAGGCGCCGACGATGGTGGCCAGAGCAAGCAGGAAGATGCCACCGGCGACGACCGCGGGGCGGCGGCACAGGGCGATGAGTGCAGGGGGACTGAAGGTGGCGGACATGATCGTTCAGATCAGATAGCGGACGGCTGTGGAACCGGCAAGCAGCAGCACCATGAAAACGGTCAAAACATGGCCGCGGCGCTGGCGCGGTCAGGCCAGTCGCAACGCCAGATAGAGCAGGATCAGAACGGCGGCAACGCCACCGGCAATGGCGCCCAGGCGCTTCTCGATGAAGCCGCGGATCGGCTCGCCATAGCGGCGCAGCAGCCAGGCGAGGGCAAAGAAGCGGGCGCCGCGGGCGACGATCGCCGAGCCGATGAACAGCCAGATGTTTACCCCGGCGGCGCCCGACAGGATGGTGACCACCTTGATCGGCGGCAGATGGGCGAGGCCGGAGGTGACCAGCATCAGCAGGATGGCGTCGCGGCTGGAGGACGAACGCAGCGCCTCGAAGGTGTCGAGCTTGCCGTAGAATTCCAGCACCGGCCGGGCGATGGCCTCATAGGCGAAATGGCCGATCAGCCAGCCGAGGATGCCGCCGGCGACCGACGCCGCGGTGGCGATCAGGGCGTAGCGCCAGACCCGGTCGCGGCGGGCGAGCGCCATGGGCAGGAAGAGCACGTCCGCCGGTACCAGAAAGAACGAGCTTTCGATGAAGGCGATGACGGCCAGCCACACTTCGGCGCTCCTGCGCTCGGCAAGCGACATCGTCCAGTCGTAGAGGCGTCGAAGCATGGAGGTTCTCTAGTCTGCGGCGGCGACCCTGTCCAGCGGGCCCGCCGTCATCGGTTGTGCTGCATGTCCCGCACGCCGCCGCTGGCCGGTGCGACGACGGTTTGACCGGCCACGCGCCGCCCCGTATATCGGGCGCCGGGCCCCTGTGGCGGAACTGGCAGACGCGACAGACTCAAAATCTGTTGCCCGAAAGGGCGTACCCGTTCGACCCGGGTCAGGGGCACCATTGGCGCGCTCGCGCCAGCCGCGCCGCGCTCTTCAGCCGCAGACCTTCTCGTCGTCGTTGCGGATGGCGCAGACGATCGCCTTGCCGCGGACCGGACCGTAGGTCGCCATGACGCGCGCCTCGAACCAGGCCCACTTGGCGCGCGTATCGGCAACCGCCGCGGCAACGGCGCGGGCGAAGTTGCCGTCGACGGCGCCGCGTTTCGAGGTGCCGGCGCCGGCCTTGCCGGTGCGCGGGTCGATGGGCCCGGTGTCCTTGTTGAGGTCGGCGTGGCGCACGTGGCCGGCGCAGTGCAGCCGCTCGGGCACGCCGTCGAAGCAGCCGCTGATCAGCCCGGCCGGCGGCGCGCCGCGCTGGCCGGGATCGAGCCACGGCGCCGGGCCGCTGTTGCCGAGGCCCGGCGGGTTCTCCAGGCCGATCGGGCCGTCGGCGGCCACGTCGACCCAGTTGGTGTGGGCGTAGAAATCCTGCGCGGCGTGGAAGGCGAGGCCGAGATTCTCGAGCACGTTGCACTTCGCCCGGCCCGGCTTGCCATTGTAGGTGCACGAAACGAACGACGGGATCGCGGCGGAATCGATGGTGCCGTCGCGGCCGGCGATGGCGCCGGCGGCCTTCACCGCCGCGTTGAGGTGGGCAAAGATGCCGGCCCGGCAGGCGGAGAGGCGCGCCAGCGCCGCCGCGGCGCTCTGCGGGTAGCCGGGAACGTCGAGATGGTCGCCGCCGTCGCAGTGGGCAGCCCTGGTGCTCAGGAGCCCGCGGTCGGGCCGGTCCGGCGCGCCGACGGCGCCGAACGAGCCGCGCTTGCCGGCGATCTCGTCCATGGTGTCGGGGCCGAGGTGGTAGGCCGAAAGGGCGGCGCGGGTGATGCGCTCGTGTTCGGCCTGCTGGCCGGCGATGTTGACCGAGCCGAAGGCGAAGGCGCCGGTGGCCGCACACAGAAGCGCGGCCGCCGCCGCGGCGCTGGACTTGAGCATCGCTCTTCCCCCCGTCTCATTCCGCCGGGACGGCGGTTGCTTCGCTGGCCGGCGCCGTTTTGCGCGGCGCTTCGGCGGCCTGCTTGTGGCTCTCGAACTGCAGATGGTAGAGGCGCGCGTAGTTCTTGCCGAGCGCCAGCAGCTCATTGTGGCGCCCCTGCTCGGCGATCTTGCCGTCGACCATGACGCAGATCTTGTCGGCGCCGAGCACGGTCGACAGGCGATGGGCGATGACGATGGTGGTGCGGCCCTGGCGCAGGCGCTCGAAGGCGACCTGCACCTGGTGCTCGGATTCGGTGTCGAGCGCCGAGGTGGCCTCGTCGAGCAGGATGATGCGCGCGTCGCGCAGCATGGCGCGGGCAATGGCGATGCGCTGGCGCTGGCCGCCGGAGAGCTGCATGGCGTTGTCGCCGAGGGGCGTGTCGTAGCCGTTCTCGGTCGCCAAGATGAAGTCGTGGGCCATGGCGTCGGCGGCGGCGCGTTCGACATCGGCGTCGCTGGCCTCCGGCCGGCCGAAGCGGATGTTCTCGCGGATGGTGTCGTGGAAGAGCACCGTGTCCTGGCTGACCAGCGCGATATGGTCGCGCACGCTGGACAGCCTGACCGCGGCGATGTTCTGCCCGTCGATCATGACGCGGCCGCCGTCGACGTCGAAGAAGCGCTCGATGAGCGCGATCACGGTGCTCTTGCCGGCACCGGACGGGCCGACAAGGGCGGTGGTCTGGCCGCCGGCGGCGGTGAAGTCGAAGCCGCGGAACAGCTGGGTGGTGGCGTTGTAGGAAAAGTCGACCTTGTCGAAGACCACCTCGCCCTTGCTGACCGTCAGCTCGGGTCCGTCCTGCTTGATGTCGATGCTCGGCGGCGTGTCGAGAAGCTCGTACATCAGGCGCACGCCGACGAGGCCGGCCTCCAGCGAAATCTGCATGCGCGCCAGGCGCTTGGCCGGCTCGTAGGCAAGCGCGATGGCGGCGATGAAGGACATCAGCGCGCCCGGCTGCACGCCGAAATAGATGGTCTGGTAGCCGGCCCACAGCACGATCATGGCGATGGCGAAGCCGCCCATCACTTCCATCAGCGGACTGGTGCGGGCGCTGATCTGCACGATCTTGTCGGCGCGGGCCTGGACGTCGGCGATCGAGGCTGCCATGCGCTTGCGCATGGTGCCTTCGAGGTTGAACGCCTTGACGATGCGGACGCCGGTGGCGGTCTCCTGCATGTCGGAGACGATGCGCGTCAGCGACCAGAACTGGGCGCGGGCGACGCCGCGCACGCGCTTGATCAGCTTGTTGATGGCGAAGATGGAGATCGGGCCGACCACCAGGATGATCATCGACATCACCGGGCTCTGGACGAACATCACGATGATCAGCCCGACCAGCGACAGGAAATCGCGGCCGGCGGAGTTGATCACGGTATCGAGCACCTGGCGCGCCGCCATGGCGTTATGCGACATGCGCGTCACCAGGTCGCTGGCCGGCGTGCGATTGTAGAAGTCGACGCCGAGATTGAGCATGTGGTCGAAGAGGCGGCCCTGGACGCGTGCGACGACCGCGTTGCCGATGCGCCCGAGGGTGACCGAGCTGGCGTAGAGGCTGTAGCCGCGGACGAAGCCGTTGGTGACGATCACCGCCGTCAGCACCCACAGCATGGTGGCGTCGCGATCGAAGAACACCTTGTTGATGATGTCCTTGATCAACCAGGCGTTGAGCGCGGTCGTAGCGGCGATGATGAGGCTGAGGGCGATGGCCCAGGCGTAGCGCCCGGCGAATTCGCGTCCCGTCTCGCGGAGCAGCCGCTTGATCAGGCTGAGCGAGCCGTCGCGGGCGAGTTTCGGCAGTTTCAGGCCAGAGGCCATCATCCGGTCCTTGCGTTGCCTACCAGATCGGCGGCGCACTTTCCTCTGAAGGCGGGCGCCATTGCAACCCCGAAAGCCGGCGTTCTCAGGCCGGCATCGCGGTCTCGACGAGCCGCGCCCAGTAGGAGCAGCCGAGCGGGACGATCTCGTCGTTGAAATCGTAGCTGGCGTTGTGCAGGCCGGCGCTGTCGCCGTTGCCGATGAACAGATAGGCGCCCGGGCGCTGCTCGAGCATGTAGGAGAAATCTTCGCCGGCAAGCAGCGGCGGGGCGTCCCTGGCGACGTTGGCGGCGCCGGCGACACCGGCGGCGACGCCGGCGGCAAAATCGGCGGCGGCCGGGTCGTTGCGGGTCACCGGATAGTTGCGGTCGTAGAACAGGCTGACGCTGGCGCCATGGGCGGCGGCGATGGCCCTGGCGATCTCGCCGAGGCGCTTTTCGGCGAAGTCGCGCACCGTGGCGGAGAGGCAGCGCACGGTGCCGGCGATCTCGGCGGTCTCGGGGATGACGTTATAGGCGGTGCCGGCGTGGAAGCGGGTCACCGAGACGACGGCCGAATCGAGCGGATCGACGTTGCGCGAGACGATGGTCTGCAAGGCGTTGACGATGGCCGCGCCGACCACGATCGGATCGACGGTCATGTGCGGCCGGGCGGCGTGGCCGTCGCGACCGGTGACGGTGATGGTGAACTCGTCGGTGGAGGCCATGATGGCGCCGGGACGGGTGGCGAACCGGCCGGCCGGCAGGCCCGGCAGGTTGTGCATGCCGTAGACCTCGCCGATGGCCCAGCGCTCGAGCAGACCATCCTCGATCATCGCCTTGCCGCCGCCGCCGCCTTCTTCGGCCGGCTGGAAGATGACGATCGCGGTACCGTCGAAGTTGCGGGTCTCGGCAAGGTAGCGCGCGGCGCCGAGGAGCATGGCGGTGTGCCCGTCGTGGCCGCAGGCGTGCATCATGCCGGGCACAGCGGACGCATAGGGCTTGCCGGTCTTCTCGGCGATCGGCAGCGCGTCCATGTCGGCGCGCAGCCCGATCACCTTGCCGCTCTTCGTCTCGCGGCCGCGGATGACGCCGACCACGCCGGTGCGGCCGATCCCGGTCGCCACCTCGTCGACGCCGAAGGCGCGCAGCTTCTCGGCGACGATCGTAGCGGTGCGGTGGACGTCGTAGAGCAGTTCCGGATGCTCGTGGAGATCGTGCCGCCAGGCGACGATGTCGGCGTGGAAATCAGCAAAACGGTTGACGATCGGCATTCCGGCACTCCTCGGGAGGGGCGGACTATAGACCGATTGTGCAGTGCAGCGCGAGTGCCGGGCGTCAGGCGGCCGGCGCCGTCGCGGCAAGCCCGCCGGCCTTCTCGACGAAGGCAACCACGGTATCGAGCCCGGTCAAATCACGCATGTTGGTGAAGACGAAGGGGCGGCTGCCGCGCATCTTCCTGGCGTCGCGGTCCATGACTTCGAGCGAGGCGCCGACCATGGGCGCGAGATCGATCTTGTTGATGACCAAGAGGTCGGAGCGGGTGATGCCGGGGCCGCCCTTGCGCGGGATCTTGTCGCCGGCGGCGACGTCGATGACGTAAAGCGTGATGTCGGCAAGCTCGGGCGAGAAGGTCGCGGCGAGGTTGTCGCCGCCCGATTCGATCAGCACCACGTCGAGGGCCGGGAAGCGGGCGTTGAGGTCGGCAACCGCGGCGAGGTTGATCGAGGCATCCTCGCGGATGGCCGTGTGCGGGCAGCCACCGGTCTCGACGCCGAGGATGCGGTCGGGGGCAAGCGCGCCGGAGCGGGTGAGGAACTCGGCGTCTTCCTTGGTGTAGATGTCGTTGGTGATCGCGGCGATGTCGTAGCGGTCGCGCAGGCGCTTGCACAGCGCATCCATGAGCGCGGTCTTGCCGGAGCCGACCGGGCCGCCGACACCGACACGCAGAGGTCCGTTGGGAGACGTCATGAGCGGAACAACCTCGTGTACTGGGTTTCGTGCTTCATCGAGGCGATGTCGGCGCGCAGCGCCGCGCCGCCGAGATCGTCAAGGGTTGCGGTTTCGGCTGCCGCGGCGACCGCATCGATGACCGGTCCGAGCGCGGCGACGACCTTGAGGCCGTCGGTCTGGCCGATGGGGATGGCGCGCACGCCGGCCGAAACCACGTTGGCGACGAAGCCGTGGAGCAGGGCGGCGAGGGCCGGGGCGCCGGCGATGCCGTGGGCGGCGGCGGCAAGAGCGACGGCGGCCGGGTAGGGCAGGGCGGTATCGGCGGGACAGGCCGCGGCGAGCGCGGCAAGGCGGTCGCACGGCCAGGCGGCGAGGACGGCGGAGAGGAAGGCGCGGCCTTGGGCAGTGGTCTCCAGGTGGCGCTCGCGCGACGGCTGGAAGGCGGCGCCGATCTCGGCAACCGCGGCGAGGCGGTCGCAGTCGCCGGCGGCGGCGGCCCGCCACGCGGCCAGGAAGAGGATCGCGTCGTTGTGTCCGGCGCCGTTGGTCAGGATGTCGGTCAGCCAGGCGGTGAGGCTGGCGGCATCGCCAACGCTGCCGTCCTCGATCGCCCATTCCAGCCCGTGGCTGTAGGAGTAGCCGCCGACCGGGAAAGCCGGCGACAGCCAGGCGAGCAGCTTGCGCAGCGCCTCCGGCGGCAGGGCCTGGCGCGCCTCAGTCATCCAGCCGGTCGTCGTGCTCGAGGGCGGCAGCGGCATCGTCGTGGCCGGGGTCATGGCTGTGGCCATGGGGATAGGCGCCGCCCTCCGGGTCGAAGGGTGCGACGATGTGCGTCACGACCGCGCCGAGATGGCCGACCATGTCTTCGATGACCGGATCGTGGCGGATGCGCAGGTGGTCGCCGAGGAGCTGGGTCGGCAGATGGCGGTTGCCGAGGTGCCAGGCGACGCGCAGCAGGCCGTTGGGGGCGGGGGCGGCGATCTCGGCGAGCGGCTCCAGCGCGGCGTCGACGGCGACGATGCGGCCGTCTTCGAGCACCAGGCCGTCGCCATCCTTGAGCGGCACGGCCTGGGAGAGATCGAGCAGGAATTCCAGCCCGCCGGTGGCCGTCATCGCCATGCGGCGGCGGTGCCGCTGGTCGTAGTCGAGGACGATGCGGTCGGCGGGATCTCCCGACCATTGCCCGGCGGGGTGGATGCGGGTAGCGCGGATCATGGGCTGGCCATCTGGCTAATCGTGTCCAGCCGCGATACCACCGGTCGTTCCCGCCGGCAAACGGTGAGCCCGATGAACGGCATTCTCTTCGACAAGGACGGCACGCTCCTCGACTTCGAGGCGACGTGGCTGCCGGTCCTGCAGGTCTTCGCCCGCGAACTCGCCCATGGCGACGAGGCGACGGCCGAGGCGATGCTGATCCGCGGCGGCTTCGACCCGGCGAGCGGCCGCTTCCGCGCCGGTTCGACCATCGCCGCCGGCACGTCGGTCGACCTCGCCAGGCTGTGGTATCCGACGCTCGACGGCGATGCGCTGGGGGCGATCGTGGCGCGCATCGACCGCGGTTTCGGCGCCGGCGGGCCGAACCATTCGGTGCTGCTGCCGGGCGTCGCCGAGACGCTGAGCGAGCTGTCCGGCCGCGGGCACGTCATGGGGGTGGCCACCAATGACGGCACGGCGATCGCCCATGCGGCGCTGAAAGCCATCGGCCTCGGCGATTTCTTCACCCTGGTGCTGGGTTACGACGCGGTCACCAACCCGAAGCCGGCGCCGGACATGGTGCGGGCCTTCGCGACGGAGACCGGGATGATGCCGGCCGACGTGGTGGTGGTCGGCGACAACGCCCACGACCTGGTGATGGCGCGCACCGCCGGGGCGGGCGCCGCCGTCGGTGTGCTCAGCGGCAACGGCGAACGCGGCGATCTGGAGCCGTTTGCCGACGTCATCCTCGATTCGATCTGCGATCTGCCAGAGTGGCTTGCGGCGCGGGCGTGACCGGCGGATGAGGCTCACGGCGCCGCCCGCCTGAACCGTGTCGCCAGCCACCGCCAGCCCCACGCGGCAAGCAGAAGCAGAAGCACCGTCGCGGCGACCGTGGTCGCCGAGGACTTCAGCGTCGTCCAGCGGCTGGCGATCGCCACCATGCGCTCCGTCGGGCCTTCGGCGCCGGCGGTGAGCATGACCGTGACGGCGCCATTCTCGAGATAGTCGAAGGCCGCGCCGGGGAGAGCCAGCAGAGCCAGCGCCCAGCGCCAGCGGCCCCACCCGGCGGGCGACAGCGCTGCGATGGCGAAGAACAGAACGGCGGCAAGCAGCGCCGGATAGGCGGCGTCGAGCCGGTGCTGGACGGTCGAGGTAGAGCGCCTTGCCGTCCGGGGAGAGCGCCGCCAGGAAGGCTTTCGCCTCGGCAAAGGTGTAGCCCGAGGGCCGCATGTCGAAGGGGGCCAGCCCACCGGCGGCGGCGGAGATCGCCGGCAGGGTCCACGCCAGCATGGTGGCGTAGACGCGCAAGCGTCACCGCGAACAGGAGCCAGAAGGCGAGGCGCGGTCTGGTCACGAGCATTTCTCCGGTCACCGGCGCCACCATAGGCGCCGGCGTCGTCCCGGTCGCGGTGCTGCGGTTCAGAACAGGAAGTACCTCTGCGCCATGGGCAGCGTTTCGGCCGGCGGGCAGGTCAGCAGTTCGCCATCGGCGCGCACCTCGTAGGTCTCCGGGTCGACCTCGATCTCGGGCAGCGCGTCGTTGTGGATCATCGAGTGCTTGGTGATGCCGCGCGTGTTGTGGACCGGCAGCAGCAGGCGTTCCGTGCCCAGCGTCTTGCCGATGTCGAGGGCCAATGCGGCGCGGCTGACGAAGGTGACGGAAGACGCCGTCAGCGACTTGCCGAAAGCGCCGAACATCGGCCGGTAGTGCACCGGCTGCGGCGTCGGGATGGAGGCGTTGGGGTCGCCCATGGGGGCGGCGGCAATGGTACCGAGCTTGATGACGAGGTCCGGCTTGACGCCGAAGAAGGCCGGCGACCACAGGACCAGGTCGGCGAGCTTGCCGATCTCGATCGAGCCCACCCATTCGTCGATGCCGTGGGTGATGGCCGGGTTGATGGTGACCTTGGCGAGGTAGCGCTTCACCCGGAAATTGTCGTTCTGGCCGCTTTCCTCGGCCAGGCGCCCGCGCTGCACCTTCATCTTGTGGGCGGTCTGGAAGGTGCGGATGATGACCTCGCCGACGCGGCCCATGGCCTGGCTGTCGGAGGCGATCATCGAGAAGGCGCCCATGTCGTGGAGGATGTCCTCCGCGGCGATGGTCTCCTTGCGGATGCGGCTCTCGGCGAAAGCGACGTCCTCGGCGATGGACGGGTCGAGATGGTGGCAGACCATGAGCATGTCGAGATGCTCGTCGAGGGTGTTCACCGTGTAGGGCCGCGTCGGGTTGGTCGAGGAGGGCAGCACGTTGGGCTGGCCGCACACCTTGATGATGTCCGGCGCGTGGCCGCCGCCGGCGCCCTCGGTGTGATAGGCGTGGATGGTGCGGCCCTTGAACGCGGCGACGGTGTTCTCGACGAAGCCGGATTCGTTCAGCGTGTCGGTGTGGATCATCACCTGGACGTCGAAGGCCTCGGCGACCGACAGGCAGTTGTCGATGGCGCCGGGGGTCGTGCCCCAGTCCTCGTGCAGCTTGAGGCCCATGGCGCCGGCGGTCACCTGCTCCTCGAGGCCGGCCGGCAGCGAGGCGTTGCCCTTGCCGGTGAAGCCGAGATTCATGGCGAAGCCGTCGGCGGCCTGGATCATGCGGGCGAGGTGCCAGGGGCCGGGCGTGCAGGTGGTGGCGTTGGTGCCGGTCGCCGGGCCGGTGCCACCGCCGAGCATGGTGGTGACGCCGGAATAGAGCGCCTCGTCGATCTGCTGCGGCGCGATGAAATGGATGTGGGCGTCGAGTGCCCCGGCGGTGAGGATCTTGCCCTCGCCGGCGATGGCTTCGGTCGACGGCCCGATGACGATGTTGACGCCGGGCTGGACGTCCGGGTTGCCGGCCTTGCCGATGCCGGCGATCTTGCCGTCCTTGATGCCGACGTCGGCCTTGACGATGCCCCAGTGGTCGACGATCAGCGCGTTGGTGATGACCGTGTCGACGGCGCCCTCGCCGCGCGCGAACTGCGACTGGCCCATGCCGTCGCGGATGACCTTGCCGCCGCCGAACTTCACCTCCTCGCCGTAGGTGGTGAAATCCTTCTCCACCTCGATGATGAGATCGGTGTCGGCCAGGCGGACCTTGTCGCCGGTGGTCGGGCCGAACATATCTGCATAAGCGTCGCGGGAAATCCGGTAGGGCACGGGTCAGTCTCTCCTGCGGCTGGCGGGGAAGCGCACGGCGCGGGGTGAACGAACCCGACGCAGGCTTTCTCCGGATGCGCTATGATTGGTGGAACGATGAACCGAACGAAGGGATGCACGATGACCAGGTTGCTGCGCGGTGCTGGCGGCTCTGGCCTTGAGCCTGCTGGCGGTGCTGCCGGCCCAGGCGGGCTCGGGCAACGACCGGGCGATCCGCGATCTGAGGACGCTCCGCACCGTCGACCGGCTGGTGGTGATCGACGTCGGCGCGCAGCACGACCGCTGGATCTGGGCCAAGCGGGCACACCATAGCGTGCAGCCGCTGACGCCGCTGCAGACCGCGATCCTCAGAAACGGCGCGCTGATCGATGCGATCAACCGCAAGGTCTGGAGCTTCGACCTGAAGTCGGTCTATGCCGCGCTGGTGCAGGGCAACACGGTCTATCTCTACCTGGACGAGCCGCCGCTCTACTGAGGCCCGCACGGGACAGGTCGCGGTGCGGCTCACAGCTTGCCCATGACCTTCTGGTTGAAGCCGAAGACCAGCCGCTCGCCGCGATAGGGGACGAGGGTGACGCTGCGCGTCTGGCCGGGCTCGAAGCGCACCGCCGTGCCGGCGGGAATGTCGAGCCGGTAGCCGCGGGTCTTCTCGCGCTCGAAGCTGAGTGCGGAATTGGTCTCGTAGAAGTGATAGTGCGAGCCGACCTGGACCGGCCGGTCGCCGGAATTGGCGACCGCGACGGTGATCGTCGGCTGGCCGGCGTTGAGTTCGATCTCGCCTTCGGCGGGGATGATTTCTCCGGGAATCATGGATCTCGTTCTCCCTATGCCGCGCGCCGGTCGAGGCAGTCGCCCTGACGCAGGACGCGCTCGGTCGAAGGCGGATATTTCTCCAGCCGCGAGGCCGGGCGGATCGGCCGGCGCACCAGTTCGCCGGTGCAATTGGGGCAGATGCCGCCGAAGACCGCCGCGGCGCAGTCGGCGCAGAAGGTGCATTCGAACGTGCAGATCATCGCGTCCGGCGAATCCGGCGGCAGATCGCGGTCGCAGCATTCGCAGTTCGGGCGAAGGGCGAGCATCGGCCTTTCCTAGCGGATGGGGTTGTGGACGGTGACCAGCTTGGTGCCGTCGGGGAAGGTCGCCTCGACCTGGACGTCGTGGATCATCTCGGCGATGCCATCCATCACCTGGGACCGGCCGACGACGTGGGCGCCGGCTTCCATCAATTCGGCGACCGGGCGGCCGTCGCGGGCGCCCTCGACGACGAAATCGCTGATCAGCGCCACGGCTTCCGGGTGGTTGAGCTTGACGCCCCGCTCCAGCCGGCGGCGCGCCACGTTGGCGGCCATGGCGATGAGCAGCTTGTCCTTCTCACGCGGCGTCAGGTTCATCGGCTCCCTCGCATCCTCAGCAGCTCCATACGCGCGGCATCGGGCGGCCGCGCAGCGTTTCGATGAGACGGGTGACGTCGGCACGCAGCGCCTGCCCGTCGGGCGCGATCAGGCGGGCGACAAGCATGCCGTTCCATGCGCTGGCCCCCGCCTCGCCGGCACTATGTAGCAGGGCGGCACGGGCGCGGTCGATGGTGGTTTCGGCGTCCGGTGCGACCAGGACGACGGTGGCCAGCGCCCGCGCGCCGCTGCCGGTGGCGGCGCCGGCGAGCGTCCGCGTCGTGTCGCCGTCGAAGCGCAGGCCGTCGGCAAAGACGAGGCGGCCGTCGCGGCGGATGCGCCAGGAATTGCGGACGCTGACGTCGCGGGCGGTCTCGCCCATGGCGGTGCGGCCGAGCACGATGGATTCGACGGCAAGCAGGCGGGCCGAGGCGGCGATATCGGCGGCGAGCGTGCGGCGCAGCGACGAGCGGTCGAACAGGATGGTCTCCTGCGGCAGCCAGTCGAGCGCACCGCCATCGGCGACGCGGAGCACGGTGTCGACCGTGGCATCGCCGGCGGCGCGGCGGTAGATGCGTTCCGATGCCTGGCTGGCGACGGCAGCGGCGGCGCCAGGCCCGACGGCGACCGACCATGCGAAGCGGTCGCCGCCGGTGATGCCGCCGGCCGTGTTGACGAGCACCGCCGCAAACGGCTCGCCGGCCGACGGCCGGGGAAAGCGCAGCTTGCCCGAGCCCGACTGGTAGTTCTCGACGAGCCGCGTCAGGCCGGCCTCGGCGCCGACCGCCAGCCGGGCGATGCCGCGCGCGCGCTCCAGCGCCGCCGGCGGCGGTGCTCCCCGGGCATGGCCGCGAAACGGACTTGGTTCGACGGCAGGGTGAACGGCGATCATCGGCGGATCATTCGCGATTGGCGCGGCGTCTTGCAAGCCCGGGCCTCCCCGGCCCGGCTGCCCTTACGGGATGTTGGCGCCGCTGTTGTGCAAGCTTGACGCCAGTTGGCCGGGCGGGTGGCTGCGCCAAATTGCGGTGCGCCGCCAGACGTTTGCCGTTTTTCCCGGCAAACGACCGCTAAAAAGGCATTTCGGAAGCTTTGCCAAGTGACAGCGAAATCGGCTAGGACGGATGTGGACGATCCTATTTTGCTTGCGGCCGCCGGCCGCCCAAGACAATCGAGGCCAGGGGCTTTGCGTCTGACGATCCGCTTGCTTGCCCTGCTCGTCGTGCTGGTCGCCGGGCCGGTGCGCGCCGCCGACAGTTCGGCTTACATCCTGTTCGACGCCCGCAGTGGCGCGGTGCTCGATTCACGGGCGTCCGACCGCCGCTGGCAGCCGGCGTCGCTGACCAAGCTGATGACCGCCTATCTCGCCTTCAAGGCGCTGAAGACGGGCAAGCTGACGATGACCTCGCCGGTCAGGATCTCGGCCAACGCGCTGTCGCAGGCGCCGGCCAAGATGGGCTTCAAGGTCGGCACCGTCGTCAACGTCGACAATGCGCTGAAGATGATGCTGGTGAAGTCGGCCAACGATATCGCCATGGCGATGGCGGAAACGGTCGGCGGCAGCGAGGCGGGCTTCGTCGCCATGATGAACGCCGAGGCGCGGCGGCTGGGCATGGCGTCGACGCATTACGACAACCCCAACGGCCTGCCGAGCCCCGGGCAGATCACCACGGCGCGCGATCTGGCGGTGCTGGCGCGGGCGCTGTGGGTCGATTTTCCCGAACGCCGCGAGCTCTTCCGCATCCCGGCGATCCGCGCCGGCAAGCGGGTGCTGCGGTCGCAGAACGTGCTGCTCGAGCGCTACCACGGCGCCAACGGCATGAAGACCGGCTTCATTTGCGCCTCGGGCTACAACATCGTCGGTGCCGCCAGCCGCGCCGGCCGCCAACTGATGGTCGTCGTGCTCGGCGCAAGCTCGTCCAAGAACCGGGCGGAGACGGCCGCCGTCCTGCTCAACCGGGGCTTCGCCAACCAGTTTTCCGGGGCGCATCCGTCGCTCGCCAGCTTCGAGGCGGCAGCGTCGGCCGGCCCGGTCGCCGACCTGCACGATCAGGTGTGCAGCTTCGGCGGCAAGCCCACCGACGAGGACGACCCGCTGCTCGCCGACGTCGGCAACAACTCGGCGCTCGACCCGCGCTTCCAGGCGATGGCGCCGGTGCAGGTCTATACCGGACGGGCGGACGTGGCCGGGGGCGGTCCAGCGCTCGCGACGCCGGCTCCGGCAGGCCGGGTGCCGCTGCCGCGCCTGAGGCCACGCATGTCACTCAGCAGTGCCGCGCCGCCGGCTTACGCCGATGAGCCGGCCCAGTCGCCGACGACGCTCGCCATCAAGCCGCCGCTCGACCTCACGAAGATGCACTGAAGCGGGGCCATGGCTGTTGCCCGTCCGCGCAAGCCGCCGATCCCGCTCGACGTTTTCGCCGGTCCGCTCGGCGCCGGCAAGACGACGCTGATCAACCGGGTGCTCGGCCACCCGGCCTTCGCCAACACCGCCGTCATCCTCAACGAGTTCGGCGAGGTCGGCCTCGAAAACGCGCTGGTCGAGCGCGCCGAGGACGAGATCGTGACGCTCGGCGGCGGCTGCGTCTGCTGTGCCGTGCGCGGCGAGCTGGTCGATGCGCTGGAGAACCTGCTGCGCGGTCTCGACAACGGGCGCATCGCCGGGCTCGGCCGGGTGATCATCGAGGCCAATGGCGAGGCCGATCCGGCGGCGATCCTCGCCGGCATCGGCATGCATCCCTATCTGCCGATGCGCTTCGTGCCGGACGGCATCGTGGCGGTGGTCGCGGCGGACGACGTGGCCGCGCTCGATCCGCTGACGGCGCGGCAACTGGCGATGGCGGACGTCATTGCCGTCTCGCGGGCGGGGGAGGGACTGGCCGCGATCGCCAGCGATCTCCGGCGCCTCAACCCGATCGCGGCGGTGGTCGATGCGGCGACCGTGGTGCCCGCGGCGCTGACCGGTCATGGCCCCTTCGATCCGCTGTCGACCGACGTCGAACGCTGGCTGGGTCCGCCCGGCGGGGCGGGTGGCGCCCATGCGCTCGCCGTCTTCACGGTGGCGCGCCAACGGCCGATCCCGCTTGCCGCGCTCGACCGCTTCCTCGACTATCTGGCGGCGCTGCAGGGGCCGAACCTCATCCGCCTGCGCGGGCTGGTCGCCGTCGCCGACGGCGAGAGCGCCGTCGTCGAGGGCATCGGCGCCTTCTTCCGGCCGCCGCGTCTCATCCCCTCGCCGCCCGGCGAGGCTGCGACGCGCTTCTCGGTGACCGCCAGCGGGCTCGACCGGCAGGGCTTCGAGGCCTATCTCGACGCTTTCCTCAACGAAGCGCGCATCGACACGCCGGACCGCACGGCGATCACCGACAACCCGCTGCGCATCAGCGGCTTCTCGGCGCGGCCCGGACGGTAGGGTACCGCCGCTCAGGCCCAGCCGCGCAGGCGGTAGTAGAGGAGGCCGATCATCTCCTTGACGATCGAGGTGGTCGTCGCCAGCGCGTCGGCATTCGGCAGGAAATCGAGCACGCTGTCATAGACCGGCGTGCGGGCCTGGATATCGGCGGGCGCCGCGGTGGCGCTGACGCCGGCCTTGCGGAAGCTCGCCATCGCCCGGCGCATGTGATCTGCCGAGGTGACCAGCAGCACCGAGTGCCAACCCTTGTCGCCGAGGATCGCGGCCGTGAACAGCGCGTTCTCGCGGGTGTTGCGGCTTTTCTCTTCGAGCGTGACCGCCTCTGCCGGGATGCCGAGTTCGCCGAGGTAGCGGGCGATCCACTCGGCCTCCGGCGCCACAACCTCGTTCCACGGCAGGTTGCCGCCGCTGACCACGACGTGCGCCGCCTTGCCGGCGTGGAAGAGGCGGGCGGTCTCGAACAGGCGGTCGGCGGAGCCGTTGAGGTCCGGCACGATGCGCGGCGGCAGGGGCTGCGCGGCGATGCCGCCGAGGACCACGATGGCGTCGGCCTGCGGCAGCATCGCCGCCGCCACCGGCGGATAGGCCGCTTCCCAGCCGAGCGCCAGCAGGTTGGCCGTCGCCGGCATCGACGGCAACCAGAGCAGGAGGATGGCGACGACCAGCGCGCTGCGGCGCAGGCGGCGGAAGCGGCCGAAGAGAAGCGCGACGAAGGCGAGCAGAAGCGCCAGCCCGAGCGGGTAAAGGAAGGCCGGCAGCAGCTTGGACAGGAAGAGGCTCACGGCGCGGCGTCTCCCGGACCTTCGCCGCGTTCGATGACGAACGAGAGGACCCCGTCCTGTCCGCCGTTCGCGATCAGCCGATGACCGGCTTCCGCGCAGAAATGCGGAATGTCGACCGCCGCCAGCGGATCGGTGGCGATCAGCGCCAGGCGCTCGCCGGGGGCCATGGCGGTGAGCGCCTTGCGCGCCTTGAGGACGGGCAGCGGGCAGGCGAGGCCGCTGGTGTCGATCGTGCGGGTGAGGTGAGGCACGTCCGGCAATTGCCCTGGTTTTCTCGACGCACGCGCAAGGCGAGGCCGCCGGGTCCCGCCGCAAAACAACAAGTTCTTGTTAACCTTTACGAAATTCTCAGTTTCACTTCAATTGTCGGTACACGACTTGGGTCGTATGCGATAGGGGGCGAAGCGGCGGATGAGCCGCGGCGGCAAAGCGCCGCCGGCCAATGCGGAGACAACAGGGTGCGGGTTTCGTTCGTCGACGTCGTCGGGCGGATATCGGAAGGGCGCCTGCGCGGCCTTCTGGCCCAGCCGGCTGCAATCTTCGATTCCATCCTCACCGGCACCGACGATCGTTCGGTGTCGCAGCGCATCGCCCTGATCGCCTTTGCTACCCGCGTCGTCAGCGCGGCCATCGCCTACATCAGCCAAGTGATCATGGCGCGCTGGATGGCCGAGTTCCAGTACGGCGTCTTCGTCGTCGTCTGGGTCGGCTCGGTCATCATGGGCGGGCTCGCCTGCCTCGGCGTGCAGATCGCGGTGCTGCGCTTCGTGCCGGAATACCATGCGCGCGGCGAGCTCGATCTGCTGCGCGGCGTGATCGTCGGCAGCCGCATCCAGGGGCTGGCCACCTCGACGTTCTTCGCCCTCGTCGGCCTGGGCGGGCTCTACGCCTTCGGCGACCACATTTCCGGTCACTACCTCGTGCCGCTCTATCTCGGAGCGGTGACGCTGCCGATGCTGGCGCTGGGCGAGATCCAGGAGGGGCTGGCACGGTCGTTCAACTGGGCCAACCTTGCCCTGTGGCCGACCTATATCGTGCGGCCGCTGCTGATCCTGGTCTTCATGGGCGGCGCGCTGGAGTTCGGCGCCCCGGCGAATGCGGTGACCGCCATGGCGGCCGTCGTGGCTGCGACCTATGTCACCGCCGTCGGCCAGTTCTTCCGGCTTCACGGCGCGATGAACAAGGCGGTGCCGAGCGGGCCGCGGCGCTACCTGCCGCTCCTGTGGATCACCGTCGCCCTGCCGATCTTCGTGGTCGAGGGCTTCTTCAACCTGCTCACCAACGTCGACATCCTCATCGTCGGCCGGCTGATGGAGCCGGAAAAGGTCGCCATCTATTTCGCCGCGGTCAAGACGATGGCGCTGGTCCATTTCGTCTACTTCTCGGTCAGGGCCGGCAGTGCCCAGCGGTTCTCCCAGTACTACGCCGCCGGCGATGAGGCGCGGCTCTCCGCCTTCGTGCGCGACACGCTGCACTGGACCTTCTGGCCGTCGCTGGCCATGGTCGCGCTGCTCGCCGCCACCGGGGGCTGGCTGCTGTCGCTGTTCGGGCCGAGCTTCGTCGAGGGCTATCCGGTCCTCTTCATCCTGTCGGTCGGCCTGCTGCTGCGCGCCTCGATCGGACCGGCCGAGACGCTGCTCATCATGGCCGGCCAGCAGGGGATCACCGCCGTCGTCTATGCGGCGACCTTCCTGCTCAACGTTTCGCTGAACTTCCTGCTGATCCCGCATCTCGGCATCAATGGCGCGGCGACCGCGACGGCGATCGCGCTCTCCGCCGAGACCCTGGTGCTGTGGGTGGTGGTGCTCAACCGCCTGTCGATCAACTGCTCGATCCTGGCGGTGTCCAAGACGCCGCCGGGCGCCTTCGAGGCCCACTAGAGATGGCGGCGACCGGTCTTGCCCACACCGGGGCGCGGCGCAAGGGCAGGGAGACGAACGCCAGCATCCTGTCGGCGGGCGATGTCCCGCGGATTGCGGGTGCCTGGGCGGCGCTGGCCGGGCGCCCGGAAAGCGGCAATCTGTTCTTCCATCCGGAGTTCGCGATTCCGGCGATGGCCCATCTCGGCGGCGGCGCCGTGGCGGTGGCTCTGGTCCGCTCTCCTTCCGGCGATCCGGCCGCTCTTGCCCCGTTCACGCGCACGCGCCTCGGGCGGATCGCTCCCGCCGTCCGCCTGTGGACGCACAAGTTTGCGCCGTTCGGCGATCCGCTGATCGATGCCGACGACATCGCGGGGGTGCTGGCGCAACTGGTCGAGGGGCTTGCTCCGCACGATTCCGGCACCAGCCTGATCCTGCCGGAGATGGCCACTGAGGGCGCAATCGCCGATGCGCTGCGTGCCGTCGCCGAGCGCAGCGGACGGCCGCTCGCCCTGCTCGGCGAGCATCGGCGGGCGATGCTGGTGCGCGGCCACACCATCGCCGACCTGCGCGCCGGTCTGGCGCGCGAGCGGCGCAAGGAGCTTGGCCGCCAGCTTCGCCGCCTGAACGACGTCGGGCCGGTCGAATTCACCAGCGACGTCGAGCCGGACCGCGTGCTTGCCCGTTTCGAGGAGTTCCTGGCGCTGGAGCTGACCGGCTGGAAGGGACGACAGGGAACGGCGCTCGTCTCGGTGGCGGCGAGCGCCGCATTTGCGCGCGAGGCCCTGTTCAACCTGGCGGAGGCGGGCAAGGCGCGCATCGATTCCCTGCGGATCGGCGCCCATCCGGTCGCGGTGGTGGTCAGCCTGGTATCGGGATCGGCCGCCTACACCTGGAAGACCGCCTACGACGAGACCTACGCGCGCTTTTCGCCGGGGGTCCAGCTGATGCTGGAAGCGCCGGCGAGCCTGTTCGGCGACCCGGCGGTGCGGTTCGTCAATTCCTGCGCGATCGCCGACCACTCGATGATCGACCGGCTGTGGCCGGACCGGCGCAGCATCGCCACCTTCGTCCTGGGGCCGCCGGGCGGCGGCACGCTCCATGCGATCGGGCTGGCGGCGGCGCGGGCGGAACTGGCGGCGCGCGCCAATGTGCGCCAGCTGCGCGACCGTCTCGGCTGAGCCCGGTTCCGGTCTAGCGGCCGTAGATCACGATGCCCGGCCCCGGCCCGGGCCCGGTCGGCGGACCGCCGGCCGGCGGTACGAAGCGTTCGCCCAGTTCCAGCGACCAGAAGGTGTGGTAGCGGCCGCCCGGCTGAATGGCGACGGCGATGCCCATCAACGAAACGTTGGGCAGCAGCATGTTGGCGTTGTGGCCGGGCGACTTGCGCCACGCCTCGAACACGTCGGCCAGCGTCTTCTGCCCGGCGGCGACGTTCTCGGCCGCCATGGAGGCGTTGAAGCCGCCGCGCGCGATGCGCTGGGCGAAGCTGCCTTCGCCGGGAAGCGAATGGCTCATGCGGTCCGTGGCGGCCATGCGCTGGGCATGCTCGGCAGCAAGCTTCATCAGGGTTGGATCGAGCCTGAGCGGCTTCAGGCCGTGGTCGGCCCGGTATTGCGAGATCAGGCGGGCGGCCGCTTGCGCATCCACGGTGCCCGGCCGGGCCGCCTCGGGTTGTTCGAGGAGGCCGCCGAGGGCGCCGGAAATGCCGCCGCCACAGGAGGCGAGCAAGATCGGCAGCAGCGCCGACAGGACAACGATCACGGCACGACGCATCGGGCGCGTGGGGTGGCATATCGGCAGGCGTATTCGGGGGAGCATGGGGCGATCCGTCTCAACCGCGACTGCGGCGGTAATGCGATGGATTGCGGCCGGGGGCAAGTGCCATGGTGCGCCGGCCCTTCCTTCCGCGGCGCGTCTGGGCTACTGCCAGTGCCATGACTCCGCTCGTCGCCAAGATCATCTTCCTGCTCGGCCTCGTCGGCTGGTTCGCCATTCGCTATCCGGCCCAGCACCGGGCGCGAAAGCTCGGCGTCGCCCGCTCGGCGGGGGGCACGCGCGACCGCGTGCTGCTCGGCATCGCGACCTTCGGCCAGTTCGTCGTTCCGGTCTTCTATTGCGGGACCGGCTGGCCGGCCTTTGCCGACTACGGCTTCTACCCGGTCGAGGCGTGGGCCGGCGTCGTGGCGATCGTCGGCTCGCTGGTGCTTTTCCGCCTCACCCACAAGCAGCTCGGCCGCATGTGGTCGATCACGCTGGAGATGCGCGAGGGGCACAAGCTGGTCACCGACGGGCTCTACGCCCACGTCCGCCACCCGATGTATTCGTCGTTTGCCCTGTTCGCCCTGGCGCAGCTCCTCCTCGTGCAGAACTGGGTCGCCGGGCCTGCCGGCCTGATCGGCTTCGGCATCCTGTTCTTCATGCGCGTGCCGGAGGAGGAGCGGGTCATGATCGAGACCTTCGGCGACGAATACCGCGCCTACATGCGGCGCACGGCACGCATAATTCCGTGGATTTATTAGGCCAGCCGGCGCGCCGTGGCACAACCGCACTTGCCCGGCGCGTCGTGCCGGGTATCGTGGGGTGCAAGGGCGCATTTCAGTAAGAGGGTGGGATTTATGGTGAGTGTCGGAGCGAAAAGCCCCGTCTGGGGCCGCGCTGTTCTGTTGGCCGGTGTGCTCGGCCTTGCGGCTGTCATGGCGCGGCCGGTCGAAGCGTTGGCGGCCAGCAAGGCCGACGTGCAGGTGGCAAGCAAGGCCAGCGCGGCGCCCGTCAAGGTCGAGACGCACGGCAGCGTCTATCTGTTCCTCGGGCTCCTCAATGTCTTCTCCACCGGGCTCGACCAGCTCCACAGCGAACTGAAAGCCGTCGGCATCCCCAATACCGCGATGAACTATATCGGCTGGATGGGGCCGGCCGGGGACGTCGCCAAGCAGTGGGCCGCGGACAAGAAGATCGCCAAGCCGATCGTCCTGGTCGGCCATTCCTTCGGTGCCGATGCGGCCATCGCCATGGCGGCCTATCTCGGCAAGAAAGGCATCCCGGTCGATCTCATCGTGCTCTTCGACGCCACCCAGCGCCAGGCGGTGCCGGCCAACGTGATCCACCTGATCAACTACTATGGCTCGACCGACGGCGTCGGCAAGAAGCTGCCGCCGGCCGACGGCTTCAAGGGCAAGATCGAGAACATCGACATCAACACCCAGAAGGGGGCGGTCGGCCATCTCAACATCGAGAAGCAGAAGGCCTACCACCAGCGCGTCATCGAAGAGGTGCTGGCGCTCTACGGCCACAAGGTGAAGAAGGCCGGCAAAAACTGACGGCGTTCGCCGGTCAGGCTAGCTGCGTCCCGATGCACGGCTGAGGCGCGCGTCGGCAACGGCGAAGAGCTGGTCGGTGGCAATCGCCAGCAGGCCGACGACGAGGGCGCCCTGGATGACATAGGCCGTGTTCGAGCCCGACAGGCCCTCGATGATCGGCGAGCCCAGGCTGAGTGCGCCGACGGTGGAGCCGATGGCCGCGGTGCCGATGTTGATGATCACCGAGGTGCGCACGCCGGCGAGGATCACCGGGGCGGCGAGCGGTAGCTCCACCCACAGCAGCTTCTGGCGCGGCGTCAGCCCCATGCCTTCGGCGGCGCCGAGCGCCGACGGCGAGACGCCGCGCAGGCCGGCGATGGTGTTGTCGACGACCGGCAGGATGCCGTAGGCGATGAGTGCCACGATGGTCGGCTCGGCGCCGTAGCCGACCAGCGGCACGGCGATGGCGAGCACGGCCGCCGGCGGGAAGGTCTGGCCGATGGCGGTGATGGTATCGAGGATGCCGGCAAACGCGCGGCCGCTGCGGCGGGTGACGAAGACCCCGGCGGCGACGCCGGCGATCACCACCGGAACGGTGGCGGCGAGCACCAGGCCGATGTGCCACAGGGTCAGCGTGAGGAAGCTGGCGCGGGCGTAGACCGGCCGCTGCAGTGCCGGAAACCAGGCGTGGAAAAGCGGCTGTAGCGCCGGCATGCCGAAGACCAGGGCGACCAGCAGCGCCGTCGGCACAAGCGCCAGCGCCAGGCGTCCCGACCGGCGGGCGTCGGGTAGGGCCGGGCTGCCGTTCAAGGCTCTCTCCTCAGAAGATCGCCAAGGCCGATGGCGCCCTGTGGCTGACCGGCCCGGTCGACCACCGGCAGCGCGTCGCGGCCGCTGCCGAGCATGCGGGCGAGGGCCATATCGAGATGTTCGTCGCTGGCGATGGGCGGGCCATCGGCGCTTGTGCCGCGGGAGAGCCAGTCGCGTACCCGGCGTACCTTGAGCAGGCGCAGGCTCGCCGCCTCGCCGCCGACCAGCGCGCGGACGAAATCGTTGGCGGGGTTCGCCAGCACCTCCTCGGGCGTGGCATTCTGCACCACCTTGCCGCCGTCGAAGACGACGATGCGCTGGCCGAGCCGTACCGCCTCGTCGATATCGTGGGTGACCATGAGGATCGTCTTGCCGGTCGCAGCGTGGATGCGGATCATCTCGGTCTGCAACGTGTCGCGGGTGACCGCATCGAGGGCGCCGAACGGCTCGTCCATCAGCAGGATGTTGGGATCGGCGGCGAGCGCGCGGGCGAGGCCGATGCGCTGCTGCTGGCCGCCGGAGAGCTGATGCGGGCGACGATCGCGAAAGGTCGCCGGGTCAAGCTCGACCAGCCGCATCAATTCGTCGATGCGCTCGTCGATGCGCTTCTTCGGCCAGCCGAGCAGCCGCGGAACGGTGGCGATGTTTTCGCCGACGCTCCAGTGGGGAAACAGGCCGATCGACTGGATGACGTAGCCGAGGCGGCGGCGCAGCACGACGGGGTCGAGGGTGGCGATGTCGTCGTCGTCGATGTGGATGGTGCCGGAGTCGGGCACGATCAGCCGGTTGACGAGGCGCAACGCCGTCGACTTGCCGGCGCCGGAGGGGCCGACGAGCATGCAGAACTCATGGCTCGCGACGGCGAAGGAGACGTCGTCGAGGGCGACGTGGCCGTGGAAGGTCTTGGTGATATTCTCGAAGGAAATCATGGTCTTACGGCCCGAGTCGCGGCGAACGTCAGGAGGCGGAGAAGGATGTCGGCGGCGAGCGCCAGCAAGATAGCGGAGAGGGCGCCGAGGAGCACCAGATCGGTCGCGGTCTGGCCGAGGCCGATGAAGACGAAGCTGCCGAAGCCGCCGGCGCCGATGAGGGCGGCGACGACCGTCAGGCCGACGAGCTGGACGGTGACGATGCGCAGGCCCGCCAGCAGCACCGGCAGGGCGAGCGGGATCGAGACCCAGGTGATGATCTGGAACGGCGTCATGCCCATGCCGCGGGCGGTATCGATCGCCGACGGCGGCACGCTCTTGAGGCCCGCCTCGGTGTTGCGGGCGATCGGCAGGAGCCCGTAGAGGGTGAGCGCGATCAGGGCCGGCGTGAAGCCGATGCCGCGCACGCCGAGCGTGCGCAGGACCGGCAGCCAGTCGGAGAGCATGGTGAGCGGCCCGATGAGCAGGCCGAAGAGGGCGATCGAGGGAACCGTCTGGATGAGGTTGAGGACCGAGAAGATGCGGCCCGAACGTTGCGGCCGGGTGCTCGCCAGGATGCCGAGGGGCATGCCGATGATCAGCGCCAGCGCCAGCGAGACGAGCACCAGGACGATGTGGCGGACGAGGGCGAGATTGTATTCCTCGCGGCGGATCGACCATTCGTGAACCAGCGACAGGTCGTTGAACCAGCCCTGCGCGGCGAGGAGCGCAAGAACGGCGAAGACCCCCAGGCCGACGAGGCTGTGCAGCCAAACCGCATGGCGAAAATGTCTGAGGCTCTCGGCGATGGAGAGAGACGAGGCGACCAGCACGATCCAGAAGGCGCCGCCCAGCGACACGCGTGCAGCACTGCTGGCGGCGGCCGCAAGACGGTCGGTCGCGGCCGCGCCGGCCGCGGCGAAATCGGCGAGAAGCAGCAGCACGGCGCCGGCCAGGGTGAGCGCTTCGCCGAGGCCCCGCGTCCGCCACAGCGCCCCGGCAACGATGAAGCCGCAGCCGGCCGCCATCGCCGCCGCCCATGCCGGCACTCCGGCGTTCCACAGGGCGATCGCTTTCGGCGTCAGGATGCGGTTCGGCGAGAAGCCGACGAAGCCGAGGCCAAAGACGCCGACCAGCATGACCGCGACAAGGAAAAAGGTGACCCGGCTAAAGGCCACCTCTTCCCGTGCATCCGCCGCAATGGCTCCGTTGGCCGGATTTGCGATCCGGCTGCTGTCGCTCGCGGCTATTTGAGGAACCCCTTCTCGGTCAGGTAGTCCGCCGCGACCTTCTTGGCGTCCTCACCGTCGACCGCGATCTTGGCGTTGAGGGTCTGCAGGGTCTCCAGCGACAGCGACTTGAAGACCGGATCGAGCAGGTCCTTGATCTGCGGATACTTGTCGAGCGTCGCCTGGCGCACGGTCGGGGCCGGCTCGTACACCGCCTGGACGCCCTTGGTGTCGGTCATCACGACGAGGCCGAGCGCGGCAAGCTGACCGTCGGTGCCGTAGGCCATGGCGGCGTTGACGCCCGAGGTCTGCTCGGCGGCCGCCTTCTCGGTGGCGGCGGTGTCGCCGCCGGAGAAGACGAGCAGCTGGTCGGCGGTGAGCTTGAAGCCGTAGGCATCCTGGAAGGCCGGGAGCGCCGCCGGGCTCTCGACGAACTCGGCGGAGCCGGCGAGCTTCACCGTGGCGCCGCCGGCAACCCATTTGCCGAAGTCGTCCATGGTCTTGAGGGCGTTCTTGGCGGCCAGGTCCTGGCGCACGGCGATGGCCCAGGTGTTGTTGGCCGGGGCCGGCTGCAGCCAGACGATGCCGTTGGCCTTGTCGAGTTCCTTGGCCTTCTCATAGGCCTGTTCGGCATTCTTCCACGCCGGATCGTCGGGCACGCTGAAGAAGAAGCCGGCATTGCCGGTGTATTCCGGATAGATGTCGACCTCGCCCGAGGTCAGCGCGGTCCGCACGATCTTGGTCGGCCCGAGCTGGATCTTGTTCTCCGTCGGGATGCCGGCGTGATCGAGCACCTGCAGGATCATGTTGCCGAGGAGCCCGCCCTCGGTGTCGATCTTGGAGGAGACGACGACGGTGTCGCCGGCGGCGAATGCCGGAGCGGCGACGAGGCTGAGGCCAAGCGCGGCCGCGGCGATCTTCAATGCGAATCTCATGAGACTAGTCCTCCGTTGGCGGCGCGGCCGAAGCGGGAGGAAATGCCCCACAGAGCCGCAGCAAGCGTCAAATCCGTTCCGCGGCAGCCTGCCGGTCCGATAGACGGCAGGCGACGGCCGCCGGTCAAGCCGGCAACCCGCGCGGTAGATAGGTTCGGTCCTGATGAAGTCAAAGACACAAACGCGTTGATATCCATGCCGGCGCCGGTAGCCGAACTCCATCGGGCGTTCTGCTTCGGATGTTGCTCCTGGGTCCTCCACGGCGCGTCCACGGACGCGTGAGGGGCGAATCCCGCCTGTGATGCCCCAGGGGCTTCGCGGGAAGCAACTTTTCGGGCTCACTCCCGGTGCGAACGGCCGTCGAACCGACGATGAAGACCGGGTCCCGAACGAGCGACGGCAGCCTCAGAATAGGGATCGAGCGATCAATGTCAAAGATCGCCGGGCTCGTCGGCCGGTCGCTCCTGACAAATTCTGGCCTTCCCCGGTCGTCAGGCGATGCTTTCCTCGATGGCCCGGCAGACGGCCGCGGTGACCTCGGCGGTGGTCGCCGTGCCGCCGAGATCGGGGGTCAGCGGGCCGCTGCCGGTGACCGCCTCGATGGCTCCCATCAGCCGGCCGGCGGCGGCCGTCTCGCCGAGGTGCTCCAGCATCAGGACGCTCGACCAGAAGGTGGCGATGGGGTTGGCGGTGCCCTTGCCGACGAGGTCGAAGGCGGAGCCGTGGATCGGCTCGAACATGGAGGGGGCGTTGCGCTCGGGATTGAGATTGGCAGTGGGCGCGATGCCGACGCTGCCGGCGAGCGCCGCGGCAAGGTCGGAGAGGATGTCGGCGTGGAGATTGGTGGCGACGATGGTGTCGAGGCTCGCCGGCCGGTTGACCATGCGCATGGTCATGGCGTCGACCAGCTCGCGGTCGGTCGCCACATCCGGATAGTCGCGGGCGACATCGAAGAAGACCTCGTCCCACAGCACCATGCCGAAGCGCTGGGCATTGGACTTGGTGACCAGCGTCAGGTGCCTGTCGGCGCGCGAGCGGGCGAGGTCGAAGGCGAAGCGGTGGATGCGCTCGATGCCGGCCCGCGTGAAGACGGCGACCTCGGTGGCGACCTCGTGGGCGGCGCCGCGGTGGCTGCGGCCGCCGTGACCGGAATATTCGCCTTCCGAGTTCTCGCGCACGATCACCCAATCCAACCCGTCGGGGTTGCGGAGCGGACTGGCGATGCCGGGGAGGATGCGCGTCGGCCGGACGTTGGCGTACTGGTCGAGGCCCTGGCAGATGGCGAGGCGCAGGCTCCATAGCGAGACGTGATCGGGCACGTCGCGGCTGCCGACGGCGCCGAAGAGGATGGCGTCGTGCGCGCGCAGGAGGTCGAGACCGCCATCCGGAAGGTAACTGCCGGTCGTCAGGTAGCGTCCCGAATTCCAGTCGAGCGGGGTCCAGGCGAGGCCGAAGCCGGCGGTGGTCGCCGCCAGCCGGTCGAGAACGGTGATGGCCGCGGCGACGACTTCAGGACCGATGCCGTCGCCGCCGATGGCCGCGATGCGGTACTGGTTGGTCGGCGAGGCGATCATCGATCTCTCCTGAAATCTCCAGATATTGCAAATGGATGGCCGGTCAGGGCCGGCCCGCGACCTTCTCGTAGAACACCCGGTTGGGCGAGGCGCGGCCGGCCTCCTCTTCGGCGATGTTGGTCATGGTGGTCTCGGCGATCGCCGCCAGCGCCTCCTCGGTGAAGAAGGCCTGATGGCCGGTGATCAGGACATTGGGGAAGGTGAGCAGCCGCTGGAACACGTCGTCCTGGATGATCTCGTTGGAGAGATCCTCGAAGAAGAGGTCGGCCTCCTGCTCGTAGACATCGAGGGCGACGCCGCCGATCTGGCCGGACTTCAGCCCGTCGATGACCGCCTCGGCGTCGATGAGCGCGCCGCGGCTGGTGTTGATGAGGATGACGCCGTGCCTGGCCCGGGCAACCGCCGCCGCGTCGATGAGATGGTGGGTCTCGGGGGTCAGCGGACAATGCAGCGAAATGATATCGGAACGGGCGATCAGCTCGTCGACGTCCGTATAGACGACGCCGATCTGCTTGAGGTCGTCGGCCGCGTGGCGATCGGCGGCCAGCACCGCGCAGCCGAAGCCGAGGCGGAAGGCGCGGGCCACCAGCGCGCCGATCCGTCCGGTGCCGACGATGCCCACCGTCTTGCCATGGATGTCATGGCCGATCAGGCCTTCGAGGGCGAAATTGTTGTCGCGCACCCGCGCCCAGGCGCGGTGGATGCGCCGGTCGAGGGAGAGCAGCAGGCCGACGGTGAACTCGGCAACCGCGTGGGGCGAATAGGCCGGCACGCGCACGACCGTCAGGCCGAGGCGCTCGGCCGCTTCCAGGTCGACGTTGTTGAAGCCCGCGGCGCGCAGCGCGACGAGGCGGGTGCCGCCGGCGGCGAGCGCTTCCAGCGCCGGCGCATCGAGCGTGTCGTTGACGAAGACGCACACGGCCGGGAAGCCTTCGGCGAGGCGCGCCGTCGAGCGGTCGAGGTGCGGCTCGAGGAATTCGAGGTCGTGGCCGGCACCGGCGGCGGCTTTGCCCAGGAAGACGCGGTCGTAGGGCTTGGTGCTGAAGACGGCAATGCGCATGTCGTGGCTCCGCGGGGCTCCGGTCGGTGTCGGCACGCCTGCGGCGCGCGCGTGAGGGAGGGCACCATACGCGAATGGCGGGGAATGTTCTCGGGTGGCGCCGGAGCGGGGCAGAGGCGGGCGCCTACAGACAACCGGCCGCAAGGGCCAGGATTGCCGCTCCGGTGCAGTGACGCCCGCGCGGCTGCCCGGGTTCCCGGGCGCCCCTCAGGAGGTCGGGGCCTTCTCGCGGCGGGCGTTGCGGCGCTCGCGCTCGTCGCGCTGATGGAGGAACTCGCGCACGTCGCCGAGCAAATCGGTGAGCAGCGCGCGCATCCGCTCGCGCGCCAGGTCCGGCTTGGCGTCGCGGATTGCCTCGAACACGGCACGGTGCTGCTCGAGCCGGCTGTCGCGGATGCGGGCGGCGCCTTCCCAGCTCAGCTTGAAGGTGCTGGTCAGCGCCGCATAGATCAGGCTGCCGAGCGCGCCGATGAAATGGTTGTTGGTGGCGTTGATGATGCCGAGGTGGAAGCGCAGGTCGGCGCTGATCAGGTCGCCGGCGCCATCCTTGTAGCGCACCATCTCGGCATAGGCGGTGCCGAGCTGCTCGATGATCGCCTGCGAAGGGGCGATGGCGGCGAGCGCCGCCGCCTCCGGCTCGACCATGTGGCGCAGCGTGTAGAGCTCGGAAATGAATTCCTCGTTGGGCACCGCCTCGAGGTGCCAGGTGAGCACCTCCGGGTCGAGCATGTTCCAGTCGGCCTTGGGGCGGACGCGGGTGCCGATCTTGGGGCGCGGCAGGATCAGCCCCTTGGCGGCGAGCACGCTGTAGGCCTCGCGCAGCGCCGTGCGCGATACCGCGAAGCGGGCGCGCATCTCGGCCTCGTTGGGCAGCAGCGTCCCCGGCGGGAAGACCCCGGCGACGATCTCGCAGCCAAGCTTGTGGGCGATATAGGCGTAGACGTTGCGCTCAACGAAGGAGCCGTCGGTGCCGCGCTCGGCCGGGGCATCGCCGCGCAACGGCTTCAGCTTCGAGATGAGGCGGGCATGACGACTTGATTGCGGCATGGCGCCTCCGACATCTCACGCTGTCCGCCGCAGGCTGAACGAGCCGACCAGCGAACGCTGCATCACGATGAACAGGAACAGCAATACGCCGCCGGTGATCATGATCCAAGCGCCGTTGAGCGACCCGTTGAAAATGATCAAGGTCGCAATCAGGCCGAGAATCATGCCGCCGAACAGCGTCCCGGCGACCATGCCGACGCCGCCGGTGAGCAGCGTCCCGCCGAGCACGACCGAGGCGATGGCGTTGAGTTCGTTGCCGGTTCCCGCCAGCGGGTAGCCGGAGGAGGTGTAGAGCGCGTAGATGACGCCGCCGAGGGCGCTGTAGAAGCCGCCGAGCGCGTAGATCATGACGGTGGTCTTGCGGATCGGCACGCCCATCAGGATCGCCGAGGTGCGGTCGCCGCCGATGGCGTAGACGTTGGTGCCGAAGCGCGTGAAATGGGCGATGACGATGGCGACGACGAGCACGACCAGCATCACGATGGCCGAACTGGCGAGGAAGCCGTGGTCGGGCAGGGGGATGCGCCAGCCGGCGAATTCGCTGACGAAGGGATGGCGGATCGGGATCGAATCGAGCGTCACCATGAAGCAGGCGCCGCGCAGCATGAACAGGCCGGCGAGCGTGATGATGAAGGGCTGGATCTCGCAGAAATCGATGATGAAGCCCTGGAAAGCGCCGAACATGATGCCGAAGGCCAGCATCAGGGCGGCCGATTCGAGCGGATGCCAGCCGATGGTGTCGAGGCTCGCCATGACCACGCCGACGAAGCCGATCATCGAGCCGATCGACAGGTCGATGCCGCCGGAGAGGATGACGAAGGTGGTGCCGATCGCCGCGGTGATGATGAAGGCGTTGTCGGCGAGGATGTGGCCGAGCACCAGATAGGAGAAGAAGTGCTTGTAGAGGATGCCGCCGACCACGAACAGCGCCACGAAGACGACGATCGTCGCCGTCAGGGGCAGATAGCGCTCCCTCATGTTGTCTTTCTCCTGCGGAACAGCAGGATCACGGCGGCGCGGAAGTTGTTCGACTGCAGCAGCAGCACGAACAGCACGACGACCGCCTTGACCAGCAGGTTGTATTCGGGCGGCAGGCCACTCATCAGGATCGAGGTGACCAGCGCCTGGATGATGAGGACGCCGATGAGCGTCATGCCGAGATAGATGCGGCCGCCGGCCAGCGAGCCGCCGCCGATGACCACCGCCAGGATGGCGTCCAGTTCGCTGAACAGCGCCACGCTGACCGGATCGGAGGTGTGGACGTCGGCGGTCATGATGACGCCGGCGACGGCCGACAGCAGGCCGGAGAGCAGGTAGGCCGCGTATTTGACCAGGCGCGAGTTGATGCCGGCGAGGTCGGCGGCGGCGGAATTGGCGCCGACCGTCTCCAGGAACAGGCCGAGCGCGGTGCGCCGGATGAGCAGCCAGACCAGGATGAAGACCACCACGCCGACATAGAGCCGGGTCGGGATCAGCCCGATGCTGCCGGTGCTCAGGCCCTGGAGCAGCGGGCTCTCGAAGCTCGGATTGGTGCCGCCGTAGATGAGGTTGATCATCAGGCCGATGCCGCGGCCGGAGACCATGAGGATCAGCGTCGCGATGATCGGCTGGATGTCGAGCACGGCGACCAGGAAGCCGTTCCACACGCCGCACAGCAAGCCGACGCCGATGGCGATCAGCAGGATGACGATGTGCGGGTCGCCTGCGTGCATGCGCCAGGCGATGGTGGCGCCGACCACGGCGATGATCGAACCGACCGACAGGTCGATACCCTTGGTGCCGATGACCACCGCCATGCCGAGCGCGAGCATCGCCGGCGGCATGCCGCGATAGAAGACGTCGATGATGCTGCCGAAAAGGCGGCCCTGGACGATGCGGATCGAGAAGAAGCCGGGCGAGATGATGCCGTCGACGATGAGGATCACTGCCAGGGCGGCCAGCGGCCATACTGCCCGGTGACCGACCACGGCGCGCAGGCGCACACCGAAGCTTCTCGTCTCTGCCACGGCGGTGGATTGTTGCGTGCTCATCCGGCTGCAATCGTGTGAATGATGTTCTCGCGGGTGATGTCGTCGCCGGCCATCTCCCCGATCTTCTTGCGGTCGCGCAGCACCGCCACGCGGTCGCTGACGGCCACCAGTTCGTCGATTTCCGAAGAGGCCACCAGCAGCGCCAGCCCGTCGTCGCACAGGCGGCGGATCAGCGCGACGATCTCGGCATGGGCGCCGACGTCGATGCCGCGGGTCGGTTCGTCGAGAATCAGGATCGCGGGCTGCGAGGCGAGGGCGCGGGCCAGCACCACCTTCTGCTGGTTGCCGCCGGACAGCTGGTTGACCGGCTTCTCGGCATCGGGCGTGGCGATGTTGAGCGCCTTGATCATGTCGTTGGCGAGCTTGCGCTGCTGGTCCCGCGACAGCAGGTTGAACCAGCCGCGCTTGAGCTGCAGGCCGAGCATGATGTTCTCGCGCACGTTCAGTTCGCCGACCAGCCCCTCGGCCTTGCGGTCCTCGGGGCAGAAGGCGATGCCGTTGTGCAGCGACTGGCGCGTCGAGTTGTGGCCGACCGCCACCCCGCGCACCGTCAGGTGGCCGGAATCCGGGCGGATCGCGCCGAAGATCAGTTTGGCGGTTTCCGTGCGGCCAGAACCCAGCAGGCCGGCCAGTCCGACGACCTCGCCGGGGCGCAGCACCAGGTCGAACGGCTCCATGGTGCGCCGGCGCCCGAGACCTTCGGCGGCCAGGATCGGTGCGGCCTTGGCATCGCCCGTGCGGCCCTCGCGCCGCGCCTCGACCTGCTCGAGCTCGCGGCCGATCATCATCGAGATGAGCTTGACCTGGGGCAGCTCGGCGGTCAGCGCCTCGCCGACCAGGCGGCCGTTGCGCAGCACCGAGATGCGGTCGGAGATCTCGTAGACCTGGTCGATGAAGTGGGTGATGAAGACGATGGCGATGCCCTGCGACTTGAGGTCGCGGACGATCTGGAAAAGCAGTCTGGTTTCGGTGGCGTCGAGGCTCGCCGTGGGTTCGTCGAGGACGAGCACGCGCGTGTTCTCCTCGATGGCGCGGGCGATGGCGATCAGCTGCTGGACGGCCACCGAATAGGAGCCGAGCGGCCGCTCGACATCGATGTCGAGGTTGAGGCGCTTCAGACGCCGGCGGGCCACATCGCGCGACTTGCGCCACGAGATCACGCCCATGCTGCGCGACTGGCGCTCGAGCGTCAGGTTCTTGGTGACCGTCAGGGTCGGGATCAGGTTGACTTCCTGATAGACGGTGCTGATGCCCAGCGCCTGCGCGTCGCCCGTGGTGTTGATGGTGACCGGCTTGCCGTCGAGGCGAATCTCGCCCTCGTCAGCGCGCAAGGCGCCGGTCATGACCTTGATCAGGGTTGACTTGCCGGCGCCGTTTTCGCCGAGGAGCGCATGGACCTCGCCCGCCTGCAGCGTCAGGTCGACCTTTTCGAGTGCCCGCACGCCAGGAAAGGTCTTGGTGATGCCGAGCAATTCGACCCGTGCGCTTCCACCCTCAGTCACACCCGCCGTCCCATGAACTTGTTTTCGCCAGCTTACCACACCGGCCGTTTCTTGGAGAAAGCGGCGCCTTGCCCAAATTGCGAGGCCAGGCGCCGCTTCCAGTGCACGTCAGGCGTTGCGCGACCCTAGTAGGCCGGGACTGCCGCGTTGTGCAGATCGGACGGGATCACGATCCACTTCGGCAGCTCCTTGGGAGCCTTCAGGTAGTCGAGGATGACCGGATAGATGTACTTGCCGATCGCCGAGCGGAGCTCGACCGAGGCATTCGCCTCGCCCTTGGCCAGCGCTTCCTTCATGGCCGGCACGTAGTCGACCGAAACCATCAGGACGTCCTTGCCCGGATTCAGGCCGGCTTCCTTCATGGCCTGAATGGCGCCGAGCTGCATGTTGTCGTTGTGAGCGAACGACGCGCAGATGCCCTTCAGGTTGTCGGTCGCCTTGATGAAGGCTTCCATGACCTTCTTGCCGCCCTCAGTCGTGAAGTCGCCGCTCTGGGTCTTGACGATCTTCATGCCGGGGAACTGCGAGATGACGGCCTCGAAGCCCTTCTTGCGCTCGATCGCAGGCGCCGAACCGACGGTGCCCTGCTCCTCGACGATGTCGCACTGGCCCTTGCTGGCCTGAGCCAGCCAGGCGCCCGCCAGCTTGCCTTCGAGATTGAAGTCGGCCGAAATGCGGGTGACGTAGAGCGTCTTGTCGGCGACGTCGACGTCGCGGTCAGCCAGGAATACCGGGATGCCGGCGTCCTTGGCTTCCTTGAGCACCTGATCCCAGCCGGTGACGACCACCGGGGCGATCAGAATCGCGTCGACCTGCTGGGCGATGAAGCCACGCACGGCCTTCAGCTGCTCTTCCTGCTTGCCTTGAGCGTCGGCGAACTTCAGGTCGATACCCATCGATTTCGCCGATTCCTGCATGTCCTTGGAGAACGCGGGGCGCCAGTCGCCCTCGTCGCCCACCTGCGAGAAGCCGATGGTGACGGCAAACGCCGACGAACCCATGAGCATCATCGCCGTCGCGGCCACTGCGCCGCCAACCCACTTAGCAGTCTGCATTAAGTAACCCTCCCGTTCCGATCTGGACCGTGTTCTCGGTGGCCGGCCTTTTTGGCGTCCGGCAGGCGTTTTCATCGCCGGCCACGGCCACCTCAATCTTCATATCATCTTACTAATCAGCCAGACAACCCCGTTCCGTCGTTCCCTCACTGCCAGGCGGCATCGTTGAGCCGGATCTCGTTGCGAAACGCGCGCAGCGTCGTTTCGCCGTCGATCAGCAGGTACTCGATGCCCGCCATCTCGGCGAAGTCCTCGATGATATTCCGGGGTCAGCGCGAGCGAGAATCCGGTGTGGTGGGCGCCGCCGGCATAGATCCAGGCAGCCGCCCCAATCGCAAGGCTCGGATCGGGTCTCCACAAGACGCGGGCGACCGGCAGCTTGGGCAGCTTCTGCGGCGGTGGCACGGCCTTCACCGTGTTGACGATCATGCGGAAGCGGTCGCCCATGTCGACGAGCGAAGCGTTGATGGCGGCGCCGGTCTCCGAATCGAAGACCAGCCGCACCGGATCCTCCTTGCCGCCGATGCCCAGGGGATGCACCTCGCACGACGGCTTGCCCTTGGCGATCGTCGGACAAATCTCGAGCATGTGCGCGCCAAGCACGGCCGGACCGGCGGGGTCGAAATGGTAGGTGTAGTCCTCCATGAAGGAGGTGCCGCCGTTGAGCCCGTGCGCCATGACTTTCATGGCGCGCACCAGCGCAGCGTGCTTCCAGTCGCCTTCGGCGCCGAAGCCGTAGCCGTCCGCCATCAGCCGCTGCGGCCCGATGCCGGGAAGCTGCTTCAGACCCGTCAGGTTCTGGAAGTTGTCGGTGAAGGCCATGAAGCCGCCGTCGGCGAGGAAGGCCCTCAGCGCCAGCTCGATGCGGGCCGCGTCGCGCAGCGATTGGCGGCGTGCACCGTTCTTCTGCAGAGCCGGCATCATCCGGTAGCTGTCGTCGTATTCGCCGCACAGCCGGTCGACCGCGGCGTCGCTGACCTGGTCCTGGAACGCCACCAGATCGCCAAGGCCATAGCCGTTGACCGACATGCCGAACTTGACCTCGGCCTCGACCTTGTCGCCTTCGGTGACGGCCACTTCGCGCATGTTGTCGCCGAGGCGGGCGACCTTGAGGCGCTGAAGCTCGGCGAAGCCGGCGGCGGCGCGCAGCCAGATGGAGAGGGAATCGGCAACGCCCTTTTCCTTCCAGTGGCCGACGATCACCTTGCGGCGGATGCGCAGGCGCGCGCACATGTGCCCGAACTCGCGGTCGCCGTGCGCCGACTGGTTCAGGTTCATGAAATCCATGTCGATCGACGACCACGGGATGTCGCGGCCGTACTGGGTGTGCAGATGGCAGAGCGGCTTGGTCAGCCGGGTCAGTCCGCCGATCCACATCTTGGCCGGGCTGAAGGTGTGCATCCACACCACGACGCCGATGCAGTTCGCCGTGGCGCTGGCCTGGACGAGGGTCTCCCTGATTTCATCCGGCGTGGTGACGACCGGCTTGAAGACGAGACGAATCGGCAGACCGGCCGCGTTCAGGCCGGTGAAGACCTGGCGTGCCTGGGATTCGACCTCGGCCAGCGCTTCCGGCCCGTAGAGGTGCTGACTGCCGGTCACGAACCACGCCTCGAGCGGCGCGAAATCGATGGTGGTGGCGGCCGGTGTCGCCCCGGAGGCTTTCGCTCGGCGGGGGGACGCGGGTGTTTTTTTCGGTTGAGTAGGCATAGGCTCGCTGTTTGTTTGCGATGCGTTGACAAGCATGCCCGATGGCCTATTCATGATATAATAAGCCTAATGGGCTTTACCAGAAAAAACCCGCGATCACCGACCTCCTGCCATGCTGCTTGCAAAACTGCGCGAAGACGTGATGAAGGCGAACCATGACCTGGTGCGCGAGGGCGTCGTCAAGTTCACCTTCGGCAACGTCAGCGGCATTTCGCGCGCCGAGGGGCTGGTCGCCATCAAGCCGAGCGGCGTGCCCTACGACGAGCTGACCCCGGCGACGATCGTCGTCACCGATCTCGACGGCCGCGTCGTCGACGGCAACCTCGCGCCCTCGTCCGACCTGCCGACCCATCTGGAGCTCTACAAGGCCTTCCCCAACATCGGCGGCGTCGCCCACACCCATTCGGAATTCGCCACCGCGTGGGCGCAGGCGCGGCGGCCGGTGCCCTGCCTCGGCACCACCCATGCCGACTATTTCCATGGCCCCGTGCCGGTCACCGACGACATGACGGCGGAGGAGATTGCCGGGGAATACGAGAAACAGACCGGGGTGGTGATCGTGCGCAAGTTCCGCGATCTCGGCGTCGATGCGGACGCGGTCCCGGCGGTACTGGTGGCCGGCCACGGCCCGTTCGCCTGGGGCAAGGACGCGCACGACGCGGTGCACAACGCCGCCAGCCTGGAATACATTGCGCGCATGGCGACGCACACCTTCGCCATCAACGGCGAGGCGCGGGCTCTCGCGCAGGAACTGCATGACAAGCACTTCTTCCGCAAGCACGGCGCCGGCGCCTATTACGGTCAACCGAAGGGTTGAACCGGCGCCGCGGCCGCGACACCACCGCGCCTTCGCGCCCTGGGAAGAAGCTGCTACCCGGAGACGACGCCGGTACCGGTTCAAGAACAAAAACGGGAGGAACGACGGCCATGACGATTGTGGCGGGAGCCGATTCCGGCACAGATAGCGAGAGCAAAACGCTGGCCGCTGCGATCGCGGCAGGCCAGACGTCGCTCGGCATCGAATTCGGGTCCACCAACATCAAGGCGTGCCTCATCGGGCCGGACCACCAGGTTCTCGCCACGGGCAACCACGCCTGGGAGAACCAGTTCGTCGACCGCCTGTGGACCTATTCCGAGGACGCCATCTGGGCCGGCCTGCAGGCCGCCGTGGCGAGCCTGCGGGCCGATGTCGAGCGCCGCCACAACGCGACCCTGACGCGCATCGGCGCGCTGGGTTTTTCGGCCATGATGCACGGGTACCTGGCGTTCGATGCCGACGGAACCCTGCTCGTCCCGTTCCGCACCTGGCGCAACACCAATACCGCGCGCGCGGCGGCCGAGCTGACCAAGGCGCTCGCCTTCAACTTTCCGCTCCGGTGGTCGGCCTCGCACGTCTATCAGGCGATCCTTGACGAGGAGCCGCACGTCCCCAGGCTCGCCTTCATGACGTCCCTGGCCGGCTTCGTGCACTGGCGCCTGACCGGCCGCAAGGTGATCGGCGTGGGCGATGCGTCGGGCCTGTTCCCGATCGATCCGTTCACGCACGACTATGATGCGCCGATGCTCGCACGGTTCGGCGAGATGGTCGCCGCCCGTCGGCCGGGCCTCGACGTTGCCGCGCTCTTCCCCAAAGTGCTGGTTGCCGGAGAGGACGCGGGAACCCTCACCGCCGAGGGCGCCGCGCTGCTCGATCCGACCGGCACGCTGCAAGCAGGGACGCCGGTCTGTCCGCCCGAGGGCGACGCCGGCACGGGCATGGTCGCCACCAACGCGGTCGCCCAGCGCACCGGCAACATCAGCGCGGGCACGTCGATCTTCGCAATGGTGGTGCTCGAAAAGCCCCTGACCGCGGTGCATGAGGAACTCGATGTCGTCACCACGCCTGCCGGCGACCTGGTGGCGATGGTCCACTGCAACAACGGGGCGAGCGAGCTCGGCACCTGGGCGAATGTCTTTGCCGAGTTTGCCGCCGCCATCGGGGCCGATGCGGATGCCAACGCCGTCTTCGGCGCGCTGTTCGGCGCGGCCCTCGAGGGCGAGGCAGACGGTGGCGGGCTGCTCGCTTACAACTACCTCGCCGGGGAGCCGATCACCGGCCTGGCCGAAGGCCGCCCGCTCGTCGTCCGCACCCCGGGGAGCCGCCTGACGCTGGCCAACTTCATGCGCACCCAGCTCTACGCTGCGTTCGGCACGCTGAGCCTCGGCATGAACGTGCTGCACGGTGAAGGCGTGAAGCTGGACTCGATGTTCGCACACGGCGGCATGTTCAGGACCGCGGGGGTTGCGCAGCGTCTGCTTGCAGCCGCCATAGGTGCGCCGGTGACCGTGGGTGACACGGCAAGCGAAGGCGGCGCATGGGGCATTGCCGTGCTGGCCGAGTTCCTGCGCAAGCGCACAGGCGAAGACCTCGGCGACTACCTCGCCGGCCGCGTGTTCGCCGGTGCCGCGCTCGACGTGGCGGAGCCGGACCCGGCGGATGTCGAGGGGTACGCGAAGTGGCTCCAGCTCTATTCGGCGGGTCTGGCGATCGAGAAGGCGGCGGTGGAGGCGGTTCGCTAGCCGCGGGGAGCACCGCCGATGACCGGTTCGGGGGCCCCACGCCTCGCGCGCGGGGCAGGCAGGTGACGGCAAATTCGAGGATGTGCGCCCGACCCTGGTCAAAGTGGCCCGGGGACACGGCCGAAGGAAACGAGACGGGGAGGCATGGCATGGCCGGCGAGCGGCACGTCGAGGAGGAATTCCGCGCCAAATTCGGTGGCGCGCCACGAATTTACCGGGCGCCCGGCCGGGTCAACCTGATCGGCGAACACACCGACTACAACGACGGCTTCGTGCTGCCGGCGGCGCTCGCCGTGGAGACGACGGTGGCGATCGCGCCGCGCCGCGACCGGACGCTCAACGTCCACTCGCTGACGATGAACGAGACCGTCAGCTTCGATCTCGACGAGGCCAATGCGAAGGCGCGCCGGCACTGGAGCGATTATGTGCGTGGCGTCGCCTGGGTGCTGGAGAGCGCCGGCGGCCATCGCCTGCCGGGTGCCGACATGGCGATCGACAGCTCCGTGCCGCTCGGCGCCGGCCTGTCGTCCTCGGCGGCGCTGGAGGTGGCGACCGGCTATGCGCTGCTCAGCATCGCCGGGCGCGCCATCGACCTCACCCGGCTGGCGCTGGCCTGCCAGAAGGCCGAAAACGAGTTCGTCGGCATGCGCTGCGGCATCATGGACCAGTTCATCGCCTGCCACGGCGCCGTCGACCACGCGCTGCTCATCGACTGCCGCAGCCTCGACCGCCGGCTGGTGCCGATCGATCCCGCCGTGCGGCTGGTGATCTCCAACACCATGGTGCATCACGAGCACGCGGCCGGCGAATACAATCTGCGCCGGCACGACTGCGAGGAGGGTGTCCGGCGCCTGTCGGCGGCGCTCCCCGGCATCAAGGCGCTGCGCGACGTGACGCTGGACGAACTGGAGCGCCACAAGGATCTGCTGACCCCGGTCATCTACCGGCGCTGCCGCCATGTGGTGAGCGAGAACGAGCGCACCGTGCGCGCCGCCGACGCGCTCGCCAGCGGCGATGTCGCCCGGTTCGGGCGTCTGATGAACGAATCCCACGTCAGCATGCGCGACGATTTCGAGATCAGTTGCCGCGAGGTCGACCAGATGGTGGAGCTGAACCAGGCGGTCGACGGGGTCTACGGGGCGCGCATGACCGGCGGCGGCTTCGGCGGCTGCACCATCAGCCTGGTCGAAGCGGGCGCGGTCGAGGGGTTCCGGCAGAGCGTCGCGCGGGGCTACGCGGCGGCGACGGGACTTGAGCCGCAGATCTTCACCTCGACGGCCGGCGCCGGCGTCGGCGAAGCGACCTGAGGCCGGCCCCCATGTCGTTTCTGGAGACCGCCTCGCATCGCCGCCTCAACCCGCTGACGGGCGACTGGGTGCTGGTGTCGCCGCACCGCACGCAGCGGCCGTGGCAGGGCCAGACCGAGAAGAGCGGCCAAGCCCAGGCGCTGAAATACGATCCGCAGTGCTATCTCTGCCCGGGCAACCATCGCGCCCATGACGCGGCCAACCCGCCCTACCACCACACCTTCGTCTTCGACAACGATTTTCCGGCGCTGCTCCAGGGCAACGCGGGCGTCTTCGACCGCCGCGGTCTGATGGTGGCCGAGGAAGAGACCGGCATCTGCCGGGTGATCTGCTTCTCGCCGCGCCACGACCTGACGCTGGCGCGCATGGAGGTGGCCGATATCGAACGGGTCGTCGCGGTGTGGCGGGAACAATACCGCACGCTCGGCGCCGTCGACGGCATCAACGCGGTGCAGATCTTCGAGAACCGCGGCGAGATGATGGGGGCGAGCAATCCGCATCCGCACTGCCAGGTGTGGGCGACGCGCTCGCTGCCCAACGAAATGGCCAAGGAACTCGCCACGCAGACCGCATACTGGCGCGAGCACGGGTCGCCGATGCTCATCGACTATCTGAGGCTGGAGCGGGAAGCGGGCGAGCGCATCGTCTTCGAGAACGAGCATTTCACCGTGGTGGTGCCGTTCTGGGCGATCTGGCCGTTCGAGACGATGGTGCTGCCGCGGCGGCATATCGGTTCGCTCGACGAACTGAGGGCGGCGGAAGCAAGCGCACTGGCGGCGGCGCTGAAGGAGCTGACCACCCGCTACGACAACCTGTTCGAGACGTCGTTTCCCTATTCGATGGGCTTCCACCAGCCGCCGACCGACGGCCAGGCGCATCCGGAGTGGCAGCTCCACGCCCATTTCCTGCCGCCGCTGCTGCGTTCGGCAACCGTGCGCAAGTTCATGGTCGGCTTCGAGCTGCTCGGCTCGCCGCAGCGCGACATCACGGCGGAGGCGGCGGCGGCGCGGCTGCGCGAACTCCCGGCCATCCACTATCGCGACCGAAACTGAACCGGCGCCGGATGACCGGCGCCGGTCGGCGATTTGGGACGGGCGGTGGACCGCCGGAAAAGCGTCAGCTTCGCTGGCGCAGCATCAGCGCATAGACCGTCACCGAGATGGTGATCAGCAGGCCGTAGATGAACTGCGTCCAGAAGCCGGTGAGGCCGACGGCGATGATGCCGGGCTCGAGCGAGGCGATGATCAGCACGCCGACGAAGGTGCCGATCATGGTGCCCTTGCCGCCGAACACCGAGGTGCCGCCGATGAAGACCGCGGCGAGCGTGGTCAACAGGTAGCCGTCACCGGTGCTCGCCCAGAAGAAGGTCAGCTGGTTGAGGATGAACACCACCGACAGCGATGCCGACACGCCGACGATGACGAAGCACATGGTCTTCACGAAGTCGACGCGGATGCCCATCATGCGGGCGCTGGCCTCGTTATCGCCGATGAACAGCACGTGGCTGCCGAAGCTGTGGCGCTTGTAGATCAGGCCCAGGAAGATGGAGCCGACAACGAACCAGATGAACTGGGCCGGGATGATACCGAACAGCTCGCCGGTAAAGAACGGGTGCAGCGGATTGTCGTTGATCTGCGAGATCGGAATTCCGTGTCCCTGGGTCACGACGTTCACCAGTCCGCGCCACAGGAACATGGTCCCGATGGTTGCCACGATCGACGGGATGCCGACCTTGGTGACCAGAAGCCCGTTGATCAGGCCAATCACGGCACCGACCGCAAGGCACAGGAAAAGCGCCAGCAGGAAGCTGTTGCTGCTGATGTAGGACTGGGCAAAGACCCAGCCGGAAAAGCCGGCCGTCGAAGGGAAGCTCAGATCGATCTCGCCGAGGGTGACGACGAAGGTCGCCGCCATCGCCATGAGCCCGAAGAAGGGGATCGAGATCATGAACGAGCGGTAGATGTTGTAGCTGAGATAGGTGCCCGGCGCCTTGATGATGAAGACGGCGTAGAGGACCACCAGCAGCGTGATGATGCTGAACTGGAACCGATAGGTGTGGAAGAACTCCCGGCTGAAGAGCGCCGGGCTGGAGGGTTGGCTTTGGGTTGTCGTGGTCACGGGGGTCAGCTCACCTTGCCGGCATGATGCAGCGCGACCATGGTCTCGACCAGCTTGTCGCGCGTCACCTCGGACTTGAGGAAACGCTCGGCAATGCGGCCACGATCGAGGATGACGAAGCGATCGGCCACGTCGTAGACGTGGAAGATGTTGTGGTCGATGAAGATTGCCGACTTGCCCTGATCGCGGATGGAGCGCGTGAAATTGAGGACGCGCTCCGTCTCGGTGATCGACAGGCCCATGGTCGGCTCGTCGAGGATGATCAGGTCGGCGTCGAAATAGAGCGCGCGGGCGATGGCGACACCCTGTCGCTCGCCGCCGGAGAGGCCGCCGACCTCGCTGTCGACGGTGATCGCCGACGAGGTCAGGCCCATGCGCGTGCGCATCAGCTTCTCGGTTTCGCGACGCTGTCCGGCGAGGTCGAGAAAGCCGAGGAAGGTGGTGCGCTCGTGGCCGGCGAAGACGTTGCGCCACAGCTCCTGCTGCTCGGCCAGCGCGCGCTCCTGATAGACGCACTCGATGCCGAGCGAGCGGGAGGCGCGGGAATCGCGGGCGCCGATGCGCTTGCCCTTGAAATAGATTTCGCCGGACGAGGGCGTGTGGACGCCGGTGATCAGCTTGATCAGCGTCGACTTGCCGGCTCCGTTGTCGCCGATCAGCGCGACGATCTCGCCGCGGTTGACCTCCATGTTGATGTCCCGGAGGACCTGAACATGGCCGAAGGACTTCTGGATGCCCTTAAGTTCCAAAAGGGGGTCGCTGGATTCCATGGGATCGGTACACGCGCGTGCCAGAGTCAGGACAAGACGGAGCGTCTGGCGACGCTCCGTCCCATGTTTTCATGTTGGCCGACGGAAGACCTAGCGGATGCCTTCCTGAGCCAGCGGCGCCACCGCGTCGATGTTGTCCTTGGTGATCAGGGACGAGGCGGTGTCGACGTGCAGGCCAGCAAAACCGAACTTGGAGGTCAGGTAGAGCTGGATGATCGGCAGATAGCCCTGCAGGAAGGGCTGCTGATCCTCGACCACCGCGATGAAGCCGTCCTGGATGCCCTTGACGATCGGGGCCGACAGGTCAAAGCCGGCGCCGCAAATCTCGCCCGGCTTCTTGTTGGCGGCCTGCATGTATGCGGGGATCGTGGCGGTCAGAGCGCCGTGATCGGTGATGATCGCCTTGAGTTCGGGATGAGACGCCGCAACGCTCGCGAACACCGGGATGCCCTGGGTCGAATCGCCGTTGATGGCGTCCGAAATCTCCTGGTACACGACCTTCACGCCGGCAGCCTCAAGCGCGTCGTTGACGCCCTTGGTGCGCTCGCCGCGGCCGGCCTGACCGAGCAGACCCCATACGAAAGCGGTATCGCCGGACTTGAGGCCGCAGGCCTTGATGGCGCCGTTGCCGAGCGTCATGCCGGCGGTGTGCAGATCCGCGGCACCGGCATAGCCAAAGCCACCGGCCTTGTATTCGGCTTCCTTGTTGGGCAGCGGCACGTTCGACACGGTGACGATGATGCCGGCCTTCTCGGCCTGGTCGATCAGCGGCCCCAGGGCTTCTTCACCGGGGTGACCCATGATGGAAATGCCCGTCGGCTTGCGGGCGATCGCCTCGCTGAACTGCTGGACCATCTTCTGCGGGTTCCAGTCCGACCACACATAGTCGACCTTGCACCCGGTCTGGTCAGCGGCCGCCTTGGCGCCGGCATAGACGATCGAGGCAAACGGGCCGCCTTCGGGCCCGCCGGGGAAGAACACGAAGTTCTTGCCGGCGCAGCTCATATCCGGAGCGGCAAACGCGCTGGTGCTCGCCATCAAGGCGCAGGCGCCCGCCAAAACCAACCATTTCTTCATTACTTTCTCCCTCTTAATGCGCAGGTATATGCCCGCAGAATTTGCAGGCCTCCCCGCTCCTCTCCCAAGGCGCGAAGCCTTACCGCCAATTGTATGAAGATTATTGCGGCATATCAAATCCATTCCTCGACCCGGAACGGATTTCACTGCGGTTCTCCGTCGATGGAGCGGCGGACTTTCGTTGGCGATCATGGCGGCCGAACGGTCGGCGGTGGCCGGCGAAGCGCCGGCGATGGGCGGCGTCGGCGTGACGTTGGGGCCGGCGGAGGAACGGCCAGTCGGGCGGCGCCGGTTCGACGGCAAAGGTTTCCAGCGCGGCGCCGCGGATGCGGTTCCATCAGCGGCATGCGGGCGGTGTTGATCAGATAGGCCGAACTCGCGGGCAGGTTGGCCGCGGCGGCCTCTGCGAGCGCGTTTCCCGGCAAGAAGCTAGTGGAAGTTGCGCCCCTTGGGCATGGCCTTGCCGGCGGCGGCGGACAGCTTCGCCAGGTCCGCGGCGAGGCCCGGCTGCTCCTGCGCCAGCTTTACCAGGCGCGAGCGCGGGCCGATCTTCTCGCGCTGGTCGACGCCGGGGCGCCTGACCTCGTCGCCGCGGGCCAGCGCCGACAGATCGCCGGCATCCTCCGACAGGGCGGCGAGCAGGGGGGTGAGGTCCTCCAGCCGGTCGGCGACCACGTGGATGACGCCGCCCTCGCTCTGCACCGTGCCGGTGACGGCGACCAGCCGGGCGCCGAGAACGACCGGGCGGAAACGCTCGAAGGTCTTCGGCCAGACGATGGCGTTGGCGATGTCGGTCTCGTCCTCCAGCGTCATGAAGATGACGCCCTTGGCGGTGCCCGGCCGCTGGCGGATGATGACCAGCCCGGCGATGGTTACACGGTGATTGCTTGGAGTCTCGCGCAGGGTCTTGTTGCCGATGATGCGCCGCTCGCGCAGGCGCTCGCGCAGGAAGGAGAGCGGGTGCGCCTTCAGCGACAGATGCAGGTAGCGGTAGTCGTTGACCACATGCTCGCCGATCGGCATGGGCGGCAGGGGAAAGTCCGGCTCCCGGGCGATGTCGCCATGGGCGGCGACATCGAAGAGGGGCAGGCGGTCGCGCTCGTTGCCCGCCCCGAGGCCGCGCGCCGCCCATAGCGCATCGCGCCGGTCGAGGCCCAGCGAGCGGAAGGCGTCGCCATCGGCGAGCCGCTCGATCGCCGCGCGGTTGAGGCCGGTGCGCAGCCACAGGTCGCGCACCGAATCGTAGCCGGGCCCGCGCGCCGCCATCAGCGCGCTGGCGTCGTCCTCGCGGAGGCCCTTGATCTGGCGGAGGCCCAGGCGGACGGCGTGGGTGCTGCGGATCTCGGAGGCCATGTCGGCCAGGGAAGGATGAAGGGAAGCCGGCGGTTCGGGCCGCGGCTCCAGCCTCTAATCCCAGTCGGAGGTGTTGACGTCGGGCGCCGCACGGTGACGCCGTGGCGCGTCGCATCGCGCACGATCTGCGCCGGTGCATAGAAGCCCATCGGCTGGGCATTGAGGAGCGCAGCGCAGAAGACATCCGGGTAATGGCACTTGAGCCAGGCCGAGGCATAGACCAGCAGCGCGAAGCTCGCCGCGTGGCTTTCGGGAAAGCCGTATTCGCCGAAGCCCTCGATCTGGTGGAAGCAGCGCTCGGCGAAGTCACGTCTCGTAACCGCGCGCGACCATGCCCTCGACCATCTTGTTCTGGAAGGTGCCGATGGTGCCGACGCGCCTGAAGGTCGCCATGGCGCGGCGCAGCTTGTCGGCCTCGCCGGGGGTGAAGCCGGCGGCGACGATGGCGATCTTCATCGCCTGCTCCTGGAAGAGCGGCACGCCGAGGGTCTTGCCGAGCACCTGCTTCAGTTCGTCGGGCGGGCCGAAGGCGGGCCTTGGGCGAAGGATAAACCACCGTCTCGGGCCGGAGCGGCGGCGGAGATAGGGATGCACCATGTCGCCCTGGATCGGGCCGGGGCGCACGATCGCCACCTCGATGACGAGGTCATAGAAGTCTTTCGGCTTCAGCCGCGGCAGCATGGACATCTGGGCCCGGCTTTCCACCTGGAAGACGCCGACCGAATCCGCCTTCTGCAGCATGCGATAGACGGCCGCGTCCTCGTCCTGGATGGAGGCCAGCGTCGGCGCGCCGCCATAGTGCCGTGTCAGAAATCGAAGGCACGGCGGATGCAGGAGAGCATGCCGAGCGCCAGGATATCGACCTTGAGGATGCCGAGCGCATCGAGATCGTCCTTGTCCCATTCGACGGTGGTGCGCTCCGCCATCGCCGCATTCATGATCGGGCAGACCTCGTCGAGCCGGTCGCGGGTGATGACGAAACCGCCGACATGCTGGGAGAGGTGCCGCGGGAAGCCGCCGATCTCCCTGGCGTAGGCCATGACCTCGGCCATGGTGCGCTCCTCCGGGTCCATGCCGATGCGCTTGACGTCCTCCGCCCGCACGCCGCCGGACGACCAGCCCCAGACGGTGCCGGAGAGCGCGCCCACCGCATCCTCCGACAGGCCGAAGACCTTGCCGACCTCGCGCACGGCCGAGCGCGAGCGATAGGTGATGACGGTGGCGGTGAGGCCGGCGCGATCGCGGCCGTATTTCTCGTAGATGTACTGCATCACCTCTTCGCGCCGCTCATGCTCGAAATCGACGTCGATGTCGGGCGGCTCGCCGCGCTCTTCGGAGATGAAGCGTTCGAAGAGCAGGCCGCAGGTCTCCGGGCTGACCTCGGTGATCCGCAGGCAATAGCAGACGACCGAATTGGCGGCCGAGCCGCGCCCCTGGCAGAGGATGCCCTTCGAGCGGGCGAAGCGGATGATGTCGTGGACGGTGAGGAAATAGGCGGCAAAGCGCAGCCGGGCGATGAGCGCCAACTCGTGGTCGAGGGTGGCGCGGATTTTCTCGGGCACCCCGGCGGGGAAGCGCTGGCGCGCGCCGTCCTCGGTCAGCCGCTCCAGCGCTTCCTGGGGGCTGGCGGCATCGCCGGTCGGCTCGTCGGGATACTGGTAGCGAAGCTCGTCGAGGGAGAAGGCGAGGCGCTCGCGGAGGGCGATCGTCTCGGCGAGGCTTCCGGAAAATCGCGGAAGAGCCGGGCCATCTCCTCGGGCGGCTTCAGATGGCGCTCGGCATTGGCGGCGAGCAACCGGCCGGCATTGGCGAGCGCCCGGTGCTCGCGGATGCAGGTGACGATGTCCTGCAGGCGGCGGCGTTCGGGCGCGTGATAGAGCACGTCGTTGGTGGCCAGCAGCGGCACGGCGAAGCGGGCGGCGAGGCGGGCGAGCAGCGTCATGCGGCGGCGGTCGCCCGGCCCATAGTCGCGCCGCAGCATCAGGCGGACGGCGCCGGGGAAGGCATCGCGGAGCGCGGCAAGGGTGGATTCGAGCGCGCCGTCGAGGCGCTCCGGCACGACGCCCAGCATCAGGCCCTCGCCCCAGGCGAGAAGATCGGCAAGGTCGAGGAAGCATTCGCCCTTGGGGGCGCGGCGGTTGCCTTCGGTCAACAGGCGGCACAGGCGGCCATAGGCGGCACGGTCCGTCGGCCAGGCGAGGATGTCGGGCGTGTCGTCCCGGAAGACGAGGCGGCAGCCGACGGCGTAGGGGAGTCCCGCTTCCTTGGCGGCGAGATGGCCGCGCACGACCCCGGCGAGCGTGTTGCGGTCGGTGACCGCGATGCCGGCAAGGCCGAGGCCGGCCGCGGCGAAAGCCAGTTCCTCCGGATGCGAGGCACCGCGCAGGAAGGAGAAATTGGTGGTGACGGCCAGTTCGGCGAAGGGGGTCATGTTGCGTCACGAAAGATGTGGGTATATATACACACATCCGCGCCAGCCCGATATTGGGCACCCGAAGAGATGGAGTGCACAGTGAATATTTGGGCAGGGACATTCGGGCATGGAAACGAACAGCCGCAAGCTGGTGCAGATGCTGAAGCGCGACGGATGGCAGCTTGACCGCATCAAGGGCGATCACCACACGTTCAAGCATCCTGACAGGGCCGACCTGATCACGCTGACGCACCCGAAGAAGGACCTGCCGGTCGGGCAGGTGCGCAGCATCTATCGGATTGCCGGCTGGAAGGTGTGAGGCACGATGGCCACGAAATATTATCTCGGCATTGTCGAAAAGGACGCGAACAGCGCCTGGGGCATGTGGTTTCCCGACATGCCGGGCTGCTTTCCCGCGGCCGATGCATTCGACGATCTGCCGCGCGTCGCCGCCGAGGTCCTGCGCCAGCATGTCGAGGCGCTGGAAAGCAACGGGCGTGCCGTGCCGGCGCCGCGTCCGCTGGCGGAGGCGATGAACGACAGAGATGTCCGCCGGGCGCTCAAGGGTGGCGCGACCACCATGCTGGTGCCGCTGCTGGCCGATCCGTGGCCGCACGGTCCGCGTCAACGTAACGGTCGAGCGGGGTCTGCTCGAACAGATCGACGAGGCGGCCGAGGCGCGCGGGCTTACCCGTTCGGGTTTCCTCGCCCAGGCGGCGCGCGAGAAGATCGCCGGCTAGGACTTCTTTCTTTCCCGGTCGGGCCTGCGGCCCTCCGCGCCTCTTGTTTTGCCTTCCCGGTCGCTCGCCGTTCGTGCTCGCTCCGCGCCTCTTGTTGGGTGCTCATGCGAAGACCCCGTGCAGGTACCAGCGCGGGGCGGTGGTCTCGCGGCCGTAGAGCCCTTCGCGGAACAGCCAGAAGCGGTGGCCGGTGGCATCCTCGACGCGGAAGTAATCGCGGGTGAGGTCGTCGTCGCGCCACCATTCGGCGGCGATGCGTTCCGGCCCCTCGGCGCGGGCGACGCGATAGAGCGTGCGCCGCCAGCGGAAGCGGGCGGGCGGGCCGTCGGGCACCTCGGCGACCGCCTCCACCGGCTCGGGCCGGGCGAAGAGGCGCAGCGGGCGGGAGATGAGCTCGGAAGGTTCGGATTGGCTTGCGTCCTCTCCCCCCTCGCGGGGGAGGGACAGCTTGGCAAATCGGGGAAATCCGTCCTTGCCCGCAAGCAAGGCGGCGACGACCTCGTCGAAAGCCTCTGCCCGTTCCGGGATGTGGCTGTCGCGCGGCGCCAGGCGGCCGATGGCGCCGGAGCCCAGCCGGGCGCCGATGCGGTCGATGAGCCCGTCGAGGTCGCTGGCGGCGTCGCCGCCGCCGTCGAGGTCGATCTGGGTGGCGGCGAGCGGCGCGTCTTCGGTCACCGCCAACCGCACCATGTCGAAGCCGAAGCCGGCATCGAGCCCGTCGCCGAGGCTCGCGAACTTCTCCTTGAAGAGGGCGCCGATGCGCTTCGCAGCGCGCAGCGGCCGGCCGGTGCCGACGGCGATGCGGGACACCACGCCGTCGACGCGGAACAGGATGAGTTCGATCAGACGGGCGCCGATGCCGCGCGCCTCCATCGTCTGGCAGAGGGTGGCGGCGAGCGAGGCGAGCGCCGCGGCGATGTCCTCCTCCAGTCCGATGGGTTCGGCGAAGCGGCGCTCGGCCAGCAGGACGGGCGTCGGCCGGCGCGGGCTGATCGCCTCCTCCTCGCTGCCGAGCGCCTGGTCGAGACGCTGGACCAGCCCGCGGCCGAAGCGGGCGGCCAACGGCGCCCGCGGCGCCCCCATGATCTGGCCGATGCGCTTCAGGCCGACGCGATCGAGCGCGGCGACGGTCTCCGATGCAAGGCGCAGGGCGGCCAACGGCAGCGGCTGCAGCACCGCGCCGCTGCCGCCCGGCGGAACCACGCAGATCGGATCGGGTCCGAAACGAGCCACGGCGGAGGCCGTCCCCGGCGTGTCGGCGATCGCCGCGCGGGCCGCGAAGCCCTGCCGTCCGAGGCGGGCGACACAATCGGCGGCGAGATTCGATTCGCCTCCGAAAAGATGGGCGCAGCCGGTGATGTCGAGGAAGAGTCCTCTTGGGTTCCCGGTCCGGCCTTCGGCCGTCCTCGCCTCTTGCTTTGGGTTCCCGGTCCGGCCTTCGGCCGTCCTCGCCTCTTGCTTTGGGTTCCCGGTCCGGCCTTCGGCCGTCCTCGCCTCTTGCTTTGGGTTCCCGGTCCGGCCTTCGGCCGTCCTCGCCTCTTGCTTTGGGTTCCCGGTCCGGCCATCGGCCGTCCTCGCCTCTTGTTTGGCGTTCCCGGTCCGGCCTTCGGCCGTCCGCGCCTCTTGTTTGGCGTTCCCGGTCGCTCCTTCGGTTCGCCCCGCCCCCTGTTCGAGCGCCACCAGAGGCGTGTAGCGCTCGGCCCAGTCGGCGATGGCCGCCAGCAGCGTGGCGTCGGCGGCGGGGTCGTCATCGGCGACGCCGAGGGCGGGAATCATGGCGCGGGCATCGGCAAGCGCCATGCCGCGGGTGAGGCCGAGGCGCTCGGCCGCCTCGTCGAGGGCGACCAGGCGCAGCGCGTTCTTCACCCTGGCGACGACGGCGAGCGGCATGGGTGTGGGTTCGTTATCCCTCCCCCGTCCTGGGGAGGGTGAAGTCCGCGCCTCAGGCTTGTCACGCCACGAGGGACCGTTGAGCTGGCGCAGGATCCGGTCGGTCGAAAGGCGCGGCAGCGACAGGGCGAGAATGCGCCGGCCGGCCGGCCTCGGCGAAGGTGCGTCGTTCATGGTCCCACTCCACATCGGCGGCGCCGGTCGGGCCGTGGCGGTTGCGTTCCAGCGTCAGCCGCCAGGCGGGCCGGCCGATCCCGGCCGCAAAATCGTCGGTCACCGCCGCCGGCCGCGGCGCCACGCACCAGCGGGTCTCGGCTGCGCTGGCTTCTGCTTCGCCGCTCTGGCGCAACAGCAGGCCCATCACGCCGCCGGCCTCGGCGCGCAGCGCCAGGCGGCGCGTGGCGGTGAGGTCGAGCGGACGCGGATTGCCGCGGATCTCGGTGAGCACGGCGGCGAGGCCGCGGCAGGACAGCCCCTCCTCGAAGACCCACAGGGCTTCGGCGGGCTTGGCCACGCGCACCAGGATCAGGCGGCTCGAATCGGTTCCGAAACGGTCGAGCCCGGCGCCATAGGGCAGCCCGCCCTCGCGCAGCGCCGAGGCTTCCGCCACCCACAGCACCGGCCGCCGATCGCGGGCGGCGAGGCGGGCAAGCAGGGCGGCGGCGAAGCCGGTGGCGACCGCGGCGGCGCGGGTGGTGTCGCTGCGCACCTCGTGCAGGGCGTCGCGGCGGAGCCCGCCGGCGAGCATCCGGTCGAGCGGGGAAATCGCGAGGGGGAGGAGAGCGCCGCGCCGCGGCGTTGCGATGGCACCCGGTCCTTCACCGCGATCCGCTGCCCGGTTCGGAGCAGGCCGCTCCTCGGGGGACGGGAAATATCCCGCAAGCGCCTCCATCGGCCGCCCCTCGATTTCGGCGATCCGGCGGCGCAACCGGGCAAAATCGTCCCCTGCCATGGAAACGCGGGCGCGCATGGCTCCATCCTCGCGTGAGGAATTTGTTCCTGATTTGTTCTCATTGATTCCGGAGATACGGGCCGGAGTCAAGCAGGGAGTTGGAGGGACGCCCGCTACCCCGACAAACCTGTGCCACGTCCAACGCGATCTGGCAGATGCACCCGACTTCGCCGAGCGGGACTTCAAGAACGTGGCGGCCGTCCTTTGGAACGACCCGCGCGAGAAGGGGGGGCTTCCTCAGCCTCCTCCAAATCTCCGGGCTGAGATTGAGCGGAACGCGAAGGAAGACAGCAGGCCGCCGAACCAGTGAGTCCCTGCGGGCTGCTGCCTCACCCTCCCCACATGAGTTTGAACGACTGCCACTCGGGCAAGTAAACGAGGCCGTTCACGATGACCTCCGGCAACGGGTGCTCGGTCATGCGGCCGTGCCAGTATTGGTCGGTGTTCGCCGCCCAGTCGGCCTCGACGCTGTCGAGCCATCTGCTGTCGGCCCGGAATGCATTCGTCTCCTCGGTCAGGCGCACCTTGACCAACTGGCGATTCTCGGTTGGAAACCACAGGTCCTTCGCCCGACGTGCGAGTTCCTCCTCGTCGAAGCAGAAGAGCGCCCTCTTCCTCGTCGGTCTGGTGGGATACGTCAGTGCCCGGATGCGCTCCCAGACTTCCTCCTTCTGTGGCTGTGCGTTCAGAATGGCGTAAGGCGTGGCGAAGCCGTCATTGTGCAAAATCTCGGCAAGTACCGAGATGGTCATCGTCATCCCCTTGCCGAGCTTGGCGTTGTGCAGGAGGCTGCCGTTTCGCTCGTGCCAGTGATAGTAGTAGCCCGGCCGAAGCCGAACGTCGTTTCCCTGCGAGTCTCTGACTACCTCCTCCGCCACCATCTGTGACCTATTCGTGACCTTACGTCGGAATTTGTTGGCGCCAGAACGACGAAGTTATTGAAATCATTGGTGACCCCGGCGCGATTCGAACGCGCGACCCTCAGATTAGGAATTTGATGCTCTATCCTGCTGAGCTACGGGGTCCCGGCTGACCGTTTAGCACAGACGCCGGGGAGGGCGAAGCCCGGCGGGCCGGCCCATGCTAGGGTCGCCGGCATGGCCGCGACGCTGATATCCCGGTCCGTGTGGGCGATCTTTGTGCTGGCGACGGTCGGCGCCGCGTCCGCCGGCGGCGCGGACGGGTCTGCGGCGACGTCGTGCGGGCCGGTCGCTGGACCGGCGGTCGCGGTCGCCGACGCCATCGACGGCGACACCGTCAAGCTTGCCGATGGCCGCACGGTCCATGTCGCCGGCGTCGAAGCGGTCAAGGCGGCGCGTGCCGATGCGCCGGCGGCGGGGCTCGCCGAAGCGGCGCGGGATGCGCTCGCACGGCTTGCGGCAGATGGCGTCGTGCTGGCCGCGCCGGCGCCCCCGCAACGGACCGCTACGGCCGGCTGCACGCGGACGTGCGGGCGCCCGACGGCCGCTCGGCGGCGGCGGCGCTGGTCGCGGCGGGGCTCGCCCGCGTGCGCCTGTTTCCGGGCGAGACGCCGTGTCTTGCCGATCTTTTGGCCGCCGAAGCCGGCGCCCGCGCGGCGCGCCGCGGCCTGTGGGCGCTGGCGGATTTCGCCGTCCGCCGCGCCGACGATCCTTCGCTTCCGGCGCAAACCGGATTATATGAACTGGTCGAAGGACAAATCGTCTCGGTCGGTCACGGAAAACTCATGGTTTTCCTCGACTTTGGGAAGGATTATCGTCGCGACTTCACCATTATGGTACCGGTGGCGATGGTCGATCGGTTGCCGCTGTCGGCGGATGCGTTCAAGGGCCGGCGCGTCAGGGTTCGTGGAGTGATCGAGGAAAGCGGGGGCCCGGCCATCCGGCTGGACAGCCCCGACGGAATCGAGTTGCTGGACGGAAGAACCAAGTTGCTGGACGGACGATAAGTGCGGACGATCGCGGTCGAACGAAGCGGAAATCCGTCGCGCCGGCGCTGGCCGGCGGCGCTCGCCGTGGCGTGCCTGGCCGTGGCGCTGGCCGGCTGCAACGCCCTCATGGGCGGCGGCACGCCGACCGCCAACGTCTTCAACGACGGCGCCCAGCCGGCCGCCAACAGCATCGACACCCAGGAGCACGCGCGCATCGTCGCGGCCTATGGCGGCATCTTCCATGACGCCAAGGTCGAGCAGGCGCTGGCGCCGATCGTCAGCAAGATCGTCGCCGCTTCCGACCGGCCCGACCAGCCCTATCGGATCACCATCCTCAACGCTCCGGCGGTGAACGCCTTCGCGCTCCCCGACGGCTACCTCTACGTCACCCGCGGCCTGCTGGCGCTGGCCAACGATTCCTCCGAGGTCGCCGCCGTTCTCGCCCACGAGATGGGCCATGTCACCGCCAACCATGCCAGTCAGCGCCAGCAGAAGGCGCGCGACGCGCTGGTCGTCAGCCGCGTGGTCAACGACGTGCTCGACAACAACGAGGGCGGACAGCTGGCGCTGGCCGCCAGCCAGCGGACGCTTGCCGCCTTCTCGCAGCAGCAGGAGCTGGAAGCCGACGCCATCGGGGTCAAGACCATCGGCCGCGCCGGCTACGATCCCTTCGCCGCCGCCCGCTTCCTCAATTCCATGCAGCGCTTCGCCGCCTACCGCTCGCGGCTGACCATCCAGGACCAGCGGCCGGACTTCCTCGCCACCCATCCGGCGACGCCGGAGCGCGTCGCCTTCGCCATCAAGGCCGCCCGCCAGTTCGGCGCACCCGGCGTCGGCACCGTCGATCGCGACCGCTACCTGGCAGGCATCGACGGCATGGTCTACGGCGACGACCCGAACCAGGGCTTCGTGCGCGACCGCAGCTTCGTGCATCCCGGGCTCGGCATCGGCTTCACGGTGCCGGAAGGCTTCGTCATCGACAACACCAGCGAGGCGGTGCTGGCCACCGGTGTCGACGGCACGGCGCTGCGCTTCGATGCGGTGGGTCTGGCGCGCGACACGGCGCTGGCCGATTATCTGAAGTCGGGCTGGGTCAACGGCCTCGACGAATCCAGCGTCCAGAGCTTCTCGGTCAACGGCCTGCAGGCCGCCTCGGCGATGGCCGCGGCCAAGGGCTGGCATTTCCGCATCGCCGTCATCCGCACCGGCGGCAACGCCACCTACCGCTTCATCTTCGCCAACGAAGCGGTGACGCCGGCCTTCCTCAAGGCGGCGACCGAGACGGTCGATGGCTTTCGCACGCTGTCGCCAAGCGAGCTGACGGACTTCCACGCCCTGCACATCCACATCGTCACGGTCGCAGCCGGCGATACGGAGGCGAAGCTGGTCAGACGGATGAGCGGGGTCGACCGGCCGCTGGAGCTCTTCCGCGCGCTCAACGACGTCGACGCCGGTGCCGCGCTCACGCCCGGCACCCGGCTCAAGATCGTCAACGACAGCTGACGCGCGTCTAGAGGAAGGTCGTGCGGTCCGGGTGATCGCGCAGCAGCGCCTCGCGCAGCTTCTCCAGCGCGCGGTTCTCGATCTGGCGCACCCGTTCCTTGGAGATGCCGAGGCTTTCGCCGAGCGATTCCAGCGTCGCGCCTTCCTCGCGCAGCCGCCGTTCGCGCACGATCCTGAGTTCGCGCTCGTTGAGCACGTTCAGCGCCTGCTGAAGCCAGGAAAGCTGGCGCTCGCTGTCGATGCGCGTGCCGACCGTCTCGTCGGGGAGGGCAACATCGTCGACGAGGAAGTCCTGGCGGTTGGCGGTGTCGTTTTCCGACTCGTGGATGGGCGCGTTGAGCGAGGTGTCGGGCGCCGAGAGACGCGAGTCCATCAGCTCGACGTCGCTCGTCGCCACGCCAAGGGCGCCGGCGATCTCGGCGTACATCGCCTGACGCGGCTGCGTGTTGGCGTTCTGCGCCATGCGGGCGCGCAGCCGGCGCAGATTGAAGAACAGCGCCTTTTGCGAAGACGAGGTGCCGCCGCGGACGATCGACCAGTTGCGCAGGATGTAGTCCTGGATCGAGGCGCGGATCCACCATGTGGCATAGGTGGAGAAGCGCACGTCGCGGGCCGGGTCGAAGCGGGCGGCCGCCTCCAGCAGGCCGACGTGGCCCTCCTGGATGAGATCGCCCATCGGCAGGCCGAAATTGCGGAAACGTGCGGCGATGGCGATGACCAGGCGCATATGCGCCGCGGTCAGGCGGTGCAGGGCCGCCTGATCCTGCTCATCCTTCCACCGTACTGCGAGGTCGTGCTCCTCGTCGCGCTCGAGATAGGGGGCCCGCATGGCGGCCCTGACGAAATCGCGGCGGGATGCGGCTGACTGGCCCATCTTGCCCTCCTTGCGGCTTCAAGGGCCGCCCGAGGAATCGCCCTGTGGCTTCACTGTAACGGCTGGAGGCCGGATCGGTTCACACATTGGCGTGAAACCGGCGTGATACGGATTAAAAAGTGTTCACCAAACGAAAGCGCCCGGGCCATGCGGCCCGGGCGCTTCAGGACAAAACCGTTTGGCCGGTCAGGCGGCCTGGGCGTCCGCCGTCTCGCTGCCGCGGGGGCCGCGACGCGGGCTCTTGGCGAGATTCTGCTCGATCTGGCGGATCGCCTCGGTCTCGGAAATCTTGCTCACCGAGGAGATCTCGCGCGACATGCGGTCGAGGGCGGCCTCGTAGAGCTGGCGCTCGGAATAGGACTGCTCCGGCTGGGTGTCGGAGCGGAAGAGGTCGCGCACCACCTCGGCGATGGAGATGAGATCGCCGGAATTGATCTTGGCCTCGTATTCCTGGGCGCGGCGGCTCCACATGGTGCGCTTGATGCGGGCGCGGCCGCGCACGGTCTCGAGCGCCTTCTTGACCGTGGTGGCGTCGGCCAGCTTGCGCATGCCCACGGCCGTTGCCTTGGTCACCGGAACGCGGAGCGTCATCTTGTCCTTGACGAAGCTGATCACGAACAGGTCAAGCTTCAGCCCGGCCACCTCTTGCGTGTCGATGCCGACGATCTTGCCGACGCCATGAGCCGGGTAGACGATGAACTCGCCGGTCTTGAACCCGGAACGCTGGGTGGACTTCTTTGCAGTGGCCATAGAGACATCAACTCCGTTTGATGCCGCCCTGGGTCGAGCGGTAACCGGCGGCGCCGCCGCCTCTGGTTCGGACTGTCGGCCCGTCCGGTTCCCCAGCAGGTCTATACCGGCGTGAAAACCACCATCCCGCCCGCCTTTCGGCTAGGCCGGCGCCGGATACGCCTGGAACCAGTCACGCTGAAGAATTCGCGCGGGATGCGAGCGAAAAGCTCATTCTGTTCCGACAGTCCCGGCAATATATCACAAAAACGGTAAATTTCAATGGGTTACCGGCCCGACGGTAAACAATGTTGACGCTTCTCGGGTTGCATCACGCACCGCCGGAGCGGATTGGCCCGCACTTTCCAAGGCTTTGCGGCGGCAGGGGGTCAGTCGCCCTCGCCGGGCTCGGCGGAAAAATATTTGTCGAACTTGTCAGGCACCCCCTCGAAATCCTTGGCGTCCGGCGGTGCGTCCTTCTTGGCGGTGATGTTGGGCCACTTTGACGCGTATTCCGCGTTCAGCTGCAACCATTTCTCGAGCCCCGGCTCGGTGTCCGGCTTGATCGCGTCGGCCGGGCACTCCGGCTCGCAGACACCGCAGTCGATGCACTCGTCGGGATGAATGACGAGCATGTTCTCGCCCTCGTAGAAGCAGTCCACGGGGCACACCTCGACGCAGTCGGTGTACTTGCACTTGATGCAGTTGTCGTTGACGACGTAGGTCACGGGTCCATCCGGCTGGTGGCGCCGTCCGGGCGCTTGAAAACAGGGGATTTCGGTATCCGGTTTGGTGCGGCGGTGCAAGGCGCGGATGGTCGCCGGAGGGCCGCCGGGCGAACGGTTTTCTCCGTCAGCCGTCCTCGGGGGGAAAATCGTCGCCGGCGGCCCCGCGCAGGCGGTCGAGGGCGCGCCGGTCGCGCTTGGTCGGGCGGCCGGAACCGGGGTCGCGGTCGGCGGCGGCGGCCGGGTCGGGGGCGGCGGATGTCGCGGGCGGCGCCGGCGACAGGTCCTCGTAGAGGAGCCGGGCTTCGGGCGCCGGACCACGGCGCATGCCCGGCGCCACCACCCGCAGCACGCGAACGCCACGGTCGCCGACGATGGTGATCACGTCGCCGGCCTTGACCGGCTGGCTGGCCGCCTCGACCCTCTCGCGATTGACCCGGACGCTACCGGAAAGGGCGAGCTTCTGGGCGAGCGTGCGCGTCTTCACCAGCCGGGCGAACCACAGCCACTTGTCGATGCGCTGGCGACCCTCGCCGGGCATTGCCGCCTATTTGTCTTCCTCGCGGCCCTCGAGCCGCGCCTTGAGCGCGGCCAGTGCGGCGAAGGGCGAGTTGGGATCGGGCGCTTTCTCGACGCGCTCGGGCCGGCGCGGCGCCTCGGACGGCGCGCCCGGCTTGCGGTCACGGCGGTCAGGCCGGCCGGGCCGATCGGGCCGATCGGGCCGATCGGCGCGCTCCGGCCGGTCGTGCTGGCGCGGCCTGCCGGACTTGCCCGGGCGCCGGTTGGCCGGGCGCTGCTGCCGCGGCGGTGCGCCGTCGGCCGCCGGGGCGGCGGCCTCGGCCGGTGGCGTGCCATCGGTGCGGGGGGCAGCCGCCTCACCGGATGCAGCGCGTTGCGGCCGGCGCTCGCGCCGGTTCTGCCGCGGGTGGCCGCTCTGCTGGCGCCCGGGGCGGCCGGGCCGCCAGACCTCGATGAAGGCCGGCTCGGCCGGCGCTTCCGGCTCGGCCGGCGCGGCGGCGGCTTCGGGCGAAACAGCCTCGTCGGGCGCTTCGGCGGTGGCGGGCACCTCGGCGGCAGCCGGCTCGGCTTCGGCGCTGGGGGCGGGCGCCGGCTCGGCGGCGCGCTCGGCTCGGCGGCGGCCGGTTCAGCCGGCAGAGCCTCGGCGATGGGAGCGGGCGCCGGCTCGGGTGGTGCAGCTTCGGCGATGGGGGCGGGCGCTTCGGGAGCGGCCGGCTCGGCTGGTGCAGCTTCGGCGATGGAGACGGGCGCCTCGGCGTCTGCGGCTGCCGGTGCCGCGTCCGCTGCGGCGGTGCCGTCGGGCGTGGCCGCGTCTGCCGCCGGTGCTTCCGGGGCGGCCGGCTTTGGCGGCGCCGGGCGGCGCTCCATGCGATAGCCGAGCGCGGTGAGCACGGAAGCGAAATCCTCGCCCGAGCAGCCGAGCAGGGACGTCATGGCGACGGTGACGGTGAAGCCGTAGCCGTCGATGGCGCCGTCGGGCGGCGTCGGCGATTCCGCCGTCGGGCGCCAGGCGATCAGCGGCCGGATGAGATCGGCAAGGCGCTCGAGAATGTCGACGCGGACGGCGCGCGTGCCGGCCGGCCGGTAGCCGACGACGCGGTAGAGCGCGGTCGGGAATTCGGGATCGACGGGGACGCTGGTGCGGCCGGAGGCGGCGAGCCGCTGCAGGTCGGTCAGCCCGGGCGTATCGAGGCCGCCGTTCTTCAGGCACCAGAAGGTGGCGAGCAGAGCGCTCGGACCCGGCTTGAGCAGCCCCGGCTCGTAGATGTGATAGGCACCGAAGCGCACGCCGAGGGCGCGCAGGCCGGCACGGGCCTCCTGATCGAGGCCGCGCACCTCTTCGGCGATCGTCGCGCGGTCGATGATGCCGAAGCAACTCGCTCAGCCGGAAGGCGAGGCCGCGCGCGGCGGGCGCCAGCGCCACGGCGTTGCGCAGGTCGAACAGCGGCTTGAGCAGCGCCTCGGCCTGGGCGGCGAGCCACAGGTCGATGCGCGCCTGGACGCGTTCGCGGCCGGCGGTCGGCAGCAGCTCGTCGGCGAGCAGGATCAGCCGCGGCCTCAGCGCATCGTCGCCCTCGGCCAGGCGCGCGATCGCCGCGCCCTGCCAGCGCAGCGTGCCGTCGCCGGCAAGGATGAAATCCTTGTTGGCGGCGGTCGCCACCTTCTCGGCGCGCTCGGCGATCTCGCCGGCCAGCGCCTTCTGGGCGGCGCTGCGCAGCGCCTTGGCTTCGGGACCGTCGGCCTGCGGGTCGGGCGCGAAGCGGAATCCCTCCAGGCTGCCGACGTGCTGGCCTTCGACCAGCACTTCGCCGGCCGGCGTAATCTCGGCTTCGAGCATCGCGTTCTCTTTCAGCCGCCGCATCAGCACGCTGGTCCGCCGGTCGACGAAACGGGCGGTCAGCCGCTCATGCAGCGCATCCGACAGGCGATCCTCTATCGCGCGCGTCCGCTCCTGCCAATGGCCCGGGTCGCGCAGCCATTGCGGCCGATTGGCGGCAAAGGTCCAGGTGCGGATGTGGGCGATGCGGTTGGCGAGCGTATCGATGTCGCCGTCGGTGTGGTCGGCGAAGGCGATCTGCTCGGCGAACCAGTCGTCGGGAATGACCCGATCGCGGGCGAGGAAGCCGAACAGCGTGGCGACCAGTTCGGCGTGGTTGCTGGGGGCGATCTTGCGGTAGTCGGGGACCTGGCAGACGTCCCACAGCGTCGCGACGCGCTCGCGGGCGTCGGCGAGAGCGCGGATCGTCCGGGTCGCGGCTGACCAGCTCCAGCACGACCACGTCCTCGGCCGGCGGCGCCTTGACCAGCCCGTCGCGGGCCGGCGGCGCGATCGAGCGTCGCCTTGAGGGCGGCCAGCGTGGAAAAGTCGAGATCGCGGTTGCGCCACTGGATCGTCTTCACCGGATCGAAGCGGTGGGTCTCCAGCGCCTCGACCAGGTCATCGTCGAAGGGATCGACGCGGCTGGTGACGCCGAAGGTGCCGTCGCGCATGTGGCGGCCGGCGCGGCCGGCGATCTGGCCGAACTCGGCCGGCGTCAGGCGGCGGTACTGGTAGCCGTCGAACTTGCGGTCGGAGGCGAAGGCGACGTGATCGACGTCGAGGTTGAGGCCCATGCCGATGGCATCGGTGGCGACGAGGAAATCGACGTCGCCCGACTGGAAGATCTCGACCTGGGCGTTGCGCGTGCGCGGGCTGAGCGAGCCCAGCACCACGGCGGCGCCGCCGCGCTGGCGGCGGATCAGCTCGGCGATGGCGTAGACCTCGTCGGCGGAGAAGGCGACGACGGCACTGCGCCGCGGCAGGCGGGTGATCTTCTTCGAGCCCGACCAGGTGAGCAGCGACATGCGCGGGCGGGTGACGATGTTGACGCCCGGCAGCAGCTTCTCGACGATGCCGCGCATGGTCGCGGCGCCGAGCAGCAGGGTCTCGTCGCGGCCGCGCAGGTTGAGCAGGCGGTCGGTGAAGACGTGGCCACGCTCGAGGTCGCCGGCCAGCTGGATCTCGTCGATCGCCAGGAACGAGACGTCGGTCTCGGTGGGCAGCGCCTCGACCGTGCACACGCGGAAGCGCGCGTTGGCCGGGACGATCTTCTCCTCGCCGGTGATCAGCGCCACCTGGTCGGCGCCGATGCGATCGGCGATCTTGCCGTAGACCTCGCGGGCGAGCAGCCTGAGCGGCAGGCCGATCATGCCGGAGGGATGGGCGAGCATCCTCTCGATGGCGAGATGGGTCTTGCCGGTATTGGTGGGCCCTAGGACGGCCACGACGTTGCGGCCGCGTGCGCCGGCGGTCGGCTCGGGCTTGGGGGAAACGTTCATATCGGGACTGGCGTGTCTTCCGTCGTCCGCTCAGAGGTCCGCGCCAGCGCTGGGAGAGGCGAGCGCAGCCGACCCTTTCCCTCTATCACAGCGGTAGGGGAAAACGCGAATTTCCTTTGACTTCCCGAGGTTTTTTGATCAGCGGGAACGAGTCCGGAACAAAACCGGCCCGAATCGCTGACTCGCCGTGAGTCCCATTCCGTTCGCCACGACATGTGTGGCGCCGTCGGCCGCCACCCACGACATGTTGGAATGCCTCCGCAGAAATACCAGGAGCGGGCGGATCGCGTCCGCTGCCGATCGTCGCCGCCGCGATTGCGACAGGATTTTGACGGCCGCCCGGGCACCGATTTCTGTGGACAGGCTGTGGATAAGCCGTCGGCGCCGGACTGCGGTCAGTCGGCGTTGGCCTGCTGCTCGGTGAGGCTGACGGAGAAATCGCGCGAGACGATCACCAGGTCGCCCATCTGGGTGCCGATGAGGATGCGGTAGGGAACCAGCACGCGCGTGCCGTCGACCGGCGCCAGCCAGACCTCGAGACGCTTGTTGTCGGCCATGTACTGCACCGAATCGCGGCCCGGGCGGTGGCCGGCGACGGGAACGTAGCGGGCGCCGCAGATGAAGATCTCGCCGGAATAGGCGCCGGCGCCGTTGTTGACGTGCCGGCTGGCCTTGTAGCTGAGCTTCACGTCGTAGCGCTGCCAGCCGTCGAAGACCTTGACGGTGCGGTTGCAGGCGGCCGGGCCGGAAACCGTGCGCGGCTGGTCGACGGCGACCATGAAGGCGCCTACCGGATCGACCACGTTGCGCTTGTGGGTCGCGGTCACCGGCACGCGGTCGGGATAGGGCAACAGGTGCGGCGCTGCCGACAGGTTGACGATCGTCCCGCCGCGCATGGCCATGCTGACGTGGGTCTGGAAGCCCTTCTCGTCGGTGTCGAGGGCATAGGTGGCCGGCGCGATGCGGCTGCCGCGGATGCGGCCGTTGCCGGCAAGCACGGCATGGGCGTCGGAGACGAAACGGCTGATCCCGTAGGTCTGGCCGCTGATGGTGGCGGCGTAGCCGATATCGGTGAAGCGGCCCTCGGCCCTCACCTTGCCGATGGTGATGCCGGCGATGGTGATGAGGTAGTCCGCCTTGAGGGTGGTGTCGGCCGCCATCGCGCCGCTCGCCGGTGCGGCGATCAGCGCTGCCAGAAGAATCCGCCGTAAGGTCCGGGCGGTCGCGGATAGGGCGGTCGTTTTCATCGTGCCGAATGTCGCATCAAAGGTCAGCATGACGGCAGGGACGCGTCAAATCATGGCTGACTATTGGTTAACAAGTGCACTAATAAGCTGATTTGCCCGGCTCGTCATCTGCCCTTGCAAGGGGGGTTGACAGGACGGCCGGCGACCGAATCGGGCGAATGGCGCCTTGACGGCGAAATTGGCCGTCACTATAGCAGTGCCACTTCCGACAAGGACCGTCATCTTGCATGCCGAATGGCGCAAATCGGCGGCAAACGAGGATTTTTCTGATGGCAAGGCGCTGTGAATTGACCGGTAAGGCGGTCCAGACCGGCAATAATGTCAGCCACGCGAACAACAAGACGCGTCGGCGGTTCTTGCCAAATCTCAACCAGGTGACGCTGATGAGCGATGCTCTCGGCAGCTCGGTGAACCTCAAGATCAGCTCCCATGCGCTGCGCTCGGTGGAGCATCGCGGCGGGCTCGACAAGTTCCTGGCCGCGGCGCGCGAGGGCGAGCTGTCGCCGCGGGCGTTGAAGCTGAAGCGCGAGATCGCCAAGCGCACGGCGGCTGCCGCCAGCGCCTGATCGCGCGATCCCGGAACGACACCGACGGCGCCCGCGGGGCGCCGTTTTCGTTTCGGCGCGCCGGGTCAGCCGGCGGGGCGCGGCCGCGGCAGCGGCGGCTGCAGGGGCAGCGCGAACTGCAGCAGGATCGTCCGCTGCAACGGGCCGTTGCCGTTGTCGTCCGAGATCAGCGTCAGGATGGCGCGGCCGTCGGCATCGGTGCGGATGGCCAGCCCCTCCATGTTGTCGATCTGGTCGGTCATGTCGGCCTCGATGAGGACGGGACCGTCGACCGTGGCGCCGGGACGGATGGCGGCACCGGCAATGCGGCGGATGCGCATGCCGAAACCGTCGGAGAAGGAGAAGCGGCGTTCCAGCACGAGCAGGTCGCCGTCGGGCAGGAAGGCGGCATCGGATACGTCGAACGGCGCGGTGCGTATCAGCGAGAAGGTGCCGGGGCGGCGCCCGCCGACGATGAAGCCGCGATGGTTGCCGGCGCGGTCGAGCGAGCGTTCGGCGATGAGCACGATGGCGCCGGCGAGCGGCCCCGGCGGCGGCACCGCGATGGCCTCGAGCCCCTTGTTGCCGGGCAGGTGGTTGACGAACTTCGGCAGCGGCAGGTCGTTGCGCCGGGCGGTGGCGAAATCGGGCGCGGCGGCAAAGCGGCCAACCGCCGCCTTCTGCTCGAAGGAGACATAGGCGGTCTGGCGGCCGTCGCGGCTGACGATGCGCAGGCCCTCGGCGTCGACGGCGCCCTTGCGGGTGAAGGGGTGGCCGGCGGGGTCGAGAATCGGCGCGAACATCGGCCGGGCGATGCCGGTCGGCTGCCCGTCTGTCTCGTCGAGGGTGGCGGCGAACCAGTAGCCGGTGTCGGCGACGGCATAGAGGGTGTGGCCGTCGGGAGCGAAATCGAGCCCCGAGAACGAGCCGAAGCGGCGGTCGCTTGAGGAAAGCTGCAGCCCGCCGAGGAACTCGAGGGCGCCGAAGTGCGTCTCGGCGGAGGCGAGCGCGAAGTGGGAGAACGGCCGCACCGTGACCGCGATCGGCGCGAAGCCGGTGTCGGCCGCCATCGTCGCCGACGGCGGCAGGACAGCGAGGCAGGTGAGCAGCGCGACCAGAAACCGCCGGGGCGTCATTGCAAGGCCGGGCGCTGCGGCCCGGCGGGGCGCTTCGGGCGGGGCATGCCGCGGCCCGCCGGTTTGGCGGCCGGCGTGTGCTCGTCGAAAAGCTCGGCCAGCTTGTCGGTCATCGCCCCGGCGAGCTCGTCGGCATCGACGATGGTGACGGCGCGGCGATAGTAGCGGGTGACGTCGTGGCCGATGCCGATGGCGATCAGCTCGACCGGCGAGCGCGTCTCGATCTCGTCGATGACGTAGCGCAGGTGGCGCTCGAGGTAGTTGCCGGGATTGACCGACAGGGTGGAATCGTCGACCGGGGCGCCGTCGGAGATCATCATCAGGATCTTGCGCTGCTCGGGGCGCACCAGCAGCCGGCCGTGGGCCCAGGCCAGCGCCTCGCCGTCGATGTTCTCCTTGAGCAGCCCCTCGCGCATCATCAGGCCGAGGTTGCGCCGCGAGCGCCGCCAGGGCGCGTCGGCCGCCTTGTAGACGATGTGGCGGAGGTCGTTGAGGCGCCCGGGGTTGGGCGGCTTGCCCGCCTGCAGCCAGGCCTCGCGCGACTGGCCGCCCTTCCAGGCGCGGGTGGTGAAGCCGAGGATCTCGACCTTGACGCCGCAGCGCTCGAGCGTGCGGGCGAGGATGTCGGCGCAGGTCGCGGCGACGGTGATCGGGCGGCCGCGCATGGAGCCGGAATTGTCGAGCAGCAGCGTGACGATGGTGTCGCGGAACTCGGTGTCGCGCTCGGCCTTGAAGGAGAGCGCATGCATCGGGTCGACGACGACGCGCGACAGGCGGGCGGCGTCGATGACGCCCTCCTCGAGGTCGAAATCCCAGCCGCGGTTCTGCTGCGCCATCAGGCGGCGCTGCAGGCGGTTGGCGAGCCGGCCGACGGCGCTCTGCAGATGGGCGAGCTGCTTGTCGAGATAGGAGCGCAGGCGGTCGAGCTCGGCGGTGTCGCACAGCTCCTCGGCATTGACCGTCTCGTCGAAGCGGGGCGTGAAGGCGCCGTAGTCGCTGAGCGGCGGCAGGTTGGAGAACGGCGTCTCGGCGCGATGGGCTTCGCCGGTGTCGCGCGCGTCCGCCATGTCGGCGTCCTCGACGGTCTGCTCGGCCTCGGCCTCGGTCGCCTCGCCCTCGCCGGCATCGCCCTCTTCGGCGGAGGCGTCCATCTCGTCCTGGCTGGCGGCATCGGCGCCCTCCGACTTGTCGGCGGCGCCGTCGGCGTCGTCCTGGTCGTTGGCGTCGTCGCTGTCGTCGCCCTGGTCGCCGGCCTCGCCGGACAGCTCGTCGGCCATCTCCAGCGCCGACAGGATCTCGCGCACTTCCAGCGCGAAGCGCGACTGGTCGTCGATGGCGCCGGTGAGGCGCGACAGGTCCTTGCCGGCGCGCTCCTCGATCCAGTCGCGCCACAGCTCGACGATCTTGCGGCTCGACTTGGGCGGCGCCTTGCCGGTCAGCCGCTCGCGCACCATGAGCGCGACGGCATCCTCCAGCGGCGCGTCGCTGCGCTCGGTGATTTCCTGGTAGTTGGCGCGGTGGTAGCGCTCCTCGAGCATGGCCGAGAGATTGCCGGCCATCCCCGACATGCGGTTGGCGCCGAGCGCCTCGACGCGCGCCTGCTCGACGGCGTCATAGACGGCGCGGGCGTTCTTGCCGGCGGGGGCGTGGGCGCGATGCACCGCCGGGTCGTGACAGGCCAGGCGCAGCGCCAGCGAATCGCCGACGCCGCGGGTAACCGCGATATCGTTGGCGGTCATCTTGCGCGGCGGCTCGGGCAGGCGGGCCTTGTTCTGCGACAGCATCGGCCGGTCGGCAGCGAACGACACCTCCAGCTCCGGCTCACCGGCGATGGCGCGCATGCAGCCGGTGACCGCGCGCTTGAATGGCTCGGTCGGGCTCTCGACCGGCCTGGCGCGCGGTGCGTCGGTGGTATGGACCGACGTCCGCTCCATTCAGCTCATCACCACGTTGGCGGTCGACTCGCGCAGCTCCTCGTTGAAGCAGCGCTGGTAGAACTCGGCGACCAGGCTGCGCTCGAGTTCATCGCACTTGTTGATGAAGGTGACGCGCAGCGCGAAGCCGATGTCGCCGAAGATCTCGGCGTTCTCCGCCCAGGTGATCACCGTGCGCGGGCTCATGACCGTCGACAGGTCGCCGTTGATGAAGGCGTTGCGGGTCATGTCGGCGACGCGCACCATCTTGGCGATGATGGCGCGGCCCTTCTCGTCGCGGTAGTCGGGCACCTTGGCGGCAACGATGTTCACCTCGTTGTCGTGCGGCAGGTAGTTCAGCGTCGAGACGATCGACCAGCGGTCCATCTGGCCCTGGTTGATCTGCTGGGTGCCGTGGTAGAGGCCCGAGGTGTCGCCGAGGCCGACGGTGTTGGCGGTAGCGAACATGCGGAAGGCCGGGTGCGGGCGGATGACCTTGTTCTGGTCGAGCAGGGTCAGACGGCCGGAGACTTCGAGCACGCGCTGGATGACGAACATCACGTCGGGGCGGCCGGCGTCGTACTCGTCGAAGCACAGCGCGATGTTGTTCTTCAGCGCCCAGGGCAGGATGCCGTCGCGGAACTCGGTCACCTGCATGCCGTCGCGGATGACGATGGCGTCCTTGCCGATCAGGTCGATACGGCTGATGTGGCTGTCGAGATTGACGCGCACGCACGGCCAGTTGAGGCGGGCGGCGATCTGTTCGATGTGGGTCGACTTGCCGGTGCCGTGATAGCCGGTGACCAGCACGCGCCGGTTGCGGGCGAAGCCGGCGAGGATCGCCAGCGTCGTATCGCGGTCGAAGAGGTAGTCCGGGTCGTAGTCCGGCACGTGCTCGTCGGCCTCGGAATAGGCCGGCACTTCGAGATCGGTGTCGATCCCGAAGACCTGGCGCACGGATATCTTCATATCCGGCAGGGGAGCTTGTTCGAGCGCGGCTTCAGCCATTGCATTTCTCCGTCGCGCCGTGCGAGGACGCTTGTGAAGATTTGAGGAAATCCGGCGCCGGGAGCGGCCGGGCGACGCCGTCTTAGCAAAATCCGACGGATCGCAGGTAGTGGTAAGCCTGAATAATCTGTCGCAGCCGGTCCTCGGAGCTGCGATCGCCGCCGTTGGCGTCCGGATGCAGCTGCTTTACCAGGGCCTTGTAGCGGGCCTTGATCTCGCTGCCGGTTTCGTGGCCGTCGAGGTCGAGGGCGGCGAAGGAACGCCGCTCGAGGTTGCGCAGCGGCCGCCGCTCGGGCTCGTGCTTGGGTTCGGCGCGGTGGGGATCGCCGCCGAAGATGCCGAAGGGGTCGGCGAAGGCCGACGACCAGGTGAAACGGGCGTCGCGCGCGGTGGCGGAGGCGGAGCGATTGACGCCCATGTTCCAGGTCGGGCGATGGCCGGTGGCGGCCGAGCGCTGATAGCTGTCGATCTCGGCGTCGGCCATGCCGGCGAAGTAGTTGTAGGACTTGTTGTATTCGCGCACGTGGTCGATGCAGAAATTGTAGTACTCGCCCTCGTGGCCGCGGCCCTTGGGGGCACGATAGCCGCCCATGCGCCCGCAACCCTGCGCCTGGCAGGGCGCGGTGTCGGTGTCCTCGACCGTGGCGCCGCCGGGTGAGATGCGGATGCGGTCGAAATATTTGGAGTTCAGGTCCATGTCCTGGATTATGGGCGCCGGGTGTGACGCCGGCAAGGCGGCAGGCGCCCAAAAAACCGGCGGAATCAACGCAATGACGGTAGCGGATAGAATCAGGTCGAAGTTAACCGAGGCTTTTCATCCTGATGCGCTAGAGGTGGTGGACGAATCCCACCGGCACAAGGGGCACCACGCCCACCGGCCGGAGGGAAATACCCATTTCCGCGTGCGCATCACGGCTGAGGCTTTCGCCGGCAAGAGCCGCGTGGCGACCCATCGCATGATCAACGCGGCGCTCGCCGACGAGCTCGCCGGCGGGGTCCACGCTCTGGCGATCGAGGCCAAGGCGCCGGTGGCGGGCTGACCGGCCTCAGCCGGCGGCCTTCGGCGGCTCGACCGGCACCAGCGGCTTGATGCGGCTCAAGGGCGTGATCCTGAGCGCGGTCAGGCGGTTGCGGTTGCGGCGCAGCACCTGGAAGCGGAAGCCGTGGAAGGTGAAGGCCTGGCCCGGTTCGGGGATGAGCCGCGCCTCGTGGATGACGAGGCCGGCGATGGTGGTGGCCTCCTCGTCGGGCAGGTTCCAGTCCATGGCGCGGTTGAGGTCGCGGATCGGCACCGAGCCGTCGACGTTGACGGAGCCGTCCGGCTGCGGCCGCACGCCCTCGATGGCGACATCGTGCTCGTCGGCGATGTCGCCGACGATCTCCTCGAGGATGTCCTCCAGCGTGATGACGCCCTGCACCTCGCCGTACTCGTCGACCACCAGGGCGAAATGCACCTTGCGCTTGAGGAAGGCGTTGAGCTGGTCGGTGACGCTGGTGGTATCGGGGACGAACCACGGCTTGGCGGCGACCGCGCGGATGCTGATGGCGTCGACCGTGCCGCCCGCCGCCTTGAGGGCGCGCAGCAGGTCCTTGACGTGGACGATGCCGATGATGTTTTCCGGCTCGTTCTCCCACAGCGGTACGCGGGTGTAGGGGCTGGCGAGGATGTCGTCGACGATGGCGCCGATCGGCTCGTCGGCGTCGATGGAGTGCATGGCCGTGCGGTGGACCATGACGTCGGAGACGTCGAGCTCGGAGAGGTCGAGCAGGCCGCCGAGGCGGTCGCGCTCGGCCTTGACGACGCTGCCTTCGGCGTGGAGCAGGTCGACCTGGCCGCGGATCTCCTCGGCGGGCGAGAGGATCGACATGCCGTCGGACGCGTTCCAGCCGATCAGCCGCAAGACGCCGCGGACGACGAACTGGACGGCGATGACGACCGGCGAGAACACCGCCACGATGACGGCGATCGTCGGCGCGATGGCGCGCGAGACCCGGTCGGGACTGCCGATCGCCAGCGTCTTGGGCAGCACCTCGCCGAAGACCAGCACCAGCAGGGTCATCGCCAGGGTGGCGTAGACCACGCCGGCCTGGCCGAAGAGCTCGAGGAACAGGCTGGTGGCCAGCGCCGAGGCGAGAATGTTGACCAGGTTGTTGCCGAGCAGCAGGGCACCGATCAGGCGCTCGCGCTCCTGGATCAGCCGGCCGACGATGCCGGCGCGGCGGTCGCCGGATTTCTCCAGGGCCAGCATGCGGGCGCGCGAGGCGGCGGTGAGGGCCGTCTCGGAGCCGGAGAAGAAGGCCGACAGCACGACCAGAAGGGGAATGGACAATGCCATCGCCCAGAGGATCGCGTTCATGTCGCCAGTTGCTCCGCCAGGAACGTCGATACCTCGCCGGGAGGCACGTCGGGCGCCACGAAGGCGGCGCCGATGCCGTTGACGAGGATGAAGGTGAGCCGGCCGCGGCTGACCTTCTTGTCCTGGGCGATCGCCTGCATCAGCGTCTCGGCGACCATCGGCGCGCCGGCAATCTCCGACATGCGGGTCGGCAGGCCGATGGCGGCAAGGTGCGCGACCACCCGCTGGGTGTCGTCGGGCGAGCACAGGCCGCGCCGGGCCGAGAAGGCGAAGGCAAGCACGGTGCCGATCGCCACCGCCTCGCCGTGCAGCAGCCGGTCGGAATAGCCGGTGGCGGCTTCCAGAGCGTGGCCGAAGGTGTGGCCGAGATTGAGGAGGGCGCGCCTGCCGCTCTCCTCGCGTTCGTCGGCGGCGACGGTCTCCGCCTTGCCGGCGCAGGCGACCGCGATCGCCCGGTCGCGCTCGGGCCAGCCGGCAACGATGGCGCGCCAGTTGTCCTCCAGCCAGGCGAAGAAGGCGGCATCGCCGAGCAGGCCGTATTTGGCCACCTCGGCATAGCCGGCGTTGAAGACGCGCGGGCTCAGCGAATCGAGGGCGCCGGCGTCGGCCAGCACCAGGCTCGGCTGGTGGAAGGCGCCGACGAGGTTCTTGCCGTGGGTGGAGTTGATGCCGGTCTTGCCGCCGACGGAGGAATCGACCTGGGCGAGCAGGGTGGTGGGGATCTGCACGACGCGGACGCCGCGGCGGACGACCGCCGCGGCAAAGCCGGCGAGGTCGCCGACGACGCCGCCGCCGAAGGCGATCACCATGTCGGAGCGCTCGATATGCGCGCCGAGAATGCCGTCGACGACCGTGTGGAAGGTGTCGAAGCTCTTCGACTTCTCGCCGGGGGCGACGGTGATGGTGGTGAACTCGATGCCGGCCGCCTTCAGGCTGGTGGCCAGCGTGTCGAGGTGAATGCGTGCGACGTTTTCATCGGTCACCACGACCGCGCGCCGGCCGGGCATGCGCCGGGCGATCTCCACCCCGGCGCGCTCCAGGACGTTGCGGCCGATGAGGATGTCGTAGGATCGCGGCCCCAGGTCGACGGTGACCACCGTTGGTGAATCGGACCGGACAGCGGATCTCGCCATCGCTCAGGCCTCTGCCACCGCCTCGCGGCTGAGATAGTCGGCAAGGGCTTCGAGAATATCGTCGATGACCACGTCGTGAGCAACGTCGCGCGACTGCACGCGGATATTGGCCTCGGCGTAGACCGGATAGCGCTCGGCGATGAGCCGGTCGATGGCGGCGGCGGGATCCTCGACCTTGAGCAGCGGCCGGTTGTTGCGGCGCCGGACCCGCGACAGCAGGAGGTCGCGATCGGCCTTCAGCCAGATGGAGATGCCGGCGGTCTGGATGGCGTCACGGGTCTCCGGCTGAATGAAGGCGCCGCCGCCGGTGGCCAGAACCTTGGGGCGGCCGTCGAGCAGGCGCTGGATGACGCGGCGCTCGCCGTCGCGGAAATAGGCTTCGCCGTGCTGCTCGAAAATCTCCGGAATCGTGGCGTTGGCGGCCAGCTCGATCTCGGTATCGGCGTCGACGAAGGCCATGCCGAGGCGGTTGGCCAGCCGGCGGCCGATCGACGACTTGCCGGCCCCCATCATGCCGACCATGACCAGCGTGCGCCCCGCCAGCAGGCGCGAGACTCTGCTCTCGAGCGGCTCCGCGTTATCCCGTGCCAGTCCCGCTTTCGCCACAGCTCCCTCGCCAATACGCCGGTTGCGGGCGAGGAAAGAGCCGGTTTAGGGGTCGCCTGTCAAGGCGGGTTCCCGCCGCGCCGCCCCAATCGGCCGGTGACTTGCCTTCCTGGCGCGATTGTCGAGAATGACGGGGCGGCGTCGCGGGTGCCTTGTGCGCCCCCCCTGTCCGAATCGCGGCGAGCGGCCGACCGGGAATTATCATGCCAAGTCTGTTCCGTTTTCTCATCGTGCTCGTGATTCTGGGCATACTTGGTGGCGCCGCCATGATTTACCTCGCCCTGTTCGTCGGGCCCCATACGCGCGAAATGACGGTGCGCATCCCGACCGAGAAGCTGCAGGTGCCGGAATCGCAGTCGCAGGCCACGCCGGCGCAGGCCGAGCAGCCGCCGCCGGCGGACCAGCAGCCGCAGGCGCAATAGCCGTGGCCCGACCGGCGCGGGCCGCGGCCGGCGGCCATCACATCGAAGCCTTCCTGGAAATGATGAGCGCCGAGCGTGGGGCGGCGCCCAATACGCTGGTCTCCTATCGCCGCGACCTGGCGGATTACGGCCGGTTCCTTGGCGCCCGCGGCGGCGGTTTCGAACGCGCCAACGTCGAGGCGGTACGCGACTACCTCAACGATCTCGACCTGCGCGGATTTGCAGCAACCTCGGCGGCGCGCCGGTTGTCGGCGCTCCGCCAGTTCCATCGCTTTCTGGTCAGCGAGGGGGTGCGCGCCGACGATCCGACCGGCGTCATCGCAGGGCCGCGCCGGCCGGCGCGGCTGCCGTCGGTGTTGAGCGAGGCGCAGGTCACGCGCCTCATCGAACAGGCGCAGGCGGAGGCGGAGCGCGAGGGGAGCGAGGCGGCGCAGCTGCGGGCGCTCAGGCTCTACGCCCTGGTCGAGATGCTCTATGCGACGGGCCTGCGGGTTTCCGAGCTGGTCTCCCTCAAGGCCGCCGTCCTGCGCCGCGACCAGCGCATGTTCACCGTGCGCGGCAAGGGCGGGCACGAGCGCATCGTGCCGCTGACCGAGCGGGCGCGGGCGGCGGTGGCCGCCTACGTCAAGGCACGGTCGGCCTCCGGGGTCGCCGAGAGCCCCTGGCTGTTTCCCTCCTTCGGCGACAGCGGGCACCTGACCCGGCAGGCTTTTGCCCGCGATCTCAAGGACTTGGCGGTCCGGGCCGGCGTCCCCGCGGCCAAGATCTCGCCGCATGTGGTGCGCCACGCCTTCGCCAGCCACCTGTTGCAGAACGGCGCCGACCTCCGCGTCGTGCAACAGCTTCTCGGTCACGCCGACATTTCCACGACCCAGATCTATACGCACGTCCTTGAGGAGCGGCTGCGCACGCTGGTCACCGAGCACCACCCGCTGGCCGGGGCGAGGAAGACCTGAATCATCGGCGAAGGGCGGGAACGTCCCGCAAGCCGCCGCGGCCGGGTTCGGCTTTGCTGATTGCTTGACTTGGCGGTGCGCTACCGTCAGGTTGCCGCCGCTTTTGGTCCGCTCAGGCACGGGGGCGAAGGCAGACGTTTCGTTTTTCTTCCGCGAGACTCGATGCGCAGCTACCTCGATTTCGAGAAACCGGTCGCCGACCTGCAGGGCAAGGTGCAGGAACTGCGGACCCTGGAGAAGGAGGGCGACGCTGTCGCCATCGGCGAGGAGATTTCCCGTCTTGAGGCCAAGGCCGCCCAGGCGCTGGCCGAAATCTACGGCAAGCTCTCCCCCTGGCAGAAGACCCAGGTCGCCCGCCACCCCGACCGCCCCCACACCAGCGACTACGCGCGGGCGCTGATCGAAGACTTCACGCCGCTGGCCGGCGATCGCAAGTTCGGCGAGGACGAAGCCATCGTCGCCGGCCTCGGCTTCTTCCGCGGCAAGCGGGTGGCGCTCATCGGCCACGAGAAGGGCAACGACACCGAGAGCCGCCTGCGGCACAATTTCGGCATGGCGCGGCCGGAAGGCTATCGCAAGGCGGTGCGCGTCATGCAGCTGGCGGACCGCTTCGGCCTGCCGGTGATCGCCCTGGTCGATACCGCCGGCGCCTATCCGGGGCTCGGCGCCGAGGAGCGCGGCCAGGCCGAGGCCATCGCCCGCTCGACGGAAGCCTGCGTCAATCTCGGCGTCCCCAATGTTGCCGTGGTCATCGGCGAGGGCGGCTCGGGCGGCGCCATCTCCATCGCCACCGCCAACAAGGTGCTGATGCTGGAGCACTCGATCTACACGGTGATCTCGCCGGAGGGTGCCGCCTCGATCCTGTGGCACGATTCGAGCCGGGCGCAGGATGCCGCCACCGGCATGAAGATCACGGCCGAGGACCTGCAGAGGTTCGGCGTCATCGACCGCATCGTCCCGGAGCCGGTGGGCGGCGCCCATCGCGAGCCCGAAAAGACCATCCGGGAGACCGGCGAGGCCATCGCCGAGGCGCTCGAATCGCTCGACAACCTGCCGCCGGAGGAGATCCGGCGCCAGCGGCGCGAGAAATTCCTGGCGATCGGCCGGACGCTCTGAATTCTGCCTTTTCCATGCCACACAGCGGCCGGAAAGTGCGCCGCGCTCGCACGATTGTGAGCGGATGTGTGGGCGGATGGAGCCGGCCGGCGCGGTGTCGCGCTTGACAGGATCGGCCAGATTCCGGTTTGTGCGGCGGTCATCGAGGCCGGGAAGGGTGCGCATGGCGATTCGACCAGTCCGGGGGGGCCTGTTTGCGCTGCTCTCCGTGGCACTTCTGGTGCTGGCGGGCTGCAACTACTCCGATCTTCCCAAGGAAGATCGTCCGGTGCCGGGCATGCTGGTCGCCAAGATGCGCCAGCTCGCCATGAAGGAGACGGCGCCGATCTTCATCCGCATCTTCAAGGAAGAATCGCAGATGGAGATCTGGAAACAGCAGGACGACGGCCGCTTCGGCCTGCTCAAGACCTATTCCATCTGCAGGTGGTCGGGTGCGCTGGGGCCGAAGAAGGTGGAAGGCGACCGGCAGGCGCCGGAGGGCTTCTACACGGTGACGCCGGCGCAGATGAACCCGAAGTCCAACTATTACCTCTCCTTCAACATCGGCTATCCCAATGCCTATGACCGTTCGCTGGGGCACACCGGCTCCAACCTGATGGTCCACGGCGCCTGTTCGTCATCGGGCTGCTATTCGATGACCGACGATGACGCCGGCGAGATCTTCCGGCTAGCCCGCGACGCCTTTCGCGGCGGTCAGCGGGCCTTCGAGATCCAGGCCTTCCCCTTCCGCATGACGCCGGAGAACCTCGCCCGCCACCGCGACGATCCCAACATGGACTTCTGGCGGATGCTGAAGATCGGCTACGATTCCTTTCAGCTGACCCACGTCCCGCCCAAGGTCGACGTCTGCGACCGGCACTACGTCTTCAATGCCGACGCCGGCGACGCCCGGTTCAATCCGTCGGGGGCCTGCCCGCCCTATACGGTGCCGCCGGCGCTGGCGGCTGCGCTCGCGGCCAAGCAGTCGGCGGACGACGCCAAGTTCGTGCAGGCCGTCGCCATGATCGACCAGAAGCAGCAGGAGCAGGCGGCACGCGACAGGGCCGCCGCCGAGCGCGCGGCCAATCCGTCGTTCATCGAGCGCATGCTGGGCGCCCAGCCGAAGCCCCTGCCGGCGGCCGCGGATACCGCGAGCGCGCCGGCGACGCCGGTCACGCCGCCCGCCGCCGGCGTTTCCCAGGCACCGAAGAAGGTAAGCGTACCGAAGCCGAAGCCGGCGCCGTCGGTCGCCTCGGCGGTTGCCGAGCCGGCCCCTGCTGCGGCCGCCAGTGCGGCGGCTCCGGCGGCGCTCACCAGCGAGCCGCCGGCCAAGAAGGCGCCGCCGCCGGCGCAGGTGGCCAAGAAGGAGCCCGCGGCGGTTGCCGCGCCCGCCAAGCCGGACACCGCCGGCACCCCCGATACCGCCAAGATCGCGCCGGGCATGACGCCGGAGATCCAGCCGGTCGGCAAGTTCGTCAAGAAGAAGTTCCTGTGGCCGGGCGACGACGACGGCAGCCCGGCAGACGGCAGCGCCCAGCCCTCCGGCTGAGCGGCAGCCCGCTTTCGATCAGACCCTCGCGGGCCAATCGAAAACGCCCGGCGCGAGCCGGGCGTTCGAAGGCGTCCTCGAAGCAGCGTGGCGCCGGTCAGGCCAGGCGGCCGTGGCAGTGCTTGTACTTCTTGCCGGAGCCGCACGGGCAGGGGGCGTTGCGCGGAACTTTGCCCCAGGTGGCGGGATTGTTCGGGTCGATCTGCGCCGCCATGGCACCGGCGCCGCCGGCGGCGTAGCGGCCGTTGCGCATCGGCGGCTGGCGGCCGTCGCCCGGCGGCCCGTCGAGCATCTCGTTCTCGCCGGTCACCGGATCGGGGTGGCTCGCCTGCATCGCCTCGAAATCGCCTTCCGGCGCCAGCGGCGGCGGCCGCTGGACGAGTTCGATGTGCATGATCTGGCGGGTCACTGCCTCGCGCAGCTGGGTCAGCAGGCGCTGGAAGTGTTCGAAGGATTCGGTCTTGTACTCGATCAGCGGGTCGCGCTGGGCATAGCCGCGGAAACCGATCACCTGGCGCAGATGGTCGAGCACCACCAGGTGCTCGCGCCACAGGTGGTCGAGGGTCTGCAGCAGCACCGCCTTCTCGATCTGGCGCATGACCTCGGGGGAGAAGCGGGCGGTCCGCGAGGCGGCCATTTCGTCGCCGGCGCGCATGATGCGTTCGCGCACCTCTTCCTCGGCGATGCCCTCCTCCTTCGCCCAGTCGGCGATCGGCAGGTCGAGGCCGAGGATGTCGTGGATCTCGTCGTGCAGGCCGGCGGCGTCCCACTGCTCGGGGTAGGCATGCTCCGGGATGTGGCGGGCGACGAGGTTGTCGATCACCTCGTGGCGCATCTCGTTGATGGTCTCGGTGACCACGTCCTGCGACATGAGCTCGATGCGCTGGTCGAAGATCGCCTTGCGCTGGTCGTTCATCACGTCGTCGAACTTGAGCAGGTTCTTGCGGATGTCGAAGTTGCGTCCCTCGACCTTCTGCTGGGCCTTCTCGAGCGCGCGGTTGATCCACGGATGGACGATCGCCTCGCCGTCCTTGAGGCCGAGCTTGGTCAGCATGCCGTCCATGCGCTCCGAGCCGAAGATGCGCATGAGGTCGTCCTGCAGCGACAGGAAGAACTTGGACCGTCCGGGGTCGCCCTGGCGGCCGGAGCGGCCGCGCAACTGGTTGTCGATGCGACGGCTCTCGTGGCGCTCGGTGCCGAGGACGAAGAGCCCGCCGGCGGCCAGCGCCTGCTCCTTCAGCTTGTCGATCTCGGCGTGGATGGCGGCGACTTGCTGGTCGCGCTCGGGCCCTTCGGGCACGTCGGCCAGCTCCTGGCGGATGCGCATCTCGAGGTTGCCGCCGAGCTGGATGTCGGTGCCGCGGCCGGCCATGTTGGTGGCGATGGTGACCGCCCCGGGCACGCCGGCCTGGGCGATGATGAACGCCTCCTGCTCGTGGTAGCGGGCGTTCAGCACCTGATGCGGCACCTTCTGCTTGTGCAGCATCTCGGAGAGGATCTCCGACTTGGCGATCGAGGTGGTGCCGACCAGGGTCGGCTGGCCGCGCTGGCGCGCGTCCTTGATGATGTCGATGATCGCCTTGTTCTTCTCGTCGGCGGTGCGATAGACCTCGTCGTCGTGGTCGATGCGGATCATCGGCCGGTTGGTCGGGATCTCGACCACGTCGAGGCCGTAGATGTCGCCCAGTTCCTCGGCTTCGGTCGCCGCCGTGCCGGTCATGCCGGCCAGCTTGTCGTACATGCGGAAGTAGTTCTGGAAGGTGATCGAGGCGAGCGTCTGGTTCTCCGGCTGGATCGGCTGGTGTTCCTTCGCCTCCAGCGCCTGGTGCAGGCCTTCGGAGAAACGCCGGCCGGGCATCATGCGGCCGGTGAACTCGTCGATGATGATCACTTCGCCGTTGCGGACGATGTAGTCCTTGTCGCGCTCGAACAGGCGGTGGGCGCGCAGCGCCTGCTGGATGTGGTGGACGACGGTGACGTTCTCGACGTCGTAGAGGGATTCGCCCTTGAGCATGCCGGCTTCGGTGAGCAGCTTCTCCAGCTTGACGTTGCCGGCCTCGGTGAAGGTGGCGGTGCGCTGCTTCTCGTCGACCTCGTAATCCTCGGCGGTCAGGTGGGGGATGAAGGTGTCGATGGTGTTGTAGAGCTCGGAGCGGTCGTCGAGCGGGCCGGAGATGATCAGCGGCGTGCGCGCCTCGTCGACCAGGATCGAGTCGACCTCGTCGACGATGGCGAAGTTGTGCCCGCGCTGGACCATCGACGGCAGGTCGTACTTCATGTTGTCGCGCAGGTAGTCGAAGCCGAACTCGTTGTTGGTGCCGTAGGTGATGTCGGCGGCATAGGCGGCGCGGCGCTCGTCGTCGTCGATACCGTGGACGACGACGCCGACGCTCATGCCGAGGAACCGGTAGATCTGCCCCATCCATTCGGCGTCGCGGCGGGCGAGATAGTCGTTGACGGTGACCAGATGCACGCCCTTGCCGGCGAGCGCATTGAGATAGACGGCCAGCGTCGACACCAGCGTTTTGCCTTCGCCGGTCTTCATCTCGGCGATGGCGCCCTCGTTGAGCACCATGCCGCCGACCAGCTGGACGTCGAAATGGCGCTGGCCGAGCGTGCGCTTGGCCGCCTCGCGCACCGTGGCGAAGGCGGGGACGATCAGGCTGTCGACCTCGGCGCCGGCGGCGATCTGGCGGCGGAACTCATCGGTGCGGGCGCGCAGGTCGGCGTCGGAGAGCGCCGCGATCTCGGGTTCCAGCGCGTTGATCGCCTCGACCCGGGGATTATAGGTCTTCAGACGGCGATCGTTGGAGGAGCCGAATATCTTGCGGGCGATGGAGCCAAGTCCGGCCATGATACGAAAATCCTTGAGCTTTCAGGTATCCCAGCCGGGGCGTGGCGCCGGCGCTAGCTGCCGACATCGCCGACCCTGCGACGAACGCCGGCACGGGTTGCCGTCGTCACCGCTCAGGATTCAAAGCGTTCTGGACGCCAAGCGTTGAGACAGATAAGAGGGGGGATAATCGATGTCAACGGCGCAAACCGGAGCCGGGCTTTGCCTTTGGGCTGCCGCATTGAAGCTGTCGAAGGAAAATACCGTCAACCTGAATGAAAGAGTTTCCATGACCGTCAAGGCCAGACTACGGCACTGCGGAGCTGCGGCTGCGCTCGCTGCCATCATCGTGCTCGGCGTCGTGCCGCAGACCTCGTTCGCCGCGGAACCGGCGCCTGACGCCGTGGTGGCGCGGGTCGATGGCGCCGTGATTACCGAGGCGGACCTGTCCCAGGCCGCGCTCGACTTCCGCGACCAGATCGCCCAGGTTCCGGCCGACCAGCGCCGTGGCCAGCTCATCCAGCACCTGATCGACACCAAGCTTTCCGCCCGCGCCGCCGAGGCGGCGGGCCTCGACAAGGACCCGGCCGTCCAGCGCCGGCTGGAAACGGTGCGCGATCGCACGCTGCAACTCGAATACGTGCGCACGAAGGTGCTGTCGGCGGTGACCGACGAGGCCCTGCACAAGCGTTACGACGAGGCGATCAAGTCTTTCGTGCCGACCGACCAGTATCAGGCCGCACACATTCTGGTGAAGACCGAGGATGAGGCCAAGGCGATCATCGCCGACCTCGACAAGGGCGGCGATTTCGCAGCAATTGCCAAGGAGAAGTCGCTCGATACGGGCTCCGCCGCCAAGGGCGGCGAACTCGGCTTCTTCGACCCGCAGCAGATGGTCAAGCCGTTTGCCGATGCCGTCGTGGCGCTCAAGGTCGGCACCTACACCGAGACGCCGGTGCAGTCGCAGTTCGGCTGGCACGTGATCAAGCTCGAGGCGGCGCGCAAGTCGGAGCCGCCGGCTTTCGAGCAGGTGTCCCCGCAGCTCCGCCAGCAGATGATGTCCGAGTTGTTCAGCCAGGCGATGCAGGACCTGCGCGCCAGCGCCAAGATCGAGATCATCCAGGGCCCGGCGCCCGAGACGCCGGCTCCCGACGCAGCGGCCCCGGCGGCGCCGACGAAGTAGGACGACAAGGGGGGCCGCGATGGCCGGTCTGTCGCCTCTGGCTCCGGCAGCGTTTGCCGAGCTGCCGGCCCTCGACGGTGTGCGCTTTGCCACCGCCGAGGCCGGCATCCGCTACAAGGGCCGCACCGACGTGCTGCTCGTCGCCTTCGATCCCGGCACCGTCGTCGCCGGCCTCCTGACGCGCAGCAAGTGCCCGTCGGCGGCCGTCGACTGGTGCCGTGAACAGCTCCCCGGCGGGACGGCGCGGGCGCTCCTCGTCAATTCTGGCAATGCCAATGCCTTCACCGGGATGCGCGGGCGGCAGGCGGCCGAGCTTTCGGCAGAGCATGCCGCGGCGGCGGTGGGATGCCGGCCGCAGGAGGTGTTCATCGCCTCGACCGGCGTCATCGGCGAGCCGCTCGACGCCGAGAAGTTCGCCGGCGTGACCGCCGCGATGGTCCAGCGGCTCCAGCCGCAGCCGTGGATCGACGCGGCGCGCGCCATCATGACCACCGACACCTATCCCAAGCTGGCGATGGCGACGGCGACGATCGACGGACACCCGGTCACCGTCGCCGGCATCGCCAAGGGCTCCGGCATGATCGCGCCCGACATGGCGACCATGCTCGCCTTCGTGTTCACCGATGCGCCCGTCTCCGCCGACGTGCTGCGCCGCCTGCTGATCAACGGCAACGACACCAGCTTCAACGCCATCACCGTCGACAGCGACACCTCGACCTCCGACACGCTGCTCGCCTTTGCCACCGGCAAGGCGCCGGTGGCGCCCATCACCGACATGGCGGATCCGCGCGCCGATGCGCTCGGCGCCGCGCTCGGCGATGTGCTGTTCGAGCTTGCCATGCAGGTGGTGCGCGACGGGGAGGGGGCGAGCAAGCTGGTGACGGTCACGGTGACCCAGGCCGAAACGCCGATGAGCGCCCGGCGGATCGCGCGTGCCATCGCGGATTCGCCCCTGGTCAAGACGGCGATCGCCGGCGAGGACGCCAACTGGGGCCGCGTGGTCATGGCGGTCGGCAAGGCCGGCGAACCCGCCGACCGTGACCGCCTGGCGATCTGGTTCGGCCCGCACAAGCTCGCCGAGAAGGGCGAGCGCGCCGCCGACTATGACGAAGCGGCGGCGAGCGCCTACATGAAGCGACAGGAACTCGAGCTGCGCGTCGACCTCGGCATCGGCAGCGGATCGGCGGTCGTCTACACCTGCGATCTCACCCACGGCTACATCGACATCAACGGCAGCTACCGGACGTAGGAGCCAGGCGTCGATCATGTGCGACCGCTGCGAGAGCAACCCGGTGATCCTGGTGTCGGCCTGCGCCCTGATCGACCGCGATGGGCGGGTGCTGATCACCCAGCGGCCGGCGGGCAAGGCGCTGGAGGGCTACTGGGAGTTTCCCGGCGGCAAGATCGAGCCCGGCGAGACGCCCGAGCAATCGCTGATTCGCGAACTCGACGAGGAACTCGGCATCGACGTCTCCGCCGCCTGCCTGGCGCCGCTCTCCTTCGCCAGCCACGCCTACGAGCACTTCCACTTGCTGATGCCGCTCTACGTCTGCCGGAAATGGCAGGGAACGGCCGTCGGGCGCGAGGGGCAGGCGATCAAATGGGTGCGGGCGAAGGACCTTCGCGACTACAGGATGCCGCCCGCCGACCTGCCTTTGATCCCGGCGTTAATCGATCTTTTATAGTTTGGCTTGACCATTCCTTAACCGTCCCGCCCGTGGCGAGCCGAAGGAATTGTCATGACGATCCGCTATCCCGATGACGCACTGCTGCCGCCAAGGGACCAGGCCGACGCGCGCCCGGCGCGTCTGAAACCCGCGCTGTTCCTGCCGATCGCGATCGCTCTCGCCGGCGTCGCGATGGTCCTTCTCGGCGGGCTGCCGGCGCGCGATCCGGCGACCGCGATCAGCCGGGCCGACGCAATCGACCCGATCGTGACCGGCTCCGTCCAGCCGGCGTCGTTTGCCGCGATGTCGGACGCCGACAAGCGCCACGCCCTGGACATGCTCGACCGCTAGCTAGCGGCCCGCCTTCTCGCCGGCCGGCCGCTCCTTGGTGCCGAGCGCATCGGCGAGGCGCAGGCGGGCGCTCCCCGGCCTCAGCGGCTGCTGCTGGCTTTCGTGCGGCGCCCAGCCGGACAGCGATATCACCTCGAAGGTGGCGCGCACGCGGCCGTCGGCATCGGCGAAGCGGTCGCCGTAGATCGCGATGGCGCGGGCCAGCACCGCGCGGCGCAGCGGCCGCCGGTCGCGTTCGTGGAGCACGTTGGTGAGGCCCATGGCGCGCAGGTCGTGCATCAGGTGGAGCGCCGAGGCGTAGCGCACCGTGTGGCGGTCCTGATCGGCCACCGGCAGGGCGAAGCCGGCGCGCTGGATGAGGGCGCCGGCGGTGCGGACATCGGTGAACGGCGCGACGCGGGGCGAGGCGCCGCCGGTCACCTCCGCTTCCGCCGTCGCCAGCGCCTCGCGCAACTCGACCAGCGTGTCGCCGCCGAAGAAAGCGGCGAGCAACAGGCCATCGGGCCTGAGCGCGCGACGCATCTGGGCGAGCGCGCCGGGGAGGTCGTTGGCCGCATGCAGGCCGAGGACGGAAACCGCGAGGTCGAGGCTCTCGGGCCCGAACGGCAGGAGCTCGGCGTCGCCCACCACGTCCGGCCGGGTCTCGCGGATGCGGTCGAGCCGCACGATACGGTCGACCTGTCCGGTGGCGGCAAGCACCGAGAGCGGGCTTGCGATCTCGACCCCGAGGGCGAAGCGGCGCTTTACCGCGGCGACGCGGTCGGCAATGTCCTCGGCGACGACGCGATAGAGGAAATCGGCACCGCTCACCCCCATGCGGATCGCCCGCCGCCGGCGGGCGTCGGCGAGCGCGTGGTCGAAGATCAACGGCGGTCCGCTCATGGTGCTCCGGTTATGGGGTTGCCGGTGCCTGTCGTCAAAGGCTGGCGATGGCGCCGATCCGTACGGGGCGCTAAGCTCGGTGGCGATGGAAGAGACCGGCGACGCCACTGTCGATCGAGCGGCCAAGGGGCCGGCCACCGTGCGGATCGCCTCCGCCGCGGCGGGCCTGGCGCGGCGCCTCATCGACCTGGCGCTGCCGCCCCAGTGCCTCGCATGCCGTGCGCCGGTGGCAGAGATCGGCACGCTGTGCCCGGCCTGCTGGTCGCGCCTGCGGCTGATCGAGCGGCCCTATTGCGAGCGGCTCGGCATTCCGTTCGCCTACGATCTCGGCAAGGGCGCCTTGTCGGCGGAGGCGATCGCCGACCCGCCGCCCTTCGACCGCTGCCGGGCGGTGGCGGTCTACGACGATGTCGCCCGCCGCCTGGTGCATGGGCTGAAATACCGCGACCGGCTGGAGCTTGCCCGCTGGATGGCCGGCTGGATGGCGCGCGCCGGCCGCGAGATCATCGCCACCGCCGACGTCGTCGTGCCGGTGCCGCTGCATCGCCGGCGCCTGTGGTGGCGGCGCTACAACCAGTCGGCGCTGCTGGTCCATGCCATCGCCGTGGCGGCCGGCAAGCCGCTCGCCAACGACGCCCTCATCCGCATCCGCGCCACCGCGCAGCAGGTGGGCCTTTCGGCGGAGGAGCGCGACCGCAACGTGCGTGGCGCCTTCCGGGTGACGGCGGAGGGCAGGCGGGCGATCGCCGGCCGGCGCGTGCTGCTGGTCGACGACGTCTACACGACCGGGGCGACGGTCAACGCCGGCACACGGGCGCTGCTGCGCGCCGGCGCCGCCGCCGTCGACGTGCTCACCTTCGCCCGGGTTGTCAAAGGCACGGTTTGATCGACATATAGCGATTATGGAAACGAACTCAGCCTCTTCGGTCGCCCGGCCGGTGGTCATCTACACGCGCCAGTTCTGCGGCTTCTGTTCGGCCGCCAAGCGCCTGCTCGACGACAAGGGCGTCGCCTACGTCGAACACGACGCGACGGCCGATCCGGATATGCGCGTGGAGATGATCCGGCGCGCCAACGGCCGCCACACCTTCCCGCAGATCTTCATCGGCGACACCCATGTCGGCGGCTTCAACGAGCTGTCGCAATGGCAGCACAACGGTCTGCTCGACAAGGCGCTGGCCGCCGCCGCGAGCGGGAGCCAGGAGCCGGCATGACGCGCTTCGTCGCCGCCGCGGTGCAGATGCGGAGCGGCATATCGGTCGACGCCAATATCGCCGCTGGCGAGGCGATGATCCGCGAGGCCGTGCGCCAGGGCGCCCAATACGTGCTGACGCCGGAGATGACCAATGTGCTCGACCGCGAGCGTCCGCGCCTGCTGGCAACCGTTGCGCCCGAGGAGCGCGATCCGGCGCTCGCCCGCTTTCGCGCCCTGGCGCAGGAACTCGGCATCCACCTGCACATCGGCTCGATGGCCATCCGGCTGAGCGCGGAAGGCGTCGCCAACCGCGCCTTCCTGATCGGCCCCGGCGGCGACATCCTGGCCCGCTACGACAAGATCCACGCCTTCGACGCGGACCTTGCCGGCGGCGAGAGCTACCGCGAATCGCGGCTCTACCGGCCGGGCGACACGGCGGTGGCGGCCGACCTGCCGTGGACCCGTCTCGGGCTGACCATCTGCTACGACGTGCGCTTTCCCCAGCTCTACCGGGCGCTGGCCAAGGCGGGGGCTGAAATGCTGGCGGTGCCGGCCGCCTTCACCCGCACGACCGGCGAGGCGCACTGGCATGTGCTCCTGCGCGCCCGGGCGATCGAAACCGGTTCGTGGGTCGTCGCCGCGGCGCAAGGCGGCAGCCACGAGGACGGGCGCGAGACCTACGGTCATTCGATGATCGTCGATCCGTGGGGCCGCATCGTCGCCGAAGCCGAGCGCGAGCCGGGCGTCATTGTGGCGGAGATCGATCCGGCAGCGAGCCTCACGGCACGGGCGGCAATCCCGGCGCTGGTCAACGAGCGCGCCTTTGCGCTGCCGGTTGCGCCGGGCGCGGAACTGGAGCCGCTGTCGTCATGATCCGCTACACGCTGCGCTGCTCCAAGGACCATGAGTTTGAGGCCTGGTTCCGCTCGATGGACGACTACGAGCGGGCAGTTGCGGCCGGCGAGGCGGCGTGTCCGCTGTGCGGCGATACCACGGTCGAGAAGGCGCTGATGACGCCGGCCGTCTCCGGCACCAAGAAAAGCCCCGGCAGCGACAAGGACGAAAAAGTCAAGCTTGCCGTCCCCGATCCACGCCGGCAGGCGATGCGCGAAACGATCAAGGCGCTGCGCAAGCAGGTGACCGAGCACGCCGATTATGTCGGCGACCGTTTTGCCGAGGAGGCGCGCAAGATCCACTACGAAGAGGTCGAGGCGCGCGGCATCTATGGCGAGGCGACCGGCGAGGAAGCCCAGGCGCTGGCCGAGGAAGGCATCGACTTCCTGCCGTTGCCGTCGTTGCCCGAAGACAGGAACTGAGGATCGCCGGCGGGCGCCCGCCTCTCTCTAGCCCAAGCGGTCGAGGTCGCCGGGGTCGCGCACGGTCACGTCGAGATCGCGCACCAGCCCGTCGGCGAGCGCGTAGACCCAGCCGTGGACGCTGATCGGCTGGCCGCGCGCCCAGGCCTCCTGCACGAAGACGTCGGAGGCGACGTTGCGCACCTGGCGGATGACGTTGAGCTCGCACAAGCGGTCGAGGCGGGCGCCGGGCTCGGCGATGGCGTCGAGTTCGTGGCGGTGGTCGTGGGCCACCTCGCGGATGGGATGCAGCCAGTGGTCGACCAGCCCGCGGCGCTGGCCGTCGACGGCGGCGGCGACGCCGCCGCAGCCGTAGTGGCCGACCACCATGATGTGCTTGACCTTGAGCACGTCCACGGCGAACTGCAGCACCGAGAGATAGTTGGCGTCCTGCGGCGGGGCGAGGTTGGCGACGTTGCGGTGGACGAACAGCTCGCCCGGATCGAGGTCGACGATCTCGTTGGCCGGGACGCGGCTGTCGGAGCAGCCGATCCACAGGTATTCGGGGGCCTGCTGGCGCACCAGCCGGCGGAAGAAATCGGCATCGGTGGCGACCTTGCGGGCGGCCCAGGCGCGGTTGCTGGCTTTGAGGTTGTCGAGCATGGCGGTCTATCCGTCGCGGCCGGCGGCCATCATGTAGTTGACGTCCATGTCGCCGGTCAGACGGAAGCGGTCGAGCAGCGGCACATACATCACGCCGGTCTCGGCCGCGGGCGCGAGGCCGGCGCCACGATAAGCGGTGCGCAGCTCCTCCGGCGTGACCAGCTTGTCGTAGGCATGGGTTCCGCGCGGCAGCCAGCGCAGCACGACCTCGGCGCCGAGGATGGCCAGCAGATACGCCTTGCGGGTGCGGTTGATGGTCGAAGCGATGGTGAGCCCGCCCGGCTTCACCATGCTGGCGACGGTGGCGATGAAGGCGGCTACGTCGGTGACGTGCTCGACCACCTCCAGGGTGAGCACGACGTCGAAGCGCGCGCCGGATGCCGCCAGGTCCTCCGCGGTTGTCGCCCGGTAGTCGACGGCGAGCCCGGCTTCGTCGGCGTGCAAGCGTGCCGCGGCGACGGTTTCCTCCGCCGGATCGATGCCGACGACCGCCGCCCCCATGCGCGCCAGCGGCTCGGTCACCAGCCCGGCGCCGCAGCCGACATCGAGGACGGCAAGGCCGGAAAGCGCCGCCGGCGCCTTCGGATCGCGGCCGAAACGGCCGCAAATCTCGCTCTTGATCCAGGATAGCCGCAGCGGGTTGAGCCGGTGCAGCGGGCGCATCGGCCCGTCGGCGTCCCACCAGCGACTGGCGAGGGCGGCGAATCGGGCGATCTCGGCCGGGTCGACGGTGGGGGCGGCGGCTGCGTTCATCGGATCAGTCTAGCCGAGCCGCTGGCCCGTTGCGACCTTGCCGCCAAGCCGCTATGAAAGCGCGCCTTTCGGCGAGGCCGGTGAGAGGCCGGCAGTGGAGTGTTATGGCTCGTCTCGTCATGAAGTTCGGCGGCACATCGGTCGCCGATATCCCCCGGATCAAGAACGTTGCCCGTCATGTGAAGCGCGAGGTCGACGCCGGCCACCAGGTGGCGGTGGTGGTTTCGGCCATGGCCGGCTTCACCAACCAGCTGGTGGCGTGGACGCGCGAGGCGGCCCGCCTGCACGACGCCCGCGAATACGACACGGTGGTGGCGGCGGGCGAACAGATCACCACCGGCCTCCTGGCGATCGCGCTGCAGGAGATGGGCGTCAACGCGCGCTCCTGGCTCGGCTGGCAGATCCCGATCCGCACCGACACGGCGCACGGCGCCGCCCGCATCGTCGACATCGACGGGACGCTGCTCGTCGAGCGGCTGCAGCAGGGCCAGGTGGCGGTGGTCGCCGGCTTCCAGGGGGTGGCCTCCGACAATCGGCTGGCGACGCTCGGCCGCGGCGGCTCCGATACCAGCGCGGTGGCGCTGGCCGCGGCGCTCGGCGCCGACCGCTGCGACATCTACACCGACGTCGACGGGGTCTACACCACCGATCCGCGCATCGTGCCCAAGGCGACCCGCCTGCCGCGGATCTCCTATGAGGAAATGCTGGAAATGGCCTCGCTCGGGGCCAAGGTGCTGCAGGTCCGCTCGGTCGAGCTGGCCATGGTGCACGGCGTGCGCACCTTCGTGCGGTCGAGCTTCGACGAGCCGGAGGCGCCGGAGCTGGTGAACGCGGTGACGCCGCCGGGAACCCTCATCTGCGACGAGGACGAAATCGTGGAAAAGAAAGTCGTCAGCGGCATCGCCTATACCAAGGACGATGCCCAGATCTCGCTGCGCCGGGTCGCCGACAAGCCTGGCGTCGCGGCGGCCGTGTTCGGGCCTCTGGCCGCGGCCAACATCAACGTCGACATGATCGTCCAGAACGTCTCGGAGGACGGGACGCTGACCGACCTCACCTTCACGGTGCCGATCGCCGACTACGAGCGCGCCCGCGGCGTGCTCGAGAAGGCCCGCGGCGACATCGGCTATCAGGTCATCCAGGGGTCGACCGACGTCGCCAAGATCTCGGTGATCGGCATCGGCATGCGCAGCCACGCCGGCGTCGCGGCGGAGTGTTTCAAGGCGCTGGCCGCCAAGGGCATCAACATCCGGGCGATCACAACTTCCGAAATTAAGATATCGGTGCTGGTCGATGCCCCCTACACCGAGCTTGCGGTACGGACTTTGCATTCGCTATACGGGCTCGACAACCACTGACCGGCGCTGGTCGGCGCGGCCGGTGATGGCCGGCGGACCCCAAGAAGTGGCCGAGAACGCCCGAGGATAGCAGTGATGCGGGGCACCCCCCCCGCCGGGCCGCGCGTATTGCTTCGTCGCCTCCGCGAAATCATGGCGGAGCCGATCAGCGCGCAGGCCCGGCTCGACAAGATCGTGACGCAGATCGCGGCCAACATGGTGGCCGAGGTGTGCTCGGTCTATGTCCTGCACGCCGACGGGGTCCTCGAACTCTACGCCACCGAGGGTCTGAAGGCCGAGGCCGTCCACCACGCCTCGCTGCACATCGGCCAGGGCCTGGTCGGTACCATTGCCGACGAAGCCCGCCCGCTCAACCTGCCTGACGCGCAGAGCCACCCGGCCTTCCGCTACCTGCCGGAGACCGGCGAAGAGGCCTACCACTCGTTCCTCGGCGTGCCGGTGCTGCGCGCCGGACGGACGCTCGGCGTGCTCGTCGTCCAGAACAAGGCGCACCGCACCTACCACGAGGAAGAGGTCGAGGCGCTGCAGACCACGGCCATGGTGTTGGCCGAGATGATCGCCGTCGGCGAGCTGTCCGGCCTCGGCCGGCCGGGCAGCGCGCTCGAACTCAAGCGCCCGATCGCGATCAGCGGTCTCTCGCTGTGCGAGGGCGTCGGCCTCGGCCTCGCCGTGCTGCACGAGCCGCGCGTCGTGGTCACCGCACTCATCGGCGAGGACGCCGGCGAGGAGACGCGGCGCCTCGACGAGGCGATCGCCAGCCTGCGCCTGTTCGTCGACGACATGCTGTCGCGCGACGACATCGCCACGGCCGGCGAGCATCGCGACATCCTCGAAGCCTACCGCATGTTCGCCAACGACCGTGGCTGGGTCCGGCGCATGCACGAGGCGATCCGCAACGGCCTCTCGGCCGAGGCGGCGGTCGAGAAGGTGCAGAGCGACATGCGGGCGCGCATGCTGCGCCAGACGGCGCCGTTCCTGCGCGACCGGCTGCACGATTTCGAGGACCTGACCAACCGGCTGCTGCGCGTGCTGATGAACAAGCCGCACGGCCCCGGCGGCGAGGAGTTGCCCAAGGACGCCATCATCGTGGCGCGCAACATGGGCGCCGCCGAGCTGCTCGACTACGACCGCGAGCACATCCGCGGGCTGGTGCTGGAAGAGGGCGGGCCGACCAGCCACGTCACCGTGGTGGCGCGGGCGCTCGGCATCCCCACGGTCGGCCGCGCCACCAACGCCGTGGCGCTGGTCGACAACGGCGACGCGGTGATCGTCGATGGCATCGCCGGCGAGGTGCATCTGCGGCCCAACGTCGATGTCGAGGCGGCCTACGCCGAGAAGGTGCGCTTCCGGGCGCGGCGGCAGGAGCAGTATCAGCTCCTGCGCGAGCGGCCGGCGGTGACCGTCGACGGGCAACACGTCAAGCTGTTGATGAACGCCGGCCTGCTGGTCGACCTGCCGCACCTTTCCGAATCGGGAGCGGAGGGCATCGGCCTGTTCCGCACCGAGTTGCAGTTCATGGTCGCCGAGACGATGCCGCGCATGGAGGAGCAGAAGGCGCTCTATGGCGACGTGCTGACGGCGGCGGGCGACCAGCCGGTGACCTTCCGCACGCTCGATATCGGCGCCGACAAGGTGCTGCCCTACATGACCGCGAACAACGAGGAGAACCCGGCCATGGGCTGGCGGGCGATCCGCATCGGTCTCGATCGGCCGGGGCTGCTGCGCACGCAGCTGAGGGCGCTGCTGCGCGCCGCCAGCGGGCGCGAGCTGCGCGTCATGCTGCCGATGGTGACCGACCTCGGCGAGGTCAAGCAGACGCGGGCGATGATCGACCGGGAGCTCGGCCACATGCGCCGCCACGGCCATGCCGAGCCGCAGCACCTGATGCTCGGCGCCATGGTCGAGGTGCCCTCGCTCCTGTGGCAGCTCGACGCGCTGGTCCGCGCCGTCGATTTCCTCTCGGTCGGCTCCAACGACCTCCTGCAGTTCATGATGGCGACCGACCGCAGCAACACGCGCCTGGCGGGACGCTTCGATCCGCTGTCGCGGTCGTTCCTGAGGGCGCTTCGCCAGATCGTGTGCGTCGCCGAGGGCAAGGTTCCGGTGACCTTGTGCGGCGAGCTCGCCGGCGATCCGCTCGGCGCCATGGCGCTGATCGGCATCGGCTACCGCTCGCTGTCCATGTCGCCGGCTTCGATCGGGCCGGTGAAGGCGATGACGCTGGCGCTCGACGCCGGCAAGATCAGCCGGCATATCGACAGGCTGCTCGGCGACGACACCGGCGAGGACGCGCTGCGCCGCGAACTCACCGCCTTCGCCGAGGCCGAAGGCGTTCCGCATTAGCCGCTTTTCACTGGAACCGGCGGGCCGCGGCTTGCGGTCGCGCCCGTGATACCATCGAGCCATGCCGACCCCCGTCTCACTGCCCCGAGAAAAGATCAGCGCCGTCGTCGCCCGCATGGCCGAGATCGACGACCGCCTGTCGCGACCGCTCGACCGCAATGTTCTGGTCAAGCTCAGCCGCGAGCGTGCCGAACTGGAGCCGGTGCATGCCGCCGTCGCCGAACTGGAGGCGGCGGAGAAGGAGCGCGCCGGCCTTGCCGCGCTGCTCGCCGACCCGGAAATGGCGGACCTTGCCGCGGCCGAGGGCGCGGCGCTCGACGAGCGCATCGCCCGGCTGAGCGAGGCGGTGCGGCTGCTGTTGCTGCCCAAGGACGAGGCGGACGAGAAGAACGCCATCCTCGAAATCCGCGCCGGCACCGGCGGCGACGAGGCGGCGATCTTCGCCGGCGACCTCTTCCGCATGTACCAGCGCTATGCCGACCTGCACCGCTGGAAGGTGGAGGTGCTGGAGGAGAGCCCCGGCGAGCATGGCGGCTACAAGGAGATCATCGTCAGCGTCATCGGCCGCGGCGTCTTCGCCCGGCTGAAGTTCGAATCGGGCGTCCACCGCGTCCAGCGCGTGCCCGAGACCGAGGCGAGCGGACGCATCCATACCTCGGCGGCGACCGTGGCGGTGCTGCCCGAGGCCGAGGACGTCGACGTCAAGATCAATCCCGACGAGATCCGCGTCGACACCATGCGGGCCTCGAGCGCCGGTGGCCAGCACGCCAACACCACCGATTCGGCGATCCGCATTACCCATATGCCGACCGGCATCGTGGTCATCTCCACCGGCCGCTCGCAGCACCAGAACCGCAGCCAGGCCATGCAGATGCTGGCGACGCGGCTCTACGACCTGGAGCGCCAGAAGGTTGACGCGGAGCGTTCGGCGGCGCGCCGCGGGCAGGTCGGCAGCGGCGACCGCTCGGAGCGCATCCGCACCTACAATTTCCCGCAGGGGCGGGTGACCGATCATCGTATCAACCTGACGCTCTACAAGCTCGACCAGGTGTTGAACGGCGAGGCGCTGGACGAGATCGTCGAGGCGCTGATCACCGAACATCAGGCGAGCCTGCTGGCCGCCGAAACCGCGGCATGACGGCGGCCGGCAAGGATGGTTGCCTCTCCCCGGCGGGGAGAGCGCACCGCAGCAACCGGCGTCGCCGCGCGTGACCGAGACGGTCGGCAGCCTGCGCCGGCGGGTCGCCGCCGACCTGGCGAAGGCCTTCGCCGCCCGCGGCCATGACGGCACGCCGGGGCTCGATGCGCGCCTCATCACTGCCCACGCGACGGGGCTGGCGCCGCAGGCGGTGCCGCTCAACGACGACCGGCCGGTCGACGCCGAGATCGCGGCGCGCGTCCGTGCGCTGGCGGCGCGGCGGGCCGCCGGCGAGCCGGTGGCGCGGATCGTCGGGCACCGGGAATTCCACGGCCTCGACTTCGTGCTTTCCGACGCCACGCTGGTGCCGCGACCGGAGACCGAAACGCTGGTCGACGCGGCGCTGGACATGGTGGCGCCGCAAGCGCACGGCGCGGATCGTCGACATTGGCACCGGCAGCGGCGCGATCCTGCTGGCGGTGCTCGCCGAACGGCCGAACGCGGTCGGCGTCGGCATCGACATCGCGCCGGGAGCGGTCCGCACCGCGCGCGAGAACGCGATTCGCCTGGGGCTCGATGGCCGTGCGCTGTTCGTCGTCGGCGACTGGCTGACGGCGGTCGGCCGGGCCGATGTAATCCTCGCCAATCCTCCCTACATAGAGGGGGATATGATCGGCCGGCTCGACCTGGAAGTGCGCGCGCATGACCCGTTGCCGGCGCTTGACGGCGGCAAGGATGGTTTGACGGCTATCCGGGCGATCATCGCGGAATGCGGCAGGGGGCTGGGCGATGTCGGCCTGCTCCTGATGGAGATCGGTGCCGGACAGGCCCCCGCGGTCGCGAGGCTGGCGGTGGCGCACGGCATGACGGTGCGCTTCGCCCAGGATCTGGCGGGGATCGACCGGGTGGCGATCCTGGCGCGCGGCTGAAATGCAGATTGGCGGGCCGCTGGTCGAAAAATGCGCTTGGAAATCCGCCGCGAACCGGCTAGGTTCCGGGCGCCGTAGACAGGCGGGCGCGTCCATTCGGTGACAATGCATGGACGTGAGGTCACGGCAGCGGAGGCTGGGGAAGTTGCTCCGGACCGCATAAAAGCGAACTCGTCACGTCCGGGTGTCCGGACCGTACTCTCAGTTCGGACAGATCGGACTGACGGGAGTTTTCCCGTTGGGGAAACCTTGACCGGGTGAGTCAACGTCGACAGGGGCCATAAGGCGGACCGGCGCTGCCGGAGTCCGTCGCCGACCAGGGCGCCGCCGATAGGCGGCGGGCACGCTGGGCTGTATGCAACGATTCCATGGCATGAAGAGACAAGTCGATGAGACCAGGACAGCAGAACAAGCGTATGCGCGGCCGTAATCGCAAGGGTCCCAATCCGCTGACCCGCTCCTTCGAGAGCAATGGCGGTGACGTGAAGATTCGCGGCACCGCCCTCCACATCGCCGAGAAATACGTCCAGCTTTCCCGCGATGCCTCCTCCTCGGGCGATCGGGTGGCTGCCGAGAACTACCTGCAGCACGCCGAGCACTACTACCGCATCCTCGCCGCCGCTCAGGCGCAGATGCCCCAGCCGCAGCCGGTCATGCGCAGCGATGACGACGGCGATGGCGACGGCGACGACGAGGGTGACGGCTATCGATGGCGGCTCCAATGGCGGCTGCCAGCGCAGCCTCAGCAGCCGGGGCCGGTGCAATACGGTGGCGAGCAGCCGGGCTATAGCCCGGGCGATCCGCAGCCCTACGTCAACGGCAAGCAACGGCCAGGATCAGGCCTTCGATGGCCAGCCGGCGGAGAATCGCGGCGGCGAAAACCGCGAGCGCGGCGGGTTCCTGGCGGGCGCCGGCGTCGGCCGTTTCGCGACCGTCAAGGCGGCGAGCGGGGCAACAGGGCGAGGGCACCCAGCGGGCAGCGAGTAGCACGGCGGCTGCCGAGTTCCGGCCGTCGAGGAATCGCCCGCGGCTCTCCAGAGTTGATCCTGCCCGCCGGTCACGGCGTGCCGGTCTCAGACCGGCGCGATCGGCGTGCCGGTGGCGAGGTCGCCGCCCTTGACCACCCGCATGATAGATGCCGCAATCCGGGTGGCCGTAGGTCTGCAGCAGGCTGAGCGGCAGCGTCAGGTCGCGCTCCGCCGTCTCCGGATTGACGTTGGTCGCGGCGCAGCGGTCGATGCGGGCGTAGGCCTCGAAGGCCACCGCGCCGGCGGCGACGGTCTTGCCCAGCCAATCGTCGAATTCGGCCCAGGCCGGCAAGCCTTCGACATAGAGATTGCCGCGGAAGCGCAGCGGGTGAACGGCCACGCCCAGCGTCCGCTCGATGTCGCGCACGGTCTCCAGATTGATCAGCGACAGGCACTTGGTGGCGGTGTCGGTGAAGGCATGGCCGGGTGCGGAGACGATGCGCGCGGGCCCGCGCAGCTCGTCGGCCTCAAAGGTGTCGAAGAAGGCTTCCAGCGTGGCGCGGCCCGCCTCGGTTTCGAGAGAGCCCTCGGCGACGATCTTTCCGTTCTTGCGGATGGTGAGGGTGCGCGCCTCCTCGTCGAAGGTGGTGCCGAGGGCGGCCAGCCGCTCGTTCCGCATGAGCATGAGGAAGGCGATCTTGGGCAGGTGCCTCGGCGCGGCGGGATCGAACTTCGATGGCCCGTTCTCGATCGCCCAGGCGCGGTCGAAGGGCAGCGTCTGGCCGGCTTCGACGCGGACGCTGGTCAGCGTCTCCGGCGAAAGGCCCTTCACCGGATAGCGGTAGATCGAAACGATTTTCGGCATGGCAGGAGGGATGCCGGGCTGCAGGCCTGTCCGTCAAGGTGGGCTGATCGCGCACATGGACGACGGCGATGTCGTCGGCATAGAGCCGGTGCCAGCCGGGCAGGCGGTCGAGCCAGGCGTTGGCCGGCGTTCGGGGGCAAGCAGCGTCGCCTCGATCTTGTACGTCTCCAGCAGGTGCTCGAGGCCGGGGAGGTCGGCGAGCGTGACGGCCCTGTAGTAGCGGTCGAAGAAGGCGCCGCCATAGAGTTCGGTGCGACCGTCGATGAAGGTGGGCACGCCTTCGTAAACCAGGTAGCCGCCGAAGTCGTACTGGTTGAGGACAGGGCCGACATCGGCCTTCTCCAGCGCCGCGACCGCGGCCGCCGGCGTGATGTTGGCGTTCGGCGCGTAGTGGAAGACCGCCGAGAGGGCGAAGGTGACCGGCACGAGGACGACGAGGAGGACGGCGATCGCCTTGGCGAGCGTGCCGAGGCTGGCGTTGACGTGCGGTTCGGCGCGGAGGGCGGCGAACTGGCCGGCCAATGGGCGGGCGATGATGAGCGGCGCGACCAGGCCGAGGATCTCGCCGTTGCGGTCGGCCGAGAGCGCCATGTGGACGAGGCCGAGCAGGATGACGATGCGCACCGGCGGCAGAGTCACCCCGCGCCAGAGGATGGCGCCGAGGCCAAGCAGGAGAACGATTTCGAGGCCGCCAAGGTGGGAGAAATCGGCCGACTGCCATTCGCCGATGATCGACAGTGCCGGACCGAGCCGCAAGATGCGCACGGTCATCAGCATCGACTGCCAGCCGTAGGGTGTCACACAGCCCGCGGCCAGTGCGAGCAGGCCGAAGCCGATCCAGGCGCGCGGCTGTCCGTACCCTTGTTTCGCGCGGTGACGTCACGATGGCGTCGAGGCCGAGCGCGCCGACCATCATGATGCCGAAGGTGAAGCCGCCGTGGAGATTTGCCCACAGCACCATCAGCGGCAGCAGCCACAGCGATGGCGCGCGCTTGTCGTCCGCCGCGCGCGTGAGCCCCGCCACAAAGGCGACCATCACCGGGAAAGCCAGCGCGTGCGGCCGCGCCGTGACATGGGGCGCGGCGAGCAGGAAGGCGACCGCCGCGAAGAGGAGCGCGTAGAGCGGCCTGAGGTCGCGCCGAAGGGAGCGCGTCAAGAGGGCGAAGGCGAGCGCCACGGAGGCGGCGGCGAGCACCACCATGCCCGGCCAGCCGGCGCGCCCTTGAGCGCCGGCATAGAGGATCTGCGACAGCCATTCCTTGGCGATCCAAGGGCTCCCGGCGAAGGTGAAGGAGAAGGGGTCGTGGGTGGGGAAGGCGCGATGGGCGACGATCCAGCGCCCGACGACGATGTGCCAGTAGCTGTCGGCGTCGTTGAGCAGGCTGTCGCCGACAAGGAGCATGACGAGGTAGAGGACGCCGCCGACGGCGAGCGGGACCAGCGCCGGGGCGGCGCGGCCGATCGCCGTCGCCGACGCGGCCGGTGCAGGTCGGCTGTCCTCGGATATGGCTGCCATCCCGCGGTTCCCATGGGGCATTTCCGGAGGGACTCTGCCGGGCGAGGGATAAGGAAGGGTTAGCGGGGGGGCGCCGCGGAGTCCGCCGCTGTAGATCGCTCGTCGTGATGGTTCCCGTTCGCGACCGCTTGCGCCGGAAAAGCGCCGTGCCCATATCTTGCGCAGGCCGCGCCTGAGGGGCGGCGACGCTGGTTTTCAGCGGAAATCTCAATGAACGGACCGGCGGGCCAGATGGACGTCGGGGCCGGGTCAGGAGGCATGAGATGAATTTCGAGACCTATACCGAGCGGGCGCGTGGCTTCGTCCAATCGGCACAGACCGGGGCGTTGGCCGCCGGTCATCAGCAGTTCACGCCGGAACATCTTCTGAAAGTTCTGCTCGACGATCCCGAGGGCCTTGCGCCGGGTTGATCGAGCGCGCCGGTGGCCGCGCCCGTGACGCGCTGGCCGCGACCGAGCAGGCGCTGGCCAAGCTCCCCAAGGTGAGCGGTGGGCAGGGCCAGATCTATCTGGCGGCGCCGACCGCGAAGGTGTTCGACACCGCGGAAAAGATCGCCAAGAAGGCCGGCGACAGCTACGTCACGGTCGAGCGGCTGCTGCTCGCGCTGGCCATGGAGAAGGACGCCGGCACGGCGAAGATCCTCGCCGACGCGGGCGTGACGCCGCAGAGCCTCAATGGCGCCATCGAGGCGATCCGCAAGGGGCGCACGGCCGATTCGGCCTCGGCCGAGAACCAGTATGACGCGCTCAAGAAATACACCCGCGACCTGACGGCCGACGCCCGCGACGGCAAGCTCGACCCGGTCATCGGCCGCGACGAGGAAATCCGCCGCACCATCCAGGTGCTGGCGCGGCGCACCAAGAACAATCCGGTGCTGATCGGCGAGCCCGGCGTCGGCAAGACCGCGATCGCGGAAGGGCTGGCGCTCAGGATCGTCAACGGCGACGTGCCGGAGAGCCTGAAGGGCAAGAAGCTGCTCGCCCTCGACATGGGCGCGCTGATCGCCGGCGCGAAATATCGCGGCGAGTTCGAGGAGCGCCTCAAGGGCGTGCTCAACGAGATCCAGGCGTCGGAAGGCGGCGTCATCCTGTTCATCGACGAGATGCACACGCTGGTCGGCGCCGGCAAGGCGGACGGCGCCATGGACGCCTCCAACCTGCTGAAGCCGGCCCTGGCGCGCGGCGACCTGCACTGCGTCGGCGCCACCACGCTCGACGAATACCGCAAATATGTCGAGAAGGACGCGGCGCTCGCCCGGCGCTTCCAGCCGGTGTTCGTGGACGAGCCGACGGTCGAGGACACCGTCTCGATCCTGCGCGGCCTCAAGGAGAAGTACGAGCTGCACCATGGCGTGCGCATCACCGACTCGGCGCTGGTTTCCGCCGCGTCGCTCTCCAACCGCTACATCGCCGACCGCTTCCTGCCCGACAAGGCGATCGACCTGATGGACGAGGCGGCGTCGCGCCTGCGCATGCAGGTCGATTCCAAGCCGGAGGCGCTGGACGAACTCGACCGGCGCGTCATCCAGCTCAAGATCGAGCGCGAGGCGCTGAAGAAGGAGACCGACCAGGCCTCCAAGGACCGGCTCGGCCGGCTGGAGAAGGAACTGGCGGACCTTGAGGAGCAGAGCGAGGCGCTGACCCAGCGCTGGACCGCCGAGAAGGAGAAGCTTGCCTCCGCCAACAAGGTCAAGGAGCAGCTCGACCAGGCGCGCATCGACCTCGACCGGGCGCAGCGCGCCGGCGACCTCGCCAAGGCCGGCGAGCTGGCCTATGGCCGCATCCCCGAGCTGGAGCGGCAGCTCAAGGCCGCCGAGGAGCACCAGCGCGCCGCCGGCGACATGGTGGAAGAGGCGGTGACGCCCGACCACATCGCCCAGGTGGTGTCGCGCTGGACCGGCATTCCGGTCGACAAGATGCTGGAAGGCGAGCGCGACAAGCTTCTGCGCATGGAAGACGAACTCGCCAAGCGGGTCGTCGGCCAGGCGGAGGCCGTGCATGCGGTCTCGACCGCGGTGCGCCGCGCCCGCGCCGGCCTGCAGGACCCGAACCGGCCGATCGGCTCGTTCATGTTCCTGGGGCCCACCGGCGTCGGCAAGACCGAGCTCACCAAGGCGGTGGCGGCGTTCCTGTTCGACGACGAGACCGCGATGGTGCGCATCGACATGTCCGAATACATGGAGAAGCACTCGGTCGCCCGGCTGATCGGCGCGCCGCCCGGCTATGTCGGCTATGAGGAGGGCGGGGCGCTGACCGAAGCGGTGCGCCGCCGGCCCTATCAGGTGATCCTGTTCGACGAGATCGAGAAGGCGCATGCCGACGTGTTCAACGTGCTCCTGCAGGTGCTCGACGACGGGCGGCTGACCGACGGCCAGGGCCGCACGGTCGACTTCCGCAACACGCTGATCGTGATGACCTCGAACCTCGGCAGCGAGTTCCTCGCCAATCTCGGCGAAGCAGGAGGACGTCGATGCGGTGCGTGGCGCCGGTGATGGACGTGGTCAGGGCGCATTTCCGGCCCGAGTTCCTCAACCGGCTCGACGACATCATCCTGTTCCACCGGCTGAAGCGCAGCGACATGGCGCCGATCGTCGACATCCAGCTCGCCCGCCTCGCAGAGGCTGCTCGAGGAGCGCAAGATCACGCTCGACCTCGACCAATCGGCGCGCGAATGGCTGGCCGACAAGGGCTACGACCCGGTCTACGGCGCGCGGCCGCTGAAGCGCGTCATCCAGCGCGAGGTGCAGGACCCGCTCGCCGACAAGATGCTGGCCGGCGAGGTGCCGGAAGGGGCGCAGGGTGAAGATCACCGGCGGCACCGACAAGCTGCTGTTCCTGCCGCGGGTGACCGGCGGCAAGGCGGCAAGGCGGCGTAAGGCTCGCCGAAGCACGCAGCCGCATGAAGAGGCCCGGCAGAGATGCCGGGCCTTTTTCTTGGTCACGCGGTGGATCAATTGTGGCGGCGCGCTTTTGCGAGGTAACGAAAAGCAGCCCGTGCTTCGCTCGCGGATAGGTAGCCCAGCCGCTCGGTCCGTGACCTCACTCCCGGGGAGATACAGGACACCAAACGGCAGACCGAGGGCTGTGCGCCAATACGAACCTGTTCGGGTTGTCGTTTGTTGCTCGGAAGCGACAATAAAGTCCCCGTAACCGAGGATCATCGCAGTCAGATCGACCGCCTTTTCTTCATTTTGCAGAGGATGTCCGATCGAGAACAGCACGACGTGAGCTAGCTCGTGTGCGAAGCCTGCAACAATCCACTGAAACGGTTGGGTTTGCAGCACGTCGTGTCGTGCGTTCACAATGACTTGGGTGCGCCGAAAGTCTTCAGTGCCATATGGCGGCATAGAAGTGGGCGTTTCGATCCACATGGAAGCGTTGCCGTTGCGCCTTTCGGTGATCCTCAATCCCACCCGGAGGTCTAGATGCATCGATTTCTTGATCCAGCCGAGCATCCCCGGATAGTTCTTGTCGACATATAGATCGCGAAGGATGGTGTCATCGATCGGCTCCGCGATCCTCCGCAGCGACCTCGTAAGCTCATTCAGATAACCGCGGATAAGCGTTGCCATCGGTACGTGCCAACTGACTTTGCGCCGTCCGGTTGTAGAAGAAAATCGCGCTGTCCGAAACAAGGCTAAACTGGCGGCCCCCATCCTTCGAGGCTCCCCCGGATCAAGTCCGGGGTCGCGCCTCAGGAGATGAGGGCCGGCTGCGAGCGCCGCGCCCTACTGCGTCGAGGCGACCTTCTGGGTGGCCTGCGGCGCGTTGTCGAGGAGGGCATCGATGCGCTTCGCGCTCGCGCTCGAAGGCGGCGAGATATTCGCCCTGGAGCACACGGCCGCGCGGCAGGCGGATGCGCAGCGGGTCGACCGGCTGGTGGTTGACCCTGATCTCGAAGTGGACGTGGGGGCCGGTCGACAGACCGGTCGAGCCGACATAGCCGATCACCTGGCCCTGATGGACGCGCACGCCCGGCGCAATGCCCTTGGCGAAGCGGCTCTGGTGGCCGTAGGCGGTCTCGTAGCCGTTGGTGTGCTTGATGACGATGAGGTTGCCATAGCCGGACGAGCGGCCGGCCTTCTCGATGATGCCGTTGCCGGCGGCCAGGATCGGCGTGCCGCTGGGGGCGGCATAGTCGACGCCGGCATGCAGGATCATGCGGCCGAGGATCGGGTGGCGGCGGTAGCCGAAGCCCGAGGTCAGGCGGCCGACCGGCACCGGCTTGCGGATGAGGAACTTCTTCGCGCTCTTGCCGTCCTCATCGTAGTAATCGACGATGCCGTCGTCGGGGGTGCGGAAGCGGTAGAAACGCTTCTCCGTCGAGCCGAGGCTGAGCGAGGCGTAGAGGATCTCCGGGTCGCCGGCGTCCTTGTCGGTGGGGTCGGCCATGGAGTGGAGAATCTCCATGGAATCGCCGGGGGCGACCCGCTGCTGGAAATCCACGTCGAAGGCGAAGATGCGGACGAGCTGGTCGACCAGGGGCTTGGGAACCTGCTGCTCCAGCGCCGTTTCGTAGACGGCGTTGTAGAGCGTCGGCGGCCCGCCCGACGGCGTGTCGGGCTCGGCATTGGCAAACGCCTCGGGCAACGAGGCCGGCTCGTCGCCGCGCACGAAGGCGTTGTTGTCGGCGCGCGCCACGGTCGCCTGGTGGACGCCGTCCTTGTAGACGCTCACCCGCATCGGCCGGGCGACCTCGCCCTCCACGTTGCTGGCGGCAAAGGCAACGCGCACCTTCTGGTCGGACTGCAGATGGTCGACGTCCATGAACTGCGCCAGCGCGTTGTCGATCTGGTCGATATCGTCAGCGGTGACGCCGTTGTCCTTCAACAGCTTGCCGAGATCGGTCTTGGCGGCCACCGGGATGACGTCTTCCTCGAGGCCGTCGCCACTGCCGTTGCTCGAATCGCTCTTGGCAACGTTGGAGACGTTCTCCGGCACGATGCGCACGCCCAGCGCCGAATCGGCGCTGTCGACGCTGTCGCCGCTGCCGGCCGAATAGTCGGTCTCGGTGTAGCCGAGGGCGGTGGGGTCGGCGACCTGGGGAATCGGCGGACGCGACACGGTGCGCATGATCTGCTCGACCTGCGCCGTCTGGAGGGCGGCGCTCGGATCGAGATCGGGCGAATCGATGGGGAAGGGGCCGACCTTGACCGACACCTCGCCGTCGACATTGGCGCCGTAGAGCTGGTCGGAGGCGCCGGCGACCGTGCCGCCGGGAGCAGCCTGGGGCGGCTCGGGCGCGGAGGTGTCGGCGAAGATGCGCATGGGATCGTAGGCCGGCACCTCCTTGGCGAGGGCATCGTCCTTGTAGGTGAGCGTGGCGTTGATCTCGGCGAAAGGCCTCAGCTTGATGAAGTCGCGCTCGCCCTGGCGGGTGACCGTGCTCACCTGGATGATCTGGCGGCTCGACACCTCCTCATGGTGGGGGCGGATGCGGTCGCCTTTCTGGCCGAAGACGATGTCGGCCGAATCGGCGGAAAGCTGGGCGAAGGCGTCGGGCAGCGAGGCGAACTGATTGGGGTTGTTGAGGGCCGCCATCAGGGCGGCGCCCATGAGGGCGACCGAGGTGAGGCCGGTGAGCACGGTGCCGGTGAGCCAGCGCCAGCTGATCGCGCGCTGGACGGGGGTCTGCCGCTTGTCGTCCTTCAGGCCGATAACAAGAGGCGGGTCATCGCCGAGATCAATGGTCCCGGCGGCCGTTCCGTACATGATCACGCCAAGTCGGGTCGGCCCCCTCACGGTCCTGCGCTTCTCCCCGCTCGCGCGGGCATTTGACCCGCTGGCAAATTCAGGCGCGACCTTGCCCGCCGAGGGAATCAAAGTCAAACGCACGGGTGCCTTGCCCTGGCCGGCAGAAGGCCAGCGCCATGGGGCATAAATGTGGCCGGCGGGTGCGGCGCGCGGCCGCAAAAAGAGGGTGAAGAATCCGCCTTTGCGGTGTTGACAGTTCTGTGACCGGGCGCCTATATAGCGGCCGCACGAGGGCGGTGCTTGCCGCTGGCGGCGCCGGGATTTACCCTCGGCTCTCTCGTCCGTGGACCAAGAGGCCCGATCGCTCCGGCGAGGGCTTCTTCCGCATGGACGCCGACAAAGTCGGCGGCCTGCGAACCGGCGCCAGCCGATTTGGCCCATGCGAGTGTCGGCGACGGGCGACCGAAGCCAACGACGGGGTATCCCGTCGGGTTCTTTGACAAGTGAATAGGAAGAAAGAGAAACGTAGGCGGCGGAGTCCTTGCGGGCAGCCGGTCCTCAAAGACCGGGTGCCAAAAGAGACTTCGGCGGTACTACGTTTAACAAGCTACCCGTCCGCGCCGGCGCAAGCTGGAACGGATGTGTGCTTGGGACTCGTCAATAGACTAAGTCAACGTAGTGATCAGCCGAGACAAGTTCTCAATTCAACTTGAGAGTTTGATCCTGGCTCAGAACGAACGCTGGCGGCAGGCTTAACACATGCAAGTCGAGCGGGAAGCACCCTTCGGGGTGTGGAGAGCGGCAGACGGGTGAGTAACACGTGGGAACGTACCCTTTGGTTCGGAACAACTCCGGGAAACTGGAGCTAATACCGGATAAGCCCTATGGGGGAAAGATTTATCGCCGAAGGATCGGCCCGCGTCTGATTAGCTAGTTGGT